>JAJECS010000024.1 GCA_022821905.1 Chloroflexota bacterium | reverse complement strand
CCAGCGCTCTGGGCCGGGACGACCCCGCTCTCCCACGGGCTCGCAAGGGCCCCAGGGTCAATCGGTCTGTCCCGGCCCGGGCTATGCCCTCGGACATTCCGAGAGTCCTCGGAACATACCCGCCCTGGCACATACAAGGGTTGGGGTGAGGGGTCCGGGCGGCTCACAGATTGACCAGCACCAACCCAGCCAGCGCCGCCGCGATGCCGACCAACGTGACCGGCCCGTGTCGCTCGCGCCAGACGATCCAGCCGGCCAGGGTGATGAGGAGCACCGTGCCCGCACTGTGCACCGGAAAGGCCACCGCCCCCGGCACCTCGCGCAGCGCGGCCAGGAACAGCCACAGCTGCACCACGTTGCACAGACCCAGGCCCACGCCCATCACGACCGGCAGCGGGATCCACGCCAGCGCACCGGCGTGGCCCTCCCGACGCACCGGCGGACCCGGACCCTCGCTCCAGCGCCGGATGGCGAGCGTTAGTCCCGCGATCACGGTCGCGCCGGCAAACGTTGCCAGCACGAACGCTCCGCGATCGGCGGCGGGCGTGACCTCGTTGATGACCTTCCACGAGATCAGCGTGCCGGCGGTGAATCCCAGCAGGCCGGCGACCACGGCCCAATAGAGGCCCACCCGCACCGCCGGCAGCATGGGCATGCGGCGGTAGGCGATTAGCGGCGCCGCGACCACGAGCAGGGCGATGCCGACGAGCGTGACGAGGTCGGCGGGCTCGCCAAACACCACCAGAGAAACCGTGATCGGCGCCAGCAGTGCCAGCGAACCGAGAGCAAAGGTGACGCCCACCCCACGCTGACCAAGCATGAAGTACTGCAAGATGATGAGCACGGCGAATCCCACGCCGTTGAGCGCACCCACCCAATAGGTCAGCGCCGACGCCTGCCAGTCGCTCCGTACAGCCACCCACGCCAGCGCCACGAGCGCGGCGACGGCGTAGTTTGTGCCGGTCACATAGAAGTAGTGCCCGCGCCGCCGCTGGGCCGCACGCTGAATCAGCCCAAACGACACCGCCAGCGCCACGGCCGCTACGAGATATCCCATATCGGCGGATAGGCTCGCATACGAGGATGGTCACATGAGTCTCGGCGTGATTCCCCCTCATCCGCACCTTCTCCCACCAGGGGAGAAGGGACCGAACCCGGCTCCATGGCACCGCGGGCAAGAGTCCGGTGGCCCGGGCCGCCCTCTCACCGTGGGTAGTCGGGCCTCAGTCGAGCGGGTCGTCGGAACCCCCTCTCCCCACCGCGGGAGAGGGTCGGGGTGAGGGAGATTCGCCCGTGAAATCGATCCGCACCACGTGCCGACGGCGCCCCAGAGGTCCCAGCTCGCGCGCGCCCGCGGCTTGGAACATCGGCCGCAGCCCGCCAAAGCGGTAGCTCGGCGAGTCGGGATCAACGGGATAGGCCTCCACCGCCGCCGCGCCCTGCTCGCGGGCATAGTCCAGGGCGGCCCGCAGCAGGCGCGGCGCCAGGCCGAATCCGCGCAACCGCCGCGGCACGTAGAAGCACGTGAGCGACCAGACCGACGGATCGTCGGCGTTGGCGGCGCCCGGGACCGCCGATGTCTTGGGCCGGGGGAACGTGGGGCGCGGCGCGATCGAGCACCAGCCGACGGGCTCGCCGCCGGCGTAGGCCAGGATTCCCACCGGCACGCCCGCCGTCACCCGCGCCCGCATCCCTTCTTTCCGAGTTGTTCTATCGAGCCGCCGGTTCTCTTCGGCCGTCGCCCGATACGGCATGCACCAGCAATACGACGGCCCGCCCCGCGACTCGAACAGCCGCTCGAAATCTGCCCACGTCGAGACCTCAACCGGCCGAAACGTCAGGTCGGCGGGCAGTTCGTCACTCATGAGGCAACCCTAGCGACGTGGGATGCCGGGCACACCTGGTCGAACGGGCAAGTAATGTGTATCGCGCGTACACCCTGCTAGCCGCAGGCCGAGAGTCCCGATGTCCAGAGTTCAGTCGAGCATCCCTGAGGACGACCGCGACCGGTCTGTACAACGGGCGGGACCGTTCAAATCCCCGGAGGACCTTCGGAGGTTCTTCGACGAGTGCGACACCCGCCGCAATGCCGGTACGGAACCCGATTGGGACGAGCACTTGCACACGATTGAAGCGTCGCGCGCGGCGGGACTTCCCAACTGCTGACCTTCGTCGACACCGATCTGTGCGATTGCGCCGTTGGGGCGGGGAGCCCGAAGTTCAGCGGGTGGTCCGATTGAGGACGTGGGCCGCCGTGCTGTGAATCACAGAATATGTGAAACTGTGACGATGAAGAACATCACCGTCTCCGTGGACGAAGGCACCTACCGGCGCGCCCGCATCCGCGCGGCGGAGCTGGACACGTCGGTTTCGGCGCTGGTGCGCAACTTCCTCAGGAGCCTGGAGGCGGGCGGCGAGAGCGCCCCGCCAAGCGCCGGTCCGGATATAGGCGTAGAAGCCGAGGCGCCGCTGCAGCTCCGGCGCCGCCAGCTTCGCGAGGTATTTGCCGACTTCGACAAACGAGGCGTGGGCCTGGACCCGCGGCACAACTTGCCGCGGGAGGAGCTGTACGACCGAGCTCGGGCCAGAGCGGAGATCGCCGAATCAGCGGCGGAGCGGTCGGCGCAGACGGGCGAGTAATCGTTGTGCGCCTCGTCGACACCAACGTGCTGATCTACGCGGCGAGCCGAGCGATCATCGAGCCTGACAAGCACCGTCGGGCGCGACAACTCCTGACCCAGCCTGACCTTGCCGTGTCGGTGCAGGTGCTGCAAGAGTTCTATCATCAGGCCACGCGGCCGACGCGGCCAGGGTGGCTGACTCACGGACAGGCGATGCAGTTTCTGGAGTCTGTTCTCACGCTTCCGATTCAGCCCATGACCTTACAGGTGTTTCGTGCCGCCGTTGCCATCAGCCAACGGTTTCAGCTGTCCTATTGGGACGGCGCGATCCTCGCCGCGGCGCGCGCCGCCGGGTGCGATGCGGTGTATTCCGAAGACTTCAACCCCGACCAGGATTACGACGGCCTGCGAGTGATCAATCCCTTTCGTGAGGCCTTGGAGACGTGAGCCTGCACAGGACCGTTCTCGGCAAGGGCTCGTTGAAAATCTATATGTGGTCGCTATCTGGTGTAGAAGGAGGTCGCCCGTGAAGCGGTCCAGGCAGATCAAGCCGTCAAGCAGTGAGCAGACCCTGGTCCTGCTGAAGATCCTGGCTCTCGGCGACCGCCAGATTGCCGCGGGCGAGGTTCAGCCTGCCGCTGACGTCGTCGCGCGGCTGCGGGAGCGGCACACGACGCGTTGACCTGGGCGGCTACGCCGCTACATTCTCGGCCTCGGCCCCGCAGAGGTAGCGCCACCAATCGTCCCGCAGGGCGGCGACGCGGTCGCTGGCGGAGCCCTGCCAGGCGTGACGGTTCACGTTGTCGCGGAACAGGCGCCACATGTCCAGGCTGTCCCAGCCCGTGGCGTCGAAGTGTCCGCGCTGGGGCTCGGCGGGGTGGTAGCGCACCTTGAACATGAAGCGCGGCCGGTCGGTGAGGTTCGGTTGGGCGCAATGCCAGACGGCGTCGTGGATGAAGGCGATGCGCCCGCCCGGACCGGAGAGGTGCTTCTGTCCGGCGATGTTGCGGTAGCGCGCGATGTCGTGCCCCACCTGGCGCAGGTGCGACCCGGGCAGGATCAGCGTGGGCCCCATCTCGCGCGGCACGTCGTGGGTGAAGTAGGCGATCAGAATGTTGAAGCGGTAGAAGTCGTCTCGCGTGAGCCGCCGCCCGGCGCGGTCGTGATCGACGTGCCAGGACTGGGCGCTTCGCTGGCCCGCGGGCGTGATGTGCAAGTACGAGTGGTCGTGGATGTAGGACGGGCCGAGCAGGCTGGCCAGGATCGCCTTGAAGCGCGGCAGCTCGAGCACGGCCTGCGTGGCGGGCGAGGTGTCCAGGAAGGCGTCGGGAATCTTGGGCTCCCAGCGGGCGTCGGTGGGCGCGCGGAGCTGTTCCTCGTGGACCGCGGCGTTGAGGTCCTCCGGCACCAGGTCGTCAAACTCAATGAAACCGTCCATGACGAACTGGGCCATCTGGTGCATATCCAGTCGGGCGGCGGTCTCGGCGGGCGGGGCGGCGGTAGTCATGGGGCGGGCACCATCCTCTCCAGCACGAATTCGTGGTCCAGGTAACCGGGATCGAGCTCGTTGGGCGGTTGGGGAAGCTGGATGACGCGCCAGCCGTCGCGCATGGCGTCCACCACGCTGGCGTAGGGCGGTTCGTCGGCGTCGCCGGTCTTCATCTGGTCGTCGATGGGCTGCGCACCGTCGAACAGCGCCCAAGCCACGACCGATGCCGTGAGGTTGAGATTGTTCGAATGCAGGATGAGGATTTGCTGGCGTTCCTCGGCCATGTCCCCCTCGGGTCGTTCCGCGCGGTCGGGTTCGCCGGACTGCGGCGACGCGCCGGGGCCATTATCCAACGTTATCGGACTTGCGTGCGACGCAATTCCCGGTCACCCCTCGCCGGAACCGAGGGCTGCCGCCGCCTGAACCGCCTGGCGCAGGCCCATGAACGAGTCGTGGGAGTTCTGCGCCCGGCTGCGGCCTTCCGGATGCCAGTGGGTTTCCAGGCTGATGTGGCCGCTGTAGCCGTCGTCGATCAAGGCGCGTATCTGCGCCGGCCAGTCCAGGTCACCCTGGCCGATGGCCGTCCACGCCGTGAGCCCTGTGACGGCATCGACCTCGGTGGCGTCCTTGGCGTGGACGTGGACCATCCAGGGCTTGACCGCTTCGAAGCCTGCGCGGAAGTCGTCGCCGCCGGAGACAAAGTCATTGGCCGGGTCCCAGATGGCGCGCACGTTCGGGTGGTCGACCGCCGCCAGAATCGCCGCCGTGTTGACGCCGGTGTTGCCGAAACAGCTGCGCACGTTCTCCACGCACAGGGTGAGCCCCAGGTCTTCGGCCCGACGGGCGGCGTCGAGCAAGATTGCCCGGATCGCGGCCAGGCGCGCGGCGGGCAGGCCGCCGCCGTCGGCAAGACGGGGGCTGGGGTTGTCGCCGCCCACGTCGCGCCGGCCCGTGAAGAGCCGCACCCGCGGACAGCCGATGGCCGCGGCGAAACCCATCGCCGCTTCGAGCTCGGCCAAATGCGCGCGCCAGCCGGGCAGCGACTCGATGTCGTCGGGGTCGGCGTCCGCCAGCCGCAGGGCCTTGAAGGCGGGTGAGAGCACCATGCACGCTTCCAGCCCCACGCCTTGCAGGGCGTCGCGCACCCGCGCGTGGTCGTTGGCGTCTGCCGTCTCGATTGGCACGCCCCACACCGTGTCCAGCTCCAGGGCCGACATTCCGTGTGTCCGGGCAAACGACATGGACTTGTCGAGGTCGTCGCTGACCTCATTGACCACCAGGCTGTAGGTGAATGCGTGTTTGGTCATGGCGGGCGGCCTTGCGTGTCGCGCGATCGGAGGGCGCGACCGGAGTGTATTCGTCCGCAGCGACCTCAGTTGACTCGCGAGCGAATTGAGCGTGGATTCCCGCCTCCGCGGGAATGACGGATCTGCCCGACGTATTACCCTCCGGCCAACCAGCCGTAGACGGGAGCGACTTTAGGTGCGCAGCGCTTCTCAGAGCGCCCACGATGAGGCATCGCGATGACCGAGGTACCCGCCGACGCATCGGCCATCGACGCGGCCTGGCTCACGTGCGCGCTGTGGTCGAGCGGGGTGCTCACTGATGGATCGGTCTCAGCCGTGCAGGTCGAGTCGCTTGGCGGCAGCCAGGGATTCGCCGGGCAGTTGCGGCGTCTGCGCGCGACCTACGACGGCGAGGCGGACGGTGCCCCGCCCAGCTTCATCGTCAAGCTGCATAGCCCCAACGCCGTCACGCGAGAGCTGATCCGGCGCATCGGCGCGGCCGCGCGTGAGATTCGCTTCTACCGCGAACTGGCCGATCAGGCGGGCGTGCC
Source organism: Chloroflexota bacterium (assembly GCA_022821905.1). Classification (GTDB taxonomy): domain Bacteria; phylum Chloroflexota; class UBA11872; order UBA11872; family UBA11872; genus JAJECS01. The sequence continues at coordinate 378,747 of JAJECS010000024.1, read as the reverse complement.
CACCGCGACGCTGCACTTCGCCGCCCAAGACGGCGAGCGCTACGTCCTGCTGCTGGAAGACCTCGCCCCGGCCCGCGCCGGCGATCCGTCGGTCGGGTGCTCCGTGGGGCAGGTCCAGGCCGCCGTCGCCGGCGTGGCCGGGATGCACGCCGCGTGGTGGGACAGCCCGGCGCTCGCCGCGCTGGACTGGATCCCTGACTTCGACCACCTGACCGCCACGCGTCACGCGATTTGCCGCGAGGCCTGGCCGGAGTTCGTGGAACGGTATCGCGACCACGTTCCCAACCTGTGCAACCGCGTCGGTCCGGCGCTGATCGACGGCCTCGACACCGTCCGCCTCGCCCTGTCCCAGGCGCCTCCCACCCTGCTGCACGGGGACTTCCGCCCCGACAACGTGATGTTCGAGGCGGACGGCGCCGGAGCGCCGGCGGCACTCGTCGACTGGCAGGTGATGCTCCGCGGGCCTGGCCCGGTGGACGTGGCCTACTTCCTGCTGTCGGCAACGGACCGCGACACGCGCCGCGCGCTGGAGACAGACGTTCTGCACGCCTATCGGCAGGCGCTGACGCGAGGCGGCGTGACCGGCTACAGCGCCGAGCAGTGCCTCACCGACTACCGCCTCGCCATGGCCGACGTGCTCTCCCGCATCGTCGTGCTCACGACGCGGGTCCTGCCCGAAGGCACGGCGGGCTGGTCGGTCTTCGACGTGCTGGTTGAACGCGTTGCGGGGGCGGTTGTCGATCTGGACTGCATTGGGTTGCTGGCGCCAAAGGGGGAGCCGCGGTCGGATGTCCCGATGGTCCCTACGCTAGGGCATCGGCGGGCCGAAACGAGCGCGCGACGCGGAGCATCAGAACGGCCCCGGCAAATGTGAGCGCGGCGGCGACGGAGAGCGCGAGATTCGGCCCGCCCGCAATGAGCAGGAGACCGCCGGCAAACGGGCCCGCGACGCCAAAGAGCCCGGCGGAAGCATTGAAGGTCGTGGCCAGCGGCGGCGTGTCCTCGGGGCGCGCCAGCGACATCAGGGTCGTCTGCGATCCCAGGACGAATCCCGCGCCGGCAACGCCCATCGCCAGATAGGCCGCGGCGAGGACTCCCACCTGAGTCGTGGCCATGGCGACGAGGAATATGACCGGCGACGCTAATTGAACGCATATGGCCAGCGCGGCGCCGAACGGCCCCGTGCGCCGGTCGATCAGCCGACCCCACAGGGGGAAGCAGACCGCCTGCGCGACACCGGCGAGCAGCGAGAGCACGCCCACTGTGCCGAAGCTGGCGTGCAAATGATCCACCAGCACGATCGGAACCGCAGGCATCATCACGGCGATCCCGAAGCCCATCGTGTTCCAGGCGCCCACGAATCCGCGGAAGGACGGCGTGGCAAAGGCCCCGCGCGCGAGCACCCAGGGGTTCCGCCGTCGAAACGGGCGGGGGTCCGAGGATTTGATGCCGGCGAAAGCCGCCGTGGCGAGCACGCCGACGACGGATGCACCGGCGAGGATCGGACCGTGGCCAACGACGTCGAGCAGCAGGCCGGCGATCGGAGCGGTGATCAGCGCCGCGACGGCCATGGCCATGCGCGCGGCGGCCAGGAGGCGTCCGCGTAGCGGGGCGGGATAGGCCCCTTGCATGAGCCAGGTGACGCCTGGCCGCGGGAGACCCGAGAGGAGGAAGTAGCCGAGCGCGATGATTGCGAACCATGTGGGCGCCGTCACAAACAGCGCCGCGATCCACAGCGCCCGTCCGACCGCCCAGATCAGTGCGATACGGCGCGCCGGCTGCAGCGTGCGCAGCACGTATGGCGCGCCCAGACTCACCAGCGCCCCCAGATAGGTGCCCGCTGTGAGCAGCGCGAGGAGAAACTCGCCGGCGCCGAGACGGCGAGCCACCACCGGAAAGAAGTTGAGCACCACTCCCAGGAACACGCCAGTGAGCAGCTGAAAGGCGAGATCTCGCCGGAAGTTGGCCCTCGCCTCCCCCGTGAGCGGGCCGGCCGCCCCCGTGCCCAACACCGCCCTCACCGTCTCTCCGATTCGTGCCGCCACGAACGCACCCGGCCTCGGTCACCGGCGGACCGTCGACAGTCCCGCCTGAGCGAACTATAGGCGGCTGGGAAGCATTGTCGGCATGGTGCGTCGACGTTGCGTGGGCGAAGTCGCCGTCAGCTTGTGGCGAGCGTGTCGAACCGTCGCGCATCCGGACTCGCTAATCACGCGACCGGCCACCGTTATCGGTCGCTTGCGTAGACTGCCTGGCGATCCCCTGTCGCGATCGGAAGGGACATGACCAAGTACGAGGTATTCGAGCGCCAGGCCCAGCTGAAGGTGTTTGCCGACGGACGTTACCTGGCGGCGGTGCAGCAGGGGCTCTACCGGCCCTACGTGTTTCCGGTGCGCACCGCGCAGGGCCACGTGGTCACGCAGGCCGGGCCGGCGGACCACCCGCATCATCTCTCCATCTGGGTGGCGCACTCAAAGGTCAACGGACTCAACTTTTGGGCGCCCGAGACGCTGGGCCTATGTCCTCCGTCCAAGATTCAGGTGCGCGACACCCGCACTGATGTCTCACTGGACGGCGTCAACTTCGACCAGCGCATCGAGTGGGTCGACGGCGACGGCGGGTTGGTGCTGGGCGAGCGGCGCCGCACCGGCGTGCGCCTGTGGGCCGGTCACGTGGCCGTGGACGTGGTCTCCACGCTCACCGCGCCGGGGCACTTGGTGGAGTTTGGCCAGGACAAGGACGCCGGCCTGGCCCTGCGGATCGCGGACCAGATCGACGTGCTGGACGGCGGCGAAATCCTCAGCGCCACCGGCGCCCGCAACGAAGCCGCGACGTTCGACACCCACGCGGACTGGGTGGACTACTCCGGTCCGGTGACACACGACCACGTCGCCGGCGTCGCCATCTTTCCTTATCCCGAGGTGGCCGACACGCCCTGGTTCACGCGCGACTACGGCCCGATCTATGTGGGACCGTGGCGGCACGCGGCCATGACGCTGGAGCCCGGCGAGTCATTCACGCTGGGCGCGCGGTTCGTCGCGCACGACGGCGGTCCGGACGACGTGGACATCGACGGGTTGTTCCGGCGCTTTCGGCACGAGCGGGATCAATAGCGGCCGATCGATCTCGGCGGGACGGCTGACTAGCCCCATCTGGAACGTCGCGGCGCGACCCTATTCCAACCGACCGTAAGGGCGGGTTTCAAACCCGCCCCTGCCTCGGATTCCAGCGCGCCAGCTTGGTCGGGCCTGGATTCCCCAAGTTCACAAACGATGTGCAACGGCCGGCGAAGGTGGGCGGCCGTAAGGAGTCGACAGGCGTTGTGCCTTCTCCCCAGCTCCTTAGATTCCTCGCCTGCGGCTCGGAATGACAAGGGGTGTGTCGTCCGGTTCAGAGTTGCGGTGTTGTCCGTCAAGGGAGTTCAGGCTGTCGCGGCGGTTTACGCGACCCAGCGAATTCACCGGCGTTTCCCCGTCACCCCGGCGGAGGCCGGGGTCCAGGGTCGATGCCCCGCCGCCAGGATCGACCGGACTGGATTCCGGCCCCGTATCTAGTACGGGGCAGGCTGTTCGCCGGAATGCCGAAGGGACGACGCGCCCCTCGCGTCCACCTCATCACCCGGCCACGTGGTGAGGCTGTCGCAGTCTATCGGTGACATTGGGATCGGGGCTGGAAGGACGCTTGGCTGGCGCGTGCTATAGCTATGCCACGACCGGACGGGAGATTAACCCATGGCGCATCACGAGTTCGAGCCTACGACGTATCACAACACCTTTGGCTGGCACGAGCCGCCGCTGACGGTGCAGCCCGGTGACAGCGTGCGCACGAGCACGGTGGACGCGCGGGGCGGCGACCGGCACGGGAACACCGTCGCCAATCGAGGGAACCCGCAATCGGGGCCGTTCGCGGTTGCCGGCGCGGAGCCGGGCGACACGCTGGTCGTCACGCTCGACCGGGTGCGCATCACGCGATCGTGGGGCTTCAGCTCGTCGGCGCTGGCGGCCAACGTGCTTGAGTTCGACGATGTGCCGCCGTTCGAGGACGAGGCCGACCGATCCTTCTGGGACATCGATCTCGAGGCAGGCACCATCCGGCTTCAGCCGCCCGAGCGTGCGCCGGCGGGAGAGCCCACGCCGGCGCGGAACCGCATTCACGACGTGGCGCTGCCGCTGCGGACCATGGTCGGATGCGTGGCGGTGGCGCCGCCGGGACGGCAGCACATCTCCACCGCCACCTCCGGTCCCTTCGGCGGCAATATGGATTACAACGGCGTGGTCGAGGGGTTGCGGATGTACTTTCCGGTGTTCGCGCCGGGCGGGCTGTTCCACACCGGGGACGGTCACGCCTTGCAGGGGGACGGCGAGATGGACGGCACCGGCGTTGAGGTGCCGATGGACGTGACCTTCACGCTCGATCTGATCAAGGACAAGACCATCGAGTGGCCGCGCTTCGAGAACGATACCCACATCATGACGGCCGGAAACTTGCGACCGCTCGACCAGGCCGTGCAACACGCCACGTCCGAGATGGTGCGCTGGCTCGAGGCGGACTACGGCCTCACGACGCGCGAGGCGCACCTGCTGCTCGGTCGCATGGTCGAATACGACCTGGGGAATATGTTCGACCCGGCCTACACCATGATCTGCAAGCTGCGGAAGGACGTCCTGCGGGAGGTGGTGGGGGGCTAGGCGACCTGAGAGCCTGTTGGAGATTTGGCGCCGCCTACTCCGTTCGCCCTGAGCGAAGTCGAAGGGCGTGGTTCGACAGGCTCACCACGAACGGAGACAGGCTCGCCACGAACGGAGACAGGCGCACCACAGGCGGAGCGGGCTCACCGCAAACAGAATCATGGTCATCGCCGACGCAGGCTACACGTCGTCGAGGCGGGCGCGGTATTGCAGCGCCTCGGCCACGTGGGCCGCGCCGATCACCTCCGCGCCGTCCAGGTCGGCGATGGTGCGGGATAGCTTCAGCGTGCGGTGATGCCCGCGTCCGCTGAGGCCCATCCGGTCGTGCGCGCCGCGCAGCAGCGCCTCGGCACGCTTGTCGACCACGCATAGCTCCGGCACGAGGCGCGCGGTGATCTCGGCATTCACCCGCAGATCGTGAGGGTTGAGGCGCTCCGCCTGAATGTCGCGACAAGCCTCGACGCGCTCACGGACGGCTTCGGACGATTCGCCGCGGTCGCCTCCCGCCATGTCCTCATACGGAATCTGCGGCACATCGACATACACGTCGATGCGGTCCAGCAATGGTCCCGAGATGCGCCGTCGATAGCGCCGCGCGGCGTCGGTCACCGTCGAGTCGCCGTCGCCTTCGGCATAGCCGCCGGGCGACGGGTTCATGGCCGCCACCAGCATGAGGCGAGCGGGCAGCGTGACGGAGTAGTTGGCACGCACGACGCTGACGGTGCCGTCCTCCAGCGGCTGACGCAAAGCTTCGAGCGACTGCCGGCTGAACTCGGGAAACTCATCCAGAAAGAGCACGCCCCGGTGGGCGAGGCTGATCTCGCCCGGTTGCGGGCTCACGCCGCCGCCGACCAGGCCCACATGCGACACGGTGTGGTGCGGTGCGCGGAACGGTCGCTCGGCGATCAGCGACGTCCGCTGCGGGATCAGGCCGGCCACGCTGTAGATCTTGGTGACGTCGATGGCCTCTTCCAGCTCGAGCGGCGGCAGGATCGACGGCACGCAGCGCGCCAGCAGGGTCTTGCCGGCGCCGGGCGGGCCGATCATCAACACGTTGTGCGCGCCGGCCGCGGCGATCTCCAGCGCCCGCTTCACGTGGGCCTGCCCGCGCACGTCGGCGAGATCGACCGGGTAGCTGGAGCGATCGACGGTCGTTTGGGTGGCCGGCAGCGGCTCGATCCGGATCAAGCCCATGAAGTGTGCGATGAGCTGCTGCAGCGAGTTCACCGGCAGCACCTCGATGCCGCTCACGACGGCTGCCTCGGCCCCGTTCATGGACGGAACGAAGGCGCGTTCCATGCCCTCCGTCCGCGCCTCGGCCACCATCGGCAGAATCCCGTCGGTATGCCGCAGGGCGCCGTCGAGCGACAGCTCGCCCAGAAAGACCGCGCGGTTCTCAGTGAAATCGCCCAGCTGTCCGGTGGCGGCCAGGATGGCGGCGGCGATGGACAGATCGTGCACTGGCCCGACCTTGCGCACGTCCGCCGGCGCCAGGTTGACCGTGAGGCGGCGGTTCGGGAACACCGCGCCGCTGTTGCGAATCGCCGCGCGCGTGCGTTCCCGCGCCTCCTGCACGGCGGCGTCGGGCAGGCCGACGATGGTGTAGGCGGGCAGGCCCTGGGCGACGTCGACCTCGACGTCGACGAGCACGCCGTCAAGTCCCACCAGTGCACAGCTATGCACCTTGGCAAGCATGCGCGGATTCTACTTGCGCGATGCCGGGCCGGCGCCGCCGCTATTGGGGAACGGCGACTGCGACGAAGCTGATGCCGAGTAACACGTCCTCGTCCACCGAGGCCACGAACGGCACGTTGGGAATGGTCAGGTTGTAGTCGCCACGCAGGATGGTGGTCACCGCCGTGCCTTCGACGCGGTCTGGGGCCACCACGGTCAGCTCGGCGTCGAAGGTGACCTCGCGCGTGATGTCGCGGATTGTCAGGTTGGTGACGATTTGAAACGTCGCCGGCTGGCCAATCTCTATCGTTTCGGGGAGTCCTTCGAGGCGCACGGGCTCGAGCGTGGTGAACTCGTACTGATCGCTTGCCGATTCGAGAATCCGCGAGCGGATGGCCCGGTCGCGCCGCTCCTCGTCGGTGCGCAGCGTCCGCACGTTGATCCGAATCGCGCCTAGCTGCGAGGCGCCAAGGTCGGCGAAGTCGATGATGAAGTCGCCGGCCACCTGATTGGTCGTGCCGACTACGAGCGTGGGCGCACCGCGCAGGATCTCGTCGATCTCGAACCGGACCTCCGACTCCTCCGGCACGATGCGATAGAGCACGGCCGCCGTCGGGGCGTCACCCGAGGGTGCTTCAGCGGCGGCTGCGGTTGGCGTGGCCTCCGGCGTTGCCGTCGGCGCGGGGGCTTCGGTCGCGGCAGGCGTCGGCGCCTCGGTCGCGGTAGGTTCGGGGGCAGCGGTCGCCGTCGGCTGAGGGGCTGCCGTCGCAGCGACGGTTGGGGCCTCCGTCGCGGTTGGCGTGGGAGCCGCGGTCGCCGTCGGGGCGGGCGGCTCGGCGGTCGCGGTTGCCGTGGGCAAGGCCAGTTGAGGCGCGCTTATGGGCTCACTGGCTTCGCCGGCGCCGCCGGAAATGAAGACAAACAGGTAGGCCACGCCGGCGATGGCGACGCCAAGCAGGGCGATAGCGACCAGCCACCGCACAAGTCCTCCGCGCATCACGACACTCCAATCGGACCGGTCGAATCGAGCCACGTCAGCGCGACCCTCAGCGTGTCAGCGTAGGTCGGGCGCATGCGCCAGCCATGCAGGCCATGTGCAGATTCGGCGCAGACGCCCGAGCGTCCACATGGGCCTGTATCAACCCTAGGCAAGCTGACCGTGCCGCTGCAACCAGTCCCGCAGCGGCGACTCACCGCCGATGAACTGCAGCGGCTCGTGACCCTCACTGGGGTAGTCCAGCAGTTGCCGGCGGATCGGGCCCGCGTCCGCGAGCTGGTCGGGCGGAACCGGCATTGCATCCTTGTCGCGCCGTCGAATCCAGCGATAGCCATAGCCGTAGAACAGCGCTCGACGCGACCACGGCGCGGCGTTGGGGCTGCCGTCGTGCCAGAGCCGCCGGTCGAAAATGACCGCGCTGCCGGCGGGCGCGCAGACGGGGATGGCGCCGGGCGGCTGGCCCTGTCCGTCCGGCGGGATGTCGATCGAGGACCGAGTGTGGGCCCCGGGCAGCACCCACAGGTTGGCGCTGCCGGGCTGCGAGTGATCGGTGAGCAGGTACGCCACCTTCACCGACAGGCGCGCCGGCACGGCGAGCTCCGGCATGTCCCGGCCCATCCAGCTCGAATCCTGGTGCCAGTTGAGCGTGTCCCGCGCGGGGTCGAACTCGTCGGCCTGCGGCGGCGTGATGATGAGATGCGTGCTGTAGAGATAGATGTTGGGCCCCAAGATTCCCCAGACCTTGGGGAACAGACGGGGATGGTCGATCAGATCCATGAACGCCCGATCGAGCGTGATGAATCCAAGGTGCAGCACGCGCTGGTCGATGCCGGCGTAGCGTTCGGGCGATGCCAGCCGGTTGGCATCCCGCAACCGATCGAGCACCGCGTTGAGCGCCGTGACCTCCGCGTCGCTCAGCGCGCCTTCGACTACCAGGTAGCCCTCGGCGTCGAAGCGGGCTCGTTCGTCGTCGTTCAGCACATGCGCCAGGCAACTTGGATTCATGGCTCGAATCGTAGGCGCTGTCCCCGGTCAGCGCGTGGCGATGATGGACTCCGCCAGGATTCCCACCGCACGGTCGATCTCCTCGTCGCTAATGATCAGGGGCGGGGCCAGCTGCATAGTTCCGCCCAGAAGAGCGCGCGTGGCCAGCCCGCGCTCCAGCGCCTCCGCCGCCACGGCGGTCGGCCGCTCGCTGACGTGGTAGGGCTCCCTCGTGTCCTGGTCGCGCACCAGCTCCACCCCGGACATGAGGCCCGCCGAACGGATGTCGCCGACCTCGGGAAGGTCGTGCAACTCGTCCAGGCGCTGGCGTAAGCGGCGGCCCTTGGCGGCGACGCCGGCGACGATGCCCTCGTCCTCCAGGATTGCCAGGTTCGCCAGCGCCACGGCGCACGGCACGGGGTGTCCCGAATAGGTGAACACGTGCATGAGGGGCGGATCGCCCGGGGCCTCGCGCATGGCGTCCCGCAGGTGCTCTCGCAGCATCACGCCGCCCAGGGGCAGATAGCCGCTGGTGACGCCCTTGGCGAAGGTCATCATGTCGGGTACTACGTCCTCGTGCTCCGAGCGGAACCATGTGCCCGTGCGCCCGAAGCCCGTGATCACCTCGTCCGCGATCATGAGCACGTCGTATTGATCGCAGACCTCTCGCACGGCGCGCAAATAGCCGTCCGGCGGCACGATCACGCCGCCGGTGCCGAGCACGGGTTCCATGATCACGGCGGCCACACTCTCCGGCCCAAGCTCCTCGATTCGCCGCGCCACCGCGTCCGCACGGGCCATGCCGTCTTCGTCGATGTCGGCGGGACCGTACTCGTCCCAGCGATAGGGGTACGGAGGCGGCACCTTGTCGAAACCCTCGGCAAGGTCGCCAAATACGCCGTGGTATTCGGTGAGCCCGGTTGCCGACCCTGCCCCATGGGTAAGGCCGTGATAGCCGCGTGCGTGCGAGAGCACCAGCGATTTCGTGGGCTTGTCCTGCAACCGCCAGTAGTAGCGCGCGAACTTGAATGCGGTCTCGTTGGCTTCTGCCCCGCCTGACGTGAAGTAGGCTGCGGTGAGGTCGTCGGGGGTTAGAGTTGCTAACCGTGCCGCCAACTCGATGGCCGGCTGGTGGGAAAACCCGCTCGACGTGTGGGCGAACGCCAGGCGCCGCATTTGCTCGGCCGCCGCATCGGCCAGCTCGGCGCGACCATGGCCGACGTTGACGCACCAGAGGCCAGACGTACCGTCCAGAATCTCGCGACCGTCGGCCAGCCGCAGCGTGGCGCCGCTGGCGGACTCGACGATCACGGGACCGGTGCGCGCGTGGTGACCGGCGCGCGTGAGTTGATGGATCAGGTGCTCGATGTCGGCGGACGCCAGCGCATCGCGCGTCGTGGATTCAAGCATGAAGCGTCCTAGGGGCGGGTGGCCGCGCGCGGCATGCTAGCACCGGCGCCGGGTTCGGAGGCCAGATCGGCGGCGTGCGCCGCAATGTCGACCTCGCTGGCGTCGCCGTCGTGCGCGAGCAGCCGAATGCCCAGGTCTAGCGTGTCGCCTCGCCGCACGGTGGCGGCCTCGCGGGCAAACGGGTTCACGTTCACGGTGCCCCAGTCGTAGGCCACCCAGGGGACGCGCGCCGTGGACGCGTGTCCCAGGATGGTCAGGCCCGCCCTGGCGCCGTGTGGCGCCGGACCGGACGCATCCACCCAGGCGGACGCGTGATTGGTGATCGCCGCCCCGCCGCTGCGTCCGTCGGCGTCGATCAGGGTCCCGCTGTCGACCACACGCAGACCAAACGCCAGGCGCACGGTGAAATAGGCGTGGCGGGTCGGCCCGATGGTCAGGTCCCAGTCGGTGGGCTGCAGCTGCGACCGGATGTCGACGGAGTTGACGACGTCGCCGGGGCGGAGGTCCGTCGTCCTGGTCTCCACGGCCAGCACGCGGCGCCCGTCTGCCGCCCCCCATTCCTCCGGTCCCTGCCACTCGACCGTCTGCACCACGCGCAGGTGATCGGGGGCAAGCTCGGTGGCGTTGACATCCACGGACCAGGTGCGGCCGGGCGCGCGTCCTTGAAACACGTTGTTGGCGTAAAGGTTGTAGGTGCCGGACTCCGCTAGAGGGGATACCGCCGGCGTCAGCGGCGGAAACTTCGCCTTGAGCACGTCCGCGCCGACCGTGATCGAGTCGTGGTGCGGATGATCGACAGGACTCTCGGCCGTCAGCGGCACGCCGGCGGGCGAGTACAGCGGGTAGAGATAGCACCGGTGCTCGCCCTGGGTGAAGGCGCCGATGGGCCGGCCGCGCCAGGCGACGGCTACCCGACGCGCCTGAGGCGTGGCTGAACGGGGCAGATCGATCTGCTCAGTGGTGACCGAGAAGTACTCCATGTCCGTGCCTAGCCCTTCGCTCAGTTGACGGGCGCCCACCGGCGCAAGCTGTCGCTGGCTTCCAGACCCGCGTCTTGCCCGCTGGCAAAGGCGGACGCGATGAGGTTTCGCTCGCCCGCCACGATGTCGCCGCAGGCCCAGATGCCGGGGATGGCATTGCCGTCAACGTCCAATATGCGGTGGTCCTCGTCGCAAACCAGGAGTCCTTCATCGTCATGCTGGGGAGAAAACCTGGCCAGGAACTCGTCGTTGGGCACGAGGCCCTCGTCGACGAAGAAACCGTCGAAGAAGAGCTCGCGGCCGTCAGCCAGGCGTAGACCGAGCAGGTCGCGTCCGCTGCCGATGTGGGCCTCGATCCGCTCCGTTTCGAGCCGCACGCCCCGGCGCTTCATTTCCGCCAGCACTGCGTCCGACATGCCGTGCGGTCGTCCATTGGTCAGCACGGTCATCCGGTGGGTGAAGTCCTGGGCGCCGTGCACGACATCGAAGATATAGTCCCCGACGCCGACGATGGCGAGCTCCCGGTCGGTGTGCAGATGCCCGTCGCAGCGCACGCAGACGTGCCACCCGCGGTGGTTGCCGGCGTAGCGGAAAACCACGCCGTACTTTGCGTAGGCGCGCTCGGCCGAGGACTCGATCTCGATGTCCGGCCAGCCGTCCTCGAACCCGGAGGCCACCACCACCGTGCACGCCCGGACCGTCTGCGTGGGCGGCGCCGTGCCATCGCGCGGCAGCATCGCCGTCGACATGGTCACCGCCAGCGTGCCGTCCGGCGCCCGCTCGACATCAGTGACGTAGCCGGGGATGCGGCGAATCCCGATGTAGCGCGACTCGCCGTCGATGGTGACCTCGTGTTCGGGCTGAGCTTCGGTCCACTCCTTCAACGCCCGGTTGAACGCCGGTCCCGTGATGCCCGGAAACACCGGCGCATCTACGAACTCGACCGACTTGGACCAGAAGTGCCGGCCGCGTCGCAGGCTCACCGCCCCACCGTCGATCAGCGCCACGTGCCGCATCTGGTGCGCGGCGCTTACGGCGGCCTGGGTTCCTGCCGGACCGCACCCGATCACCAGGACGTCGAACGGGGTATCCGGCGAACGCTTGCTCATTGGCGCACGGCCGTGGCGGTGGTCTCTCCCATCTCGGAGGCGTATGGTCGCATGATAGGGACCGTGAACGTCTCGGTTGCAGCGGTGAGACCAGATTGCGCGACGTAAGTATCGCCGGCGTCGGCTCGACATCGTTCGGCAAGTTGCCGGACAACGGGATTGTCGAGCTGGCCACCCAGGCTTGCCGCGCGGCGCTCGATGACAGCGGCATTCCGCGCGAGCGGGTGCAGGCGCTCTATCTCGGTAACTTCATCGGCGAGCGGCTGGCCGACCAGGGAGCGCTGGCGCCCATCGTCGCGCGGCGGCTGGGTCTCGACGGGATCCCCGCCACGAAGGTGGAGGCCGCCTGCGCGTCCGGGGGCATTGCCCTGCGTCACGGCTACCTGACCGTCACTGCGGGCATCCACGATGTCGTGCTCGTGGCCGGGGTCGAGAAGATGTCGAACATTTCCACCGGCGACGTCACCGCCGCGCTGGCAACCGCCGGCGACGAATGGCTGGAGATGCGCACCGGGCTCACCTTTCCGGGTGCTTTTGCCATGGTGATGCAGGCGCATATGGCGCGATATAGCACCTCGCGCGAGCAGATTGCCGCAGTCTCGGTCAAGAACCACGACAACGGCGCAGTGAATCCCAAGGCCCAGTTTCGGAAGCCGACGACCATTGACCAGGTGGTCAACTCACGGTTTGTCGCCGAGCCGCTGCGGCTGTTCGACTGTCCGCCCATCAGTGACGGCGCGGCAGCGGCGGTGGTTTGCACCGCGGACATCGCGCGCCGATACACCAGTCGCGGCGTGCGAATCCTTGCCTCCGGTCAGGGGTCGGGGCCGGTGGCTCTGAGCGGCATGGATGATCTGACGAGCTTTCCCGCCACGGTGCGCGCGGCATCCGAGGCGTTCGGGCAGGCGGGACTCGCACCCGGCGAGATAGACGTGGCCGAGCTGCACGACTGCTTCACGATTGCGGAGCTGGTGGCGACCGAGGATCTCGGTCTGGTGGCGCGCGGCGACAGCGGCCGTGCTGCGGAAGCCGGCGAGACCGCCGTGGACGGCCGGTTGCCGGTCAATCCCAGCGGCGGGCTGATTGCCAAGGGGCACCCGGTCGGCGCCAGCGGCGTGGGACAGGTTTACGATCTCGCGCTGCAGCTGCGCGGCGAGGCCGCCAATCAGGTCGCCGGTGCCCGCATCGGCCTGGCCCACAGCATGGGCGGCTGCGGCGCGGCGGCCACGGTGCACATCCTGGCCCGTGACTAGTCCGCCACGGCTTACGGTCTATCGCTGTCGTCACGACGGTCACTTGCTGATGGCGCGCGGTGATGTCTGCCCAATCTGTGGCCGCTCCGACCTCGAGCCTCACGAGATCGCCGGAGAGGGGCGGGTCATTGTTTGGACCACCATCCATGTGCCCCCGACGCGCTACGCCGACGAGGCGCCCTATACGGTGGCGATCGTCGAGCTCGAAGCTGGTTTGCGCACCATGGGGCGCCTGACCGGCAACGCCGGGCGCGAGCTTGGCGCCCACGTTCGGTTGCGCCGTGTCGATCCGGACCGTGGACCGATGTTCGAGGCTGTCGAATCGGATGCGCCACGGGCCGAGTCCTTGTAGGGGCAGCCCTCGTGGCTGCCCTCAGCGCTACTTGGGAATGACCGGCAGCCGCAGATGCGACGGGTGCGAGTGCGCGTGCAGCACGGTCTGCGAGGCGGCGCGCATTTCGGTGTCGGTGGCGAGGTCGTTGCCGGTGTTCAGGTTTCGGTCGTAGCAGGGGAAGTTCGACGACGAGACTTCCAGCCGGATGCGATGCCCGGCGCGAAAGACGTTGCTGGTAACGCCCACGTCGATCTCGTAGCGATAGACCTTGTCCGGCTCCAGCAGCGCCGGCTCGGCCATGCCATCGCGGTACCGGGCGCGCACGATGCCGTCGCAAATGTTCATCGCGTAGCCGCTGGGCGAAACGTCCACCAGCTTGGCGGTCCAGTCGGTATCGCGGCCGTCGGTGGCGGCGAACAGCACTGCCGTGATCGGTCCGGTGATGTCCAGGTCGGCTTGCAGCGGCTCCGACGTGTAGCAGAGCACGTCCGAACGGGCCTCGACCGGCCGCTGGTCATACGGCCCCCAGGCGACGATCTCCGGCGTGCAGCAGGTGGTGCCGCCGAGCGTTTGCACCGGCAGCCGAGGGTCGTAGACGTAGCGATCGGGCGGCTCCTCCGCGGGCGCCATGGTCGTAAGCATGCCGTCCCCGCGCGCGGTGTTGGCGCCGCCCTCCGAGTGCAGGTACCACATCTGCCAGTCGGTGCGCGCCAGCGGCCATTCGTGCTCGTCGCGCCACGCGTTGATGCCCATGGTGAACAGTCGCAACGGCGGCTCCTCGCTCAAGCCGTCGTCCTCACCCTTGAGCCAGAGGTTGAACCAGCGCCGCTCGAGCTGCGTGAGGCTCACCAGCGAATCGACTCCGAAGTCGACGTCGCCGAGCCGCGAGGACTCCGCCAGGCGATGCGGCCAGGGCCCGACGATCGCGCGGCTCTGGCGCGCCTCCGGCGTCGCGCCGAAGCGCCGCAAGTTGTTGAAGTTGTCGAGCGTGTCGGCGGCGTAGAGGTCGTACCAGCCGCCCATGGTGAATGCCGGTACCCGGATCTCGTGCCAGCGGTGGGAAACGCTGACCTCTTCCCAGTAGTCGTCGTAGCGGTCGTGCTCCAGCCAGTCGCGCCAGAAGTCGAGGCGTCGACCGGCGCGCAGATCCAGGTCGACGATCGGCAGCGTATGAAACGCCTCGGTCCAGTTGTGAAACGCGATGCTCTGCGCCGTGCGGGCGTTGGTGCGCATGCCCCAGGTGAGCGCCGTGGTGAGCTGCAATGCGCCGCCCGGCCGCACCAGTCCGCCCAGAAACTCCGGGCACACCACCCGCGGCGCGAGACACGTGAGGTATTGGCTGCCCTGAGGCGCGCTGAGCCACTGCACCAGCCCGAGATATGAGGGGCCGCTCATGCCGATGCGGCCGTTGCTCCACGGCTGCCGCCCGATCCACTCGTGGGTGTCGAACCCGTCGGCTCCCTCGTTGTGGAAGGGGTAATAGACGCCGTCCGAGTCCCAGCGCCCGCGCACGTCCTGGACCACGCACGCGTAGCCGTCCTGTGCGAAGGCGCGGGCCGACGCGATCGTCTCCGGCGTGTTGTTGTCGTACGGCGTGCGGATGAGCACGGTTGGGAACGGTCCGGGAGCGTCCGGCATATAGATGTCGCCCGAGAGCTCCACGCCGTCGCGCATCGGCATCTTGATATCCAGCGCGTAGCGAACGCCGTAGGTGGGGTGCATGGCCGATCCTCGTGCACTGGCGCCAGCCACCCGGCCTAGATGACCTCCATACGTCCGTTCGTCCTGAGCTTGTCGAAGGACGTGGTTCGACAGGCTCACCACGAACGGCCCCGGTTCTCCCGTGAGTGGCCCTGTGTCGGGGGCGCGGATGACCGGCGCACGGCAAGCGCCAGCAGTGTATCGGCCGCGCCGCGGGTTGCCGGGGTCGAGGCAGACCGCCACTATGCGAACGGCCGGTGCGCCGGGGTACGCCGCATGAATCCCTACGAATCCGTTCCGATCGCTGACCTATGCAACGTTCCCGCCGAGGTGGCCGGACCCGAAACGCCCGATCTGCTCGGGGCGCAGGACCTTCGTGGGCTGGCGTTCGACGTGGGCGACCCGGCGCGCGGCACGATTGCGCAGTTCGGCCCCGGCGGTCACTCCGAGCCGCAAACGCTGCCGGTGGGACGCGCCGTGCACACGCTTACGTTTGCGCACGCGCTGCTCGATACGGCCATTGCTCACGGCGGAGCGCCTGGCGGCGAGGTCGGTCGCTACACGTTTGTCTACGAGAACGGATCGCGCATTGATGTTCCCCTGCGCGACCGGTTCGAGATCGGCTGGATTTCGCGCCATTTCACGATGCGGCCCGGCCAGCCGTATCTGGCCGCGCGCGACGGCGAGGACGGTATGCAGCCGCGCTACGAGGGCCCCTACGACGAGCAACAACGGCGGATCACGGAGGTGGCCACGGGGCGGCTGCGGTCCTTCTACCTCTGGGCCTGGCGCAACCCACATCCCGAGGATGCGCTTGCGAGCATCGAGATTCGCGGCGGTCCGTTGCCGTGGGTGCTGGGCGGCGTATCGGCCGGGTTCGTCGATGAGGATCCGCTGGAGCGTGCGCCGCGCCGTCCCGTCCGGATCGAGCTGACGCGCCCCGAGGACGCCGAGAAGCCATTCGATCTCGACGTGCAGGTTAAACGCGGCTCGGCGACCTATGCCCAGCCGCTGCCGGAGGACCCCGAATCGTTCGTCGACGCGGTCGACAAGGGCTGGGGCGAGGCGAACAATCTCGAGTCGAGCCCGGCGTACACCGAAGTCAGCGCCGTCCCTTCCGCCGAGGTCAGCGTCACGCAGGGCGACGATGTGCTCGGCACGGCACGGTTCGGCGATCTGCAGGACCAGGGCGCGGTGCAAGCCTCGCCGCGCCTGCGGCTCAGCCTGCCCGAATCCGGCCGCAACTGGGTGCACACGCGCGTGCTCGACGCCGACACGGGTCAGCCGGTGCCGTGCCGCATCCACTTCCGCTCGCCGGAGGGCATTCCCTACCAGCCCTATGGCCACCACCCGCACCTGTTTTCCGGCTTCTCGACCTGGGGCCGCGATCTCTTCGGCGATGTGCGCATGGACCAGGTCACCTATGCCTACATCGACGGCGCCTGCCAGGGCTGGCTGCCGCGCGGTCGGGTCGTCGTGGATGTCGCGCGCGGTTTCGAGTACGAGCCGTTACGGACGGAGGTCGAGATCAAGCCGGGGCAACGCGAGTTGGAGCTGCGCATTGGTCGCTGGACCGACATGAACGCCCAGGGCTGGTACAGCGGCGACACGCACGTGCACCTTCTGGCCGGCAACGGCGCGGTGCTGGAGTCGGCGGGTGAAGACCTGAACGTCGCCAACGTGCTCCAGTCGCAGTGGGGCCACTTCTTCAGCAACACCGACGACTTCACCGGCCGGCCCCAGGTGTCGGACGACGGCAAGACCATCGTCTCCTACGGCCAGGAGAACCGGCAGCACTTTCTGGGACACCTGAATCTGCTCGGCCATACCGAGCCGATCATGCCGTGGTGCACCGACGGCCCCGGCGAGGCCGAGCTCGGCGGCCCACTCCAGACCACCATGTCCCACTGGGCCGAGGCCTGTCGCGAGCAGGGCGGGACGGTTGTGCTGCCGCACTTCCCCTGGCCCAACGGCGACCCGGTGGCGCTGATTGCGCTGGGGCTTGCCGACGCCGTCGAGATGTGCCGGCAGGTGCCGTTCGACCACGACGAGTACTACCGCTATCTCAACGCGGGCTATCGCCTGCCGCTGGTCGGCGGCACCGACAAGATGGCCGCGGATACGCCGGTGGGGATCTACCGCACCTATGTCCAGCTTGCCGAGGACATGCCCTTCACCTACGACGCTTGGCGCGCGCAGATGAGCGCCGGACGCACCTTCATGTCCAGCGGTCCCCTCATCGGGCTCAGCGTCGAAGGCCAGGCCATCGGCGACACGGTGCATCTGCGCGGCAACGGCGGCACGTTGCACGTGGAGGCCTGGGCGGAAGGCAGCCTGCCCATCCACAACCTGCAAATCGTGCAGGAAGGCCGGGTCGTCGCGGAGACCGTGGCGTCCGACGGCGCCCGGCGGCTGGAGCTGAGCGAACGGCTAAGCGCCGACGGCCACACCTGGTTCGCGGCCCGCACCGGCGGGGCGACCTACTACGACGCGCCCTACTACCTGGATAGCTGGCAGCGGCAGCGCTTCGCCCACACGTCGCCGGTATATGTCTCGACCGGCGGCGACTGGCGCATGTGGAACGACGCCACCGCGCAATACATGCTCACCATGATCGACGGCAACCTCAGCTACGTCCGCCGCCGGGCGGGCAGCGAGCCGGACGACGACTCGGTCACCCACCACCACGGGGAGCCGGACCACACGGCGTATTTGGAGCGCCCGCTACTCGCCGCCCGCGACGCCATCCACCGGCGCATGCACCAGTTGGGGATTGCGCACTAGGCCGTCCGAGCGACGGCTGGCCAATCTGGTCGGTGGTCAGGAGGTTCGCGCGGCTCGTCGAATCGTGTCCGTCAGCCAGGCGTTGAGGCTCTGGTCCGCCGAGCGAGCCGCGGCTGTCGCGTCCCGGTGAACCGATGGCGGGAGCCGAAGCGCGACATTCCCTGAGAATGGCTTGTCCGGGGTCCGGCCGCGCTCCTTGCACACCTTCAGGTACTCGTCCACCGACTCTCGAAACGCCCGTCGCAGCTCCGGGACCGACGTGCCCTGAAAGGTAATCACGTCGCGCGTGTCGACGACCTCGCCGTGAAACACTCCGGCGTCGTCGTCGTAGCTCACCGCAGCTCGGTAGCCCTCGTATTCCATCATGGTCCGTCTGCCTCCATGTCAACCCCGGCGGCGACCAGAAACCGCCGCACCGAAGCCACCGCCCCCTTGTCGGCCTGTGGCCGCGGGTGTGGACGGTGGAAAATGGCGACTACGTCGTTGAGCTCAACGGCTACGCGTGAGCCGGCCCGCTCCTCAATATCGGCGCCGCAGGCTTGCAGCAGCGATTCAATGTCTGCCCAGCGGATGCCCGCTTGGGTTGGACGCTTGAAGATCGCGGCCAGGGTTCTGCGATGCCGCCGTCGCATGCCTTGATGATATCATAATGCGCTATCGACAGAGTTCTCCGAGGGCGCGCACGTTGGCCACTCCCTACGCCCCCGCATCCCGTCGCGCACCCTTATAGTCCTCCGGCGTGTTGACGTTGCGGAACGAGCGCAGCTCCGGGTCCAACCGGCGCAGGTCCGCCTCCGACACCCGCACGACGTCAAGTCCCTCGAAGGCCAGCGCGATCTTCAGTTGCCCACGCGCGATCTGCCGCCGGGCCGCGGTCGCCACGGTAGGGCCGTAGACCGCGTGCAGCGGCTCGGGTCGGCCGCCGACGATCGGCACAACCGCGTCGTGGCCTTCGAGCCGGCCCAGCAGGTCGCGCACGAGCGCCAGGCTCAGAAACGGCATGTCGGCGGCGGCCACGAACACCCGGTCGTGCCGGGCCGCTTCGACGCCGGACAGGATGCCGCCCAGGCTGCCCGAGCCGGGAATCGCGTCGGGAACCACGCGGGCGCCCAGGACGTCTGGCTCATCGTTGGCCACCACGATCACGTCGTCGGCCACGGCCGCCAACTTGTCGACGACCGATTGCAGGAGCGTGCGGGGCTTTCCGTCGGCGTCCACCCCCCAAGGCAACAGCCGCTTGTCGCGCCCCATGCGACGGCTGGCGCCGCCGGCGAGCACCACCGCCGAAGCCGCCGCGGCTCCCGACGCGCCATCTGCCGTTGACATGACTACGGTGCCGTTTCTAGTCTCGGGCGCGCTATATCGTGGCGCACGCGAAGGATGACAGGATCACATGGCGGCTCCCGTTGCAGTGACGGACGCTGAGTTTCAATCGACGGTGCTTGACGCCGAAACGCCCGTGCTGGTGGACTTCTGGGCGGAGTGGTGCGGGCCGTGCAAGATGGTGGCGCCGGTGGTCGAAGAGCTGGCGCAGGATTACGACGGCCAGGTGACGTTCGCCAAGATGGACGTGGACGAGAATCCGGACACGCCCATGCAATTCGGCATCCGCGGCATCCCCACGCTGATCATCTTCAGCGGCGGCGCGGAGGTGGGCCGCATCGTCGGCTTTCGCCCCAAGGCGGATATCAAGAGCCAGATCGACCAGGCGCTCGCCGCGTAGCGACCGGGACCCGCGCCGCCGGCGCTAGGCCGTCGGTCCGTGGGTGAGCACGGAAAGCTCGCGCATGGCCATTTCGACGCTGCGCTTCTGCGCGCCCAGCTCACGCGAGCGCGCGGCCGCGGCGGCGCCATCGTCCATGGCGCCGACCTCGCGCAGCTCTTCCAGGATGCGCCGCTCACGCAGCCGCAGCAGCGTCACCTCCAGCGCGCTGCGGAACGCGTCCCCCTCCAGCGCGGGCAGACCGGCCACGCGGGCGTGCACGGCCTCCACCTGCTCGCGCGATTGATCATCCAGCCCTTCGAGAACCATTTCCCAGGAGTTGCTTGAGGGATCGCCGGCGTTTCGCGCCAGGGCCTCGATCACATAGCGCAGCGACGGATCGGATACGTTCGATGCCTTCAGTCCCGCAACTGCGCCGGCTGCCTCGGGCGGGGCCTGGAGCACGAGCTCCAGCAGCCCTTCCTCGACCCGGTCGACCGGCTGACTCGCGGCTGCGGGCGCCGCGCCAATCCGACGTTGACGCCGCGGGGCTGCGCGGCGCAGCTCCTCAACTGGCACGCCCGATACGTGCGAGAGGCGCTCGTAGTAGTGCGCGCGCACGGCGGGTTCGTTGATTTCCGTGATGACCGGCGTCAAGTCGGCCACCGCCCGTCGCCGCCCGACGATCGACGACACGTCGTGCTCCTCGAGCGCCCAGCGAAAGTAGTAGTCCGCCAGGGGTACCGCGGCTTCCAGCAGCGAGCGCCAGCGCGCCGAGTCGGCGCGGATCACGGAGTCCGGGTCCTCGCCGGCCGGCAGCTCGACCACGGCGATGTCGATCGACAGCCGTGCCTCGTGTCGAATCAAGCCGCGGAAGTCCACCTCCGCGTCCGCCGCGTCGCGACCGGCGTCGCGCAGCACGTCCACGCCGCGGCGCGTCGCGGCGGCGCCGGCCGTGTCGGCGTCAAGCGCCAGGACGATGCGTTGCGCGCCCGATCCGGCGAGCAGCCGGCCCTGTTCGTGTGTCAGCGCCGTGCCCATGGACGCCACGGTGTTGGCGAAGCCGAACTGGTGGGCGGCGATGGCGTCCATATAGCCCTCCACCAGCACCGCCTCGCGCTCGCGCCGGATGGAGTCCGCCGCCAGGTTGAAGCCGTAGAGATGGTTGCCCTTGCGGAAGGTGTCGCTCTCGCGTGAGTTCAGGTACTTGGGCGTCGCGTCGCCCAGGGCCCGTGCGCCAAATCCGATCACCGCCCCCCGCCGCTCGCTGATGGGGAAGATCAAGCGGTTGAAGAAGTAGTCGCGCGGCGGTCCGTCGTCGTCCCGGACGAGGCCCGTGGCGCTCAGCGCCTCCGCGTCGGTGCCCAGCTGACGCAGGTGCGTCGTGACCGGCGATCCGCGTGCCGGCGCAAAGCCCAGCCGGAACGCGGCGAGCATCTCCTTCGATACCCCACGTTCGTCCAGATAGGCGCGGACGGCGGCGGCCTCGCGCGCTTCGCGCAGCAACCGGTGCATGAGGTTGGCCGCTTCTTCCAGCGCGGCCCGCGTGCTCCGCCGCTGGCGGTCGGCCTCGGGATCGCGGTCCTGCGCCCGCAGCTCCACGCCGGCCTCGCCGGCCAGCAGGCGCAGCGCATCCGGAAAGCTGCTGCCGTCGCGCCGCATGACGTAGGTGAAGAGATCGCCGCCCTCGCCGCAGCCAAAGCAGCGAAATGTGCCGCGATCCCCAAATACGAAGAACGACGGCGTCTTCTCTTGATGGAACGGGCACAGCCCCTTGAGGTACCGCCCCGAGCGCTGCAAGCGCACGTCGCGGCCAATGACCTCAGCCGCGTTCAGCCGGGATTTGATGTCCTCAACAGGCGAAGCCACGCGGCCTCCCAGGGCGTGCGTGTGGACGCGGTCAATTCTAGTCCGTGGCCGCCGCCGTCCTACAGAGGCGGCGTTTCGCTAAACGGTCTCGAACTCGAGGCCGGAGAGATTCAGGTCTGCGGACCGCTTCGAGAGGTGGAGCATTTCGACTCCGACGACCTCGTGGGCGTCGTTATAGTCGAGCACGACGCCCGGCGAGACTTCCTCGGACTCGACAATCTCCGCGTCGTCGAGACGCAGGTAGAGGGCGTCGGCTTCGCGGTCGACGCGCAGCTTCATAGTTCACCTCGCATCCGGCGATCAAAGAATACGCTCACGACTCGCCACGGCACAACGCGAGTGTTGACAGCCACGCGGAGCACTCGGTCACCGCGCTCCGGAATGCGTCGGAAGAAACGCTCCACCTCGGAATCGTCTGGATCAGGCGTCCGCAATGTCGGCGTGGCCACCGCGCGCTCGACCCAATCCTCACGGATCAGTCGCTCGGTCATGACGCGGAGGGCGTGCCTGGTAAATGTCAGCCGCATCGTGTCTGCGCGGTCAGATTCATGATTGCGGTCAAGCCGTCACCTCGAACAGCGGTCCGGCGATCTCCCGTTCCAGGCGTCGCAAGCCGGACTTGATTGCGCGTCAATGGTGTCTCAAGACCCCGGATGCCGTTGAAGCTAGCGATCCCGTTCGATTTCGGCCAGGCGGGCGTGGGCGGCGGCCATGCGGGAGACGGGGATGCGGAAGGGCGAGGCGCTGACGTAGTCCAGGCCGAGTTGCTCGCAGATCTGAATCGAGTCCGGGTCGCCGCCGTGCTCGCCGCAGATGCCCATTTCGATGTCGGGGTCGGCCTGCCGCCCCTGCTCCACCGCCAGCCGCAGCAGCGCGCCGACGCCGTCCGGGTCCATGACCTGGAAGGGATTCGCGGGCAGGATCTCTGACTCGACATAATCAATGAGAAACTTGCCCTCGGCGTCGTCGCGCGAGATGCCGTAGGTGGTCTGGGTGAGGTCGTTGGTGCCGAAGCTGAAGAAGTCCGCGACCTCGGCGAGCGCCCCGGCGGTCAGGCAGGCGCGGGGGACCTCGATCATGGTGCCGAACTCGTAGGACACCTTGGCGCCCCTGTCGTGCACCACGTCGTCCGCGACCGCGTGAAGCCGCCCCTCGACCTTTCGCAGCTCGTTCACGTGGCTGATCAGCGGAATCATGATCTTGGGCCGCGGCTGGAGGCCGGCGGCGCTCAGCTCCAGCGCCGCCTCGATGATCGCGCGCACCTGCATCTCGTAGACCTCGGGCTGCTGGATGCCCAGGCGACAGCCCCGCAAGCCGAGCATGGGGTTGACTTCCTGGATCTCCTCGACGCGGCGCAGCATGCGCTCGAGGTGCGCCCGGCGCTCTGGGTCGGCGTCATTGGCGATGAGCGACGCCAACTCGGCGGCGAGCGGCTCGTGGTCCGGCAGAAACTCGTGCAGCGGCGGGTCGAGCAGCCGGATCACGACCGGGAAGCGGTCCATGGCGCGCAGGATGCCGACGAAGTCCTCGCGCTGAATCGGCAGCAGCCGGTCGAGGGCCTTCTGCCGCTCCTCGACGGTCTCGGCCAGGATCATCTCCTGCACGATGGGCAAGCGGTCGCCTTCGCGGAACATGTGCTCGGTGCGGCAGAGCCCGATGCCCTCGGCGCCGTGCTCGCGGGCCAGCGCCGCTTCTTCCGGCGTGTCGGCGTTGCCCCAGGTGCTCAGCCGCCGGATGTTGTCGGCCCAGCTCAGCAGGACCTTCAGCTCGGGGGTCATCGAGCCGGGGATGAGCGGCGGGGCGCCCGTCAGCACCTCGCCGTCCGTGCCGTCGACGGTGATCACGTCGCCGGCGTTCACCGTGACGCCGTGGGCCGTGAACTGCTTCGCGTTGAGATCGAGGCGCAGGGCGTCGCAGCCCACGACGGCCGGTATGCCGAGCTGGCGCGCCACGATGGCCGCGTGGCTGGTCGCACCGCCGCGCGCCGTGAGAATGGCCGCCGAGACGGCCATGCCGTGGAAGTCGTCGGGTGAGGTCTCGGGCCGCACCAGGATCACCGGGTGGTCGGCGCCCGCCAGCGCCGCAGCCTCGTCGGCGGTGAACACCACGTGGCCGTGCGCCGCGCCCGGCGACGCGTTGAGCCCGGTGGCGATGGGATGGTCCCAGTGCTCCGGGTCCACGCGCGGGTGCAGCACCGCCCCGACCTGCTCCGGCTCCACGCGCTGTACGGCGGTGGTCTTGTCGATGACGCCCTCGCGCACCAGGTCGACGGCGATCTTGACTGCCGCCGCCGGGCTGCGCTTGCCGGCGCGCGTTTGCAGCATGTAGAGCTTGCCGGACTCGATGGTGAACTCGAGGTCCTGCATCTCGCGGTAGTGCTGCTCCAGCCGGGTGGCGTAGTCCTCGAACTGGCCGAAAACCTCCGGCATCGAGGTTTCGAGCGTGGCGATCGGCGTCGGCGTGCGCACGCCGGCCACCACGTCCTCGCCCTGGGCGTTGAGCAGATACTCGCCGAAGAGCTCCCGGTCGCCGGTGTTGGGGTTGCGGGTGAAGGCCACGCCCGTGCCCGACGTCTCGCCCATGTTGCCGAACACCATGGTCTGGACGTTGACCGCCGTGCCCCAGTCATCGGGCAGCCCGTGGACCCGGCGATAGTCCACGGCGCGGCGACCGAACCATGAGTCGAACACCGCGCGGATGGCGTGATCGAGCTGTTGGCGGGGGTCGTCGGGGAAGTCGGTATTGGTGGCGTCGCGGATGATCCGGCGAAAGTCGTCCGCCACCGCTTGCCAATCCGAGGCGCTGAGTTCCGTGTCCTGAGCCACGCCCAGGCGGGATTTGTGGGCGTCGATGCAGTCTTCGAATGCGTGACTCTCCACGCCCAACACGATCGATCCGAACCCCTGGATGAAGCGGCGGTAGGCGTCCCAGCCGAAGCGCGCGTCGCCGGTGGCGGCGATCAGGCCCTCCAGCGTGTCCGCGTTCAGGCCCAGGTTGAGCACCGTGTCCATCATGCCGGGCATTGACACGCGCGCACCCGACCGAACCGAGACCAGCAGCGGGTCTTGCGAGTCGCCGAACTTCCGGCCGACGGCTGACTCGACCTCGGCCAGCGCCACGTCCACCTGGGCGTCGAGACCGGCCGGGAAATCCTTGTCGTTCGCGTAGTACTCCAGGCACGCGGCCGTGGTGATGGTGAATCCGGGCGGCACGGGCATGCCGGCTTTGGTCATCTCGGCCGATCCGGCGCCCTTGCCGCCCAGCAGGTTGCGCATGGACTCGCCGCCCTCGCGGAAGGGATAGACCCACTTGGACATGACGGCGGCGGGAGGTGGCATGCAGGGTGCGCCGACGGTGCGTACGCTTGGCCTGCGAATGTACCACCGTCACGGGGCCGTCCCGGCTGTAGCGCCGACGCCCCAAGGGTCGAATCGCCTCGCGAATCTTTACCGGCCGGCAGGCCGTGTTCACCGTTGCCGTGGGCCATTTCGCGTCGGACTTCTCCGCCCTGGGGCCGAGCATGCTCTATCCCATCCTGGCCGTGCGGCTGGATATGTCCTACGGCATGATCGGTCTGGCGGCGCTTGCCTGGGCCCTGACGACCTCGGTAATCCAGCCGCTCTTTGGCTACATCGGCGACCGCGCGGGAAGGCGCTGGCTCGCCTCGCTCAGCCCGGCCTGGATCGCGGTGTGGGTGGCCGTGGCCGCGTTCGCGCCCAGCTATCCGTTGCTGGTGGTGTACCTGGTGGTGGCTGCCGTTGGCGTCGCGGCGTTTCACCCGCAGGGCGCGGCCATTGCCAACGAGGCCCAGGGCCGCAACACCGGCACGAACGTCGCGCTGTTCTTCTTGGGCGGTCACGCCGCGTTCGCCGTCGCGCCGCTGATCCTTGGTGGGGTGCTCGAGGCCGGCGGCACCGACTGGATGCCGGTGGTGCTGGCGCCGGTGCTCGTGGTGTCGGCGTTCATGGCGTGGTCGCTGCGGAACTTCCAGGCCCCGCAACGGCCGAGCGTCGGCGTCGCCGTGGGGCGGACCGCGTTCGGCGGGATTTCGGCGGCGCTCGTCGGACTTTTGCTGGTGGCCGTGGTGCGCGGCTGGGCCTACGCCGCGCTGGTGACCTTCGTGCCCGTGTTCGTGTCGCCCGACCGGCCGGACCCCGTGCGCGCGGGCATCGTGCTTTCGGCTTATCTGATCGGCCACGCGGTGGGCGCCTTCGCCGGCGGCGTCTCCACCGACCGCTTCGGCGTGCGCCGGATTCTCGCCGTGTCATCGCTGGTGATGATTCCGGCGATGCTGGCCTTTGGCCTGCTGCCGTTCGGCCCGTGGCACATTCCGCTTGGCGCGGTGATGGGGGCGTTCCTTGGCGCCGGTTTCACGCCCACCGTCGTGATGGTGCAGCGGTTGCTGCCGGGTCACATGGGGGCGGCCAGCGGCGTCGTGCTCGGCTTGTCCTTCGGCGCCGGCGCCGTTGGCAACTACGTCACCGGCATCATCGGCGACGCCGCGGGATTGAACGTGGCGTTCGCCGGCATGGCGCTGGCGCAATTGGTGGTGCTGGCGGTGCTGCCCTGGATGCCGCGCCGAGAGCAGGTCGAGCCGTCGCCATCGGCGGCGGGAGCCTGACGAGGACGCTGTCTTCGGGCTAGACGAGGGCCGTGGCGAGCTGCGCGGTAATCTCCGCGCGGGTGGGCATCGACGGCTGCGCGCCGGGCCGGCTCGCCGCCAACGCCCCGGCGGCGTTGCCCCAGGCGAGCGCGGTCGGCATCGGCTCGCCCAGCGACAGCGCCGCAGCCATGGCACCGCAAAACGCATCTCCGGCCCCCGTCGTATCGACGACGTTGACGGGGTGGGCGTTTAGGCGGAGGACATGACCGTCCACGCACGCCGCCAGGCCGTCGCCGCCCAGCGTGACCACGCATCCCCGCTGCACGCCTGCGGCCAGGCGTCGCGCGGCGACGGGCGCGTCGTCGCTCGTGACCGGCGATCCCAACAGGTCCGACGCCTCGATCTCGTTCACGACGAGCAGGTCGATCACGTCGAGCGGCAGGTCGGCGTCCGGCTCGAGAGGCGCGGCATTCATCAGGCGGATGGCCCCCTCGGGCGCATGACTCAGGGCGGCACGAACGGCCGATTCCGGCACTTCGCGCTGGACCGCGACGACCGCGGGATCGTGTGCGGACACCGCGCGGGCCGCGTCCTCCGGCCGCACGGCCAGGTTGGCCCCCTCCGCCAAGGCGATGGCATTGGCGCCCGAGTTGTCGACGACGATCATCGCGGTGCCGGTGGCGGAGTCGGTGTTCCGGCGCACATCGGCCCGATCCACGCCTGCCGCGGCGAGTGACCTGAGCAACGCGTCGCCGGCATCGTCCCGACCCACGGCGCCAACCATGGCCACCGCCGCCCCGGCGCGCGCGGCCGCGACGGCCTGATTCGCGCCTTTGCCGCCGGGATAGCGGCCGATGCGCCCGCCGTGCACGGTCTCGCCTGGACGCGGGATGCGCGGCAAGCGCATGACGATGTCCAGGTTGAGGCTGCCGACCACGACCACGCGGCTCATTCGGCGGCGTCCTTGGTCTCGAGGCCAAGAATTTCGCGCGCTGCGAGCACGGCGAAGACTGGCAAGACCCGCATGCGGCGCCAGCGTGACGGTTGCCGCCACAGCCGGTACGCCCACTCCAGGCCGGCCGATCGCAGTGCGGCAGGCGCGCGCGGCACGCGGCCGCTCAGGTAGTCCAGCGTCCCGCCGACGCCAATGGCCACGCACGCCGCGCCGGAGCTGACGTTGCGATCGATCCAGAACTCCTGGTGCGGGGCGCCGTAGCCGACACAGAGGATGCGCGGGCGCACCGCTTGTAAGAACTCCCGCGCTGCGTCGTCTCCCTCGGGTCCGCGCGCGCCGCCGTAGGTGTGCGGCGGACGCAGTCCCGGCACGTCGTGGATCAGGCGCTCCGCCGCGGCCTCGGCCACTCCCGGCGCGCCGCCGACAAGCGCCGTGGGCCACTCCCGGACGGCGGCCAGTCGCATCGCTTCGTGCATCAGCGCCACGCCGGTCACGCGGCCAGGAACGCGCGCGCCGCCCAGGCGACCGGCGACCACCACGCCGACCCCATCCGGCACGTTGAGGCGGGTGCGCTCCAGCAGGTCGTTGAATTCGGCGTCTTGGCGCGCGCGCATCACGAACTCGGGGTTGACGGTGGCGACGTGCGCGCGCGTGCCGGCCTGCGCCCAGGCGTCGATCCACGCGGCGGCCTGTCCCAGGTCGACGCCGTGAATGCGCGTGCCGAGCATGCGAAACTCGACTGCTCGAAGTGCCTCGATCTCGGTGGCGAGTGCGCTGCTCACGTGGCGAGCATCGAGCGCGCAGCGTCGACGACGCGGTCGGGGTGGAGCCATTCCATGCAGAGCGTGTCGTCGAACTGGCAGGTCGCCGCGCGGCGGAAGTCGTAGCAAGGCCCGCACGGCATGTCGACTCGCAGTGCAGTGCACGAGGGATCGCCCGGACCGTGCAGCGCCGTGTCCGTGGGCCCGTGCAGCGCAACGACCCGGGTACCGAGCGCCCGCGCCAGGTGCGCCGGACCGCTGTCCGTGGAGATCACGAGCTCCGCCGCCTGGAGCGTGCCCATAAGCGATTCGAGCGATGTTTCGCCGGTGAGGTCGATCAGACAATGGACCGAGCCCTGCAGCCGCCGCGCCAGCGCGCGGTCTCCGGCCAGACCGATGAGCGCGACCGTCGCACCACCGGCCGCTAGTTCCGCCAGCGTGCGCTCCCAGTGTTCCTCGCGCCAGCGCTTGGCGTCGCCGTGCGCCGCGCCCGCATGCGCAACCACCAACGGCCGGCCGATGCCGGCCAGCGCCGACGGCACGGGGAGGTCGTCAGTGCGGTCGATGGTGCGCCAGGTGGGAAGGTCGTCACCAATCAGGCGCGCGGCCAGCTCGGACTCGTGCGGCCCGCCATTGCGGCGTTCACCAACGATGGCCCGGTCGAAGCTGAACGGTGGTGCCTCGCGGCGATAGCCGCGGCGCTCGCGGCCGCCACTGAGCGCCACCACCGTCCCGGCAATCGGCCCGTAGATGCTCACGGCCAGGTCGAAGCGCCGCCGGCGCAAGCTCATGAGCGCTCGCAGCAGATTCCACCAGCGACGCGGGTCCAGGCAGGCGGGCCAATGCGTGACGACCGCGGGGTCAAGGCCAATCGTTTCGTCCACGGCCGTGCAGCATTCCACGATTGCCCGCCACTGCGGCGGCGCCATGAAGGCGATGTGGGCCCCGGGCCACTTGCGGCGCGCCGCGTGGGCGGCCTGTAGCCCGTTGACCACGTCACCCATCAGGTCGAGGCGAACCAGCAGCACAGACCTAGGCTCGCCGCGGTCGCTTCCAACTCCTAATGTCTTGCGCCAAAGCACGATTGCGCCGAGCAGCGGAACGAGGAGCGCGGCGATGATTCGACCGAGCACGGCCCGGGTTTGCCGCTTCACGTCGGATCGCTACCCGGCGCCGGCCATGGCCATATGGCGTCCACGGCTTCGAGCTCGGCGCGCGCCAGAAAGCCGAATCGCGGCGCGCTCGCCGGCGCCATCGTGTTGAACCGATCGATCAGTCGCACGATGCCTCTCGCGTCCTTAGCCAGGATTTCCCGCAGCTCCGCGTGGGCGTTCCCCGCGGCTCGAAACCGCGCGGCGAAATCGCCGGCCGTCCCCGCCAGCGCGTGCTCGCGCGCCCGGCGCATCCGCCGCTCGTGGTCACGCCGAGCCGCTCGAAACTCGTCGATTCGCCGCTCGATTTCGGCGGCCAGCTCTACCCAGGCAGGAGCCATACCGGCGTTTTCCAGCACTTTGAACGGGACCCGCAGCTCGTTTGGAACGAGCCCTGCATCCGACTTGAGCGGGCGGCCGGTTCCCGCGAGGTTGTCGAACACGCCCTCGGCGGCGGCCTGCTCGATGGCCTGCTCCACGCGCTGTCGGATGGGACGCACTTCGTCGTTAGTCATGAGGCAATCGACGACCAGTCGTCGCTGAGAGCACCAGAAAGGTCATTCCGAACGAAGTGAGGAATCTAAGGACGCTGTGCATTCTCCTGTGCCCCTTAGATTCCTCGCCTGCGGCTCGGAATGACAGGCGGGGGCGGCGTGGAGTGACAGGTAGGAGCGGCTCGGAATGACCGCGGTGATGTCCCGAAAGTGTCATTCCGACGCAGTGGGGAGTCCACAGGCGTTGTGCGTTCTCGCCGCCCCAAGTCGCCAGCAAGCAACAAAGACCCAATCCCCACCCTACGCCCCCGCCCACGGCTCAGGGTCGACCTCATGCGGCACGCCAGCGGCTGCGCGCGCGTCGGCCGCGACCGCCAGGCTGCCGGTCGCCAGCACCGCCTCGTCGGGCCGGTAGGCCGCCTGCGCCTGCCGCAAGGCTGCAGCGATCGACGGCGCGATCTCAAAATCCGAGGTGAGCCCATATCGGCGGACCATGCGCTCGGGCGTCCAGCCTCGCGGGTGATCCGGCTGCACGAGGAGCAGGCGGGTTGCGTAGTCGCCCAGCGCGTCCAGCATCTGCGGCACACGCTTGTCGCGCAGCGCACCGAAGATCACGGGGCCGCGCCGCACGCCGAAGACTTCTCGCAGCGCCGTCACGATGGCCGCGATGGCCTCCGGGGTGTGAGCGCCGTCCACGATGGTGAGTGGATTGCCGGCCACGACTTCCAGTCGTCCCGGCCACGCCGCGGCGCCGAATCCGGCGCGGATGGCGCCGCGGTCGATTGGCAGTCCGTGGTCCGCCAGCTCGCGGCAGAGGTGCCACGCGACGGCGGCATTCTGGCGCTGGTGCGGGCCGACGAGTCCCACCGGGAGGCTGCCGCCGTCGTCGGGGGATCGCGCCATCATCAGCGGGCGTGACTCGCGCCTGGCTGCGCCCTCCCAGGCCAGGGGGTCGGCCACGGCCAGCGGCGCGCCTCGTTCCTCGCAGGCCGCGCGGAACACCGCCAGCGCCCCGTCGGACTGCGCCGCGGCGACCACCGGCACTCCCGGCTTGATGATTCCGGCCTTTTCGTGGGCGATGGCTTCGAGCGAGTCTCCCAGCACGCGCGTGTGCTCCAACACGATGGTCGTCAGGCCGACCACGGCCGGGTCGATCACGCGGGTAGCATCCAGACGCCCGCCCAACCCCACCTCGATCACGGCCAGGTCAACCTCCTGCTCGGCGAACCACAGCAACGCGAGCACCGTGGCCAGCTCGAAGGTTGAGTACGGACCGTCCTCGGAGTGGGCGTCGGTCGTCGTCTCCACGTGAGGGGCCAGTCGCCGGCAGAGGTCGGCGAAGGCCTGCGGTTCGATGGGGCGACCGTCGATGGCGAATCGTTCGCGAAACGAATGCAGATGCGGCTGGGTGTAGGCGCCGGTGCGCAGGCCGGCGGCCTCGGCCGCGCTCGCGACCAGGGCGCAGACGCTGCCCTTGCCCTTGCTGCCGCCGACGTGGACGCAGGTCAGCTTGTGGTGCGGATCGCCGACGGCGCTCAGCAGGCGCCGGGTGCGCGCCGGTCCAGCCGCGTAGGCCTCCCGACCCGCGTGGCCCACGCCGCGCTCCAGGTCGGCGAAGCCGTAGATCCAGCGCAGGGCCTCTTCATAGGTCACTGAGGGACGTTCTTCACGCGGCAAACGGAACGCCGCTTGGGAGTTCGTGCGTAACCGTTGATCCTAGAAGACATGCGGCGATGCGGGATATGTGCGCGTGTTGCCTTGAGTCCAAACGCACGGAGACACGCTTGCCGGGCTCGCCGCAAAGCGTGGCTCGTGCTAGCTTCGGGGTGAGGCTGCAAACGCCCCGCAATTGAGGAACGACGCACGATGAGCGCAGTGCAGACTGACGGCCGCATCTCGCTGCCGATGGACAGCCCGGCTGATGAACGGATGGGGCTGCCGATGGCTGCTCCGCCGCCGCCCTCGCCAGTGGCGGTGACCGATCGCGCCGCGCGCGCGTTCGGCGAAATCCTTACGGAGCGGGGACACTCCCACGGCGCGCTCAAGGTCGCGGTGACCGGCGGCGGTTGCGCGGGCTACGAATACGCCATGGCGCTGGCCCACGAGCCGGAGCCGACCGACATCACGGCCCAGTCGAACGGCGTCGAGGTCTACATCGACGGGCATACGGCGCACCTAATCGCTGGGGCGGAGATCGACTTCATCGACAGCATGATGGGTCGCGGTTTCTCGGTGCGAAACCCGAACGCGCAGACGACCTGCGGTTGCGGCAGCTCGTTCAACACCGACGGGTCCGGAGTCACCGCGGGGGCCTGCGGCAAGTAGCGTTCGGCCGGGACAATTCTCGGCCAGTTCACCCTCACCCCCGGATCAAGTCCGGGGCAGGCGCTATCCCTCTTCCATCGATGGAGAGGGGACCCAACTCGCTAATCAAGCGAGGGAACTCCTACCGCGGAAACGCGCCGCGGAGACCGCCGTCGACTGGGATTACGGCTCCCGTCGTCTTGGCGGATCGATCCGACGCGAGAAACGACACGGCCTCGGCGACATCCGGACCCGTCACTCGACGCCCCAGCAGGTTTCGCTGCGCGTAGAACGACTCCAGGTCGTCGACCGCCACGCCGTGCGCGGCGGCGCGACCGGCCCGCAGGTCCGCGTCCCATAGCCCCGAGCCTTCGAACACGGCGTCGGGATTGACCATGTTGACGCGGATGCCGTCGGCCCCGCCTTCCACGGCGAGCACGCGGCCAAGCTGAAGCTGCGCCGCCTTGGCGGCGCTGTAGGCGCCGAACCCGGCGCCCGGATCGAGCGCGTTCTTGGTGCAGATGAGCGCGATGCTCCCGCCGAGACCTTGCGACCGCATCTGGCGCAACGCGGCGCGGC
This sequence comes from Chloroflexota bacterium, assembly GCA_022821905.1. Lineage (GTDB taxonomy): Bacteria > Chloroflexota > UBA11872 > UBA11872 > UBA11872 > JAJECS01. The sequence continues at coordinate 346,415 of JAJECS010000024.1, read as the reverse complement.
AGACGAGGAAATGCCCGGTGGCGTTGACGTCGAGGCTGCGCTGCCAGGTGTCGAGCTCCAGGTCGTCAAGCGGCGCGGCGGCCGCGATGCCGGCATTGGACACCACGATGTCCACGCCGCCCACTTGCCGGGCCACGGCCTCGAAGGCTTCCGCCGTCTGGCGTTCGCTGGTGACGTCGAGCGCCAGCGCTTGCGCTCGATCGCCATTGGCGGTGATGGCCTGAGAGACGGCGGTTGCCGCGTCGCGGTCGACGTCGGTGACGAATACATATGCCCCGTCAGACGCCAGGGCCTGCGCGATGGCGCGTCCGATCCCGCGCCCGGCGCCGGTCACCAGCGCCACGCGCCGCGCCAGCTCCCGCTCGGGCGGCGCGCGGGTGAGCTTGTAGAGCTCGAGCGGCCAATACTCCATGTCGTAGAGATCGCCCGCCGGCAGGGCGCGGTAGGCGCCGATGGCCGTGGCGGCCTCGATGACGTCCATGCTGTGGCGGTACATGTCGGCCACCATCCCGGCTTCGTCCCATGAGGCGCCTGTGGTGAACATGCCGATGCCGGGGGCGAGCACAACGCGCGGCCCGGAGTCGTGCTGAAACGCGTCGGCGCCGCCGTGCTCGCGTGCGTAGCGCTCGTAGGCCGCTCGGTAGGCCGCCACGGCGTCGCGCACACCTTCGGGATCGGTGGCGCGCAGCACCAGCGGCAGCCGCTTGGTGCGCAGCACGTGGTCGGGCGTGACCGGTCCTTGCTGTGAGATTTGCTCGAGATCGGGCCGGTCGACGAAGGCACGCACGCGGGGCGAGCCGTCGTAGCGCACGATGACTCGCCTGGAGGTCGAGAGCGCGCCGCGCAGCACCGGGGCCAGCTCGGCCGCGGTCGCCTCGTTGCCGGATGCGCTTCCGTGCGCCGGCAGTTGCGGGCGCACATAGTCCTCGGCCAGGGATACCAGCTCGATGTGCCGCTCGTAGGACTCTCGGGCCGTCGCCCCGAACGTCACCAGCCCGTGCATGTCGAGCACCAGACCCTCGACGCCGGGACTTGCGTCGTAAACGTCGGCGGTGAGCTGCGCCAGCTTGAAGCCGGGCAGTATGTAGGGCACCACCGCCACCCGGTCGCCGTAGACCTCGCGCACGAGGCGCTGGCCGTCGGCCTGGTTGGTGAGGGCCAGCACGGCGTCCGCGTGCGAGTGGTCGACCCACGCATCTGGCAGGAACGCGTGAAGCAGCGTCTCGATCGACGGACGTGGAGCGTCGGGATCGAGCGAGCTGCGCGCGAGATAGGCCAGCATCTCGTCGTCCGACATCTCGGACCGCGGGCGCAACGCCTCGAGGTCGTCCAAGTGCAACCGTGCGAAGTCGCTGGGCTCAATGGTCCGCAGGTCGGACCCGCTGCCCTTGATCGCCAGGGCGCGGCAGGGGCGTCCGCGGTGGTCGTGGTCGTCGAGCTTGACGGACGTGTTGCCGCCCCCGTGCAGCACCAGCGCCGGTTCTGCGCCGATCAGCCGCGAGGTGTAGACCCTGAGACCTACCGGGTCGAGGCCTCGCGCGTCGTCGTCGGACCAGCGGGATTCCATGTGAACGCGACCGGGGTTTCGATTAGGCGCGGGCAGTCTACTGCGAGCGGATCAGGACGCGGCCGGCGCTTCCAGGGTCACCGTCTTGCCGGACGCGGCGGCGACGGCGCAGAACTCGTCGTAGGCCTGCTGCAGCAATTCGTTGGGCGCCGCGCCGTCCGTGCTGCGCACGACGATGTCGACGGGCAGCCCCTCGGGGTTGGACATGCCGACATAGGCCTTGAGGTAGGCCGACGGAATGCGGCGCATGACCGACTGCATGAGCGGCGACGTTTCGGACTCGTGGGCGTCGATGAACACGCGCATCCGCGCCGACTGGCCGGCGAACATGCGCTCGACGACGGGCTGAATGTGGGCGCGGAAGCAGCCCTGGACCTCGCGCGGCGGACCCGGCATGCACCAGATGCTGGACGATTCGATTTGGACCATGAAGCAGGGCGCCCATCCCACCGGATTGAGATGCACGCGAGCGGCGTCCGGCACAGTGCCCATTTTCAGTCGCGGCGGGCTTGAGGCTTCTTCGAGACTGATGCCGCGCCGGCGCGCGTAGTCCTCCAGCACCTCGTGGGGCGTGTGCACGCCGCAACCGGCCAGCAGGGACACGGCCTCGACCGTCAGGTCGTCGGGCGTGGGGCCCAGGCCGCCGGTGGTGATGATCACGCGGGCGCGGCGGGCCACCGCGGCCCGAAGCTCGGCCGTGAGCGCGTCCAGGTCGTCGGCAAGCGCGGTGATGCGCCGCACGTCGCCCCCGGCCACGGCCACCTCGCCGGCGATCCAATGCGAGTTGGTATCGAGAATCAGCCCGGTCACGAGCTCCGTGCCGATGGCGAATATTTCGACGTCGTCGTTGCGCACGGGCGGTGACCTCAAGAGCGGCCCGGTATTGTACGGTCGCGCCAAGACCGCGACCCGCCGCTGATTGCCATGTCCACGACTTCGCACGGCGACCACTTCACGCCCTGATGGCGTCCGATTGGTATTCGTTTCGCGGATTCGACCCCGAGATGATCCGCGACGCGCGGGCCTGGTATGCCCAATTCCTGCCCTCCGCGGGACGAATCCTCGACGTCGGTTGCGGTCGCGGCGAGTTTCTGGACGTGGCGGCTGCCGCCGGAATGGATACGAACGGCGTCGATCTGGACGCGGCCATGCTGGCGCATGCCGCGGCTCACCGCGTGATCGAGGCCGAAGTGCTGGACTACCTGCAGTCGACGCCCGAGACGTTTGACGTGGTGAGCGCGCTGCACGTCATCGAGCACTTTCCGGTGGACGAGGGCGCGGCGCTCGTGCGGCTCGGCGGAAGCCGCCTCGTCCCCGGAGGATCGTTGATCGTGGCTACGCCGAATCCGGGCAGCCTGCCGACCATTGCCCACGAGTTCTGGAAGGACCCGACGCACGTGCGGCCGTACGACGTGGAGTTGCTTGAGTTCCTGTGCCGGGACGCGGGACTCGAGGTGCAGGCGTCCGGGGTCAATCCCACGTCCGCGCGTGGCCTGCCGGTGACGCTCGACGATCTTGACATAACGGGAGAATCGTCACCCGAACGCAAGGCGCAGCCCGACGAAGACCGCGTGACGCGGTGGGTGGGCGGCCGCGTGGCGCGGACGCGCTATGCGGCGGATCTCGAAACGGCGCTGCACGCAGTGAGCGCCGAGTTGCGCCACACGCGTGACGAGTTGTCCAAGGTGTCCGCCATTCTGCGCCGGGCGCTCGAGGTTGCCTACGAGCCGTCGGAAATCTACGTGGTGGCTCGCCGGTCCGAGGAGTGAGGCGCTAGGGCTCCAGGTGCTGCCGGTCGGCGAATTCGGGACTATCGGCGGTGCCTTCCATTGCCGGCAGGGCCTCACCGTTGCGGATCAGCTCGGCGGCGTAGGCCTGGATGAGCGGCACGTTGGGTTCCAGCACGTAGGCGCCGTTTTCGGCGATCACCGTGCGCGACAACCCGCGATCGAACCCAACCGCGCCCTGAACCACACGCGAGGAGTCGATCGAGAGCGCGAGCTTGAGCATGGAGGGGACCAGCTCGAACGGCACGTCGGTTCTGAAGGTGTTGCGCAGACGCTCGAGGAAGTTGGGCCACTGAAGGATGGTGCGCGGGGTGAGAATCTGGTCGCGGAGCGCAAGGAGAATCTGCTGCTGCCGCTGATCGCGTGCAATGGCCCCGTCCTGGTGGCGCGAGCGCGCGTAGCGCAGCGCCATGTCCCCGTCGAAGTGGTTGACGCCGGCGGGGATGTACAGGGGCTCGAAGCCGGTGTCGGTGGCATTCGGATAGCTCTCGTCGTAGATCGTGGTGCTCACGTCGACCTCGACGCCGCCAAAGAAGTCGACCAGCCGCCGGAAGCCGAAGAAGTCCAGCACCATCACATAGTCCACGTTGATCCCCATGATCTCTCCCACGCGCCGTCGGAGGACATCGGGACCCTCATTCTGGTAGACGGAGTTGATGCGGTAGGGATCCGTGCGGCAGTTGGCGATGCACAGATCGCGCGGAATGGAGATCAGGGCCGCCGAGTTGTTGGCCGGCTCGATGCGGGTGAGCACCATGGCGTCGGTGCGACCGCTGGCTTCTCCGGGCCGCTGGTCGAGCCCCAGCAGCAGCAGGGAGAACGGCCGATTGCCGGGCCATGTTTGGATCAGGTCGAGCGGATTGGGCTGCTCCACCTGTTCGGCGACCGGGGGCGGCTCGATGTCCACCTGGACCGCCTCGGTCGCTGCAGGGGTTGCCGCCGTGACCGCGGAGATAGGTTCCGGGGCCACCGTCGGACGCGCCACGACGGTGGGCGTCGATTGCGGCGCGGCAGTGACAGGCTCGGCGCTGTTGCTGCGCCAAACGAACAGCCCGATGACTCCGATGACGACGAAGACCGCCAACGAGGCGCTGAGGCTTATCATTTCGGCGCGGTGCAGACGCCTGGCAAGGCGCTCGGAACCGTCGGGCATCAGGCGGTTAGGCATTATGTCGAATTGTGGCGTCCACTATACGACAGGAATCGGCTGCGGTGGGCTTGCACGACGTGAGATTGGCGGAGCATGGGCTGTCTCTCGCGATAGATCGCCATAGGCCGGCGTGACGTTACGCACGGCGGGCAGGAATCGGTGACGAGGATGTCCGGCGGCGGCGCGGAGCCCTTGTCGTTGGCCCTCATCGGGTGTGGCGCGATGGGCGGCTGCCTGGCCCGAGCGGTGGCGCGGCGATCCGACTGCCGCCTGGTGTGGTGCGTCGATCGCGATCTCGAGGCTGCCCGGCGGATCGCCGCCGAATTCGATGAGGCGCAGGCGGACGACGACTTCGACGGGGTGCTGCATAGGGTCCAGGTCCAGGCGGTACTGATCGCGACGCGGCCCGACTCGCACGCGCAACTGGTGACGGCGGCGGCCCGCGCCAGGAAGCACGTGTTCGTAAAGGCGCCGCTGGCGACCAAGCTGCCCGACGCGCTGCAGGCGCATGCGGCGGTGCGCCAGGCGGGCGTAGTGGCGGGCGTCGACTTTGCGTTACGCAGCGCGCCGGGCGTCGCATTGGTCCGATCGACGGTGCCGGGACCGCGGGCCGTCGTGCTGCACGCCACGGTCGATTCGTTGGCCGATAGCTGGGAAGGCGCGCCCGAGCATGGCGGCGTGCTCGGCACGTTTGGCAGTCACGTGCTTGATATGGCCGTCTATTTGACCGGCTCGCGTCCGCTGCGGGTGTATGGAACCGGCGGTCGCTACGTGCGCCGCTCAGGGCTGCCCGACACTCTGACGGCGACCATCAAATTCGCCGGCGGCAGCGTCGCGCAGGTGGTGGTTGGCGAGTTCGGCCGCTCCGAGCACGGCGGAACCCATTGGGGTGCGATGGACGATGGATCTCGCCGCGCCGAGCTCTGCAACGACCTGACCGAAGCTCGCGTGTTCGAAGGCGAGCGGGTTGTGGTAGAGACGCCGGAACCGGTGGGTGGGAACGACGGCTCCACCGCGATGCTGGACTCGTTCGTGGCCGCCGTGCGCGGCGGCGGAAGGCCCCTGGCCGACAGCGCCGCTGGCGTGCGGGCCGTGCAATTGGCCGACGGCCTCTACGAGGCGATGCGCTTGGGCCGCGCGGTCGAGCTGGAGCGGGTAGCCTAACGGGCGGGCACCGGACGGAGCGGCGATGCAACCGATTCCCAGCGTGCATGAGCTGTTCATGCACGTGCGGCGGCTCGATCACGTCGGCTATACGGTGGTGCCCAACGCCGTCAGCCCCGAGCGCCTGGAGCCGATTCGCGAGCGCTTCGACGCGCTGATCGCCGACCACGAGAACGTGCCGTCGGCGGTGGTGGACGGCGCGTCGACGTCTGTCAAAGGCGTCGGGTCGATCGATCTGCACCGGTTTTTCGAGCTCAATCCGGTGTTCGAGGATTTCATGGACCTGCCGGCGGTGCTGCCGATCGTCCAGGCCGCCCGGAATCACGACGTCGTGCTCCTGTCGAGCGCCATGGGCAACTTCCGGGCGCCCAATACGCCGGCGGCGACGCTCTGGCACCGCGACGGCGGACCGTACATGCGACTCACGATCTACCTGGACGACGTGACGGAAGAGATGGGCCCGACGGCGGTGGTTCCCGGGAGCCACAAGGACCCGAACCGTCCGCCGCCGTGGGCCAATCACGAGAATCAGCCGCGGGCGCTGCCGGGCATGGCGCCGCTGCCGGCGCCGGCGGGCACGTGCCTGATCAACGACACCAACATCTGGCACACGGCCATGCCCAACCGCTCGTCACGCCCGCGCCGCCTGGTGTGGGTGGTCTACAAGTGGTCCACGCAGGTCTATGACGTGCGACCGGAGTGGTATCACTCGCCGGAGTTCATCGCCCGCCAGACCGATCCCGTGCGGCGGGCGCTGCTTGGGTGTACGGACTAGGCGCGCGGGCTGTCCGACGCGGCTTTGCCAGGTCGACGAGACTTGGGAAGGGCGGGTTTCAAACCTGACCGTGCGGCAGGCTTCCGCCAAACAAATCCGTCATTCCCGCGAAGGCGGGAATCCACTGGCCCCAGAGTCTGTCGGCCTTCGAACTGGCGCGTGTTGCGAAGCGCGGCCGTTCTTCCATCCAAGGGTTTCTGCTACGCGCCGGGCCTGAGAATCTCAGCCGTCGCTACTCCACGGCGTGTCAATGCCCAGGTCGTCCGCCAGCGCTTCCAACTCCCGCCGATGCTCGTCGCCAACCGGAATCCCCTCATCCGCATAGCGCCGCGCGTGCTCGGCTTCCGGCGCTCCGGCGAACTGCGCCTTCGAAAACCCCGGCAGCGGGGCCAGCTCCGCGACGCGCTCCGCCATCACGTCCATCTGCCGCCGGAACACCACCGGGTCCAGGAACAGGTCGATGCGGAACATCATGAACGTGGCGGCCTGGTGCGCCGAGGGGAAGCGGGGCGGCGGGGCGTCGCGCTCCTGCGGCACGCCGGCCAGGATTCCGCCCCAGGCCTGGGCAATGTTGCCCAGGCCGATGCAACGGAAGATCGTGCCGGGGATCCAGTCCTCGAGCTCCTCGCGGTGCGGCGACGAGCGCAGGTCGTAGACCGGCGAGAAGTCGACGATCAGCGGGTCGGCATCGCCCGCCGGACCGCTGAAGCACATGGGCGACCCGACGGCCGAGCTGTAGACCGGCATGCCCGGTTCCATTTCGAGGCGCGCGCCGCCGGTGACGAAGCACAGCAGATCGTGCGGCAGGGTCATGCGGGCGTAGATGCCGGCGGCGCCGATGTGTCCGTGATTGCGGGTGACGGCCACCGCGACGCCGGTATCGCGAGCTTTGTCGATGGCCCGTTCCGCGGCCAGGTGCGCCGCGAAATACCCCAGGCCGCCGTCGCCGTCGACGACCAGGCTCACCGGAGTCTCGCGCACGACGCGCGGCTCCGGCGTCGGATTGAGCCGACCCCCGCGAATCTCGTCGGCGTAGGAGGCAATCATCCGCGTCCCATGCGAGTGCACGCCGCGGAGGTCGTTTCCCGTCAGCAACTCGGCCAGTTGACCGGCGTGAGCATCCGGCAGACCCAGGGCCAGCCCGATGCCGCGCGCGAAGCGCTGCAACCGCTCCGCCGGCACCGAGACGTACCGCTCAGGCGGAAGGTTGAGCTTGTAGGCGGGCAGGGTGTGGTTCATGTCTCGGCTTCGCGTCGAATGATGGCGCGCTCCGCACTGAAATGGCTGGTTACCGGGAATTCACTCTAGTTGGTTACCACACGATGTCTGCGGCCGCGGGCTGCCGGTCGCAGCGAACTAGACATATCACGCTGGCTCACACGGCGGCAGCCCGAGGGTGTGCAGATCGTTTCGGCGAACGGCCAATAGTGTGGGTGGGATGCAGCCACTTAGGTCGTTGCCTCCCAGGAAGATCATCTCCAGGTTGGCCAATTGGCTCACTTCCGGCGGGATTGGACCCGTCAACTGGTTGTTGCTCAGATCCAATGCGACCAGATGGCTAAGCGCGCCCAGCTCGCGAGGAATACCACCGGTGAGCGAGTTGCCGGACAAGTCCAGGCGCGCAAGCGGTGTCAGTTGGCCCATCTCGGGTGGGATGGCTCCGCCCAGCCTGTTTCCACGAAGACTCAGCCGCCGCAGGTGCGTCAGCTCTCCCAGCTCCGGGGGAATCTCCCCGGTCAAGTCGCGCCCGTTGAGAGAAATGTCGAAGATTCGCTGCGGCCAACCGCTGACGTTCACGCCCTCCCACTTGTCGAGGGGACGATTGGAGGTCCAGTACAGCTCGGCGGTTCCGCGTAGCTCATCGCGCACCCGCAGCAGCGTCTCGCAGTCGCGGACCAGATCGGGATTGGCCTCCGGCTTGGGGACGGCCGTCCCCGCGGCGCACGCCGCAATCTCGGCCTGACGCGCGGCGATCTCCGCCTGTCGCAGGTCGTCTGCGCTCTGGAGTCTGCCCTCCGCATCCTGCACTACCAGGATCTGCACGTCACTGCCGTCGGGCGCTACGGTAGCGAGACTTCCGAGGCTGCCGAGCAATGCGATGCGGGAGCCGTCGGGTGACCAGGCCGCGAGGATCGCGGGCAAGCGCGTCGTATATGCCGCCGCATCGTTCTTAGGCAACTGGTGCACCTCGTCCTCGGCCGAGGACGTGTTCGCGGCCGAGCTCGCTTGAGTCGTCGCCGCGTCGGCCAGATCGACTACGCAGATCACGCCACATGAGTAGAGAATTCTCGAGCCGTCCGGCGACCAGGCGACGGTTTCGATCCACGCGCGGCGCGGATTCGGCTCCCCGTACTCCGGGCGCCAGCCGGTGATCGTCGTCACCCGCTGAGCGTCAGTTCCGTCCGCGTTGATGGTATAGAGGGCCACCTCATCGCCGTCGGGCTTGGCGAACGCGAGGCGCGTCCCGTCCGGTGACCACGATGGCTCGCTCACCGCGTCCGACAGCCGCCGCGGTGCTCCCCCGTCCACCGCAACCGTATAGAGCGCCGTGACTCCTTCCCGCTTGACAAATGCCAGCTGTTGACTGTCCGGCGACCACCGGGGCGGAACGAAGTCCAAGTGTCTCTCGCGGTCCACAAGCCCGATCGGAAGTTCCGTGAGGTACGCGCCATCCGGCGCACGCGTGTAAAGACGCGGACGAATGCCCGATGGGTAGTCGCCCGTAGAACCGTCCACGTCGAAGTAAGCGGCGAGGAAGGCAATGCGCGTACCATCCGGCGACCACGCCGGATAGCTATCGAAACTCCTCAGGTTGCGAGTCAGCCGCTGAACCCCGGTGCCGTCGAGGCGCACGCGCGCCAACTCGTAAGACCCGCCGAAGTCGCAGGTGGCAAACACGACGTGCTCGCTGTCAGACGAGATCGTGAACGGCGCCATCGGCCATGCCTGCTTGCCCTCCGGGGGATTCGGAACCACCACGCTCCAGAGCCGCGACCCGTCCGCTGCAACCGCGTAGATATACGGCCCGTCCGTGAAGAGCACTGTTGATCCGTCCGGCGTCCACTGCACGAAATCCCGGAACAGCCATTCCGGCCGGTCCCACTGGGGCGAACAGACCGTTCCTGTGCCGTTTATTTCCACTGGAGGCCGCGTGACGTGCACTTCCACCGGCGGCCGTGTTGGGGACGCCTCCGGCTTGACCGGTGGGGGCGTGGAGTCCCCCGGCGTGGGTGTGGCGTCCGCCTCGCCAGGTGGCGGCGGATCGCAGCCTATCGCGCTGAGCGCGACGACTAGCCCAACCAGCAGAGCGACGGCCGCGCGTAGTGCCCTGCGGTGACCTTTCACGGGTCCGCCTCCCGCTCGTTGATGGTGTCGGTTGCCAGGTGCTCCATTGGATACTACGTGCGGGTTGGTGGAATCGTTCCATGCCTGGGGCGAAGAAGCGCGCGCTTATCGATCGAGCAGATTCGGTGCGGACTGGATTCCCTAAATTCACAAACGAAGTGCAACACCTCGCAAAGGTGCTGCCATGCCACGCTCCTACACCCACCTCGCCATTGAAGACCGGTGTGAGATTGCCCGCCTACAAGCCGCGGGTCACTCCATCCGCCAAATCGCGGCAAGTCTGGATCGCGCGCCATCAACGATTGCTCGAGAGGTAAACCGCAATGGCTCGCGGACCCAGGGCTACTGGCCCCGGTATGCCGAGCAGCAGGCCCGCGCCCGCCGCTGGACCGGCTCCCGCCTCGATCGCGACTCCGGCCTGCGCACCCAGGTCCTGGTCCACCTCGCCCAGGGCTGCTCCCCCGAGCAGGTGGCCGGGCGCCTCGCCCGCGCCGCCGGCCACCCCGTCATCTCCTACGAGTCCATCTACCGCTTCATCGACGCCCAGCGCCGCCGCACCAACGACTTCGCCTGGCGCCACTATCTGCCCCAGGCGAAGTCCCGCCGCGGCCGCCGCCGTCGCTCCGGGCGCAGCCCCGTCTCCTTTATCCAGCACCGCCGGCCCCTCGTCGAGCGCCCCGCCACCGCCGCCGACCGCCTCACCCCCGGCCATTGGGAGGCCGACCTCATGCTCTTCCGCTTCCACCGCCAGGCCGTCCTCACCCTGCACGAGCGCCACTCCCGCCTCCTCCTCGCCGTCCGGGCCCCCGGCAAAGCCGCCGCTCCCATCGCCCAGGCCCTCACCCGCCTCCTCGCCCCCTGCCGCCGGCCTGGCGCCAGACCGTCACCTTCGACAACGGCACCGAGTTTGCCCGCCATTACCAGCTCCACGCCCGCGGCATCCAGACCTTCTTCTGCGATCCCCACGCGCCCTGGCAGAAAGGCGGGATCGAGAACGCCATCGGGCGCCTGCGGCGCACTCTGCCCCGCAAAACCGACCTGGCGACCCTGTCCGCGGCCCGCTTCACCCAGCTCGTCCAGGCCTACAACAACACGCCGCGCAAATGCCTCGGCTACCAAACCCCAGCCGAGGTTTTCTGGGATCAGCCGTTGCACTTGAAATGTGAATCCACCTTCCGGCGTGCGCCGGAATGACGGAGGCGGGCGCCCCTACATCACGTAGGCGGCGGCGCCTGCGCGGCCGCCAGACGGGCGCGGACGACGGGGAGCACGACCAGGCTCAGGCCGAAGAAGACCGCCATCATGGCGAACACGGCGCGGTAGCCGAACAGGTCGAGGGCGATGCCGGCGGAGAGCGTGGCCAGGCCGTCGCCGCCGGCGGTGGCGACGTTCGAGAGGCCCATGTAGAGGCCGGGCGCGCGCTGGTCGGGAATCAGGTCGATGGCCACGGCCCAGTCCGCGGCCGTGAACAGCCCCACGCCGACGCCCAGCACCGCGGCGAAGATCACGACCTGCACGAACGACTGCGAGGTCATTAGTACGGCGGCCGCGATGAGACCCAGCGCCGCCGCCGTCGCCACCAGCCGCAGCTTGCCGTAGCGGTCGGCCAGCCATCCGGCGGGAACGGTGGTGATGAGCGCCGTCAACAGCACCGCGGCCAGGACGATGGTGGTCTTGAACTCGGCGTCGCTTTCGGCCAGGCCGCCGTCGACCTGGTCGCCCTTGAGGAAAAGCTGGATGAAGTTGTCCATGGCCTGCAGGCCCATGAAGTAGAGCAGCCGGGAGAGCATGAGCCACGCGAAGGCCGAGCGTTGGGTCAGCTCGCGCAGGCGGATGCGAACCTCTTGCAGGACGCCTTCGAATGGAACCGCCTCGGGCGGTCGCTGTTCGCGCACGGCGAACCAGGCCGCCACGGAAAACACTGCCAGCACGACCATGATGGTGATGAGGGCAGGGGCGAAGAACGGGTTGGGGTCCTGGCCCTCGGCGGCCATGCTGAGCCACGCGCCGGCGACGCCTGCGCCGACGAGCGTACCCATGAGATTGGCCAATCCAAAGAAGCCGGACGCGCGCCCGCGGGCTTCGCGCGGCACCTGGTCCGGGATCACGCCCTGGTAGGGCCCGTGGGCGATGTTGGCCGCGATCTGGAGCAGCACCATGGCCACGAAGAGCAGGCCGTAGTTGGGCGCGTAGGCCACGAACAGCAGGCACGGAATGGCCGCGGCGATGCCCGCCGCCATGATCGGCCGCCGTCGACCCCAGCGCAGGCGCACCCGGTCGCTAAAGGCCCCGGCCATGGGCTGCACCAGGATGGCCACGATGAGGCCCACCACCACGATGGCGCCGATGGCGGTGCCCTTGATCTCGTCGTCGACCAGCTCCGGCACGCGGGTCGGCAGCAGCTGGATGTTCATGCCGCCCCAGAGGAACGACAACCCAAACCAGAACAGGCTGATGCGAACCAGGAAGAACGCGGAGCGGCGGGTGATCTCCGCGGCGCGGCTCATGGCGCTACGGCGGGACCGAGCGAGGGTGCCGAGTCGTCACCAAAGCGAAAGACAAACAATGTCCGCCCCGAACCATCGACCCACATCACGGCCAGATTAGACGAGTCGCCATCAGCCGTCACATAGACCAGGGCGCGGCCGTCCGGCGTCCAGACCGGGGCGCGATCGCCCAGCGTGTACCTGAACTCCGACAGCGGCAGCACGATCGTGCCCGTGCCGTCGGCGTTCACGATGGCCACATGCGGCTGGCGCTCGCGGATGGTGGCAAAGGCGACGCGCGTGCCGTCTGGCGACCAGCGCGGTTCGAGGTCGGCGCCGGCGGCGTCGGTCAGGCGCTGTACGTCGCTGCCGTCCACGGCGACGGTGAAAAGGTCGAACTGGCCGAAGCGATCGGCGCTGTAGACGATGCGGCTGCCATCAGGTGAGAAGGACGGTGAGTTCTCGGCGCGGCCGCTGCCGACGACCTGCGTCTCCTCGCCGGTCTCGACGTCCACGATCCATATGTCGGGGCTGCCGCGGCGCTGGGACTGGAAGGCGATGGTCGATCCGTCGGGCGACCAGGAGGGCCGGGAGTCGCCGGGACCCTGCGTGAGTGGGCGAATGTCGCGGCCAAGTGAGCTCATCAGCCAGATGCGGAACTCGCCGTCGCGGTTGCTGGCGAAGGCGATGGTCGATCCATCGGGCGACCACGCGGGCTGCGCGTCGTCGGCGGGATTGATGGTTAGCCGGCGCAGGCCGGTGCCGTCGGTGGCGATGACGTAGATCTCGAGATTGCGGCCGATGTCGACCTGGTAGGCGACCCAGAGGAGCGGGAACGGGGTGTCGGGATCGGGCGGCGCGGGAGTGGGCGTTGGCGCCGGCGTGGGCGTGGCCGTCGGCGTGGGGCTTGGCGTGGGCGTCGGCGTTGCCGTGGGCGTGGGAGATGGGGTGGGGCTGGGCGTGGCCGTGGGCTCCGGCGTTGGGCTGGGCGTGGCGGTCGGTGTCGCCGTGGGTGTGGGAGGCGGCAGGTTCACCGGGGCCGTGGGGGTTGGTCGGGGTCGGCCGACGGGGAGTTCGGCGACAGGGACGGGTGTCGCCCGTACATCTGCCGTGACGCGCTCGATCGGCACGCGGATCACCCCTGACGAGCCGCCGTTGCAGGCCACTAGCAGAACCAACGCCGCACCCGCGATAGCCGCGCCGAATCCCCAGGATCGGACGCGGGCCGATGAGTACTCGGCTCGTAGGGACCGGCGGCGCCTCATTCGCGGGAGTCCGTGGGCCGCCTTACGCCGCCGCGCCGTGTTTGTCTCCGCGCGAGCCTCTGCCCAGCCCCACGAGCTGTCTCGGTGTCAGAAACCACCGCACCGCGGCGCACTGCCCCAAAGCGATGGCGTAGGTCTGGAGCTTGCAGAGCCCGCCTGGCTTCAGACCAAACGACCCGCCCGGCGCGCCGAACGCCAATACCGAAATGAGCTCGGTCAGCGTCGGCTCGTGTCCAACCAGCATGACGCCCTTGGTGCGTTCATGGGCGCGCACCGCGTCGACAATCCCGTTGAGGTCGCCGGTGGCGAGCGCGTCGGAATACTCGATATCGGCGGTGACGCCGAGGCCCCGGTGCACAATCTCGGCAGTCTGTCGGGCGCGCAGGAGTGGGCTGGAGATGATGGTGTCGACGACGACGTTGGCCGCGGCCATGCCCCTGGTGGACTGCTCGGTTCGTCGCCAGCCCCGCGGACTGAGCGGGCGGAGGGCATCCCGGGGATAGGTTGAGCCAAAGGCCTCGGCCTTGCCATGCCGCAGGATGTAGAGATTCATGCGACCTCCGAGAAGCGCGTGGCTCCGGCGTCTGGACTTTCGACGAGCTTTCAGGCCTCCGCCGCGGTGGTCAGGGAGATTGGATCGCCGGCGATGGCCACGCCGCCGACGCTGACGGTGGCCAGCATGCCCCGTCGTCCCCTGATCTCCTCCTGGAGCCCCGGACGGAGAATGTCCATCTTGTAGCACGGCTCGCACGGGTGGGAGATCACCACCTCCACCTCGGCCCCGATGCGCACACGATCGCCCTCGTTCAACGATGCCAGGTCGATGCCGGTGGTGGCGACGTTCTCGCGGATATCGCCGGGGCCAAGCTCCAGCACGTCGAGAGTTTCGGTGTCCATGAGCAGCACCTGATTGCGCGAATCCGGTTTGGCGTGGCGGTCGCCCTCGATGCCCAAATCGGCCACGAAGCTAAGGCTGCTGACGCCGACGTTTTGTCCGGAGGTTGGAGAGAGGCGCAGCCATGCGACGTGCGGTGAGCTTGACATAAATGTCCCTCGCGATGGTCCGATTGTGTCCAGCGTACGCCATCCGCAGGCGCCAAACGTCGCGTCGGACAGCGATGGCCTGCCACGCCTATAATCGGGCGCCCGGCCGAGGTGGCGGAATTGGTAGACGCGCTAGCTTGAGGGGCTAGTGGCCTCCGGGCTGTGCGGGTTCGAGTCCCGCCCTCGGCACCCTCGACAGCGGCTCCGTCAAACCTGATGGAGCGGCGTGGCGGCGGCAGCGACCGCCGCCACGGTGAGGCGCGCGAAGGGTCACTAGCTTTTTCGAGGTTGGGACCAAGGGCACTAGCCTCACCCACGAAATCGAACGCTTGCCAAACGCTCCCCTGCGCTTTCCGACGTCCGGCCAACGGTCGGCGGACGCTTGACCGCTCCGCCGACGCTGGAGGCAGGATCATGGGAGACATGCCGATCGGGACCAGCGCGCCGCTCCCCGAGGCCATCGCGGAGTACCTGGCGGCCTGCGAGGCCGAGGGCCAGTCGCGCGCCACGCTGGGCTGGAAACGCGCCGTGTTGCGCCGCTTCGCGCACTACGCCGATAGCGTGGCGGCGAGCGATGTCGGCGCCCTGACGCTGGAGCTGGCCCGTCGCTGGCAGCGCCATCTGCGCACCGCGCCGATGGCACGCCCGCGGCGCAAGCCGGGACACGAGGGCGAGCGCCGGGCCGCCCACACCGTCAACGGCTACTGCCGCGTGCTGCGGGCGTTCGCCGGCTGGCTCGCCGAGGCGGGGTACGTGGACGCCCATCCCCTGGGGACGTTTCGACCGGGGCGGCTGCCGACGCGCGAGGTCGAGCCCATCGCGGCGGACGACCAGCAGCGCCTGCTGGACGCGTGCGATCCGCGCTCGCCGCTGGGCCTGCGCGACCTGGCCATCCTGAGCGTGCTGCTCGATACCGGCCTGCGCTCCTCGGAGCTCTGCCGCCTGCGCGTGGCGGATCTCGACCTGGCCTCGGGCGAGGTGCGCGTGCGCGGAGGCAAGGGTGCCCGCGACCGCACGGTGGCGCTGGGCCAGCGCGCCCGGTCGATGGTGGATCGGTACCTGCAGCTCGCGCGCCCGTGGCCGGACGACCCGGACCCGGCCGCGGACCGGGTGTTTCTGACGCGCCAGCGCCGGCCGTTGACGCGCTACACCCTCGGGCGCGTGCTCAAGCGGCTGGCGGAGCGAGCCGATCTGGCGAACATCCACCCGCATCGCTTTCGCCACACGTTCGGGGTGACCTACCTCCGAGCCGGCGGCGACGTGCTGACGCTGCAGCGGATCCTGGGCCACACGACGCTGATGATGGTGAACCACTATCTGCATCTCGCCTCGTCTGACGTGGTCAGCCGCCACCGGGCGCACTCGCCCCTGGATCGGCTGCCGAACGGGCGGACGTTTCGCCGGGCGGCCCGGTCGGGACGGCGCGCCGCGAGCGCGCGAATCGTCGCCGTCAAGGGCGGACAACTCGTCCTGCGCACGGACAACGGCGACCTCATCGAAATCGCCACGTAGGCCGACCATTTGCGCGAGACAGCCGTTTGCCGATGGCCGGCTGGCACGGGATGCGGTGACCCGCCGGCGTGAAGGCGGCCCGGATTACGGATTCCTGTATTCCCCGCGAGTTGGCGAGGCCTGATCGTGGACGCTATGCCTACAGCAGTAGTCGGGCGTCGTGGGGCCGCCCAGCCGGGTCGTCGATCGCTGGCGGAGTGGACGCGCCTTGTGGATACGTGTCTGAGGGACCTCGATCGTCCCATGCGGCTGCGTCGATCCCCTCTGGTCAAACTGCCCGGTGTGCTCCGCTTCGCCAAGCGGCGACATCCAAACAACCCACATGGCTGCGTGCTCGCGCTGCAGGAGCTCTTGCTGCGCGCTGTAGACGTCTCGCTTCCCGCCCTGTCCCCACGCGAACGCCGGTTCCTCGAGCGCTACGCCGGCGGCCAATCCATCGCTGCCATCGGTCGCGAGATGGGGATGAGCCGCTCGCATCTCTCAAGTGTCTATCGACCGACCGTGGGCGAGGCGGTGGCAGTTGCGCTCCGCAGCCTAGTCGACGCTACGCCGTGAATTGCGGGGTGTCCGGCAAGCGGTAGGCACCGAGCAGGCAGGGGGCCTGCCCGCGGGAGACGGCACAGATTGTGGGGAGAATTGAGGGATCGTCACAATAGTTACACGACGTGAACCTGATCGTTTTGTCGGGAAACTACTCGCACGGAGTATTCGCCCGGGTTCGACGTGTCTCGGAATGTCCCTTTCTGCGAGGCGACGGTGTCGGGCCGCGAGACGATGAGTTCGGCGATGTAACGCGCGATGCCGGAAGGGCCGTTTCGCCGCGGCCTGCGGAGCCGTCAGGCGTTCCTTGCCGGCCCAGCAGCGCCGTCGCCGGTCGGACGCGCGGCCAGGCCGACGCGAACCTTCGCCGCATCTGGCGGGTCGCCAGATGCGTTGGTGGCTCGGAATGGCCTGAAGAAGCCGGTCGGCTCTGTCCCAATCCGTTCGTCCTGAGCTTGTCGAAGGGGTAATCAATCGGACTAGGGTGTCCTCTTCCCGAGATGTAGCGATTGGCGGCACTCATCTCTGCGGCCGCTGCGGCCCCCCAAGACCTGCGCCGGGGCGCGGCCTTGGGCCCGGCGTCCGGTGTGAGCCCGGTCGTGGTTGTAGTATTGGAGATTCCGCGCCGGATCGGCTCGCAGGGCGGTGGATCGGGGAATCAAGGCACGTTTGAATGTGGGCCGGCAGCGCTCTTCCAGGATTGTCTGGTGGACGTGCTCGTCACAGTTGAACGAAGGTCATAGCAAGTCTCCTATTCGCCTATGATCCAGTCTATCCTCTGATCAAGCCAGTCAATCAATTTATGGCGTAATGGGCCAGGAAGCCACGTACTCTCGGAGCCATCTTGTGCAAGAAGCCTGTATCTATCGACCATTACACCACCGGCTCGGTTGCTCTGGCGACGCATCTCCGATTCGCTAAGGGAAAAGGGAAGCGAGAATGCCTTACTGGGTGGTACCGCGAAGTCGACAATCTTAGTCCACTCCTTGATGTTGGGCTCGTTAACCTTGTCGACCCAGTTCTTGCCGCTGGCGCATTGCGCAAGGTATATCGGCGCACCACCTCGGGCATCGGTGAATCGCAGATGCCATACCAAATCGACTCCGGCATCCTTAGCGTCTTCGTCAAGGTAGACGTCGGGATTTCCCTTCCGTTCGTCGATGTCCGACACCAGGTCATCGATGACTTCGGCGAGCTTGGAGGCGTTGTCTCTGCTCCACCCAGTCTGAAGGAATGTCCACCCGCGAAACCTGGACTCCATCGCTGCACTTGTAATCGACTCAAACAAGCAACCTTGTTTAATGTAGCTAGGCCCAAACGTGGCATGCCAATCTTCGTATTGAGAACCGAGAGATACGATCAGGCAGTAGCTATGGGCGGGGACATCTTGCCAATCCAACTGCCTGATCATCCATCTGTCCTTGAAGACGATGGGTGTGTGCGATCCTAGCCAGGACAAGCGCCTATCTAGAGCGGACCACGCGGCCGCGACAAACGTGTAGGCACTGTCTTGGTCTTGAAAAATCTGTTCCTGCATCAGGTGGTCGACGACTACAGTTTGGGAGAGTTCTTCCTCCAAGAACAGGTTAGTCGCCTCCAACCAGTCGAGGAACACTGATGTGTTTTGGTCACGGACGGATTGAAGAAATCCAGCGGGATGTCTAAGCATTGCTATTGTCACCTGTTCTCAGTCCAATTGTGTTAGCAATGGATGGAAACTTAGATACAAGCTCCTTGGCGTTCAATGCAAGTCGCACCATTGCCTTTTGAATTGCTTCGGAATCAAGGTGCAAATGTACTTTGCTCAGAGCTAACTCCATTTGGTTGCTGGCTTCTTTGAGTTGACTTTCGATTTCCTCGTCTTCGACTCCAGCCTTTTGGAGAGCTACATCAAAGCTGGGCACGGGCGATGACCTGAGATAATCGACAGCCTCGGGGCTTGACAGGATTCGGGCTAAACTGCCCACATATCTGGAGTCAGCAAAGAGGGGGCGCTGTTGGTCTGTACCGAACATCCATTTGGCGAAGTCTGATAAGCTGTCTTTCATTTCTTCTGGTACCGGGAGTTGAGCGTTGCCAGGATCAGACTGTATGTCTATTCCCAGAAAAGAACGCACACCTTCTTCTCTAAGAGACAGGAAAAGCACACTGAACCTGCTCTCAACTCCCCGCTCCGAGACGTCTATGTCTAGTGCTTCCATCTGTTTGACGATGCGGTAGGCGATGTAGTTTCTGCGCACCGTATCGGTCCGCATTCCAATCTGCTTGCGTACTGAATCGTAAGTCATCCCCAAATCATCAATCATGGTCGCGATGAACTCGGCCTTTTGAGTTGGTTCCCATTGCTTTATTCCTGTCACGTGTCTGAAGCCAAGATAGGCAGTGACGTCGGCACGGGAGTCGGCAAGGATGTAAGGAATTCTTGAAAATAGCTCACTATTGGATGTGGCTCCTTCTACTAATGTGCGCCATTTCCTGGAAGGGGCTTTTCCATCGAATGCTTGCTTAAGGCATTTGAGGGCGGCGATTCGGCGGTTACCTTCCACGACTACCAACGTGTCAGGCTTACCGTGCAATTCTTCTTTCACTACGATCACAGCCTCTTGGGGCCAAAAGCCGCTTTCAAGGAATGAGACAGCTAATTCCTCAAGATTCCAGCTGCGCATTAGCTCCAATACGCGCTCCTGAGTGACGGGCGGGTCGGTACGGGGAAGGGCCAATCGTGGGTTGCCGGGGTCTAAGGAAAGTTCGTCCAGAGTGAGAAATTCAATTGTGTGGGACAAAGGCATGATCGTTCCCTTCCTTTAGGAGAATAAGTTTCCTCTCGACATTGATCGACGTGTACGTTCAGTCGCTGAAGTTTGTGTTAGCTGGCGGTCCATCTGTTGTCAGACTTGTAGCCTCATGATACCGGCTTTTTGTGAGCCGACTATGCAGCGCTCCAATAGAGGGCACTCAAGACAGTCGGGTGTTCTTGGGTGACAGTAGGCCGCCCCTATATCGAGGAGGCCCAAGTTGAAGTCCCGTGGATGACTGTCGGGTACGACTCGTCCAGCGATCTCTATGAGGCGAATGTCGCGGTATGCTGGGCCAGTATCTGAGAGTCCGAGGGCGCGGCGAAGGACCCGGCCCGAGCTTTCGTCGATTATCGGCAGCGAATAATTGAAAGCCATACAAAGGGTTGCTTGTGCGCTGTACCTACCGATGCCCGGAAGCGACTGGAGGTCCCGCAGGTCTTGTGGCACTTGCCCTCGGAAGTCTCGCAGCAGTCGATGCGCGCATTCGACGAGGCTATCGGCACGCCGAACTAGACCGAGAGGCCTAAACCACTGACGAAGACCATCTACATCTGCCGTGGCTAGAGAAGCAGGATCAGGGTAGGTGGTAACGAGGTGGACGTATGGTGCGACCACTCTAGGCGCCTGGGTCTGGCGTAGCAAGACTTCAGCTATGAGGATGTGGAACGGGTTTTTGGTGTCGCGCCAAGGGAAATCCCGTCCATTACAGCGAAACCAACTCACAACGGTGGTTGCAAGTTCTTGGCTAATCTTCCGCTTACAGCCCGTCTTCGGCCGTTGATCTAGCTGAAGCACCGTGCTTACCAGTTCACTGCTTTGGGAAAATCCGCTAGGGGCCAATGATGCAGCCACTCGTCGAGCTCCACGGTCGTAAGTCGTGGCGCTGTCGACAGATCCACTCTGTAGCGGGTCTCCGTGACGCCTGGAGGCTCCGGCACCAGAAAGTGCGGGACATCCCTCGATCGGAACCAGGCGAGGCCTTCCTCTGCTTCGGCGACGCCGATAACGGGCCCCGTTTCTGTTGAGGACTCCATACCGGCCCGACGCACTGCTCTCTCAAGCTTCAGGTAATCGGGTGTTCCCATTAGAGCAGCTCTACATTTTTCGATGAGTTGCCGTAGGCTAAGGCCAGAGTCGTCCTCCGTCGCAAGTATGGATGTGACAACAATCTCTTCTCCTTCGATGGCATAAATCTGCCTATGTGAGAAGTGATGCGTGCGCTCTGGACGTGTCGTGATCTTCACTTCGACTCGATTGCGACCGCAAGAGAAATCGAAGCGTCGCGAAACTTCGCTGTGCCAGAAGGGTGCCCAGAATCGAAAGCCTCGCACACGGCTCATCATAAACAGTTCACCCCACAGTCCGCGTCGCTCTGCCTGGAGATCCTTGGCCGGCGCAACTGCGAATAGTCGGACCATAGAGCGAAAGAACGACGTTAGAGATTGTCGGTTCGCCCCACTCTCCTGCTGGCGCGCCAGGAAGGCGTCTGCCAGCAGGAGAAATGTCTCGACGTCGGCTGACGCAGAGGTTTCACATCGCAGAGCGTGCAGTAATTCAACGCTGCGGGAGTCATCAATATCCGCCAAGAGGTAGCTTTGCCCGATGTGAAGAGAGATTCTCTCGGTACGCAGAGGAGGCTCAACATCTCCTGCTTCAGCTAGAACAAATAGAACTGGGTGACCGGTCGTATCAACACCCAGGAGAACCTCCTGATGTTCGGATACTCGGGCTACGGTAAAAGCATGGCCAGATGGCCTATCTTTCAGCTCTGAGAAAAGCGTGGCGAGGCTCATTGACTCTCATCCCGGACAACGTATCGGAGGTCAAGGCGCGGATCGTCGCTCGGCACAAAGAGGGCTAGTGCGGTGGTCTGGACGGTGTGATTCAGTCCATCACCGCGAACTCTAATCACGTGTACCTGGAGCTGTACCCGGCCCGCGTGAATATTCTCGTCCCCGGGGTAGTAGGCAGGATCAGAAGGGTCCCGATCCGGCGTGCGACCCTGCATTGGGTTGACTCGCCCCTGCCGCTTGGTCCGCTCTCGTGTCTGGCCGCTCGACATGAATACAACGTCGAGATGGGGGAGAACCCCTGCTAGCAGCAGTCGTGCCAAGTACTCACTCGTATAGGATAAATCCCAGTCTGTCCCGTCTGCTTCGATGTTGGCCAGTAGTTGTGATACAGCCTCCTCAGTTGGGCAGTCCTCGACAACAAGGTGTGCAACGTTCCCAAACCATTTGACGACCGCCGTCTCGCGCTGGGCAAAGAACGCCCTGACCTTTCGAACGTTTCGCCTAGCTACGGCCTCATTCTCCATGAGGCGGTTCTGTATGTCCCAGCCGCCGCCTCGGAATCGCCGATAGTTCGCTACGTGTGACCTAGTCGGCTTGAGTCCCAAGTTCATATCCAGCGAGAGCATACGAGGCCACTCACGGATAGACAGTCGTTGCCGTTGGTTACGGCGGAGAGCTTCCCAAAAATCGTCTTCGTGCCTCAAGATCTCGGTGTAGTCGTCCCGAAGCTGAGCAGTTACGAATATGCGGCAAACGTCAAGATAGTCCCTCTTGTAGCCAAACCATCGCGCTCGCTGCTCCATGGTGTCAGCGTTAGTCTCATTCTTAGCTCGACGAGTTATGTACGTGACCGCGAGGCCCTCGATGGTGACGCCTCGGCCAAGCATGTTGCCTCCGACGAGGATGTTGTTCTTTAGCCTGAACGGTGTCCCAATGGGATCACGTCCTAGAGGCAAGCTATTGACCATCCACACCTCGACGAGCCAGACCTCATCACGCAATCGCTGACGAACATCTTCCCAAGTCGGGGGATCAGGTACCGTGGAGCACAAGTCATCGTAGGCCGCGCGCATCAGTGCTATAAGTTCATGGGTGGCAGGGTCATAATCCGGCAGGCTGAGGCTTTCGCGCCAAAGCTCAACGAGGTTTCGAATCGCCGTCTGAAGTCTCTCGTGGTCGGCGCGCAGGTTGCTGTTGTGAATGAGCATCGAGTGCCATGCGTTCGACTCTCGTAGGTGGCGGATCGAACCACCGACCAAGAAGGTTGCGATAGCCTGCCTGAGGCCATTTGGAATTCCCCAAGCCTGCTCGTCTTCGGACTCTGCCAAAGGCACGGTTCTGATGTATTGATCGCGATCTGAGCCGAAGAAGGTAGCTCCGCCACAGTATCCCTTTCCCGGCTCAACGAGAGCGCCAAAGTCGGGTGAGAGGCCATCGATTCCTGATATCAGAAGGTTCGCCTGAGGAGTTGCGGTGTACGCCACGTAGGCGTGGACCCGGAGCGCACCCCTTAGCCTACGGATGCTCTCGTAAATCGCGGACCGTCGTCCGCGGCGGAACTGGGTGTTGAGGGACGCTTCGTCTCCCTCATCATCAATGATGAGGATTGGGCAACTCCTTAGCTCTGGGATTGCCAGAAGGCGCCTAGCGTCTTCAAGGCGCTTGCGATGTTTTAGCAATACAATCATTGCGTGACCACTACCGTGGAGTACGCTCTTGATGACCTCCGCATCTTGGGGGATTGGATTCCTGAAAGGGGTCAGACTCGGTCGTCTGGCTTCCAGGTCGTTATAGAGCCGTGTGAAGTTCTGCTCCAAGAGCGGGTTCTTCGTTCCGGCTAGCACCACCGTAACTCGGTAGCCATTGTCTATGCCCAACGCAACAAGGCATGTGTAGGAGAGAGTCTTGCCGCTCTGAACCTTGCCTAGTGCCAGCCCAGTGACTCTCCGGTCGTTGTCGGTCGGTGCCGGGCACCGACCCAAAATGAACGCCGCAGTTTCTACAACATCGTCCCAATCCTCTTCGCTGACACGCTCTTGGTATCGACTTCTAAGGCGTCGGATTTCCTCGCCATCGATTGACGGTCCCCACAACGCCACTGCCGCCGGTAACGGATCGATCCCGATAGTCCGACTAGGCTCGACCATATTCGACCTCAATCTCGCCAGCCCGCCTGAGAACTTTGTTCATGTACATTCGAAAGTCACTAGGGCTTACGAGTCCACTCGACGAGATTTGAAGAGCCATACGCTCGGCCAATGCCAGGGAAAGGACGAATTTCTGAAGTAGGGCAAGTGAGTCTCGATTGGAAACATATGGCGCTAGGAAGGGATGGGCAGTGTTGAGAAAGATATCAATCTCGTTCTCACGGCTAACGCTCACTTGCATCCAATGGGCGTCACTGAGCTGGTCTTGCCAGTGGAGCCTGAAGAGCCAGACCTCTGCCCCTACCTCTAGACGATACGAGACTGGACCGTTGCTAGCACTTCGTATCATTTCAGTGTCGGCCCGCTCTGCCTCCTCAGTCTTCGGAGGATCAGGGATCCTGATCTCGTCGTGCACTGCATTGCTGAACCTCTGGTCAGAGAAGACCTTTCTCAGAGGTTCTGATACCACCTCCATCACTGGCTGAGTGATAGGCTTGCCGGGCTCTCTATGGCCTTCGGCCTTGTCCATATAGTCTTGGCATATCCGCTTTAGCTGCTCGATGAAGTCATCCTCTAGCCCCCCGGACCAGTCGAACGCATCCTTCGCTTGGGTAACCGGCCAAGCATCCATATTGATCTCACCGACGAGACGCTGAGAGCGGAATGTATTTCCTTGGCCGAAAACCTCGGCTGGCTTGTAGCCTTCGCCCGGTCCGCCCACAATGACCCGCCCACGCCTCAGCAAGGCGAACCCGGAATCTCTTTGGTTTCCTGGTGTCCTCACCCCAACCCACCCTGTGGCGTGCAGTGTCGACCGGTCAGACTCCCAGGGCACATCGATGGTGAAGCTCTTCTTCCATACGTTGTTGACGCCGTTGCCTAGGTCCTCTTCGAGGAATCTGGGCTCTTCGTATGAGATGGGTTCGCCATTCCATAGGATCTCGATCTCTCCTGAGCGGAGGTCCTCTCGGTACATGCTGCCCAATTGGTCCTTCACGCGGCTCTGAGTCTTTCCGCGGATTGGCTTGTAGAGACCCTCAATGGTGATAGACGTGTAGTGTGTCTCCGGCTTGGTAGGACCGACCTCTACAGCGATGCTGTCCAGATGACTGTCTACCAGCTCTGGGACATGCACACGAGCCGTGTACTCCCTATTGGAGCGTAGCTTGCTGGTACGAATCGTCCAAGTCGTGCCAAACCAGCAGGCGGCCGTCTTTAGCCCCATGCCATACTCGCAACGTCCCGTTGGATTTGGAGGTGGACTATCAAGTACAACCGCTCTAGTGAGTTCATCCATCTCCATCCCATGCGCGTTGTCCACGATAGTGAGCGCGTTTCTCTCGCTGTCATAGGCCACCTCGACCCGCAAGTTTCCGGGGTCTTCGCCTAGCTTGTACATCCCGACGAGTTCACTTCGATGGTCGTAGTAGCTCTGTGTAGAGTTGTCTACAAACTCAGCAATGGCGTACCATGGCTTGTAACTCAGCCTTCTGTAGGTTGCGTAGACGCTGACTGCTGGTCGAATGTCTATCGTTTCCTGACTCTCTGACGCCACCATCCGAACTCCTCTAGCTCGCACCCGCACCTGAGGGGTTTTTTGCGGGCGCCACGTTGGTCTCTTCTCCGCGCAAAAGTCGCTTCGCAATCTCGTATACGACGTCCACATGTACCGCATTCCCAAGCGCCTTGAATGTCTCCGTCCTAGACTCCGGAATACGAAAGTTGTCTTTGAAGCCCTGTAGTCGCAGCCCTTCGATCCTGGATAGGTGTCGCTGTTCGGGCCCGAGTATAGGAATCTGTGTGCTGGTCATCGCGACCAGCGACGGGCTGTTTGCGTACCTCTTGACGCGTAGCCCGGAGGGCCTGAACTGCAGGATGTGCTTCCAGAGATCTCTCTCTTCGCCTTGGCAATTCCACTCAAGCTTTCGGAGAGACGGGGGGAACGTGCGAAGGCTAGTGAGCCACTCTGGTGAAAGTTCATCACGAATTGATGCGAACCAATCACGGTTTGACCTGATGAACCGAACCTTCCAATCTGGAAACTCGACGACCTCTCTCCGCGCGTAGCTCGGAAGGGATTCGAAGTCTTCCCTAGAAGAGACGTTCCCATTCAAGTTGTGCTCTAGGCCAGCAGTCGCAGCGAGCAGTTGAGCCCAGGGGGTAGTTTCCTCATATGAATAGTTTGCGTCTATCTCGTCCCCCCATATCGGGAATGACGGCAGTGAAACCTCATCCTCAGGCAGGGCGTCAAGAAAAGTATTCCAGTGGTCAATGCACCGGCGGTGCTGATCTGCGATTCGTGTTTCCATGCGGTCGGACTCCGAGAGGTCGTCGCTTTTCTGAACGATGCCAGTCAATGAGGTGAGAGCGCTTCGGTCCCGAAGTGGGAAGGGCACTTCTGGAAGGGCATCAAGTGAGGCCACTGCGAAAAATCGCTCTCGGTGATGAGGGTAGCCGAGATGGTGTGGGGAGAGCAGTCCATGGCCACCACTTGCCACATGTTCTGTTCCCCGGACTTCATAGCCAAGACTTTCCAAGCTAGTCTTAACAATACGCCACGTTCGTCCTTCGTCATGACGCTCAAAGTTCCCAACGTTCTCTAGAATGACATAGATTGGTTCATGCGCCTGCAATATTTCCAGAATCTCGTGAAAGAGTGTTCCGGAAGTCTTGTCCTTCAACCCGGACTGATTGCCTGACTTTGAGAAGGGTTGACAAGGGAATCCAGCGCACAGCACGTCATGCGAAGGCACACGGTCCTTTGAGCGTCGAATGTCTCCCTGGACAACTGGTCCTTCGGTAAAATTGCGGTTGTAAACATCTTGAAGATCAGTATTAATCTCGGACGAAAATACGCACTCGTGCCCCAGTCGTTCAAGCGCAAGACGGAATCCTCCGAGGCCTGCAAAGAGATCGATAAACCTCATTTCGCAAATCTCAGGGAGGGATTCAGGCTTGTGAGGTGGATTCTCATCCGTTCGTGTTCACTACGGCAAACCGAATCTCTCAAGATTACTCTGTTCGGCGCTCGTAGCCGGCGAGAATCCAATTAGGCTTCCGGCCGATTGTCGTTCCTTCAAGTGTGGCCTTGAGCCACCGCCAAAGATGTTGATAAGCTCTGCGGATGTTGGTGGGTCCGGGCAGGTTCGCTGAGAGACCGTCGAGAGACCCTCTCTTCTTCTCCTGAACTGCGTCAATTTTGTCATTCGCGAGGTGGCACCGGCATTGCCTTCAAGGAGTTTTGAAAGCGAAGCGCGGGTTTCGAGCTTCAGTAAGAACTCTACGCCGCTGATGAATGAACCGAACTGCACAGCCGCCACAGTAGCCGATTGTGGGCTACCACTCAGGGTGATGTCCGGCTCTCCGCACAACGTTTCAGTCACGCTCGAACCCTGATCCCGGCTCGAACTTCAGGGTGCGCCCGTTCTCAGTGACGGTGCGGACGACCTGTTCGGAGGCGCCGTCCGGAAGGTTGGCCTCGATGTCAATCGTGACCGTGATCTCGGCGCCGGTGAGGCCGACGAGGTGAGCTACTACCTCCTCGGCGATCTGGCTGGCGTCGCGGCCCACGCGAGTTGGATCAAGTCGGACCGTGCCGTGGTAGCGGCGATGCGGTGCCGGCTCCGGGGGTAGTGGCGGGGGATCGGGGCCAGGTTTTGGTCCGGGGCCAGGGGGATCGACCGGGTCGACGACAGGCGGGGACGGTTGAAGCTCGGCTTCAAGCTGTCGCTGGGCCACATCGGGCTTCACGATGAGGCCGGGATTGTCGGCGCCAAAGTCGACCAGTTGTCCACCGCGTAGCCCCGGATAGCGTCCGGCCACGTCGTCGAAAGACTCGGCATAGGCGAAGGTGTCCAGTTGCCAAGTCAGTGAACCGACGCCTGAGCGGAGCGCCTCGGCCAGGATGTCCGGCCCAGCCAAACGCGGCAAATAGAGCTGCTGGGCAAAGTCCTGCACCAGCGTACGCACGGGCACATGGTCGCCGCGCCACAGCGGGATCTCGTCGAGGGCTCGCCGGACGATCGTCGGACCGAGCTTCGTGACCAGGAGGTCGTCCGCACTGAGCTTGCGGGCCGCGCGAACGGCGAGGGCATCGCTGCCGCTGAGGCGGGACGCCTGCCACTGCACGGGCGTCCGCGGGTCTGTCTGGGTGGGGACCAGGACCCATTGATAAGTCTCCGGCAGCCGTGCCGCCACGGCGCCATCGGCAGAGTCATGCTGCGTCTCAGCCTGTCGAACTTGGTGAGGATCGAGGTTCAGCTCATCCTTTTCGCCGAGGATTGATGTCCAGGCCAGGTAGCGCCGGATGGCCTCGTCGAGGTCCTGCAATCGCACCTTGTCGGCGGCCAGGAATACCAAGGTGTTGCGATTGAGGCGCGGGGCGCTGCCACGCGACTCCAGGATCGTCTGTGCTGCCGCTTCGGCCGGGTTAGGCCCCTGGCCGCGCGTGTAGGCGTGCTCGGCATCCAGCACAACGAGGCGTGTGCCCAACTCGTCGGGGACCTCGCCACCGTCGCGTGGCAGCAGGTGAATCCGAGCGAAGTCGCTCCGGCGACCGGCGTCGCGGGGCTTGAAGCCTAAGTCTGACTCAAGGCGCCGTGCCAACTCCACGTGCACTGCGTCGGGATTGCGTTCCAACTGAAACGCGCGGTCTTCCGCCAGCTTGGTGACCGTCGGCTGGGTCGCATACCAATAGCGCGGGGGATCCTGGTAGAGAAACGTGGCACCGTCGGCGAGGCGGCGGATCGCGTCGCCGAAGACCTGCGGCGACTCGCCTGGCATCACGCAGCCCAGCTTGATCCGCCGATCCTCGATACCCCGGTGCGTGGCGCCCGAGGTCGGCGCGGAGCCCAAATAGATCGTGCGGGCGACCCGGCAGGTCGCGCGCAGCTTCCCGAGATTGGTGATCTCGCCATCGATCCGGAGCGGCAGCGAGTTCGGTCCGTCCACGTCGCCCTCGATGATCGGCACCCAGTTCTCCGAGAGATAGCGCGTCAGCTCAAACTGCACGCGGGCGTCGTCAATCGGGACCATCGACGGCAGGATCAGCGGGTTCCGGTCACCCTTTTCCCAGAGGCTGTGGATCACGGACGCCATCAGCCGCAGCACGCCGCGCGTGCGCTGGAACTTCACCAGGGTCGACCAGTCCGTGTAGAGGCGGTCGAAGATCTCCGGGTGGATGGGATAGGCCGCCTGGATGCGTCGCTCGTAGTCGACGGTGCCGCATTCGGGCGGGAACTCGCCGCGCTGCGACTGATACAGCTCGGCGAACGCGCGGGCGGTCACGTCGCGCTGCTTGAAGTTGTCGCCTGCCAGCGGCTCGAACAGCCGCCGGCGCACAATCTCGAAGCCCTCCTCGGCACTGGCCGGGCGCCACGACGATTCCACGCGGCCCACCACGTTGCGCAGGCGGTCCAGTGCCTCGCGCCCGCGGATGCCGCCTACTTCCACGTCGTCTGCTTGAGCATGCGGCGAACCGCTCGTGTCCGAGGCTGGCAGCGAGATCACCAGCAGGCAGTGCTCCGCGGCCCGCGCCGCCTCCGTGAGCGCCTGGGCGAAGGTGAACTGCGTCTCGAAGGTTCCACCCGGCAGGTCCGGCGAATCGTGGAGTTGGCGCGCGTAGGCGACCCACTCGTCGATGAGAATGAGGCACGGGCCGTAGTCGTTGAAGAGCTCGCGCAGGGTGTCGCCCGGATTGGTCGCCCTCTGGTCGTCCTCGTTCACGCGTGCGAATGCAGCGGCGCCTCCGAGCTGATAAGCCAGCTCGCCCCAAAGCGTGCGCACAACCGTGCCGCCGGGCTTGGTGGCCGGGTTGCCGGGTGAGATCTTGTTGCCGACTAGCACCACACGGCGCACGGCAGGCAGATCGGACGCTCCGGTCGCCGCCATGATCGCGTCGACGCCCGGAAGCTCGTTCGGCGGCATGCCCGAGGCCAGGTGATAGAGCGCGAGCATCGAGTGCGTCTTGCCGCCGCCGAAGTTGGTCTGGAGCTGCACGACCGGATCGCCGCCGCGTCCGGTCAGGCGCTGGACGCCGCCGACGAGCAGGCGCTCCAGGCTCTCGGTGACAAACGTGCGGCGAAAAAACTCGACGGGATTTCGGTACTCGTCGCCGCCCTCGCCGAGATGCACCTGCCAGAGATCGGCGGCAAACTCCGCCTGCTGGTATCGCCCGCTGGCCACGTCGGCATGCGGCGTTACTACGTCTCGCCAAGGACGGAGGACTTCGGCAGCCGCCGCCGCAATGAGCGATCCGCCGGCCTTCCGCTGCTCGGTGCGCGTCTGCTCATCGATAACCAGCCGGCGCAGCTCGCGGCGCATCTGCGCGACCGTATCTGCCTGCGGTGCCGAAATCGCCGTAAGGAGACGCGCTGCCGAGTCGAGCGCGCGCTCCGTGTCATCACTGGAGAAGCGATGCTGGTGCGCCCATTTGTTTCGCCACTCCCGCAGCTCGCTGACCAGCGAGCGTTCGGTGTGTCCGAGACTCTGCCGGAACACCTCGTTCCATGAGGAGAACATCACGCTGAGCAGCGCGGCGCTGTCCCAATCGGTTAGGTTTCCGTGCGTCGACAGCCGATTGCCGTGACCGAAATAAGACCGGGCGCCCTCCAGGGCGTCTCGCGGCCCGAACTCATTCTTGAACTCGCGTTGTACGAACGGGCCCAGGCCAGACCTGAGCAGATCCATGGCCTTGCCGACGCGCTCATGGTTCGTGATGGCCACTGCTGTCGCCTCTGGCGTCTCTATTCCACAGCTATGCCGCGGTGCGCGAACTCCGTCGCTATGGAATCGTAAACTGCCCGCGCGTCGGCCTCGGCGCGTGCCGCGTCATCGGCGGTGGGCTCCGGCCAATCTCCTGGGTATCTGGACTCCGAGCCCCACGCCGTGAGCCTCGCGAGCACATCTGGACCGGCTCCTTCGGACCAACCGTCAGGGAAGAGATTCCGCAAACGCTGCAGGTCGTGGATGTAGGGAAATTCGATGCTTTCCAGCACGAGGACGGCTTTCAGCGCCTTCTCGGCTGCCTGCTGGGAGAACCAGCACACATAGCGCGGCCTTGCAGCGTCCTGCGCCATCTGCCCGGCGATCTCCAGGTCGTCCAGCGCATAGCGCAGCCAGCGGCGGGACTCGGATGCGGCCTCAGGCTCGCTCATAGAGCACCGTTCCCTCGCGCAGTGCTGGCCGCAGCACTGTCCCGATGACGTGGCCCCGCTGTGCGATGTGGTCAGGCGTCGTCACGACGATGTCCTTCGCGGCCGGCAGATCCCCGAGCGCAATATGCATCTCGATCGCGGTCTGCCGTCTGTCCGTGCCGTCGGGCATGACGACTAGCAGGTCGACATCGCTCCACTCCGTGGCATCTCCCCTCGCTCGAGACCCGAAGAGGAGGATGCGCTCCGGCTTGAACCGATCGGTTAGGCGGCCCACTATAGTTGCAACGATCGCGTCCTCGGTCGTGACTTGCTCGCGGCTGCGAATCGTCATTTCAGCTACTCCTGCGCCCCGTCAAGCGCGAATGCACTCTGCGCCTCAACGATCGTGCGCTGCCCTCCGGCCATGCGCATGATTTCGGGCCACGATTGCACAAGCCCGTTATATGCGAGGGCGTCTGCGGCGCGCCGCTTGCGTTCGCTGATCGTGTAGAGCCGATAGGCAAGGTCGCGGGCAGTCTCAGCCTTGCTGCCGAGCGCCGCCGCCAGTTCGGCGGCTTCCGATTCGCTTACCGCTAGAGCGCGGATCAGATGGTGCGTCATCTCCCAGACGGTGAGCCGGGAGTCGCTGCCTGGGTCCCAGTCGGGATCGAGTTCGTCAGGTTTGAGGATGCGGACCGTGCCTCGCCTGGACTCGATGATGCCGGCGCGGACGAGTCCTTCGACGCTCGTGTTCTTCGCCGTGGAGAGCGTCTCGGCGACGCCGTACTCTCCCTCGTCGTGGCCCGACTGTTCGACCCAGGCCAGCGCCCAGCGACTGTCGGCGTCAAGGTCGCCTTCCTGCTCCGCCAACACCTCATCGAGTGTGGCGTTGATGAGTGCGAGCGCGTCCCCAACCGACATCTTGCTGCCATCGGCGTTTAGCACATTTGAGTAGGTGGTAAAGACTGCCATGCCCGGGCCGATCGAGGCTTGGGCAAGGTCGACGGGCGCGATGTTGCTGCGCTGCATGTGAGCCAGAGCTTTCGGAAACTCGGCGCGGAGTGCGTCCTGGAACTCACGGCGGGTGGCAGCCGGTGCGGCGGCGGGACGGCGGCGGCAGACCAAGACGATGCTGGAGGCGAGAGCGTTGGTGCTGTTGCCAATAACGCGACCTTGCTTTTCGGTGCGCATCGGCCAGGTACCGGAAATCGCGAACTCGGACCGGACAATGGCATCCAGGAACGTCTCCCAGCCCGTGCTGGATGTTCCAATGTCCCGTTTGGTCTCCGATTGCTTGAATGCGTAGTAGATGGTGACGGGAAAACCCGGATGCGCCTGTCTCGCCAGGCTGTGCAGTGCCCGGGTCATCCCGTCCAGAAAGAAGGTCTCCGCTGCTGCCTTGCTCCCGTGGCGGTAGGGAATGGCTACCAACTCCTCCGCCTTCGGCACGGCCAGCGTAGCGAAGAGATCCGGGAAAACTGGTTGCAGGGAACGGCGCAACCAGACGTAGAAGAAGTCCGATAAGTCGGCGTAGGCGATGTTGTCGTAATAGGGTGGGTCAGTTGATACGAGTTTGTCTGCAGAAATGGGTTGCAGGTTCACGTCCGTCTGACTTGCGGTTCCAGGTTCACTATTCCCCAGTGTCTCGAAAGCCTTTAACTGCCGCTCGAACAGATTTGCATAGCTGCCCGATGATTCGCAGAATAAATTGCTCTCAGCGTAATCCCAGACCATAGGAATGGCTTGGCGGGCAAACACGCTTCGCATCTGAGCATTGACATTATTCCAACCACACACGGATGACGAGTGGTTTGCAGTCTGATTTACCAAGAGCGCCAGATACACGCCGACCGACTCTGCGTACGCCCTCACCCCTGTGCCGCCGTCGCCTAGTGCTCGGTTGTCGTCCGGCATACCGGCGGCCACGGCATCGGCGCGGATGCGCACGCGGACTTCATTGACGAGATCGGAAAGAGTGGTGAGGGCGACCAGTTGCCGTTCGGTGAAGAGGTCGCCAAAGGTCGTTAGTCCGTACTGAACCGTCCAGAAATTTCGAGGGTCATCTGGGAGTGTCGTTTCAGGCTTCCATGCAGCCTGTGCCTCCAATGCCAGTTTCTCGTGTTCTTTCGTTGGATCCAGGTAGACGCGGCCGCGATTGCCCTGAGCAACCATTGCCATAAGGAGTGTTCCTGTACGGCCGGATCTTCCTTCTGTCTTGATGTAATCACTAGTGATCGGAGTGTCGGAGAGGAGGCAGCGAAAGTTGGCTCCACGTCCAAGCTTTGTGCCACTCGTGACGGCGTCGGGTGGCGCGCCCACCTTGACGGTGAAGCGGAAGCCGTCGGCGTCGATCACCGGCTCGACATAGGCTTCCCTACCCCGCTTCTTCGAAAGGACAAAGCTGGATGCCAGGGGGACATCGACATCAGCGTAGGCGGGATTCGGGCTCTTGACGGTACGTGCCCAGATCCAGGCGATCACGGTTAGCCCGCGACCGACGTACGGTGCAAGATCCGGGCGCTTGCTGGCCATCTCCGAGGTGACACGCACTTTGGGGTAGAGATGACCGATTCGCATTTCGGCCTCATCGCGCATCCAGCGGCCGTAGAAACGCACGTCCTCCGCAAGCCCCTGTGTGCCACGCCAAGTCTTGCTCATGAGCTGCTTTTCGCTGCGAGCCTCTGAGTTCACCGGCGGCCGGCTCGCGAACTTTGGCGGGATCTCGATCATCGCTTTGTTGATCAGCACGGCGACGGGATTCAGATCGGAAGCGTGGGCCTCCAGCCCAAGGCGCTGTGCCTCCAGGGGGAGCGAACCGCCCCCGGCGAACGGGTCGTGAAAGGCGGGCAGCACATGGCGGTCAAACAGCTCTTTGGCGCGCGGGTGGTCGGCGTTATCAGCACAGGTGCGCCGCCAAGACTGCCAAATCTCCCTACGCGCCTGGTCCATCACGTCTTCGTTGGTGGTGTTTTCCCACTGCGCCAAGTCTTCGATGATGCGGAAGAGCCGCTGACGTTCCCGGTCCTGAGCTCGCGCGGTCGGAAACAGGTCCGGATTGGCGGACGGGTCATCCACCATCTGCGCGAATATCACTGCCCGGGCCGTGGCTAGCGGTCGGCGCGCCCACCACAGGTGCAGTGTGCTGGGGTGTCCGTGCCGTATGGATTTTTCCCGCTTCGATGCAGCATTGATGGCGTCGAGCGGCAGCGCGACCTCGATCAGCTTCTTGCGACGTTTGACGTCCAAACTTGACCGGCTATTTCAAACGAAGTATCAGCCAGATCAGGCTGAATAGTCGGTAGAACAGATAGTCCACATGCTCGCTCCTCACGATCTTTTCCTGATCCACTTCCGCATGACGGATTCCCAGCGTGTTTCCTACTCTGGTGAGACTAGATGCTTCCTGTTCCAAGACGCTCCGAAACCTGGGAGAATTGTTTCCGGCGGTCACATCGAGCATTGTCTCTACCTGAGCCTTCTTGTCGGCTCTCGGTCCTAGGGTCTTGAGTCGTTCCCAGGCATCCCAGAGCGCTTCCAGCGCTTCCCGTCGTTTCTCAAGGTCGGGAGTCAGAAACTTACTCTGAGCGGTGCTTAGGAGGCGGTCGAATTCACCGTCACCGGTGTTGAAATCAAATTTCGTCACTACTCTTTGGAACACGGGCGATGGCAGTCGTTCTATGCGTCCATCTGTAGTAAGTTCGTAGGCAATACCATTTCGGCGAAATATATCTTCTATCGCACTGCGAAATTCTTCTCTACCAGCATCTCTATCAAATGCTAGATGATAGTGCTTGCTGAACTTGTGATAGTCTAGAGGTATCGGTCTACCAATGTGTTCCCAGCAAAACTCGATTGTATCGAGGATTTGCAGTGTAGGTGGCGTTTCCGAACTACCAATCCAGTCTGCACCGTTATCCCACGGCCAATCCGATGGCCCCGGATTGTAGGCTCGCAGGGCGTTTCTGAAGCTTGTTTCATCCGTTCCTATTGCGATCGGACTATCGGGACAGTTCTGCCGGAAGGTTGCGCCGAATGACCCGTCTTGGACACGGGCCATGATCAAGGCACGAATGCCGTCCCGGGCGGGCCCACCAATGTCCTCGCTGTCCCTTGGTGCTCTTCCACCTTCCCGCTCGCTGAAGTACCGCATTGTTTGTGCTTCGTTGTGGGCAGACAGAGTCAGAATGCGCGGTTGGCAGGGGCGGCGACCGGCAAGGTGACCTCGCTCGGCTTCTCATTGACGACTACGCCCGCCGCGGCGGCTGTCACGATGGCACCTCGGACCGGCTCAGCAACTCGGCGAAGTCATAGTTCACGCTGGTGGCCCCGAAGTCCGGCTCGCGGCGGAAGGGGCGGCGCAAGTAGCGCACGCGATGATCGCCGTCCTGGTGAAACTCAACCAGCGCAAGGATGAAGCTCTTCGGCAGGTTGAGTGAGCGGAGGATCTCATTCTTGGTGACGGTCACCGTAGCAGCGTCCGCGCTGCGGCCCTTCACCTCGATGAAGCGCAATCCGTGCCCGTCGCGCGGGTTTCGGCTCTCGATGTCGTAGCCCAGCTGCTCGAACTCGCGGTCCACCGGCTCGAAGCCGAGTCTACGCTCGACTCCCATCACGATCGCACGCGCCCTAGCCGCAACCGCCTGCCGGTCCGGCGTCGAGGCGGGCGACGGTCTATTCGTCATAGCCGCGATCAGGCCAGCCGGTACCACCATCATCCCGCCGAGCACCACGGGCGGGCGCGTGGAAATCTGCGCCTCACGGTCTAGCTCGCCCAGGCGCCGCTTGAGGCGCTCCTGCAAGTCGTCCGCGCGGCGCCGCGCCTCCTGGGCATTGAGGCGGGCGTTGGGCTTGCCTGCGGCTTCCTGATCCGCCAATTCCGACGCTTGGTGGTCCCAGTAGTTGATCTCCTTGACCAGTCGCTCGTGCACTGCGGCACGCGTTTTTTCAATCCAGGCAAGGCGACGCTGCCGAACCTCGACGTCGTGTTCGGGCACTACTTCGGCAATCAGATGGCTCATCGCACGCTGCTCGAGCTCGCGCGTAATCCAGGCGCACTCGGGACGGGCGAGGAACGCGTCAATTTCAGGCTCGTCGTCGTGCAGCGGGCGGTAGTCGAGGTACGGCGCGTACTGCATGTGGTGCGCATTCCCTGCCGCGTCCAGCTCGACGTACAGCATCCGCTTGGAGATCGTGCGTCGCTCACCGGAGGGCAGACGGCTGGCGTCTTGGATTGCGTGCTCGGCGTAGAAGAGCATCCGCGGCTCTGTGCCTGGGTCGCGGTCGTCGACGAGGATGGCGCCGCGTCGCAACAGGTCGCGGTGGCGCTCGAGCGTGAGGTCGAGCGTCGCGTCGAGCACCGGGTGACCCGGGCAGATGAACGCCGCGAGCGGCTGTCCGTGCGGCGCGATGAGGTCCTTCTCGAATACGACGCGCTCGTAACGTTGCAGCACCGGTTGGCCGATGCCGATGATGCGGTCGAGATTCCGGATGGGTGCGGGGACGTGCCGAATCTCGTAGCG
This sequence comes from Chloroflexota bacterium, assembly GCA_022821905.1. Taxonomy (GTDB): domain Bacteria; phylum Chloroflexota; class UBA11872; order UBA11872; family UBA11872; genus JAJECS01. The sequence goes on along the minus strand of JAJECS010000024.1, from coordinate 310,390 downwards.
CCGAGGCTCGCGCTGCCGTAGGGTGCCGCCCAGCAGCTTGAAGGCCTCTCGGAAGAACTCCTCGATGTAGTGCGGCTGGAGCCGTCGGGCCTGCGCGCGCTCCATCGCCTCGCGCACCTCCGCCACCCTGCTGGTGTCCATCAGGTCTGTAGTCAGCGCGCGATCTTCCATCAACTCTTCGAGGCGCGAGCGATCGACCGCCTCTGAGACGGCCTGGGTCAATCGGGCGCGGATTTCGGGCTGCTCGCCGTAGCGAATCGCCTGGATCAGCAGCTCTCGCAGTGACTTGCCCTCGAATTCGAGCTTGCCCAGCACGTCGAACACCTGACCGCCTAGCGCGTTGCGTGCTTCCTCGATCTTCTCCAGCAGCGTGCGGTAAACGTCGCCCTCACGCGTCTCCTCGGCAACCAGGTTCCAGAGGAAGCAAATCTCGGTCTGACCGATGCGGTGGATGCGCCCGAAGCGCTGCTCCAACCGGTTGGGATTCCACGGCAGGTCGTAGTTGACCATGAGGTGGGCGCGCTGGAGGTTGATGCCCTCGCTGGCGGCGTCGGTGGCCAGCAGGACCTGGACCGTGATGTCGTGGAGGAAGCGTTCCTGGGCCTTGCGGCGCTCCTCGCGACCCAAGCCACCGTGGATGACCGCTACGGCGTCACTCTGGCCCAGCAGGCGGTTGGCGATGTTGTCGTAGAGGTAGTTCAGGGTGTCGCGGTGCTCGGTGAAGATCACGATCTTCTGGTGGGGGGACGGTTTGGGCGGGTCGATCGGTCCCGCGCCATAGGGCACCTCCGGCTCCGCGGCGCGCGGTGCATGCTCGTCAAGGGTCAACACGTACTTGAGGACCTTGGCGAGTTCATGCCACTTGGTGTCGCCGGTGCGTCTCGCCTCCGCTGCGAGGCCCTGGAGCCGCTGGAGGATGCCGATCTCCGCCTCTAGCTCCGTGACGGTGCGCGCGGCGGTCGCCTGGTCGAGGATCTGCTCGCCGATCACCTCGACCTCGTCTTCAGACGCCTCATCGAGGTCGTCAAGATCGTCGGCGTCGAGCAGCGGCATGCCCTGGTCGAGCGGCGTCGCACCGCGTTGCATCAGCTTGACCTCGCGCAGCCGACTTTCCAGGCGTTCGCGCCGGCGTCGCAGCGACTGGTAAATGGCCTCGGGGGAGGAGGCCAGCCGGCGCTGCAGGATGGTCAGCGCGAAACCGACCGTTCCGGCGCGCCGATCGTTTTGGAGCGCCTCGGCCCGGTTGAACTCTTCGCGGACATATTCGGTGACCGCGCGGTACAGGCGGGCTTCGGCATCGGTGAGCTTGTAGGGGACGGTGTAGGCCATGCGCTCCGGGAAGAGGGGACGCCCATCGAACTTGAGCAGCTTCTCTTTCACCATCCGGCGCATCAGGTCGGAGACGTCGACCTGGTGGACGCCGTCGCGGAAACGGCCCTCAAAGCGGTCGCCATCGAGCAGGGCCAGGAATAGCTGGAAGTCGGTCTCCTTGCCGTTGTGCGGCGTGGCGGTCATCAGCAGGAAGTGGCGGGAGAGTCCCGAAAGCAGCTGCCCAAGCCGGTGGCGCTTGGTGTAGCGAACCTCGCCGCCGAAGAACGTGGCTGAGAGCTTGTGAGCCTCGTCGCAGACCACGAGGTCCCAGCGAGCGTCCGGCGCGCTGAGCTTGGCCTGCACGTCCTCGTCGCGCGCGAGCTTGTCGAGCCGGGCGATGGCGAGATCGTTCTCCAGGAACCAATTGCCGGTGCGCGCAGCCTCCAGCTTGTCGTTGGTGACAATCTCGAAGGGGAGCTGAAACTTCCGCGTCAGCTCGTCCTGCCATTGCTCCACCAAGCTGCCGGGACAGACGATGAGGCAGCGCTTCAGGTCGCCCCGTGCGATGAGTTCCTTGATGAGCAACCCGGCCATGATGGTCTTGCCGGCGCCGGGATCGTCGGCCAGCAGGAAGCGCAGCGGCTGCCTGGGCAGCATGGTCTCGTAGACCGCGGTGATCTGATGGGGAAGGGGTTCGACGAGCGAAGTGTGAACGGCCAGCACCGGGTCAAACAGGTGGGCGAGCCGAATCCGCTGCGCCTCGGAGACGAGGCGGAAGAGCGAGCCGTCGGCGTCGAAGCTCCAGGGACGCCCGGCCTCGACCACTTCGAGGCGTGGCTCGTCGTGGCGGTAGAGGAGCTCGTTGGCGATGTGCCCGGCGGAGTCCTTATAGGTGAGCTCGAGGGCGTCCGAGCCGTACCACTCGACGTTGACGACCGTGACGAGCCCGTCAGGCGCGATGCCGCGAATGCTGGCGGAAGGCCGAAGGTCTTCAAGCGCGGCCAACTTGATGCTCCTGCTGAGCCTGAAGGATCAGAGAAGGGTACTCGCTGGCGGGCGGCTGGAGCGTCCAGAACCGCGGAAGTTTCGGGAGGCATCGCCGTGCAGACCCTCGCGACAAATTTCTGGTGGGACCGCTGGGGGCCTTAGAGGCCGACTGTCACCACCTGCCGGAGAGTGCCAGCCCGATTGAGTTGCAGGTTTACGGAAACCTGGATTCCGCCAGGCGCCGTTCCTCCCTACGGTTGGCTGCGACAGATGAAGGTCGACCGGTGGGCGGCCCAAGCGCAGCCGCAACGGACGCTTGCGAGCCGACCCGCGAAGGAGTTCACCCAATGAACGGCACACCACATGCCGGCAGCGGTGCAGTTCGCTCCGGTCGTAAACAAGGCCGATGGCCTGCAGCACCTGGATGGCGGATCCGCCGAGGTCGACCTTGTGAAGCCGTGCCACCGGCCCGAGCGGTGTTGGGGTCCATGACATGAGGACCTTGCGCCGCAGAGCCACAGAGTCCCACACGATTCGAGCCTACTTGAAGCCAGCATGTGGCTCGGTCATGCCGTTCGACCATGCCCGAGTCCAGGGTCCCCATGCCCCGCTCGAGCGAGGGTTCGCCGACCTCATGGCCGACGAACGCCTGGCCGTCCGCTTCATCATCGAGCCGGCGGACGCGGTCACCGTGCGCGACTTTCGCGCCCAGGCCAAGCGGCTGTGGGCCGAGCGACATGCGCCACCAGAAACACTGGGCGGGCGCATCCGCCACCTCGCGAGCAGCCTCTGGTGGAGCGTGTGCCAGCGCGCGTCCCTGTCGCTGATGCGACTGGATGCGTCGGCGGTGGAGGAGAAGGCCCGCGCCCGTCTGCTGACCCTGCAGATCCAATGCCGGGTGCAGGCGCCGACGCGGGATCTCGCCGAGGGTCGCATGGGGTGGCTGCTGCAGGGCTTCCACGCGTGCGCGAGCTGGCGGAACTGGCTGCAGACGCACGAGCCGTGGCGCCGGCGGCGCTTCGACCGCTGCTTCGCCGAGGAACGATCGTGGCCGGGTGCGACGTTCCTGGTCAGTCATGAGGAAGCCTACGCGCTGACGGGCCTGCCGCTGCTGGCGCTGGCGACCCTAAATGAGCGGCAGGTCTGGACGCGGTGGAGCGGTGGCGACGGCGAGACTCCGCACGCCACCGGACCGCAGTCGAGCAAGGGGCCCGAGGCGTGATCGGCGACATCGGCGGATTGCACGCGCGGGTGTGGCGTCCGTGCTACGCCGGGCGCGGACCGGTGCCGTGGTGTCCTCCGCCCCTACCGACCAACGACCCTCCCAGGGCTATCGCCCGGCGGGCAATTGACGTCGGCGGTGCGATGCGAGCCACCGCGAGCAACGGCGCTGGCGATGCGTGCAAGACCCCGACGAACGGGGACGTCCCCACACCCCACACGATTCGCGCCTACCTGACGCCCAAGCAGCACTGGGCATTGCCGCTGCGCCACGACTTCACCCAGGACCCGGTCATCCTGCTCGACCGCGGCCTCGCCCACCAGACGGCGGGCGAGCGCGTGGCAGTGCGTTTCCTCGTGGCGCGGGCGGGCGAACGCCGGGCCCGCGAGGCACAGCGCTGCGCCGCCCAAGTCCGCGCCGGTCAGCGACTGTCGGGCGGCGGGCTGGGACGCACCGTGTTGCGCGAGATCGGCAGCGCCCTGCGGGAGATGCTGGCCTTCCTCATGACCGGCCAGGACTACCACCCGACACCCGGCGGCCCCACCCACGAGATGCAGGCCCAGGCCCGGGCGGCCGAGACCAAAGCCCACAGCCCGCTGCTCAGCATGCAGCTCCAACTCTGGGTGCACGCGCCGAGCCGCGCGCAGGCCGAGGATCGCTTCGACCTGCTGCTGGCCGGCTTCGAGCCCACCCGGGGCGCGTTCAACTGGCTCGTCCCCCATCGCCCCTGGCGCAAGGATCGCTTTGACCGCTGCTTCCTGGATCAGGACTGGTGGCCGGGCGCCAGCTTCGTGGTGAGCCTAGCCGAGGCGCACGCGCTCACTGGCCGGCCCTTGGTCGAGTTGGAAACCCTCGTCGGGACCCAGGTCTGGACGCGCTGGGGCGGTCGCTACGGCGACGTGCCCCACGGCCGTGACCTGCGCCTGGGGCAGAGCGGCGACGCATGACCGAGCATCCGGGTAAAGAGTGGGCCTGCATCAAGCCTCACGACGCCCTCAAGCACGTGCTGGCGGTCGGGCCCACGGGGGTCGGCAAGAGCACCTTCCTGTACTGGTGGGCGCGCTCGGTCATGGAACAGGGTTACGGCCTGCTGGTCCTGGATCCCAAGGGCGACCTCGTCGAGGCGTTGGTCGCCGCCGTGCCGCCGGGTCGCGCCGAGGACACGATCCTGCTGGACTTCGCCGATACCGAGTGGCCGGTGGCACTCAACCCGCTGGACGTGCGGGATGCGGACGAGGGCGAACGCGTGGCCGGGGCCGTCTACACCATGATGAAGGAGTTGGTGAAGGGCGAGGATCTGCACTGGGGCACCTCGATGTCGCAGGCCTTCGCCTACGGCTTCCGCACGCTGGCGGCCAATCCCCAGATCAAGCCCTCGATGCTCGACCTGGAGCGGCTGTTCTTCGACCGCGAGTGGCGGCAGACGCTGCTGCCGCAGGTGACCGATCCGTTCCTGCGGTCGTACTGGCAGAACCAGGTGGACCGCACCTCGACGCGGCAGTTCGAGCTGACGTTCGGCGGAGCGCTGCGGCGGATGGCGATGCTGGTGCAGGACCCGCGGGTGCGCAACATCCTGGTGCAGCCGCGCTCGGCGGTGGGCTGGGACGGGGCACTGGCCGACCGCAAGATCGTGCTGGCCAATCTGGACCAGGCGGACACGGCGCTTGGCGCGGCGGGTTCGCGGCTGCTGGGCAGCATCCTGGTGACGCAGTTCTGGCAGGCGGTGCTGCGGCGACCGGTCGACAAGCGCCCGCCCTTCTTCGCGGTGTTCGACGAGTTCCAGGAGTTTCTGGACACGGGGCGGGACATGGCGGCGTTCTTCGAGCGCTCGCGCAGCTACGGGGTGGGGCTGACGGTGGCGACGCAGAACCCCGGCCATCCGCGGCTGCGGCCGATCCTGGACAGCGTATTGATCAACACCCGCACGCACGTGGTGTTTGGAGGCTTGCGGGCCCAGGTGCGGCATTTCGTCGACGAGATGGCGCCGACGTTCACGCGCCAGCAGCTCGATGGGCTGCCGGCGTATCACATGGCGATTACGACGCTGGTGGACAATCGGCCGGCGCGCCCGTTCGAGGCGGGGGTGGTGCCCATCCCCGCAGGCGAACCGGAGATGGCCGAGTGCGTGCGCGAACAGTGCCGGCAGCAGGTGGGCAAACCGCGGGCGCAGATCGAGGCGCTGGTGGCGGAGCGCTACGGGGAGCCGCCCAAGGACGCTGACCAGGAGACCAAGGAAACCACGCCCGCGGAACCGCCCCAGGCGGCGACCACCACCGGCGTCAAGGTGGGGACCTCGGAGCCGCTGGACGGGCTAGATCCCATCCCGAAAACGGGCGCATGATCCCCACACGCGACGGGCCAAACGTTCGCTGGGCATTCGGTTGAGGTGCGCAAGGAAGCTCGGAAGGCGGATCGGAAGAGCTTTCGGTTGGCCGAAGCGCTCGACGCGAACATCAGGGCCGTGCGGCGGCCTCGCGCCAGACCTGATGGGCGAGGCCCAACGTTTCGCATTCGTCATGGACTGTTGACCTTTCGCTTCGTGGAACTGTTAACCCGTACCCCCACTCCTCGTCCTCTTCGATCCTCGTCCTGGGGGTACGGGTTCCCGGCCGATCCGAGCCCTCGCAGTTCCGGCGACTGCCCCATGCCCACAACCCCTGGGATCCCCAACCCTCAAGCTCCCGATTCCCGTAGGGTCCGAGCTCTCGCACCTCCAGCGACTGCCCCATACCCACGACCCCTGGGATCCCCAATCCTCAAGCTGTCAATTCCCGCCGGGTCCAAGCTCTGGCAGTTCCAGCGACTGCGCCATGCCCACGACCCCTGGCATCACCAATCCTCGAGCTTGCTGTTCCCGCAGGGTCCGAGCCCTCGCAGTTCCAGCGACTGCGCCATACCCACGACCCCTGGCATCCCCAATCCTCGAGCTTGCTATTCCCGTAGGGTCCGAGCTCTGGCAGTTCCAGCGACTGCGCCATGCCCACTACCCCTGGCATCACCCATCCTCAGGTTGCCAATTCCCATAGGGTCCAAGCCCTCGCTGTTCCGGCGACTGCGATTACCCCATAGTCTCCGGCGGTCCCAATACTAGTGATGCTGACCCGCATCGGTCCCCGGCAGCTCCAGGTCCTGCGCTTGCTCTACACCCATCGCCTGCTGACGGCCGTCCAACTCCGGGCCCTGGCCTTCGAGGCCGCCACGCCACGGACCTGCGAAATCTGCCTGCAGCGGCTGCATCAGAAAGGGTGGGTAGTGCGGGCCGAGCCCATGCACGGCGGCGCCGGCGGGGGGCGCCGTGGCTACGTGTATGGAATCTCCGCGCAAGGGGCCGAGGCGCTGGCGGCGTTAGCCGGGATCCCGCTGGCCGATATCCCGACGGTGGCCGGCCCCGAGGCCCTGGAGCCCCGCTACGTGAATCACCAGCTTGCCGTCAACAGCTGCATGCTGGCGATCCGGCAGGCCTGTCGGGCCGATCTCGGGGCAACCCTGCGCGAGTGGACGGCCGACCCGCACGCGCGAGTGCAGTATCGGGTCGGACGGAGTTCGCGGACGGTGCATCCCGACGCCATCGCAGAGATTGACCTGGATGGCCGGCGCCGCTGGCTGTACCTGGAGGTCGATCGGGGGACGGCGGAGTTGCGGCGCTACGGGCTGAAGCTGCGGCGCTACGCGCGGTTCTACCTGTCGGGCAGCTGGCGGCGAGAGTACGCGACGTTCCCCGAGGTGCGAATCGTGACCGCGCACCGGCCACGGGTGGAGCGGATGGTGGCGGAGCTCGAGGACGCGGTGCGGAGCTTCAGCGGGGCCGACCATGAGGCGCTGATGGCCGGGCTTGTGGTAGCCGTGACGTGGGAAGCGGCGTTCCTGGCGAATCCGAGTGGGGCCGTGTGGACGCCAATGTTCGTCCCCGACCGGGAGGAGTCGCTGCTGCGGCCGGTCAGCGATACCGCCGATGCCGGGCCTGCGGCGAGCGGTTCCGCCGCGCGCTGATCGGTGGCTGCCGCATCCTTGACGACCGACTGCGGCGCTCCGCATGCGGTACTCGCTGGCCCGCAGCGTGGCCTGCTAGGGCCCGGCGCAGAATGGCGGCGCCGCCGGCCGGCTGGACTGGCGCCGTTCGGACACTCACATCCGCCGGCCTTTGCGACGGGTAGTCGCGGTACGTATCGAGGCGGGATGAGGAGCGCGACCAGATTCGACAGACCCGGCAGTCCTTCCGGCGCCCACGAGGCTGCCGCAAGAGCCGGCCAGCCGAATGGACCTCGACGTCAACAGCATCGCGACCAGAGGCCAATCCTGCTGCCTCCTCGGTCGAGCGCCGCACGCGACCGCTCGCCATCTACATTTCTGAACGGCAGAGTGGCCCGCCGGCCGTTCTGTGGATATGTTGGTGTTTATTGATTTCTACCGACATATCACCAAAACTCGCCACATGGCACAGGCACGCCGTCAGGCGGTTCTCGCCTTCGTCCGCGAGGCCGGGCTGGCCCGTCCGCGAGACCTCGAATCTCGGGGAATACCTGGGTCGTATCTCGGCCGACTCGCGCGCGAGGGACTGCTGGAGAAGGTGGGTCGAGGCCTCTATGCGCTGGCCGGGGCCGCGGTCAGCGAACACCACTCGCTGGCTGAGACGGCGAAGCGCACGCCGCGTGGGGTGATTTGCCTGCTCTCGGCGCTGCGCGTCCACGGCCTCACGACGCAGGCGCCACACGAGGTGTGGCTGGCGATTGGCCCCAAGGACCGGGCGCCGAAGCCGGCCGGTGTCGGGCTGCGGATCGTGCGGTTCTCGGGGTTGGCGCGCACCGCGGGGATTCAGGCGCAGCGGATCGACGGGGTCCCCGTCCGCGCGTACAGCCCGGCCAAGACGGTGGCGGACTGCTTCAAGTTCCGCAACAAGGTGGGGGTGGACGTTGCCATCGACGCCCTGCGCGACTGCCTGGCGCAGCGTCTCGGCACCGTCGACGAGTTGGACCGGTACGCGCACATCTGTCGTGTCGGGCGTGTGATGCGGCCCTATATGGAAGCGATTCTTTGAGGCGCGGACTGCCGCGGAATGTCCCCGCGTCGGTCCGCCAGCGCCTGCTCAATCGCGCGCGCGAACGCGGGGAGGACTTCAACTTCCTGCTCACGCGCTATGCGAACGAGCGGCTGCTGTACCGGCTCGCAGCATCGAGGCACCGCGACCAGTTCGTGCTCAAGGGGGCGGTCCTGTTCGAACTATGGACGGCGACGGCCCACCGAGCGACGCGCGACGTGGATCTGCTTGGGTTTGGGAAACTCGCCGTGGCGCCGGTGCAGGAGGTCTTCCAAGACCTCTGTACGCTAGTGGTCCCGCCGGACGGGATGCGTTTCCTGGCTGGGTCGGTGCGCGCCGCACCGATCCGCGAGCGGCAGGCGGAAAGCGGCATCCGGGTCCGACTTACGGCCGACCTCGACGGAGCGCGCATCAGCCTTCAGGTTGACGTTGGGTTTGGGGATGTCGTGACGCCTGGCGTCGTGGACTCCGAGTTTCCGACGATTCTCGACTTCCCGGCCCCTCGGCTTCGGACGTACCCGCCCGAGGCGGTGGTAGCCAAAAAATTTGAGGCCATGGTGCGGCTGGGCATGGCGAACACTCGTATGAAGGATTTCTATGACTTATGGGTCATGGCGTCGAGCTTCGCGTTCTGCGGGAACTCGCTGGCGGACGCGCTCGTGGCCACGTTCAGCAGCCGAGGCACGCCGCTACCCATCAACCCACCAATTGCCCTGCGCTCGGAGTTCGGCGCGGACGCGACGAAGCAGGCGCAGTGGACGGCGTTTGCCGGGCGCTCTCGACTATCGGCGATCCCGAGCCTCGAGACCGTCGTAGCGGTGCTGCGGCGCTTTCTCTGGCCGCCCCGGTCCGCCGTGGCGCAAGGCACCCAGTTTGGGCGCGATTGGCCGGCCGGCGGCGACTGGACGGCCAGCTAAGTTCCGGTGCAATTGGTGCCAGCGTCGGGCCCATCGGCACCGGTCCATCGATCGGCCCATGCAGAGATGCCAGCGAAGGTCCCGCTCGGGAGATCCCGTCGTAAGGTGGCCGGAGTTCGCACAAGGGGTTCTACAATTGGGCTAGTGCGATTCTCGCTCCACGGCCTGGGACGGCAGAGAAGGTCCAAATCGTCCGAAGGTTGCGAATTACTCGCTCGGCATCAGAGGGCTCAGGCGGTTCAATGGTGTAGAGGCGCACGCAGCCTGTCGCTTTCAACCCGGACAATGGGCCATCGGCGTCAATGCCTGCACATCGGCCGATGACCGGTCCGGGACGCCGACCCCGGGCGGATTGGGAGCGACGGGTGGAGCATGCGATTCGCCACCTGCAGAGTGCGTGGGACCTCCAGGACAATTCCTTGTGCCGGATCGCGGCTGTTCAGGATCGCGCAGCTCACACGTACGGGTGGCGACCTGGCGCCGAGTGGCTGGCTCTGCGCGATCTGGTCGAGGAGGCGGTCAAACTAGCTGGCGATCTCCTTGGCCCGGCGCATGAGACGTTCCTTCGCCGTTGGGTGGCCACGGGCAATATCGCAGCCGTGGCCCGCGAGATGGGCAAGGACCGCTCGCACCTCTCGCGGGACTATCGGCCACGGGTCGTCATGGTCGTGACCGATGTGTTCATGAGCCTCACCGGCCATGGAAGGCGCCGGATGCGAAACTCACAGCCGCGCCAGTCTCGACTCACCCGCTAAAAGGCATCGTCCGCGACCACCCCGCAGCAGTTGCCGTAGCCGGCGCCTCGGGAAGTTGGTCGCTGTCCTCTTCCCGAGATGTAGCGACGGGTGGGGCTCATCTCGACGACTTCTGGGGCCGCGTTTTGGCAGCCCCAAGGACTTCAGCGGGAGTGCGGCCTTGCGTGCGGCGCCCGGTGTGGGCGCGGTCGTGGTTGTAGCACTGGAGATACTGCGCCAGATCCCGGCGGAGGGCCGTAAAGCGGGGGATCAAGGCACGGGCGAAGGTGGGGCGGAAGCACTCCTCGAGGATGGTCTGGTGGACACGCTCGACGCAGCCGTTGCTCTGGGGCCGGCCCGCGCGGATCCGCGTGTGGCGGACGCCGGCGTGGGCCAGAGCCTGCCGGAAGATGGCGCTGGTGAACTCGCTGGCGTTGTCGGTGCTGACGCGCTGGAGCAGCCAGCCGTGGCGGGCCAAGTCCGCGGCGACCTGCTGGGCGAGGGCCGCGGTGTGGCTCGAGGCGGGGCCTGGTAGCCCGCGATCAGCCCTAGCCGCTTGGCGCGCGTATTGAGGCCGGCGCGGCGCAGCACGTTCCAGATGCCGTGCGGGCTGCGGTGGTGCCCACCCCACCGCGGGCGCTGCAACTCGGCCGCTTACCGGTCGGGGCGCCACCCGAGATGGGCCAAGGCCACAGCCACGATGTGCTGTTCCAGCCACGGCGGCGTTCGTCGCGGCGACTGGGGCGGGCGCCGCTCGTGTGGGTGCAGGGCGTCCAGGACCCACCGCTGCACGGGCTTGCGCCAGCGGTAATATGTCGACGGACGCACGCCCATGATTCGGCAGGCGGCGCGCACGTTGCCCAACTCCTCGGCCAGGGCAAGCAGGCGTAGCCGGAACCGGTGGAGTACGTCATCATGGGTCATGAGCGGTGCCTCGATTCCATCTCATCGTTTGATCCCGACGAGATAAAGCGTGCCCCGCTTCCTGGCGTCAGCTCAAACTGCTGCCAGGTGTCGCCTCTGTTTGAGAAGAGGACAGTTAGTGGCCCGCGGGAGTGGTACCCAGGATACCAACGTCGGCCCCGAGCACCAGTTTGCCGTATCTGACAGAAGCAGGTAGCAACCCATCAGAAAACGTCTAGACTGTGAAGTCCGTCCCCGTCGCATAAGCCTACAAACAGCCCTTCAGGAGGAGCCAAAATGCCGACGACAATTAGCACAAACCCACCCAAGTTATGAATCGACTTTCTAAACACGTCCTTGAAATTCTCTATGTCATCGACAGAAGGATACGCCTCCAATTCCGGATGAGTGTGCCAGTCTCCAATATAGTGATACCCGGACTTGAACAGGTCGCTGATTTCCCTCCGCTCAGCGATTCGATCAGGCACAAATGTATGCCTACTACGACGATCCGAGTCCCGGGGTCCTGTCGCCAGGACTATTCGACTCTCGCAGCCCACAAAGTGCGCGAAGAGTTGCCCTCCCGCTTCATCCGTGTCGTCAGCCACCTGGCGATACTCGGTTAAGTGTTCAAGTACCTGTGTCGTGACTAGGAGCGATTCACCAGAGTCGCCGATGCGATAAGAAATCACGCAGCCGCAGCCGCACGGGTACAGACGGGACAATTCGGCAATCGACCCCAGGGTCGCTCTAGCCGAAAACCGCCATTTCCGGGATCGCCAATGGTGTCTATCCAGAGCTGTGACCACCTGCCCCCAGCACTGACAATCCGCTTTTGCATGCCGACCCAAATCCGGTGTATCGGCGCCGAAATCTCCCCGATCAGAGCATCGATGGCGGACTCTGCAACCAGCGCATTCGCCCAAGCAAGCTCTACCGGACCATAGGGAGAGAATACTGCACCACAGGCAGGCTCCTGGTAATTGGCTCTGTTGTCAGGCCAATCAGTCACCTCCAGCTGTGGTCTGCCGTGGTCTTGTAATCCACACCTAAGGCAGGCTTCACCTTGGGGTATATACACCGCGTGTGCCGCCGATGCATGCGGTTCGAGCCATCCGTATACGACGGGCGAGCACTCCGGCAAATCCCGTTGAACGTCGTTAAGAAAACACTCCGCCGTCCAGTTGCCCGTGGTACTGACGATTAAATCATAGGTCGCCATCTCTTCGACCAAGTTCGTTGTCGATGGTCCGAAATGCTCAGATTTCCACGCGACAGCAACTAGATGTGGATAGACTTCCTCGAGTTCGCCGGCCAGAGCCGATGCCTTGTTCTTACCTACAGCTTGAGCACCGAGTGTATGGCGGCCTACGTTCGCCCAATCCAGGTCTTGTGGATCTACCAAGAGCAGGCGGCCGACACCACACCGCGCCAACAACCGCGCCACGGATCCGCCGAGTGAACCGCATCCTAGCACTACTATGCTGCGATTCTTGAGAATCTTCTGATGGTCATCTTGGTCTCGTCCGTGTACCCAGCCGTGGTCAGCTCTCTGAACTCTCTTCCTCGCAACGCTACTGCGTCCAGACAGATACCGTGGCAACAAAATCTTCGCAGGAACATGCCCTGGCCTGAATCCAGCATCCACCAGCGATCTTGTGCGTCGACCGCGCTGCACAGGACGAAACGTCGTCACAGCCGCAAAGCAGGTGCCGTTGTGGGTCGGTGCACCAAGAAAAACATCAATCTTTGGTGGGACTGATGCTACGATCTGACTCAACAGATCTAATGTGTCGCTAGAACTATTCCGGGCTAGTGCCAACACGTCACTTCCAGACTTCGGATAGTCGGCAGGAAGAGGAGGTTCCGGAAGCCACACTAGTACACCCCGATCGACTCTAGTGTCGGTCCCGACGGACGATCCGAATCGCCTAGACATCCATTGCCTAAGCGAAGACTCGTCTTCTCCGACCACCTGAAGCCGGCCTTGACGCCACACGAACACTTCTCGGCTGGGCCCTGTTGGACGCAGTAAACTCGTAAAGCCATCGCCGTGATTCTGCGTTGCGATATTCCAATAGCTCAAGAATTCGATACGAAAGTCTTCCTGATTTAGGCCTGCAATCGATCGCTCTATCAAATCGCACGCAGCGCCGAGCAAGTACTTGGTAACACTGCAGGGCCTTTCCGGTGATATCGCTGTCTCGTCTGGTACAACACAGAGGACTCCGTCTATCTCTACATGCGGCCAAGTTAATTTCTCGGGCACCTCAGAAAATGCAATGCGAGGTAGCGCATATGGAAAGGATCCGTCGACAAGGACATTAAGTCTTCGATCGACGGCATCCGAAAACCCGACATTTAAGGTCCAGCCCGCGACAAAAGCTCGATTCACATATCTTGAAATGTCAGCTGAGGGCATCCTGGAGCCATTCAAACTGCCACGAATCAGGTCGTCCACCTGAGCCATCGCCATCTCCGATCGAGTTCGGCCCAGAGAAGCCGACGGACTATCAGGCATATCGGCCGCCACCGCGCTTGTCAACGGCGCTGTGGATTTCAGAATCCTCGCCAAGCTTTTGCAAGTGTGTCGACGAAACCCGACTGGTCGTTGTAGATCCATCTTGACCTCGGCCGGACTTTTCAACGCGCTCTCGGAAGAACTGCGTGTTGAACACATCTCCCCACGCCTTGGCGGCCTGCTCATAGGTGCAATCCGATCCAAACAGGATCTCAAGCTCATCGAGTGCCCACGCTAGCCGATCGAGCATCTCCTTCGAACGACTGTCAAAGGGACCGGATGTCAACATCTCACCTTCCACAACTGGGTGGGAGACTTCGAGGCTCAAGTTAAGTCGGTCCCGCATGGATGCCATGGTTTCATAGAGCGCACGATCGTCCCGTAGCGAGTCAGGCTGATAGCATTCGTCGACGATCAAGGTGGTAATCGTAAATCCAGGTGCGATCTGGCTCCGCCACGCTTGCCTGCTGTTCGCAAACGCCTTAAGCAGCCGAGTAATTCGGCGAAGTTGTCGCCCATTAGTCGCGTCCGGACTCCTGCGCGTGTTGTTTTCCGCAAACCATTGGGTAACCGCAGCTGGATCCGATACCTTCCAATCGGTGCTAGCGATCTCGTGCGTAATCACGGGTTCGCCCGCATAATCTAGCGTCGACACGTTTCGGTAGACGGGAACGTCTACGTGATAGCCTTCTTCGTAGTAAATCCGAACGCAGTTGGTGCGCACCCGTGGCGGTCTATTGAACCTGTGATCCTGAAGGGCGTCCCGCACCATGCGCTTGACGTCCGCTGCCGACGCGTCAGATCCGTTCGACTCTTGCAAGTCCTCTTGCCAGAAGTAAACCCCGTCATCAATGTCATAGTCCTTGTCTCGGTGTTGCACCATCGTCCGGTGGGAATACGAGCCCTGGGAATGGAATTCGGCAGGACTCACCTGACCGTTCGACTCGAGGCCAAGCCGAAGGCGCTCCCTGTTCGTATCGCGACGCTGACGCATTTCTGTTCTCTCGGATTCAGGGAGCGTCACCTCTTCATTGTGATAAGCCAAGATGCCGCCGTGGCAGTTAAACATTTGCTTGTCCAGTCTTTCGACGATGGCCCAGAATCCGGGCCGGGTGGCGAGCCAATATCGGCTCTTGACAGCGAGCTGTCATTGCGAAGTCCGCCTAGCGCAGTGGACGATCATCGCCGGTCGCAGCCAAGGCATTCATGAAGCAGGTAAGTGTCAAGGCGTCCTGGTCCGATGAGTCGTCACATATGGCCAGCGTATGCCAGACATCAGCCATTGCCTGGTCGGTGAGCGCTTGCAGACTCATCCTACTAGTTTCGTCAAGATTCACATACGGCATTGCGTCTGCCGGCAATGAGGCAGTCGGAAGGCGAATTACTCGGCAATCACGGTCAACATGTTTAGCCAACATTCTAGCCATCTTGTCGTACGCAAAGGTCTGTGAATCGAGGGAAACTATCGCAGCCTCTCCACCAAACTTCCACTTGAAGAATCCACGGTGTGCATCGTCATCACTATATATGCCTCCCGGTGGTCGTGGGCTAGTTCCTAGCGAGAAGATCTCGATCCTGTCGCCAGGCTTGGACATCCTGAGAGCGTCGATCATTGCCACCAATACAGGATTGTTTGCCCACAGACCGCCGTCCACAAAGGTATATCGGTGGAAATCTGAAGTTGGATCAGACACCCGTGCCATTGACCGATATAGTGGGGCTGCGCTTGTCGCGAGGCACACGTCCACGAGCCGAAATCTTCCATCGCGCTGGCCACCGAGATGTGGAGTCTTGAAAATCCAACTGCGGTGATGAGACATTTCGACTGCTGTGATTGAGATGGCGATTCCCCTTTCGTTGTAAACTTCATCCACGGTTGTCTCGCCGAACACCTCGCTTAGCGCAATCTCAAGCTGCCTAGTTCCTCGCGCAAGGTATTGCGGCCATCGGATGGCCCGCCAAATGGCTGACGGAGACACTCGGTCGGGCACCTTGGCCGGAAATATCGCCTTAGCATTCTCACTGTAGAGTTCAACGACCTTCTCCAGCGATATTCCGGCGGCAAGGGCGCAAGCAATGACTCCTCCGGTGCTGGTGCCAACTATCAGGTCAAATGCCTTTCCGATGTCGATGCCGTGGACGCGTTGCCGAGCCTCCGCCTGCTTGGCTAGACTCCATAGGTATGCGCTGCTATAGAGGCCGCGCATCCCACCGCCGTCAATGCTCAAGACTCGCAGCCGTCGGCGCGACGATGTCATTCCAGGCGGCTCCTAGAGAAAGACGGCAATTGCTGATCGACTGAATCCACAGTGGTCAACACCAGTCGCCCGAAACCGTCACGCGAGAGGAGAATGTGGCGACCACGACCGTAGGGTTTAGGTGCCGGCACATCGAAGCGTCACTGTCCGCTGACATGGCGAACAGCCTACAACACAATGCCTAGAGCGTCAATTGCCGATCAGAGGCTGCGGGAAACAGCGCCTCGACTCGGATCCTCGCCACCGGAAGGTTCACATCGAACACACTGCTAAGCACTCGGGCCGCTTCATCGCGCTTATTGTGACTCAGTTGCGCGACCCCTAGATTGCCGCGAAACGCGAGGATCTCTTCAAGGGCTACGGACACCAGCAAACGTGGCAAGAGGAGAGCTCCTATGACCAGATTAGCCTGGTACTCCCACCAACGGCCGTCATAGTGGCTGCCACGGGACTCCGTGGAGATTTCCCCAAACGCCCTAGATCGGCAAAGAACTGCCCGCCGGCAAACGTCCACATCATCTTGAAACATATCCTTAGATTGCGACTGAAGCCGTTCGGTGAATAATCGAGTATGAAGCAAGATATGGCCAGCCTCGTGAGCGAGGGTGCTGTTGATTCGACGCTGCGCCGCCAGACTTGGATCATCCGCAAGTGATCTTGATACGACAAGCTCTTCCGCGCCGTGCGCGCCAAATCTTGTGAAGCCCACGACTCCTGGTGGAAGCTCGTCGTAGCGAGGGACTATGCCAAATCGCTTTTCGATAAATCGTTCTACTCGTATCGGACCCGGCATCGTAGGAAGTAGTCCCACACTGCGGAGTTCATTAGTGGCGATCGATTCGATTTCGCCTTCCTCAATGTAGATGCGATCAATGAACGGCCCTGACGAGGCTCTCCACTTTCTCAATTGGCCACATCCCGTCCGTCCTCTGAACGCTCATCTCTCTCTCTGATAAAGTCCAAGAGTTCCTGTGCACTAATCTCTTTCTCCATCATCTGTCTAAATGCAAATCCGATTTCTGGATTGGTTTGCGTAGCTCGGCGAAATTCACGCAATGGTGGTCGGGTGTCAAACTGTGCAAGATCTTCCAGCGACGCTTTTAGCGCACGCGCTATTTCACATAAATGTCTATCTGACGGATTTCGACGTCCTAGCTCAACGTCAGACATAAACGCAGCCGACACATGGATCTCGGTTGCCAGCTCCCGGAGGGAGACGTCTTGCTCTTCTCGCAATTCTCGGATTCGCTGTCCAAGAGTTTTCATGGCACACCTAGATTCCCGAGTCCGCATTGTAAGCTTCAAATGCTAACATATTCCATGAAATGGTCTGTATCCTTCGGTGGTCGCGTCTACTCAGTGGCATGGGGCAGGCCGGTTCGACCCATTCACGACTAACTACCAGCACGTGTGCAGATGCGCCTAATTCGTTCGAGTGGAAGACTCCGTGAGAGTTCCATCTGGATGTATGCAATGTGTTCGAATGGCCGTTTGCCAAAGCGCCGCAGTACGCGCATCGGGGATAGAATGTTTCCACCTAACCACTTGGCGACCGAGCCGCACAGTTCGTCGGAAGCGTCCAATCGTGCCCAGATGCGTCGTACTTAGGTCTGCAGAATTTAGACGCGAATTAATCCAAGAAGTCGACCGGAAGTGCACGGATCGGACATCGATGTCATAGAAAGTAAGCGCTGCTGTCCGACTGTAGGAGTCGTTTCATCGATCCAACTGGTCTAGCCATACATTTCTCCCTCTGCCTCGCACTCGTCGTCCTCCTTGCGGTACCGGTCCATCTCCGAACGCACCTGTTTGAGCATTCGTCGTGCCCAGAGACGGACTCTGACCTGGTGATGGTCAAAGAGCGCCTGCAGCGGCTCCTCATAGCGGGCGAAGTAGGGAACGACAGATCCCGTCCAGCCGAAGGTGCTGATGTTGCTGGCCAGAGCGTCGAGCACCGGCTGTCTATCGCCGAACGAATCGAGCAGACGTGCCGTAACCGGGTGCAGACCATGATGCGGAGATTCGGTCGGCTGCGGCGCTAGGACTGGCAAGACCGTCGCCGTGAAAGCTGGCGCGGAGTCTGGATTCGCGTGGCACCACGCGAACAACGCCTCCTCTGGAAGACGCAGAATCGTCGGGTTGGCTTCGTCATCGAACGAGAGGGAAGATCCCAAGACAAACTCGAGTTGCCAAGCTCGCCTTCGGTCGGACACGATGGCCTGGCCAATCAACGACCAGGCGATTTCCGGAAAGTCGGACAGCAGGCGCGGTAGCAACGGCCGAATGAAGCTGTCGTCGATTCGCTGGTCGCAGTCGATGAGCGCTCTGGATATATTCAACGCGACGGTGCGCGCGTCGGGATCCTGGCGCCCCTTGTTCAGGATCCAAGTCATGACCTCGTTGAAATGATGAGCTCCCATTGTCTCGCCGGGCACTTGGCGCCACCGAGAGATGCAATTGGTCGCCCTGAGGACCTGTGGTCGTAATTCCTCAAGAACTTCAATTCGTCCGTGCGCATACATCCCCATGAGTTCCAGGCCGACCGCAAAGGCTTCGGCGCTGTGTTCGAAGAGCTCATCCAGCAACCCAGCCACTGACGTGGCGGCCACCTTGGCGAGCACACCGCCCATGCACCACCGGCTCAATTGGCGGGGATCTAGGTGGCCGCAGCGAATCGCTCGAATTGCCAGCTGGATGTCTTCCGGCGAGATGCCGAGATTCCAGCAGATTACTGGCAGCGCCGGCGCGAGTTCGGGCGAATGCGCGATCCGTTCCTTGAGCTGCTGGGCGGTGTGCGGCTTGCCCTTGGCGCTTGCGATCGCGTAGCCGCAAAGCAGGGTGTAGTTTCGGTTGCTCTGCTGTATCTCAGTCAGAGCTGAGATCACTGGCTCCAGCCAGGCCTCGGGCGGGTCGGACAATTCGGCGAGCGCTTCACCGAATCCAAACGCCATACGTTGCTCGTCGCAGCTGAGTTTGGGCAGCACCTCCATGAGCTGGCTCGGTTCCGCCAGGAATTCGGCAGCGAGCGACCGGACGGCCTCGGTTTGTCGCTTGTGGGCGGCGTCAAAGTCATGGACCTCCTTCATGAGAAAGTCCCGCGGCGTTTCTGTAATCAGGAAACGGGCACGCGATTGCAGACTTGCCGGTTGCAGGGCCGCCATCAACGATTCAACGCGATCGACGACATCCTTGTCGGCGCGCGCGCCGTCAAATGCGAGAAAGTTGCCAAGGCTCTCCACAGCCTGAGGCCAGACGTCGACGGTCTGGAGTACGTGATGCGTGGAGGACTCCACGATGTCCAAGAGTCCCGAGCCAATCAGGGGCCCTAGGCGACTCCCGAGTTCAACGCGCGCTTTGGCGCCTACCAACGAAGGCAGCGCCGCGAATCGAGAGAGGTGTTGCACGCAGCCCTTGATGTACGCCGTAGCCGCTTCGCCGGTAGGCGGGTTCCAGGGCTGAAGTGCCGGGCGGGACCCGTGCGCTTCAGGGCCCATCATTCGCATAAAGTGGCGAGTCTCGCAGCC
Organism: Chloroflexota bacterium; assembly: GCA_022821905.1. Taxonomy (GTDB): domain Bacteria; phylum Chloroflexota; class UBA11872; order UBA11872; family UBA11872; genus JAJECS01. The sequence goes on along the minus strand of JAJECS010000024.1, from coordinate 290,978 downwards.
TGCGGCCAGAGCATCGACGATGACGAATTGCCAAGTTGGCTCATCAATCGTGGCCGCTTCGTCCAAGAAAGCCAGCCGTGTTTCGCCGTCGGCGGCGGTGTTTGCGAGCTGAACTGGAAAGAGCTTGGCGAACTGCCCGGTGGCGTTGTTGCTGCAGCTCTCGTTTTCGGCAGCGGCGAGGCGCAGCAGGAGGCCCGCCCCAATGTCGAAGGCATCGGCGTGAAACGAGATCTTCTCAAGCGCCCAGACAAGGTGGCGCCGCGCAGTCCCTTCTATCTGGCGCAGGTCCTCGACATCGAGGAGCGAGCGTTCGATTCGCTTGCCTACGCGCACGGCGTCGACTTCGGCGAGTGACGACAAGAGCTCTGAGCGGCCGCGTGCAGTTATGCCGGACAACCCATCCAACGGCCCGCCCGCGCGGCAGAGGTAGTCAAGGACTCTTTGCGAGATCTCAAACTCGTTCAGAAGGGCAAGTTGTTTAGCTGCTCGGACCTGCAGTCCTGAGTCGAAGTCGCCGGTTAGCACTGAGTCCCACTTGTCCGGGCTCCACGCGCGCCACTGGCGATCGGCCAGCGTCAACGCGATGGGCAGGGGCTGGATAACCACCAACCCGCCGCGTCGCCTGAATGCGCTCCGTCGCGCAAGTTCATCGACGGCAAACCGAAGATCGGAATCGGAGAGTCCGGACCCGAGACTTGCAACCGCGGGAAGTTGGTCATACTCCGGCGGGTTCAGTCGTACTGCCCCAAATGCGGCAAGCAGCCTTGCGGACTTCAGCAGCAACTCACGATCGTCGGATTCTCGGCCAAGGACGTAAGCGTCGACGAGGTCAGCGTCAGTGGCATGGGCTAGGGAGTTAGCTGCGCCCCAAGTTTGCGAGATTCGGATGGCGATTTCTGGAAGACCATTCGAGAAGCGCACCACGCGATGCGTATCTGCTAGTGGCAGCGCTGGCGCGGCGCGGGCAATGATGGCCTCGATGACAGACGTGGAAGCCTGAGCGACCTCGAAATTCTCACCGTCCGAGGTCTCACCGTCCAAGGTCTCGGCGTCCGAGGTTTCGCCTCGGACGTAATCGCCAATTGTGATTAGCGACGCCCGGCTGCTTTGGCGGGAGACCATCCCAGTGAGAATTGCTCGGGTCCTCTGCGTGCAGCTATCGACCACGATGACGGCCCGAGTGCCAGCGTCCGACAAGCTCTGTACGGCGGAGTAGATCGCCGGGGTGCCGACCTCAGATTCGACGGCATACATCACAAGATCGCTCAAATTGCATCCAATCGCGCCGTTTGCGTCACTTGGACAAAGAGCTTCGTTGACCAGCCGGGACTTCCCGACTCCGACACGACCCACCACATGCGCGCTGGAGCGCGGTTGCTCGGCGCGCTGGAGAAGCCAATCACGCAGTCTGGGAAGGCGTTCGTCCTCTACCCAAGGCGATCTTTCGTGCTCTGACCGGTCAGCCCACCGATTCCCGGACCGAAAGGGTCCACTACTTCCAGGCTGTGTTTGCTCTCGTAGCCAGGCAGCGACGATTGGATGTGTATTGACCCAGTCGGCAATCTGATCGGCGTCCCGGACCTGAATCTGGATTTCAGCAACGGGGAGGCCCGCCCCTCGGATGGCCTTGAGAATCGCAGATGCTCGACTCCTGATAGCCCTACGCGCGTACCGGTGCGTCGTGAGCAGGATGTAGTGGCCACCGGCCTGAAGTTGCGAACGCACCATATTCTTGAGGCTTCCGTCGCTTGTCAGGACATCGCGGCCGGCGGCCGTTGGTGAGATTCCCCCGGCCTTCAACTGAAACTGGCAACTGCGGGAAGGCAGGAATTGCGTCCGGTCTGGTCCTCCAGTCCATGAGATGTGTCCGTCCTCGCCTCCGTCAGGAGCGTGGATGTTCTCGGCAACATGTATGCCGTCCGACGGCAGACCGTATGTCTGAGCCTCGGCGCCGAGCAGCCGTCGCAGGAGCTTGGCAAGTGGCCGTTCCGTCAGCGCCGCCACGTGATCGCCCGCTACCTCGAACGGACCAGCCGCAGCCGCTGGACGCGGGTGAACGCCATCGCCGCGTAAGGTGCTGATTGCGGCCGGATCAGCCTCAAGGAGACGGAGCAGGCGTGCAACGGAGGCCGATGGCTTTACGGCGCCGGCCTCGTACTTGGCAAACGCGCGCGGACCGCCGCCGATCAACTCGCCGGCCTCGACCTGCGTAAGTTTGAGATTCAGCCGAATGGCGCGGATGTCGTCACCCGAGAGATCGTGGTGGGTTGACACCAATGGCCTCCAAGGTGTTCTAATCGTTAGATACACCATAATGGTACATACTGCTGAAGCAGTGTCAAATGTTCGCAGGAAGCGCCTGGAAGCGGGTAGCGGGCACGGGGCAGTGGTGATGTCCCAGGAGTGGTAGGCGCTCGCCATCGAAGTGCGGCACCCTCAGCGGGCTCTCGAAACCCGCACGACGATGGCTATTCGTGTCCACGCATCGTCTATGGACCGTTACAATTGAACAGTCGCCGATTGGCGACGGATGGACGAGATTCAGCCGGACGTTGGGCACTAGCCTATGCGTCAGATTTGGCGCCGGTACGTGCCGTAACAGAAGGGAAGACCAGGGAGGCACGCGGCAGGCGAACGAAACCTTGAGGGGCTAGTGGCCTCCGGGCTGTGCGGGTTCGAGTCCCGCCCTCGGCACCACTCGAAGTGGATGGCCTTACTCTGTCTCCGCGACCCTGGGGGGCAAACTAGCCAGGCTAGGGGCGTTCGTGGCACACGTCGCGCCGTGAATTCCGGCTAATTCTAGCTAATTCGGATGGGTCGCGGTCTGCGGTGTCGCCTGTTGCCGTGGATTGCGAGTGCGAGCGGCGCGAGTACTCGCGCCGCGTCTCGATCCACGGTCGACCCGAGGGACGTCACCGGCGGCCGCCGGAGAGCCGTGGCTGCACTCGGATGCCTCGTGCTCCAGACGCCCGCCAGTGGCGCGCAGCTCGCGCAACAGATTGGCGATCTCGGCATCGAGGGCCGACAGCACTTGGGGTCGCCAGCGTCGCGAAACGTGGCTGCGACTCATACCCGTTGACGCGGCGATGCTGGCGATCGACTGGCCGGCCACCCAGCGCTGCAGGAACTCGCCCTTGCGGGGATCGAGGGCGCCGGCCACTCGGGTGCAAGCGAGGCGCAGCACCGCCTGGACCGCCCAGCCCTCGGGGAATGCCCGGTCGGCGAACTGGGTCCGGCCCAGCGCCTGGAGGTCCCGATACTTGGCGAGCGGCGACTGCGAGAGCTCCCAGGCCGAGTTGATCTTGCGGAGCGCCGCCTGCAGCGTGCGCAGGCGCGACTCGCGGGAATGGCGGCCGCGGCGGGTGCCCGGCGGTCGGTCACTATTTTCTTGCCGCGAATCCCCGCGGATCACGGAGTTGCTATCGCGGGACGGCAGTAGTCGGGTCATGGTGGGTCCATCATGGGCCCCGATTGGGCGAGCGGCTACCCAGGTTTCCGCCGGCCCTGGGAAGATCCCCTCGTCTGGTCCCATCATCGCCTCGTTGATCGCTGAGGCCACAGGCCTGCAGGATCCGTTGCCCTCCAAGGCACTCCCCAACTACGCCGCGACCGTGGGCACACCGGACTTGGTGCCGCCTATAGTGGCGTCGCTGAGGGGTGGATTGTGGAATCGAACTCGGCCGCTAGAGCCTCAGCTCAGCGAAAGGCACTAGCTTCGGGCTGTCGACCTAGGTGTCACGAAATGGGCATATCAAATCAGCGAACGCGCATGTACTTCGCTGCTGTGGAGGGTGCTAGTGGCAATTGAGCCACCGGGTGCCGTGCACTTTCGGCAGCGGCTTCTCACGCAACCGAGCGAGCGTCAGGACGTTGATTACAAGGCTTCGTTGCCCTTCCGTGGCGATGACAGCTTCTCTCTGAAGCTAGCCCGGCACATCTTGGGCATGGCAAACTCTGGCGGCGGATGGCTTGTGATCGGATTCTCTGAGGCACCGGGCGAGGGTTGGGTGCCAGACTCATCTCATGACGATTCCATTTGCGCGTCGTATGACACCACCTCTTTGCAGCAGCGAGTGAATTCGTCGGTGGAACGCGGGCAGCGCATTCAGATGAAGGTCCATTTTGAGCGCCATCCCGACACTTGTCAGCGGCATCCAATACTCCAAGTACATGGGTTTGATCGTGGTCCCTTTGTATGCCGATCCGACAGGACTGCCACCGACACCAATGCCAAGGTGCTCAACAAGGGTGCCGTCTATGTGCGCAGGCCTAGCGCTGAAACTGTACCGCTGTCCTCCCAGCAGGACTGGGACGCAATGATTAAACACTGTGTCGCGCTCCGACGAAACGAGTTCATCTCCCAGCTGCGGGATCTATTGGAGGAGATGCTTGGACCGTTGCCGTCTACAAGATCTTCGACACGAGCCCCGCGATCCTCGGCACAAGTGTTCGAGAAATGGGTGGATGATATGCGCGCTGGATCGAACCGCGGGAACGGGATTGGCGCATGACAAGCGAATCGTCTGTCGGGCTTATCGAATCAGGACAGCAGCTCTTGCATGGCGGGCAGCGCAGTTGGTGCCAGCGCGAGTTGCTGCGAGCTGCTGAACGCGCCGAACTACCCAACACGGGATGGCCATTCGGCCTGGTAGATGAACCGACACCAATACCTGGTGGGGTTCAAGCCCGGATTGACGCCTATGACGCAGGAAAGACGACAGACTATTGGTCGTTCCTCGAGAGTGGCCAGTACTACCTGTGGAGGCTATATGAGGAGGACTTCGAGCAACCGCAGTTCTTGAGCAGTTCAGGACACCCCGAGTCGTCGATCTGGTTTGACGTGCGGATTCACCGCATTGCAGAAATTGTCTTGCACAGCGCCGCACTATATCGGGAACTCGGAGTCGCTCCTGACGAGCCGTACCTGCTTGCCGTCAATCACCGGGGACTCGAGGGGCGAGAACTCTACTCCAGCACCGTACGCGCACGTATCCGGCGCGGCCAGATCTGCCAGGCACCGTCCGCCACATGGTGCCGGCAGGTGACCCAAGACTACGTCATTGGAGGCCTCAAGGAGCTCGTTCGGGAGATTGCCGACGAACTGTTCCTTCTTTTTGCCTTCGCTCAGATCAGACCACAAGTTATCGGTGACCACGTTGATGCGTTTCTGTCGCGCAATCCATAGTCTGCGATTCGATTGCTGCTCGTGCCGAGGCACCTTGAGCAAGGGCCATAGTCCGCTGACGACTTGTTATCGACTCTGCGCGCACTGGCGTGCTTTGGACTGAAATCGGAATCCCCTGCGGTCTTAGTTTCGGTAGCGCCCTGGGGCGGCAGCCGTAACTCGCGCCGATTCGCAGCAAAGCTGCGTGCTTAGACGGAACCGCTTGGGTCCACTTGGGACGTCAGATCCCCCGCCACAGAATTGGGATGCGCCGTCGGTCCGTCCCAATAATCCACCCGCCCGTGTAGGTCGGTCGACCGCTCGCGCGTCAAACGCGTGGAGGCGTCTCTTCACACCGACGCTTATGAATCACCACCGCCTCGGAGCCTCTATAATTCGCTCAGCAACGAGCACACAGAAAGTCTGGTATGTCTTTCCGAATCGTTCAGGCAGCACTACAGGCACTCGGACGAATCCGGACAAAGTCTTCACTCCACAACTGTATTGAAGACCTTCGCGCGTTCACTCCAGAAGCCAACGCACGGACCGAGGAACGACTACAGGCCTATATCAACAGCCGTATTCCGTCCACAGAATCAGTCAATGAGGAGCAGCTCGCGTCATTAGCGCAGGAATGTATCTCAACATTTGCTGATCAACTACTAAAGCACTTGGTTGACGAACATTCAAGCTGCTTAAGGGATCAACGCACGGATATATCCGGCTTTCGCAAAAGACTCAATCAGCGATGGGGAGTACCGCTGGATCTCTTCGAGCTTCTTATCGCGCTATCCACCGATGCCGGTGCTAATTTCAATGCAAACTCTCGCCCCGACGCATCTCGCAAGAACAACATCACTTTTGATGTGCTGACAAGGCTGCATGCGCGGGCATGCCAAGTCGCATCCGAAGTTCTCGTGCTCTTGCGCCATGGATTTGCCGACGGTGCTCACGCTCGATGGCGATCAATTCACGAAATCTCCGTTGTCAGCTATTTGATTCACAAACACGGCGATTGTCTTGCCGAACGATACTTGCTTCATGACACCGTCCAGCGATTCAAGTTGGCTCGTGCTCATCAAGATCACTATGCACGCATCGGCGACGATCCAGTTCCTGCGGAAGACATTGCGCGGCTCAAAGCTGAGCGTGACGAGCTTGTAGATCGATTTGGTAAGTCGTACGGGGGCGACTATGGATGGGCCGCTGATGCTATCGGACGATCATGGCCGACCATCAGAGACTTAGAAGCACACGCTGGCATAGATCACATGATCCCTTACTACAGAATGGCTAGCGACAATGTGCATGCCAATGTCCATGGATCTTTGTATAGGCTGGGATTGGGTCTTGATCAGCTCGGAGGGGAGGTCCTGTTAGCTGGACCGAGCGATATGGGCTTGGCTGATCCTGGGCATTCAACCGCGATTTCGCTCGGGCAAGTTACAATGAGTCTAGTCGGGATTCAACAAGGGCTGAGCAGTGCTCTGATTGCAAATGTTATTTTGAAGCTGCAGGATAGAATCGGTGACGAGTTTCTTAAGGTGCATCGAGAACGGGAGTTGCCGTTGGGGATTAGTGAAACAGGTGTCGGGCGGAGCTAGCCGACGGCTGCCTCGTCGACAGCCAAGCTGAGTTAGGCGCGTAGAAGAAGTCGATGCCGTTGATCCTCATTGGCGCTTGGAACACTCATGGCACGACCACTTATCAGCGAGGCGAGACATGGCGCACATGGCTTTCGTGCACTTTGTTGACAAAGGGCGAGGTGCTGTCTTAGTGCTTCAGCGGTAAATGACGCCGAATCAGAAAGAGGAGCCGGAATGGACTGGGGGATTACTATGTTGGCCGGGCGGGTACGGACCAGGAGCCGACAGTGGGTGAGCCAGCGCCGGGCGCAGATCGAGCAACTGGTGGCACAGCGGTACGGCGGGCCAATCACCGACGCCCATCAGGAGTCGCAGGGGTCGGCACCGCCATCGGCAGATTCGCGCAAGCCATTGCCGGCACCTGACCGGCCGGCGGACGCCACGGTGCCGTTGGACGATGAGCATCGCGACCAGGGCGCGGGCCCCCGCCCACCGCCAAGGTCCTGCTAACGACTCCCAGAAGCATCGGGCGCGAGGCCCTAGTCCGCGGTGCCGTGTGGTCGCGTACGCTCAAGGAACGCCTCTGTCGATCGTCGGCACGGCTCCGATCCCGCCCTTCACGCAGCGAGGAATCGCCGAGCGCGCACAGCGCGCCCCTATCAGCGCGTGGTGTCGCGCTACCACGTCCCGGGTGCGGGTTCGTGGTCAGGAGTGTGGACGCGAATCGGGCTGTCATTGATGGCTGATCTGACTGAGGCGACCGGGTGGAACTGCGGCAGCTGTTTGTCAGGCGATTCGCTGACCGCCGGACGCAGTCGAGAATGCTTACAGGTGTGAGCGACGCTCTACTGTGGCGTCGAGCCCTGTGGCAACGCCGCTGGCTGTCTACCGCCGTCGTCGCGTGACGGGCCGGAACGCTCTCGATCGTGACATGATTGGGAGAGAGTTAAGGGCACACGGCTGTTGAACGCTCCGGACGCGAGCGGGCACGTCCTCGGTGAGCCGATGGATAAAGCGGTCGCGCCGCGCGCCCGCTCGAACGGGACGGTCGCGCCGGCTGTACCCAATCGTCAAGTCTCGGCTAACCCTGGAGGCTGCGGCTCCCGGCGAGCTAGATGGTTCAGGAAGTCGGGAGACGACACCAACTGTCGTTGGTATCGAGTACGGAAACCCGCATAACTTTCGAGGTTTCCTGCAACCATGACAACGCATGATGCCATGATGCGGTCCGAATCCTCCCCTACGCCGCAGGCCTCAATGAACCACATCTGTGAGCGGCGAATACTCAATAGCAGGCTCGTCGTTGCTGGGCTGATCGCGACCAGCGCGTTAGCGGCATTTGGCGGGCGGTGGGTGGACGTACTCGCGGGTAGTGGTCTGGGGATGGCGCTTCTCGCGCTGCCGCGTGAGATTGCGCGTGATGCTGTTGACATTTGAGACAGGAGGCCAGTATGAGTCTTGAGAGTTGGATCCGGGACTTTGGGGATCGCAGTCGTCGCAGGTGTCGCCGTCGGCGCAGCCACGCCTGTGATCCGGTCGGCTAGGCGCAAAGGGGGATATTGCAGACTGATGCCGATTGCTCCATTTGTCGCCATGTGCGTCGTCGGGTGCATGGCAGTGGGATTTTGCGGTGAAAAGCGACTAGTATTCAAACTTGCGCAGGCCGGAAGCAACTAGTCTGACAACCGAGACCAAGTCATCGCAGTTACTGTTGCAGGGTCTCGATTCAACGTTTCGAGGCTGGATTGACTGGGTAGTCCTCTGGTCTGCCTGAGTCTCCGGGCTGGATCACAAAGTCCCGACGGTCGCGGTATAGCCGGTACGATTAAGCACATAGTTCACCCCAGGCTTAAGCTTGTTCCAATCAGTCATCAGCCAGTACTTATAGTCTCCGACAAACAGATACATGTTGTTTCTGCGGAAGAATCGGCAATTCACCCCCTCTCCGGCGCGAAATCGATCGCAGACCGCATTGAGCAACTCCTGCTGCCCGTCCTGCTCGGACAATACGTACTCGTGAGGCCAAGTCTGTCGGTAGGTGATCGCTTCCCTCCAAGGTGCGCGTGCGATTAGTTCTGTAATCTTTGATTTCATTCGCTCGATATCCGAAATCTCGATGTGTTCAAAGTCTACATTCACGGTCTAGTGGCTAATGGTCTGTGAAAATGCCGATAACCTGCGCCAACAGTCGGGATTTCAGCAGCAATTGGCCGAAAATATCCAACGATTGTGTGTGCGCCATATTGGCCGTGACTGACCATAGCAACTGCGAGCGATTCTATACCCGGGACTGACTCTAGGCTAAGCATATACCCGACCCGGGCAAGTGCAGTTGCGACCGCACCGAGCACTGTACTTCGCGCAGCCTCTCGATCCTCGACTGGGGGGAGCTCAACGTGCTCTCGGCATTTTCGTCGTGAGGTCAGGGTTGATGTCGGGAATAGCGAACAGCGGCGTCAGACAGTCTTGGATCACTTGTGGCAGGCGATGCAAGCCTTCGCGTGCCCGTAGAGATCGTCGATGTCAATGGGCTCGCTGTCCGGTCGGAGCGGATTGACCTGGGCGCGCGCCTGCATCCGCGCGACGCGCTTCTCGTGATCACGTCTAATCTCTCTGGTGCGCTCAGGTCGCGCAAGGTCCTCCAACGACTCGCCCTCGCTCCAGCTGAACGGTGAGCCGTCTTCGATCGCCGTCTTCTCGTAGCGACGAGCCTCGTAGAAGAATTCCGGGTGTCGTTCGAGAAGCCGGACCCACTCGATCTTTTGTTGAAAGAAGCAAAAGGTGCAGCCGCTGCGAGTACGCCACTCGTAGTACGCGGGCAGTCCTACACCGGCACTGTCCAAGATCTCCATCACACCGGCCTTGTCGACCCCAGCATCCTTGAGCGGGAGCTGCACAATTAGGCGCTCGTGTTTGGAGGCGAAGCCTGCTCGATACTCTTCATCCGCACGAATTGCGACGTAGCTATAGACGGTGTCACCGCGCTTGAGCATTGGAGCAACCCACTGCTCGAACGGTCTAATCTTAAGCTGCCTCGTACACCAACGTGTGCGCGGTGAAGGCAAGAAATTGTTGAACTGTCGGAGCCAGAAGTCAAAGTCGCGGTCCGGGTTCAAGCGGACGATCGGCTTTCCGAGGAATCCCTCTAGCGTGTCGAGATACTCGTACACCTCTGGAAGCTCCTTGCCGGTGTCAGTAAAGAAATACTCGATATCGATCTCAGATCGATGCTCCCTCATGTAGACGGCGAGTGCGGCGCTATCGCGCCCCCCGGACAGCCCGAGTACATGTCGTTCCATTAGTCTGCCCTCTGGCGGTCGTTGATGCGACGAGCACTCAGCGTTGCAAGTGCTGCGAGCACCACGTCTTCGCGAGGCTCGGCAGCACCCGCTAGCACCCTTTCGATACGAGAGGCGAGGGATGTCACGGCGGGTTGATCGGAGTCGTGTATATCAAACTCGCTAAGAAACAGAGATCCCGGCTCGTTGAGACCGACCACAACCGCCATAGAGTGGCGACCGTCGGCTCGACCCTTTACATGGGCGAACGCCTCGCGGCGTACAAAGCTCAGAGCAAGTTCGGCAAGTGCGACACCTGCGTGGTCGACATCGGTGTCCGTCCATGCCGTTGGAGGCTTGCTCACCGCGAGGCTCACCAATCCAGCCATGTCGTCGTCGCTGCCGCCGAAGCGCGCTAAGCGAACCGAAAATGCCTCTTCACGATGATCGGCTCCGAGTCCGCGGATGTTCTCTGCGCGCGCGCGCAACTCCGCAAGCATTGGCGGTGAAGCGTTGGGCACGTGCAGTTCCGTGAGCAGTGCCTCGCACAGACGATGCAGCATGGCGGGAAATGCTTCGTGAAGTTCGCGCAGGCCGTCTCGTACTCGCTGGGCAGCCTTAGCCAGCGCCCTGTCGGTGATGCCTTCGGCACCCGATAGCGCTTGTGGGATGTCGTCGAAGAGCAAACGGTTCGGATCCTTCGCACGCTTTAGCAGCTGCCGGACAAGCCGCGCATTGGCGGACAGGCGGCGGGTGCGGCGGGTCCAATCCGGGAACCCGTCGTGGAGTGCAATCAGGGCTCGCGCCACATCGATTGGCTCGAGGTCCGCTAGCTCCTTGCTGCTGTCAATCTCTCGAACTACATCCGCGAGGTCGGCCAGCAATTGCCGATGTGACTGCGGAAGGACCATCCAGCGCAACTGAACGTCGTTCGGGCTTCGTGCGAGTACCTGCACATCCAAATCGGAAAGTCGCGACTGGAAGACGCCGTCGCGGTACAAGGCTAGGTGTTGGCGCATCGACTGCATGAATGCAGTGGTGAGGACGGGCAGGAGTCCGTCCTTGATGCCGAGCGGTGGCTGAAGCCAAGCCTGCCAGATGTCGTACACCGACACCGTGCTGGAGCTGTTGCTGACGAGCAAGTCCTTCGCTGCCGCCCAGGCTGGTGCGAGCCGACTGGGGGCAGATTCATTCGGGACGGTGAATTGCCAGCGACCATCGTGAAGCGCATAAAGGCCGGTGGCCTCAAGCAGCGAGACGAACAGCCCACGCTCTGCCGGGAAGCCATTGATGCCGAGCCGCGGCTCCCCGTGATTTAGGACCATGTGCCTCAATAGGGTGTTTTGCGCGGCAACGGCGTTGCTGGATGGCTTTACGCGGTTCAGGAGTTCACTGTGCAGCTGCGGGGCGTCGGAAAAGCGCTCGTCGGCGAGGTCAGATGCAAGCGTATTGAGTTGTGCGGGTGTCAGCATGGCGGCAACGCGGCCGCTAGTCCGCCACGTCGCGTTCTTAAGTGCCCGCTGCAGCTCGTGCTCGATCTGTTCGATCATAGCTGTGATGCGCCCGTTGACCTCGAGTCGGGCCACCTGATCGCCATGAAGAGCCGGAGTGTGATCGCGGACGTACTCGAGCGCAAGCAAATCCCGAGCCAGCGAAGCCACAGCCCAAGCCGGACGCCCCGGCACTCCGATGACTGGATCGTAGCTGCGGTCGGCTTGCAGGGCGGACACCACGTGCCGCTCGACGGCGTCCGGCGAATCCCCCTCCATCGGAAGCGCGAGCACGAATGTACCGGCCGAACCGTGACGTGGTGCGTGACGTCGGATTGAATCCGCAAGTTCGCCCGGCGCAACGACGGCAGTGCGGAACCAGCGCAGCGCGCCAGTCTCGTGGTAGTGGCGCTTGGCGACGATCGGCTGGAAGTCGGCGAGGCGAGTCAAGCGGTCGTAGTCAAGCGCGCCGGTCATCGAGTAGGCATCTTCTACAGCCTGCTCGATGTCGAAGTCGCTTCCGGCGAACACGCCGTAGCTGTCGCTAAACCTCCGATAGATCAGGAGCTTCGCGTCCTCAAGCTCTGACAGCACCGCAGATGACTCGGTTTCGTTCGCACCACAGACCGTGTGAGTGAGTCTCGGGCTGGCCACCAGGCCAGATCGTTCGCGGAAGAGGTCCACGAGAGCGACCGTTTTCAGTGCGCGGAGATGTAGCCCATCGAGGTCGCTGGCTTCACAGCGCGCGACGGCGTCCACAGCCACCGCCCAACGGTGTCCGTCAGGCGACGCCATGATGGAGGGCTCTAAATTGAAGCGCAGGTAGTCCCACAATTCGTCGGGCGTGTAGAGGCTGGCTTCATCCGCGCGCCGGAGGAAGTCCTGGAATCCGAGCGGTTCCGACGAGTTCAGGAACCCGAACACGCTGCGCTGGTTCTGCCCGAACCGCCGGCGCGATATTGGGCCGAGGAGGCAGGCAGTAACCGGGTGAAGTGGCCAGGCAGCCGCGAGCGCAGTGGCGATACCAGGATTCCCGATCAGTTCGGCGATGCATTCGGCGCTCGCAGTATGTGCGGGAGGCACACGATCTTGCGTGATGGCGCGCCCGAGCATCTCGAGCTGCTCGTCGGGCGAGACGGCGATCGTCAAGTCGACGAAGCGTCCGTGGATTTTCGCCCACTCATCGCGCATCTCACGCGAAAGCCGGCGCCCGTACTCCTCGAACGATTGGTGCAGTATCCCAACGACTATGAGCCGCCCATCGCTCCGAGATGCGAGCTCCGCGAGCTGCTGGAAGAAGTAGATGTCGGTACCTTCTTGCGCGGCCGCCTCCAGGAACTTCCCCAACTCGTCAATGAAAATGAGCAGGCCGCCCCATTTCTGAGGTGAGCGCTTCGAGATCGCCACCAAGCGCGCTAGGACATCTTCGTCACTCCAACCTGCGTCCGACATGTCACGCACGAGCCGTGCACGCGCTAGCGCTTCGCCTACGGCCTGTGCGGGTCGCACACGACGTCCAACGACGGGTAGCACGCGCCAACCGCGGGATCCCGGCCGAAGTGAGGCGCGGAGGGCCGATACGACGCTCGTCCCAAGTGAGTCAATGGCGAGTTGCGCCGATGCAGCGTCACCGAGTGCTGCGGCGAAGGCAATAGCGAGGCTAGACTTGCCCGCGCCATAGGGTCCGGTCCACGTAAACGCGCCCTGCCTAGTGTCACGGATGTGCCTGGCCATCGAGTCGAGCGCGCCCGTACTCGATGTAGACGAGACAAAGCCGAGAAGTGAGTCCGGATCCGCTAGGTCGGTGTCGAGTCGCACGGCCCGCTGGAATCTGCGCGCAACACGTACCTGATCGGAGAGTGCCGTCATGCGCTTCTCCCGGGATAGCTTGCGCGCACCAATCGGAGCATCTCGTCGTTAGTCAAGGGACGCCCTCGGATCGCCTGCCGCAGGCCTGCGGTCTCCGACCAGCGATAGACGCCGTCCGTTACATTCTCGATCGCACCGAGCAATTCGACGAGATCGTCCTCCCCCAGCACGAAGACTCGCCCAGGAGAACCCGGTTCAAGGGCGATGGCCTCGAAGGACAGCGTATTGGCGCCGGCTGCGTACGCCTGCCAGAAGGAGCTTAGTGCGAAACAGAAGACACCGGCACGGAGCGTTGGCTTCGGCCCGCGCACGAATCGGAATCCATCGCGGCGGCCTGTCGCGCGTATAAGCCCGAGTTCGGCAAGCGGGGATTCCAGAGCATCCTCTCGGAGCGAATACTCGAGTGCCGCCGCGGGCGCGTACGCACGCACAAAGCAGCCCACGTCACGTCGGATGGTCGAGATTGAGGCACGTGGCCAACTGCGCCTTTCTGCGAGGTCGGCAATCCCGCGCGCGAGCGTTTCTCGCTCAAACGTCAGCCCGTGGAAGTGATTGAATGCCCAATACCAAGTTGTTTTTGCAGGACGACCGACGATGTGCCAGTGTGCAAGCCAGGACGTCGATGGCTCCTCCATCCAAGGATCGAGCCCTTGGTCATCGAAGATGAGCTCTCCGAGCGCAGTTGAGCGTAAGTCATCGTCTAACACCCCAGCAGCAACTGCCCAGTGCCGGATAGCTGCAACCATGTTCTTGCCGACGCCGAACTTCGCGATCGCGTCGTCGGACAAGAACAGCGCTTCACGGTGGCCTCTGCTCGTAGACACCGCGTCGAACGCTTTCTTGAGCCAACCGTACCGAAGGGGAAAGGTCTCGTGGCCGGAGAGCCGAGGCTTGTAGCCGTCCTGTTCAAGCAGATTCCTCAGATAGCTCACCTCCTGCCTGGATGCTGCGTCCAGTTGCAATCTTACATAGATTGGGCATACCGTGTCTTGACACGGCCTCTGTGCGCAAGACTCGCGGCCCGCAGGAGCATGAGCGCGTGACGATATACGCGGACTATCAAGCCACTACGCCGACGGACGCCCGGGTACTCGAAGCGATGGCCCCGTTTTGGGACAAGGTGTTCGGGAATTGCCACTCGTCTGACCACGTGATGGGTTGGCACGCCGACGAGGCGGTGACTCGGGCTGCAGCGGAGGTCGGCGAGTTGATCGGGGGCGATGGAGCCGAGATCGTCTTCACGTCAGGCGCCACCGAAGCCAACAATCTAGCCTTGGTCGGTCTAGCTCGGAGAGCGTCTCCCGCACGGCGCCGAATCCTACTAAGTGCGGTCGAGCACAAGTCCATCCTTGCCGCCGCACGGGCCAGCGCCGAACACGACGGGCTACGCGTCGAGTTGGTCCCCGTAGACCGAGAGGGCGCGCTGCGGCTCGATGTGCTGGCTGACCTGCTCGACGAGACGGTGCTCGTGGTATCTGTCATGGCCGTAAACAACGAAGTGGGGACTCTGCAGGACATCCCGAGTGTTGCCGAAGTGCTCCGCCCTCACGGAGCACTCCTGCATTGTGATGCTGCACAGGCGCCCTGTGCGATGGATACCACGGACCTGACTTCGCACGCCGATCTCATCAGCCTGTCGGCACACAAGTTCTATGGGCCGAAAGGCATCGGTGCCCTCTATATTCGCCGCGAGATCGAGAACTGCATTGAGCCGCAGATCTACGGTGGGGGGCAGCAGAGAGGATTGCGGTCGGGTACGGTTGCGGTGCCGCTCTGCGTCGGCATGGGTGCTGCCGCTTCGATCCTCAGTCGTGAGGCCGCGAAAGAACGGCGTGCGGTCCGTCGCTTGAAGGACGCCTTCGTACGCGAGGTGCTGCGATCCTATCCAACGGTGGCCGTCAACGGCCCTTGTGCCTCCCGGCGACATCCCGGAAATACAAACCTCCGATTCAGCGGACTAAATGCGCAGGACCTGTTGGCAGCCCTCCAGCCCGACCTCGCGGCTGCGACCGGAGCGGCGTGCGCCTCCGGTGTGCCAGAGCCATCACATGTACTCACTGCGATGGGACTGAGTGCGGCTCAGGCTGCGTCGTCGGTGCGATTCAGCTTCGGGCGACTCACTACAGAACACGATGTGCGCGAGGCGAGCCGGCTCGTAGCCTCGGCGATCTCGCGACTCGCGACTGCTGCGGCGTGTATTCCCTGATTCGCGCCTAAACGATTGACTGATCGGATGGCACCCTAGGCACGCAGCGCCCTTGGGTGAGCTGAGATGGTCCTTTTGCTAGGCTCGGCGGATCACGGCCCTCAACTGAGAGATATCGGTTAGCCGGGTACTTCAATGCCCACAGGCCATCAGATTGGCCGGGTTGTAGGGGCAAGCCCAGGGTCCCACGAGTCGCGACGACATTAGATTACGCGAATCGGGAGTGTGTGTGACGCGAATGCTGCTCGTTGCAGATTTCCTCCTTCGATTAGGGATTCGCGGCGAAGATATCGCCAAGACCCGACTGCCAGCCGACGCCGCACTCGACAGCCTAAGCGGCGAGGAGATTCGCGAAATTGCACACGCAACGGCATGGACGGTTATGGAGCGTCAGGGAATTCCGTTCGGCGATATGCTGCCGGGACTCAATCGGTGGCATTCCAATCGAATCCCAAGCACTTTGCTTCGAACCCGCAGCTACAACGCCTTGGTTCGCTCGGGCGTCGTCACCTGGGGCGATCTGGCAGACCTGACAACAGAGCGGCTCTTCGAGCTGCGCGGGGTGGGTTGGCGGAGCGCTAAGGACATTGTTATTGCCAGCATTGGGCAGTCACTCACTGTCTTTTCAGCAAGTGATGCTGGTGACGGGCCGCCGCCGGTTGAAGGAGGCGGAGTGTGCGACGAGCAGTTGCAGCATGTCGATCTGGAAACAAGTCAGGTGACGCCAGGGATCGCCGTGGCGCGTGATTCCGACGCATCGGATGTCCGCGTGACGGAGATGGTGGCAGGTCTCCGCACACTGGCTGCTTGGGGCGCTCGGGAACGTGATGCCACTGAACTTCGAGATGTCATCAACTTAAACTCGGATGCGGGATCGCTTCCAGCCGACTTGGCTGAGCTGTGGCGTCAATGCAGCCAAATCAATTTGGCGGCGCTGGCTGATTCAGTCTTGCTGAACGTGACGCTTGACGACCTTGCTCAACGAATCATTGCCTGCATGGATGAGCGTCAACTTATGGTCTACCGCCGTCGAATGATCGACGGAGCAACTCTCGCCGTCGTTGGGAAGGAACTCGGCGTCACGCGCGAGCGCGTGCGGCAGTTGCAGGGAGAGGCAGAGGAGCGCATCTCCCACCAACTCAGTCAACGGGAATTCAGTCTGCTCCACTGGCGAGCAGCCGACCTCCGGTCGGCACTAGGGGCGATAGCGCCAGCCACTAGCGAGAATACTTGCCTAGCTTTGGAGAAGAGTCTGCACGGGGCGGGCCTGGAGGCTGCCAGGCTGTTGCGCCCAATCATTCTCCGCCTAGCTGGGCCGTATCGTGTGCGACACGGTTGGATGGTATTTGAGCACGCTGATATCCCAGAGGGGTCGGACCTCGAGGCGATGGCTGATGAGTGTGGTCTCCTCCCTCTCGACTACGCCTACGGGTGGCTTGCCAGGTTCGGTGTGCGACATGAGTTCCACGACGCTTGGTTGGATCAATCGGGCCGCTTCCGCCGAAATGGCGAGTTCTTGATGGTGTGGACTGGCAGCGTGGTCGACAAGTGCGTTGCACTCCTCGCATCCGAGAGTGAGCCAATAGATGCGGACACTCTTGTCTCGATGGTCGGTGAGGGCCACAACGTAAGAGGTGTGCGGGCGCGATTCTTCGAGGATGATCGGCTCGCTAGGACAAATCGCACTGAGTGGGCGTTACGCGCTTGGGGGATGGAAGAATACACGGGCATCACCGACGAGATCGCCCAGCGCATAAACAACGCAGGAGGCCAAGTCGAGATCGATCTTGTTGTGCGCGAACTGGTAGAACAGTTCGGCGTTAAGGAGAACTCGATTCGCGCCTACGCTACTGCGCCGATGTTCGTGGTTGAGGGAGACCGCATTCGACTGCGCAGAGACGACGAGCAATTCGAGGTTGGCGGAACGTTCCAAAGGTGCGTGGGAGCATACCGATCCACGGCAAAGAAAATCAGCCTCGTCGTTCCCGCAGACGCGGAACTCCTAAGAGGCAGCGGCCGCCCGCTGAGCGGACCTGTCGCGGCCGCGCTTGGTCTCGCCCCCGGCCGGCCTCGATCGTTTTCGAATGTGGACGGAGCGCTAAACGTCACTTGGCCTATGACTTCGGCTACTGGCCCGATCCTAGGATCGCTACGCGTGATGGCGACCGCAACCGGAGCTATTGAGGGCGAGAGGGTTCGCCTGGATTTTGACTTAGCGCAGGGCTGCGTGAGCGTCGAAAGGATCCCTCGAGAGCTTGACGGATACGATGCTACCGAGGCCATCCGGCTGCTAACGGGAATAGCTGTCGATCACGATAACTCCCTCAAAGTCATCGCCACTGCCATTGACACGTCACCGATTGACGTACGCGGCGTGCTAGTGCAGCGTGGAGATGCTGATCTAGCGGGGCTCTTGCCAATACCGGAGGTCGATCAGGATTTGGAGTCCGTTCTGCTCGATCTTGCGAAGGTAGTGTCCCAGAGATAGACGAGCTTGCCAGGTCAGGAAATCTACGAATGCTTGAGATCATCAAGTCTCAGTATTAAGTTTAGTGTCGGCTCGGGCTGTCCAATGAGATTAGCCAGAAGTTCTGGGAATCCGGCATTTGCATATTCGGAAGCCATCCGGATCACTTCTGCCGGCTTGTCAAGCATCTCCGGCCCACCCTCGGAAAGGGCAAGAAGTTCCAAGTGCGTAATTCGCCAGGGATCGGAGTTTAGGATTCCTCCGTCATTGAACTTGACCAAATCCGAGGGTAGCTTTGCCCGCTCCCCGTGCTGTACTCCTATTGCCATCGCAGCCCACCATGCATCAACCTGTCGTAAGAATGGAAGACCATCCTGGTCAGCACGAGACACGAAACCTCTAAGCTGTTCCCAAAATGGTCGAGCGATGAAGAGATCCTGATTGGCGTACTGGTTTGCGACATTTGTCATTTCAGTATCCCCGCAGTATTCTGAAATACCACGCCGTGAAGTCCGTCATAGTGTCGCGCGCACATGCGGCACGATTGGCGGTGATCGCACGAGCAGATGCGTGAGACTGGATAGTCACTGCCCCAAGAATGGACTAGGTCAATCGGGTAGTGTTCGGAGCACGACAGCGTCATGATGGCACCGGCTCGGCCGTCAATTAGGTTCTCTGCGTCACGCAGTTCCGCGCGAGTGAGGAAGAGAATAACCTGAAATTCTGGGAGGGTGTCCGCCGGAGGAGTAGTGATTGCATCCAGCATCCGGAGCTTTACGCCGCCTGAAACCATTCCAAGCGGGGTGTCGATCATACGGGGTGCGGTCGCCCCTGAGACTTCCATTAGGGACCAGATGAACGAGAGTGTAAGGGCGCGCTTTGATGCGCCGTTCAGTTCGAAGTCTGGATCGAGTCGTCTCCCGTCGAAGGTGTCGATGCAAATGTTGAAAGCGCCGTCAATGTGGACCCTAGCGAAGAGCTCGGAGCCGAAGTCCCTACGTAAGGGATCGTCGGGCGTGCCAACGATCTCCATGAAGAGGCTGTTCATCCGCTCCGATACGCGCCTGACATAGTCACCTTCGAGTACTCGCAAGACATCTGCAGCAAGATTCGTCAAATCCTGGGCCACGTCACGCTTGAGTGCAACCTCTTTGGAGACTCTGGCTTCCTTTTGTGCGGCGTCCAGTGCTTCTTCCTGCACAGTTTGTCGCTCGCGCGCCAATTCGAGTTCGACTTCCTTGGCTCCGATCTCCTGATGTGCCTGCGCAATCTTGGCGTCGACACCTTCAATCCGCGAGGTCAAGTCTCGCACAAGCCGTTCATCGATACTGCCGCGGAGCAACTTCAGCTGCTCGAGTTCGAGCGCCTTCGCGCGAAGACCGTCCGAAGCCTCGGTGAACTCTTGGCGCAGCTGGGCAGCGGTGTGTGGGAAGGCTCGGCTGGACTCCCTCCTCCGCTGTTCCTCAGCGTCGGCTCGTCGGGCGAGGTGAGAGAGTTCGGTGAGTCGTTGTAGGCTTTCTGAAACGCCTCGTTGCTCCTCCAAGAGGCGCTCGACGTGCTCACGGTGCTCGGATCTCGGCTCAAGCGACGCGCCGCAGATGCACTCGCCGAGTTCGAGCCGGTCTGCCAGCACTTCAACCGATGCTCCCGGAATGATGCGGCGATCGGCGAGGTCGGCTAGCACACCAACGCCGCTACGCAACTTCACGTTCATGAACTCCCATGAGTAGTCCTCGGACTTCAGTGAATCACGCATTCGAACAAGTGCTGCTGAACGCTCGCGCTCCAGCCTGTCCCGCTCCTTCTCGGCTCGCTCGATTCGCGAATTAATCTCGTCGAGCTCGCCAATGCCCCTCATCCCCCGAAGTTCCCTGTCCCACCTAGCGCGCTGTTCGGCCATATTCGCTTGGCGCTCGCGCAGTTTGGCGAGGTCCGCAACCGCTAGGTCGATCTGCCTAACTGCCTCCTCGAGCATTGACTCGAGATTGGACGTATTGCGCCCACCTGACTTCGCTGCCTCAGCGCGGAGGCTGCGATAGGCCGCCTCAATATCGCTTGCTGCCGTCCTAAATCTATCGATGCCGAGCAAGTCTCGTATGGCGTCTTGCACACGACTCTGGCGCTGCCGGGCGCCAATCTGTCCCGAGATGAATGTCTGCACAGAGTCGCCGTCGGTAAAGAAGACATCGCGCAATTCGTCGGGGAGCCAAGCTCTGATCGTTGCGTCAGCAGACGCGACCGGATCCTCACCCTTTGCAGTGATCCGGAGGAGGCGAATCTGTTCTGGCTGACGATCGAACGCGTCTTCTGCGGTAGGAGTTTCGACAATTGAGCGAATGAGGCGATAGCGCGCGGAGTTGCCGAGGTGATCCGTGATTTGAAACTCAATCGTGACTGACACGGTGGTCGCCTGACCAAATGGCGTCGCCGTGGAGGTGAGCCGCAGGTCTCTCGCCATGGCTGGCAAACCGGACGCGCCGTGAAAGGCCCATTGAAATGCGTACAGAAGAGATGTCTTGCCGGATCCGTTCTCGGCCCGGATCACCGTTAGTGGCTGGTTTCTCTTCGTCGAGAACTCAAGCTCGACGTCCTCTAACAACTTGAAGTTCCGGACGCGGGCGCGAATGAGACGCACTAGCTGTCCCCTTGCTGAACCGGCAATTGCGCCCCGAGGCGCTCAATGATGCGTTTGACTCGCTCTCTCCTATGGCGGTCCGAGAATCCTTCGTCCTGTGCGCTCACGATCTCAACGAGGGCCGCAGTCAGACCATTGCGATACCCAGGGCCCCGCTCCCAAAGGAGCACCACCCGTTCGCCGACCACCTCTGCGATCCGGCGTTCCGAAAGCATAACCATGTGTCAACTCCACGCCCACGCGAGAGGCTCGTACTGTGACATGACACTTCGAGGCCCACCATCATCCCACTCATTGACGGCGAGGCCAGCGAACTCCTCTGCGCGCCGCAGTTCGGCCCTCAGAATCGATGCACTCAGCGGCGCAGCGGTATCGGGAGGAACGACGATGAAGTCGTGCAACCGGGCGAGCGTCTTGCCAGGTGCCCTGCGCAGAATGCGACCGCGGCGCTGAACCCACTCGCGCTCAACCGCACTCGACGCCAGCAGGAAGGCAGTATCTGTGTGCGGTATGTCAATTCCTTCGTCCAGGACCTTCATGGCAGTGAGCACTTGATAGTCACCGCGCCCGAAGGACTCGAGCCAATGTGCAGAATCTCGGTACGCAGTCTCGGC
The DNA here is from genome assembly GCA_022821905.1 of Chloroflexota bacterium. Taxonomy (GTDB): domain Bacteria; phylum Chloroflexota; class UBA11872; order UBA11872; family UBA11872; genus JAJECS01. Next base: position 269,669 of record JAJECS010000024.1, on the reverse strand, counting down.
GCTCGTGAATTGGTGGCTGACGATTCCGAGCTCGGAGAGCATCTCGTTCACTTGTTCGATCTGCCGGGGCTGACCGAGCATTGGCCGCTTTGCCGAGGTATACACGAGACAGCGATGGATGCTCGGAGCTCCCATTCGCTTGAAGATCTCTTGGAGTTTCTCGATCTTCGACGACGCCTGCTCAATAACAGATCGGCGGTCTCGAAGGAGGCGCTCCGCCTTCGCAGTGGGTACAACTGATCGACCATCGTCGTCTACCGTATAGCCCGCCTTGCGCAACTCCTCGGTGAGTTCGGTCCACTTGTCGAACTCATCATCGGACATCGTGACCTCGTGAAGGTGGTACTCATACGGAGTGAGACAGCCTGCTCGAATCGCATCGCCGAGTCCGAATTCAAAGACGGGTGGTCCGAAGTAGTCAAAGAGCTTGTCCGTGCCATCCGGATCATACTGCCTAACAGGCGTTGCGGAGAGGCCAAGCCGAAGATCGGCACGTTGGGGCAGGGCCGCAAAGATCCGTGGCGCACCGAGGTTGTGCATTTCGTCTCCGATGAGAAACACCTGAATGTTCGGAGACAAACGGCTGAGTAACCCCCTAATGTCAGCGTCTTGGGCAAACAGGCTGTTCGTCACGACCATGACTTCAGTGCGCGGACTGCCCAATCCCAAAGCGGCCTCGCATTCCAGCAGCAGCCGTCGGCGCTCGGAGTGGTCAGCAGTGCTCGGTAGCATCGGTGCAAGACCAAAGTCACGGCTATCGTCTGCCCATTGCAACATGAGTGGCCTAGACGGAACCAACACGATGACGAGCATTGGACCGGCGTGCCGCTGTTGGGCTTCAACGCAAGCGATGAGCGCAGTTCGAGTCTTGCCACCACCGGTCGCAATTGCCAGGATGCCGCGGCCGTGGGCGCGCGAGAATGAGTCTACAGCTGCGCCCTGATGGGTGTATTGTCCCGTCCGCCACTCTAGGCCGGCCGGCACTTCAAGCAACCTCCGCCTAGGGGGCCGGGCACCCTCGGGTAGTTCAGGTTCAAGGCCGGCAGTGTGATCGCGTCGCCATGCTTCCCAGAAGTCTTCAACGGTGGGAGCCTGGCCCGGTCTCGAACGCCGGCCAGCGAATCGTAGACCTTCAGAGACCTTCAGTGTAAGTGAACGCGGATGCTTGTTGAGCCACTGTCTCTCCCACTGCTCGACGAGCTTCTCAACTCGGCGCCTAGCCACTGGACCATCGCACCACATCCTGTCGACAGTCATCTGCTCGCCATTCACTAGCAGCCCACGCGAAGTGGCGTTGCCCGAACCATGAACGACCATCCAATCATCGCCCTCGCGGATCAACCACTGCTTCTTGTGATACATCCCATGATTCATGAGGACGAAACGTAACTCAAGACGCTGCGCAGCGATGAGATACGCAAAGCACTGGCGAGTGTGCTCGATTAGCGCTGACTCTGAAATCCCTCCATCGCCAAAGAGCTCCATGGCTAGCCGGTCTACGAGTTCTTGCCTAGTCGTAACTCCTCTCTCGATCGCCTCGCGGTCCTCGGCACTGATCTCAGGGCTGATGAGGAGCTTGACGGGAGCATCACGGCGTTCAATGAAGTCAGCGAGTCCGGGTGCAACTTGGGCCAAACAGCGGGAGCTAAAGTACCCAGAAGCAACCAAGACCTCGTCGGCAATTGACATGGCTGGAACAAGCACGTCACCGATCAGGTCGTCATCTGGAATCTCGTAGACTGGGTGTACGTCTGCCATTGCAGCGGGTAACCCGCCGGTCATTGGTCCCTACCGTCCACGGGTCTCAGCGAGAATGGCTACCACCCCAAGATTCTACGTAAACGACCCGAGCTCTACGCACCAATAGCTCACGGGCGGAAGCTCGCGCTCGCTCCGCAAACAGCGAATATCACCCCACGGTCTCACCGGCGCGGTCTCACACATTGTCCGTGACCGTAAACACCCGTGGAGCGCTCTTGGGGCAGACGTGCCGGCCAATTCGGCTCCTTTGTGACGACGAACTCAAGGACGATCGATTCACGGCCTGCCAAACCGGGCGCTTCCCTCTAGTCGAGACTGCAATGCCCAAAGCCAAACTCCTGTAAGGCAACCTTTGTGCCCGGCCGGCTCGTGGGAGTTTCTCCACCGCTCGCATCCAGCCCTGAATGATCCTCGCCTGTTGTGAATCGCCACCGCTCATGGGTGCGATCGCAGGCCCAACTTACAGTACACGTCCCGGGAGCTTGATAGAATCAACCCCCGTAGCCCTGCGGTATTCTTCCAGGAGGACATTCTCCGGGAATCTCTCGCTGTTCTTATTGAGCATATAGCAGAGTAGCTCTCGCAAAAGAACCTTGTTACCGCCTATTATGGTATTCCTTTTCGAGCTCCACAATACGCCTTCAAACGGCTGTTCGTGTAGATTTCTGGGGAGATGCGCTACCGCGCGTACAGCACGCTCTAGATCCATGTCTTCCGTAAGTCTCGCCGTCACCGTCGCAAATAGCTCTAGGCCCAGTGGACGGAATAAGACTTTGCCGCCATGCCTCCCTCTGTATTCCTCTACTACACATTCGCTGTTGCCTGACTCAACAAACTCCCTGATTTCATGGAATTCTGACCGAAGAGCATCGAAAAATGACACCGAATATCGGAAGTACTCGTCGATTTCCTTCTCCTCGGGTCTGATTCGCTGCAATGACGCCTTCGGCTTCCTTAGGCACCACTGGCATTTGGTGAATAGGATCGATAATACATCGTAGAGATTCCCAATAGTTGTCATGCTCTTCTTGTTTGAAGCAGGCATATTGTTACCTGCTACAAATGCAAGGCGTGGTCCTGCGAACAGCTCGCTAGTGTCCACAAGTCTGCGGACGCAAATGGCCATTACATCGTCCTCGTCTAATGCAATAATATCTCCCTTAGAAACCGGACGCGCTGTCTTGTTCAACGTAGTGAAGAGCCTTCTGGTTCGCTCAAGGCCCTCGGAATCCTGCCTGTGAGCCACCACTATAACTGCAACCTCGTCGTAAGGATCTTGGTCTAAGTGGTCCTCGACGGCTTTCTTTATTCCCGCTAAACGATGCTGGCCGTCGACTGCAAAGAGCTTTTCGTTTCCCCGTAGAATGAGGAATCCAATGGAGCTTATCGTCTCTGGAGAGGCGCTCTCAAGGATAAGTTCGTCGGAAGGATTATTGATTCCGGCTAGAGATATCCAGCTTGGATCGCCTCCATATGTTGCTAAGACAAGGGAGTTAAAGAATCGCTGGGGTTGATCGCGAATGTAGTCGGATATTGTGGTGCGCCGTTTATCGTCCAGATGACGCTGAATCATTGTGGACAGGCCATCATGTTTATGGAGAGTGCCAGCATAGTGGACTCTATTGGCAAGAGTCTTCATGTCCATTAGGCACGAGTAGTAGATCCAGTCACCCATTACACCTCGGAGTGCGGGGAGAATCAGTTCGCGGAATTCAAAAGTCATCCTCGAAAAGCCCGACGTGTGGCGGCAATTTCGGCGCTAAAGTCGCGGCGTGAAAATGGAGGCATAAATGCGTCATTGAGGCTCTTTTCGATGAGGGAAAGTTGGTCTGATGTGACGTCGCTATCGACGGGGGCAAAGCAGAACTGCAGCACTTCGTGCCATTTTACTATCAAGTGCGCAATATGCTTGCGCTTAGCGTAAATCCTTTCGTTCAAATAATCGCGATAGCGCGACCGGAGTGATCGATTAGAATTATGGCCGCTGATGCCGATGTAACAAACATATCCATGGGGAGGTACTGAGGCGGGATCGGTGCCTATTACTAGGGCATATACACCGCGCTTATCGTTTGGGACTCTGGAAACTTGTGCTGCGCCATAGGGTATCGAGTGCCAGTCAAGGGTGGGAAGGTTGGCACCTATCGGAGCCAAAAGCGGCGGAGAGAGCATGAAAGTTACCTGATAGCGGCCCAACAGGTGGTCGTCGTCTCGGATAGCGTCGAGGAGCTGGGCGGTTGGCACGAGTAGGTGGCCTTCCGTAGGTGGGGCTGGTGAAAGGGGAGTGGAGGAAAGGAGTAGCTGGTCATTCCGGGTGGCGTTGGCAAGAGTACAAGGCGGAGAGGTCGATTGGTAGCGGGTGCGCAATGGGGGACTGCAACGGTCGCATCCTGTCCGGTTTCCGCACCTTGGGGGAATCTTCTTCAGCGTGGCTGCTGTAATGATCTAGGAGTGGTCCTAATGCACGACGGCGGCGAGATTGCTCAGCGGTCGGCACGCTAGGACACTCGCGCACCCACTACATTCGTCTGGCTGTCTCGCAAGCGTTTCCCTTTTGAGGCTAGGTGAGCGATGTGGATATTCGCCGGGCATCGGTGAACGACGTCAGCTGTGTTGACCATGGGGATGTTGTGAGCGGCTGCGGTACCCGCTGGTCGGTCTCCTCGGCGGCTGTGTCGCCTTGACTCTCCACATTTGCGGAAACCTGGATAGGCACCCCGGCGCATCCAGGGCACGCTGGCCGTGTCGCGCATCCCGCGCAACACGAAACCGCCGCGGGCCCGCGACACGGATTGAGGCGACCGGGCAACGGGAGGTTGCCCGGTCCGAGTGAGTGGGACACCGAAGCGCTGGGAGGTCGCTCCGGGCGTCAAGGTTCGAGGTCGGCGTACGAAGGCGCCGGCGGGACGGCCACCGGAGGGTGGCCGACGGCCCGCCGGCGATGGGATCCGGCGGGTCTTCGTGCCCTCAATGGGCAAAGGAGAAGCGTCATGATCCCAGGTTTAGGGCGTCTGCTGCCGCCGGCAGCACGGCGCATGGTGCGGCGTGGCGGGCCGGTGACGGCCCCCACGCAAGTGACAAACGCGGTCGGCGAGTCGATACCGACCGCCGGTGGCAAGCGGCCCTACGCGAGCGTCGTGCGGCAGGTGCCGTATCGGGAGCGGCCGGCGCGCAACCGGCAGCTGACCCTGCTGGCGGAGCTGCTCGGCGCCGACTGGCGGCGGGAGCTGCCGGTGCGCTTCGGCGTGGCGGTGGGCGACATCACCCGGCGGCAGGCGGCGGCCGCGATCCGGCAGTTGACCGGCGGGGTGCGCCCGACGCATGTGGCGCGCGGCACCTGGCACCGGGTGGCGGTGGATCCCGATTGGATCGATCGCCCACGCGGGGCCCGCCGTCAGGTCAGCCATCCAACGGCGCCATTGGCGGTACCGGCTAGCAGTTCCGCGACGGCGGATGTGCTTCCCATTCAGGTGAAAGCCCTGCGGATGCTCGGCGACCGATCTGCTGGACGCCTGGGAGGCGCTGCTGGCGGCCTGGCAGGCCGCTGACCGAGAGCTGAGCGAGTCCCTGGCCGTGCCTCTGGCGCGGGTGGCGGATGAGCTCTGGTACTGGCTGCTGTTCCGCGACCAGACGCCGGCGCCGGTCAACGACCGGTTGCACCGACTGGTGATCGAGGTGGCGTGCGAGGCGCGGCCCGACCCGATCTCGGACGACCTGGCACCGCTGCTGACCGACCCGGAGGCCCTGACCGCCTACCGGGCGACGGGATTGGTGGTGCCCAGCCGCCTGCCGGAGGCGCTGACGCGCCGTGTGGAGGGCGCCGCGTTTTGCGGGCCGCAGCTCGGCCAGCTGGTCCTGGCGGTGGAACGTGGCCTGCACGCCATGCTGGTGGGCCCGCGGGGACGGGCAAGTCCCTGTGCGCCGCCGAGGCCGCACGCTACGGCCACCGCGAGCTGCGGACTTTCGAAGGCCACGAGGCGATGCAGCCGGTGGACCTGCTGGGCGGCTATGTGCCGGACCGGTCGGCTGAGGCGGACCCATTCACGGTGCAAGCAGAGATCGCCTGCCGCCTGGCGGCGGGCGGCGACCTAGAGACCGGCAGCCCCGCGGCCCGCTACACCTGGGCCGACGGGCCGTTGACGCAGGCCATGCGGCAGGGGCAGGTGCTGTTCGTGGACGAGGCCAATCGCATGCCCGGCAAGACGTTGAACGTGCTGCTGGGCGCGATCTCGCGCCGGGCGCTGGTGCTGACCGAGCACGGCTCACGCGAGGTGCGGGCGGTCGAGGGGTTCATGGTGCTGATGGCCATGAACCAGGGCCAGGGATACCTGGTGAACCCCATCGACGCGGCGCTGGCGGACCGGTTCCCGGTGACGCTGGAGTTCGACTACCTGGAGCCGAAGGACGAGGCGACGCTGCTGCGCCGGCGCACGGGCCTGCCGGCGGCGGTGGCCACGTGGATGGTACGGGTGGCCCAGGAGACGCGCGCCCTGCGGCGCACGCGGCAACTGCCGGCGCACATGTCGCCGCGGGGATTGCTGGCCTGGGGCGAGTTGGTGCGGGAGCCGCTGCAGGGCCCGGGGGATCCGGGACGCATCCTGGCGGATGCGGCGCTGATGTCCTGGCTGCCGGGAGTGGCCGGTCGTGACTCCGACGGGCGGGTGACAAGCGAGACGCGCGACCTGCTGCTGCAGATGGTGGCCAATCACCGACCGGTGGGCGTCTGACCCAGGCCGCGAAGCCCCAAGTGTTCCGAGGCCCGCGCCATGTGCGGCGCGGGCCTCTCATGTTTCCCGACAAGAAGGAGGACGACCAATGGCGGTGCGGTGGTATCAGTGGCCGAGCATCGAGCGGCAGCTCGTGACCTACGGCAAGTCGTTCCTGGGCCCCTACGCCTTCGCGGTGGAGCTCGAGGACGACCCGAACATCTGCCTGAGCGGCGTGTGCGACTTCGCCCGGCGCACGATCACGGTGAACCCGCGGGCCCACCCGGGCCCGCCGCGGACCCAATACCTGCTGACGCGCGGCTTGCTGGTGCACGAAGTGGGCCATGCGCGCTACACGACGCCGCGCGACGGCGCCACCCCGGTGGTGCAGCAGGTCACCAACGTGCTGGAGGACGAGCGCATCGAGCGGATCATGGGCGGGCAGTTCTGGACGGTGCGCCGGGCGCTGACGGCGCTGACGCGACATTGATACGGGCGCGTCCTGCCGCTGGGACATCCGCGCGGGGAGTTGCAGGACCCGGTCGACCCGCGCTGGGTGGTGCTGGCGGCGCTGCAGTGGCGCTGGGCGCAACGGCTCGGGCTGCCCCTGAACGGGTACCTGTCGGCGGTGAACCGGCGGCGCTGGCGCCAGGTGAAGTCCCTCGTCGAGCGGGCGTGGGTGGCGCCGGACACGGGACGGGTTTACGACCTCGCGGAGCAGATCGTGGCGATCCTGGGATTGGAGCAGCCGCTGCCCCAGTGTGTGCCGGTGCCGGTGGCGCCGACCCGTGGGACGCGATCCGATCCGGCCGAGCCGCCGCTGAGCGGAGGGACCGACTGGCAGGATCCCGGCAAGTCAGCAACGGACGACGACGAGCTTCCAGCCGAGGTGGGGACGGCGGGGTTCGGCCCCGAGCGGTTGCTGGCGCCGCCGGGCCCGCTGCTGGCGGCGGCGGAGCCGCTGGCGTCGGAGCTGGTGGCGCGGCTCGCCCTGCCGGAGGTGGCGCGCACGCCGGAGTGGACCGATCGCCATGGGCGGCTGAGCCTGCGGGCGGCGATCCGCAGCTAGGACGCCACGCCCTTCGTGATGCCGGCGGAGCCGGAGCCCGATTCGCAGTCCGTGGCGATGGGCGTGCTGCTGGACCGGTCGGGTTCGATGGACGGGGCGCGGATGGCGGCGGCCCGGGTGGCGGCGGCCACGCTGCACCTCGCCTGCGCGGAGCTGGACGTCTGGCACGGGGTGGTCGCCTTCGAGGGCGCGGAGTGGATCCTGCGGTCGGGCGACGCGTCGGAGCGGGCGCTGGCACGGCTGGCGGGACTGCCGGCCAACACGGGCAGCGCCATGAGCCCGGCCTACCAGGCGCTCCTGAACGAGATGACCGCGCGGCCCGAGACGCTGAAGGTGCTGGTGATCATCCACGACGGGGAGCCGCACGACCCGCCGGCCGTGGGGCATCTGAACCACTGCGCGGCCGAGGCCCGGATCGAGGTGCTGGGGCTGGGCGTCGAACTGGAAGCCGGCAACCGGCGGGAGATGCGCAACCTCTTCGGGGAGCGCTTCATCGACTGTCCGTCCGCGGCGGCGCTGGCGCCCCTGCTGGCCAGTGTGGTCAACACCCTCAGGCAGCGCTGAGTCGGAGGCCGGCGGGTAGCGACAGGTACCGGCGTCCCTACCGACTGCACGAGACCGAGCCGAATCAGCAGTCGCGGGAGTTGTCGCAGCAGAGCGCGCCTTTGAGGTCGGGTTCTTCGGCGATGCGCCGCGGCCGGGCGACGTACCCCCCGCTGCACAACCGTGCGGCTGGTCTCAGGTTCGGGCCTGAAGGGCGGCGCAACGGCTACGGAATCCTGCATGTCACCCCGCGAGGCACCGGCCTACAGTGGTGCCGTGTGCGAGGAATTGAAGACGGCAATGCCCTACGCAAGCTGCCCCGTCCCGTCCATCGGCCAAAGTGGCTGAAGACGCTCTGCACACCAGCCTCACCTGGCCGGTTGGACTACGACCGATGGCGACGCCCTGGCGGATGACGGCCGAATTGCTGGCCCCCAGAACCCGGCGGCCGGTCTGCAGCTGAGCCTCGGTCGACGGCGTCGCGCGCTTGGGTTCGGCGACGATCCACGATGACGCCGACCGTCGCTACCGACCGACCGGCTGTCATCACTGTCGACGAGGCCGCCGCACTACTACGCACCGGCCCGAAAGCCGTGCGCCGCGCGGTGCAGGACGGCACGATCCCGTCGCTCAGGGTCGGGCGGCACATCCGCATTCCCTATGCCGCGCTCATGCGGCTCATCAACAATCCCGATCCGACCGGCCTTCCGGCCGGTATTTGGGACATCAATCCATAGGTGGTACATCCATGGCTTCAATCCAACGCATGCGACGCGGAACCTGGCGCGTCCGGGTCTACGACGGGCGCGACGACTCGGGTCGCAAGCGCTACCGATCGAGAACCGTTCGAGGCACGCGTCGTGACGCCCAGCGCGTCGCCGCTGACCTCGAGCGCGAGGTGGAACTCGGGGTCGTCGCCGGCGCCGGCCGGACCTTCCTGAGCGGCTACCTGCACGAGCGCTGGCTCCCGCACCTACGGTTGCACAAGCGGCCCAGTACGCATGCTCGGTACGCCAGCATCGTCGCCCGCCACATCGTTCCCGACATCGGGCATCTGCCGTTGCGCCGGATCACGCCGGCCGACGTCCAGCACCTGTGCGACGAGGTCATCGAGCAGGGCGATGCGCCCGCAACGGTACATCTGGTGCATGCGGTCATCCACAAGGCGCTCGCCCAGGCGGTCACGTGGCAGATGGTTCCGCGCAACGCGGCCGACGCCGTCGAACTGCCGCGCATCCCGCAACGCGCCGTCTCGGTCCTCGACCAGCCGGCGCTGCAGCGCTTGTTCGCGGCGAACGAGTCGCAACCGGTTTACCCCTTGCTCGTCCTGGCCGTGCTCGGCGGGCTCCGCGCGGCGAGCTGCTGGGCCTGCAATGGGCGGATGTCGACTTCGACCGCGGCTTTGTGGTCGTCCGCCGGAGCCTGACGCCGGTACAGGGCCAGGGACTAGTCTTCGGACTGACCAAGACCCATCAGGTGCGCATCGTGGAACTGGGACCGTTTGGTCTCGCGGTTCTGCGGGACCAGCGCGCACGACAGGCTGCGCAGCGGCGGCAGCTAGGCGACGGCTACGCCACCCATGACCTGGTGGTAGCGGATTCCCTGGGCAAGCCGCTACAAGTGAGCACGGTCTACCGCTGGGTGCAGGCGGCGCTCGCACGGGCGGGGCTCCCGCGGCACACGCGGCTGCACGACCTGCGGCACACGCACGCGACCCTACTGCTGGCGCGTGGCCACGCGTTGCCGGTGGTGAGCGATCGGATGGGTCATCGGGACAAGTCCACGACCGCGAACCTCTACGCCCACGCGCTCCCGAACTCGCAGCGGGCGGCCGCGCGGGACCTGGACGCCTACATTTCCGGACATCGGGATGACGCAGGGATGACCCGGAGCCCCTCGCCAGGGGGCTCCCAACAGGTTTGGGACGGGTCGTTGGAGCGGAAGACGGTACTTCTCGTTTGATGGCGCTTCGCTCAGATGGGGCATGAGCGTATGGGGGCACTTCCGCGCACGAAGCCGTGGCCGGCTGTGGTAGGCGGCATTGCGGATGCAGCTGCGGTTGACGGAGATGTTCCAGGGCTAGCCATTGCAACCCTTGAAGACGTCCGCCCTCGATAGCTCGACCGGCTGCTTGCGAGGATCCATAGCGGTTCCTCGGGACGCGGCGACACGGCGCTTCTGGCGCCGCCCGCTACATCGCAGACCCCATCACCTCGCCGACCAACACCGTCGTTTCGCAAACGGCGACATTCCGAGGCCTGTCAAACCAGGGCGAAGACATATTGTGAATAATGTTTCGACAAAACAAAGTGGTTCGCGTCGCGTAACTATTATGGTGATTCCTCAGTTCTCCCCATAATCGGCGCCCCCCGCCCGGTGCAGGCCTCTCGCCTGCTGGGTACACACCGCTTGCCGGACACCACGTTGGTCACGGCGCAGCGTCGACGAGGCTGCGGAGCGCCACCGCCACCGCCTCGCCCACGGTCGGTCGGTAGACACTTGAGAGATGCGAGCGGCTCATCCCCATCTCGCGGCCGATGGCCGCAATGGACTCGCCGCTCGCGTATCGCTCAAGGAACCGGCGTTCTCGTGCGGAGAGCGCGGGAAGCGACACATCGACGGCACGCATCAAGAGCTCCTGCAGCGCGAGCACGCGGCCGTGTGGGTTGTTGGGGTGGCGCCGCTTGGCAAAGCGGTGCACGCCGGGGAGCTTGACCAGGGGAGAGCGACGCAGCCGCATGGGACGGTCGAGATCCCTCAGACACGTGTCCACCAGGCGCGTCCACTCCGACAGCGATCGACGACCTGGCTGCGCAACGGTGTGGCGCACAACTCCAGCCGTAGCCATGGCATTGATCATCCGGCCAGGTCGACCCCGACGGGAATACAGGAATCCGTAATTCAGGCACCCTTCACGTCGGCCCGTCACTGGGTCCCGGTCCTACCAGCCATCGGCGAACGGTGCACCCGCACACGTGACCGCCCCCGACGGCAACGGTTCGTGTGCTCGCGGAGAAGCAACCGGTCCGAGCCGCGCGGCGATTCGTCCGCCCGTTCGGCAACCGAGCCAAGAGCGAGCCCCGACACTGAATTCTCAGCGCACGCGAAAAGGGCATCGCTGAAATCGCCGACGCTGGCGTACGTCTGGCCAAGAGCACCGGTTGGACGACACGACGAACGGCGACCTTGCCGCAATTCGCAGAGGGCACGCTCGTTAGGACAGACCTCGGAACCGTCGGATGTGCTGGGCTTTCCAGTCCAGCAGCGGCTGGGACCGGATGCGCCGCTGAAGTTCGGCATTTGATGTCAGGAGTGCGGGTTCCACCTCACCGTGTTCCAGCAGGCGATCGAGAAACGCAAGCTCTGCCGCATTCAACGGCAGCAACGTCTTTAGATCCCTCTGGCATTCATCAACGAGTGTCGTTCCGTACTCCTTCGGGTCGGCGTCGGGCGGCAGCGCCTCACGATTCAGCGTCGGCATCAGTTGGCGCATCAACTCTGCAGCGTCGAATCGAACATCGGTCTCTGACACCGTGCGCCAGTCTCTCCGATTCATGGCCCCATAGACTACAAACGCAAGCCTGAGTCGCTGGCGATCAAGACCATCCAGGCTGAAGATCAGTCGGCTGTCGAAGAGATCCCGTGCCCGGCCACGGGCCAGCAGCGCCGTGAGCTTCCCGGCAGCCAGCTCATGCAGATCTACAATCGGGATTCTTGTCGCGTGCCAGCGTCCAAGCTTGATGGAATCCCTGCTGGTGACTGGCCAGAGCGGCAGGCGGTACATGAAGTTGATGTCCACCTCTAGACGACCGTACTGTCCGCCCGCGTTCGGATAGCGGCGTGACCACCCACCCCCGGCATGTCCGCTGCGCATCCGCCCGACGACGAAGTCCTCGCGGCGAAACGCCGACTCGACGGCGGCCTCGATCACCGGACGCTCGTTCTGCATGTCGGAGAGCTGCTGAGCGCCCACGTAGTTCAGGTCAATATCAACTGATAGCCGTGGCGCGTCGAACACGAAGAGGTTCAACGCTGTGCCGCCCTTGAGCGCCAGTTTGCCTCGCAGCGCGGGATGCCTGGTGAGCGCGCTGAGCAAGCTCAAGAGCTGCACGGCGGTCTCCAACACATCGGGTCGGAATCCCGTCGCCTCGGCCTCGGCGGCCAGCGCCTCGGGGGAGATTCTCACAGGACCTCTCCCCAGGTGCCGTCAAGCACGTCCGGCGGGACCACCAGATTCCATTCCTTGACCAGACGCCCGGATTCCCGGCGGCTGCGATCCAGGTAGTGCGGGCGCTTCGGGCGCCGGTCACGCAACGGCTGCAACTGTCGGTCCGTGATCATCCACGTGTCCCGGTGCTGGCTGACGACGAAGCCGACCCTCGCGATGGTCGTCGCGTTATCGAGTTCGACGGCGTATGCCACGACTCGGTCCATTTCCAGAAACTCGATCGAAGCTAGCGACCGCCAGACCTCCTCCCAGCCGCCGGCCAGATCCGGACGATCCACGGCATCTACGAGCGTCCGCTCGAGGCTGGTCACGCGCACGGGCACTCCGGCGCGCTCGACCTGCTGAATGTCCGTGTGCTCGGCCCCGGTACGGCGTAGCGTCGTCGGAAACCTCGAGCCGCGATACACCTGGGATTGGAACGTCAGCGGACCCGGCGGACGGGCGGCGGAGTAGATCCGATGCCCCCAGACCGAATATGCCCGTCCGTGAAACTCAAGCGCGGTGTGATGGGAGAGGACGGCATCCGGCGTCAGCTTGGCAGCCACGAGGTACGGGTCCACCGGATAGCTCTCGGGATCGGATCCCTGCGGGATGACGGCGTACAGTCCCTGCCGGATTCGCAAGATTCGCCCGCGCCGACGGTAGTAGGCGAGCAGCGCCTCCTGCCCGCGCGGACCGACCTCGCCATGCACCGCCAGGTGCGCGGCCAACTCCTGGCCGGTGAACACCGGATGCCGGCGGAGGAAGTCCGCGTGTTTCATCGCGCCTCCGGGTGCGTGCGGCGTCCGCCGTTGGGCGTGCGTGGCGTCTTTCAGTCCACTCGACGGCCGGACCAAAGGACCGTGCGAGTTGACTATCGTCTAGATAACCCATAACAAAGATATGTATTATCCGGCCTAATGTCAACCGATGTTGCAGGCGGGGGGACCGATGAGGTCCCTCGGCCATGTGGCGGCCCATGCGCTCTCGGCTTATCGGGTCGCCGTCCACCCACATCCTAGGCGTCCCCCTTCCGCCGCCTCGGCCGGCTGTCCCCTCTGGGCCGTTGCTGCGTCTGGTGGTCAAAGCCAGGCGTCGAGGCGGCCAGGACAAGCCGGTGCCGCGAGCGCCGCGCCACCTCCAAGTGCCGGCGGCGACCCAGGAGTTGCGGCCCCTGTGCCCTCACAGGTGGTCGAGCGGGCTGTGGCGCCGGTGCAGCTGGGTCACGTCCGTGTCCGCCAGATGCATGTAGTGCTCCACCATCTCACGGCTGGCGTGCCCCAGGATGCGCTGCAGCACGCTCTCGGAGCCGCCGCTGCGCAGGAACGCCACACCGGTCGAATGCCGGAACAGGTGCGGGTGCGCCCGCTCGACGCCGGCTAGCCGCCCCAGACGCTTCACGAACCGGTGCACCGTGTTGCGGCTCATGCGCCGCCCGTGACGGGTCAGGAACACTCGGTCCTCGCTCACGGGGATTGCCGGCGGACGGTGGCGGAACGCGTACTGCTGCACCGCGCGCTGAGCGCGGACGCCCATGCCGACGGTGCGCCACTTCACCCGCTGGCGCTGGCTGCCCTTGCCGCGCACCCGCAGGATGCCTGCCTCGAGATCTAGGTCGCTCAGGCGAATGTCGGCCAGCTCCGACGCCCGGATGCCGGTGTCGAACAGCAAGTAGAGCATCGCCCGTCCGCGCGCCCGCAAACTGGCCGGTCCCGTCAACGCAGCCACCAGCCCTTTGAACTCATCGGGAGTGAGGGGCTCGATGGGCTTGGTCTTGGGGCGCAGGGGCTTGAACCGCGCCAGCACGTGCTCCTCGGTGTACTCCTCCCGGTCCAGCCAGGCGGCGAAAGTCCGTAGCACGCGGCCGTGCAGGTTGATGGTGTAGTCGCTCAGCCGTCCGCCGGCGCGGACGTTGTGATGGTGGGCGAAGCGCACGTGCTCGCCCATCAGGTGCGCCACATAGGCGCGTACCTGGAGCAGGGTAAAGTCGACCAGGGTGGGCGCCGCGTCCGCGGTCGCCCAGCGCAGGTACGACGCCAGCACCGAGCGATAGGTCTCGATGGTCGTCGGGGCCGCGCCTTCGACGCGCAGCGCCACCAGGTAGTGATCGACGGCCGTGTGCAGCGGCAGGTCGTGAACATCGGTCATGCCCAACATCGGAGGGCCTCCTCCCGCCCGCGGTCAAGCGACCGTGGGCGCAGTGGGCGCTCGGTGTGCCCGCCTGTGACCTGCCTGTCGCCTTCAGGGCTAGGGGCCGCCACCAGGAGCTTTTCCGGTCGTCCCGGCCGCCGAACCTGTTATTCGGGCGGAGCCGCGTCGACCGGCCCAGGCCCCAGACTTGAGGGGCTAGTGGCCTCCGGGCTGTGCGGGTTCGAGTCCCGCCCTCGGCACCCACGATTCGCGGGTCTTGGCCTTTTGAGCAGGGAATGTCGAGGCCCGGCGGAAAGGCCGCGCCGATCCGGCCATGCCCCACCGACGGCGTTCGGCTTTGGCGACGTCGTCGAGTTCTGCCTGTCCGCCGCGAAGCACGGCTGGCGGCCACCATGCTCGCCCTGTGGCGGGTGACTCTCGAGGAATCCTCTGAACAGTGCGGGGACTGTGGCATCGATGCACCCCGATCCGTTCGCCCTGAGCTTGTCGAAGGGGTTAAAGAACGGATCGGGGTGCCGTTTAGGGACGAGTTCAGAGCTTCCCAAGGAGTCTCGTCGCCGTCGCCGCGCCTCGGCGCCAAATGCGCACCGCCGAGCTGACCTCGAAGGGGCTTGATACTTTGGACTGAAACGACGCGAGAGCGGAGGGCTGAAGCCATTTGGGCTCGACGCCGTCTCGCGGTGGCGCTACTGATTGTTGCGGTGTTGATCACGGCTGCGCCGCCCGGCACCCGTGGCGCCGAGTCTGGATTCGCGTCGGCTGAAGTTGCAGGCGCCCAGTTCTTCGAGGAACTGCAACACAACGTGGTGAACGTCGCCGGCACGTTCCTGGACGGAACCGCATTCAGTGCCGAGTTCCTGGCGAACTACAACCGGACCGGGGGCATCGAACGTTGGGGCTACCCGTCCTCCGCCGTCGTCGAAGAGCGGCCCGGCACCCTGACGCAGTACTACCAGCGTGGGGTCATCGATTGGCAATCGCCCCCCGGCGGCGGTGCGCCCACCTTCCTGCGACGGCTCGCCTGGGACTATCTCGGCGGCGGTCTCGGCGGCTCCGTCGACCAGGGCGTCGAACTGCACCTGACAAATCCGAATCCCGGTGAGCTGGTCGGTCCCTGGGGCCACAAGGTCTCGAACCTGTCGGTCGAAGACACGGACATCGGGTTCGCCGACTTTTTCTACCGGCTTGGCGGCGTGGCCTCGTTCGGCTTTCCCAAGACCGATGCGCGCGCCGATGATCACGACGAGGCCGACTTGCACATTCCGGGCCGCCCGCCGGACGGACGCATTCGCCAATACTTCCAGGCCGCCGTGCTGGAATACCATCCGGAGTCGCTCGTCGCGCCGGTGAAGCTCTAGTTGCTCGGCGACACCCTGCGCGACAGCCGCTATCCCCGGCGCGCCTGGCAGCAATATCTAGCCTTTGGACCGGAAGCGCCGCTGGCGGTCGGCGATCGGCTAGACCTCGGGCTGGAAACCCGCCGCGGCCCTCACGGCGCCACGGCCGAAGACGTGGCGAGATTCCTGGAACTATCGCTGCTGCAGGTTACGACCGACCGCGCGTGCGGGACGGGGTTCTTCGTGACGGAGAGCGGCTATGCCCTCATGCCCTGGCACCTCGCGGTGGACGCTGCCACGATTTCGGTCGCAAGCCCGCGCGGCTATACCGCAAATGCTCATCTGGTCGCCGGTCACGTCGAGCGCGACCTTGCGCTGATCAAGGTTGAAGGCGACGGCCATATCCCCGTGCGTTGGGGCGAGTCCAAGGACCTGGCCCACGGGGCGCAACTCGTGGCCAGTGGCTATGACGCCACGAGCCCGGAAACGGGCCGCGGCGTCGAATGTCGGTCGGAGCCGTCAGCGACGTCGCTCTGGACGCTGACTGTGCAGGCCGCCCGGCGGCTGACCTTTACACCGACGATCAGCGCCGGCAACAGCGGCGGTCCAGTCGCCACCACCACCGGGCGCGTCGTGGGCATTGCCGGCAGCACATCCCCCGAGCTTTCGAGGGCTGACTCCGCTCTCACCGCCGAAGCGGCTCAGGCGCTGCTGGACGACTGGCTCGATGATATTGCGCGTGGCGTTGCGCCCCCGCGCCCGGTGCGTCCGCTCATTGACCGAATCTCCCTGATCGAGCGTGAGAGCGTGGCCTGCCCGATGGAGGTAAGCGCCCCGGGGCGCTTTGGTGACGGGATGGCGTTCTGGGTTCGAGGCGGGGCCATTGACCTTTCGGCGACCGTGTGGTTGAACCCCGCGGCGTTGTCTCTCGCGCTCTTGGAATTTGGAAACACCACTGTTTCACCCTATGCGAGCCATGACGGAATAACCTTTGGAGACTTCTTTAGTTATACGACGTATACGCGTCAATCCTTATGGTGGACGCGCTTCGGATTTGGATACGATGGAGACAGGAAAGAGATTAAGCGGTTCATACATCCGGATATCGTCGACGGTGCAACATTCCACCTTAGGTTTATCTATAATCTTGGCTCCGTTGCCCTGTTCATCAACGGACAAGCGGTGCACCACGAATCAGGGCTTCCCTATGACGATGACATATCTCTAAGCTTGGGATGTACCGGCCAAAACCATTTCAAGAATATGTACTTTTACGATATACGCGTGACCGGGAATCTCATTCCAAGCACCTAGCACGAGCGTCGCGAGAGGCCTCATGCATTGCTCAAATCGGCGCTTGCGGGTCGCCGGTGGGCCGCAGGTGGGTCAGCCGGTCCGGTGAAGGCGGGCGGTCAGGCAAATGGCCAGGCGGTGCGGGTTCGAATCCCGTCCTAGGCGCCACATAAAGTCGGGGGTCGTGCTTCGTCGAGGCAGGCGAGGTAGGCCTACCATGCAGGCCGGACGGGAGCATTGAACTGATTGGCGGACGCGCCAAATGAAGATCGTCTGCTGGAACATGGAGGCCAAGCGCCGGTCATGGGAAACGCTGGTGAATATGGCCGATGTCGACGTCGCGCTCTTGCAGGAAGCCTCGCGCGTGCCCGACGACCTGCGTCACCGCGTCGACGTTGACCACAGACTGTGGGACGACCGCAGACTTTGGCCAGGGAGCCACACGGCCGCCCCCTCGGTCGTGGCGAGGGTCTCGGACCGCGTTTTAGCCAGCTTCATCGCGACGGGGCCGATGGGCGGTCCCTTCAGCCGCGACTTCTACACGAGCGAGTGGGGCACGCTCGGCGCCGCGATCGTGAGTCCTATCAACGAAGACGAGTCGCTCATCGTCATCTCCATGGCTCCCTACTCCAACGCGTTCACGCACGAGTCGGGCTCGCCGAGTCGTCGCGAGCCCATCGGCTCGGTGCACCGGCTGATCTCCGATCTATCGCGCCTAGTCGGCCGCCGGAGCCGGGTCATCGCCGCTGGCGACTGGGTGATCTATCCAGGGTGGAGCGCCCATCCGACGGCGATCTGGAACAAGCGGGAGGCGCTGCACTTTCAGACCGCA
This sequence comes from Chloroflexota bacterium, assembly GCA_022821905.1. GTDB lineage: Bacteria > Chloroflexota > UBA11872 > UBA11872 > UBA11872 > JAJECS01. The sequence goes on along the minus strand of JAJECS010000024.1, from coordinate 251,770 downwards.
TTCGACCGGATGCAGGCGCTGGGCTTTCGCCACATCGTTCCTGAGGGGCGCCGCAGCGAGCGCAAAGACGTCGTGACCTTCCGGTGTATCGGAGAGACGCCGGCGCAGGCTTGGGCGCAAGCCGACTACGTCTTTGCCACCGAAAACATCGCCGACCGCGTGACCGTTCGCGCGCTGAACGAACCCGACGAGTGGGGCCCCAGCGACCACTGCCGACTCGTCATTGACCTTGACTGATTCCCGACGCTTGGCAGCCCCCACTTCCTTGCCGCAGCCGACAGCACCGAAGGAGGGCGCCGTTGGCCGGCATCCCTTCACGCCGCTGATCGGATGACGTGACGCTTTCACCGGCACCGTTCGGCGAAGTATGTTGGCAGCGCGCTCGCGCTGATCGCACGTGTGGCCGCTGTGAAGCTGGCGGCCATGGGGTGGGCTGGTGAATCCGCGATGCAACTGATTGACGACCGCCTGGTCTACTCGGCGACCGATCTGGTGGCGTTTCTCGAGTGCCGGCACCTGGCCAACCTGGAGCGCGCGGTGGCGCTGCGCCACCTCAAACCGCCGTTTCGCGACGACCCCGTGCTGGACCGCATGGCGCGGCGCGGGCAGGAATATGAGGCACGCTTCCTGGAATCGCTGGTCGCCGAGAACTTGAACGTTAGGGAAATCCGGCCGCCCGACACCGTATCTCCGAGTCGAGCCGTCGAGCCAGAGCACGCCGAGACGTTGCAGGCCATGCGGGACGGCGTGGACGTGATCTACCAGGCGGTGCTGCTCGACGACCGGCGGCTGGGGTATGCGGACTTCCTGCGGCGTGTCGAGACGCCCAGCGACCTTGGAGCCTGGAGCTATGAGGTCTGGGATACCAAGCTGGCCCGCCAGCCCACGGCGCCCGCCGTGCTGCAGATCAGCCTGTATTCGGACCTGCTGGGAAAGATGCAGGGTCAGCCGCCGGACCGGATGCACCTGGTGCTGGGCGGCGTCGCGCGCGAGACCGTGAGCCTGCGGGTCGCCGACTACGCGGCCTACTACCGCCTGGTCGCGCGGCAGTTCGAGTCGCTGCTCGACGACTCGGAATCGGCGTATCCCATCCCGACCAAGCCGGAGCCCACGCCGCACTGCGACTTCTGCAGCTGGAACCGGGATTGTCGCGCCGAGTGGCGTCGCGACGACGACCTGGCGCTGGTAGCCAATCTGACGTCCCGCCAGCGACGCGCCCTGCACGCGCACGACGTGACCACGCGGCGTGGGTTGGCCGACCCGTCGCCGCCGCTGCCCGACCGGCTGGACGGCGTCAGTCCCGAGTCGATGGAACGCGCGCAGGCGCAGGCGGCCATCCAGGTGCGCGGCGAGGGTCGAGTCATCTCCGAGCGCATCCCGCCCGAACGCGACCGCCAGGACGCGCTGGTCCCGGACCGCGGTCTCTGGGCGCTGCCGGAACCGTCGCCGGGCGACCTGTTCCTGGACCTGGAGGGCGATCCGTTCTACGGCTCCGAGGAGATCGACGGCATCGACTATCTCTTCGGCGTCATCGAGCCGGGGCTAACGGACGCCGCGGGCGATCCCACGTTCCACGCGTTCTGGTCGATTGCCGACGACACCGTGACGCCGGCAGCCGAGCGCCAGGCGTTCGAGGACTGCATCGACCTCATCATGGACCGGTGGGCCGAACACCCCGGCATGCACGTCTACCACTACGCGCCCTACGAAACCGGGGCGATGAAGCGGCTGGCCGGTCGCTATGCCACGCGCGAGTCCGAGGTGGATCAGCTGCTGCGGGGGCGCGTCTTCGTGGACCTCTACCGCGTCGTGCGGCAGGGCATTCGCGCCTCGGTGGAGAGCTACTCCATCAAGCGGCTGGAGCCGCTCTATGGGTTCGAGCGGGAAATCGACCTCCGCGACGCGGGCGAGAGCATCGTGGAGTTCGAGCATTGGCTCGAACCCGAGGAAGGAACCGACCGGGAAGCGCTGCTGGAGCAGATCAAGGCCTATAACCGCGACGACTGTCTGTCCACCTACTACCTGCGCGAGTGGCTGGAAGGTCAGCGCGCCGCGCTGGCGAGGGAGGTCGGCGCCAAAGCCCCGCCGCGTCCGACGGTCAAGCCTCCCGAGGAGACCGAGGATTCAGAGATCCAGCAAGCGGTGCAGGGACTGGTGGACCAACTGACGGTCGACCTACCCGAGGACCTGACGGACGCCCGCGAGTTGACCGACCCGACCCAACGCGGTCGCTGGCTGTTGGCGCAACTGCTCGACTGGCACCGGCGCGAGGACAAGGCGTTCTGGTGGCGCTATTTCCAACTGAAGAATGAGCTGACGGACGAAGATCGCGTGGACGAGTCCGATGCGCTTGGTCGGCTCACGTTCGCGGGCAGCCGGCCCGATCCAACGCCCGGGTCACGATCCACGATCTACCGCTTTCGGTTCCCGCCGCAGGACCACAAGATCGAGGTGGGCGACCGGCCACACGACGAGGACGGGACGACGGTTGGGGAAGTGGTCGCGGTGGATGACCAATCCTGCGTGATCGACCTGAAGGTCGCGACCCGAAACGCGGCGCCGACGCCGGCATCGCTCATTCCCCACGAATATGTTCGTCCAGGTCCAAAGCCGCCAAGCCTTTGGGAGCTGGCCATGTGGGTGATCGATTGCGGGATCGATGCCCCCGGGCCGAATCGGGCCGCGCGCGACCTATTGATGCGTCGACCGCCGCGGGTCGGACAAGCCGAGGGCGCGCCGCTGATGACTGACGGTGAGGAAGCCCAGGATGCGGCCCGGCGGCTGGTGCAGACGCTGGACGAGAGCTATCTGGCGATCCAGGGACCGCCCGGCTCCGGCAAGAGCACGGTGGGCGCGGAGATGATCGTGGACCTGGTGCAGGCCGGAAAGCGTGTGGGCGTCACGGCCAACAGCCACAAGGTCATCGGCGAGTTGCTGGAGAAAACGGCGCGGGTGGCCGAAGCGCGCGGCGCTGCGGTCAGGATCGGCCAGCGGACGAGCTTTCACTCCAGCGTGCCCGCATTTGCCGATGCGGTACCTCTGGCGAGCGTCGGGGATGCGTGCCGGGCCCTCAGGGCGGGCTCGCTGGACGTGGTGGGCGGAACCTCCTGGCTCTGGGCGCGTGACGATGCCGAGGGATTGGTTGACGTGCTCTGCATCGACGAGGCCGGGCAGATGTCGCTGGCCGACGCCCTGGCCTCGGCGCGCTGCGCCGACAGCCTGGTGCTGCTGGGCGATCCGCAGCAGCTGGATCAACCGCTGCGGGGTGTCCATCCGCCGGGCGCGGACCGCTCGGTGCTGGCGCACGTGCTCGACGACGCCAGGGTCATGCCACCGGAATTCGGGCTGTTTCTCGACGGCACCTGGCGGCTGCATCCCAGCATCTGTGACTTCACCTCGGAGGTGTTCTACGAGGACAGCCTGCGCTCGCATCCGGGCCGGGAGAATCTGGACCTGGCCGGCTCGGCTCCGTTCCAAGGGACGGGGCTGCGTTTCGTGAGGGTCGAGCACGAGCGCCGCATCAGCGACTCCGAGGAAGAGGCGGCGGCAATTGCCGAGTGCGTCGACCGGCTGCTCCGGTCGCGCGCCTCCTGGACCGATGCCGACGGTGCGACCCACGCGCTGACCGACCAGGACGTGCTCATCATCACGCCCTACAACCGGCAGATCCGGGAGCTGGTCTCCCGACCCGAGCTTCAGCCATTGCGCATCGGCACGGTCGACAAATTCCAGGGCCAGGAAGCCCCAATCTCTATCTACTCGATGGCGACCAGCTCAGCCGACGAGGCGCCGCGGGGCATGGAGTTTCTCTACAGCCTCAACCGCCTCAACGTCGCCACCAGCCGGGCCAAGTGCCTGGCGGTGGTCGTGGCCAGTCCGGGCCTGCTCGCCGTCCGCTGCCGCACGCCCCGCCAGATGCACCTGGCCAACGCCCTGGCGCGGCTATTCGAGATGGCGCACGACGAGATTCAAAGCTCCCTGAGATTGCCGTAGGTGCATTCCGCCGGAAGGGGCGACCGGGTGAGTTTGCCAAGCACACAGGACCGTTTTCGCGGCTGCCTGCTGGGCCTCGCGGCAGGTGATGCGCTGGGCACCACGCTGGAGTTCAGGTCGCCCAATTCGTTCGAGCCAATCGACGACATGATCGGCGGCGGACCATTCGGCCTGACGCCCGGTCAGTGGACCGACGACACGTCCATGGCCCTGTGCCTGGCCGCGAGCTTGATCGAATGCGGCGAATTCGATCCGATCGACCAGATGCGTCGCTACGTGCGCTGGCGAGCTAAGGGATACCTCTCGTCCATCGGCAAGTGCTTCGACATCGGGAACACCGTCGCGGATGCATTGGCGCGCTTCGAGGCTACGGGCCAACCCTACGCCGGTTCGTCCGACCCTCACACGGCCGGAAACGGTTCCCTCATGCGGCTGGCGCCGGTGCCGATGTACTTTGCCGGAGACGCCGCCGAGGCAATAAGAAAAAGCGCCGACAGCTCCCGAACCACTCACGGGGCTGAGGAAGCGGTCGACGCTTGCCGCTACTTCGCCGGCCTGCTCGTCGGAGCGTTGGGCGGCGTCGACAAAGAGACGCTTCTCTCCGCACGCTATTGCCCGGTGGAAGGCCAATGGACCAGGAACCCATTGGCGGAACGAATTGCCGAGGTCGCCGATGGGTCGTTCAGGCGCCGAGAACCGCCGGAGATCAAAGGAACCGGCTACGTCGTGCAATCGCTGGAGGCGGCTCTGTGGGCCTTTCACAAATCCAACGACTTTCGAGACGGGGCGCTTCTGGCTGCCAACCTCGGAGACGATGCCGACACCACCGCCGCCATCTACGGGCAGATCGCCGGCGCCGCGTATGGAGTCGAGTCAATCCCGGCGGAGTGGCGAGATGTGCTGACGATGGCGCCGAAGATCACCTCGATGGCCGACAGCCTCTATGACCACGCGCGGCAAACGTTGCCGGCGACGCCGCACCTGGGCTGACCAATACCCGGAGTCCCCGCCTTCTCCAGCACCCGCTTGCCCCGCTTGGCGCAATTCGACTCCCGAGTGCTCCCAGACCTCAATGTCGGAGACTCCGTTGGGCAAGTGCTTGTTGACGGCCGTGAGCACCAGGCCATGGCGCCGCCGCACTCTAGGGCTCCTGACGTCGCGACCAAAGCCGACCACCGCCCGAATGTTGCCGCTCAACCGTGGAGCAGGGGGCGTCAACCCTGCGTCGATGCGCGCACCGATCAGCGCCTGGACGCCGTCGCGCACCGCGTCGAATGCGTCGTGCCACACCCAGATGGACTGCAGGAGCTGGAATGGTGCGTAGTAGAGAGCGGCAGTCGATCTAGTGGCGTCCTTGAGTTCGATGAGCACCAAGCGTCCGCACGAGTCGACCCCGAGTTGATCGAGTTCAGTTGCTCCGGGTGCTGGTGCAGCCCATCCGTTGTTCGTGGCGACGGATGTAAGGTCCGCGAGAGCCGCCCTGACTCTAGGAAAGGCCAACGCGTCGGCCTGCCCTTCCAGAACTACCTCACGGTCAATCGGGACCCACGGCTCAGTCACGCGCGACCACTGCATCTGGATTGCGCCTTCAGCCTTGGTCCATCTCGCGCCGACCTTCACCCCGTGCACATAGGTGGTTAGCGCCCGGCTGAACCCCGGCTCTCCGGCGCGCCAGATGCGGAAGAGGTCGCGTGCGCATGCCTGGGTGGCGTACGTCCGGTGCGCCGTGATCCTCACGCCTCGGCCCCGTAGGAACTTCGCGATAAGGATCCGTGTCATCCCGCAGTAGACGTGTACCTCGTCGTTACGGCGGAAATGCACATCGAGCCCTACCCCGCCGGTTTTTTCCTTAGCCAACGACAGCAACGGCTTCAGGATTCCCGCCGCTTTGAGGTGCTTCAGAAACTCCGGGGAGGGCGCGCGGTCATATGGCTGCGGTGGTGGCATGCAGGCCGTGCTACAGCTGGTAGCGCTCGCGCATGTAGGCCGCCCAACTCTCGAGCCCCTCCGCTTCGCCGGCGTCCACGATCGAAGACGCCGGCAGCACCGGCGCCATGGAAGCCTCCGGCAAGAGGTGTGACCAATCCGCCCAGAGCCTGGCGATCTGGGAATTGGCATCGTGGGCGCAGAGCGCGAACCAAGCCTCGTGCAACGTGCCGTCCTGTACGAGGCCCTGGGCGATGGCGAGGTTGCGCATGGGCTGCTGCATGTCATAGGCGAACGGGCATGGCCCATTCAGATCAGCGTTGGGAAATGCGCTGCGCACGCTGCCGTGGCTTCGAGCGAAGATTTCCCAGTAGCGCCGATCTCGCCGCTGCCGTACTGGACGTCGCAAGTAGCAGGCATTCGGCTCGCGCATGAAGAGGCTCGCGGACCGACACACGTCTTTGCGCCGATTCCCTCGACTTTCACGCCCGCCGCAGGCTGTGAACTCCCCCTCGCTTAGCTTGACTTCGAGCAGCACGGCGGCGCGGCGTCGAGAGCTTGTTTGGCCCCACAGCACCACGTCGGCGGCCGTGGCGGGCTCGTCCCCGACAGGCCGATCGTCCCTGATCTCCCCGAGCAATCCGCCCGGCGGCACCCACTCGAACTGCACCCCGTCGATGGTCAACCGGGCGCCGACTTGCCGGTTGACGAGCTCGGACAGCCGGTCGAAGTGGCCTTCTCGAAAAGGCAGAAAGAGGTTGAAGGCGAATGCCTGCGAACTGCGCACGTGTGGCGCCTGTTTGTGCAGCCTCACCTGATCGTCGCGCACGACCTGCTCGGCGAGGTCGCGATACGCCGGGAATATGCCGTCCGTCCAGTGAGTCCAATAGCGCGATCGGGAGCCATCCACCTGGGCTCGCCACTCCTCCAGGTGCGCCTGCAGGCGCGCGGCGAATGGCGTTTGCCCTCTGGCGGGTCGAGCGCTGGTCACTGTCTAGGAGGCACGAAACACCGTTGCAGCCGGGCCCATCACGATACGACCGTTCCCGCGCCGCCGCGAGATCTGCGCCAAGTCTTTGCCGCGGATTCGCGAACGGCTGCGGACTGCCCGCGGTTGATCAATACCCCGCGCGCACGTCCACCCGATTCCGCAGCGGTTGGCCGCGGTCGAAGCGGCGGAGGTTGTCCGTGAAGATGGTGTAGATGCGGTCGAGCATGGTGTCGGACCAGCCGGCGTAGTGGGCGGTGAGTATGACGTTGGGCAGCGTCCAGAGAGGCGACTCGGGCGGCAGCGGCTCGGGGGTGGTGACGTCGAGGCCCGCGCCGGCGATGACGCCGTTGCGCAGGGCGTCGATCAGTGCGTCCTGATCGACCGTCTCGCCGCGACCCAGGTTGATGAAGCACGCGGTCGACCGCATGCGCGCGAACTGCTCGCGGCCAAAGAGGTGGACGGTTGCCGGCGTCAGCGGCGCCGCGTTCACCACCACGTCTGACTCGCGCAGCAACTCGTCCAGCCGGTCGGGACCCAGGAATTCATCGGCTAGCGTGGACGGATTGCGGGGGTCCGAGCCAGCCAGCGGGTCGAGCGTCAGGTCTGCCAGCGGTGCTCTTGGCGGCGGTGTGCCGCTTGGCGATCGCCGCAGCGCGATGACCCGCATGCCGATCCCGTGCGCGCGCCGCGCCAGCGCCTGTCCCACGTCGCCGAATCCCACGATGCCGAGCGTCTTGCCGGTTAGCTCGAACAGGTCGTCGCGGGGCTCCGGCTCGTAGCGCCGCGCCGACTGCGACCGCAGTGCCGCGGGCAGGCGCCGGGACAGGGCGAAGATTAGCGAGAGCGCATGCTCGGCGATCTGGACGCCGAAGGCGCCGCTGGTGTTGGTGACGACGATGTCCGCCGAGGTGAGATCGACCGACAGCAGCACGTCCACGCCGGCGCCCACGGTCTGAATCCAGCGCAACTCGCGCGCCTCGCGCAGCGCGGCCGGGGAGAGGTAGTTGCCGAAGAGGATCGTCGTGCCGGGCATCGCGCCGGGCAGCGCGTCCGCCGAAAGCTCGTGGACGATCTCCAGCGACCGGTGCGGCAGCGCGGCCCGGACGCGGTCGACCAGCGTCCCGTCGGGATCATAGGTGAGAACGATGCGGTGGTCGGGCACGGCTGAAACTCGGCAGGCGGGATTCCCAGGCGCCGACGTGGCGCTTGTTGGTGGGTCAGGGTAGCGCCGGACCGCGGTGGGCCGGGAGGCGGCGAACGGGCGCGGTGACCGATTCCGGCCCTGAAGGGTCCGGGCGACGCTCGGCGTGACCGCGGTTAAGCACTCGAAGTGTCGTTCCGAACGGAGTGAGGAACCTAGAGGCGTTGCGCCTTCTCCATGCCCCTTAGATTTCTCGCTTCGCTCGTAATGACAATCGGGGGACGGAATGACGATTGGGGCTCGCGGTGACAATCCGGAGGAGTCAAGTGGCCGCCGCCCGCACCCCGAGGGCCAAGCACCGACGATCTGAGTACCCTGCGGACATGGCCGCGAGGTGTGGCGTTGCCGCGCGCATGCCCGAGAAACGAGGCACGAGTGATCATCGATACCCAAGTCCACATCTTCGAAAAGGCGCACGGCGTGGAGCGCAGCATTCGGATGCACTACACGTGGGCCGAAATGTCGGGCGACCTGCTGCTCGACGAGATGGACTACGCCGGCGTGGACAAGTGCTTCCTCATCAGCTACACGGCGGAGGACATCTGGCCGGACCTCGGCGACACCTGGAACGATCCGTCCATCAACCGGATCACCAAGGAGTATTTCCTCGACGCCATTGAGTCCGCCGACCACGACCGCTTCATCTGGTTCACCGACCACATCAACCCCGATCGACCGGGCTACCTCGACCGGATCAAGGAGGACCTGGACCGCGGGGCGGTGGGGCTCAAGATATTTCCGGCCTACACCGGCCACTGGCCGTCGGACCCGGGCCTGTGCAAGGTCTACGAGCTATGCGCCGAGCGCGATGTGCCGATCATCATGGCCTGGGAGCGCTGGAACGATCCGCGCCTGCGTGCCTGCGTCTCGGACTACCGGGAGTTTCTTGACCTCTTCGAGCCGGTCGCGCGCGATTTCCCGTCGGTGAAGTTCCTGTTGACCCATTGGGGCTGCTTCACCTGGGGCGACCAGTGGCTGGCGAACTGCCGCCCGCCGTTTCCGTCGTTGGAGCCTTTCGTGGCGCTGCTCAACCGGCACGAGCACCTCTACACCGACATCGCCGCCATCACGATTTTCTTCGGCGACGAGATCGCCTGGAAGAACGGCGGGCTGGAAGGCCCGGAATGGGAATACCCCTACGCCAATGGACTCGCGCTGCTGGAAGGGCTCGTTCGAGGCGCCGGCGTGGAGCGCGTCATGTGGGGCACGGACTGGCCGTGGACCGAGGGCCGCTGCACCTACAAGCAGAACCTCACCATGGTCACCACGCACGCGAACTTCCTGTCGGAAGAGGAGAAGCGGCTGGTCCTGGGCGAAAATGCGGCGAAATTCGCCGGGCTGGCGGTCGACTGACTCAAGTCTGACGCCGGGATCGGCAGCCCCCGCCTACGGGGATTCACGCGCGCGCGACGCTGCGGGCTGGCGCGGTTAGGGCCGTGAGCAGGGCGGCGCCGTCTGCACCGACGTGTGGCAGGGCTTACGCCGGCGGGCCGTAGAACCAATAAGTGATGATGTGGTTGGCCATCGCCGCGGTCGCTGGATCGGCCCCTTCTACGAATGCAAGCCTAAGGAAGTACACGGAGACATCCACTCCGCCGCAAAAGTCACAATAGTCTCCTGTCTCCGGACTATTGAGCGATATATCTCCATGATTGATTCTGTAATAGTTGGTTTGATAAGCTTCAATGTTCAAATGCAGTTTCCGAAATCCATGATGAAACGCGTCATTGCCCAGTGCATTATAGAGATCCAAGAACAGGCTTGCGCCGAGATAATAGTGGCAACTATCCGCCAGACCTTCTCTGGGAGTGTCAGCCAGCCTCTTCCACTTCTGAAGGCAGGAGACCCGCTGCTCGCCGATGAATCGCTCGCTTATATGGCCAGCTCTGAACGCGATGAAGATTGGGGCTCCATTAGTCATCCAGGGCGATGTTCCACCCCAGTAGGTATGCGCCACTTTGTGAACAAATATTGATCTTAACCTACGGAGTATATCTTCTGTCGGAGCGTCTGTGCCTCCGATGGCAAAGAGCGACGTGTTCCCACTGCCGCCAAATCGTGATGAAATTTTGATACGGGGATTACGCGTCGGATACGCCACCCCCATGATGCCTTCAACCACACGTATGGACTGTTCAAGAGCATCCATGGTCAGTGCAGAGGCCCGAATGTCTCCTAAAACTGTCAATTGCGAAGGTCCTGCAAGCGGAAGTGAGATGTGACGCCGCTCAACCCAAATGCCTCGGCTGGCGGGAGTGACAAGGTATTGATCGAATTGGGTTGGATCATGAATGTCCGTAATGCTGTCAATGAACGTTCGATCGCTCCCATGCATCTCGAAGATCACGGCTAGGTCGTCTGTGGCGCCCCCCTTCGACGCCAGATACGACACGACGCCTTCCAGTCCGGCAAGCGTGGCCTGAGCGTCGGATGAGGGAGTGCCGGCCAACATCAAGCTCCACAAGACTCGTGCTTCCAACCCTTCGATCGTATCCATGTAGGGCATCCGCACCATTGCCGCCATGATCTGTCCAATCCTCAATGGATGGCCGGGAAACAGCGTGTTTCCATACAGGGAACCGTACGTTCGATCAAGGAAGCGCCTTTCGTCGACATCCAAGCCATCGTGGAGCCAGGCGCGATCCAGCAGTGCGTCGACGTAGTCGGGCCACATGAATGCGCTGTCAGTGAGAATTCTGGCGGCCAGACGCTCGAAGTCCGTAAGGCCGTCCTGAATCCAGGCGATGCTGGCCACCTGCGTGGTGAGGGCAAGGCTTCGTAGGGTGAGCGCGTTCGGCGGGCTGTGCAGGGGCTTGTGCCGGATGTGCCCGGTCTCCCACGGCAGATGCATCTCGCGGAGGAGATGCCAGAAGATCTCAGGCGATACGCGCGCGATCGCGTGCAGGCGGTGAATCGCGTCTTGCTCCAGGGGTTCCACGCCAGCCGACGCCCAGGGGAGGGCATGGACGGCGGCGGCGAGATCGGGGGCGAGTTCGCGGTGGGGCTGCTTGACGCGATCGGGAATGATGACGTTGCCGAGACGCTTCACCTTGTCGGGGACGTTTTGGAGGTTGACGCGGCCGACGGTGGTGCCCGGCGTGGGAACGTTCCAGACGACGAAGACCGTTCGCTGGGTGCGGAGCATCTGGACACCCTGAGGGTTGCCGTCGACTTCACGCTCCTCGTAGCGAATGGGGAGGCCATAAAGATTCAGCCAATCGGGCTCGGCCAGGAAGCGCGCCCTGATGGCCTCGTTCTGGTCGAGCAGCGCCAGGTGGTTGCGGATGATCGTGCCGAAGGTGGCTCCCTGGTCTTCCTCGAGTACCTGGTGGGCGGGGACGAACGGCAGCTCGATATGGGGATAGCGGTTGGCCAGGGCGTCGAGCGTGTTGTAGTAGTTCATGCGCCGCTTGCCCGGATCCCACTGCAGGATCACCTTTTGGAAGGCTTGCAGGGTGAAGGGCCCATCGACCCAGCGCTGACTGATGGGATAGCCGAGCGCGTCGCGGTCCTGGCCCTTGACGAAGTCCCAGAGGGGCACGTCGTACGCATTCGTGACGGCAAAGCCGTCGTCGGGGTCGGGGGTGTCGCCGCCGGTGACGGTGAAGAGGCAGCCGCCGTCGAGCGGGATGCCCTCGCACTCGAGGGCGGCGACCGATGGTGCGAAGGCCGCGAACAGGGCGCAGACCATCGCGGCGAGGCACAGCCGCTTGATTGCCCCCATGGCTTCGATACGTTGCCGCGACCTAACGCGCCATCCTACGCTGAGCCAACGTAGGCGTGCTGCCAGCGCTGCCAGTCGATTCTTGCGGCCACGCCATCTTCGGGCGACGAGGCAATGAGTCGCGAACCTAACGAGCGCGTCGAGCTAACGACCGAACGGCTGCTGCTGCGGCCGTTCGAAATCGGCGACGTCGGCGACGTGCTGGCCTACGCGTCGGATCCCGAGCTTGCGCGTTTCCTCGACCTGCCCCAGCCGTACACGAGCGACGACGCGGAGGAGTACGTCGCGCACCGGCTTCTCGACGATTGGTCGAGCGAGGCGACGTTCGCGATCGTCTGGGAGCGACACGTCATCGGCAGCATCGCCCTGCATGTGAATGCGCAGGACGAGGTGGCGGCGTTGGGCTACGCGCTGGCTCGGTGGATGTGGGGCCGCGGCATCGTGCCAGAGGCCGGGCGCGCCGTCATCGACTGGGGATTCGACGCGTATGCGCTGCACAAGATCTACTCGCGCGCGGATGTGAGGAACCGGCAATCGTGGCGGGTCATGGAGAAGCTGGGCATGTCGCGCGAAGGCGTCCTGCGGGGCTATCGGAAGGTGCGGGGTGAGCATGTGGACGATGTCTGCTACGGCATCCTGCGGGAGGAGTGGGAGCGGGCGCACGGAGACTCGGCCTAGAGGCGCCCGATCCCTGTGCTAGGTTCGCGCCGCGGGCGCCTGCCGGGGAGCCGAAGCAATGGACGCTGACTGCCTGAGGCATGCGCTCACCCCGGAGGAACACGAAGCCTTCGAGCGCGACGGGTTTCTGCGCGTCGAGGGCGCGCTCAGGCGGGATCACGCCGCTGAGCTCGTCGATGCGATCGACCGTCTCCATCGTGACGGCCGGCTCGAAGCCCCAGCCACCTACGCCGGCGTCACGAATCGCGTGCAGCACTTGAACGCCGTGGGGCTCGATCCGGCGTTCGTGGACCTCATCGACCACCCGACGACACTTCCGAAGGTGTGGGGAATCCTGGGCTGGAACATCTTTCTGCTCAACACCCATCTCATGCTCACGCCGCCGGAGCCGCGCGAGGGGCCGCGGGGACCCGGGGGCTGGCATCAAGACAACGGCCGCCGAACCCTTGACATGCCGGAGATCGAGATTCCGGCGCGTCTGTCGTTGAAAGTCGGCTACTTCCTCACGGACGTCACCAGACCCGACATGGGCAACTTCTGGGTGGTGCCGGGGAGTCACCGTCGGCGAAGCATCGGAGTCAAGCCCGGGGCCGGCGGTCTGGTTCCAGGCGCGGAGCCGGTGCTCCTGCGTGCCGGTGACGCGTTGATCTTCGATGCTCGCCTGTGGCACAGCGGCAGCCCGAACTACTCCGATGTCACGCGCAAGGTGCTGTTCTTCGCCTATGCCTATCGCTGGATGCACTCGGACAACGTGCTGCCGCCGGGGCACGCCGCTCGACGCATCGCGGACCCGATTCGCCGGCAGCTCCTTGACATAATCGAGACTGACGCCGGGCGCATGCAGATTACCGACGAGACCGTCCCGCTGCGGGCATGGCTCACCGAACATCAGCCGGCGCTTGCCGCGCGATATGAATACTAGGGCAGGTCGGCGCAACCGGCCTTCGATTCTGTAGACGGCCATGCCCGACGCCAAGCTGCCGAGACACGCCCGAGCGGTCATCGTTGGCGCCGGTATCGCCGGCTGCAGCGTGGCCTATCACCTGACGCAGCTCGGCTGGCGGGACGTCGTGGTCGTGGACCAGGGCCCACTGTTCGAAACCGGCGGCTCAACGTCCCACGCGCCGGGGCTCGTGTTCCAGATCAACGCTTCCAAGACCATGACGAGCTTCGCCAAGCACACCGTCGATCTGTGGACGCGGATGCAGCTCGACGGCGTCCCCTGCGCCAAGACCGTGGGCAGCCTGGAGGTGGCCTGGACGCCTGAGCGGCTCGCCGATCTCAATCGAAAGGTCGGATATGGGCTGAGCTGGGGCGTGGAGGCGCATCTGCTCAGCGCCGCCGAGGCGCGGGATCTTTTCCCGTTGCTGTCCGAGCGCATCCTGGGCGCGATGTATGTCCCGTCGGACGTCCAGACAAAGGCGACCCGACCGGCCGAGGCAATGGCGCGCGAGGCGGAGAGGAACGGCGCGTCCTTCCACGGCCGCGTCAAGGTGACCGGCTTCAGGATTGCTAGCGGCCACATCGCCGGCGTGCACACCTCGCACGGCGATATCGCGACCGACCTGGTGGTCTCCGCCGTCGGCATCTGGGCGCCGCGACTCGGTGATCTGGCTGGGGTGCCCATTCCCCTGTCGCCTATGCAGCATCTCTATGCGGTCAGCACACCCCTGCCGGAGCTGTCCGGCAGCACCGAGGAGATTTCCCTGCCGCTCGTGCGCCACCAGGACAAGGCGCTGTATTTCCGCCAGGAAGGCGAGACCCTGGGTATCGGCTCGTACCTGCACGAACCGCTGTTGGTCGACTCGGAGGACATCCGCGAATTCGGGGAGGGCCCCATCCCGCCGGCCGAGAGGCCGTTTGCGCCGGAGCACTTCGAGCGCGGGATGGCGGCGGCGCGGGAGGTGATTCCCAGTCTTGAGGGCGCGGGCATGACGCGAACGCTGAACGGCATGTTCTCCTTCACCACCGACGGCTTTCCGGTGCTCGGCGAATCGCCCGAGGTGCCCGGATTCTGGTCGGCCCAGGCCGTGTGGATCACCCATGCCGGGGGCGTGGGCAAGGCGGTGGCTGAGTGGATCGTGGACGGGGAGCCAACGGTCGACCTCCGGGAGGGCGATATCCGGCGCTTCCACCCGCACGCCACGAGCCGCCCCTATGTGCGCGAGCGCGCCGCGCAGCAGTACCGCGAGGTGTACGACATCATTCATCCGCGGCAGCAGATGGAAAGCCCGCGCAACATCCGCTTGACTCCCTTCGCGGCGCGGCAACGGGAGCTGGGCGCCGTGTTCTTCGAGAGCGCCGGCTGGGAACGCCCGCAGTGGTTCGACGTGAACCAGGAGTTGCTCGACTCGCTCACCGTCACAGGCGCGGCACGCTCCGGTTGGGAGGCGCGCGAATGGTCGCCCACGGTGGCGGCCGAGCACGCGGCGACCCGTGAGCGCGCGGCCCTGTTCGACCTCAGCCCATTCGCGAAGTTCGAGCTGACCGGCTCCGGGGCGCTCGGGGCGCTGCAACGCCTGGCGTCCAACCAGATGGACAAGCCGGTCGGGTCGATCACCTACACGCCGATGCTCACGCCGCGCGGCGGCATCAAGTGCGACCTCACGGTCACGCGGCTCGGTTCGCAGCGGTTTCTGGTGGTCACCGCCGGGTCCACCGGGCCGCACGACCTGGACTGGATCCGGTCGCACCTGCCGGACGACGGCTCGGTGCGCGTGGCGGATGTCTCCGCGGAGCAATGCTGCGTCGGCCTGTGGGGACCGCGGGCCCGAGACGTGTTGCGCCGGGTCTGCGAGGACGACCTGGGCAATGCTGGTTTTCCCTACATGACCGCCAAGTCAATAACCGTGCGTGGAGTTTCGTCGCTGGCGCTGCGCATCTCCTACGTCGGCGAGTTGGGGTGGGAAATCTACGCGCCCGTCGAGCAGGGCTTGCGGCTGTGGGACGCGCTCTGGGAGGCGGGCCTGCCGCTGGGCCTGATCGCCGCGGGCGGCGGTGCATTCGACTCGCTGCGCCTGGAAAAGGGCTATCGCCTATGGGGCAACGACATCCATACGGAGTACAACCCGATCGAGGCGGGCCTGGGATTCGCGGTGCGGATGCGCAAAGGCGAGTTCATCGGCAAGGAAGCGCTCGGCAATTGTCGGGCGCGAGGCCTGACGCGGCGCCTATGCTGCATGACGCTCGACGATCCCGAGCGCGTGGTCATGGGCAAGGAGCCGATCCTCAAAGGCGACCGCGTGCTGGGCTACGTGACCAGCGCGAACTACGGCCACTCCATCGGCTGCGGCATCGCGTATGGCTACCTTCCGATCAGCCATGCCGAGGCGGGTGTGAAGCTGGATGTCCTCTACTTTGGTGAGCGACTGCCCGCGACGGTGACGAACGATCCGCTCTACGATCCGGACGGCAGGCGGATGAAGGCGTGAGCGGTGCCACGCCGAAACGGCAGCGTGGCCCATTGCGACTGGAGGTCCTCGGATGACGCAAACGCTGGTGATCGACGGACTCAAGCCGCGTCGGGTGCCCATCAACCTGCGGCAGAGCGGGAACAGTGACGCACGAATTCTCATATCCACGCGCATCAGGAAGTCGCCGTGGTGGCACCTGTCGAAGGCCGCCGGATGTTGGGCCTACACCACCTACAACCATCTGTATCACCCGCGCGCCTATATCAAGCCCGAGGACGGCGGACTCCTCGAGGAATACCGCTATCTCACGCAGCACGTCAGCATGTGGGACGTGGCGGTCGAGCGGCAGATCCAAGTCAAGGGACCGGACGCCGCCGACTTCGTCAACCTGCTGATCACGCGCGACGTCCACGCCCTGCTGCCCACCATGCAGGCGCGCTACGTAATCCTCTGCAACCAGTACGGCGGCGTCATCAACGACCCGGTGCTGCTGCGGGTGGCCGACGACGAGTTCTGGTTCAGCATCTCCGATTCCGACGTTCTGCTATGGGCGCAGGGCGTGAACTCCGGCGCGCGCTACAACGTCGCCATCAATGAGATCGACGTGGCCCCGGTGCAGATCCAGGGACCCAAGTCGGCGGCGCTCATGGAGAAGATGTTCGGCTCGCAGGTGCGGCAAATCCCTTACTACGGCCTGCTTCAAGCCTCGCTGAACGGGCACGCGGTGACGATTTCGCGCACCGGATTCTCCGCAGAGATCGGCTTCGAGATCTACCTGCACGACGCCATGCTGCACGCCGACGACGTGTGGCCCTACATCCTGGAGCAGGGCGAGGAGTTCAACCTGCGGGTCATCGCTCCCAGCCATATCCGGCGGCTCGAAGCCGGCATCCTGTCCTACGGCCAGGACATGGACATCGAGAACAATCCTTACGAGGTCCGGCTCGGCTGGCAGGTGGATCTGGACAAGCGCGACTTCATCGGCAGGGACGCGCTGGCCAGGATCAAGGCGGAAGGCGTGACCCAGCGCCTGGTGGGATTGAAGGTCGGGGGCGAGCCGATCACCTGGTACAACGAGGACTTCTACTTGGTCAAAGACGTCGACACCGGCCACGACGTGGGCTATGTCACCAGCGCCTTCTGGTCGCCGAACGTCGGGTCGAACATTGCCCTGGCGGTCATGCCGCCCACGCACTGGAAGCGAGGCACTCGAGTCAACGTGGGGCTTCCAAACGACGGCGTCGTGGACGCCGAGGTAGTACGCGTCCCGTTCTTCGACCCGACCAAGCAGCGGCCCAAGACGGTGCTCTGAGGCGGCTCCAGGGACGAATCGTCCCGGGGCTGACCGCACGCGCCAAGACGGTCCGCGACGAATCAATGCCCGCCTGTCGGCCGGGCCGGTTCTTAGCGTCCTAGCAGGCGGACCAGGTGGCCGAGCAGCCGTCGTCGAACTTGGCCCCCACCGTCACCGACAAGATCTTGATTTCCTCTTGCGGTACGGATCCTTCGCCGTCGGATCCCGCGGCAACCGGCACCGCCTCGATCTTGGCCAGGGTGGCGACCGAGGGTTTGTGATCGTCCTTGAGCTGGCCAAAGAGCGTGAAGTCCGGGGCCAGCCGTTCCTGGTCCGTGAGGTCGTCCAGGACGATGAAGAACTGGGAGCCGTTGGAGTTGGGCGTGCCCTTGTTGGCCATCGCCAGGCCGCCGCGGGTGTAGGGCCGCTGCGGGGGCTCGATCTCGAAGCTGTAGCCCGGTCCGCCCGTGCCCGTGCCGCTGGGATCGCCGCCCTGAACCATGAATCCCGGAATCAGCCGGTGGAAGCTCACGCCTTCGAAATAGCCCTCGTTGGCGAGGAAGATGAAGTTGCTGACAGCCAGCGGCGCCTCTTCGGGAAACAGCGCGAAGCTCATGCGCCCATGGTTGGTGGCGATGATGACCCAAGGCTCACCCTTGGGAAGCTCCACCTCCTCGGGAAAGGCGTCGTAGCGCCCACCCTCTGCGGACCCCGACGATCCCGTCGATCCCTCGCCGCATGAGGCCATCAGGCCAACGAACACCAACGCGACCAAAACTGCCCGCCACATCACGTACCAACCTCCGCAAACCGACCGCGGCGTGCATTGTCCCAGAGTGCCGCCCCGGCTGAAAGCCGCCCGCCGAGCGTTCGCGCCCCCCTAGCCGGCAGACTCCTCATCGGGGACGAAGCCACTCCGACCCTGATACAGCCCCAACCCGGTGATGAACAGGAAGATGGAGCCGAACATCTGGAAGATGTTGGTGGCCATCAGCAGGTTGGTGACGTTGAGCCCGGACGCATGCTGCGCCAACAGGAAGATGACGATGCCGCCCGCGCCGACGACGACAAAACCGTAAGCGGCGACTTTGAAGACGTCCAGGGAGCCCAATCGAGCAACGAGCCCAATGCCGACCAGGCTTGACGCAATGGGCCAGATCCACACGAATCCCATGAGCAGACCAGCCATGCTGATTTGACTGTCCAGGGCGAGCGCCTCGAACTGCTGCGCCATTTCCACCGACTCGGCGGAGTTTGCGCTGCGTTGCATGAGGTGGATCGCCATGTGTCGTTGGCTCAGGCCAATAATGAAGATGCCCCAGGCGAACAGGCTGGCGAAGACCCCGGTGCGCAGGGCAATGCCCCCCAGGCATCGCTCACCCTTGCCCAGGCGGAGCAGGGCGCAAATGCCGTAGATGTGGAGCAGCATGCCGATGATCACCAGCATGGTCATCAGGTGCGCTAGGTTGGGCTGCTCGCCCAAGGCGGCGACCGCCGCGGCAAAGTCCAACTGGTCCACCGGGTTGATGAACGGCCCACCGGGATAAAACAGGGAAGCCACGATCGCCAGGATGACGCCCACCATCAGGGCGAGGCCCGCGCCCTTGCTTCCCAGCAGCATGCTTGAATTCACGGTTTTCATCGCCCTTTCCACTGCGCATGTTCCCAGCATGGCGCGGGCACACACTAACAGGTCAAATCGGATAGACACAATTCGGTGGAACGAATGAATATAAAGATAAATTTATAACAGGGCGCAGTATGTAGGAAATGCTAGCAGATGGCTATTGTGTCGATGCCATAGGAGATGGTAGTCTCAAGAAATGTGTGAGTTTTGGCTGCGCACTAACGCCGCATGATCAGGAATTCGTCCTTCGGGCTTCTCCGCGTGGCGCCGGCTGTCGGCGACTTTGCGACGCTCAGCATGGCGGTGGCGATGATCGGGGGCCGTGGAAGCCGGATGGCTGTCTCCGGTTTCGTCGCGGCTGTCGTGCTGCTCGTGGTTGTTGGGTGCGGCGATCCTGCAGAGCCGCAAAGTCCGACCGGGGAATCGACTCCCGCCACTACCGAAGCCGCCGACGCCGTGGCGGTCGCCGTGACGCGACCGGCCTTTTCGGAGACAGCCCTCGCGGGCGAGAAGCTCTTCGACGCCAACTGCGCGCTCTGCCACGGCGCGAAGGCCGCGGGCACCACGCAGGGTCCGACGCTAATCGACCGGATTTACCATCCGGGCCATCATTCGGATTTCAGCTTCCGCCGAGCGGCAGCTCAAGGAGTGCGGCAACACCACTGGACGTTCGGCGACATGCCTCCGGTCGCGACGGTCACGGCGGACGGGGTCGAGCAGATCATCTGCTATATCCGTGAGCTGCAGCGCCAGAACGGCATATTCGAAGGCGATGACTTCGGCACGGTGTGCTGAGCCGAGGCGCACCGGCGGTTTCCAGGAAATCGGGTTCGATGCGGCGAGCTAGAGCCTGTCGGAGGAGGCCCTTTCCGACGGCGCGCGGCCTGCGCTCGTTCGCCATGTCCGTGAAGCGCCGGGTGCCTCTCGACGCCGTATGCGCTCTTGTCGCGGCCCTGCTCGTTGCCTGCGGGCCCGACGATCGCGGAACTGCAACCGCCGCCGTCGTCGCGGTGCCGGCGCCTCCCACGGGTCAAGAGATCTTCGCGGCAAACTGCGCCGTCTGTCACGGGGCCGTGGGCGAAGGCCAACCCAACTGGCACATTGCCAACGACGACGGCACCCTACCTGCCCCGCCGCTCAATGGCGACGGCCACACCTGGCACCACCCGGACGGCCTCCTCTACCGAATCGTCAGCCAGGGCGGAGCCCAGTTCGAAAGCCCCAGCGACCCGAGCTTCAAGAGCGGCATGCCCGCATTTGAGGACCGCCTTAACCGCGAAGAAATCATCTCAGTGCTGACGTATGTCAAGAGCCTGTGGGGAAACAAAGTAAGGATGGACTTTTCCATCCGCGAGTCACAGGCATTGCTCAGTGAGCGAGAC
This sequence comes from Chloroflexota bacterium, assembly GCA_022821905.1. Classification (GTDB taxonomy): domain Bacteria; phylum Chloroflexota; class UBA11872; order UBA11872; family UBA11872; genus JAJECS01. Next base: position 231,541 of record JAJECS010000024.1, on the reverse strand, counting down.
CCGTTTCCGCCTGCTGGGGAATAGTCGCCGAGCAGTCAATCCATCCTGCGGCAGGTGGCGCCGGTTCCACTCGGCGTCGCTAACCGAGCAAAGAGAAATTACGGAACGTCCGGCGGTCCCAATATGCGGAAGCCCAGATTTTCCTCCGTGCGCTCGGCCACCGGCAGGACCTCGATGACGACGTGGGACACGCCGACGACGTCGCCGTTGGCGTCGAAGCTGTAGTCATCGCCGATGGCCCCGCTCCAGGTCAGGTCATAGAGGCAGTCCCGGAAGCCGTCGGCATCCTGGTCGTCATTGGTCTGCCGCAGACACTCGGCGGCGATGTAGACGCCGTCGTAGGCGGAGCCCTGGAACCAGGGCCAGGGGGCGAGGCCGTAGCGGGCATTGAAGCTGGCCAGGAATTCCTTGCCGATTTCGGTTTCCAGGTCGGGATTGGGCACGACGGCTTTCAGGCCGGTGGCGGCCTCGCCGGCGATGTCGAGGGCGTTTGACCCCGTGGGAACCACCTCCGAGTAGATGGGACCGTCGTAGCCCAGCTCCCGCACCTGCTTGATGATGGTGCCGCCGGACACCTCGCCCTGCGCGGCGACCAGGATGGCGTCGGGACTTGCATTGAGCAGCTTCGTCAACTGGGTGCGGAAGTCGATGGCTTCGGTGGGATAGCTTTCCGCCGCGACCACGACGCCGCCCCGCTTCTCGAATTGCGTGACCGCGGAGCGGCGTGCGCCTTCGGCGTAGTCGGTGGCCTCGGTGATCGTGCCGATGGTGCGCATCCCGTCGGCCCACAGCGTGTTGCCGATGTCGGCGCCGACCTTCAGCGAGTTGATGGCGGTGCGAAAGATGTAGTCGCCGGCGTCGCTGATGTCGGGGCTGGTGGAGGATGGCGAGAAGAGGATCACGCCCTCCTGCTCCGCCAAAGGCGCGACGCCCAGCGTGGCGCCGCTGCACGTGGCGCCCAGGATGATCTTGACGCCCTCCACGTCCGTCAGCCGCTGGTAAGCGGTGATGGCGTCCGCCGAGGTGCACTTGGAGTCCTCCACGATCAGCCTGAGCATGCGTCCGTTGATGCCGCCGGCGGCGTTGATCTCCTCCACCGCCAGCAGCTTGGAGCGGGAGAAGGGAATGCCATAGGACTCGCCGACGCCGGTCAGCGAGTCCAACGCGCCGATCACGAAGGGTTGCTGCGAGGCGCCGGTCTGAGTCGATGAGTCTGTGCCCACGTCAGCCGTCGATGCGGGCTCGGCGCCAGGGGCCGGCGTCGCCTGCTCGCCGCACGCAACCAGCAGCAGCGCCGTCAAGGCGAGCAAGGCGAGCGGCTTGAAGGACATTGACTTCAAGGGTCCACCGGGGGAAAGAGCGCCTAGCCGAAGCGCCGCGGGTTTATAGCACGATGTCCCAACAGGCTCGATCAGCGGGACATCAGGCGCCGAACGCATCAACGATCCATCCGGCGGGTGGCTGCCATTGATTCGTGCCTGAGACTGCATAGCAATACGGGCGCGGCTGCGTTCCGCTAGAGTGCGGCTATCGGGCGGTCGAGATTCGAATCCATGAGCGGCGAAGCGGGCTTGGTGGCTGCGGCGGACGGCACCGATCTCAGCGGCATCCCCGACATCGGCGTCGGCGTGGTGGGCACCGGCTTCATGTGCCAGGCGCATGTGAACGCCTGGCGCACGCTGCCCTATATGGCCTATCCGCCGCCGGCGCGGCCCAGGCTGAGAGGCGTCGCCGCGCGTTTGCTCGCGGACGCCGAGGCCGCGGCGAGTCGCTATGGCTTCGAATGCTCCTATGCCGACTGGCGAGAGATGGTCGCCGATCCGGCGATCGACCTCATCGACAACTGCGGGCCCAACAATATCCACGCCGAGGTCAGCATCGCGGCCCTGGAGGCTGGAAAGCATGTGCTCTGCGAGAAGCCGCTGGGACGCAGCGCGGCGGAGTCCCGCCGGATGCTGGAGGCTGCCCGGCGCGCTGACGGGAAGCACATGGCGGCCTTCAACTATCGCTTCGTCCCGGCGGTGCGCAAGGCGCGGCACCTGCTGGAGCAAGGGGCGCTGGGCCAAATTCATCACTTTCGCGCGCGCTACCTCCAGGACTGGCTGGCGGACCCGGAGTTCCCGCGAGTCTGGCGATTGCAGAAGGCGCTGTCGGGCAGCGGCGTGCTGGGCGATCTGGGCTCGCACATCGTGGACCTGGCGCGTTTCCTGATCGGCGAGCCGATCGTGGTCAACGGCCGGCTCAAGACGTTCGTGTCGGAGCGACCGCTGCCGGAGAATCCCGCCGAGCGCGGACCGGTGGACGTCGACGACGCCTTCGTCGCGCTGCTGGAGTTCGACAACGGCGCCATCGGGACCCTGGAGGCGAGCCGGTTCGCCGTGGGGAACCGCAACGCCAACATGTTCGAGATCAACGGCTCGAAGGGGTCGATCCGGTTCAATCTGGAACGCCTCAACGAGTTGGAGGTCCACTGGCGACCGGACCCGGCGTCGAACTCCCAGGCGGGATTCCGCAGCGAGCTGATCACCGAGCCCGAGGACCCGTTCATCGAGTGGTGGTGGCCCGTGGGCCATATCATCGGCTGGGAGCACACCTTCGTGCATGAAATCCATCACCTGCTCGACGCCGTCGTCAACGACTCCGACGTGGCGCCCTATGGTGCGACGTTCGAGGATGGCTGGCGCTGCGACGTGATTCTCGAAGCCATCACCAAGTCCGCCGCAGACGGCGGGGCACCCATCGAGATTGAGTACGCCCCATGAGAATCGGCGTGGTGACGGTGCTGCTGCGCGACCTGCCGTTGCCGGACGCGTTGGACTACCTGGCCTCGATCGGCGTGCAGGACCTGGAAATCGGCTGCGGCGCCTATCCCGGCAACGAGCACTGCAACCCAGCAGAGCTGCTGGCCGACGATGACAAGCGCGCGGAGTTCCAGGAAGCCATCACCTCGCGCGGGCTCAATCTCAGCGCGCTGGCCATGCACGGCAATCCGCTCCACCCCAACGCCGAGCTTGCCGAACGCCACATCGCCGAGGAACGCGACGCGATCCGGCTGGCCGAGAAGCTGGGAGTCGAGACCGTCGTGGGCTTCTCGGGGTGTCCCGGCGACCACGAGGGCGCGAAGTATCCCAACTGGGTCACCAACGCCTGGCCGCCCGACTATCCGGCGATCCTGGAATGGCAGTGGGAGTCCAGGGTGATTCCCTACTGGCGCGAGTCCGCCGCGTTCGCCCGCGACCACGGCATCCACAAGATTGCGCTGGAGATGCACCCGGGCTTCGTGGTCTACAACACCGAGACGCTGATGCGGCTGCGCGACGCCGTCGGACCGGAGATCGGCGCCAACCTGGACCCGAGCCACCTATTCTGGCAGGGCATCGACGTGCCGGAGGCGATTCTCGACATTGGACGCGCCGGCGCGCTGCATCACTTTCACGCCAAGGACACCCGCATCGAGCCCACCGTCGCGCGGAAGCACGGCGTGCTCGACACCAGGTCCCTGGCCGACACGGCGGAGCGCGCCTGGATTTTCCGCACGGTCGGCTATGGCCACGGGGCCGAGGTGTGGCGCGATATCGTCACGGCGCTGCGCACGGTGAACTACGACGGCCCGCTGAGCATCGAGCACGAGGACGCGCTGATGTCGCCGCGGGAGGGCCTGGAGAAAGCGGTGCGGTTCCTGCGCGAGATCATCATCGAGCAGCCCACCAGCGACGCGTACTGGGCCTGATGGTGACTCTGGCGGCGGCGCTCTACACGATCAGGCACGAGGCGACCTCGCCAGCGGCCCTCGCGGATGGTCTGCGGCGGCTGCGGGACATCGGCTATCGCGGCGTCGAGGCAGCCGGCGTGCCGCTGCTGGAAGGCCCCGAGCCGGCGATTCCCGCACGCGAGACCAAGCGCATGCTGGACGACGCCGGGTTGATCTGCGTCGGCGCCCACGCGCGTTGGCGCGAGATCCGGGACGACACGACGGCGGTGGTCGATCGGCTGCGAGAGCTCGACTGCTCGATCATCAGCATTCCCGCCTTCGTCGATGAGTTCGACCGGTTCGAGCCCGCCGGCTACGCGGCGTTCGCCGGCGAGGCGGCGATGGTGACGCAGATCCTCGGCGAACACGGCATGCGCTTGGGCTATCACAACCACGCGCACGAGTTCCTGCGCTTCGGCCCCGACCGCCGGACAATGTTCGACCTGCTGATCGACGAACCAAGCCTGGCGATCGAGATCGACGTCTATTGGGCGGCGTTTGCCGGCGTGGACCCGGCGGGACTGATCGAGAGTCTCCCGGGGCGCGTGCCGCTGCTGCACTGCAAGGACCTGGAGATGGTCCGCGACGACGAGGCCGGCGCGCGTCCGTTCTACGCGCCGGTCGGCGAGGGCAACCTGGACTGGGAGCGCATCCTGGCCGCCAGCCATGCCGCCGGGACCGAGGCGTGGATCGTCGAGCAGGACCAGTGCTTGCGCGACCCCTTCGACTGTCTGCGGTCGAGTTTCGAGTTTCTACACGCGCGAGTTCCGTCGTCTAGTGCTTGACGAAGCGTGCGAATAACGGAGACCGTTGCGTAACCCTTCGTCATTCCCGCGGAAGCGGGAATCCACCTTTCGGCGAAGCTGGGCGCGAATGGGATTCGCACGGTCACCCTTCGCTTCACCGGGTCCTACGGAAATCTCAATGGCGAAGGAACGGCGGCGGGTCGAATCCGCCCCTTGGTTCGTGAGGAGCGCGCGCTATGGCGGGTGAGATTGGCATCGGCATCGTGGGCGCGGGAGGGGTCGCCAGGGGCGCGCACGTTCCCGGCTACCTGAGCATGCCGGACCGCTGCCGCATCGTGGCCATCGCCGACATCGAGATCGAACGCGCCGAAGCATTGGCGGCGGAGTTCGACATCCCGCACGCATTCGATAGCTACGAGCAGCTGCTGGAGCTGGATGAAATCGACGCCGTCAGCGTCTGCACCCATTCAGACTTCCACGCGCCGGTGACCATTGCCGCGCTGGAGTCCGGGCGCCACGTCATGACCGAGAAGCCGATGGCGGTGGACCTGGCCAGCGCGCGCGCCATGGTCGAGGCCTCGCACCGGGCCAAGCGCATCCTGGCGGTGGACTTTCAGACGCGCTTCATCCGCCAGGCCCAAACCATGAAGCGGTTCGTCGACGCCGGCGAGCTCGGCGAGATCTACTTTGCCCGCGGCCGTTACGTGCGGCGACGAGGCATCCCGGGACGCCAGGCCTTCCACACGAGGGCGCAAAGCGGCGGCGGCGCGCTGATGGACATCGGCGTGCACATTCTCGACACCGGCCTCTGGCTCATGGGCTTCCCCACCGCGGTGTCGGCGTCGGGGTCGATCTTTCGCAAGCTCATCACGCAGGAGGAGCTGTTCAACCCCATGGGCGATTGGGACCGGTCGGCGACCGACGTCGACGAGAGCGCGGTGGGGCTGATCAAGTTCGCCAACGGCGCCGCCATGACGCTGGAGTGCGCCTGGGGCATGAACGTGGGAGAGACGGATTTCGGCATCACCCTGGCGGGGGACAAGGGCGGCGGCGAGGTGCGCTTCGACGAGGCGCGGCACGCGGCGCCCGGCATGCATCCGGTGCGAGTGTTCAAGGACACCGGCGAGATGCTGGTGGACCTGATCCCGAGCTCAGACAGAGCGGTGGGGTCCTACCCGCCGCGCGACCCTCCCAAGCCCCACACGCTGTCCATGCAGAACTTCGTCAACGCCATCATCGAGGGCGCTGAGCCGCTGGTGACCGGCGACCAGGGCCTGATCACCAGCACCATCATCGACGCGCTCTACCGCTCGGCGGAAACCGGCCAACAGGTTGACATAAAGCTCTAGCCTGGATCGCCGTCTACCGATCGTGCCCGGATCGGCGGCGCCTGACGGTGAGATTGGGGGCGAAGTGCCGAGAGGCTGCCGCTGTGATGGAGGAATTGACCTTCTGGATCGAACCAACGCACCATGCGCGTTCGGCGCACGCAGGGCGGGAGGTTGATTCGGTGGATATGCACATGACGCGTAACCGGTCGCGCGGGTGGCGGATGGTCGTGGTGGCGGTAGTGGCTGGGGCGCTGGCGCTGATGGCGGCATCGGCCACGTCGCTGGCGCTGGACTGTGTGGGCATGGAGCTCGACGACGGGTGCCTCTTCACGAATACCGGTGGCGACACGCCGTACCCCGACGACGGGTTTGCGGTGACGAACGCCGACGGCGTGCCCCTGTGGGACTTCGTGCGCGTGCGCAGCGCGGACGCCATTGGCTATCCGATCAGCCAGCGGTGGGTGAATGGCCCATTCACCTTCCAGGCTTTCCAGAAGGTCATCCTCCAGTGGGATCCCGGCAAGGAGCGGATGAACTACTACAACACGCTGGATGTGTTGGCGAACCGCTATCCGGAGGTCGAGTTGCCGAACGTGCCGGACCACCAGGTGCTCGAAGCGGACCAGGGTGTGACGGAGTTCTCCGTGATCGTGCGGAACCATCTGGCGCTGCTGGAGCAGAACCCGGCGATCAAGGAGCGGTTTCTGGCGGAGCCGGATTGGTTGAACCTCTATGGGCTGCCGATCCGGTACGAGGAGCGCGAGGTGAACGGGAATCCGCAGGGCCTGCAGATGCTGCGGTCACAGCGGACGGTTTTCGTGATCTGGAACGTTCCGGCGCCCGGCGTGACCGAGGGCCGGGTGAATCTGCAGAACGTGCCGGATAAGGTGAAGCGCCTGAGCGACGTGATCATTCCCGATGGCGCGAAGCGCCCGATCGGGGATCTGCTGGTGTTCGGCTCGCGCGCAGACGGGAAAACCAAGATTTTCGTCATGCGCCCCGACGGTTCAAGTGTGACGCAGTTGACCCATGCTGATGCTCGGGACGGCGCCCCGCGGTGGTCGCCCGACGGGAGCCGCATTGCATTCGGCTCGGACCGCGACCGGGACCCCGGCCAAGCTGAGATCTACGTGATGAGCGCTGACGGCACGGACGTGACGCCGCTGACCCAGAACAATGCGAGCAACTGGTCTCCCCGGTGGTCTCCGGACGGGAGCCGCCTCGTGTTCTTCTCCAACCTCGACGGGGACTTCGAGATTTTCGTGATGGATGCGGACGGCTCGAATGTGACGCAGTTGACCTATAACGGCGACACGGACGCGGTGCCCAATTGGTCGCCCGACGGGAGCCGCATTGTGTTCCAGTCGAACCGCGACGGAGACATGGAGATCTACGTGATGGATGCGGACGGCTCGAACGTGACCCAGCTGACCCATAACGACGTGGCGGACCTGGACGCCGATTGGTCGCCGGACGGGAGCCGCCTCGCCTTCGTGACGGAAGTCGACGGGGATCGCAAGGTCCACGTCATGGGCGCGGACGGATCGGAAGTGACGCAGTTGAGCCATGGCAGCGGGTTGGACGGAGCCCCCGATTGGTCACCCGATGGGCGTTTCATCGCGTTCCATTCGGAAGTCGAAGGAAGCTCTGAGATCTTCGTGATGGGCGCCGACGGCTCGAACGTGACGCAGTTGACCCACAACGAAGGATTCGACGGTTGGCCAGATTGGTCGCCCGTGACCGTGGCGATCCCGGCAACACCGGGGTGAACACGCGCGTCTTTGCGACAGGGATGACGCGCTAGATCCGGCTTTCCGGTGTCTTGAAGAGGCTGTAGCCGAACCGGAGGGTCTCCGGGTAGTGACCGCTCGAGTCGAATGCCAGCAGCGCGCGGCGCATATCGGCGTCGAAGCGCACGGCTCGGTCTCCCAAGACTCGCCGCGAGAGTCTCGCGGTGGAGCGGAAATTTCCCAGGATCGATTCCAGCGTCCAGACATGGGGGTGCGGGAACTCAAATGTGCCGACGTGCCGCAAGCCGGCTGCGGTCAGTACCTGCCGATCGTGCTCGGCGCCGCGTGGGCGTGACGGCGGACGCGCGCTTGGGGGTTGGGTGTCCGACCCCTGTTCCTCGTACCGCCGAACGACGGCTCGCAGGTCGTCGTGCCACGGTTCTTGTCCCCGCAGCAGGCTGAAGCCCCCTAGCGTCGCCAGGCAGCGGCCGGGCGCGAGCCATTCCATGGCCCGTTCGGCGATCACTCGCTGATCCAGCCGGTGGAGGGCTTCGCCGATGGCGATCAGCTCGAACGAGCCGGGCGAAGCCTCCAATTCCTCGGCCCGCCCGACCATCCAGCGAATGTTCGTCAGGCCCTGTCGCTCGGCCCGCGCCCGTCCGACCTCGATCATCTCCGGCTCTTGATCGACGGACCAGACTTCGCGGAACCACTCCGCCAGTGGCAGCGCCACCCGCCCGGGACCGCAGGCCAGGTCCAGCAGGCGCCCATCTCCCGTGATCCCGGCGCGAAGCCGCAGATCGGCGAGGAGCGCTTCCGGATAGGGCGGCCGGTAACGCGCATAGTCTGCCGCAGTGCCTGAGTAGAGGTCTGCGGGATGGTCGGGACTCAAGGGCTGACCTGGTGAGTTGCCCGAATCCGCTCGGCTCATGCCCGGTCCCGCTCCCATGCTCGCGTGGACGACCATCTTGGCATCGCACTTCGGACGTGCGCACTCGTGCGGCGAATGTGCGGCATCGGCTAATTCAAATTCGGATCTTGAATCAGCCGGTGCGCGGGAGATTTCGCTGCTTAGGCGCTATGCCGGCTTTCGTCTGCTCCGACGGTGCGGACCAATGCGGTCAGCTGGGCGATGCGGCGAGCAGGCGGCCTCGGGCGGGCGTGGTGGCTGGGGCGCCGGCGAGCCGGGCCACGTGCCACAGGGTGGCCTGGTTGGCGGTGACGATGGGTTTGGCAATCGCCGCTTCGAGGTCGTCGAGGATGGCGGCGGTGCGCAGGCCGGTGCAGCTGATGAAGACAGCCTCGGCCGCCGGCGTGTCGACGCGGGAGGTTACGAGTTCGCCCGTCTCGGCGGGTTCGATGGCCTCGATGGCGCCCCGGCAGTTGAGGCCGAACATGCGCACCACCTCGAACCCAATGGCTTCGAGGTAGGCGCGCAGGCGTTCGTTGAGCGCGTCGATGTGCGGCGAGAGCACGGCGACTCGATTGACGCCAAGCTCGCGCAGCGCGGCGACGGCGGCGGTGGAGGTGGTGGTGGCCGGAACGCCGGCAGCGGTGCGCATGTCCGCCGCAATCGCCGCGTCGCCGTCGGGGCCGAGGACGTAGCTGCCCGAGGTGCAGCCGTAGGCCACGGCCTGGGCGCCGCGCTGGGCGAGGCGTTTTGCCGCGCGGCCGATGCCGGGATCACTGGCGATGCCTTCCACGTGGGCCAGCGTGATGCCGTCGTCGCCCAGCGGCGGCGCGGAGTCCACCGGCTCGATGTCCAGCTCAAGGCCCGGAGGGACGAACTCACGCAACTCGGTGAGATGCCCAGCCTGCACGGCCTCGGGCCAGACGATGCCGACGCGGCAGGAAGACACTTCCGAACCGTCCTTCCCACACGACGTGGTCACCGGTGCGAGACCAGAATTCCTTCGGTGCCCGGCGCGGCATTCCACCCATTCTCAAAACTCCGTTCGCCCTGAGCAACGTCGAAGGGCGCCGTTCATGGTTCGACAGGCTCACCACGAACGGCTTGAGGCTCACCACGAACGGCGAGAGGCGTGTCACGATCGCCCTCCGCACCCGCCCATGCCCCGCTGCGGAGACTTGCGTGCATCGGCTAGCGCTCGATGAGAGCGCGCTCACCGTGGGTCAGGATCTCGCAGCCGTCCTTGGTGATGACGCTGGTCTCGCTGAAGGCGACGCCAAACTCTCCGAGCCGCCGCACGGCGATGGGGTGATGGAACACCATGCCGGGTTCGAGAACCGTGGATTGGTCGCGCTGGATGAATCCGGTCGCGTCGGCCCAGTTGGGCGGAAATCCCGCGCCGATGCCGTAGCCAAAGTTGCCGTGAAAGACCAGGTCGTCGCCCGCGGCGGCGAGCGCGCGCCAGCCGGTCTCGGCCACGTCGCGGGCCACCGCGCCCGGTCGCAGCGCGTCCAGCACGGCGCTGAGGGCGGCGATACAGGCGTCGGCCGCGCGGCGGACCTCGTCGGCCGCCGGGCCGACGGTCAGCGTGCGCATCTGCGGCGCGGTGTAGCGCTGATGGCAGGCGCCGATTTCGAGAAGGATCGAGTCGCCGGGCTCGATCGTGCGGCGCTTGTGGGTGGAGTGCAGGATCCCCGAGCGGTGGCCGCTGGTGACGATGGGGGCCAGGCAGGGATATTCGCCGCCTGCGTGCGCCATGGCGGCGTAAGCCGCACCGGCGACTTCACCGTCGGTGATGCCCGCAGCGGCGGTTTCCACGGCGGCCTCGGTCGCCGCCCGCGTGGCGAGCGCCGCCCAACGGACGTGCTCGATCTCGGCGGGAGACTTCAAGCGCTTGAGCTCGACGAAAAGCTCGCCGGCGCCGACGAACTCGGCGTGGGGAAGGGATCGCTCCAGTCCGGCGCGAAAGGCGGGCGTCTGGCCCCAGTTGGCGTCGTCGGCGCCGATGCGCCCACGTTCCAGCCCGTGCTCGGCCAGCATCGAGGCGGCGTAGGCCGGCCGGTCGCCTCCGGGCGGATAGCCGCGCAGGTCCTTGAACCACGTGCTGATCCAGGCGCTCCCGAACTCCGGCGGGTCCATCGCGATGGACGGGTTGCCGTGGCGGGGCACGACCAGGCAGGCGGCGCCGTCGACGGCGAAGGTCTGGAAGCCGGAGAGATAAAAGACGTTGGCCGGGTTCATCACCAGCAGCGCGTCGAGTCCGGCGGCGTCCATGGCGGCGTGGGCTCGCGCAAGGCGGCCACGGTACTCGTCGACCGAGAAGGCCAGTTCCTTGCCGACGCCCTGGAGGTCGTCGTGGGGAAAGGGTCCTCCATCGAGGCTCGGATGCAGACGCATGGCTACCTGCTTCGGGGAGCCCGGCACAGCCGCGTAGGGGCGGGTTTCAAACCCGCCCGCTCCCAAGGCGCCACGGGCTTTCCGACGGTCCACAAGGTATTTGGGGATATGGATTCCCGCCTCCGCGGGAATGACGAAGGAGTTTGCGGGAGTGACGAAGGTGGACGCAGGGAGTGCGAGCTGTTGGGAAGGGGTGGTCTTTGCCGCATCAGCGGTACTCGTGGGGACCCCAGGGAGCGTTGTAGTAGGTGGCGATGGCCCGGCCGGGCGGCGCCACGGCATCCAACCGCTCGCGATCGGCGTCCGTGACCACCACGTTGATCGCGCCCAGGTTCTCCGCCCACTGCTCCGGCGTGCGCGGTCCCGCGATGGGACTCGTGATCCCCGGCTGCCGCATGTTCCACGCCAGGGCCAGCTGGCCGGGCGTGCAGCCCTTGTCCTTGGCGATGGCCGTCAGCTCCTCCACCACCGCAAACGCCGCGTCGGTGAAGAGGCCGCGTTGGCGCTGGGCATCGACGCTGCGCTCGAAGCGCGACCCGGACGGCGGCGCTGCGCCTCGGACATACCGGCCCGTGAGGAAGCCGCCCGCCATCGGCGCCCAGGGAATGATGCCGATGCCGAAGTTCAGCGCCATCGGCACCAGCTCACGCTCGATGCGGCGGTCGAGCAGGTGATAGGGCGGCTGGTCGCAGATCATGCGATTCAGTCCCAACTCGCGTGAGAGCCAGAGCGATTCCACCACCTGCCACGCGGGGAAGGTGCTGGTGCCGACGTAGCGCACCTTGCCGCTGCGAATGAGGTCGTCGAGCGCGCGCAGCGTCTCGTCCAGCGGCACGTCCGTCACGGGCCGGTGCACCTGATAGAGGTCGATGTAGTCGGTTTGCAGGCGCCGCAGGGAGGCCTCGCACTGCTCGATGAGGTGCCGCCGGCTGTTGCCCTGCGCGTTCGGGTCGTCGTCGTCCATGGGGAAGTGGACCTTCGTGGCCAGCACCACGCGGGAGCGACCGCCCGATTCGCGCAACGCCTTTCCGACCATGGTCTCGCTGGTGCCGCGGCCATAGGAGTTGGCAGTGTCAAAGAAGTTGATGCCGGCATCGAGCGCGCGGTCGATGATGGCTTGCGTCTGGTCTTGATCGGTCACCTGGCCGAAGTTCCAACAGCCCAGACACAGCGGGCTGACCCTGACCCCCGTGCGACCGAGATTGCGGTACTCCATTGGCCTGTCTCCCCGTGCGCGCCGTTGCCGCTAGGGCGAGTGTGTCACGCAGTCCGTGGCGGCGCAGGTGGATGCATCGTGCGGACCTTCGAGGATGTCCCTGGGTGTCATGGTGGCTCCGGGACATCCGCTGTGACGACCGCCTCTTCGAGCCCGCGAGCACCGGTGGTCTTTACGCCGCGGGCGCGCGCGGTTGATAATCCAGCGTCAGCGCGGGATGCCTCTCAACCAAGGACAAGATCCGATGCCGACGCCTTCCCCGAGCGTGCCGCAAGTTGCGCCCTTGACGGCCAGTCAGATCGCCCAGTTCAAGCGCGATGGCGTTCTCGTGCTTCCGGCGGTGCTCGACCCGGATATTTGCCGCCGCGCCCGGGACGACATGTGGGAGACGATTGCGGCAGACCTGCCCCGCATGAAGCGAGACGATCCCTCGACGTGGGGCCCGATCACAGCAGAGGAAACCGCCGGCTTCAGCGCCCGGCGTCCCGCAGACGGCGGCGAGCCGCTCTTGAGCGGCAAGGGCCACCGGTTGACTATTCGCAATGGGTCTGAAGATCTCGCGCTCGACCTTGGTCCGCGGGCGGCGTGGCAGGTCGCCGAGCAACTGCTCGGGAAGGGGACGGTGGTATGGCCCGCCGGTCTGGACCAGTCTGGGTTTGCGACCGGCCCCTGCCTTATGGACGACGGCGCCATGGAGGGACTTGCGAGTCACTTGGGCCGGAAGATCGAGAATTATCGGGAAGCCGCAAGTTACACGACGGAGGATCTGCGGGTGCCCAAGACCGGACCGGTGTGGATGAACGGACAAGGGACACGCGGCCTGTATTGCACGCTGCCGAACAGCCCCTCGCCAGGGCCGAACTGGCGCGGCTCCCATTCCGACGGCCCGTGCTATGGCAGGACACGCCTACAGTTCGCCGCCTACATCGACGACCTTCCGCCCGCCTCCGGCGGCTTCACCGTGTGGCCGGGCAGCCACACGCGGATCTGGGAGCAGCAGTGGAAGGCCTTTCATGAGCAGGGGACGACGCACACGGGCCAGCGCGAGCAGATGCGCATGGCGGGGGGCTATGACGCGCTTCCAGACCCGCTCTTCGAACAGATCAAGGCCGATACCCAGCCTTTCGAGACACATGGGCCGGCTGGCACCTTGGTCTTGTGGCACACGAAGATCCTGCACATCCCCGGACAGAACAAATCCAGCGACGTCATCCGCCAGGCCACGATCTACGGCTATCTCAAAACGCTCGAGTCGCTCTCCGATGCGCTGGCGATGGACGATGACGGCGGCGGCATCTGGCGCGATTGGTCCGATGAGGTGCGCGCGATCGACGAGCGAAGCTAGACGGAGGGCGAACGCTCGCGGAGGAGCAAGGCCGCGTCGCACGCCTTGGATAACGGCGTTGCGGTGTGCCAAGCCGGTGGCCTGACATCCTGGTCGCCGCGGGAGCTGGATTGAGCTGTCGCCGTGCTCGGGTAGAGGTCGCCGTGGGTCAGTAGTTGGCGCCCATGGTGGGTGAGAACTCCCGTCGTGCCGAGCGCTACCCCGAACCGCGTAAAGTGGACCACACCCGTTGCCGGCGGAGTCGCCACATGGCAATCACCAAGCCCAACGGCAGGCGCGAGGCGCTCGGCCGGGGCTCCTATACGTTTCCTGGCCTCACCGTGCAGGTCGAGCGCACCGAGACCCTGATTCCCGCGCATGAGAATCAGTGCCCCTGCGGGTTCCTCTTCTGGCTGGCCAATGGTGAGTTGGTGGTGGGTGGGCCTCGCACCGTCGAGCCCGAACTCACCTGGCGCCGGTCGCGTGACGGCGGCGAGACATGGTACGCCGCGCCCGCCTGGCCCAGCTTCTACGTGCACCAGTTCGACGACGGCGAGCTGCTGCACGTGGGAACGCCGGGCGAACCTTGGCTGACGCGCGCCGACGCCCCGGGCGCCTATCGATTTTCGATCCATCGCTCGCACGACAACGGCCAGACGCACGCCCCGGAATCGGCGCTGATCTCGGGTGTTCCCGAGCTGGCGGAGGAAGACAGCGAGAAGTGGGGCCGGCACGTCTACGCCTACGTGGATCACGGCCTCGTGGCGCTCCGCGACGGGAGCCTCCTGGCCACCGTGCTCGGGAAGTTTGCCGGCGACGTCAAGCATCGGGTGTTCGTCATTCGCTCGGACGATCGCGGAGCGACCTGGAGCTATCGCGCGAGCGTGGCCTTTGACCTCAACCCGACCCACACGCACCACATCGAGGGATTCACCGAGCCCGACTTGCTGGCGCTGCCGAACGGCGACCTGCTGTGTTTCATGCGCACCGGTGGGCGATACGAGGGGCGGCACACCGCGCTCGCCATGAGCCGGTCCGCCGACGACGGTCACTCGTGGAGCGCTCCGGAACCCGTCGCCGACCGCGGCGTCTTGCCCAAGGCCTGCCGCATGACGAACGGCGTTCTCGCCGTGATTTATGGCAGACCAGGCGACTGGCTCGCCTTCAGCCGCGACGACGGCCACACCTGGATGGGACACACTTGCCTCAACTTGGGCACCCAGGCCTGGGACTGCGGCAACTACGATTGGGTGATCGAGGTGGCGCCCGACACGCTGCTGGCTGCCTATGCCGAGACGGACCGCAACGACCCGCGGCGCAGCGCCATTCTCGGCGCCTGGATAACCGTGAAGCCGACCTAGCCGGCTCTGATCACCGGCCCGAGTTCGAGTGTGATCCCCTCGGATGGCTAGCGGGCGACGCCGTGGCGATAGGCTGGATCGATCACCTGTCGCACGCGGGCGGGGAACAGGCTCACGATGCGCGGTGCCGCGTGGCGCATTCGCTTGGTGATGTGGCGCCGCAGGTAGAACATGCTGACGACCATGGCGAGCAGGGAGCCGAGCGCGGCCATGGCGCCCAGGGCGCCGCCAAACATCAGGCCGGCCAGGGTGCCGTTCGCCGCGCCAAGCGGTACGACGTCGACACGGGTGTAGAACGACTTGAAGCCAAAGCCCCAGTCCACGCCCCAACCCTGGGAGACATCCATGCCGGCGACCATGCCGGCCGTGGCGGCCACCGCCAGGCCGAGGCCGAGCGCCCAGGTCACCCCCGCAACGTTCTTGAACAGCAGGCCCCAGACAATGCCGAAGCCAATGAAGCTGAAGACCGGGATATGCACGGTCATGGAGAGGTTGTAGAGATCGCCCTCGTCGACCACCTGCGGGGCGGAGAAGACGAGCGGCATCCAAATCGCCGCGATGATGGCCCCAAGGACGAGCCCGACCTTGAATCCGCCCCAGCCACGCAGCCAGTCGGTGACAGTCTTGTTCTCGGCGAGGTCGTAGAGCATGTCGGCGACTGCCTAGGTTCCGACGCGTACAACTGCGGCGCTCGCACGGACCATGTGCGAGCGGTGTAACAGCGACTCCATCAGCATGCGGGCGTCAGCGGGTGTGACTTGAAAATAACTAGCTGTCGCCGCCGAAGCGGTAGACCGGATCGATCACCTGCCGAACCCGCACGGGGAACCGGGCCACGAGGCCGGGCGCCACGTTTTTCATTCGCTTGGCGACCAAGCGGCGAATGAACAACGTGCTGGCGATCGTGGCGACAAACGCCCCGAGGATGGTCGCGGCGGCTCCCGCGCCGGCATGAATGAGCGCCTTGACCACGCCGACGGCAAGTCCCTGTGGCTCGACGTCGATGGGGTTATAGAACGTTTTCACGTTGAATCCCCAGTCCAGCGACCAGCCCAGGCCGGCGGCCAGCCCCTCGGAAATGCCGGCGCAGACGCCCAGGACCAGCCCGAAGCCAAGCAGCCAGGTCACTCCGGCGGCCAGGCGGAACAAGAGACCCCAAATCACGCCGGCGGCGATAAAGGCGGCGATGGCAACCATCGTGGCCATCGCGAACCCATACCACTCGCCCACGAAGAACGTCGGCGAGCTATATGACAGCGCCAGCCAGATGATCACGACGATGCCCCCGATTGCGAGCCCAACCCTGAACCCTCCACGGCCGCGGAGCCAGTCGGTGAGCATCTTGTTCTCCGCAAGGTCGTAGGGCACTGGCGAATACCTCACACGCTGAGCCGACCCACGGGCATCGGCGCAAACTCTCGGCCGCTATCGTGCCACGTTAGGGCGGGGCGCCGCGATTCCGGTGACGCACCCCAGTCTGTCGGCCGCTGTGCGATCTTCGGTCCGCGCAGCCAGCAGTTGAGGGAGAAGCCACATGCCGCTGTTTGGGGAGCTCGAGCGTCCGGCGGATGCGGGCGACATCCGATCGCTGACCTTTGACGAGTCTGAGTTCCAGCGGCGGCACGAGGCGCTGCGGACGGCGATGGGGAGCGAAGGTCTGGATGCGCTGGTCTGCACCTTTGCGCCGAGCGTTTGCTATGTCAGCGGCTACGAGACGCTGGCGTCGTTCGTGCCCGCGTTTCTCATCGTCGGCCTGGAGCGCGAGCCGACGCTGCTCGTCGACGACTTCGAGGTCTTCAACGCGCTGGTATCCAGTTGGGTCGAGGACGTGGTCACCTATCCGTGGTCGGAAGATCCCGCCGGTGTGTTGGTCGACCTGCTGCGGCATCGCGGTTGGGCCAACGCGCGGCTTGGCTGGGAGCACCATCAGCACGGCGGGGCGCACCAGAGCTTTCAGCACGCCGCGGAATCGGTGGGTGCCTCGTGGAGCTACGTCCACTGGCTGGTGGATGGCGTCCGGGCGCGGAAGAGCCCGGCCGAGATTGCGGCCATTCGGTCCGCCGGAGCCATCACGCCGCGCGGGTTCGACGCCGCAAGGGCCGAGCTGCGTCCGGAGGCGCCCGACACCAGCGTGGCGGCGGCGGCTTATCAGGCACTGGTGGGCGCCGGCAGCGAGCGCATGTCGATTCAGCCCATCATCACCGCCGGCCGAAACTCCGGCATTCCACACACCACCTTTGGACGTTCGCGGCTGACGCCGGGGCACCCGGTGATCCTGGAGTGGGGTGCGTGCATCAAGCGCTACACCGCGCCCATGATCCGCACCGGCGTGATCGGCGAGCTGGCCGATCCGGTGTGGGACGCGATGTACGAGGCCTGCGTGGCGGCGGTGGAGCGAACGATCGCCGGCATGCGGCCCGGCGTGTCCACGCTGGAGCTTGGCGAGCACGCGTCCGAGCCGCTGAGAGAGCTGCCGTCGCGCATATTCAGGGACGGCAATCGCGGATACTCGGTGGGCTTGAGCTTCGAGCCGGATTGGATGGACGTGCCCGGTTTGCAGATTTGTCCCCGCAGCGGCCGCACCGAGCGGTCGGTTGCCACCTATCCAACGCTCGAGGCGGGCCACGTGTTTCACGTGCGGGCGGTGGCTCGCGACGTGGGCCGAGCGGGAGTGGGCGTGAGCGAGACGGTGGCCGTCACCGCCGACGGCTACGAGGTGCTGACCGACTACCCCCGCGACCCGATTGGCCTCGGCTAACGAGGTCGGGTTCGTGCGCTATGTTGGCGCTTGCCGGCCACTTGTCGTCGGGGACTAGTAAGCGCGATGGACACAGCACGAATCGGAGTCGTGGGCACGGGATGGTGGGCCACCGAGGCGCACATTCCCGGGCTTGTCGAGCATCCGCAGGCCGAGGTCCCGGCGCTTTGCGACTTGGACGCGGAGCGCGCGACGCGGGCGGCCGAGCACTACGGCGTGGACGCGGTATACGACGACCTCGACCGCATGCTGGCGCGGGAGTCGCTGGACGGCCTGGTCGTCGCCAGCAGCAACGCCTCCCACTACGAGCTGGCGCGCCGGGCCATCGACGCGGGGCTGCATCTGCTGATCGAGAAGCCGATGACCGAGACCGCGCTCGAGGGTCGGGTGCTGCTGGCGGCGGCCGAGCGCGCCGGCACCGAGATCGTGGTCGGCCACACCTTTCACTACACCCGGCTGGCGCGCCGCGCCCGAGAGTTGATCACCGACGGCGCGATCGGCGGAATCGAGTTGGTCCACAGCCTGTTCGCCTCGTCGGCCATCCAGCAGGTGCGACACCCAGATGCGTTAGAAGGGGTCTGGAGCTTTCCGGTGCACGGGCCGACGCCGCAGAACTTCAGCGCCTACGGTCAGGGGCAGAACCAACTGACGCACTCGGCGGCGCTTGCGGCGTTCGTGATCGACGACGGACCGGAGTCCGTCCATGCCTTCATGGACAATGCCGACGTGTCGGTCGACGCGGTGGACGCGCTCAGCGTGCGATTCACCGGCGGCGCGCTGGGCACGCTGGCCAGCGTCGGGACGAAGCCGGGCGACGACACCCCCCACAACGAGCTGCGGATCTTTGGCTCGGACGGCTGGATGGAAATCGACATGGAGCGGGCGACGCTGTTGACGCTGCATCGCTATGACGGCGACGGCGAGCAGATGCGCGAGGAGGATGTCTCGCTGCACTACCCGCTGCGAGCGCCGGCGCAGAACCTGGCCGACGTGGTGCTGGGCCGCGCGCCGAACCTGTCGCCAGGCTCGATTGCGCAATGGTCGGTGGAGATCGTCGACGCGGCCTATCGTTCGGCGGCCAGCGGCGCGCTGGTGACCATCGCCGATCTCTATGGTGACGCATAGCCTCCGGACTCCGTCCCGGCCTGCGATTCCAAACACTTCCTTTCGGTCATGCCGAATGCTTCCTTCCTGTCATTCCGAGCCGCAGGCGAGGAATCCAAGGGGCGGGGAACACCCACAACTTCCTTCGATTTCTCACTGCGTTCGAAATGACAGACGGGGTGATGTGGGCGTGGTGGGGGCGAATCTTCGCGGCGCGACCTGGCTGGAAACTGCGGCGAGACTAGCCCTCGATGAACGTGGACTGCGGGTAGAAATCGCGCCAGGCCCAGTCGAATGACGAGGTCCATGGCACCGGGCTGAGGGCCTGGCCCGTGAGCGGACCGCTCAGCGCCAGGCCGTTGTCCGGGCTCCAGATCGATCCCGTCTCGCGGTCGCGCAGGCTGCCTTCGCCCGCCGGCTCGAAGTCCAGCGCGCGGTTCGCCACTCGCCGCAGATAGGCGCGCACGGTGCCGGTGGCCGCATCGACCCAGACCAACACGGGCTCATCGCCGACCGTCAGATGCACCAGGCCGGCGGCCCGCGCGTGGCTGAAGTCGACGGCCGCGGCCGCGGCCCCCAGGGCCAGTCCGATCACCCAGTTCTCCCGCGGCGTCGCCAGGACGAGCCGCGGTCCGCTGAGGCCGTTGGACAGCACCAGGGCGTCGGGGTGTCGGGCGTGGAATCCCGCCCAGGTATCCAGGGTCGAGGGAATCTGCCTGAGCGCCGCGCCCCGGAGCTCGCCGACCAGGGCTCGGCCAATCGGCTGGCTCCAGATGCTGCCCGTGGTGTGGTCGAACCAGGTCATGGCGGTCTTGTACAGCGCGCCCTGGTTGCCGAACACCAGCGTCTGGCCATCGAACTGCCGGTCGTGCACGAGACCGGTGTAGCAGAGCGGTCACCAGGTGACGAGCACCGGCGTGCCGCCGACTACGTCGTTGACCATTTCCCGCCGATTGAGCGTCGTGACGGGATAGGCCCGTGCCTCGTCGTCGATGACCAGCCCGATGACCAGCTCATCCGGCTGGAGCGGCGCCTCGGCGGCGGCCACGAATTGCGGCGTGTAGATGGGTGGGATGGCGTCGCGGCTGAGGCGTTGGTCGTAGGCCGAGTCGAACATCATCCGCTCGTGCGGATCGGGCAGGTCCGCGGGCGGCCGCGCCACCGCAGGTGCTTCCGCGGAGCTGCGTAACGCCCATACCAGCGCGAGTGCCCCCAGAACGACGAGGGCCGTCCCGACCGCAAGCGATCCGGCGATTCCTAGGCGGCGCCGCATGCCAATTCAGACCAATGCCCGCCGGCGTTCATGCGCCCGGCGGGCGGACCCGGACTCAGCGCAGCGCGACGTGCAGCGCCTGCGCGATGTCGTCCACCGGAATGAAGGTGATGTCGTCGTGGATCCGGGGCGGCAGATCGTCCAGGTCGCGTTCATTGCCGCGCGGCAGCAGGACCCGGCGCACGCCGGCCCGATGGGCCGCAAGCATCTTGGCGGCCACGCCGCTGGTGGGCTCGACGCGACCGTTCACGGAGAGGCTGCCGGTCGCGGCCAGCTCCGGATCGACCGGGCGATCGCGTCCGAGGGACACGATGGCGATGGATACGGCGAGGCCGATCGAGCCGGAATCACCGGCGAGCCGGCTGGCCGGAACGTGCACTTGCATGTCGAATTCCTGCATGAATCGCGCCGACACGTCGAGGTCCGAAAGGCGCGAGCGGATGGCCGCCGTCACGACGGCCAGCTCCGCTGAGACGTTGGCGCCGTTCGAGTCCAGCATCGAGATTCGACCCAGCCCCGGAACCAATGCATGGCCGAGTCCCGGCATCAGCACGGCCATCACGTCGCCATGCCGCCCGCCGCGCTCATCGACCACCAGCGCGGCGGTCTGACCGCGGCGCTGCGCGCGGCGGTCGGGACGCTCGGGGACGGGCGGCCGGCCGGCAAGATCGAAGAGGTCCTCGCTTGCAACGACGCCCTGGTCGCCGCCGCGCAGCGTGCCCGCGACCAATGACCGGCGAACGACACGCCGCAGAAGCTCGTCGAAGTGTGCGACGCCGGCCTCGTCGGTGTAGCTGCGGATGAGCACCAGAATGGCGTTGCCGTCAAACGTCAGGGCATCGGGCGCCAATCCATGGTCGGCCAGCGCAGCGGGGATCAGGGTCTGCCGGGCCAACTGGGCTTTCTGATCGATCAGGAATCCTGGAAACTCCGCGCAATCGAGTCTCGACAAGTCGTCCGTCGCGAGCGATTGGGTCCAGCGGCAGGTGACGACCAAGAGCAGGCGCGACAGGTCGAACGAAACGCCGAAGAATGGGTCGACGACGTTGGCGCGGCGATGGGGATCGGTCAGCCGCGCCAGGAGCGTGCTGGCCTGGGCGCCCCAACGCTCGGCCGCGCGATCAATCCCGGCCAGCACCACCACGGCGTCCGCGGACTGCGCCCGCTCGACGGCGCCCATGAGCGCGCCCGGCTGGCCGTCGCGCCGCCAGACTTCTTCGGCCGTGGCGAGTTGCGCCAGGTCGATGACCTCGCATGGTCGGTCCAGGGCGCGCGCGATGGATCGCGCGACGGCGGTCTTGCCCACCCCGTTGGGTCCGTGCAGGCAGAGGAGACGCAGCGGAGCGTGCGAAGTTCGAGCAGCGGAAGCTCGGGCGTCCTGAGCCGTCACATGCTCGACGACGGCGGCCACGGCATGGGGCGGCGCCAAGTGCTCGGACTCCAGGGCGTTTTGCACCGGGGCGGTCGCGAGGGGGCGCGCCTGCCCAGGCGTCCATGGCAGACCGATGGCGCGCGCGACGCTCGTGGGATTCGCCCTGGAATCGTCCAGGCGCGCGGACAGGGCTTCGGCCGCCTCGTCCGGCAGATCGGCTTCGGTGAGGCGGGTCCGCAGGTCGGCTGAATCCACCGTGATCTCCACCCCGGCGACACGCGCGCATGAATCATAGCCGGGTCCGACGGCTGGCCGTCGGTGAGAAACGCTGCAAGCGAAGCAAGAGCGGCCGAAATAGGCGACGAATCCGCTGCCGAGCGCCATGGGGATTGACTCACGGCGGGCGCGGCGCGAAGATCGCAACAAGAGGCAAGTGGTTTCCCGGCGATGAGGTTTAGCGTGGCTGCAGCACAGATGCCCTCCAACGAAGTCGACGTCCACGAGGCCAAGAAGCTGGTCGAGCAGGACGAGGTCCGGGTGATTGACGTTCGGACGCAGTTTCCGTTTCCGGCGATGCCCGGGGCGGAGTACGTGCCGCTCGAAGACATCCTGGCGCGTCCCACCGAGGCAATTCCGACCGACAAGCCCATCCTGTTCATCTGCAATGTGGGCCAGACCAGCGGGGTTGCCACGCAGATGGCGACGGCCCTGGGCTTGAACCAGGCCTACAACATGCAGGGCGGCATGGAGGCTTGGGAAGCGGCGGGATATGACACCGAAGAGCCGCCGGCCGGCCATTAGCGGTCGCCCGGCACTATCGACATCTAGGGAACGAGGGTAAGCGCGTGTTCAACGTCGAGCAGGTTCAGCGATACAGCCGGCACATGCTGCTGCCGGAAGTCGGCGTCGCCGGTCAGCGCAAGCTCCTGGACGCCAGCGTGGTGGCCATTGGGGCCGGCGGACTGGGCTCGCCGGTGCTCTACTACCTGGCTGCGGCCGGCGTGGGCAAGCTCGGCGTGGTGGACTTCGACGTCGTCGACCGCTCCAACCTCCAGCGGCAGATCCTGCACCGCGAGGACCGCGTGGGGCTGCCCAAGACCGGGTCGGCCGCCGAGACGCTCACCGGGCTCAACTCGGACGTCGAGGTGATCGAGCACAACGAGCCGCTGACCTCCGAAAACGCGATGGAGATTCTGGGCGGCTACGACGTGATCGTGAACGGCTGCGACAACTTCCCCACGCGCTATCTCGTCAACGACGCCGCCTACATGCTGGGCAAGCCGATCGTCGATGGCAGCGTGCTGCGGTTCGAGGGCATGTCGACAATCTTCGTACCCGGCGAAGGCTGCTATCGCTGCCTCTATCCCACGCCGCCGCCGCCGGAGATGGCGCCGAGCTGCTCCGAGGCCGGCGTATTGGGCGTGCTGCCGGGTTTGGTCGGCCTAATCCAGGCGACGGAGACGATCAAGGTGATTCTGGGCACGGGCGACACGCTGGCCGGCCGCCTGCTGCTGTTCGACGCGCTGGCCATGGAGTTTCGCGAGCTCAAGCTGCGGCGGGACCCCGGCTGCCCGCTGTGCGGAGACTCCCCCACGGTCACCGAGCTGATCGACTACGAGGAGTTCTGCGGCTTCGCCGGCGGCGACCGCGCCTCGCAGCCGGTCGCGGCGGGCGTCGCGGGGTAGGGGAACGCGAGTCCCGGGCTGCGCGCAGCCCGGGCCACCGGACCTCCGTCATTCCGGCGGACGCCGGAATCCAGTCCGGACCCGCCACGCTTGGGGGCAGGTCCCCCGCAGGGCTAGCATCGACAATTGCCTCAAGACCGGATGCCTCTGATGACTTCGCCCGACGCGTCCCTGCCAAGTACCGAGATCGACTGCGGCATCTACGTGATGCCGCAGTTCGTCACCTTCGAGGTGTCGGACATGGACGCGGCGCGGCGCTGGTATGTCAACGGACTCGGGTTCGTGGAGCTGGCCGTCCTGCCGGGTCCCGCCGGCGATCCGGTGCTGGTGCACCTGCGGCGGTTTCGCTATCAGGACATCCTGCTGGCGCCGGGACGCGATCCGGACGATGCGGCGTCGGGCGTGCGGGTCTCGTTCGCCGCGGGCGATGAAGACCTGGACGCGCGGGCGTCCGTTGCTTCGGGTGAGCCGGGCGGCACGGTTGACGGACCCACCCGCACACCCTGGAATACCCGCGATCTGCACTTTCGGGACGCCGACGGTCATCTGGTGGTGTTTACGCAGCCGGTCTTGGACGCCGACATGGACTCGGAGTTCGCGCGGCGCGTGCGGGATTCGGTGACGCGGGCGGAGGACTAGGTCGGCGGCCGATTGCCGCGGTGGATCGCGGACGGGTAACCACAAGGGTTACCCCTACGCGGAATGCCCGAGGATGCGGGGGCTGCTACACGTGATAGATGTAGAGGTCGCGGTCGGTGAGCGGCAGGTCCACCCAGACCCCGCCCTGGCGATGGCTTTCAGCAATGGCGAAGCAGGCCTCGGTGACGTGGTGCGCCTGCTCGATGTGATTGAGCGTCGGGCGACCCGTTTCGTGGGCCTCGATCAGGTCTTCCAGGCAGGTGACGACCGAGCTTGACTTCTCGACCTCGGGCAGCGGCTCGGTGTGCCATTCGCGGTGGCGCGGCGAGTCGGTGGGCTGGTTGACGCGCAGGGACAAGCCCTCGGCGTTGTTGAGCGTGCGCACGACGCCCTCTGTCCCAACGATCTCGAACTCGTGCTGCCCGGCGGGAATGCACCAGGCTTCAACGCCGTTCTCGAACTCCAGGTGATAGGTCGCCATCGGGTCGTCGTCGAGCCGGCCGTCCACGATCTCGAGATCGCGGGGATGAAGCTCCCCGCGCACACGCGTGATCTTGGGATCGCCGAGGAGATACGACAGCGCATCGACGGAATGAATGTGGCCGTGGAGCAGACTTCGTGCGGGAAATTGGATCGCGGCCTTGGGCTCGCCGATGCGTCCTTGGACGATCAGGTCGCGCGCGGCGCCAAAGGTCTTCGAGAACCGGTTCAGCACGCCCGAGTTGAAGACAGTCCCGTGCGCCTGGCAGGCCGCGAGCACGGCGTCGGCCTCGGCGGGCGAGCAGGCGATGGCTTTTTCTAGATACATCATGGGCACGCCCGCATTCGCCACGCGCACCGCCAGCTCCGAGTGCACGTCGGCGCGGGTGCAGATGGCGACGAGGTCGGGGTGCTCCTTGGCGATCATCTCGTCGAGGTCTTCGTAAACCGCGGGTACGCCCCAGCGTTCGCTGAAGTCGGCGCGCTTTTCGGGCAGCAGGTCGCACCCGGCCACCAGGTCGAGCTGCTCGACGGCCTGGCAGGCCCCCGGCAAGCCGTAGGGCAGCATGAAGTCGCGCGACGGCGGAATCTCGTCGTCAATGGTGTTGCCCATGCGGCCCAGGCCGAGGATGGCGGCGCGGTAGGTCTTCATGTCGATCTCCTGTTGGCGGAGGCGTGCTCGCTTGCCGGCATGGTGCCAGTCTCAGCCAGACGGTGCGCGGTCCAGTGACCGGATGAACTCCGCGGTGACTGCGGACGCCTCCGCGAGATGACCGGCGGCCGTGTGACCGGACTTCTTTCGCGGGGCGAAGGAGTGGTCGCCGTCCGCAAGCCAGTGGACCCGGATGGCGTCGGAGAGGTCGTAGCCGTCGACCTCGACCGTGGAACCGAAGGCGTCGCGCTCACCCTGCACGATGAGCGTCGGCGTGCGCAGCGCAGCCAGGTGCCCGGTGCGGAGCCTCTCCGGCTTACCGGGCGGGTGAAACGGATAGCCGAGGCACACGAGACCCCGCGCGCCCACGGCATCGGCGATGAGGCTGGCCATGCGGCCGCCCATGGAGCGCCCGCCGATCACCAGGCTCTCGGCTCCGCCTAGGGCGTCGATGGCCTCGTGCCAGGTCTCGAGAAGCACGGTCTGCTGGTTGGGCGGCTGCCGTCGGCCGGTGGTGCGCCGTTCGCGCATGTAGGGAAACTCAAAGCGGATGACTTGAATGCCGGAGGCGGCCACGCCCGCGGCAATGGCCTCCATGGTCGGGCTGTCCATGGGCGCCCCGGCGCCGTGGGCGAGCACGAAGCGGTCCGGCGCGTCGACTGGACCGTCGGTGAGGAAGGCGAGCTTATCCATGGCCGATTGTGAGGATTTCAGAAGGGACTACTCGGGCAATCTGGCCCGTTCGCCCTGAGCGAAGTCGACGGGCGCCGTTCATGGTTCGACAAGCTCACCACGAACGGCTCGGGGCTCACCATGAACGGAATCCGGGCCCCCTTGGTCCTTCACTTAGCACTGGCGAATCTCGGCCGACGTGAGGGCGTCCCGGAACTCATCCAGCGGCAAGCGGCCGTCGGTCATGACGATCGACGACGCGATCGGCGTGTGGCCGCCGGACCCGACGCTGAGGCGCAGCGGCCCATGCCGTGAAGGAGTGTCCACGCCGAGAGCGCGGGTTTCCGGGAAGCCCCAGAGGTTCACAATCTGCGCGGCGTCGGCCGGCAGGTCGACGACGGCCTCATGGGTGCGGTCCGTGATCCCGCGAATGCCCTCCCAGAACTGCGCCACGAAACGCGGGCCGTGCGAATCGGTGTACTCCCAGATGAACAGGCGGATGTTGTCGGCCAGCGGGATGTTCTGCTCGACCACCTCCGACTGCAGTAGCACGGGGCCTTCGGCCGGGTTGATGAGGTCGAAGCGGCGCTCGATGGGGTTTGCCAGGCCCATGGCCCGTCCGATCTGGATCGGATAGCTCGCCGCGCAATAGCACCAGTCGCCCCCGAAGGCTTCCATCTCCACGGTTGCGGGGTCGAATTCGAGACCGCGGCTCTCGGCCTGGGCCAGCAGGTCCAGACCCCAGGCCTTGGCCTGCATCCAGCCGCGAATCTCGGTCTGCAGCAGCCCGCCTGGAGGAAGATCGGGAGCGGCATCGCGGGATGCTCGGTCGAGCCTTAGCTCGTTGGCGGTGAGCACCCCGTCGGGTAGCCCACGGTTGCGCACGGCCTCACGCTGATCCTTCTCGACACCCTGGAAGAAGTCTGTGCCGAACGCGCGTTCCTTGGACGCGGCGCCGCCTTCGACGCGCGACACCATCGACCGCGCGCCCAGACGCGCGTCGGCGTATTCGATGATCTCGTCGGCGGCTTCGAGATGCGTAGGGAGAAAGTAGATCGCCTCGTCGTCGCCGGCGGCGTCGATGACGCGTTGATAGTCCCGCTGCAGGCGTTGCTCAAGTGGATAGGCCAGCGGGATGCGCTCGACGAACTGATTCCACTTGCGGTCCATGCGCTCGCGGTTGTCCGGCGGCAGCGCGAGCCAGGTCAGCGAGTGAACCGACAGCCAGATCTTTCGCAGGTGCGTGGCCATGAGCGCGCCTTCCAGGTCGTGGCCCGACCCGGCGATTATGCCCGGTACGTCCGGTGTCGGTGCCTGGCTGCCGTCCGGTGTCCTTGTAGGGGCGTCCCCTGTGGGCGCCCGCATTTGGGCCAGCCGCCTACTATGCCGCTGGACGCACCCGGAGGATCCGCGAATGCAATGGATCGCGCTGCCGTCGCCGGACGTTGAGATGCGGGGTCTGGTGGGCGAGCCCCGGGCGCTGCTGCACCGGCTGCCCGAGGAGCATCGGGACAGCCTGCCGGCCGACACCTGGGAGCGCTCGGAGATGGCCGCGGGCGTCCGGCTGGTCTTTCGGACGGACAGCCCTCGCGTGGCGCTGCACTTCGAGTACCTAGGCCGGCCGAGCCGCGCCAGCAAGGTCGATGCCTACGTTGACGGGCGATTCGCGGGCACCGACGGCGGTGACGATCCGGGTCCATGCACCGCCGATCTCCTCGAAGGCCTGACGGGCACCCATGAAATCGAGCTGCACATGCCGCCTTACTCCAAGGTGCGGCTCAAGTCGCTGGGTCTCGCGCCCGGCGCCAGCCTCGCGGCGCCCGCCCATCGACCGTCCCGATTCATCACCTTTCACGGCGACTCGATCACGCACGGCGCCATCACCACGCGGTCGGGGCTGGCCTATCCGGCGCGGGTCGCCCGGGAACTGGGGGCCGATTTCATCAACCTGGGATTCGGCGGATCAGCTAGAGGCGAGCCGGGCATGGCGCGAATCGTGGCGGCGCTGCCAGCGGACGCCATCTCGCTCTACTACGGGATCAACACCTACGCGATCGGCCGTCCCGGACCGGAGGAATTCGGCCGCATCTACGCCGACTTTCTCGGGGTCGTGCGCGCCTCGCACTCGGAAACTCCGATCATCGTCATCACCCCCACCTGGTATGTCCCCGAACGCGACCAGCGAAACGCGTCCGGTGCAAGCGTCGAGGAGTATCGAGAGGTCATCCGGCGCGTCGTGAGCGCCCGCGTGGCCGGGGGCGATGCCAACCTCGTGGTCCTGGAGGGGTGCAGTCTCATTGGCCCCGGCGACGAGTCGCGCCTGGCGGACCTGGTGCATCCGAACGATGAGGGGTTTGCGGCGATCGCCGCGGGGCTTACGCGACTGATCGGAAAGGCGTGGGCAATCTGAATGCTGCGAAGGCTGAGGGAGGCGGACTTCCTCAAGGGTTGCTCGATGCTGGCGGGGGTGGCGTTCTGGATTATGGTCATCTACTTCGTCGGAAGTCTCATAGCCATTGCCAACTGCTGAGGCGATGCGTCACTCCATGGCAATGTCCTGCGGGAAAGCTCGACGCTTGCATCGCGCCAATCGGGCGGGATTGATTCCTGCCCCACCCGATCCGAGTTCGACGCGGACGCTAGCCCGAAGTCCTGTCTGCTCCTCGGATTTCGACAGACCTGGATTCCCGACCCGTATCAAGTACGGGGCAGGCTTTTCGCGGGAATGACGGAGAGGCTTTTGCGAGTGCTTCGTGTGCCGGAGCGATGGCAAGGTCTTGCAGGGATTGATCGAGGGGAGGGGGCGGACGGGCACTTGCGTGACCGTTCGGATATCGTGGCGCTGGCGATTGCCCTACACGGAGCCTGAGCCATCAAGTCGAAGGATGAGTTCGACGCGCGGCTGGTGGGGCCGTGCAACTCCGTGCCGACGATCTTTCACCAAGACGGCACGATCGACTACCCGTCCATCCGCAACCTCATCGACTTCAGCATCGACGGCGGCTGCGACGTGATCATGCTCACCTGGGGCGACAGCCTGATCTCGTTGCTCACGGACGACGAAGTCGCCGAGCTGCACCGGGTCGTCATCGATCAGGTTGGCGAGCGCGCGGTCACCATTGCCTGCGACAACCTCTGGGGACGCAACAAGGCGGTCGAGTTCGGGCGCTACGTGCGCGAGCTTGGATTCGACGTCTACATGGTGCGCCCGGCGGAGTGGGCCAAGGGCACGGCGGAGTCGCTGGCGGAATTCTACACGGCCTGCGGCCGCGAGTCGCCGGTGATGTTCGTGGGCGACGTGCCGCTGCGTACGCTGGAGCTGCTGGCCGACGATCCGAACATGTGGGCCTTCAAAGAGGACCTGGGCCTGGACTACGCCCACGAGATCATCATGCGCTGGGGCGACCGCTGGCCGATGATCGGCGGCGGCGGGATGAAACGTCACCACTTGCTGTGGGCCCACGGTCACTGCGACACCTGGCTCGATGGCTTCTGCCGCACCTTCCCGGCGGTGTCGCAGGACTATTGGCGCGCGCTGCAACGCGGCGACATCGCCGCGGCGTGGGCACAGGCGATGCAATACGAGGTTCCGCTGCGCGCGATGGCGCAGCGCGTGCGCTATGGGCCCGACGGACTCGTCAAGCATGCGATGGTGGAGGCTGCGGGCGTAGCGCCCCGCTGGCGGCGTGCGCCGGCGGCCAATCCGACGGAGGAAGAGATGGACGAGTTGCGCGAATTCCTGGCTGGGCTCGGTCCGCAGACACAGCCGGTGCCGGCATGAAGTCGCCGGACGAGATCCGCGGCCTCATGCAAGGACCGTGCCTCTCGCTGCCGACGGTGTTCAAACGCGACGGAGATATCGATCACGAGGGGATGCGCAACGTCATCGACGTGGCGCTGGACGCCGGTTGCCAGATCGTGATGCTGACCTGGGGCGACAGTCTCGTTTCGCTGCTCACCGACACCGAGCTGGCCCAGGTGCATCGCAACGTGATCGAGCATGTGGGCAACCGGGCCGTGACCATCGGCTGCGACAACCAGTGGGCGCTGCCCAAGGCCATCGAGTTCGGGCGCTACGTCGAGGCATTGGGGTTCGACCTCTACATGGTGCGCCCGGCGGAGTGGGCCAAGGGCACGCCGGAGACGCTGGCCGACCACTTCCGGGCGATTGCCCAGGTGACCCGGGTGATGCTGGTGGGCATGGTGCCGCTGCGCACCTGCGAGTTGATCGAAAACGTGCCCAACGTGCTGGCGTTCAAGGAAGACCTGGCCATCGACTATGCCCACGAGGTGCAGATGCGCTGGGGTGACCGCTGGGCCATGGTCACCGGCGGCGCGCACAAGCGGCACGTGCTGTTCCATCCCCACGGCCCGCGCGCGTGGCTGGACATATTCATCCGCTTTCACCCGCAGCCGACGGTCGACTTCTGGAACGCCCTCAAGCGCGACGACACGCGCACGGCCTGGGACATCGCCCTGCGCTATGAGCAGAAGCTCTGGGACCTCGCCGCGCAGGTCCGCTACGAAAAGGATGGGCTGTTCGCCCACGCGCTGCTGGAGGTCTACGATGTCGCGCCGCGCTGGCGCCGTTCACCCGCGCCCGATCCAACCGATGAAGAACTCGACCAGCTGCGCGACTTTATGCGCGGCCTTGGCCTGATGTAGCCGCCCGGAGGTTCCCGATGCGTGATCACGATGAAGTCCGCGCCCTGCTCGACGGCCCCATTAACTCGCTGCCCACGATTTTCACCGAGTCCGGTGAGATCGACTGGGACGGCACGCGGGCGGTGATCGACAAGTCGCTCGAAGGCAATTGCAACGTCATCATGCTGACCTGGGGCGACAGCCTGATCTCGCTGCTCACCGACGACGAGGTGGCGGAGCTGCACCGCGTCGTGATCGACCACGTGGACGGTCGCGCGCTGACCATCGCTTGCGACAACCAGTGGGGCCTCAACAAGGCGATCGAGTTTGGCCGCTTCGTGCGCGAGTTGGGCTACGACCTCTACATGGTGCGCCCGGCCGACTGGGCCAAGGGCACGCCGGAATCCCTGGCGGACTACTACAAGGCCTGCGGCCAGGTGGCGCCGGTGATGTTCGTGGGCGACGTGCCGATCCGCACGCTGGAACTCGTCGCCGACGACCCGAACATGTGGGCCTTCAAGGAAGACCTTGGACTGGACTACGCGCATGAGGTGCTGATGCGCTGGGGCGACCGCTGGCCGATGGCCGGCGGCGGCGGCATCAAGCGTCACTACGTGCTCTGGCCCCACGGCAACTGCAACTCCTGGCTGGACGTGTTCATCTACTGCAATCTCTTGCCCCAGAAGCTCTACTGGGACGCCATCAAGCGCGACGACCTGCCCGAAGCCTGGCGCCTCGCCCGGCACTACGAGCAGCCGATCTGGGACCTGTGGCCGGCGTTCCCCGCCGGCGGCGACGGCCTCGTCCACACGATGATCGAAGTCTGCGGCGTAGCCCCCCGCTGGCGCCGCTCCCCCGCGCCGAACGCGACCGAGGAAGAGATGGAGCAGGTACGGGATATGTTGCGCGGGTTGGGGTTGGTTTAGCCGATCTTCGTCCGGGTTCGGCGGCCCGCGGTCCGAGTCCGGTAGCCCACGCTGCGTGCAGCGTGGGATTCCCACCAAGTCATCGTGAGGCGTGACGGGCCTTCGTAGCCGGCGGGGATAGTTGCCCAGGCGTCCCCAGGCTGCACGCAGCCTGGGCCAGCGGACGCGTGCTATTCGGGCTGGGTTGTGCCTGTGAGGCTTGTCGGCCGGTACATCCAGGCAATCACGGCCGCGGCAATCATGAATACGGCCTGTACGAGAAACGCGACACGCCAGCCGTCGAGGAAGGCGCTGGTGGTTGTTGGATCCGAGGCCACGGCGCTGACGCTGGCCTCGGCGCCGGCGTTGGCCATGACGGCGGTCACGATGGCGGTGATCAGGGCAAGGGCGACGATGCCACAGATCGTGCCGGCCAGGTTCATGAACGCGACAGCGACGGTGTAGACCTGCTCCGGCACGGCGCCGAGCATGGCGTTGGTGCTGGGGGAGGTCACCAGCGAGAGGCTGGCGCTGTTGACGACCAGCACCAGCACGACCACCGCCAGTGGCGTGTCCGACCCAAAGCTCGCCAGTGCGAGAACGCTGACGAGGCCCACCAGCGGGCCGGCGATCAAAAACGGACGGGGTGTCCAACGGTCTGAATACCGGCCCGCGAGCGTCGCGGTGAGGGTGTAGACCGCGAATCCGGGCACCAGGATGAAGCCCAGGTCGCGCGCGCTCAGTCCCAGGACGCCCTGGATGTAGAACGGCACCAGGAAGCCTCCGCCCGACAGACCCATGAGCAGCACGATGCGGGCGCCCAGGGGCGTGACGACGGCGCGGCGTCGCAGCAGTCGCAGATCGAACACGGGATGGGGCGTGCGCAGCTCCCACCAGACATAGGCGCCGCCCAGCGCCATGGCGGCGGCGATCGAGGTCCACACCAGCGGCTCGCTCCAGCCGATCACCGGTCCCATGGTGAGGCCCAGCACCAGCGTGACGGCAATTCCGGCGATGGCGCTCGAACCGAACCAATCGAAGCGGCCCGAAGCTTCAGCGGACTCGGGTGATCGAGCGGCTTCCAGCACGAGCCAGGCACCCACGGCGCCGACGATCGCCGGCAATGCCAACGCGTGATAGGCCCAGCGCCAGCCGCCGCCGTCGACGATGATGCCGCCGACCGCCGGCGCCACCAGGGCGCTGAAGCCGACGGTGCCGGATGAGAGGCCGAGCACCTTGCCGCGCTCGCCCTCGGGGAAGAGGGTGACGGCGATGGCGATGCCGTTGGCGCCCACGATGGCCGTCGCCACGCCTTGCAGCAGCCGCGCCGCGATCAGGGTTTCCAGCGTCGGCGCCCAGCCGGCCATCAGCGATGCCGCGGCAAACAGCGCCATGCCGCCGATGAAGAACTCCCGGCGACCCAGACGGTCGGCCAGGTATCCGGCGGGCATAACCACCGCGGCGGTGGTCAGCGAGACGGCGATGGCGACCCACTGCACCTCGGCGAGCGTGGAGCCAAAGTCCGCCGCGATGCTGGGCAGCGTGACCGTGGCGATGTTGTGCACGATCACGCTCAGAAACGTGCCGATGAGAATGACGCCGAGGCCGCGCCACTTTGGGTCGCGCACGAGCTGCAGCCAGCGGCCGGGCTCGCCCTCTGAATCCGTCAAGACTTCAATGGGCGGCTGGCGTTCAGGCATGGTTCGAGCCGGCCGATTGATGGTCTGACAGGCTGCGGCGTAAGGTACACCAACGTTCAACGGGCAGGGTGCGCCGATGATTCGCCGACGCCGGTGACCTTCGCAATCCCAGCCACAGTCGACGGCCATCGCCTTGACTGATCGAATTGGTGACGCGTGGCTCAGCGGTGCGCCGCGGTATCTCACCGACCTGGACCGCGCCGAGCCGGCATCGGCAATCCGCCCCAGGCCCGAGCTCCGGCACTGGCGCGCGATGAGCTATCGCACGGATTCGTTCAGCGGCACCATGCTGGCGGCGGGGCTGGAGACGGCGGCGCCCACGGTACGCTATCCGCTGGACGCTCGCGGGCTGCACGCCATCTCGATCGGCACCGTGCCCATCCGCACGGCTGCCGAGGGCCTGACGCTGGGCGTGCCGCTCAAGCTCAGCGGCGACGACACGTTTTCATTCGTGACCATGGACCCATACCGGCGGCCCGACCACGGCGTGGACGTGGTGGAGTGCTACTGGAAGATCGCGGACCTGACCGGTCAGCAATTGGATATCGGCCAGGCGAGTGCGCGGATCGGCGAGGGTGACGGAGCCGGGGCGTTTGCTTGCGCGGCAGCGCGGGTGGTTTACATAAAACTCGTGCCACTGACGGATACCGAAGTCTCAGACTGGCGCGCGGATCAGGCGCGCGGCGACACCCGGCGGCTGTTTGCGCACAACGACGCCCACTTTGCGCAATACCTCTTCCGGCTCACGTCGGCGGACGACGTCCGGCGCGAGATCGAGCAGTACCACGAGAGCGATTTCTCGCGGATGTACTGGGAGGCAGGCGGCGGCGATCAGCTGGCGTACTTCAGCCGGATCGGGCGGCGGCACACGCTGGACGGACTGGAGGACTATGGCCGCCGCGGCGATCGCATGCACGCCGAGAGCTGGCGCGTGTTTCGCGCAGAGGGCGTCGACCCGTTCGACGTGGCGTTGGAGCAGACGCACGCGGTCGGCATGGAGTTTCATGCGGGATATCGCGTGGCCGCATTTCAATACCCGCCCCCGCTCGATCACCACAACCACGGCGACACGTACTTCGCGCGGCATCCTGAGTTCCACGGCGAGGACCGGGCAGGCAACCGGACGCCGCGCATCTCATACAGCTATCCGGAAGTGCGTGAATTTGTTTTGTCGTTGCTGCGTGAAATGGCCGAACGGCCCATCGATGGGATTTGCCTGCTCTACAACCGGCGTCCGCCGCTGGTGGAATATGAGCCGCCGCTGGTTGAGGGTTTCACGCGCGAGTTCGGACGCGATCCGCGGACGCTGCCGGAGGACGATCCGGACTGGCTGGCCTATCGCGCCGGGACGCTGACGCAATTCATGCGGGACGTGCGGGCGGCGATGGACGAGGCCTCTCAAGGCCAGCGGCGACGGATCGCGGTTTCGGCGATCACGGAGGCATCCGAGGCAGAGAACCTGATGCAGGGCATCGATCTGGCCGCCTGGGTGCGCGAGGGCCTGGTGGATACGCTGATCCCCTACAGTCCACGCGCCAACTTCCGCCCATTCTTCAGCGAGCCCAGCGGCATGGTGTGGACAGATCCGCCGCAGCTCGACTTTCTGCGGCAAACGGTGGCCGGATCGTCGTGCGTGGTGGCGCCGAATGTGATGCCGCGGGTGATGTCGCCGGAGGACTATCGGCGGCAGGCAGCGATCATCTACAGCGCCGGGATCGACCACATGTTCTTCTGGGACTCGGCGGGCGGCGGGTGCCGGGCGAACTTCGGGCATGCCTGGAACGCCTTGCGCCGGCTGGGCCACGTGGACGAGGTCCAGGCGTGGATCGACGCCGGCGAGCCCGCGTTGCCCCGCCCGTCGATGCCCCTGCGCGAGTGGGCCGGATGGGACCTTTCATACGTGACGCCGGGATAGGGAGGTAAGTGCCATGTCCGATGCCATAACCGACCGCGGATTCCGTGGAGCGCCGCGCTACGTCGCCGATTTCGACCGCTGCACGCCGGCCGAGGCGCTGTCCCCGGACGCCACCCGGGGCCGGTGGCAGACGCTGTCGTTCGAGGCCGACGGCGTTTCCGGGACGATGCTCTTCGCCGGCCCGGAGACTCTGGCTCCGGACGTGACCTATCCGCTGCGGGTCGACGGCTGGCACGCAATATCGGTGGGCGTCCATCCGACCGCGGGAGGCGAAAGCGACTTCTCGCTGGTCCCGGTGAAGCTCAGCGGCGACCCCGCCTTCTCATCGCTGACCTGGAGCACGGAGGGCCATCACCTGCGCCGCAAGGAGCTGCAGGAGATCTTCTGGAAGGTCGCCGATCTCACGGGCCAAGAGGTGGTGTTCTCGCAACTGCGGCGGCGCATCGATCCCGGCAATGGACTGGCGTCGGTTCAGTCGGGCTCCGCGCGCATCGCCTATTTGAAGCTCGTGCCGCTGGCCGACGACGAGGTCCAAGATCTGGTCGGTGAGCGCACGTCGGGTCGCGACCGCCGTCTCTGGGCGCACAACGACGCGCACGGGCCGCACTACACCTACCGCATGACGACCGCCGAGGAGGTCAGGCGCGAAATCGAGCCCTATCGCAACACCGACTTCAGCCGCATGTACTGGGAGTCCGGCGCGGGCGATCTGATGCGCTACTTCACAAAGATCGGCCGCACGGCCACGGCCCATGGCGTCGAGATGTTTCCGCGCGTGGGAGACCGGCTCCTGGCCGAGAGCTGGCGCAGCTTTCACGAGCAGGGCATCGACCCGTTTCAGGTGGCGCTGGATCACACCCACGAGCTGGGGATGGAGTTCCACGCCGCCTACCGCCTCGCCGCCTGGACCTATCCGCCGCCGATGAACCAGGAATACCTCGACGGATATTTCCAGGACAACCCCCAGTGGCGCTGCCTCGACCGCGACGGGAGCGAGCTGCCGCGCATGTCCTACGCCTTTCCCGAGGTGCAGGACTACTGCCTGGCCGCGCTGCGCGAGATGGCCGAGTTCGACCTCGACGGCATTTGCCTGCTGTTCAACCGACGCCCTCCCTATCTGATGTACGAGCAGCCGTTGATCGAGGGTTTCGCCGCGAGCCACGGCGCCGATCCGCGTGAGCTGCCCGAGGACGATCCGGAGTGGCTGGCCTATCGCGCCGGCGTGCTCACGGGGTTCATGCGCCGCGTACGGCAGGAGATGGACGCCGTCGCGCGCGAGCAGGGCCGGCGCCGCATCGAGGTCTCGGCCTGTGTGCAGGGCCTGATGTCGGAAAACGTGCTCTTCGGCTGCGACGTGGCCACCTGGGCGCGGGAGGGGCTGATCGACGCGCTGATTCCCTACAGCGCCGCGCCGCTCGCAATGCCCACCGACGAAGACACGTGGTCAGCGCCGGAGCAGCTGACGCCGTTCGTCGAGGCCACCCGCGGCACGGCCTGCACCTTGGCGCCGAACGTGATGCCGCGTCACATGAGCGCGGAGGACTTCCGGCGCAAGGCGCACCTGATCTACGGCACCGGGGCCGAGCATCTGTTCTTTTGGGACTGCGCGGGGCCCGGTGGGCGCGCCAACTCGCAGCCGATGTGGAACGCATTGCGACGGCTGGGGCATCGCGAGGAGATCGCCGAGTGGGTGGCGGCCGGCGAGCCGGCGCTCGGCGATTGGACGGTGCCGCTGCACGACCTCGCCGGCTGGGACATGACGGTCATCGCGCCGGGATAGTGGGCCAAACCACGGGCATGGATCGGATTGAGAGCGAATTCAACGGCGATTTCGCCCATTGGGATATCTGTCTGCCGCCTGAGGCCGTCGCGTCCAGGCAGGCCGGTCGAATCGTCAGGAATGGCTGGACCGTCTGGTACGCCTTCGGCGCCGACGACGGCGCCGAGTATCTGGACTACTACGCCAGCCACCGGATGACGAACGACCGGCACGTGCGTCTATACGCCGATGGTCGCGTGGAAGGACTCGATGCCATCAGCGAGATGTATGCCGTTCCCGAAGACCCCGATGCAGCCGCGCAGGCCAAGGCCGACTTCCACGCCCGCAACCGAGACGTGCGACGCATGCTTGACGAGAAAGGGTTCACGCTCGAGGGCGTGGTGCACCCGAGCGTTGCCGTCAATCACTATTTGCTGACGGGGGGAGCGGATGAGGTTGACGAATCCGAGCTCTAGCAATTGGTCTCGGCGAGGGGGCAGCGGCCAACATGGCACCAGACAACTCAGTCACCGGCCGGTATCCGTTACTGCCTGGGCGGCCGGGACATGGCGGCTATTCTGCCGGGACAGCGCGACCGCCGCGAAGTTCCTACGGAGGGTCGCCGGCGGCCGACCGCACCCGTTCGGCTAGCACCTGTGTGATCCACCCGTTGATGCTCTGACCGCTCTCGGCGGCGGCCACGGTGACGCGCCGATGGAGGTCGCTGCCGAGCCGCAGTTGGAGCTTGCCTGAGAAGGGTGGAATGGGATCCACGCCGTCCTCGTCGCATGACGCGAGGTATTCGTCAATGGACCTTTGGAATTCCTCACGCAGGCACTCTGGATCGGCGGTCTCGAAGGTGGCGATGGGATAGGCGCCGGTGTTGATCACCCGCCCGTGCAAACACCGCACGGAGTCGTCGTACTCGACTTCGGCCAGATAGCCCTTGTACTCCATCATGGATCGACCCTCAGCGCTCCCCGTCGCGTTGCTGCCGCATTCGCTCGCTGAAGAGCGCGTCGGTGAGGTCGGCGCCTTCGAGCACGGCGTCGGTCAGATCCGCGCCGATCAGCTCCGCGCCGGTAAGGTTCGCGTCGGTCAGGTCGGCGCCGTTCAGCAACGCGCCATCTAGATTCGACCCCGAAAGATCGGCATTGGAGAGTTGGGCGCTGCGCAAATCGGCGTTCGTGAACGCGGCGCGGATCAGCTCGGCGCGGCTGAAATCGGCATTCTGGAGGTTTGACCGGCGAAATCCCACCGCAAACGTCTGCATATCCGACACGATGGCGTGAGAGAAATCCGCATCGTCGAAGCTGGACGCGCGCAACGTGGCGCCGCGAAAGTCGGCACTGGCGCCGAATTCCTCAAATCCCGAGAAATCGGAACCCATGAGCAGCGTGCCCGACACGGTGATGTCGGTGAGCACCGCGCCGCTGAAGTCGGTACGGCGAAACTCGGACCCATACACCCGCATGCCGCTCAACTGCGCCCGGGAGAAGTTGGAGGCGTAGACGTTCGTGTTGATGATCATGGCGTCGCGCAGGGCGCCGCCCGACATGTCGACGCGGATCATGGTTGAGTTCGTGAGTTCGACATTGCTTAGATCCGCGCCAGGGAGACGGGTGCCATAGAACCGCGCTCGGCTGAGTTCGGCGCCGGACATGTCGACATTGGCCGCGACCGAGTTGTCCAGTTCGATCCAGGAGGCGTCCACGGCGCGCAGGCTCGCATCGCTGAAGTCGGAGTTCTGCAGATTCGCGCCGGTCATGGTGGCGCCGTCGAATCGGGTGGCAATTAGCCGGGCGTCGCGGAACGTGGCCCCGTAGAGGTTGGCGTCGGACAGATCGGCGCCGTCCAGCGTGGCACCGATGAAGTCGGCGAACCGAAGGTCCGCGTCACTGAAGTTGGCGCCGGACAGGTCCGCGCCGGAGAAGTTCGAGTCGCGGAGAAACGCACCCGAGAGATCGGCGTCGACGAGATTGCTTTCGGGGCAGCTGGTGGGCTCGTCGCGCCACACGGCTGTGAACTCGGACTGAATGGTGCAGGCGCCCACGACCGCAAACGGACGGCTGATCAGCAATCCCACGGCGAGGGCGGCGATTGCGAGAACCGCCAGCGCGAACGTCAGATAAGCCGCGGCGAATGCCGCGGAGCGGCGAATGGGCAGTGGAATCCTCCCATGCGGCAACGCCGCACCCGCCAATGGTAACGAGACCCCGTTCGTCGCTTCGGAAGGGGGCTTACCGACGACTGGTCGAAGGCGCTACCACGGCTCCCGTTCGAGCGGCTCCAGCACGACCTCGCGGCCGGTGATGCTGGAGCGTTCGGCGGCGAAGAGGATTTCCATGATGTGGCGGCCATAGGCGCTGCTGGCGGGTGGTCGGTCGCCAGTCGCTATCGCCATGACGAAGTCGCGGTACTGCTCGGCGAAGTCGTTGATCGGCTCGATGTCCAGCTCGCGCCAGGCGCCGTCCTGGCCTACGCGCACCTGGCCGTGCGGCCCGGCGTCGCTCACCCAATCCAGTTGCAGCCGCCCTTGGGAGCCGTGGACGTCGACCATCCCCGTCTCTTCGGGACCGCGTGAATGGGCCACCATGATCACCACGCCGGCGACCCCGTTGGCGTATTGGATGAGCGCGGTGGCGGTGTCGTCCCCCGACATGAAGTGCATGTACGTCCCGAGAGCCGCCTTCACCGAGACCGCCTTGGAGCCGACTAAGTGCGTCACCCAGTCGACCATGTGGGCGCCGTCGCCGAGCCACTGGCCGCCGCCCATGGAGCGGGTTCGCATATAGCGGTCGCGGTGCTCGTAGGGCAGCTTGGCGCTCACCAGCGCCAGCACCTGGATGACGGGGCCGAGGGCGTTGGTGTCCAGGAAGGCCCTCGCCGTGCGCATCGCCGGTCGATATTGGCCGGTGAGGCCGATCTGCAGGAGCCGACCGTTTCGCGCTTCGGCCTCGATCATGCGATCGCACTCGTCCATCGTGACGGCCATCGGCTTCTCGACCAGCACGTGCTTGCCGGCGTCCAGGGCTTCGACGGTGACGCCGGCGTGCAGGTGGTGGGGCAAGAGGATGGCCACGGCCTCGACGGCCGGGTCGGCCAACAGGTCGCGGTGGCCGGCGTAGACCTTGGGAATACCGAAGGCCTTGCGGCGTTCCTCGCGTCGCTCGTCCACAGGCTCGGCGCCGGCCACGCAGCGGGCCAGGCCTTCGGCCTCGAGCAGGGCGAGGCCCTTCAGGTGCGCGGAGGCGATGCCGCCCAGTCCGATGAGCCCGATCTGAAGCATGCGGGTGCTCCCGGCTGCAGGTGCGCGCGAGTCTACGCGCTGCTCACGAATCCCTGAGAGGGCGACGAGACCTTGGCATGGGCCTCTACATGTGATGGGTTGTCGACAGGCGACTTCTACGCGTGCGGCGGGTCTCGCTCCGGGCCCGCGGCCAGCGCGCCGCTGGGCGTGTGGGCAAAGTCCTCGCCGGTTGGAACGTCGAATGCCAGGTCGAACACGAAGCCGAGGTCGGTGTCCAAATTCACCCGCACCACGTCGTCGCTGACGTTGGCCGTGTCGGGGTCGACGCGCTGGGTCACGTAGGCAAAGTCGGCAAACTGCGTCAGGGGATAGGCATAGCGCAGCCATACGCCGCGGTGAAGCACGGCGCCGCGGCCGGGCTCCAGCAGAAATGCCTGGGCGGCGTCCACGTCCGGACCGCCTTCAGCGTTATTGGGGGCAACGACGATCGCGCTCACACCGGTGACGGGAATGAGTGTGACGGTGCTT
Organism: Chloroflexota bacterium; assembly: GCA_022821905.1. Taxonomy (GTDB): domain Bacteria; phylum Chloroflexota; class UBA11872; order UBA11872; family UBA11872; genus JAJECS01. The sequence goes on along the minus strand of JAJECS010000024.1, from coordinate 191,439 downwards.
CCGGGGTGCTTCTGCAGGAACTCGCAGCGGTTGCCGCGGTAGTAGTAGCGCAGGCTGCACATGTAGGCCGACTTGGGGAACTCGAGCTCCTTGTGCACCCAGAGAAAGCCGAGATTGCCCGGCGAGCGGTTCAAGCTCGGGGCGTCCGCGGTTTCGGGCGCGATCACCGCGCCGAACGGGTGGAATGCCGTTGCTTCCAGGGGGCGGACGGAGAGGGGGCGTATCTCTAGGTTTGGCACCGGTGGCTACTCAGGCAGGCGGCGCCTGGGCACGATGCCACAGCCGGATCGCGGTGTCGCCTAGTCCGAGTCTTCGATCGACGCCGGCCGGACGGGGCGTCCCTCGGCGGCGGACCGGCACAGGGCGATGTGCGTGCGCATGGTGCGCAGCACCTGCGCGGCGCTCACCCATGGCTCGCGCCCCTCATGAATCGCCTGCAGGAAGTCGGCGCGCGAGGCCAGGAAGGAATCCGGCATCAGCGAGTGGTGCAGCGGCAGCTCAACCACCAACCCGCGTGGGGTGTGCGGACCGTAGCGCAGCGTAGGGCGCCGCATCGTGGCGGGCGGCGGCGCGCCGGCGTCCTGGCGACCGTCAACGCTGGCGCGCTCGCCGACGGCCACGAAGTCCATCTGGCGGCGGTGGCGGGTGGCGAAGTCGAACAGGATCGTGGCGTTGGCGCCGTCCGCGAACCTGAGCGTGCCGCTGAACACCGAGCCCACCCCGTCGACCCGGCGGCTCCAGTGGGCGTAGACCTCCTCCGGCTCCTGCTCGAACCACGTGAGCAACGTGTCCGCGGCGTGCACCACGTTGTCGTAGGCCGCGTCGAAGGCGTTGGTGTGCTGGCGTCCCACGGCTGAGTGATACAGGTACGAGGCCGAAATCAGGGGGCCCAGCACGCCGGCCTGGATCAGCGAGCGGATGCCATGCGGCACCGGTGCGAAGCGCGTGTTGTGATCGACCGCGAGGGTGACGCCCCCGGCCTGGGCCGCCTCGACCATCGCGCGGCATTGGGCGTAGGTGGCGGCGAACGGCTTGGCCATGAGCACGTGGACCCCGCGTCGTGCGGCCTCCTCGACCGCCGCGACGCGCGTCGGTGAGAGTCCCACGTCCCAGCGAATGTTGACGTCAACCACGTCCAACTCAACCTCGTCGAGCATCTCCCGGAAGTCCGCGAACACACGCTCAACGCCCCAGCGTTGTTTCGTGACTGCGCGCGCCTCGTGGTCGGGATCGGCGGCGGCCACCGGTGTGATCCCGGTCTGGCGATACGCCGGAAGCACCGAGTTGTGCACGACGCGACCGGCGCCGATGAGCCCGATGCGCAGGTCTTGCGGAGTCGGCTTGCCGAGCGAGGGCGGCGTCAGCGGAACGGCCGTGACGTCTTCGAGGGAGGCCGGAGGCGGCGTTTCCGGCTCTTGGAGGATCATTCGAGTTCCTGCAGGATCGGTCGCACGTAGGCGGCGGCTTCCCGCACGCCCTCGGCGTAGTCCTGGTAGGGGTCCTCATTCTCGAGGCTCAGGGCACCGGTGTAGCCAACGTCTCGCAGGGCCTCGAAGAATCCCGTCCACACGTCGCCACCGTGACCGCGGCCGACGGTTCGGTGCATCCAGGCACGCGGCCCGTGCGCCCCGAAGTTGCGCCCGTCCAGCACGCCCGCCGTGGCGAGCTCGTCGTCGATGAGCTGCGTGTCCTTGACGTGCACGTGCGCCACCGACTCGCCCAGGGCGCGCACCACCGAGGCAGGATCCATGCCCTGCCAGAAGAGGTGGCTGGGGTCGACGTTGGCGGAGATGACGGGCCCCACGGCGTCGTGCAGTCGCTTGAACGTCGGCACGTTGTAGACGAGGTGCATGGGATGCAGCTCCAGCGCCAGGCGATCGACTCCGCGGCTGGTCGCGTAACCCGCCAGGTCGCGCCAGAGGCCCACCGCCGCTTGCCAGTGGCGCTCCCGCAGCGCGACCGATTCTTCGGGCCAGGGAAAGCTGACCCAGTTGACTGTGCTGGCCGCCGGCCCGTCGCCACCCGCGCCCGACATGCTGACGACGGTGCGGACGTCAAGCTGGCTGGCAAGCTCGATGGTGCGCCGGATGAGCCGCCGGGCGCGCCCGCCGACTCGTGGGTGCAGCGGCATGCCGGCGGCATTGAGCGCCGCGATCGAGAGTCCACGGTCGGCGACCATGGCGCTGAATTCGCGCCGCAGCCGAGGACTCGCCACCAGCAGCTCAGCCGCCGCGGGCTGACCGGCTTGGGTGATCTCGACCACCTCGGCGCCGATTTCAGCCGCCAGATCCAGGGACGCCTCGAACTCGGCGCGGGTGACCGTGGATCGTTCCCAGCGTGGCTTGGCCGCGGCGGCGCTCGACTCCACGTCGATCCGCCCATGCGTCGCCGTGAACAGGCGAACCAACAGGCCCAGCCGCATGGCTAACGCACCCTTCGAGGATTCAGCGGCGGATTAGGTCGCGGGACTCTGCACGTCGATCACCGCGCGGCAGATTCGCTGCGACGGCAAGCCGATGGTTCCCAACTCGCGGGTGAAGTCCGAGTCCGAGTAGATCACGTGCAGTCGGTCGTCGCGGTACATCTTGGAGGTGTAGGAGCAGCCGCCGCGCGTGTGAAAGGCGAAAGGCGTCTCCCAGTGCTCGCCATTGCCGTCCAGGCTCAGCATCACGTGCGTCACCTGCGGATGTCCGTAGGCGCCGCGGCCGGACGCGCAGGCGAGAATGCCGTTGGGCAGCAGCGTGAGCCGAGGCTTTACGGCCTGCCAGCCGGTGTTGGTGGGCTCGGACCAGGTGTGGCCGCCGTCGGTGGAGCGCGACTGGAACATCGGCGAGTAGCTGCCGGTGCGCATCACGCAGAGTATGTCGCCGTTGGCCGTGACGACGAGGTCGGCCTCGTCGAACCCCTCGTCGACCGTTCGGTCGCCCGGACCGTAGACGGGATTGACCTCACCGGCGTCGAACTTGTGCACGAAGTCCCAGGTGTAGCCCTGATCGCTCGAACGCACGATGAAGACCCCGATGCGGGTCTTGCGAATACGTCCGCGGGTGTCGGTGGACCACTCGTCGGCCGGCAACAGGTCCACCCACTCCAGGGCGGTCAGGTAGTCGCCGTTGTCCAGCTCGATGAGCGAGCTGTAGGACTGATACGACGCGCGCGCGAACGGCAGATCGCGAACCTTGAACGTGTGCTTTTCGAGCGGCTCGCCGGCCGTGGACCAGCGCCGCCAAAGGAACGTCGGGCTCTCGACCTGCCCCATCTCGTGGTAGGAGCCTGAGGTGCGGTCTTTCCAGCGATCCGACAGCTCCACCGTGTCGTGGTCGATGTGCACGATGGAGTCGTCGCGCGGGTAGCCCAGGACGCCAGAGGCAAACTCGATGCCCTTGCGGCCCGTGTCCGGGTGGATGTAGACCATCGGGTGATCGTCGGGCGCCTCGCGCCAGGTGGCGCCGGCGTCGTCCGAGACGGCGAGCTCCAGGGGCTCATGGCCGCCGTGGCGCCCGTGGTGATAGCTCAAGAACATGTGGTCGCCCTCGAGCTCCACCAGGCCCGGGAAATTGATGACCGAATCGGTGGTCTCGAACCAGGTGTCGATGCGCTCGACGCTGATCGATGCCGAGCGTCCGTTTCGCTCGTAGGTGGCTTGCCGCAGCATGGATGTGACTCCAGTTGTTGGGCGCCGAAATGCTAGCCCGGGGCTGTGGGCGTGTCGAACGAACGGCGGGCAGTGGGCGGCCCATTATCGGAGCGGCGGGCGGAGATGACGCGTGTGCCTGTTGCGCGGCTGCCTAGCTGTCGTGCAGTTGCACGTCGATCACCGCTCGCCGGATGCGCTGCGAGGGCAGGTTGTGCGTGCCGAACGGGCGGGTGAAGTCGGAATGCGAGAAGACGACGTGCAACTGCCCGTCCCGGACCATCGTCGAGGTGTAGGAGCAACCCGGACCGGTGTGGAAGCCGAAGGGCGCTTCCCAGTGGTTGCCGGTGCCGTCCAGGCTGATCATCACGTGGGTGATCTGGGGGTGGCCGTAGCCGCCGCGACCCGCCGCGCAGGTGAGCACGCCGTTGGGCAAGAGATTCAGCCGTGGCTTCACGCCCTGCCACCCCACGGGATGGGGCGTTCCCCAGGTGTGGCCACCGTCGGTCGATCGCGTCTGCCACATGGGCGAGTACGAGCCGGTGCGGTTGACGCACAGGATGTCGCCGTTTGCCGCGACGATCAGGTCGGCCTCCGTGAGCCCCTCGTCCACGGGGCGATCGCTCACCCCGTAAACCAGCGGCAGCTCTTCCGGCCTGAATGCCGTGACGAAGTCCCACGTCCGGCCGCGGTCGCGCGACCGGACGATGAACGTCGTCATGGTGATCTCCCAACGGTGCCGGCCGTCGGGCCGAATGTCGTCGGTTTCCCTCGGCGGGCCGACCTGGGCTTCCATGGCGGCGAGCAGGCTGCCGTCGTCGAGGTCCAGGATCTTGGCGTAGGTCTGGTAGGAGGCGGTGGCCCAGGGCAGCCCGGCGATCTTGAACTCGATGCGGTCGATGGGCTCGCCGTTCGGTCGCCAGGTGTTCAGGCGGAAGGTCGGGTCGTCCTCCTGCATGACCAGGTGGAACGGGCCGACGTGCTTGTCCCAGGTGCGCTGCGTGGCCTCGACCGTGTTGTGCTCCAGCCGCATGATCGTGCCGTCGCGGAGATAGCCCAGGCTGCCGCCGCCGAACTCCATGCCGGGCGGCGCCTCGGCCCAGGTTTCGCCGTCGTCGGTCGAGTAGACGTCGCGGTGGGGCTCCTCTTCGGCAATGGCGTGCTGCGAGCGGGCGAAACGCATGAATAGGCAGTCTTCCGCGAGCTCCACCACATGCGGGAAGTTCAGGATGACCTCGGTGTCTTCCTGCCAGGTGTCGATGCGCTCGACGCTGAGGGTTGCGGTGCGCTCGCCGTCGCTGTAGGTGGCGGACTCGAGCATCGGAACTAACCTCCTGCGCGGCGGCGTGCCGGCGTTATCTCGTGGTGCGGCCGATCAGTCATCGAGAACGGCGACGTCCAAGACCGCCCGACGAATGGTCTGCGACGGCAGTTGGTTGGTGCCCATGTCGCGGGTGAAATCGGAGTGCGAGTAGACCACGTGCAGCCGGTCGTCCCGCTGCATGGTCGAGGTGTAGGAGCAGCCGGGGCCGGTGTGAAAGGCGAACGGCGGCTCCCAATGGCGGCCGGTGCCGTCCAGACTCAGGGTCACGTGGGTCACCTGGGGATGGCCGTAGGCCCCGCGCCCTGCGGCGCAGGCCAGCACGCCGTTGGGCAGCAGCTCCAGGCGCGGCTTGACGCCCTGCCAGCCGACGTTGACCGGAGTCGACCAGGTGCGCCCGCCGTCCTCGGAGCGCGACATGTGCATGGGCGAGTAGGACCCGGTGCGGAACATGCACAGCAGGTCGCCGTTAGCCAGCCGGACGAGATCGGCCTCGTTGAAGCCCTCGTCCAAGCGGCGGTCGCCGGGGCCGTACACGGGCTTGAGCGCATAGGCGTCGAAGGCGTGCACGAAATCCCAGCTCTTGCCGCGGTCGCTGGAGCGCACGATGAAGACGCTGGTGATCGTCTTCCGATCGCGACCGATGGGAAGGCGCGTCCACTCCGCTTGCGGGAGGATCCTGACCCACTCCAGGGCCGTGAGGAAGTCGCCGTTGTCCATCTCGAGCAGGCGCGAGTAGCACTGGTAGGACGCGCGACCCCACGGAATGCCGCGCACCTTGAATGGAAAGCTCTCAATGGGCGTGGCGTCGGCCGTCCAGCGATGGAACCGAAACGTGGGGTCGTCTTCCTGGAACTGCTCGTGATAGGTGCCGTGCGCGCGGTCGTAGCCCACGGACAGGGCGTGCTCGGTGCTGTGGTTGATGCGCACGAAGGAGCCGTCGCGCAGGTGTCCGGTCACTCCCGAGTCGTGGGTCTCGTTGATGAGCCCGGTGCGTGCGTCGCGCGAGAGCAAGGGGAAGTCGTTGGGTAGGCGCCGCCAGCTTGCCCCGGCGTCATCGGACAGGAAGGCCCAGGTTGGTTCCTCGCCGCCGTGACGGCCGTGATGGATCGTCATGAAGAGCCGGTCGCCGTCGAGCTCGACGACGCCCGGGAAGTTGATGATGGACTCGTGGTCTTCCAGCCAGGTGTCGATGCGATCGACGCCGATGCGCACCGAGCGCGTGCCGTCGGTGTAAGTCGCGCTCTCGATCATCGGTGCTCGTCGGCCCACGCCGCGCGCAGCGTGGGCGCCTCGATCAGACAGGTTGCCGGCGTGCGGCCCATTTCAGGCATCCTCCACCTCCACGTTGATCACCGCGCGCCGGATGCGCTGCGAGGGCAGGCGGTTGGTGCCCATCTCGCTAGTGAAGTCCGAGTGCGAGAACACCACGTTCAGCTGGCCGTCCTTCACAAAGGTCGACGTGTAGGAGCATCCAGGTCCGGTGTGGAAGGGGAACGGCGTCTCCCAGTGTTTGCCGGTGCCGTCGAGGCTGAGCATGACGTGCGTGACCTGTGGATGCCCATAGCCGCCGCGGCCCGAGATGCCCGCCAGCACGCCGTTGGGCAGCAGATGCAGCCGCGGCTTGACCGCGGGCCAGCCTGCGTTTTCGGGCTCGCTCCAGGTGTCGCCGCCGTCGCTCGAGCGCGTTTGGAAGAGCGGGGAGAAGGAGCCGCTGCGCATGATCAGCACCAGGTCGCCGTTGGACGCGATTTCCAGGTCGGCCTCGTCGAAGCCTTCGTCGACGGCTCGGTCGTGCGGACCGTAGACCTGCTCGTGCTCCCAGGGATGAAGCGCCGTGGTGGCTTCCCAGGTCTTGCCGTTGTCATGGGAGCGGACGATGGCGACCGAGAAACGCATGTTGTAGTGCGGCCGGCCGCGGCGGTCCACGCCCGGCAGCCGCGGGGGAGCTCCGGCGAGCACGCCGATGACCGTCAGCAGCTCACCGTTGCCAAGCTCGAGAATCCTGGCGTAGTTCTCGTAGGAACCGGTCTCCCAGGGTGTGTTCTCCACGGTGATGAGGCGGTTCTCCAAAAGTTCGCCGGATCCGCTCCAGCGCCGCCAGCGAAACGTGGGGTCGGCCGTCTGCATGATGGCGTGCATCGGGCCCTCGCGCCGGCTCCAGGATCGCCGTTCAAGGTCGGCCTGGTGGACGTCGATGTGGGTGACGGTGCCGTCGCGCATGTAGCCGCGGTTGCCCCCGGCGAATGTGAGGAAGTTCTCGCCTGTCAGCGGATGGGCGTCGAGGAATGGGCTATCGAGCCCCAGCAGCGTCCAGTTGGCGCCGTTGTCCTCAGACAAGAACGTGCGCAGCGGCTCGCCCTCGAAATCACCGTGGCGGGCGTGATTGGCGCTGAGCACCAGCCGGTCCCCGTCGAGCGCCAGGATGCCCGGAAAGTTGACGATGGTGTCGGTGTATTCGAGAAACGTGTCGATGCGCTCGACCGAGATGGTGGCGCGCCGTCCACCGCGGGCGTAGGTCGCCGTGGTCAGCATGGGCCTGAGCTCCTTCGAGGCCCGCCGGGCCGCGAAACCGTCGTGACCCGAGTACACCACGTCGGCTCGCGCCGCGCGAATCTCCAGAGTTCGATTGGAATCGCGACCCAAGGCGTGGTCGGGTTGCCGGGCGTCACATCGACCGTGTTGCCGGTCGCAACTCGAATTGAGTAGCATGCCCCTACTCGGCCATGCTGCGCAGCGGTTGCGCGACACAGAGACTACGCTTCGGCGCGGGGCGATGACATGACCCAATACATCATCCGCCGAATTCTCATCTCGATCCCGCTGCTGTTCTTGCTGTCGCTGACGTCGTTCATCGTCTTCCAGCTCGCGCCCGGGGACCCGATCCAGGCCCTGATCGATCCCGAAGAAATGCTCTATATGGGCCCGCACGAGATCGACGAGCTTCTCGCCCAGTACGGACTCGACAAGCCGGTGCCGGTGCAGTACTTCCTCTGGCTGAAGGAAGCCATCCAGGGCAATCTGGGCTACTCCATCCAAACGCACAACGTTCCCGTGCTGGAGCTGATCCTCGACCGGCTGCCACCCACGATCAGCCTGATGACGGCCACGGTGGCGGTGGGCCTGGCCCTTGGCTTGCTGTTTGGCGTGGTTTCCGCGCTCTACCAGTACTCGCGCATGGACTACACGCTCACGATCAGCGCCTTCTTCATGCTGTCGGTGCCGGAGTTCTTCTTCGCCCTAATGGGGATGTTCATCTTCGCGGTGACGCTGGGATGGTTCCCGACGTTTGGCATGTGGACGCCCGGCGGCGAGACCGGCATCAACTGGGACCTGTTGCACCACGCGGTGCTGCCGGTCTTCGCGCTGGCAATGAACGACATCGCCGGGTTGATGCGCTATGCGCGAGCTTCCGTGCTCGACACCATCTCCGCCGACTTTGTGACGACGGCCCGGGCCAAGGGCCTGAGCGAGCGGCTGATTCTCTGGAAGCACGTCTTCCGCAACGCGCTGATCCCCATCGTGACGCTTATTGGGCTGCGGCTGCCGGTGCTGTTCGGCGGCGCGCTCATCGTCGAGACGATCTTCCGCTGGCCGGGCGTCGGCTTGCTGGGATACACGGCCCTGCTCCAGCGCGACTACCCGGTCATCATGGGCGTGCTGATCATCTCGTCGGTCATCACGCTGGCGGCCAACCTGTTGACCGACATTGCCTACGCATGGGTCGATCCACGAGTGCGCCACTCATGAGTCAGCGTCGAGGGAGAGCATGAGCACCGAGAGCCAAGCCGCGGGCGCATCCGCCCCGCAGACCGGAGGGGGCATTTCCCAGGCGGCTGCCGATCTGGCCGCGGAGGAGATTATCGAGCTTCCGCCGGAGCTCTCGCCGTTTCGCCGGGCGTTTCGACGATTCCTCGCCCACAAGCTGGCGCTCGCGGGATTAATCTGCCTCATCATCATGGCGTTGCTGGCCGCCACCCAGGCGATCGTGTCGCCATTTGATCCCGAGAAGCCGCACCTGTTCAAAGTCAATCGGCCCCCTGACACCGTCAATTGGATGGGGACTGATCAGGTCGGGCGTGACGTATTCAGCCGGATTCTGCAAGGCGCGCGAGTCTCGCTGTCGGTGGGCATCGTCGCGGTCTCCATCTACGTCGTCATCGGTTTCATCATCGGGTCCATCGCGGGACTCGCCGGGGGATACGTCGACGATGCCCTGATGCGGTTCACTGACTTCGTGATGACTTTCCCGACGTTCATTCTCATCATCATCCTGGCCGGTATTACAGGCCCGAATATTTTCAACATCATGGTAATCATTGGAATCTTCGGCTGGCCGGGACTGGCGCGGCTCTTCCGCGGCAACATCCTGGTGATGCGTGAACTGGAATACGTGATGGCGTCGAGTGCGCTGGGCGCCAGTCAGCGCTACATCATCATTCGCCACATCCTGCCGAACATCGTCGGTCCGGTGACCGTGGCGATCACGCTCGGCGTGGCCGGCGCGATTCTCGCCGAGGCGGGGCTGAGCTTCCTCGGATTCGGCGTCACGGAGCCTGCCGCGAGTTGGGGATCCATGATCAACAGCGCGCGCGGCATTGCCTTCCTGGCCGGGTTCCCGTGGCTGTGGATCGCTCCGGGCGCGGCGATCAGCATTGCCGTCCTGTCCATCAACTTCATGGGAGACGGCCTGCGCGACGCCTTCGACGTGCGTGGGCGCAGCCAGTCGGGCGAGTAGCCGCCACACTTCGCCGGTCGATCGTCCGAGCCCAGGGGCTTTGGGCAACCTCAATCGTCAAGATTCCCAGTCGCTCTCCTAGGACGAGCGAGTCCTCACTTCGGCAACGTGACCGACCAGCGGCAGGGCTATTGCGTAGTCGGTTGGCTCGCCTAAGCGCCCAGCAGTCCCAGTCGCTGCAGCTCCGGCTTGACTTGCTCGAGGTCGGACTCGGACGCCGACGTGTGGGGCAGTCGCAGGTGCCGGGACGCGATGCCGTTCAGCTCCAGGCACGCGCGCCACAGCGATTGCCAACCGCCGGGGAATGATCCGCCCTGGCGGATGATCTTGGGGTGACCCGACAAGTCGAACAGCGGCGTCTCGATTTCCCGCACCACGCGCGCCGCGTCGGGGACGTCGCCCGATTGGAGCGCTTCCCAGAGTCGCTGGCCGACATGGGGGGCGAAGCTGGTGGACCAGTCCATGAAGCTGCGGCAGCCATAGGTCCACTGCAGCATGTGGCGACCGAGCTTGCCGCCGCTCATGAACTTCCAATGACCGTCGAACTCCTCGATGGTCTGCACGGCGTACGCGTCCGTGCCGTCTTCCTTCATGCAGCAGATATTCGGCTCGTCCACCAGCCGATGCAGCATTTCGTGAGGGGGAAAGCCGACGACCATCACGGGCATCACCGCGGCCACGGCCTTGTAGTGGGCCGCCATGCCCACGGGATCGCCCAGCTGACCGGACGGCGCCGCCATGACCACGTCGGCGCCGACGTCGCGCGCGTAGTGCGCGAATTCAACAGACTGCGTCGTGGCCCATAGGCCGGTCGCGGCGACGACCATCGCGCGATCAGCCGTGCGCTCGACGACGAAGCGCGTGATATCCGCCACTTCCTGCTCGCGCATGTAGGCAAACTGGCTGTCGCCGATCGTGAGCAGCGCGACCTGCGTGCCGCCCGCGATACCGGTCTCGATGACGTTGGCGACGCCGTCGTAGTCGATCGGGCCGTCGGCCAAAAAGCTGGTAGGGATCGACATCACCGGGCCTTCGAGGTGCGTCTTGATCTCGTCGGGCGTCATTCGGTGCGGCTTGGCCATGCGCGGCTCTCCCGGCTGGGGATTCCGCAGCGTATCCCAAGGCCTCGCCGGCACGCTGGTAGGCTTGCGCCCCAATCGTCACCCGGAAGGAAGACCCTATGCTCGCCACCCCCCGCTACCGCGCCGGCACCAGACTCGGGCAGATCGTCGAGCTGCCCGACGGGCAGTTCTTCACGCTGACGGCCGAGGGCAAGCCGCCCTTTCAAGAGACGCTGGGAGGCGCGGCCTTCGACGATCCGTGGACGCCGGAGCGGCTGCTGATGCGACGCGGTCGCGGCATCCCCATCGTCTGGTCCGAGCCGGAGGTGGTCCACACCATGCCCGGCAGTGCCGGGCTCTGGACGCTTGGTCGCGCTCTCGTTGACCGCAACGGCGATCTGCACGGGATCGGGATGCGGTTTCTCAAGTGGCCCAAGGACATCGAGCGGCCGGGTCGCGACGAAATGCGCTGCGACGTGTACCACGTCGCCTCCCGCGACGGCGGCGCCACGTGGGAGCCGCCGCACCGCGTGGACTACGGCCGTGAGTACACGGGCGCACTGCTGGGATTCACGCAGCTGTCCAGCGGGCGGCTCTTGCTGCCGCTGCACTTCTACGACTTCGACCGCGAGGCGGGAAAGAACGTCGCCAAGTCGTGCTACTCGGATGATGGCGGGCGCACCTGGCACGCCGATTCGACGGAGTTGCCGGTGCCCTCGGGCGGGCGCCACAGCCACTCCGGGGCGGTTGAGCCCACCGCCGCGGAGCTTGGCGACGGCCGGGTCTGGATGGTCATTCGCACCCAATTCCGCCGTCTCTACGAGTCATTCTCGAGCGATGGCCGCACCTGGAGCACGCCGCAGCCGACGCGATTCCGGGCGCCAAACTCCCCCTGTTCGGCGGCGCGCCTGGCCGACGGCCGGTTGATGCTCGTCTGGAACAACACGCAGGGCCCACCCTTTGGCGGCGAGACGCGCCAGGTGCACGCGTCGCGGCACGTCATGAACGCCGCCATTTCGAATGACGACGGGGCCACCTGGCAGGGCTACCGCGAATTCGCGCGCCAGATCGACCACGACAACGTGGACGACCAGGTGAGCTACCCGATCATCAATCCGTTGTCCGATGGCCGCGTCCTGGTCCAATTCGCGCACGTGATCGCCGGCTGGCGCCGGGTGGAGACGGACTACGTCGTATTCGACCCCGACGTGCTGACCGAAACGACCGACGCCGACGACTTCACTCACGGCTTGCGCGGCTGGTCCACCAACGGCTGCGGCGGCGTGAGTGTTGAACACGAAGACGGTGAGGCGATGCTGCGGCTGCGGCGCGTCGACGACCGGCCGACGGCGGCAGAGCGGAACTTCCCCTTTGGTCCGCGGGGCGAGCTGCGATTCGAGATTCGGCGCACGGCCGATGCGATTGGCGTTGACCTCGTGCTGGACGAGACCTTCTGGCGCCCAAACGATCGACGGCCGGACGGTGCCGTGGATTCGTCCTTGGGCATCGCGGAGCTGCCCGCGGGCACTTGGACGCCGGTAACCGTGGCCTGGGACATCGGTCGCGGAGAAGCGATGGTGAGTGTCAACGGCTCCGAGCGCCGGTTGCCAATCCAGGGCGACGCGCGTGGGTTCTGCTACCTCACGCTGTACGGACGCGCGTCCGGTCCCGAGCTCGCCGCAACCGACGTGCGGCGACTGTCGGTGGAAGTGACGCCTGAGTAGGTCGGGCCCTCAGTTCGCGGAAGTTGTCCGCCGCCGCTGGCGCTACCATGCGGCGATTGGGCGTTGCTGGGAGTGAGCCATGTATTCGATCGCCCCGCCTGAATTGACGGCGGTATCGCACTGGCCGGCTCGTTGGATCTGGACCGACGGCGATCCCAAGCCGCGCAACCGGTACCTCATGGCCCGGCGAAGCTTCGACCTGCAAGGCGACGCCGCGCAGGCGGAGCTGCACATATCCGCGGCCGACCGCTACGTGCTTTGGGTCAACGGACTCTATCTGGGACGCGGACCGGCGCGCAGCGATCCCCGGCGCAAGAGCTATGACACCCATGACGTGGCGGCCCACCTGACCGCAGGTCGCAACGTGATCGCCGTGCAGGCGTACCACTACGGAATCGAGGGCAGCCGCGGCACGGGCTGGGGCAGCAGCAGCGGTTCGTCCTACTCGGTGGGTGAGCGGGCCGGGCTTTGGGCGCAGCTCGATCTCACCCTGGCGGACGGCTCGGCGCAAACCATCGGCACCGACTCGGACTGGGTCCTGCGACCCGCGCAGGGCTGGCGGACCGACGTCGAGCTCATCAACAGCCTCGTGGGTTTCATCGAGGTCTACGACGCCGGGGCCGATCCGGCGGATTGGATGGAGTTGGATTTCGACGACGCCGATTGGGCGCGTGCAGTCGAAATCTCTGGCAACGACGTGGAGTGGTTCGTCTTCGAGAAGCGCGAGATTCCGCAGATGGAAGAGCGCATGGTCTATCCGCGCGAGGTCGTTGACGTGGGCGAGACGATCGACCTGGGACGGGTGGGCCAGATCGACATTCCCGAGCTGCTGTACAGCGAGCCGCACCTGCCGCTGGAGAACGCACTGGCGCAGGAGACGTCGGCGGCGCTGGAACCCGGCGGATCGGCGGCGACGCTGCAAAGCGTCTTTGCTCCCGGTCAAGGCATTCGCGCGCCCTTCCTGGTCGTTGACTTCGGCCGGCAGCTCTTCGGCTATCCCCGGCTGGAGTTCGATGCCCCGGCCGGAGCCATCTTGGACGTGACCTACGGCCAGCAACTGCTCGGTGGGCGCATCCCGGCCGCGCTGCGCTACGGCGATCGTGTCATCGCCCGCGAGGGCCGACAGACCTGGCAGGTCGGCGAGTATCGACAGTTTCGCTACCTGCACGTCACGGTGCGCAGCCGGCACGAGCCGGTGCGACTCCAGTCGATCGGACTGAACGAATATCGCTATCCGGCCGACGTCCGCGGGCGATTTGAGTGCTCGGACGAAGTGCTGACCAAGGTTTGGACGGCGTGCGTCGACACCATGGAATCGCACATCGAGGACACGCTGGTGTGCGATTCCTACCGGGAGCGCGTGCCCTGGAGCGCCGGCGACGGCAGCCACGGGGGACGCTTCACCCACGTCGCCTGGGGTGACTTGCCGGTGGTGGACCGCTACTTCCGCCTGTTCACGCTGAGCGACCGCGGCGACGGGAACCTGATGATGGCGTTTCCGCCCAGCTTCTGGCCGACGCACGTGAACCAGCACTTCATGCTGCAGTGGAGCACGCGCATTCGCGAAATCTATCTCTACGGCGGGCGGCGCTGGGTGCTGGATGAGCTGTATCCCAGCGTGCGCAAGCAACTCGATTGGTTCGTCCCGCACCGCGACCGGACGACCGGGCTGCTGACCTGGGTGCACCCGCTCTATCACATCGATTGGACGCCCAACGACTTTCGTGGAGCGAGCGTCATCACCAACTGCCTCTACGTGGCGAGCCTGGAGGACGCGGCGGCGCTGGCGGACGAGGTTGGTCGCGACGATGACGCTGAGCGCTGGCGCGAGATTGCACAGCAGGTGCGCCCCACGGTGCGAGAGAGCTTTTGGAACGAGTCGCGCGGGCTTTTCGTCGACGCGGTGCGCGACGGCGCTCAGTCTCCGGTGGTGAGCGAGTTGGGGAACTCGCTGGCGGTCATGTACGGGGTGGCGACGCCGGAGCAGACCGCGCGTATCGCCGATCATCTTGCGAACCCGCCGGACGACATGGTGCCGACGAGCCCGCTGTTCTATGGCTACGTTGCCGACGCGCTGATGCTGGCCGGGCCGCGGCCCGGCGGCGCCGAGCGACTGAGTGAGCGCTACGCCTACATGATGGGCGCTTCCGACCAACCCACGATCTGGGAGGGCTGGGACAACTTCACGGCGGGCAACGGGATCGTGCGCGACGAGCAGATGGCCACCTGGGCCACCGAGCAACGCGTGCGCCCGGCGGGCGTCCGCAGCCTGGTGCATAGCGGCGGTGTGCTCACGGGCACGGTGCTTTTGGCGCGTGTTCTGGGCGTGATGCCGACCGGTCCGGGCTTCTCGACGTGCGAGATTCGACCACGACCAGGCGGATTGGAATGGGCGCGCGGCGTCCATCCCGCGCCGCAGGGGGATTTCGAGGTTGCCTGGCAGCGGCGCAATGGCGCTTTCGAGCTTCAGGTGACCGTGCCCGAGGGCGTGGCGGCGGACGTGGTGCTGCCGCGAACGGATCCGGCGCAGTCGGCGCTGGTGATCGACGGACGTACCACCTCGCTCGAAGCGCCGCCGCCGGGCGTTGCCGTTTCTGACGATGTAGTAACCATCGCGGCCGCCGCCATAGGCGACGGCGCACACGATTTCCAACTCCGCGCCGCGGGGTAGCAGGAGCAGCCATGGCCAACCAGCAGCGTCCGAATTTCCTGTTCATCACCACGGACCAGCAGCGCTGGGATGCCATGGGGCACAACAACCCGCATATCCGCACGCCGGCCATGGACTCGCTGGCGCGCGACGGGCTGCGGTTCGACCGCGCCTATCCGACCAATGCCATCTGCATGCCCGCTCGGGCCAGCATGATTACCGGCCGCAGCCAGCGCGGGCACCAGGTGTTCGACCACGCGGTGAACATGAGCGAGTCGATTCCGGTGCTGGGCGACTCGCTGCGAGAGGCCGGCTACACCACGGCGTTGATCGGCAAGGCGCACTTCAAGACTGCGGATCTCGAGGACGTGCTGCCGGACGATCCGCCGCCGGGCGCGCCGGTCAGCGACGAGGACGGGCTGTGGTACGGGCCGTATTTCGGCTTCGACTACACGGAGATTCACACCGGCCACGCCTATCCCGCCGGACACTGGCGCGTGTGGCTGGAGCGCAATCATCCCGAGGGCCTGCGGCTCTGGCGGCAGGACCAGGCGCTGGAGGAGCCCAGCGGCGCCTTTGCGAGTTGGAAGAACTCGATCCCCGCCGAGTGGCACTACACGCATTGGACGGCCGATCGCACCATCGAGTGGCTCCGGCAGCACGACGCCGACGAGCCGTTCTTCCTCTGGATGTCGTTCGCCGATCCGCACCAGCCGTTTGCTCCGCCGCGGCCCTACTGCGACATGTACGACCCGGCGGCGATGCCGGGGCCGTTTCCCCAGGAGGACGTGAGCCGCAAGCCTCCCGCCTACCAATGGGCGCGGGACGGCATGCCCTACGGCGGCTACAACACGCACGACGGGTGGTCGGGGGATCACTTCGGCGAGATCGTGGCGCACTACTACGGGCTGACGACATTCATCGACGACGAGATGGCCCGCGTGCTGGAGGAATTGGATCGGCTGGGGCTGCGCGATTCCACGCACGTGGTGTTCACGTCGGACCATGGCGAGGGACTGGCGGACCACGGTGTGGCGGCCAAGCCGATGATGTCGTACGAGGCCGTCAACCGGGTCCCCATGCTCTGGCGGCATCCACCGACGGTGGAAGCCGGCAGGAAGTACGACAGCGTGATGACGCACCTGGACCTCACGCCCACCGTGCTCGACCTGGCCGGGGCCGAACCCTTGCTGGGGATGGAAGGCCGCTCGTTCGCGCCGGTCCTGCGAGGCGAAACCGACACCCACCGCGACGCCGTGATCGTGGAGCGCATCACGGTGATGGGCGGCGGCGGTCGGCGGTTGCTGGACTCGAAGCAGCCGAGGCGCGGTCCCGGCGTCGGCAGCTGGCCGCAGACTCACGACCAGCCGTTCGAGATTCGGGTCAAGATGCTGGTGACCGACCGTTGGAAGCTGTTGCACTACGGCGGGCAGCCCTACGGCGAGCTCTACGACGTGGTCAACGACCCCGAGGACATCAACAACTTGTGGGACGACCCCGAGTACGCGGACGTGCGACGCGAGTTGACCGACCGCCTGCTGGCGGAGCTGATCGACTCCGAGCTTGGCGACGCCGTGGCCATCCGCCACGCGCAGGCGCTCGGCGGCGCGCTGCGCGATCAGCGCCTGGTCGAAGGCCAGCCCGAGGCCCGCGCCTCGCTGGAGGGACGCACCCGGGGCATTTGAGCGCGGCGCTAGCTGTGGAGCTCCTCCACGTCGCTCTCGCCGCAGATGTCCATGAGCGTGTGCTGCACGGACAGATCGTGGGCGTAGTCGAACCACGGCTCCTGCTCGCCGCGCACGCACGCCGCGAACTCGTCGATGTCGGCCCGGAACGGCTCGAAGGGATCGGCGCCGTGGATGTGCCAGCCGTCGGCGCCGGCGCCAGGACCGCCGGTGTGGATCGCCGCTGACGGCACGCGGTCGCCGGCAATCATGAACGGCGTCACGATGGCCTGGGCCTCCGAGCCGTAGACCTCGAAGCTGCGCGGGCGCCGGTTCTCGGTCTCCAAGAAGCTCAGCTCGATCGAGGCGAGCGTCTCGGGATACTCGAGCACGACGATGTTCAGGTCGTAGTAGTCCTGCGCTTGGGACTCCGGGCGCACCTGGCGCTGGAAGGGGTGGACGGCGTCGGGCGTTCCCGCCACGGCCATCACCATGTCGAGCGCGTGGCAGCCCAGGTTGTAGAACGCGCCGCCGCGGAAATAGGGCCCGCCAAGCTGACGCGGGAGCACATCGGCGCTGAACGGCGAGCCCATGTGCGCGCGCACGAGATGGACGGTGCCGAAGTCGCCGGCACGGACCATGTCGATCACACGGCGAAACGGCGGCAGCGGGCGGAAGTTGTACCCGACCTGGAAGAGCAGGCCCTTCTGCTTGGCCGTGCCGATTAGCTCGTCCGCGTGGGCCTTGGTCCAGCCGCACGCCTTCTCCATGAGCACGTGCTTGCCGGCGGCGAGCGCCCGTCGGGCGTAGGACGGATTCTCGACCTCGGCCCCGCCGATGATCACGCCCTTGATGGACGCATCGCCAAGCACGTCGTCAATGTCGTCGATCCAGGTGATGTGCTGGTACTCGGGGGTCGTCTCCCGGTCGGCGCGGAACTCGAGACTGGGCTCATAGATGCCGACGAGGTCGATGTCGGGGGTGTCTCGCAGCCAGCGCGTCTTAGTGCGCGCGTGTCCGTGCTTGGCGCCCAGCATGGCCAGGCGGAGTTGGTCGCTCATGGGGAGGCTCCTCGGAGAGGCGTTGGCGGATTGTGTCGGCCGACTCCGGTGGTGGCAACCGGAGCTCGGTGCTCAGTACCCGGCGCGCTTGTCGACCAGGCTCAGCAGCGGCTCGCCGGCTTGAAACCGGCGAAGGTTGTCGGTGAAGAGGTCCAGCCAGCGGCGCTCTTCCTCGGTAGACGTAGCCCGGTGGAACGACAGGTGGAAGGTGTCGATGCCCCAGAGCGGCGATTCGTCGGGCGGCGGGGAGATCTGCAGGCTGGCGCCGGCGAGGCGCCCTCCGCGCAGGGCGTCGGCCAGGGCGTCCAGGTCGTAGATGACGTCGCGCCCGGAGACATCGATCAGGTAGGCCGAGGGCTTCATGAGCGCGAGTTCGACGTCGCCGATGAAGTGCTGAGTCTCGGGCGTGTTGGGGACGGCCACGGCGACGTAGTCGGACTCGCTGAGAAGTCGAGGCAGCTCGTCTCGGTGCAGCATCTCGTCGACATGCGGGTGGTCGTGGTCGTCCGAGCGGCGGAGGGCGATCACGCGCATGCCAAAGGCTTGGGCCAGGCGCGCCAACTCCCGGCCAATGCGGCCGAGGCCGGCGATTCCCAGGGTCTTGCCGCGCAGCTCGGTGGGCGAGCCGTAGACGTAGTCGCGGGAGACTCGATGCTGCACGTCGTAGATCAGGTTGCGGGCGAATCCGAGCATCGACGCCAGCGCGTGCTCCGCTCCCGGCGTGTCGAACACGCCCTTGGAGCACGAGAACGGAATGGGGCTGGCGACGAACTCCGGAAACAGCATCTTCTCGACGCCGCCCGAGGCGGCGTGCACCCACCGCAGCCGCTCGGCGCGGGCCAGCATGGATGCATCGAAGTCCCCCACGAGCAGCACGTCGGCCGTCGGCAGGTGCGGCGTGACGGCTTCCGCGCCGCCGACCGCGGCGAGACGCACACCGGGCACGTCCCCCAGCGCCTCGGCCACGCCGTGCGCATCAAACGTGACGACGACCTGGAGCGGTGGTTTGGTCATGCGGGCTCCGAAAGTTGGGCGGCGCGCTTGATCGTATCGCGTAGCGCCACTGCCCAATCGCGGCTAGTGGGAGATTCTGGCACTTAAGCGGCGCACGGCGACCCAACGGTGGTGGGCGCACTCGATTGGTCGGTTGACTTACGGGGTGGATTCCCGCCTTCGCGGGAATGACGGACTAAGGGTGGCGACTGCTCGACGGCGGCGCTGCGATACATTGGCGCGTCTCCAGTGCCCGCCACCGAGGACCACCATGAGCAGCTACGCCGTTCGATCCGCGATCAACCATCAAGTCAACCCCGTCACGCGCGCCCTTCGGAATGGCCAAGTGGTCTTGGGGGCGTGCAGCATTTCGTTTGCCTCGCCGCCGGTGGCCCAGATTTTCGGATCGGCGGGGTTTCACTTCTACTACATCGATATGGAGCACGGGCAGCCCGGATACCCCGAGCTGGCGACGATCTGCATGGCGTCCAAGCTGACCGGCATGGTGCCCATTGCGGGCACCACGAGCGTGGAGGATCACCTCATCGCCCGCCCGCTGGACGCCGGCGCGATGGGAGTGATCGTGCCGCACGTCGAGACTGCCGAGCAGGCGGCCATGGCGGTGCGCTACAGCAAATACCCGCCGGAGGGGAAGCGCGGCGTGCTGACGGCAGGCGTGCACACGGAGTTCGCGGAGCCGGACTGCGGCGAGCTGACTGCTGGGCAGAACCGCGAGATCCTGACCGCCGTGAAAGTGGAGAGCGGGCTCGGGATCGAGAACATCGACGAGATCGCGGCGACGCCTGGCCTGGACGCCATCCTGATCGGACGCACTGACTATTCGGCCACGATTGGAATCCCCGGTCAGATTCACCATCCGGAAATCAGGGATGGCGTGGAGCGAATGCTCGCGGCGGTCAAGCGCCACGGCATCGCCGGCGGCCCGCACATCGGCTCGATCGACGAGTCGCTCGAGTGGGCCGACAAGGGCGCGACCTTCATGAGCTACGGCTACGACGGCGACATGCTCATGCAGGCGTCGAAGCAGTTCGTCGGCGGTGTGCGCGACCTGCTGGGTGACCGCCTGCTGGACTGAGGGCTAGTCCAAGCCCAACAGGCTCAGGCTGTCCCGGTGGATGATGCCCTCGATCTCCTCGGACGGGATCCTGGGCAGCCGGGTGCCTTCGGTGACGGCGTTGATGTTCCTCAGCGTGTTGATGGTGCCGTCGACGGTGCTGAAGGGCAGGTCGCTGCCGAAAAGCACGTTGTCGATGGCGCCGAACTCGCTGAGCATGGCTAGCGCCTGGTAGAGCCACCACGGCTTGTTCTCGAGTCCCGACACGTCGGTGAAGACGTTGGGGTGCTTGCGGGCGACGACCATGGCGTCGGCGAACCACGGAAGGCCGATGTGCGCCAGGATGATCTTGAGGCCCGGAAACTCCCGCGCCACCGGGTCGTAGAGCAGCGGACTGGCCAGCTCCATGGGCGTGTTGGCCATGCCCTGGTAGGCGGCGTGGGTCAGGATCGGCAGCCCAAGCTCCTGGGCGCGGGCGTGGACGCGCCCGGCCTTCGGGTCGTTGGGGTGGTAGTGCTGATAGACGGGGCTCATCTTGATGCCGCGCAGGCCGAGGTCGTTCACGGATCGATCGATCTCGTCGAGGGCGTCCGGCTGATTGGGATCGATTGACATAAATCCGATCAGCTTCTCCGGATGCTGGCGCACGTAGGCGGCGATGTGGTCGTTGGGCGTGCACATTTCCATGGCGATGGAGTTGATGCCGAACACGATCACCCGGTCCGCGGTCTTCTCGGCCTCCCAGTGCCGCTCGGGCGTGACGTTGATGTCCAGCACGTCCGGCGGATAGGTCAGCGCGATGGCCTGGCTGAATTGCGGGCCCCACTGCTCGGAAGTGCTGAGGTGCGTGTGGACGTCGACAATCACGATGCCTTCGCCTCCCAGAGCAGCGGCTCGCCCGCGATCAGTCGCCGCACGTTTTCGGCCACGCCGGCCGCGGTCTCGCGCACGAACACGTCGCAGGCGTTGGAGGCGTGCGGCGTCACGAACACCTCATAGTCGAAGACGGGATCGGTCGGATCGACCGGTTCCTCCCAGAAGACGTCGATCCCGGCCGTGCTCAGCTTGCCGCTGCCAAGCGCGTCGATGAGCGCTTCACGGTCGATCACATGTCCCCGCGCCACGTTTACGATCACGGCGTCGTCGTCCATGGCCGCGATGGCGTCGGCGTCGATCATGCCCTCGGTTTCCGCCGTCAGCGGCGTGGCCAGCGCAATGAAGCGACAGCCGCGCACGGCCTCATGCAGCTCGTCGGGCGCGTGCACCGACGTCAAGCCGAGGTCCTGTACGTCGCTCTCGCGGGGCGTGCGGCGTACGCCCACGATTTCGCAGCCGAACGGCTGCAAGAGCCGCACGAGCTGGCTGCCGATGCCTCCCAGGCCGATGACGCAGACCCTGGACCCAAAAAGCGAGTGGCCGAACGGCACGTTCCAGTCCTGCGTGCGTACGCCCTCGAGCAGTCGCGGATAGCGCCGTCCGCCGCCGATGAGCAGGAAAAGGGCCATTTCCGCCACGGCCTGAGCCAGCCCGCCGTCGGCCGAGGGCACATTGGCGACGCGCACCCCGCGGGCGTTGGCAGCCGCCACGTCAATGGCGTCGAGTCCAACGCCCGGCTGCTGCACCAGGCGCAATTCTGGCGACGCGTCGAGGACTCTCGCGTCAATGATGGCCCGGGCCGGGAGCAGGACCGCGGCGTCACCGGCGTGCTCCGCAACCTCGGCCTCGGGACACGTGCGCACGCGATGATCGGGAAGGGCCGCCTGGATGCCGCCCGACAGGTCCGGCATGTAGTCGTTGCAGAACAGCAGGTCCACGGGATGGTCCGCCTTTGCTCGCCCGCCGCCCAACGACAACGGGCGCCAAGCTCCAGGGGCAGCATGCGATCATAGGCGGCCGGTTCCGCGGGTGCGAGCGCATCCGAGCCCTCGTGGGGGAGGCGACATGCGGATCACCGACGTCAAGCACTTTGCGCCTACGGTGGGAATGCGGCCCCAGATCGTGGTTAAAGTCGAGACCGACGCCGGCATCTCCGGGCTGGGTGAAGCCGGCACGGCGGGCCGAGAGCGGGCGGTCGGAGGCATGTTCGACCACTACCGCGAGTTCCTGATCGGCAAGGACCCGCGGCGGATCGAAGACATCCACCAGGTGCTCTACCGCAGCCAGTACTTCGAGGGTGGCACGGTGATCACCGCCGCCGCCTCGGCCATCGACATCGCGCTGTGGGACATCCTGGGCCAGCACCTGAACACGCCGATCTGGCAACTCCTGGGCGGGGCGTCGCGTCAGAAGGTGACGTGCTTTGCGGACGCCGTAGCCGGTGACGGTGATTCCATGCCCGAGCGCGCGGCGGACCTGGCGGCCAAGGGCTGGGGCACGATCCGCTTCTCGCCCGTGACGCCAAACGAGGTCGATCCCGACGCGCCCGAGGACGTCTATGAGCCGTGGGAGTCTGTGGTGGCGAGCGCCGAGATGCTGCACGCCGTTCGCGCTCGCGTGGGACCGCGGGTGCGCCTGGGGATCGACTTCCACCACCGGCTCAGCGTGGCCGACGCCGCCGAGTTCTGCCGGCTGGTCGATGACGCGAATTTGATGTTCCTGGAAGAGCCGATCAGGTCCGAGAGCCCCGACGCCTATGCCTCGCTGCGCACGATGACCGACATTCCCTTTGCCATCGGCGAGGAATTCTCGGGCATCTATGTCTTCGCGCCGTTTATCGAGCGCGGGCTGAGCAACTATGTGCGGCTGGACGTGTGCAACGTCGGCGGCTTCACCGCGGCGCGGAAGGTGGCCGGCATGGCCGAGGCGCATTACCTTGACATAATGCCGCACAATCCACTCGGACCCATCTCGACGGCGGCGGCGGTGCATTTGTGCACGGCCGTCTCGAACTTTGCGCTGCTCGAGTACAACTGGAACACGCGGGCGCGGCCGCCGGACCTGTTCCCGGAGGGATTCGACATCGAGGGCGACGCCTTTCCGCTGCCCGAGGCGCCGGGGCTGGGCGTGAAGCTCAACGAGGACGCGCTGGCGGATCATCCGACGATGTTCTGGGAAGCGCCCCACCTGCGCCGCAACGACGGCTCGTATACCAACTGGTGAGCGAGGCGCCGCTCGGGCGGTTCTACTCGATTCTGCAGACGCCGTTCGACGCCGGCGGCGCGATCGACCACGCCAGCCTGGGGCGGCTGTTGCATCACCGCGAGACGTGCGGCTGCGACGGGCTGTTTCTGCTCGGCGTGGCGTCCGAGGCCATGTTCCTCAGCCGAGCCGAGCAAGAGGAGGTCGTCGGCCTTGTCATGCGCGCGATTGACGGCCGACTCCCGGTGCTCGTCGCGGCCTATGCCCCGGGCACGGCTGCCGTCATCGAGCTGGGTCGGCGCTGGGCTGATCTGAGGGCGTCCGGAGTGGTGGTGCTGCCGCCGTACGCGACGATGCCGACGGACGACGCAGTGGTGCGCCACTATGCCGCCGTCACCGCGTCGCTGGACCTTCCCGTGATCGTCCAAGACGAGCCGAACACCAGCGGCGTGGCCATGAGCGCCGCGCTGCTGGCGCGCCTGGCGCAAGAGGTCGAAGGCGTGGCTGCGTTCAAGGTCGAAGGGCAGCCGGTGACGCAGCGGCTGAGCGCCGTGCGGGACTTGGTTGGCGACGCACGCCCGCTGTACTCCGCCGCCGGCACGTCGTTCGTGCAGGAGCTCGAGCGGGGATCGAGCGGCATGATGACGGGCTATCCCTATCCGGAGGTCATCGTCGAGACGCTGGCGATGTTCCACGACGGCGACGCGGCGGGCGCCAACGCGCTCTGGGATCGCCTGATGCCGCTGACGGCGATGGACGCGCGGCCGGGAACGATGTGGGCGGTGCGCAAGGAGATTCTCAGGCAGCGGGAGCTGATCGATCACGCGACAGTGCGAGATCCGGCGCCGGAGATCGACGCGGCGACGCGGGACGAGATCGGCCAGCTGATCGACCGTCTGGGGTTGGACGAGAGGTATCCGGTCGGCGACTAGCGCTACCGGCGTATGATGACCGCGGGCTGCGATGGCGGAGAAAGCGCTCATGGTGTTAGACAGCCGAAAGTGGGACGCCCGCTACGGTCACGATCTGCTGGCGGCCTACGGGCCGACGTTCGACTCCTATCTCGCCATCACGTCGCCCAGCGCGTGGGCCGTGGTGGAGGAGTTCTTTCCCCACGCGCCGCGGCAGCTCGAGTTCCAACAGGGCATGGCCGAGGGCTATGTCGAGCCGCTGATCGAGCGTCTACCTGATGCCGACGTGGTGCTGGGCATCGGCGGCGGCAACGCGCTGGATGTCGGCAAATACGTGGCCTGGAAGCTGAACAAGCCGCTCGTCCTGATTCCCACCATCGTCTCGACCGGCGCGATCTTCCAGGCGCCCGTGGCGGTGCGCCGCGCGAAAATCTGGGAGTTCTTCCACGACACGGTCGCGCCTGACTACCTGCTGCTGGACTACGGCGTGATCGCGGCGGCGCCGCCGCATCTCAACCGGGCCGGCATGGGCGAATGCATCTGCAACCTGGGGCACATCGGGTCGTGGCTCTGGTGGGAAGAGCAGGGCCTGGATGGCCCGCCGATGGACCAGGCCGCGGCGGATGGGACACTGGCCTGGATCTACAAACGCTGCCGGCAGTTCAGCGAGGGCCTCGACGAAAACGGCCAGTTGAGCGACGACGCGATCCGCATCGCCAGCGAGATCAACCGCGAGCGCTACGACGTGCCCACGTTTGACATGAAGGTCTCGCGCAGCATCGACCACACCTTCGTCATTGCGTTCGAGTGGGTGCTGGGCCGCGAGCTGATTCACTCGGAGGCCGTGTCGCTGGGCTCGCTCATCAACGCCCACGTGTATGGGTGGGGATTCGACGAGACGAAGGCGCTGCTCGATCTCTGCCGGGTGCGCTACCGTCCCGCCGAGATTGGCTGCACCTGGGACGAGGTGAAGACGGTGCTTGCGGACATCAACGACTTGCACGACCTCTTGGGCAATCCGCCCAACTGGTTCCACCACCGCACGCTCGACGACGCCTCGTTCGAGCGGATGGCCGCGGCCATCGACGCGGCATAGCCGGGGAAACGGGCAAATGGCGCAATCGGTTGTGCGCGTCGGCTTGATCGGCGCCGGGAACTTCGGCGGCGAGGTGGCCAAGATTGTCGCGCGGCGGCCCGAGCTGGAGCTGGTCGGCGTTGCCGACGTGAACGCCGAAGCCGCTCAGCGGCGCGGCGAGGAGTACGGCACGCCCTGTTGGGGCGACCACGGCGACCTGCTGGCGGAGTGCGACTGCGACGCCGTCGCCGTCGCCACGCCGCACAACACGCACCGCGACATCGTGGTGGACGCGGCGGCGGCCGGGCGCCACATCTTCTGCGAGAAGACCATGGCGATCACCGTGGCCGAGTGCCACGACATGATCGAGGCCGCCGATCGTCACGGCGTGAAGCTCATGATCGGTCACAAGCGACGGTTCCGCGGCGCGCACGCCGAGATCAAGCGCCTGCTCGACACCGGAGAGTTTGGACAGCCGCTTTCGATAAACGTGCACGGCTACTTCGGGCGGCGGATCCACGGGTTCTGGTCCCGGAAGGCGGCCAACGGCGGGCTGCTGTATTGGGCCGGCACGCACGACGTCGACACCATCCGCTACTACCTGGGCGAGGTCGACACGGTCTCGGCGATGGTCGGTCCCAAGCTGTTTCCCGACGTGACGGACTACGACGACGCGATTGCGGTGAACCTGCGGTTTCGCAGCGGCGCGCTGGGCTCGATCCAGGTCACAACGGCATTTCCCATGGCGACGTACCGCACGTCGTTCAGCTACCAGATCGCCTGCGAGCACGGCGGCATCGCCTACGACCCGCGGCAGGTGGCGGTGCACTACGCCACGCACGACGGCCCGATGCAGACGACCTTCTTCGAGGGCTACGGCTTCGAGGAGGCGTTCGACACCGAGTGGGACAGCTTCGCCGGCTGGGTGCTGCGCGACGAGCCGCCGGTGCTGACCGGCGAGGACGGCCTGCGGGCGGTGGAGATCATGCAGGCGGCCTACCTCTCGGTCGAAGAGGGCGGCAGGCCGATCTCGCTGCCGCTAGACCGGAACGAGCGGCGGCCGTTCGGGTAGGCGATGCTGAACGCGCTGTTCGTGGCCGCAGCCTGTTGTGAATCCTTGGATACTGGCGGATAGCTAGCGTTGGAAGCCCGGGTGATTTCGTCGACCTGGGTGCACATGCCAGGCGCGCGTCTCGTGACTCTGCTGATTGCGCAAGTCTCTGCGCACCTGCTGCGAGAGAATCTCTTCCGCCGGCGCAGGCGTGACACACAGCCAGAACCGTTGAGCGAGGCGCATCAAGGCGCGGGGTGGTGCGAGTAGCGCCCGCCTGAAACGGCCTTAGCCTCGTGCAGTTGCGCGTACGGATTCTGCGTTGACTCTAGGCGATGGTGACGGCGGCCTGTGAGCGGCCGAGTAAAGCTGAGCGGCTAGAACCGAAGACGCGAGCGGCCAGCCATATCTACGCGGGTGCGCGTCTCTTGACTCTGGTCATTGCGGATTTGCTTCGCGAGAGCTTCCTGCTCTGGGGAAGGGGTGAGCCACAGCCAGGTGCGATAAACGAGTCGCTTGGTAAAACGCCAAATCGCGAGTAGTGCGCCCATGAAAATCTCCTATCGCCGTGCAGCTGCACGTACGCATGCGGGTCTGATTCTAGGTGATGGTCAGGCGGCCCGTAAGCCGCCGGATCAAGGCGAGCGGCTAGCGCCAGCCCGGCCCGCCGCTGCGGGGGTAATGCTTGCGCAGGGCGTCGTGCGCCTGTTGCCGCGCCTGCCGGCGTTGCTGCGCCGAGTGCATGCGCTGCTCGGGGGTAGGTGTGACCCAGCGCCTGAAGCGAGTCACGAGCCGAGCGAGAAAGCGGGGCACCGCGAGGATGACGCTCACGAAAGGCTCCAATCGACGTTCGCCTGCATACTTGGACTCGAAACCTTGTGTGATTCTAGGCGATCATCACGAGCTCGGTTGCGCCGGTGGGCCAGTCCGAACGGTTACGGCCAGAAGACCCGCCGGGCCCCGCCCTCAGAGTGGGTCCTGCTTACAAAGTTGCCCGTCCGTTGGCTTTGACGTCGATGCAAGTGCTTCCCCATGGTGTGCTGCTTGGGCGCCGGTACGAACAAGCGCCAAATGCGGCGCACGGGCCAGGTAGCCAGGCGCAGCACGGCGAGAATGATGCGCATCGAGAACCTCATCTGTTGTGGGTCCACGCGTCGGGGCGCAGACGCTGACGGGATTCTATCGGGTCGGGGCGCCGCGAAGTCGGGGATGTCTCCGTTTTTCCTGATCAAGCCAGGGGCAAGTGCTGACTCGCTCCCACCTAGAACGAGGGAATCGGATCCGAGCGGTGCGGGATCCCGGCCGACGACACCGCGCGATGGCGGTTGTCGAACTCGACGCTGCCGTCGTCCTCGCGGGTGGTCAGGGTGACGCCGCGCTCGAACGAGGGCTGGTTGCCGGTCATGAAATCGCGTTCGTAGGCCCGGACCGATACGTACTCGGCAGTGCGGCCGTCGGGCCAGCGAACCGAATAGATTGCGCGCGGCAGCGGCTTCGGCCCCGTGGTATCGCGACGAAATCTCTCCAGGGCCTGCTCGTCGATCTCGATGCCCAGGCCCGGCGCCTCGGGCACGCGGACGTATCCGCGTTGGATATCGAGCGGCTCGGTGACCAGATCGTCGGAGTAGACGTTCAATGCGGTCACGGCGGGCCAGCGGGCGGCGGGCAGCGCGGCGGACATGTGGGAGGCAAAGGCGGTGGTGATGCCCGTGCCCACCAGTTGAACGAAGAACGGCAGATTGGCCGCGTGCGCCAGGGCCGCGTAGTGCAGCGTCGAGGCGACGCCTTCACCGTGCCCCGCAAAGCCGTCGCAGACGTGCTCCTGCGTCGCCGTAAGGAAGTCCGGCTCTTCGAAGTGCAGCGCGATTGCGCGACGGGATTTCGCCCGCAACGCCGCGTTGCCGGCAACGTCGCGCTGGGGAATGGGCGTCTCGAACATGTGGATCTTGGGAAACGCCTCGAGCCCGGCCAGGACCTGCTGCGCGAATCCGGCGTCGAGCAGAAAGCCGTTGAAGTCGAGGTCGAAAGTGGCGTGGTCCGGTGTGGCGGCGCTGATCGCCTCCATCTGCGCCATCAGGTCGAACCAGGGCCGCGGCTTGAGCTTGAAGGCCGTGTAGCCCGCGGCCACGGCGTCCTCGGCCTCGGCGGCCCAGTCCTCGGGCGGCATGTCGTAGCACCACCACGCCAGCGGGACCCAGGCGCGCGCCTGGCGGCCGATGAGCCGGTGCGCGGGCACGCCGAGCGACTTGCCGGTGAGGTCGAACATGGCCTGCTGCAATCCGCTGCCAAGCTCGTCGCGCCAGAGCAGCTCTGCCGGGTTGCGACCGATGACGCCGGCATCCACGGCGTCCATGTCGCGGTCCCAGTTGTGCATGGCGCGGGATTCGCCCCAGCCGACGATGCCGGTATCGGTGGAGACCCGGCAGACCTCGATCAGCGAGAAGTCGAAGATCCCCCGCCGCATATGCGGCTCCGTGCGCGGCGTGAACCCAACATCGAGCGCGATGCGGTCGACGCCCGTGATTCTCATGCCGGCACGAGACCCATGGGAACTACCACGTGATTCCTGCCCTCCATAACCGTCATTCCCGCGAAGAGCCTGCCCCGTACTTGATACGGGGCGGGAATCCACCCCGCATTCAACCTGGCAGCGGAAAGGGTGCGCCCGGTCATCCCTAAGCCCGGATGGATATTGCAAAGGTCTCCAAAGGGAGAGGGAACTAGCCAACCGTGCCCGACTCCAGGTACCGGTGCGCCTCCAGGTAGTCCTCGTCGACTTCGATGCCGAGACCCGGTCGGTCGCTCACCGTCAGAAAATCACTCTCGAACCCCAGCGGCTCGCGCAGCGGGGCGTTGTAGGCCGGAATCCAGTTCATGGCGTGCTCCAGCCGATAGAAGTTCGGCGTCGTCATCCCCACGTGCGAGCCAGCCGCGATCTGGATCGGCCCGGCGGCGTTGTGCGGACTTAGGGGCACGTAGTGGGCCTCGGCCAGGGCGCCGATGCGCCGCAGCTCGCTGATGCCGCCGGTCCAGCACACGTCGGGCATGACGAAGTCGGCGAGGCGCCGCTCGAGGATCGGCGCGAAGTCGAAGCGGGTGAACAGCCGCTCGCCCACGCAGATCGGCACGGCGGTGTTCTCGCGCACCTGCCGCAGCGCGTCGTGGCTCTCGGGCGGCACCGGCTCTTCCAGCCAGGCGATGTCCAGCTCCGCCAGTCGGTCGGCGACGCGGATGGCGCTCGGCACGTCGTACTGGCCGTGGGCGTCGATCAGAATGTGGATGTTTGGCCCTACGGCCTCGCGAATGGCCGCGATGCGAGCGATCCCGCGCGACTCGTGCTCCGGCGTGATCTCGCCGCTCACGTATCCGGGGAACGCCTCCGCCATTTCGGAAAACGGATCGATCTTCATCGCCTGATGGCCCAATTCGACGGTCCGCAGCGCCGCCTCGGCGAAGTCCCGCGGCTCGTGCGCGTCGTCCGGCCACCACGCGTTGGCGTAGACCGGCACGGTCTCCCGCACCTTGCCGCCAAGCAGGTCGTAGATCGGTCGGACCAGGTCCTTGCCCTTGATGTCCCACAGCGCGATGTCGATGGCGCTGAGCATCTGCGTGGGCATCCCGCGCGAGCCCATGTAGGTATAGCGCCGGTAGATGTCATGCCAGATGGCCTCGATCTCGGACGGGTCGCGACCGATCAGCATGTCGCGAATCTGGCGCAGGCCGTAGTCGACGATCAGCGCCGACCCGCCGGCCCAGGTGGACCCCTCGCCCCAGCCGGAGATCCCCGCGTCCGTATCCACCCGCACGAACAGGATCGGCCCGAAGCGCGGGTTGACGTCGGGATTCGCGTAGAGAAACGTGCGGACGTCGGTGATCTTCATAGCCCGGCGCTACCGTCGTGTGTTCACCTCAGGCGGCGATTGTGGACGACGCGGCGGCGGGTGTCATACCGAGAAGCGCCGCCCCGGCACGGCTTCAGTTCGTGGCGCGGCGGTATTCGTACGTGGCGAGGCCGATGAGGACGGCGCTGGTACCCAGCAGCACCCAGAAGCCCGGGACGATGTGCTCCCAGACCCAGCCGTCGATGATGACGGTGCGGACGGCGACGAGGATGTACTCGACGGGATTGAGGCCGACGGCGAACTGGAACCAGCCGGTGATGAGCTCGCGCGGCATGAAGGCCGAGGTGAGAAACGCCAGCGGCATGAACAGTAGCCAGCTGTTCACGGTGACCTGCACGCTGCGGGTGCGCACGGCGATGATCAGCCCCACGCAGCCCATGGCGACCCCGAGCAGCGTGGTGGCCACGATGACGGCCAGGATGCCGAGCACGCCGCCTTCGAAGCGCACGCCGATGGCCGTGGCCACCAGGATGATCGCGACCACCTGGGCGATGGCTCGCGTGGCGCCGATGGCGAGGGTTCCCAGCAGGATCGAGAAGCGGTTGACCGGCGAGAGCAGCAGCTTGTCGACGTAGCCGGACATGATGTCGGTGAGCAGCACCATGGCCATGTCGCTGCCGCTGAAGACGACGGCCATCACGATCACCATGGCGGTCAGGAAGGCCTGGTAGTCCGCGGCCGGGAATCCAGGCAGGCCCGTGATGCCGCGCAGCGGCTCGCCGAAGAAGAGATACATGACGGCGGACGAGAGCACGGCGGCCACGATCATCGTGGGCTGCGCCAGCCAGGTCTTCAGATTGCGGACGTAGATATAGGTGCTTTCGCGCAGGATCAGCATGGTTACCTCCGATTTACGCCCATCCACTGGCCCCACACGCGCGACTCGGCGTCCTCATCGGCGTCGGCCTCGCGAATCTCGCGTCCCGTGTGATGCAGGAAGACGTCGTCCAGCGACGGACGGGTGACGGCAAGGTTGGCGACCGGGATTTCGGCATCGTTCAGGGTTCGCAGGATCGCGGGCGCGGCGGCGCCGCCGTCGTCGACCGTGGCCGTAAGACCGTCGGGCGTGGTGTCGGCTTCCCGCACCGAGGGGAGTTGACACAGGGCGCCGAGCGCGGTGTCGGCGCGGCCGTCGGGGGAGTCCATCGGGCCGAAGGAGACGCGCACCACGTCGCCGCCGACGCCGGCCTTGAGCGTGCTGGGCGAGCCCTCGGTGACCAGGCGTCCGTGGTCGATGATGGCCAGCCGCCGGCACAGCCGGTCGGCTTCGTCCATGTGCTGGGTGGTGAGCATGATGGTCACGCCCTGCGCGTTGAGATCTTCCAGGTGCTCCCAGATCGCCAGGCGGCTCTGGGGATCGAGTCCGGAAGTCGGCTCATCCAGGAACAGGATGTTGGGCCGGTGCATGAGCGCGCCGGCCAGGTCGATGCGCCGCCGCATGCCGCCGGAGTACGAGCCGATCTTGCGCTTCCCGACGCCCGACAGGCCCACCAATTCCAGCAGCTCATCGGCGCGGCGGTTGGCCTCGGCGCGTCCGATGCCGTAGAGACGCCCCTGCAAGACCAGGAAATCGCGTCCCTTCGAGAGATCGTCCAGGCCGACCTCCTGCAGCGCGACGCCGATGGCTGCCCGGACTGACCGCGCGTCCTCGTCGATGTCGATGCTGGCGACTTCCACGTGCCCGCCGCTCTTGGACAGCAGCGTGGCCAGGATCTTGATGGTGGTGGTCTTGCCCGCGCCGTTGGGGCCGAGAAATCCGAAGAATTCGCCCTGCTCGACGGTGAAGTCGATGCCGTCGATGGCGCGGGTGCCGCCGGGATAGGTCTTCTCCAGGCCCTGAACGACGACGGCGGGCTGACGCTGCAAGTGTGACTCCGATACGCGATGCGCGGTGCCGCGGCGAGCCTACCAGCGGGTCCGGCTCCGCGACTGGAAGGGAGCCTACACGGGCCTCCGGGCCTGGATTCCCGCCTCCGCGGGAATGATGGGCTTTGCCCGGTGGCCCAGGCTGCGCGCAGCCTGGGAGATTCAACCGATGCCGATCCCACGCTGCACGCAGCGCGGGCCACCGGATTGCGGAGGCAGATCGGGCGCCCACCAGGGACGCCCCTACAGGGACTAGCTGTACGGCTGCAGCGTCGCCAGGTCGATTTCGATGCCGAAGCCGGGGGCGTCGGAGGGGCGCAGGCGGCCGTTGACGGGGTGGGCGGCGCCGGGGACGGAGACGGCGTCGGCGAGGTCAGTGCCGGGTCCCGAGGCCACGAAATACTCACCCCAGGGAATGCCGGGCAGGGCAAAGCAGGCGTGCTGGCCGTAGGGCTCGTTGACGCCGGCGTGCGGGATCACCGATAGCCCGGCCGCGTCGGCGATGGCGCAGATGCGCATCAGTGCCGTGATGCCGCCCACCCACATGATGTCGGGCTGCAGGATGTCGACGAGGCGGCGGCTGGCGGCGTGCTGGAAGGGCGCCGGGGTATACCAGTGTTCACCGGTGGCGAGCGCCTGCCAGGGCACGCGGTCGCGCAGCGCGGCGTGGCTGTCCATGTCCTCGGAGCGCAGCGCCTCCTCGATCCACTTGAGCTTGAACGGCCGCAGCTCCTCGATCAGGCGGACGGCGTACTCGACGTCGAGGGACATCCAGCAATCCAGCATCAGCTCGACGTCGGGGCCGACGAGGTCGCGCAGGGCGGCAATGTCGTCGACGTTGCGGCGCAGGCCATCGAGACCGTCGGACGGGCCGTAGCGACACGGGTGCTTGGTGGCGGTGAAGCCCAGCTCCAGGTGCCATTCGTGTTGCGGCCCGGTGGCGTAGCAGACGATCTCGTCGCGGGAGGGGCCGCCCATCAATTCGTATACGGGGCGATCCAGCACCTTGCCCTTGAGGTCCCACAGGGCGAGGTCGATGGCGCTCACCGCGTACGAGGCGATCCCGGTGGCGCCGAAGGGGGAGCACAGCCGCAGCATCATGTCGTAGAGGCGCTCAGTCGCGAGCGCGGGCTCGCCGACGATGCGGGGGCCGAGGTAGTCGTCGACCAGCGCGGCCATGGGCCGACCGATCGTGCCGATTCCGAGGCCTTGCGTGCCGTCCTCGGCAGTGACCACCACGCCCACGCCGGGCCAGTTCGGGGTCCAACTGGAGCGGACCTCGGCGTAGCGCGGATAGGGGGCCATGGGCGACCCCACGCGAGCGTCCTCCGTCCACGATGCGCGGGGTTTGCTCGTGGCGCGCCGCTCGCCGAAGTCGAGGGCGACCGCTTGGACGCTAGCGATGTTCACGGTGTACCGCCCGGTGGATTCCCGCCCCGTATCAAGTACGGGGCAGGCTCTTCGCGGGAATGACGAATTCGGAAGTGTCTTCGCGAGCGAGATCGTCGTGCCTGGACGCTGGCGATGTTCATCGCGTTTGGTCTACGGGTAGCTGACGGACTCGCCCGGCTTGAGCTCGATCACCGACGTGCGCGGTGTCAGGTCGGCGATGCGCCGTCGCAGGTCGTCGATATCCGCCGCCTGGTTGGGGAACGTGTCGTAGTGGCACGGGATGACGGCCCGGGGTCGCGTCAGCGCGGCGGCCATGGCCGCTTCCTTGACGCCCATGGTGTACTTCCCGCCCGCCGGCATGATCACCAGGTCGGGCGCGTAGAGCTGGCTGATGAGCGCCATGTCGCCGAAGACGCCGGTGTCGGCCGTGTCGTAGATCACCGGCCCGTCGTCGAAGGTCAGCACGAAGCCGCAGACGCTGCCGTCCGGCTCGGCGTAGGCGGTGCCTTCCCGGTAGGCCGTGCCGTGCATGCCGGTCGAGTGGTCGGCGCGCACCATGGTGTAGGCCACCCCGCCCAGCTTGACCGTGCCGCCGATGTTGAGCGGACAGGAGTCGGTGTCGAAGCCGATGCCGTGCGTGTCGGCGTAGCCGGCAACTTCGGGACTGGCGATCAGCGTGGCCCCGGTCTTCTGCACGATGGCGATGGCGTCGCCCAGGTGGTCGACGTGCCCGTGCGACACGCACACAACGTCGGCGCGGTCGACGTCGGCCAACCCCTCGGAGCAGACGGGGCTGTCGTCGAGCCAGGGATCGAAGTATATGACCTCGCCGGTTGGAGCCGTGAAGCGGAACGACGCGTGGCCGAGAAAGTCGATTTGAACCGATTGCATGGGATCAATACCTCCGTATGGCTGTTCGGGCGTCGTCCAGTGTGGCTAGCTCACGCTGAACACGAGCGATTGGTGCCGGATCTTGTCGTCTTCGATGATGAAGGTATCGGTGCCCGACGCGCTGCGGCCGTCGGCGTGACTGCCCTGCCATTCGAGCACGACGATCGGGTCCGCGGTGGTCACCGACACCTGCTCGACGGCGAAGCCGTCGAGCGCGCCGCCGATGTCCTCGAAGAAGGCGGTGATCTCGGCGTGACCCTGGGCGGTCATGCCCGGTCGCACGAAGAGCGCGTCGTCGGCGTAGTCGGATAGCAGGCGGTCCATGTCGCCGGACATCACCGCGTCCCAATGATCGTCGAATACCTCTTGGGCGGTTCGCATCTGGCGGCCTCGCTTCGGGAGCGCCGGCTTGGCACGTCGGCGCGGAGGGGACTTTATGATACCGAGGTGGCGGGAGCGCCCCGCCGCCAATCGCGTGTGGTGGCATGCCCCGAGACTCCGACCCCAAGCGCAGCGTCGCCGATCTGCACATCGACGATCCGGTTGAGCTGGAGATCACGCGCAACAGTCTCGTCGGCATCTGCGAGGAGATGGGCGTGGCCATGCTGCGCACCTCCTACTCGACGATGTTCAACGAGGCGCGCGACTTCTCCTGCGTGGTGTTCGACGCCCGGGGCGAGATGATCGCGCAGGGCGACTTCTGTCCCGCGCACATCGGCGCCATCGTTCACACGGTCGAGTGGGCCATCAAGGAAGTCGGTCCCGAGAACATGCACCCGGGCGACGTGATCCTGCACAACGATCCCTACCGCGGCGGATGTCATCTGCCCGAGTTCATGACGCTC
Organism: Chloroflexota bacterium; assembly: GCA_022821905.1. GTDB lineage: Bacteria > Chloroflexota > UBA11872 > UBA11872 > UBA11872 > JAJECS01. The sequence goes on along the minus strand of JAJECS010000024.1, from coordinate 156,507 downwards.
AAGCCCTGCTTCTACGAGGGCGAGGTCGTCGCCTACGCGGCCAACATCGCGCACATGACCGACATCGGCGGCATGGTGCCGGCGGCGTTCGGCGACACGCGCAACATATTCCAGGAGGGGCTGCGGCTGCCGCCGATCAAGATCTACCAGGACGATGAGCCGGTGGAAGACATCTTCGCCATCATCACGTCCAACGTGCGCACGCCCAAGGTGTCGCGCGGCGACCTGATGGCGATGGTGGGCTCGACCTACCTGGCCGAGCGCCGGATCGTGGGCCTGGTGGAGAGGCTTGGCGTCGAGCGATTTCGCCAGCTTTCGGGCCAGATCAAGGACGTGTCGGAAGTGCTCATGCGGCAGGCCCTCGACCGGCTACCGGACGGGGCCTATACCGCCGAGGGCTTCCTGGAAGACGACGGCGTGATACCCGACCGTCCCTGGAAGATCCGAGCCACGGTCGTGATCCGCGGCGACGAGGTGATCGTCGACTACACCGGGTCGGACCCGCAGGCGGCGGGCGCGATCAACCAGTCATTCGGCACGACCGCGTCGGCCACCTACGCCGGCATCTTTCACATGATCGACAACCAGATTCCGTGGAATCACGGCGCCTACCGTCCCATCGCCATCGTGGCGCCGCCGGGATCGATCGTGAACGTGAACTACCCCGGATCGTGCGTGGGCGGAAACTCCGACACCTATCCGACGACGGTCGACATTCTGCTGGCCGCATTCGCGCAGGCCAGCGATCGCAGCTCGGCGGCGGACGGCGGCACCTGCGGCCTGTTGGGGTTCTACGGAACGAACATCGACACGGGCGAACCCTTCGTCATCCTGCATCACGAGGGCATGGGCTGGGGCGGCCGGCGCGACGCCGACGGCAACGACGCGCAGATCGTGAAGAACGGCAACTGCCTCAACGCGCCGTGCGAGGTGTGGGAGACGCGTTACCCGGTGCGACTGGACGAATACTCGATTGCCGAGGGCGGCGCGGGCGCGGGGGCCTATCGCGGCGGCCACGGCGTGCAACGCATCTGGACCTGCCTGTCGCCGATCACCGTGAGCGCGCATCTCAATCGCACGACGAACCGGGCGTGGGGGCTGCACGGCGGCTCCGAGGGCGGCACGACCGCGCTGCTTTTCCGCCGCGCCGGAGAAACCGAATGGCGGACGGCCCGCGAGATGTTCGACACGATCTCCGATGGGAAGTTCTCGAATGTCGTGCTCGAAATCGGCGATCAAATCCTGTTGCGCACGCCCGGCGGAGGCGGCTACGGGGATCCAAGCGAGCGCGACCCGGCGCTGGTGCTCGAGGACGTGCGGGATCTGCTGCTCGAACCGGAGGAGGCGCGAGAGATGTACGGTGTGGCCGTCAACGTGGCGGCTGGCCGCGTCGAGCTCGTCGAGTCGGACCAGCGCCGCACTGCCAATGGAGCCGCTGAATGAGCCAGGCGCCTGAGTTCGACGATGCCATGCGACAGCGATTCCAGGCGCTGCACTCCGCCCTGATCGCCGACAGCCTGGACCGCATGGGCGTGCCGGTGCAGGCCATGCGGCACGACGTGCGCCCCATGTATCCCGGCGCCCGCATCGTGGGACGGGCGCTGCCGCTCTTGCAGACCGCCGTCTACCGGCGACCGGACGAGCCGTACGAGGTGTTGTTCGAGGCCTATCGCGCCATGCGCCCCAATGACGTGCTCGTCATCACCACGACGGGCCACTATGAGTCTGGCGTCTGGGGCGGCCTCCTGAGCACCTCGGCTCGGGCGCAGGGCGCCGTGGGCTGCGTGATCGACGGCCTGACACGGGACGTGCACGAGATCGAAGAGATCGACTTTCCGGTGTTCGCGGTTGGCCAGAGCCCCGTCGACTCGGAGGGCCGCTGTGAGGGCGTCGAGTGGGGCAAGCCCATCGACTGCGCCGGCGCGCGAGTGGAGTACGGCGACGTGATCGTCGGGGACGACATGGGCGTGGTGGTGGTTCCTGGCGAGGCGGCGGCGGAAGTGCTGGACCGTGCCGAGGCCAAGGGACGCGGTGAGTCCAACGTGCGCGAGATCCTGGCCACGGGCGCCGACGTGGGCGAGGTCTTCAAGAAGTACGGCATTCTTTAAGCGGAAGCTATGGGACGGTGCGGCTACGAAACAGTCTTGGATTCCGTGGCCAGGTTCGCCCCTTAGATTTCTCGCTGCCCTCGCAATGACTGCCGCGACGCACTGGACATGTCATCCCGAACGGACATGTCATCCCGAACGTAGTGAGGGATCTAAGGACGTTGTGGATTCTCCCCGCCCCTTGGATTCCTCGCTACGCTCGGAATGATAGGAACGGGCACGCAACCGGTGAGCCATGATGCTGGCGGTGGTTCACAATAGCGGTCGGCCTAGCGACCGCCCTGCGATTGGATGGCGCCAATGACCGAGCCTCGATTCCGGGTCGTGATCACCGACTGCGATTTCGATATGCCGCCGGTGATCGAGCAGGCCGAGCTCGATCCCATCGGCGCCGAGCTTGTCGTCGAGCAGTGCTTCACGGAAGACGCGTTGATCGAGAAGGTGGCCGACGCCGACGGCTTGCTGGAGCAATACGCGCCCATCACCGCTCGGGTCGTCGACGCCCTGGAGCGGTGCAAGGTGATCGTGCGCTACGGCACGGGCATGGACCCGATCGACGTGGCCGCGGCGTCGGCGAAGGGCATCGTCGTGTGCAATGTGCGCGACTACCAGATCGGCGAGGTCGCGGACCACACCATGGGGCTGTTGCTGTCCCTCGCGCGCTTCATCGTGGTCTACAACGACTCCGTACGCGCCGGCGTGTGGGACGCGACGCGGGTGGCGGAGCCCATGGAGCGCATTGAGGGTCAGACTCTCGGGTTGATTGGTTTGGGGCAGACGGCGCAGGCGGTGGCGGCGCGGGCGCGGGCCTTTGGCTTGCGGCTCGTCGGGCACTCACCGCGGGCGCCGGATTCGGCGTTCGAGGCGGCACAGGTCGAGCGCGTGCCGTTGGACGATCTCCTAAAGCAATCGGACTTCGTGTCGGTGCACACGCCGTTGCGGGCGCAGACGTTTCATCTGATCGGCGAGGCCGAGATCGACGCCATGAAATCCACGGCATTCCTCGTCAACACCGCTCGCGGCGCCGTGGTGGACAACGCGGCGCTGGCCCAGGCGCTCAAGGATGGGCGGCTTGCGGGCGCGGGGCTCGACGTGACCGAGGAAGAGCCGCTGCCGATGGACTCGCCGCTACGAGAGGCGCCCAATCTGATTGTCACGCCCCACGGCGGGTTCTACTCCAAGACGTCCATCAACATCCTGCGCCGCGAGGCTGCGGCGGAGGTTGCGCGGGTGCTGCGCGGCGATCCGCCCAAGTCGCTCTTCGAGCCGGAGTAGGCGCGGGCGGCTAGGCTCACGTCTCCGGAGACCCTCGCAGAATCTGGTAGGGGCGGGTCTCAGACCCGCCCGACGCCAAGCCTCCGGCGCTAGTTGCCGTCGAAGGCCAATCAGTCGAACGCCTCACGTCGCTACAGACCCATACAAGTTCCTGTGGATGGCAATTGTTGCCAAGTGGCACGAAGCGGCCCGCCACGGCAGATCGCGACAGGCCGCTTCGGTTTGCTGAGGACTCGCTACAGGATTTCAGGGGACGGAAGTTGGCGCGTGATCCTTGCCTGCAACACGCGGTGTCCCGCACGCGAGGTGAATTTGCCTGCAGCTCCCGCGGGTCCCTGCCTCCAGAACTCCGCTCCCTGCACATGCTCACCATCGTCCGTAAGGTCTGCCAATCCACACAGGGCAGGGCCGATGATCTCCTTGTAGGAATTTGGGTCGACGAGTGCCGGCTGTGGGCGGGATCTCACTACGTCAAACACTTGCTCGAAAACGCCGTGCATGACGTACGCCCCGACGCCCTTCTGCATTGCGAATTGCGCTGGCTCGTCGAACACGCTTGGAAGCGTTTGGCTTATCGCTGACCAATAGGCATCGAGGATCTTGGCTTGGGTCTGAGTGTTGATCAAGCCAAAGAAGGAGATTCGAACCACCGGTTGCAACGAAGTGACCATTGAGGCGCTTGTAATGGTTGTTCGCCCCTTTGGCTCGCCCGGAAACCGGATTCGATCTCGCCAGATCGCGGACTCACGGCCGAGGCGATCGGTCAGCGCTTGTGCTTTCACTTTCCAGTCCTCGGCCCTCGCGATCAGTTGGTCCATCAGATCTGGATCCGACTCCGCCTGCTGGCGCAGCAAGTCGTATGCAAGATCCGTTCTCACGCTCTTGGCGGTGGAGTTGACCACGAAGAACTGGCGCATCTCTTGCAGCTCGTCTGCTCCAAGCATCAGCACAAAGTGGAGCGAGTGGTCTGACCAGCGGTCGTGATCCTCCTCGATTAGTCGAGCAAGCGCAGCGATCCGGTGCTGCCCGTCGACGATGTGCGCTCTGGTTCCGGCTGGAATCGTGAGGACTCCACACGTCCCATTCATCTCCAGCCAGTCTTCCTCAAACTGTCTGATGTTGAGAAGGACAGCCGTCGGCAGATCGACGGTTCCACGCTGGAGGTCGCTGGCCAGCCGGGTTACGCGCGGCTTAGTCAACGGGCGCTGATATCCCCTCTGACTGTAGAAGTCGCGACCTGGTACCTCGCTAATGGCGCTGAGGTAGACGGCTTTGATCGTCCCGACTACGAGGCGGGCACCACCCTGTAGCTGTTGCCCTTCGATCACAGGGATCTGGATACGTTCCTCGGACATGATGCAGACCTCCAACCTCCTCCGGGTTTTTCGAAGAACCGTCACGGCTAGGCCGGAGGGCTGCCTTCCTCGTGACCGGCACCGGAACCCTGTCCGGTGCCTAAAGTATACACACTTACGAAGGATCGGCAAATCGAGATCGGGTACTCGTGATCCTTATGCTCACGCACGCTTCGCCATCGCCGGATTGGGTGGTTCGCTGGGCATGCTGGCAATTTGGCATTTGCTCCGCCCTCGCGCAGTTTCGATGTGATCACCGGCGTCGGCTTGGCCTCGCCCCCGCAGTGCAGCGATGTTGGGAGTCGGGAGAGTGGCAAAGCGGGGAGTTGCTCATGCGCCCGTCGACAACTTCGCAGCGTTCAACTACTTCTGCGAAGACAGCCCAAGGACAATTGCGACGGACGAGTTTCCGTTCCCGGGCCGCCCTGCCTTGAAGTCGGACTGCCTAGGTCGACCGGCCGTCGAACGCCGTCCAGTCCACGTCGACCCAGCGGCGCTCCTGGAAGCTCTGCAGGGCGGCGTCGTGCACGATCTGGATGCCGTAGCCGTCCTGGAACGTCGGGAAGGTCGGCGCGTCGGGCTGGCCGCCCTGGGCGACGGCGCGGTAGACCTCGCGGAAGAGCAGCCGGAACGTGTCGCCGAAGCCCTCGCGATAGGCGCCGGGGTTGTCCATGAAATAGGCGCCTTCCTCCGTCGCGTGGCGCGGATCTGGCAGCACGATCTCATTGGGCTCGGTGCGGTGCCCGAGCCACAGCTCGTTCGGTCGCTCCGAGTCCCAGCTCGCGCCCATAGCCGAGGCGTCGATCTCGACGCGGACGCGGTAGGGGTGCCCCACGGCCACGTGCGAAAGCGAGAGCACGCCGCGGGCGCCGTTTTCCCAGTGGACCAGCAGGTTCGAGACATCCTCGCCCGGAGCGTGAAAGTCGTCGGTGCCGCCGTCGGGCCGGGGGCGTTTGCGCGTGTCATGCGCGGTCAGGAAGTCCGCGCACACGGCGACCACGCGGCTGCCGATGAGGAAGCTGGTGAGGTCGAGCAGGTGGCTGCCGGTGGTGGAGGTGACGATAGTCGGCCCGCCCATCTCCGGCACCAACCGCCAGTCCCAATCGGTTTCGAGCCAGAAGGTATCGTCGGAGACGGAGGCCCGCACCAGCATGACGCGGTCGAGCGCGCCCAGCCGCCGGCGGGCGGCCAACTCCTGCACCAGCGTGTAGAAGCGATTGTTGAAGCAGATGGCGTTTACGCGGCCCGAATCGGCTGCGCGCCGGTAGAGCTCGCCGGCCGACCCGGCGTCGGTGGTGAGGGGTTTCTCACACACGACGTGCGCGCCCGCATCGAGCGCTTCGCTGGCCTGCTCGAGGTGCAGGGTGTCCGGCGTGCAGACGTGCACCACGTCTGGCTTGGTTTCGCGCAGGGCGGTGGTCAGGTCCGGGTCTCCGCGGGGGACGCCAAAGTCCGCCGCGGCGGCGATGCTGCGCGCCTCGCTGCTCGCCACCAGGCTCACGATATCGACGTTATTGCGGCGCAGGGCGTCGATGTGCACGCGCCCGATCACGCCCGTGCCCAGCACGATGGCTCGCGGTCTATCCACGGTCTGACCTCTATTCCGTTGCGGCGGCGCCGATCCAGGCGGACTGCCCGCAATGGTAGGCAATGGGCGCGTGCGTTGGACGGATTTCGGTCATACTTGTACCCACACGCGTCGTGGACGCGGAATTGACTAGGGACCAGGGGGCGATGCAATGAGACTCGGCCTTTCGCAGGCGGCCTACCGCTGGGTGTCATACCCGGGGCTGCGCATCGACCAGCCGGAGTACGGCTTTCGTGGCTTGGAGTATCCCTACGGCACCACCACCGAGCCGCCCGAGGAGTTGGACGGGGCGCTGGAGTGGTGGATCGAGCGCTGCAATGAATGGGGCTTCGACAACCTCTATACGGCCGCGTCGCTCTTGGATGGCAAGGAGGCGGCCGCCGCTAATGGTCACCTGCTGGCCGAGAACGGCATCGAGTGGGTCGGCTCGGTCAACGGCGCCTGGGCCGTCGACCGCGACGAGTGGTCGCCGGTGCACGAGCGCGCCGCCATGCACCTGGAGTGGATGCAGGCCGGCGGCGTGCGAACCAGCGCCATGGTCAACGCCGACCCGCCGGGGCCTCCCGGTCAGCCGATGCCCAACGGCGGTCTGCGGTTCGGGCACTTCAGCACCGAGACGCCGATCGGCGAGCAGATCGACCGCATGATCGACAACCTGTCGAAACTGGTGGTTGACGCGGAGAAATGCGGCATTGTCCTTGCCTTCGAAAACCACATGGACTACCGCATCAGCGAGATCGTGCAGGTGGTGGAGGGCGTGGCGTCGCCGTGGCTGCGGATCAACTACGACTTCGCCAACAGCTACTCCGTCGTTGAGGACCAGGTAGACGCCGCCCACATGGCCGCGCCGTACACCGTGATGACGCACCTCAAGGACATGCGCGTGCAGTCCATCACCACGACCGGCGAGCCCCGATTTTTCCATGCCCCCTTGGGCTACGGCAGCGTGGAGATATCCGAGATCATGGAAATCCTTCAGCAGAACGTGCCGGATCCCGACTACCTGCCCCATTGCATCGAGACGTGCTGCCTGCCGCAGTACGACCCGCAGCTGTGGATGAAACTGAGCGTCGATTGGCTGGAGGAGAACTGCGCGCAGTACTTCCCCAAGCGGTTTGCCGGCGCCGGCGCGTGACGGCGGCAATTCCTCGCAGGCTGGTGGGCGCTCTGGAATGAGCCGTCGGTTTCGCGTGGTATCCGCCGGCGCCGGGCTGCCCCACCGCGATCGCGAGATCGAGGCGCTGCACGACATCGCCGACCTGGAGTTCCTGGGCTATCCGTCCCGCGACGAGTTGAAGTCGGCGGTGGCCGACGCGGATGTCTTCCTCACGGAGTTGACTCCGGTCGATGGGGAAGTGCTCGATCACGCGCCCAAGCTGCGCGGCGTCGTCGTGTACGGCGTGGGCACGGAGAAAGTCGACCTGAACGCGGCGCGGGAGCGCGGCGTGGTGGTGGCGCATACGCCCGACGCCTTCACGTCGGAAGTCGCCGAGCACGCCATCGCCCTGCTGCTGGCGCTGGCGCGCTGCGTGACCGCATCGGATGTCGACGTGCGCGAGCGGCACAAGTGGCGGACCTACGACGACACGTTCCAGCCAAGGCGCCTGCGCGGCTCCACGCTCGGCGTGCTGGGCTACGGGCGCATCGGCCGCGCCACGGCGGCGCTGGCCGCCGGATTCGGCATGCGGCTGGTGGTCTTCGATCCCTTTCTTCCGGCGGACCGGCTCACGCCGCCGGCCGGAGCCGAGATGCGCGTGGCGAGCGACCTCGATGATCTGTTGGCATCGTTGGATGCACTGACGGTTCACGTACCGCTCACCGACGACACCCGGGGAATGCTCGGCGCGCCGCAATTTGCTCGCATGCGCCGCGGGGCGCTGCTGATCAATGTTTCGCGCGGCGGCATCGTCGATCACCATGCTTTGCAACGTGCGCTAGCCTCTGGCGCCTTGGGCGGGGCTGGTCTGGACGTGTTCGAGACCGAGCCGCCGGACTTCGACCATCCCTTGCTCCGCGAGGCCAACCTCATCGTCACGCCCCACATCGCCTGGAAGTCGGAAACCGCGGCGTTGGACTGCGAACTTGCGGCCGTGGCCGAGGTGCGTCGTATCCTGCTCGGCGACGAGCCCCTACATCGGGTGATCTGAGGCAGGCGCGCATTGGCGATTCGCATCGGTATCGACACGGGCGGAACCTTCACCGACTTCGTCGCCCTCGATGAGGAATCGGGCGAAGCCCAGGTCGTCAAGCGGCCGTCAACGCCGGATTCCCCGAGCGACGCGATCTTCGACGCGCTCGAGCACAGCGGCATTCCCTCCGACGAGGTGGGCTACTTCGTGCTCGGCACCACGGTTGGCGTCAATGCGTTGCTCCAACGCAAGGGCGCCCGGGTGCTGTACGTGACCACCTCGGGATTCGAGGATGTGCCGTTCCTGCAGCGGGTGGATCGCAAGTTCCACTACGACCTGGACTGGGAGCGCCCGGAGCCCCTGGTGGCGCGCCGCGACTGCCTGGGCGTGGCAGAGCGGCTCGACTACATGGGCGTCGTCGTGGACCCGCTGACGCCGGAAGCCCTCGGCAGTCTCGGCGACATGCTGCGCGAGCGGCTGAACGAACGCACGAACGGCGCCGTGGCGGTGGCGGTCAACTGCTTGTTCTCGTACGTCAAGCCCGACCACGAGCGCATGATCCGCGAGTACCTGGCCGGAGAATTCCCCGAGCTGTCGATTTCGCTGTCGCACGAGGTCGCGCCGATCTGGCGCGAATACGACCGGGCCAGCACGACCATCGCCGACGCCTATATCCGGCCGCTGTTGCAGGGATTCATCCACGCGTTGGACGAGGGGCTGGCGGCGTGGGGGAATACCCGCTCCTGGGCGGTGATGAAGTCCAACGGCGGCCAGATGTTGGCGGAGTCGGCGGCGGACCGCCCGGCGCAAACGGTGCTGTCCGGCCTGCCGGGCGGGATCATCGCCGCGAAGTATTACGCCGAGTCCCTCAACGACGACAACATCATCAGCTTCGACATGGGCGGCACCAGCACCGACGTCGGCGTGGTGGACGATGGCGCCATCGGCTACACCACGGCCTGGGAGATCGAGTTCGGCCTGCCGGTCGCGGCGCCGTTCATCGAGATGACGACCATGGGCGCCGGCGGCGGATCCATCGCCTGGGTCAACCGCGGCGGATTGCTGCAGGCCGGGCCGCAGAGCGCCGGCGCCGTGCCGGGGCCGGTGTGCTACGCGCAGGGCGGCGTCGAGCCGACGGTCACGGACGCCAACGTGGTGCTGGGTCGGCTCAATCCCGAGAACTTCCTGGGCGGCGAGGTGCGGCTCGATGCCGATCTCGCACAGCGCGCCCTATCCGACCTTGGCGGCACGCTCGGCCTCGGGCCCGAGGCCACGGCTCAGGCCGTGCTGGATATTGCCGTTGAAAACATCGCGGAGGCCATGCGCCTGCTCACCGTGCGGCGCGGTCTGGACCCGCGGCAGTTCAGCCTGGTGGCCTTTGGCGGCGCGGGCCCGCTGCATGCGGCGGCCATCGCCAAGGTGATCGGCGCGCGGCGGGTGCTGATTCCGCCGCATCCAGGGCTCTGCTCCGCCTTCGGCACATTGCTAGCCGACATGCGCGTGGACAAGACGTGGACGCACATCCTGCGGTCGGATCGATTGGACGCCCCGTCCATCGACGCGCGCCTCAACGAGCTGGTGGCGGAGGCGGCGTCCGACCTCGAGCACGAGGGCTTCGCGGGCACGCCGCAGATCCAGCGGTCGGTGAACATGCGCTACCTCGGTCAGAACTACGAGGAAGAGATCCCGATCCCGGGCGGCAAAGTTTCCGCTGAATCGCTGGCCCAGCTTCTCGCGGCATTCGAGACGCACTACGAGGCGACCTACGGCTACCGCATCCCCGACGAGATCATCGAGTTGGTGCAGTTCAACGTCACCGTGTTTGGGGACACCGCCAAGCCGGCGTTGCCGGAGTTGCCGGAGGGCCCGCCCGCGGAACCTGCGGGAACGCGCCAGGTGTGGTTCTCGTCCGAGGGCTCGGTTGACTGCCCCGTCTATGCCCGCGAGGACCTTTCGCCCGCCGATCGCATCGCGGGGCCGGCCATCATCGAAGAACTCGACTCAACGACCGTCGTCCACCCCGGTCAGCTTTTGACCGTCAGCCCGCACGGCACGGCCGTGCTCGAATGGACCGAGGCGTCCGCATGAGCGCGCCAGGTGCCCGGAGTCGCCACCGATGACAACGTCCAGCGCCCCATCCAGCGTCGACCTGGTCACGCTCAACGTTGTCTACAACCGCCTGGTCGGCATCTGCCGCGAGATGGGCACCACGATGATGCGCACGGCCTACTCGCCAATCTTCAGCGAGAGCCGTGACTTCTCCTGCGTCCTATTCGACCGCCACGGGCGCATGCTCGCGCAAACCGAGTTCTGCCCCGCGCAGGTGGGCGCGATCCGCTTTGTGGTCAAGTGGCTCATCGCCGAGATCGGCGAGGAGAACGTGCGCGAGGGCGACATCATCGTGCACAACGACCCCTACCGGGGCGGCGTCCACATGCCGGAGCACGTGGTGATCAAGCCCGTCTTCTACGACGGCGAGATCTTTGGCTACGTGTCGAACATCGCGCACCTGGTGGAGATTGGCGGCCTGGCCGTCGGCGGGTTCGCGGCCACCGCCACCGAGATCTACCAGGAGGGTCTGCGCCTGCCGCCGGTGTGGCTGATGCGCGGCGGCGAATACAACGAAGACGTGTGGCGCATCATGATGTCCAACCACCGCGCGCCGCGATATACGTGGGGCGACCTGCACGCCATGATGGCGTCGCTGAACGTGGCTGAACAGCGCACGCACGAGCTGCTGGACGTCTATGGCGTCGAGCGCATCACCCAGGTGAGCGACGAGTTGCTCGACTACGCCGAGCGTTGGATGCGGGACGAGATTCGCGCCATCCCGGACGGCGAATACACCTTCGAGGGCCACATGGAAGACGCCCGCGACGTGCCGTTGCATGACTGGATTCGGCTGCGGCTGGTCGTTTCCGACGGGAGCCTCGTGGCCGATTTCAGCGAGAGCGATCCGCAGGCGGAGCACGTGCTGAACTGCACCTACGGCGTGACGGCCTCCGGCACCTACAACGCCGTGTTCCACTTTGCCGACAACAACGTGCCCCACAACGACGGCGCCTACCGGCCCATCACGGTGATCGCCCCGCCGGGCACGATCACCAACGTCGTTCATCCCGGGCCGTGCGTGGGCGGCAACACGGAGACGCATCCGCGGGTGTGGGGCATCGTCATCGGCGCCCTCTCCAAGGCCGTGCCGGACCGGGTCTCGGCGGACACCGGCGGCACCTCCTGCAACTTCCTCTTCGGCGGCACGCATCCGGACACCGATCGGTACTACGTGCACTACCACTTCGACGGGGTCGGCTGGGGCGGCCGGGCCAACGCGGACGGCAACAGCAACCAGGTGATCCCCAACGGCAACTGCCCGTCGACGCCGGTGGAGATTTTCGAGACTCGATACCCGTTCCTCGAGCGGTCCTATCGCCTGCGGCAGGACTCGGGCGGCGCCGGCGCGCAGCGGGGAGGGCTTGGTTCGGAGCGGATACTCGAGGTGCGGGCGCCCGAGATCACCGTGTCGGCGCTATTCGACCGCATGGTGTCGGGCGCCTGGGGCCTGTTTGGCGGCGAGGACGGGCAGCGTTCGGCGCTGCTCGTCAAGCGCGCCGGCCACGACACGTTCGTGACGTTCCGCGAGGAATACGGCACGCCCAGCAACTCGCGCGTGGCCAACATTGTGCTGAAACAGGGCGATCAGGTTATGCTCGCGAGTCCCGGCGGGGGAGGCTACGGCGATCCGCGGGCACGCGCTCCGGAAGCCGTGCGTCGGGATGTCTTGGAGGGATTCGTGTCGGAGACGGCTGCGCGCGACGTTTACGGCGTGGCGCTGCAGCGTCTCAACGGCACGCTGGCCATCGACGCCGACGAGACGGCGAGGCTCCGCGCCGATGCGCCGTCTCTCGCAGCGCCGACCGTCACCGACGAGACGCGCGAGCCCGTCGCCGCCGTGGCACGCTCCGAAACTGGCGGGCACTGGGAGCAGCACAAGGGCGATTGGTGGGAAACTGACGTGACAAACTGCCGGCTTTGCGGCCAGGTGATCCCGCGCGACGTGTGGGTGAGCGCCGGCGGGATGCGCTTCTGCTCCGTAGAGTGCGATGATCGGTATCACGACTACTGGCTGCCGAGGCACGCGGACGAAGTGATTGGGCAGGCGACATGAGCGAGAACGGCCACTTGCTCGAGGTTCGAGGCCTTGCCGTCGAATTCAAGACGGACGAGGGGATTGTTCGGGCGGTCAATGGAATCGAATACGAGCTCTCGGGCGGCGGTTCGCTTGGAATCGTGGGAGAGTCGGGCAGCGGCAAGAGCGTGAGCTCGCTGGCCCTGCTGCGGCTGATCCCTCAACCGGCCGGTCGAATCACCGGCGGCGAAGTGATGTTCGGCGACACCGACATCATGGATGTCGATCCGGAAGAGATTATCGAGACGCGCGCCGGCCGAGTGTCCCTGCTGCAGATTCCGCCCAACGAGATGCGGGGCATCCGCGGCGGCAAGATCTCCATGATCTTTCAAGACCCGATGAGCTCCCTCAATCCGGTGCTCACGGTCGGCCGCCAGATCGACGAGGCGCAGCGGCTGCACCTGGGCGTGAGCAAGGACGAGGCCCGCGCGCACACGGTGGAGCTCCTCGACCGGGTGGGAATCCCTTCGCCCGCCGAGCGCGCCAACGACTATCCGCACCAGCTATCTGGCGGCATGCAGCAGCGGGCCATGATCGCGATGGCGATCTCGTGCCAGCCGCAGCTGCTGATCGCTGACGAGCCGACCACCGCGCTGGACGTGACGATTCAAGCGCAGGTCATCGAGCTGATTTCCGACCTGCGCAAAGAACTTGGCATGGCCGCCATCCTGATTACCCACGACCTGGCGCTGGTGGCCGGGTTCTGCGAGGAGATCGTGGTGATGTACGGCGGCTACATCGTCGAACGGGCATCGGGCCGTGACATCTTCTATACGCCGAAACACCCCTATACCATTGGCCTGCTGGAATCCATGCCCAGCATCTCCGCCGCGCGCGGGGATCGGCTGAGCGCCATTCCCGGCGCCCCGCCGGACATGACGAACCTTCCGGTCGGATGCCCGTTTGCGGCGCGCTGCCGGTATGTCAAGGACAAGTGCATCGAGGAAATGCCACCTGTGGAGACGATCGACGAGGGTCGGTCGCTCCGCTGCTGGGTGGACGTGGATACGGGTGAGTTGCGATGAGTGAAACCACGGCAGGCGGAACGAGGACCACCGCTTATGGCGGGAATGGTTCGGCGAACGGCGAAACGCTGCTGACGGTCAAGGGCCTCACGAAGTACTTCCCCGTGATGCGCGGCTTCATCATTCGCCGCCAGTCCGGGCTGGTGCGGGCGGTTGACGGCATCAGCTTCGATTTGAAGGCGGGCGAGACCCTGGGCCTGGTTGGCGAGTCCGGCTGCGGCAAGACCACCACCGGAAACACGATCATGCAGCTCGAGCCGCCGACCGCAGGTGAGGTGGTTTTCGAGGGCAACGATCTCGTCCAGCTCTCACGCGACGACCAACGGCGCGCGAGGCGGAAGATGCAGATGATCTTCCAAGACCCCTACGGCTCCCTGAATCCGCGGATGTCGGTCGGACGGATCATCGAAGAGCCGCTGCAGGTGCACGATCTCTACGACAGCCGCGACGAGCGTCGCCAGCGCGTGCGCGAGCTGCTGGAATTGGTGGGGCTCGACCCGCGCTTCGCCAGCCGCTATCCGCACGAGTTCTCCGGCGGACAGCGGCAGCGCATCGCCTTCGCCCGCGCGCTGGCCGTGCAACCCTCGTTCATCGTCTGCGACGAGCCGGTGTCGGCGCTCGACGTGTCGATCCAGGCGCAGATCATGAACCTGCTGCTGGATTTGCAGCAGCAGCTGGGAGTGGCCTATCTATTCATCTCGCACGACTTCAAGGTGGTGCGGCAGATCAGTCACCGGATCGCGGTGATGTACCTCGGCCAGATCGTCGAGATGGCCCCGAGCGAGCAGTTCTACCTGCGCCCGCTGCACCCGTATACCCGATGTCTGCTGTCCGCCGTGCCGGTGCCCGACCCCGATCTGGAAGCCAAGCGCGAGCGCATCATCCTCACCGGCGACGTGCCGAGCCCGGTGAACCCGCCGTCCGGCTGCCGCTTCCACCCCCGTTGCCCGTGGGCGCAGGACCGCTGCGCGACGGAAGAGCCGGAGCTGACCGACGTGGGCGACGGGCACTACGTCTCCTGCCACTTCTGGAACGACATCGAGTCCGCCGGCGGCGCGCTGCCCATGGCCGCGAACGGGGCGTAGGCCCGTACTGACTCTTCGGGACGGAGCGGAGACGATTTGGGCGTGAGGCCCGCCTGCTCCTTTGCGCTCGACACAAATCGTCCGATTGAGGCGAAGGCATGAGCCTTCGTGCGCGCCGACCGGTTCGATGGCACCGTCGAAAAGCCCAGAGCTTACCCCGGACTTAATACGGGGGCGAGCGGAGTTGGGCGTGACCCAGGGCCGTATTCGGAACCTCCGTAACAGGCTGAGCGACATGTCGGGAGCTCGGCGCGGTGTGGCCGCCCCGAGCTTGCTGAACACGGGCGGCTATAGTTGCTGGCAGGTTCGCCTGAGAGCCGATTGAGGTGGTCCGGGCGAAGACCGACTCGCTGAGTGTCGAGCCCGCAGGCCCCTGGGACCGCCGCCGGCGGAGCCTGGGCCTCGCAGCCGTCGTGGGCGGTGTGTTCGTTGCCGCCCTCGACCTGCACATTCGAACTCGAGGTTGGGACGTCGTACCCAGCATCGGCGTGCCGGATCATCTGATCGCTTCCGCGCCAGCCGCCAAGTGGGTCGGGACTGCCGTCTACGTGGCCTTGGTACTTGTCAGCCTGCCTCTCTGGGGAAAGCTGTCGGACCTCTATGGGAGGCGCAGGCTCTGGCTCGTTGGAGTGGCCCTCTTCATGGCTGGCTCGGCCGGGTTCGGGGCCTTCTGGGAGCTCGTTCCGACGGAATTCCTCCTTGCGGTTGTCGTACAACCCTTTGGCGTGGGGGCAATTTGCGTGCTCGGCCCGGCGCTGATCGGCGACCTCTATCCGCCATCCGAGCGCGCCAAGTGGCACGGCGTGCTGGCAGCGGCATTTGGACTGGCGCTGATCGGCGTTCCAACCATCAGGCAGCTGATTTGGGAGATCGTGCCCGCGCTGACACCTCTGAGCGGCGTTGGCACCGTGATGTGGCCTCTGTACGTGAATCTCACGGTCGGCGCACTCGTGGTCTTGGCCAGCTGGTTCGGCTTGCCGGCAGTGCGGGAGTCCGCCCGAAGAACTTCCGATCTTTGGGGCGCCGCGGCCTTTGTGGCCGCGGCGGGACTGTTCCTCGTCGCATTCGACCTGGCGTCACCCCCGAGTGACAGCGTCTTCCCTTGGTTCTCGCCGTTCATCCTCACGCTGCTTGTGGGAGCCGCCATCATGCTCGTCGTGTTGATGATCGCGGTGCGTCGAGCGTCCGATCCCTTCGTCGATCTTCGCTTGCTGACCAACCGCACGTACCTCATCGCCGTCATCCTTGGAATCGTGGTCGGCCTCACCTTTGTCAATGCCCATGACTTCGCGCTTTTGTTCAACATCTGGGGCATTGGCGAGAATCCGTCCAGTACCAATCCGCTGCACTTTCCGGATCGGGTTGCCGTCGCGCTGGCCTTCGCGGTCGGCGGCATCGTGGCCGGACATGTCGCGGTGCGCACCGGCCGCAACAAGCTGCCAATCCTGGCGCTGTTGCTCATCGGTACGGTCGGCTCGTTGCTGTTGTCTCGGATGACCAGTCGGACGGGATTGGTGGAACTCGCGCTTGGAATGGCAGTCGTCAGTCTGAGTCTCGGCGGTCTGTCCGCACTCCTGTTCGCCGCCGTCCAAAATGCCCTGCCGCGTCGCAGTCTCGGCGAAGTGACCGCCGACCTGGTATTTCTGTCCGCGCTCGGGGTGTTCCTGATAACGCCCATCTACTTCTGGTTTCGGTCAGTCTCGTATGCGCATACGCTCGATCGGCTCGGGGTGACCATGCCCGAAAACTCCGTCAACATTACGGTAGAGAAAAACTCGCTGGGTGTGGTGTTCCTGCTTCACGCCATACTCCTGGCCATTGGCGCCGTGATTGCGCTCTGGCTCCCCGAGCCGCTGGGACTGCGGGGAGGCCTTTTCAAGAAGAGAGAAAGTGGCCCAAGCCTTCAGGAGCGACTCCGCGCCCGCGAGGAGGAGCAACACAGAGCTCTCGAAGCCTCGAGGGCGCGGGCGGAGCAGCGCCGCCGATCCATGGCCGCCGATCGGGATGATGCGGACGACGCCGAGCGGCCCGCAGGCGGGCCGCGGCCCCCCGCTACCTGATCGCGGCAGGCGGGCAGCACAAACGTACTCCCTGCTGGATAGCGTGCCCTCTGACTGGACGGTCTGGGAGCGCACTGTCTAGGCTCGCGCGAGTCGTGGCAGATAAAGGGTGAGGCTAGCGTGCGAATTCGTTCCGTCGAGGTGCGGACGGCCTCGGACTCGCATCACAACGCCACCTACGTCACGATCACGACGGAGTCCGGGCTGGTGGGCCTGGGCGAGGCCTATGCCGCCGGTCCGGACCTCGCGGTGGCCGAGACGGTGCGCTATCTCGGCGAATGGCTCGTTGGTGAGGACGCGACGCGCCGCGAGCGGCTCTGGCACCTGTGCTACCGCGGGCTGCGGTTTCCGGCCGGTGCGGTTGGCTGGGCGGCTATCAGCGGCATCGACCTGGCGCTGTGGGACCTGGCGGGCAAGCTGGCCGATCAGCCGGTCTATCAGTTGCTGGGCGGTCCCTATCGCGACCGCGTGTGGGTGTACTTCGACGTGGTCACCGGCGATCCGTCCGACATGGCCGAGGAAGCCAAGGCCATGGCGGGCGACCACGGATTCACCGCGTTCAAGCTCTTTCCCTATTCGCCCGACGACGATCGCCTGCCGTGGCAAGAGGCCATCCGGCTGGTTTCCGAGCGCGTGGAGGCCGTCCGCGCGGCCGTGGGCGACGCGGCGGAGATCGGGGTCGACTTTCACGCCAAGCTGGAGGAGCCGGTCAAGGCCGCCGAGATGGCCCGGGCGATCGAGCCCTACCGGCCAATGTTCATCGAAGAGCCGATCCGGCCCGGCAGCCACACGGTGATGGCCGAGGCGCGGCGCGCGATGAACCTGCCCGTGGCCACCGGCGAGAGCCTCTACGGCAAGCACGAGTTCCAGGCGCTGATCGAGGCGCAGGGCGCCGACCTGCTGCAGCCCGACATCCTGCTCTGCGGCGGCATGACCGAGATTCGCAAGATCGCGGCGCTGGCCGAGGCGCACATGCTGTCGCTGGCGCCGCACAATCCGTTCGGCGGGCTGTCGAGCGTGGCCACGGCGCACTTCGGTGCGGCGACGCCCAACTTTCTCATCATGGAATCGCCGCAGACGGTGGGTCCGCGGGCGGAAGCAGCGGCGCTGCGCGAGAGCTTCACCAGCGGCGGCATCGAGATTGAGGACGGCTATGTCAAACTGCCGCAGGGTCCGGGCTGGGGCGTGACGCTCAACGAGGCGCTCGTGGCGCAGCACCCCTACCAGGCGTGGCGCCGCCCCGTGCCGGACAAGGCCGACGGCGGCTTCGGCTACTACTAGGAGCAGCGGACATGGACTGGACGCCGAAATACTCCGTGGGGCTGTATCACCACCTGGGGATGGCCGACGGCCCTTCGATGGACGAAATTGACCAGGCGTTTCGCGCCGTCGACCAGATTCCCGACCTGGCGGGCATCGAGTTCTTTAGCGGCACCTGCGTGACGCTGGACAACGCGCACCAGGTGAAGCAGCGGCTCGACGACCGCGGGCTGCAATGCTCCATGATCCACCATGGCGAGCCCTACATTCGCGGTTCGTTCCCCTGGGCCGCCTACACCTCGCCGGACGCAGCCGAACGGCGCGAGGCCATCGACATGTGCCTGCACGCGGTCGAGGTGGCTCGCGCGCTCGACGGCCTGGGCGTATACGTGTTCACGCCCATGGACGGCGCCGACTATCCGTTTCAACAGGACTTCCGCGCGGCGCGCGAGCGCACGTTGGACGCCCTGCGCGAGATCTGCGCGGCCGCGGGCGAGCTCAAGGTGGCCCTGGAGTTCCGGCCCTATCTGCCGCGCGGTTGGGCCACGGTTGGCTCGATGAGCAAGACGCTCGAGATCATCGGCGAGCTGAACCTGCCGAACCTCGGCGCGCAGCTGGAAGTGAGCCATACCTTCATGAGCGGCGAGAACGTGGCCCAAGCCGCCTGGGAAGCCGCCCGCCGCGGCTTGCTGTATCACGTGCACCTCAACGACACCCAGCTGCCGCAGGACCTGTCGACCATCTTCGCCAGCAGCCACCTGTGGGAATCGCTGGAGATGCTCCACTGGCTGCGCGAGGCCGACTACCCGTACTACCTGGGCATGGACGTCGTCTGGACGCGCGAGGAGCCCATCCGCAGCGCGCAGCAGTTCGTGTCGAACACCAACTACCTGCTGCGCGTGCTCGACGCGATCGACGCCGACGCTCTGGCCGACGCGATGGGCCGCAACGACATTCTCGACACCCAGGAGCTCGTGTGGCGCGCGCTGCGCGAGACCTCGTGAGGGCGCGCGCATGAAGCTCGGCATCTCCCAGGCGTGCTACCGGTGGATGGCCTACCCGGACATGCGCCGCGACCGCCCGATATTCCTTCAGGACGAATGGCGGCTGCCGTACCTCCAGACGCTCGATCCGCCCGATCCGGCGGAACCGATCGAAGGCTGGCTACTCGAGCGCGTGGAGTCGCTGGGCGTGGAGTCCCTTTACATTTCTTCGCGGACGTTTGCCGGGCGCGCGGCGGCCCAGGACTTCCGCAAACGGGCCGAGGCCGCCGGGGTGATGTTCGTCGGCAACGCCGCCTTCAACATCGCCGCGAGCGCCGAAGAGTGGGAGGGCGGGGAGTACCACTTCACCATCGAGCAAATCTGGCGCAGCGCCTGGGCCGGGGCGAAGGTTGCCGCGGCGGTGCACAACCAGGCCGTGCGGCACAACCACTTCACCAAGGACCCGCCGATCGACGTGCAGCTGGAGCGGGCGGAAGCCAATTTCCGGTCGCTGCTGCCGGTCTGCGCCGAGTACGGCGTGGTGCTGGCGTGGGAGAACCACATCGACTACCGCCTGTCCGAGGTGGTGCAGGTCGTCGAGGCTATCGACTCTCCGTGGCTGCGGATCAATCTCGATACGGCCAACCCGATCGCGGTCATCGAGGACCCGATGGACGGCGCGCGGCTGGCGGCCAAGTACGCCGTGAACATGCACCTGAAAGACATGCGCATCCAGCCGGCCACCGGCACCGGCGAAGCGCAGGTGTCGTGGGCGCCGCTGGGGAGAGGAAGCGTGCCGATTCTCGAGATCCTTGACCTAGTGCATGCCGAAGCCAAGGACCCGGACAATATGCCGGTGTGCGTCGAGGTTGCGCCGCCGCCCGATCACGATCCCGACGTGTGGGTGCGGGCGAGCATCGAGTGGCTGCGCGCGGAGCGCGGCCACCTGTTCGGGTCGGCATGAAGCTCGGACTCTCGCAGGCAAGCTATCGCTGGGTGGCGTATCCCTGGCTGCGCACCGATAGCGCGACGTACCGGTATTCCACCGGACGCCTCCCCTATTTCTCGTCGGTCGAACCACCGCAGACGGCCGATGGCTTGGCCGCATGGATGATCGACCGAACGCGCGTGCACGGGCTGACGTCGCTGTACCTGGACCCGGGATGGTTCAGGGATGAGGCAGGCGCCGCCGATCTTGGCGCCGTCATGCGCGAGGCGGGAATCGAGTATTTCGGACTTGCCGATCCCGATCTCGTGGCCGATGCGGATGCCTGGGGCGCCACGGACACGGCCGCACGGAACAGCGCGGGCGACGACGTGTGCTTTCAGCTAACCGAGACGGCCCATCGATGGCAGGGCGGATCCGACTTCCAGCGATGCGTGCGGGCCATGGAGCTTGCCGTCGCCGCCGGCGCGACGATCGTCAACGTGGTCCATCGCGAGGCCGGGCTGAAACACCGCTTCATCGAGGACCCGCCGCTGTCGCAGCAGCTCGACGCGATGATTCGCAACTTGTCTTCGCTCATCCCCATCGCGGAAGAGTTGGGCGTGGTGCTAACCACCGAGTCGCATATGGACTATCGCGTCGCCGATTTCGTACAGGTGATGGACGCCATCGATTCGCCCTGGCTGCGCCACAACTTCGACTTCGCCAACTCGATCTCGGTCGTGGAGGACCCGCTCGACGCCGCGCGGCTGGCCGCGCCCTACACCGTGATGACCCACATCAAGGACATGCGCGTGCAGCCCTACACGCTGATCGGCGAGCCCAGGTTCTTCAATGCGCCCATCGGGGACGGCGACGTGCCGGTGCTCGATATCCTCGAGGTGTTGCAGCAAGGCGCACCGGACCCCGACAATCTGCAGCACTGCGTGGAGGTGCTCGCGCCGCCCGAGCACGACGCCGAAGCGTGGATCGTCGCCAGCTTGAACTGGCTGCGTGAGCACGCCGCGCCATACTTTGCGTAGGCCAGTAGGATTGCCGCTTCGCTAGAACGTCCAACAGCGACCTAGTCCAAGGAGAACGCCCGTGACCTGTCAGCGCCAAAGGTTTGTCGCCGATGACTGAGTCCGATCGCATGCCATCCGCCCAGCGCCTGTCCGCGCGGGAGGGCGGGACGGTCACCTCGTTGTCCAGCGTCGTCAGCGCGGACGGCACGACCACGGTGTTCGCCGGAACGTTGACCGGCGTCTTTCGATCCGACGACGCCGGTCAGAGCTGGGCCCCGACGAGCGCGTTGCGCAGTCCGTTTATCGAGGCCGTCGCCGTGTCGCCGGACTTCGCCAACGACCGGACGGCGGTCGCCGGGACCACCGACTCCGGGCTGCACATGACGTATGACGGCGGCGAGCGCTGGGAGCGCCGGATGTTCTGGGGCGAGCACCCAACGGTGACGGCCCTGGCGTTTTCGCCCTTCTACGCCGACGACGAGACCATCGCCGCTGGAACCGACGGCCGCGGTGTCTATATCTCCGACAACCGCGGCGGGTCGTGGAATGGCTACGGTCCCGAATTGGCCGACGCGCAGATCACCGCGTTGGCCGTGGCGCCCCACTCCGCCGACGTGCTGTTCGCGGGCGCGGTCGAGGGCGGCATCATGCGCAGCGTCGACCAGGCGCGGTCCTGGTCGCCCGGCGCCGGCCTGCCCGACGACGCGACGGTCTTGGGCATCGCCATGTCGCCGACCTTCCTCGACGACGGGCTGGCGCTTGCCGGCACGGAAGCGTACGGCCTCTTTCGGACGCAAGACCACGGCACGACCTGGTCCGCCGTGGACGACGTGCCGTCGAATTGGCCCATCAACGCCGTCACCGTCGTTGGTGGCGCGGACGGCGCGGCGATTGCGGTTGCCGGCAATACGCTTTGGCGGTCGGAGGACGATGGCGCGACCTGGAAGCGCGTGCGCCTGCGGGGAGCTCGCAGCGCGTCGCTGCTGGCGCTGGCCACGGGGGCCGACGGGGTCGTGCTCGCCGGCGTCAACGGCGCCGGCGTGATTCGGTCCGTCAACGGCGGCCAGAAGTGGGCGGCGAGCAGCAACGGCCTGACGAGCCTGCCCATCCTTGCTCTGCAGCCGTCGCCAGACTTTGCCCGCGACGGCGTGATCCTGGCCGGAACGGCCAGCGAGGGCGTGCTGGTTTCTCGTGACGGCGGTCGGCATTGGACCGAGGTGACCGCCGGGCTGCCCGAACCCACGGTGCTCGGCCTGGCGCTTTCGCCGGCGTTTGCCGATGACGGTATTGCCTTTGCGCTGTCGGCGGATTTTCTGATCGGTACGTCGGATGCCGGCGAAACATGGAATCTGGCGTACGGCGTGCCGTCCGAGCATCCGGTCATGGCGGCGGCGTTCTCGCCGGCGTTCGCTGACGATGGGCTGATCGCGCTCGGCTGCTACGGGGGCGTGCTGCTCATGAGCAGCGACGCAGGGGAGACGTGGAACGCCGTCGACGAGCGATTTCGCGGGGCGGCGGTGGTGGAGGTGGCATTTTCGCCGCGATTCGCCGAGAACGGGACGATCATCGCCGCAACGGCCGGAGAAGGTGTTGTCGCCGTCTACCGCTCCACGGATCGCGGCGCGTCCTGGTCTCGCTACGTGCAGCAGGACGGCGCCTACCACTGGGCGTCGCTCACGGTCCCCGACGCTGATCCTGCCGACGGTGAAGAGTTCTTCTGCCTGGCGACCGGACCGCACGTGCTGCGCCCGAGCGGCACGGTGGTCGGGCACTGGAACGCGCTGTATCCCAGCAGCCTGGAGACGGCGATTCGCTCCGTGGTCGCCTCGCTTGACTTTGCGGACGACAACACGCTGTTCGTGGCGACGAGCGCCGGGTTGCTCCGGTCCTCCGACCGCGGACGCCTGTGGTATCCGCTGGTGGCCGAGCTCGACGGCGTCCCGATCGAGTCGGTGGCCGTCGCGCGCAATGCCGCCGGTGGTCAGGTGCTATTGGTCGCGACCATCCACGGCGCAGTCTGGCGGGTTGACGATCCGGCGGCTGCTCCGACGTAGCGGCGGGGGCTAGGGGTCCGGATCCTGCCGGGCCGAATCCGGGCCGTCGGCCCGGCGGCGCTGTTGCAGCCGGCGCCATAGCTCCGATTCTCGACCCGACCCACGTCCGTCGTAGAAGCGGTGATCCCGCAGCGACGGCGGCACATAGTGCTGCTTAACATAATTGTCCGGGTAGTCGTGCGGGAATAGGTAGTCCGCGTCCACCTCGTGCGGGCCCCGCGGCGGCGTGTTGCGCAAATGCGGCGGGACTTCGAGGTCGGCGCCGGCGGCGATTGCCTCCTCGGCGGCGTCGAGCGCGCGGCCGGCGGCGTTGCTCTTGGGCGCGCAAGCGAGATAGATCGTCGCCTGCGCCAGGGCGTAGCGACCTTCCGGCAGGCCCACGCGCTCAACCGCGGCCGCGGCGGCGGTTGCCATCGGGAGACCTTGCGGATCGGCGTTGCCGATGTCCTCCGAGGCCAGAATCACCAGTCGCCGCGCGATGAACTCCGGCGCCTCACCGGCCTGCAGCATCTTGGCGAGCCAGAGCAACGCGGCGTCCGGGTCGGATCCGCGGACGCTCTTGATGAAGGCGGAGATGGTGTCGTAGTGGTCGTCACCGGCGCGGTCGTAGCGGACGCTGCGCTCGAGCACGGCTTGGCGAACGGTCCTGGCCTCCACGGCGGCCTCGCCGAGCATGGTGGCGTGCAGCGCGGCGGCGGCGGTCCAATTCAGCGCGGTCCGAGCGTCGCCGCCGGCGCCCGCGACGATGGCGTTGACGGCCGTGGGATCGAAGGTGAGGCCCGACGCGCCCAGACCGCGACGGTCGTCCTCGACAGCCCGCTGGACGATGGTGCGCAAGTCGTCGCGTGAGAGCGGTTCCAGTCGCAGCACCCGAACTCGCGACAGCAGGGGCGCAATGACGCTGGTATAGGGATTCTCCGTGGTCGCGCCCCAAAGGACGATCGTGCCGTCTTCGACGTGGGGCAGCAGGGCGTCCTGTTGGGCCTTGTTGAAGCGGTGGATCTCGTCGATGAACACGACAGTGCGTGCCTGGTGCAAGGCCCGCTGCTCGCGGGCCTCGACGACGGCTTCGCGGAGGTCGCGGACGCCAGAGGTGACGGCGCTGAGCTGGACGAAGCGCCGGCGGGTGGTGGAGGCTGCAAGCCGTGCCAGGGTGGTCTTGCCGGATCCCGGTGGTCCCCAGAGAATCGCCGACCAGATGGCGTCGCGTTCGATCGACGCACGCAGTGGCGACCCGGGCGCCAGCAGATGTCGCTGGCCGACAAGCTCCTCGAGACTGCGTGGCCGCATGCGCGCCGCGAGTGGCGCCTCGGCCTCGATGGCCTCGCGCGAGGCGTGCTCGAACAGGTCGTCAGCCACTGGCGGGTCGAAGCGTTGGCGTGGACGGCTGCCGGGGACGATGTGTTCGGCTATGGGCGGCGTCTAGCGATCGGGCCGCTCGCCCAGCGTGACTTCGGTTCGTTGGGGATCGTCTCCGTCATCCGGCCGTAGGAACCAGACGGTCACGGTGCTTCCTGGTCCGTACTTTGCCAGAATGCGGCCCAGTTCGCCGATGTCGCCGACAGCTTCGTCATTGATGCCGATGATGATGTCGCCGGCCTCCAGGTCCGATTGGTCCGCGCCGGTGCCCACGGTGATGGCCTGGATGTACAAGCCTTGGTTCACCGGCAACCCAAACTGTCGCGCGATGGCCGACGTAATGGTGGCCGAGCGGATGCCCATGAAGCCGCGGGTGACGACGCCGTCCTCGATCAGGGTGTCGACCACCAGCATGGCGTTGTCGATGCCGATGGCGAATCCGATGCCCTCCGCGGCGCCCGCGCCCGCGGAATTCACGCCGACGACCTCGCCGAAGAGATTCAGCAGCGGACCGCCGCTGTTGCCGGGGTTGATGGAGGCGTCGGTCTGGATGAGATCGCTCAAGGTGAGGCGCTGCGGTCCGATGTTGGTGAGCACGCGCCCGAGGGCGCTGACGACCCCGGCGGTGACGGTGGGCCCGCCGGGAAGGTCGAGCGCATGGCCGATGGCAACCACGACTTCACCAATCCGCAAGTCCTCCGAGGAGCCCAGCGACAACGGCGTGAGCCCTTCCACGTCGATACGAATCACGGCCAGGTCCGTCTGGGGATCGAGCCCGATGATCTCGGCGTCCACCGCTCGGTGGGGATGACGTCGACTCGTGTTCGGCGTCGGTGCGCCGCCGGGCGACGCGGTTGCCGTGACTTCGGCCGCGCTGATTGGGTAGGTCACCACGACACGATCGGCGCCCTCGACGACGTGGTTGTTCGTGACGATGTAGCCATCGGTGCTGATGATGAACCCGGTGCCGACGCCACCGCCGGGCATGGGCTGGTTGTTCGAGTCATTCGCCGCCACCTCGGTCGCGATATGGACCACGGAGGGGCGAGCGAGGTCGACCAGGTCCGGAATGGTCACCGCACGTCGTAGGTCCTCGCCGGCGAGGCCGGATTCCGTCGTCGCGGGGGGCGCCGTTGTGGTTGGCGATACCGTCACTGCCGTGGGTGTTGGCGCCGGGGCCGTTGCCGTCGGATTGGGGATCGCCACCGCCGTGGCAGGCGTGGGCAGATCGGCGGTCGCCGTAAGCCCGACAAGGCTCGCCGACGCGCCACCAGCCGAAACTGCGGCCGGTGAGCTTTCGCCGGCGCATGCGGCGATGGTCAGTGCGAGACCGACCGCAATTGAAAGTGTCAGGACAAGTCGCCGGAGATTGATGATTTTGCCCTCAGTCGCTCCAGACTTCGTCAGTCGAGGCTAGCACCGGCGATTGGCATGAATCGCGGGCTTTCTCACGTTCACGCCGGACCGTCCGTAGGTCCGGCTAGGATGGCTTGTCTGCCTGCCACTCGATGACCCAGCGACTAATGCCGCCTCCTCGCCTGTCGGCCGAAACGGTCCGAGCGATCGTGCGCCGTGCGTTGGCCGAGGACATCGGCACGGGCGACGTCACCACCAACGCGGTGGTCGATCGGGACGGCAGCGTGCAGGCGCCGATGGTGTTCCGCGAACGTGGAATCGTGGCGGGATTGGATGTGGCGCGTGAGGTGTTTTCCCAGCTCGACGCCGCGGCCGAGATTGAGGCCGCGGCGGCCGACGGGGCGCAGGTCGGGGCCGGCGAAACCGCCGCCGTGGTGCGCGCTCGAACCCAGGCCATGCTGACGGGCGAGCGTGTCGCGCTCAACTTTCTCCAGCGGCTCAGCGGCATTGCCACCTTGACCCGGGCATTCGTGGACGCCGTGCAAGGGACCGGGGTGCGCATCCTCGATACGCGCAAGACCACCCCGACGCTGCGCGCCTTGGAGAAGTACGCCGTGCGGACGGGCGGCGGCGCCAATCATCGCGCCGGGCTCTATGACGCGATCCTGATCAAGGACAACCACATCGCCGCCGCGGGAGATGTGGCCGAGGCCATCGCGCGCGCGCGACGTGACGCCCCGGCCGGCATGGCGATCCAGGTTGAGGTCGAAACGCCCGACGAGGCATTGGCGGCCGTTGCCGCGGGCGCGCATGCCCTGCTGTTCGACAACATGCCGGTGGCGGAGATCGAGCGCGCCGTTCGCGTCATCACCGCCGACGTGCGCTTGGAGGTCACGGGCGGGGTGACCCTGGCGAACGTGCGGGCGTATGCCGAGACCGGCGTCCACGACATCTCGGTCGGCGCACTCACGCACTCGGCCCGCGCCATCGACATCGGGCTGGACTTCTAGAGCGCGGCGGTTGTCCCTATGCGCCGAGCATCGGCTGCATGCGCGGCCAGGCTGATTCGTGATCGAGGAGCTTCTGCTTCACGCCGGTGCCGCGGACATAGCCGCCCAGACCGCGTGAGCCGACGATGCGGTGGCAGGGTACGAAGATGAGGTTTGGGCTCGATCCGACGGCTCGGCCGATGGCCCGCGTGGCATGGGGACTGCCGACCGCTCGGGCCAGCCAGGCATAGCTGCGAGTTTCGCCGAACGGCACGTCGCGGATGGCGTCCCAGGCGCGGCGCTGAAAGTCGGTGCCTGCCCGGTGGTCCAGGGCGACGTCCAGGCGCTGGCGTCCGGACGTGAGGTATTCCCACAACTCCTCGAGCGCCTGGCCGGCCGTCTGATAGGCGGCGCGTCCCGCGACCGGCCACTGATCGTGCTCGGCGCGCCGTCGGCGTGAGCGTTGCGCTCCGCGTGACCGGGTGTGCGCGGCGCTAGACATCCGCTGCAGGGCGGTGACGCACGGGCCCTCGCGATTGTGCGCCAGCGTCGCGCCCACCAGCCCAACCTCGCTGGCCGCGACGCCGCACCATCCCCAGCCATCAATGATCCTGACGGCCAGGGCGAATTCGAGGAAACCGTCGGTCATGTGGTCAGGCGGCGCTTGCTCCCGGGACTGGCAGTGTATCCAGGACTTCCCGCACGACGTCGCGGGTGTCGACGCTGCGAATGCGAGCGGCCGGGCTCACGATGACGCGGTGGGACAGCACCGACACGGCCAGGTCCTTCACGTCGTCGGGAATCACGTAGTCCCGGCCGCGCATTGCCGCCAGCGCCTGGCTGCCGCGGTAGAGAAACAGGCTGCCTCGCGGGCTGGCTCCAAGGTAGACCTCACCATGGTCGCGCGTGGCCCGCACGAGATCGACGATGTACTCGTGCACCAGTTGGTCGATGTAGATTTCCCGCACTGCCGCTTGCGCGGCCAGGATCGTGTCCACGTCGGCCACTTGCCCCACTTCGGTCAGCGGGTGCGTGTGCTGCTGGGCGCCGAGCACCTCGACCTCGTCGGATCGATCCGGGTACCCCAGGTTCACGCGCAGAAAGAAACGGTCGAGTTGCGCTTCCGGCAGCGGAAAGGTGCCCTCGTACTCAATTGGGTTTTGCGTGGCCAAGACCAGGAACGGGCTTGGCAGCGTGTGGGTCACCCCATCGACGGTGATCTGGCGTTCCTCCATGGCCTCCAGCAGCGATGATTGCGTCTTGGGGGTGGCGCGATTCACCTCGTCCGCCAGCAGGATCTGCGACATCACCGGGCCGGCGCGGAACTCGAACTCCTGCGATTTCTGGTTGTAGATCGTCACGCCCGTCACGTCGCTCGGCAGCATGTCCGGCGTGAACTGCACGCGGCTGAAGGTGAGGCCCAGCGACTGCGCCATGGCCTTGGCAAGCGTCGTCTTCCCGACCCCCGGCACATCCTCGATCAGGATGTGGCCGTTGCTCAGCAGGGCAACGACGGTGAGCTCGACGGCCTCGCGTTTGCCGACGATGACCCGATTGACGCTATCGGAAACGCGCTGCGCAACTGTGCCGATGTCATCCATGTGGTGCTCGCCTACGTAAGGGCTGGTCCCGCCCGCGCCAAGCCAGCGAGCCGCACTATACCCGAAGCGGCTCCGGTTGACGGCGGTTCGGGCGCGCGTGAAGCTTGGGGCGCCGGACGGGCCCGGTCCCGGCGGGGATAGTTGAGTGGCCCAACGTGGGCTTCCCAAGCCCAAAACGCGGGTTCGATTCCCGTTCCCCGCTCCACCGTCAGTTCCGCGGCGCGCCTAGGCGTCCGCGCCATCGGCGAGTCGCGGGAGGACGAACTGACGCAGCCTGTCCTTGCCAAGCACGATCATTCGCCCGTCGATCTCACTGACCCAGAGCCCGCGAATATCGCCGAAAAAGTCATCCGAGCCGGCGTATTTGAACTGCCTGACGAAGGCCCCCGAGGTTCCCTCGCGCTTGTCGATTTCGACGATGCGCTTGTTGGAAACGTCGGCGAGGAAGAGGCTTTCCGACTCGGCGTCGGTGAAAATCCGGGACGCGCGCAGCGCGTCACCCTCGAGTCCAGCGATGGTGAAGTCGATCTCGGAACCGCCGCGGAACCGCAGGATCGATCCGTCCGCGAACAGGACAAAGATGTCGCCGTCGATCGCGAAGTCAATGGCCGTCGAGAGGTCAATCTCGTCGCGAGCGTCCAGATAGCTCGTTGGCCCTAGCTCATATCCGCCCGCCGTCCATTGGTATTTGAAGATCGTGTTCGCCCCTGGGTCAAGCACATAGAGATTGTTGTTGAAGTTGTCGAAGGCAACGGGGGTCCGCCATTCCTCGGTGCCGGTGATGCGCAGCAGGCGCGCCGTTTCGCTCTCATCAATGCTGAATATGTTGTAGCGATTGTCGATGACGATTGGGCTCAATGATCGATCGACGACGGCGATCAAATCCTGAACGGTCACCGAACCGACGACGTCGCCTTTCCGGAGCAGTGACACGCCCTGTCGCGCGGTCTCATAGGACAACAGCTGATCCGAGATCGCATCGATCACATACTTCGAGTCCAGGCGAACATCAAGGGCTTCCACCGCGCTGCCGATGCCCGCGCTATCGAACTCATCGATGGTTGAGCTTGGAACGATCTTGTAGACGCGATTGATGCGTTCTTCCTCGCGCGTGATGTCGTCGAGCAGGCGGTTGATGTCCTGCGCGAGCAGCCTGGCGGTGTCGGCGGACAGTGCCTGATTGGCCAGGTCTTCCGCGTCGCGCAGCATCAACAGGGTGGCGGCGCGGCCCTCCTGAGGCCCGCGGTCTTGCGCCTCGCGGAAGAGATCCTCGGCCTGGGTGAGCAGCTCCGTGGCCCGGGAGCTCGACGCAACGGGTTCAAAACCGCCTGGGGTGGTTGTCGCCGCCGGCGACGGGCCATCGGGCGCGGCAGTTTCAACGAGGTCGCTCTCGGCCGGCGCGGGTGAGTTTCGCAGGATCAGCACCACCGCCATGACCACGAGCAACGCGAGCGATAGGCCGAAGAGGAGGGTGCCGGGCCCTGGGAACGATCGCCGGCGGCGGACCAGCAGCGGATCGCGGTGTCCCTGCAAGTCGGCGCCTACGTACTCGAGCGGGCGCGCGGGCGGCCCCGCATCGGCCGGGGGCCCCAGGGCGCCGGGACCTGCGGCCCGAAGGTCACGCAGACTCTCCCAGTTGTCCTCGAGTCGGTCTGCCGGCGGCTCCGGCGCGGCCGCTTGCGGCCGAACGCGGCGGCTGCGGCCCCTGCCGGTAACGAGGTCCACGAGCGCACGCACCACCACCATCGGCAGCACAACAATGAGCGTGATGAGCGTAACCGGCAGCGAGATGATCCGCTGTGCCAGCGTTTTCCTCGGCGCCGACGCCTGACGTCGAGAAACGTCGGGCCGGTCCTCGGCGGCGTAGGCCCCGGCTGACTGGACGCGCCTCCCGAGACTCGGGTCCGCTTGATGCGGCGTCTGGAGGCCGGCTGGATGCGATTGGCTCACCGGCTCGCCCTGGTAGGCGAGCTCTGGGTCCACGTCCTCCGAGGAGTCGATTGGCGTCACGTCCGTGGCTGCGGGGGGAGGCCTGTCACCCGGCGAGACGCCGCGAGCCGAAACGTCCGCAAACTGCACTACCAGGACCTCGCACTGTTGACCGCCGCGCTGGGCGATGAGGGCACACATGTCATACGCCGCTTCCTGCGCCGAGCGCCGGCGCAGCATGCCGCGAATCTCACGCTCCGTGAGTTCATGCCGAAGGTCCGTGGACGCCAAGACCAGGCAGTCACCGTCCTGCAACTGCGCGCGAAAGAGGTCAATCTCCTGCTCGACGTCAAGGCTGGATTGGTATTCGGAGTCGAAATCGGGTTCGTTGGGGAGGGCATTGATCGTGCCGTTGCGCAAGAAAAAGACTTGCGTGGGCATGACTTGGGCGATGTAGACGATGCCGTCGATGATGACGGCTCCCGTGGCGCCAATGATGGCCGACGGCTCGCCCGGATCGGCCGCCACGGCGACGCTGTATGACGCTTGCCGCAGGCCGCTGACCAGCGCCGCGGCGATGTCATCGGACTCAGCGCCGTAGTAGGTCGTGGTGGCAGCGCTGACAAAAGAGCGTCCCTGGCGGTCCGTGCCGCCTTGCACCACGACATAGAGATCCCCGAGTGCGGCTTGAGCCGTCGGCGCGCGGGCAACCTGGATTCGGGGGCTGTCGTGGCGGGGTGTGCCGCCTCTCAGGCTTGCCTGGCCAGTGTCAACCAAGCGCAGCTATATCCTTCGAGCCATGGCACTGGACGCGCAATGCGGCCCGTCCAGCGGTTGCAGAGTGCCCCGGTCCTCATATGCTAGCGTTAATCGACGTATTGGTTGATGTGATGCGCCTTGGCGCAAGGAGTCGTCTCTGCGAGCCCCCCACCATCGATTTGCGGAACCGCGAACGCGACCCAAAGGCCCCCGGGTCAACGATGAGATCCGGATCCGCGAAGTTCGCCTGATTGACGAAGACGGTCAGCAGATCGGAATAGTTCCGACTGAGCAAGCCCTGGCGGTGGCGCGCGGGCGCGGGCTTGACCTGGTGGAAGTTTCGCCGGACGCTCATCCGCCGGTCACCAAGATCCTCGACTACGGCAAGTTCAAATACCACCAAACACGCAAGCAAGGGGAAGGCAAGAAGCGCCAGAAGGCCGGCACGGTCAAGGAAGTTCGATTTCGCCCAGCCACTCGTGAGCACGATCTTGAGTTCCTCATCCGCCGGCTGGAGCGTTTCCTCAAGGATGGGAATAAAGTGAAGGCCACGGTTCGGTTTCGCGCTCGCGAACGCATCCATCCCGAGTTCGGGGTTCGCATTCTCGAGCGCGTCAAGCAGACGCTGGCCGATAGCGGGGTGGTCGAGCGGGACATCATGCCCGAGCAGGACGGCCGGGTGCTCAGCGTGATCATGGCGCCGAGCGGGCGAGCCTAGGCAGCGCTCCGCAACCACCAGACACAGCCGCGCCGTGACTTCCGCTGAACGACCCGCACCGCTGCGCGCCACATGGCCTCAGCGCACGCACACTTGTGGCGAATTGCGACTTGAGCACGCCGGCCACGCTGTCACGCTCAACGGCTGGCTGCACCGTCGACGCGACCAGGGCGGGCTGATCTTCATCGACCTGCGCGACCGCTACGGCATCACGCAGATTGTGATCAATCGAGACGACGCGCCGGAAGCGCACGCGGCCGCCAGCCGCGCGCGGTCGGAATTTGTGCTCAGCGTGTCCGGGCCGGTTCGCGACCGGCCGCCGGGCACCGCCAATCCCGACCTGGAAACGGGCGACGTTGAGCTTGGCGTGCAGGCCGTGACGGTGCTGGCGGAGTCGAAGGCGCCGCCGTTCGAGATCACGGCCGAGACCAACGTGGACGAGAGCGTCCGCCTGCGCCACCGCTACTTGGACCTGCGTCGCCGTCGTCTGCGTGAACTGATCGAGCTGCGCCACAAGGTCGTGCGCGAGATGCGCGAGTACCTGTGGGCGCGTGATTTCCTGGAGCTGGAGACGCCGACGCTCGTCCGCAGCACGCCCGAGGGATCGCGTGATTTCGTCGTGCCCAGCCGGCTGCATCCGGGGGAATTCTACGCCCTGCCGCAGTCGCCCCAGCAGATGAAGCAGCTGATCATGGTGGCCGGACTGGACCGCTACTTCCAGTTGGCGCGCTGCTACCGGGACGAGGACCTGCGGGCGGACCGCGTGTTCGAGCACACCCAGCTTGATATCGAGATGGCCTTCGTGGAGCGCGAAGACCTGCTGCAACTCATCGAGTCGCTCTATCTGCACATCGTCGACAAGTTGTCGTCTCAGGACCTGGCGGAGGTTCCCTTCCCGCGCATCAGTCACGCGGAAGCGATCCGCCGGTTCGGCACCGACAAACCGGACGTGCGCTTCGGCGTCGAGCTCGTGGACGTGGCCCCGGATGTATCCGGTCGTGGATTCCGCGCGTTCGATGACGCCATCGCCGACGGTGGCCAGGTGAAGGCCGTGGTGGCTCCCGGCATCGCCGGCTACTCGCGGCGCGAGGTCAGCGCGTTGCAGGACATCGTGCAAGAGGCCGGGGCGGCCGGCATGGCGACCATCGCGTTGAACGACGATGGCTCCATCCGCTCACCGCTCAGCCGATTCTTCGGCGAGGACGCGCTCCGCGAGGCGGCGCGGAACGCCGGAGCGAACCGGGGAGACCTCGTCTGCATCGTCGCCGGATCCGCACCGGTCGTGGCCGAAGCGCTTGGGGCCCTGCGCGTGCACCTGGGCCGGGCCCTTGACTTGATCCCGCCGAATCAGTTGGCGTTCGTGTGGATCATCGACTTTCCGCTCTTCGAGATCGATGAGGAAACCGGCGGCTTTACGTTCAGCCACAACCCGTTTTGCTCGCCGGCCGACGACTCATTCGATCTGCTCTATACGGACCCCGGACGCGCCCTCTCCAAGCAATACGACTTGATCGGCAACGGGCACGAGATCGGCGGCGGCAGCATCCGCGCTCATCGCGCCAAGGACCTGCGGCGCATCTACCAGGTGATGGGCTACAGCGAGGCGGAGATCGACGACAGCATCGGCCACATGTTGGACGCGTTTACCTACGGCGCGCCGCCGCACGGCGGCATCGCGATGGGCGTGGACCGGCTGGCGATGCTGCTGGGCGGCACCGAGAACCTGCGCGACGTCACCGTGTTCCCCAAGAACCAGGCCGGATTCGACCTCATGCTGGGCGCGCCTGGGCCGCTGGCGCCTGAGCAGTTGGACGAGTTGCATCTGATGGTGCGCGAAGAACCGGAAGAGTCCCCGGCGGATTAGTCGCGGCCGGAGGGCTGCCGCGGCTCGGCCGCATTGAGTCGGGCGCCAAGCCAACCCCGAATGTCGTCCAGCTCGTTCGGAGCAATGCGGTGCGCGACCGAGTATTCGCGATAGGTGACGTCGGCCCCTTTGGCGGTCAGGACATCGCGGACATTGTGGCCCTCGGTTACGGGAATCAAGGAGTCGGCGGTGCCGTGTCCGACGAAAATGGGGAGGTCGTCGAGGCACCCGCCCTCGGCGTGGCTGACAGCCCCGGGCAGGTAGCCGCTCAGCGCGACGACGCCGGCCAATGGCCGCGGATCCGTGGAGGCCGTCGCCAGCGACATCACCGCGCCCTGGCTGAAGCCAAGCAGAAACACTCGTTCCGGGTCGACTGGATAGCCTGCGACCACCGCGTCGAGGAATTCACGCAGCCGGGCCAGGCTCGGCTCAAAGGTCGTGGGCTCGGGATCGTCGAGGTCCCGCATGTCGTACCAGGCATAGCCCATGCCGAATGGCCCCGGGAGCGCGTAGGGCGCTTGGGGGGACACCACGAGCAGGTCGTCGCGCCCGAGCTCGTGCGCCAGTGGCAGGAGGTCGTGCGCGTCGGCCCCGCGACCGTGCAGCAGCACGAGCAGGGCGTAGGTTTCGGCAACCCTCGACGGCGGGGCGATGACGTGCTCCAGCGGAGCCGGAATAGGATCCCATGGTTCGGGCACGGTCATCACCCCCTGGCGGCGCTCCGGGCGGCGGCGCTGTCGAGCTCGTCCATCGTGCCAAGCCCGAGGGTATGCAGTCCGTGATACAGCCCGCCGCGGTCGAGCAGCTCGTCGTGCGTGCCGCGCTCCACGATTCGTCCGTGTTCCAGGACGACGATCTCCGTAGCCCGCTGCACCGTCGAGAGGCGGTGAGCGATCACGATGGCCGTCCGTCCCGCCATGAGGGTTTCGAGGCCGCGCTGAATGTACGCCTCGGTCTGGGCGTCCACGGCGCTCGTCGCCTCGTCCAACACGAGCACGCGTGGGTCCAACAGCAGCGCTCGGGCGAACGACACCAGCTGCCGCTGCCCGATGGACAGTCCACCGCCACGCTCCTCGACCTGCGTGTCGTACCCAAATGGCAGCGACTGCACGAAGTCGTGCAGCCCAACGGCCTGCGCCGCGGCGACTACCTCGTCGCGGGTCGCCGTCGGTCGGCCATACGCAATGTTGTCGTGGATGCTCCCGCTGAACAGCGTCGGCTCCTGCAGCACCAGGGCCATGCGCCGTCGGAGCGATTGCTGGGTCACGCGGCGCACATCGTGACCGTCGACCGTGATCGAGCCTGACGTGACGTCGTAGAAGCGAAACAGCAGGTTGATGGCGGTGGTCTTGCCGGCGCCGGTCGCCCCCACGAGCGCGATCGTGTCCCCAGGGCGGGCGTGCAGGTCGAAGTCGTGGAGCACCGGCGACTCGGGGTCGTAGCCGAAATTCACCTGCCTGAACACGATCTCGCCCCTGATGTCCCCGAGATCTTGCGCGTCCGGGGCATCGGTGATCTCCGGTTCGATATCCAGCACCTCGAAGATGCGCTCACCCGAGGCCAGGGCGCTCTGCAGTGTTTCGTAGCGTGTGGCGAGCTCCTGGATTGGGGCGAAGAAGCGCTCGATGAACAGCGCGAACGTGGCCACCAGACCCACCGTCAGGCCGGTGGTCCCGTCGATCACGAAGCTGCCGCCAAACCAGAGCACCAGGCCGGTGGCGATGGCGGTGAACACTTCGACCACGGGCACCGTGGCGGACGAGATCGTGAACGTGCGGAACTGCGCCTGGAGCTGCCACTGGTTGACCACGTCGAAGCGCTCGAGATTCGCTGCCTCTCGGGCAAAGGCCTGCGTGATGCGCATGCCCAGCACCGACTCGGCGAGCACGCCGTTGAGCGTCGACGTGCGGGCGCGCATGGTTCGGTACCACCGACGCGCCAGGGCGGCCACGATCCGGGCGCTGACATACAGCAGCGGCGTCACCACCAGGCAGAGCAGGGTGAGCTGCCAACTCAGCAGGCTCATGGCAACCAAGATCCCGAGTAGCAAGGCCACGTCGGCCGCGGCACCGAGCACGCCTTCGGTGAGCACCTCGCCGATCGCTTCGATATCCGAAACGACGCGGCTGATCAGGCGTCCGGTGATCTGGCGGTCGAAAAACCCAAGCGAGAGGCGCTGATACTGCCGAAAGACCCCCGTGCGCAAGCGATGCAGCAGCTGGTTCCCCAAGCGCGCGGTCAACTGACGCTGGACGCCCAGGGCGATCCCATGGCCGAGCGTCACCCCGGCATAGGCGATCACGGCATACAGAAGCACCGTCCCGTCGCTCCCCAGAACGCCGTCGTCGATCGCCCGTCCGATGATGATGGGCTGCAGCACGCCAAACCCGGCCACGGCGAGGAGCGCCGTGAGCGCGATGCTCATGCGCCGGCGGTCGGCGGCCAGCAGCCGGAGCAGCCGCCGGGCCACGCGAGCGTCGAGGCCGGATGCTTCCGCCGACTCTTCCGCAAAGGTGCCGCGGGCGCCCGCGCCGCTCAATGACATGGCGTTACCTCTGGTCCGAGCCGGCGGTTCCGGCGCTTTGGTGCCGGGAGTCTTGAGAATCGACTTCGGAGTGACGCTGCCGCTCGACGAGGCTGCGATAGAAGCCCGGACGGGCAGCCAGTTCGTCGTGCGTGCCGCGGTCGGTCACGCGGCCATCCTCGATGACGAGTATCTGATCGGCGCCCTGGACGGAGCTGACTCTTTGGGAAATGACGAATGTGGTGCGCCCCTGCGCCCGCGACCGCAGCGCTTCCTGGATGCGGCGTTCGGTCTGGGTATCCACGCTGGCTGTCGCGTCGTCGAGGATCAACACCGGCGCCTCGGTGAGCAGCGCGCGGGCGATGGTCACCCGCTGCCGTTGGCCGCCGCTGAGCCCCACGCCGCGCTCTCCGACGACGGTTTCGAAGCCCTCGGGCAAGTCTTCGATGAAATCAAGCGCTTGGGCGTCGCGCGCGGCCGCGACGATTCGGTCCATCTCCGCCTCTGGATCGCCATAGGCGAGGTTATTGCGCACGGTGTCCGAGAACAGCATGGCGTCTTGCGGAACGATGGCCACCTGTCGCCGAAGGCTCGCCAGGTCGAACTGACGCACGTCGACGCCGTCGATCCGCACCGTGCCCGCGGTCGCGTCGTAGTAGCGCGGAATGAGCTGTACCAGGCTGCTCTTGCCGGACCCCGTGGGCCCAACGATCCCGATGACCGATCCCGCCGAAACCTTGGCGCTGACGTCGCGCAGCACGGGCTCCCGGCGTCCGTACGCAAGATCTACGCCGTCGAGTTCAACGCGCCCGTCGACTCGATCGGGCGCGTGGCCGTTGGGAGGTGAGGCAATGCGCACGGGCTCATCCAGCAGCTCGAACACGCGTCCTCCCGACGCGATGGCGATGGCAATGCGCTGCACGACGAATCCCAACTGCTGCGTCGGTGGAATCAGGCGGGCAAAGTAGTAATAGAACGCCACCAGCACTCCGACGGACACCGCGCCTTCGAGCGCCAGGCGTCCACCGACCCCGAGGACGATGACCGTGCCGATGCCGGCGACGGCCAGCATGGACGGCATGATCCGCGCGCGAAGCTGCGCGGGACGCATGGATAGGTCGAAGAGCTCGCCGGCGGAGCGGTCGAAGGCCTCGGTTTCGGCGTCTTCCTTGGCAAACGCCTTCACCACCCGCACGCCGTTGAGGTTTTCGGACAGCACCCGGGTGAGGGCGGCTTGCTGCTGCTGGATGCGCTGCCACATGGGCCGCACCACGCTCCCGTACCACACCGACATGCCCGCGAGTACCACGAGCACGGGAACGATCATCAGCGTCAGCGTGGCGCTGGTGAGGGCCATGCCCACGATGATCGCGACGTAGAGACCGAGAATGCGCACCGTCTCGGTCACGCCCACGCCGGCAAACATCCGGGCGCGGTTCAGGTCGCTGACCGCCCGGGTGATGATGTCGCCGCTGTCCACGCGGTCGTAGTAGCTGAATGGCAGACGCTGCAGGTGCGCGTAGAAGTCGAGACGCATGCGGGACGCAACCCGCGTTTCGTAGACCCGCATGGTCATGCGGGTGAAGAAGAATCCGGCGCCGCGCACGAAGATGAGCGCGGCGGTGAGGCCCACCAGCGCGGCGAGGCGCGCACGGTCGCCGGCGCCAATGCCCTCGTCGATGACGCGCGCGATGACCTGGGGAATCAGCAGGTCCATGGTGGTGGCGATGCCCCACATGGCGAGCGACAGCAGCGCCCAACGCCAATGCGGCCGGACATATTTGAGGATCCGGACGAGCGGCCTTATGCGCGAACCCCTTGTGAAGGCTCTGTGGCCTCTTCGGGCATCGGCGCGCCGTTCGCCCCGTCGGCTTGCTCCGCCGCTGCGGCGGCCGGCGGCGCCGACGGCTCGTCCGGGTGCTCAAGCAGGCGGGCTTGCGCGTGGAGAATCTCGAGGGTGCCCCAGCGCACGAACGTCCAAATCAAGGCGCCGATCGGGATGCCGAACACGATGCCCCAGAATCCCGCGGCCACACCGCCAATGATCACGCTCAGAATCACGATCAGCGGGTTGACCCCAAGGGCGGTGCCCATCACTCGCGGCTTGACGATGTTCTCGATAACGAGCGAGAGCACGGCCACGCTGATGCCAACCCAGATCGCCAGATCCACCCGGATCGTCAGGGCCATCACGATGGGCAGGCCAATGCCGGCGGCAAGGCCGAAGAACGGGATGAACATGAGCAAGCCGGTCGCGACGGCGACGAGCAGACCGAACGGCATGTCGGCGATGAAGAAGATCAACACCACCGCGCCGCCCCAAATGGTTGACGCCACGGCCTGGCCGCCGAGCCAGCCGCCGAACGTGCGCTCGGCGGAGCGAATGCCGCGGTCGAAGCGCGCGCGCCAGTCCGCGGGCAACTCGCGGCGCAGCCGCTGCAGGTTCGTGTCCCATCCCAGCAGGATGTAGAACGAGATGATCAACGTCAGGATGGCCAGACCAAGTCCGCCGAGCACGGCTCCCGTGGACGCCAGGATGCCGGCGGCGATGTCCTGACCGAGGGTGATGATCTGCGCGTTGAAGCCGGTGACCACCTCGGTCACGGTGTCCTGGGGCACGCCCCATTGCAGCAGCTGCGCGCGCAGATTTTCGAGGATCTGGGTGGCGTTCGCGGCGCCGGCCGAGAGGTTGCCGGCCGCGCGTCCAATCTCGGCGAACAGCGGCGGCAGGATGAAGAACGCGGATAGGGCCGTGATACCGGCGAACACCAGATATACCAAGGTGGCCGCCAGCGCGTGCGGTATCCGGTAGCGGCGCATGAACCGCACGGGCCCCAGCGCGATGAGCTTGATGATCCAGGCGAGCAGCAGCGTCACGACCAGGGCCGCGAAGTTTCCGACCAGCCCCCAGAGGAACTGCAGCAGCCAGATGCTGGCGACACCGATCCCCAGAACGATGAGGATCGTCCGCAGACGCAGGTAGTTCACGCGTGCGCGGGCTTCGCTGCCCGCGAAGGTAGTCGACTAGTCGGCATTCTACCCGCGCGCACGGCAGCGTTCCGTGCTCCTCGTCACCCAGCGCCGAATGACGCGCGGGCGATCCCCGCCGTTCTCACACTAGAATCGAGCGGAATCCTGCCTGTCGTTGCGCGCCCACCATGACGCTCCCCAGCGTGCCTGCCGCGGTCAGCGCCGCCGTTGAAGAAAAACTCGCCGGGCTGCCCGACGCGCCGGGCGTCTACCTCATGCGCGGTGCGCGGGGCAACGTGGTGTACATCGGCAAGGCGCGCTCCCTCCGCAGCCGCGTGCGCAGCTATTTCCGGCGCGGCGACCATTCGCCGAAGACCGTATCGCTCGTCCAGCGCGTGGCCGACCTCGAAGTGATCATCACTGACTCCGAGGTCGAGGCCCTCCTGCTGGAGAACAACCTCATCAAGGAACACCGTCCACCGTTCAACGTCACGTTTCGCGACGACAAGGGCTACCTCTACGTCAAGATCACGGTCGGTGAGACCTATCCGCGAGTCGGCACGACCCGCCGCATCCTGAGGGACGGCGCGCTGTACTTCGGACCGTTCACCAGCGCCAAATCGGTGCGACAGACGCTCAAGCTGCTCAACCGGCTGTTTCCCTACCGCACCTGCACCATCGACATGGGCACGCCGATCCCGCGGCCCTGTCTGAAGTTTCACCTGGGGCTGTGCATTGCGCCCTGCACGCGCCATTGCACCGTGGAGGAGTACGCGGCGGTCGTCGACGGCGCCGTTGGCTTCATGCGCGGCGACTACGACCACGTGGTGGAGCGACTCACCGCCCAAATGTGGAGCGCCGCCGAGTCCCATGACTACGAATCCGCCGCCAAGCATCGCGACCGGCTCAAGGCGATTGACAAGGTCGTCGCCGAGCAAAAGATCACCGACCTGCGCGGCGGCCAGATCGACGTCATCGCCGCGGCGCGCGACGGCCGCGAGGCCCAGGCGACCGTGCTGCGAATCCGCGGCGGGAAGATGATTGGGCGCGGCACCTACGAGCTGGCGGTGACGGGCGAGGAGACGGACGGCGAAATGCTCGACGACTTCGTGCGCGAGTACTACG
This sequence comes from Chloroflexota bacterium, assembly GCA_022821905.1. Classification (GTDB taxonomy): domain Bacteria; phylum Chloroflexota; class UBA11872; order UBA11872; family UBA11872; genus JAJECS01. The sequence continues at coordinate 116,255 of JAJECS010000024.1, read as the reverse complement.
ACCGCGCGCCCGAGGTGCCGCTCTTGGTGCTCACGTCGGCCCGGCTGTCGGATCCGGAACCGCTGGCGGCGTGGCTGAGCACCCTGCGCGGCGCGAAGGTCGAGGTCCGCGCCCCGCAGCGCGGCCAAAAGCGAAAGCTCGTGGCCATGGCCGCCCGCAACGTTCGAGACTCGCTGCAGCTCGAGCGGGCTCGCTGGCTCAACTCGGGCCGCAAGCTCCGCCAGGCCCTGCTCGAGATCGGCACGGCGCTGGGGCTCGAACGCCTGCCCCGGCGCATCGAGGCCTACGACATCTCCCACATCCAGGGATCGCTGGTCGTGGGCTCGCTCGTGGTCTTCGAGGATGGGGTGGCCAAGAAGGGCAAATACCGGCGCTTCAAGATCAGAAACCAGCCGGGCAACGACGACTTTGAGTCCATGCGGGAAGTGCTGCGCCGTCGCTTTACTCGCTTCACCAAGGCCGCCGGCGAGACATCCAATGTCGGACTGGGGACGCGTGCGCTGGCCGTTGTCCCGCTTGGGGAGATGGACCCTGAGACGGAGTTGCCCGCGCCGACCAACGTGACGGCAGGGTCCAGCAACGAGTGGGGCTCCGCGCCGGACCTGGTGCTCATCGACGGCGGCAAGGGCCAGCTCGGCGCGGCGCTGGACGTGTTCCGGGAGTTCGCTATCGATCCGGCGGAGATACCGCTGGCCGCCATCGCCAAACAGCACGAGGAGCTGTTCGTTCCCGGCCGCTCGGCGCCGATTCGGCTCCCCCACGACAGCGACGGCATGCGACTGGCGCAACGGATTCGCGACGAGGCGCATCGGTTCGCGGTGAGCTTTCACATCAAGCTGCGCACCAAGAAGGGCCGACGGTCGATATTGGATGAGATTCCGGGCATCGGCCCGAAGCGCAAGCGGGCGCTGATTCGCGCCTTCGGCTCGCTCGAACAGATTCGGCAAGCATCGGCCACGGAACTCGCGACCGTCGACGGCATGACCGCCAGCGCCGCGCGCGCGCTGAAGGAGGCCCTGTGAATTCAACGTCTGAGCGCCAGCGAATCTCCCTGCGTCATGCGACCTGCGAATTCGACGCGGACGCGTCGCCGGTCGTCTGGGTTCCATCGCACGCCCGGCTCACCGTCGAGGCGCGCGACGCCTACGACGGGCACTGCGACGACCTCGATGTCGAGGCCTTTGCCCGCCGACGCACACCCGGACGTATGAACCCGTGCACGGGACCGATCGGCGTCAGGGATGCGGCGCCCGGTGACACGCTGCGCGTGGCGATCGAAGCCGTTCGCCTCGCGCCCCGCGGATACGTGGCGGCGCTCCCCGGCACGGGCATCCTTGGCGATCAGGCGGTGGATCCAGGCATCGAGCCCTTTGACGTGGAAGGCGACGGCGTCGAGTTCGCGGGCCGCGTCCGTCTGCCGGCGCGTCCCATGGTGGGCACGATCGGCGTGGCGCCCGCCGCGGGCAGCATCATCACTCTCAGCCTCGGCGATCACGGGGGCAATCTGGATTTCAACGAGATCGCCGCCGGAACCACGGTGTACCTGCCGGTGCGGGCGCCGGGCGCGCTGTTCGGCATTGGCGACGTCCACGCCACCATGGGCGACGGCGAGGCGCACTCAGGGGTCAACATCACCGCCGAGATCGACGTGACGCTCGACGTGCTGCGGGGCGAGCCACTCGCCCGCCCCTGGTTCGAGACGGCGACGCACGTGATGACCGTTGGTGTTGCCGACGACCTGACGGAGGCGCTCCAACAGGCCACGTCCGGAATGGAAGAGCGGCTGGTGCGCGACCTCAACGTGACGCCCACACAGGCCCGCATGCTCTCAGGGGCGGCCGTGGACCTCAGGCTCGGCCAGGCCGGGGGTTATGGCGTTCCGGTGAGCGCCTACGCGCGTTTTCCCAAGTCGGCGCTGTAGGGCGACGCGAGCAGGGGAGGGAGCTACAAGGAACTCTGCGCGCGCCACGAACTCCGGCTGCATTACGGCCGACTGAGTGTGCCGCTACGATGGATGGGCTGGGCGTGGGCGTTCCGCGGGGTGGCGACTCTCCGCTAGCAGGCCGGACCGCACCGCCCCGCGGGCGCTCACGCCCGGTATTGTAACGCCCCGTTCGATTTAGGCGGCAGGCGGAATGCGGCGCGTGGGGCCGTATAGCCGTTGGGAGTCCGGCAGGCGACAGCCGACATAGCGAGACCACTCCGGATTGGCGAGTTGCCCAATAAATCCGTGCCGGCCGGGGTTCGGCTCTTCATCGGGGAAATGTTCGCGCGTCGCCGACAGTCACGCGGTGACGCGGAATGCGCCCACGACGCGACCGTTGGCGACGGCGAGCACGAGGCTGTATTGGTGCGGTTCGTTGACCTGCCAGGCATACCGAGCTGCCCGGTAAAGTTCGCACAGCGACATCCCATCTCGGTAGGTCTGAGTCACCCCGACCAACAACGTCGGTTCGTCCACGTCGAGCGGTGGGGGCAGCGGCTGCATGAAGGGCGTCTCCCGTTTATGGCGGAGGTGAGTCTATTCCGGTGCCTCGGTGAATGCATGCCCGCACGACATGGACACTAGACTCCGCACTCGCCGGTAGCGAACCGCCATTGCGCTCCCTTAGGCGTCAACCGGATCGCTGCCGGCTGCGCCGGTGTCCGCTCCCTGCTCCCATTGCGTGTGGAACACGCCGGGGCGGTCCACGCGTCGGTAGGTGTGCGCGCCGAAGTAGTCCCGCTGCGCCTGCGTGAGGTTCATCGGCAGCCGGTCCGAGCGGTAGGCGTCGTAGTAGTCCAGCGAGGCGCTCATGGCGGCGAACGGCAGCCCGGCGTTCTTGGCGCTGGTCACGACCCTGCGCCAGCCTTCGTCCGCCTGTTCGATTTGGCTTCGGAACTCTTCATCCAGCAAGAGATTCACCAGCGACGGATCGGCGGTGAAGGCTCGTTGGATGTCTCCCAGCAGCCGGGCGCGAATGATGCAGCCGCCCTTCCAGATTCGGGCCAGCTCCGCGGGCTTCAGCTCGTAGGCGTAGGCCTCGGAGGCGGCCCGCAGCAGGGACATGCCCTGGGCGTAGGAGCACACCTTGGCCGCGTAGAGCGCCTGGCGCACGCACTCGACCAGTCCGTCGAAACGCTCGATCCGCGGAGCGCCGTCGGGCCGGAGCACTGGCGCTGCGGCGACGCGCTCATCTTTGAGCGCCGAGATGTGGCGCGACCACACGGCGGCGTCGATGGTTGGGATCGGTGTGCCCAGATCCAGCGCGTCGCGCGAGGTCCAGCGTCCGGTGCCCTTCTGGCCGGCCTGATCGAGGATTGCATCGACCAGGAACCCGTCGGCGCCGGCGTCGCGCACCTTGAAGATGTCCGCCGTAATCTCAATCAGATAGGACTCGAGGACGCCCTCGTTCCAGGCGGCGAAAATATCGGCCAGCTCGTCGGGTCGATAACCCGCCGCGGCCAGAAGGCTATAGGCCTCGGCGATGAGCTGCATGTCGCCGTATTCGATGCCGTTGTGGACCATCTTGACATAATGCCCAGCGCTTCGGTGCCCAACGTGCGTCACGCAGGGACCGTCGTCCACCTGTGCCGCGATCCGGGTGAGGATGGGCTCTAGCCGCGCATAGGCATCCTCGTTGCCGCCGGGCATGATCGAGGGGCCGTAGCGCGCGCCCGTCTCGCCGCCGCTGATTCCCGTTCCCAGGTAGTGCATCCGGGCGCCCTCGACCAGGTCGATGCGGCGCTCGGTGTCGGCGTAGAAGGAGTTTCCGCCGTCCACGATGGTGTCGCCCGGTTGGAGCAGCGGGACGAGTTGATCCAGAACGGCGTCCACGGCGCGGCCGGCGTCGACCATCAGGATCACCCGCCGGGGACGCTCTAGCGCGTCGACGAAATCCTCCAGATGCTCGACGCCCCGGATACCCGTGCCGGACGCCTCGCGCTCGAGGAACTGCGTCGTACGGCTGTAGGTGCGGTTGTAAACCGTGAGGGGAAAGCCGCGTGAGGCGATGTTCAGGGCGAGGTTTCGACCCATGACGCCCAGGCCGATCAATCCGGCGGCTGCGGTGGCAGGCATGTCGCGGTAGTCCTCTCATTGGGTTCGGCGGCCGTCAGCGTTCATTCTCACTCACGAGCCGCGATCCGTGGGTCCAGCCTGGCGACGCGGTGGCCACTTTGCCGGTGGCACAATCGCGGGCGCCAAGCATTGGGAGCGGGGGACGTCGTGGCGAGACGACGCGGGTCCAGGGCGGCGGAAAAGCTCGAACGTCGCCGGGAGGCTCGTCAAGAGCGGCAGCGAATCGCCCGACGTCGCCGCTGGCTTCGGCGTTCGCTGATCGGCGGCGGCGTCTTGCTCGTGGTGGGTGCGGTCGCCGCGCTCATCGTCGTCTTGATCGTGTCCAGCACGCCGTCCGCCGAAGTGGCGGCGCGGCGCATTCGAATCGACGACGAGGGCCGCCAGCACGTTCCCGTGGGGACGCCCATTCAGTACGCCAATGTCCCGCCGGCATCCGGAACCCACTACCCCATCACTGCACCGTACGGGGTCTACGAACGGCCGGTCGAGGAAGGCTTGTGGGTGCACAACCTGGAACATGGGGCCATCGCGCTGCTCTATCGCTGCGAGACCGACTGCGACGAAATCGTGCCGCAGATGGAGGCGATCTATGAGGATCTGCCCGACGCGGCATTCGGCGAGGTCAAGCTGATCGCCGTTCCCTATACCGGCCTGGCGCCCAAATTCATGCTCGTCGCGTGGCATTGGCAGGAACCGATGGACAGCTTCGAGCCGGACCGGGTACGCGAGTTCTATCGGGACTACGTGGACCGCGGCCCCGAGCAGGCGCCTTAGTGCAGCGGGTCGCCCTGCGCTTCGCCATCCTCAGCGACGCCCACATCATTTCGCCCGGCGCGGCGCCGCAGAATGGCGTGGACCCACGGGAGAATCTCGGAGCGGCGGTGCGCACGCTGGCCGGCATTCGTCCGGCGCCGGAGCTCGTCGTACACCTCGGCGACCAGGTGAGCACGCCCAGCCCGGCGGCCTACGCCGAGTTCGTGCGGATCACGCGCGATCTGCCGATGCCGCAGCTCTTCGTGCAGGGCAATCACGACGATGGGGCGATGCTCGCCGAGGCGCTGCCGCTTCCGAGCGACGTCGAGCCTGAGGGAGCGCCCGGCGGTTACTACGCGCTCGTCCGTTGCGGGGTGCAGTTGGTTGTGCTCAATTCCAACCCCGGCGGCAATGTGTCCGGAGGCCGGATCGATGCGAGGCAACTCGACTGGCTCGACCGAACCCTGGCCGCGCGCACCCGTGAGTCAACGGTGGTATTCGTTCACCACCACTGCCATCCGATCGGTATCGCTTGGCTGGACGCCGTCGCGCTGACGAATGCCGCTGAGTTCATGGCCGTCCTACAGCGACACGACCGCGTGCTGCGTGTCTTCTCGGGTCACGTCCATCGGCGCACGAGCGCCACGGTGGGCGGCGCCTCGACCGAGACGGCCCCGTCGACATGGATCACCCTCGGCCCAGATCGAGCCGATCCATATGTGAACGCGCACCAGGGGTTCCTGGTGGTGGACGTGGAGGCTGACCGACTGAACATCACCGAGGTGTCGATCTGAGATAGCCGAGACGTGCGAGATGCCTGGGCTCTGGAGCCTCACGCTCGCGCGCTATCGATTCGATTGGTCGTGAGTCTGGATCCGCGCCTCGGTCTTGTCCCGCCGTCCGCTCAATTGGTGCGAGCACGCGTGAACTATTCTGCGCACTCTTACGACCTAGTTTCCAGCAATCTCCAATTGCTTGCAGCGGTGCGTGAGGGTCCCGGTGCTACGCTGCGGCACCGTTGTGCGGCGACAGCGCACGTGAACGATTCTGCACGTAATGTCGGCGCAGTTGCCAGCGTCTCGAAATGGGTTGCTGGGGCATCGATGAGGCAAATGGTGCTTCGTCCAGCAGTTGTACGGCGCAGCTATTGGGGGGTAGCGCAAGCGTTGGCAAGTCTGGTCAGAAGGGGTCTCCGGTCCGCCGCGCTGCTGGTGTTTGCAGTCCTGGCGGCCAGCTACGCTTCTCCCGTCACCGCGAGCGACTTGGGATTTGGAGTAGGCGAAACGGCTCGAGTGACAGCCGTGAGGTTCTACTCCGAGTTGCGACAAAACGTCGCTGATCTCGCCGGCACGTTCACCAGCGGGGCCTCATATGAGGCCAACTTTCTTGGCAACTTTGACCGGACGGGCGGCGTCGAGCGCTGGGGCTTTCCCACGTCGGCGATCTTCGAGGAGACTCGAGGCACGTTGACGCAGTACTACCAGCGTGGCGTGGTCGATTGGCAACCATCGCCGGGCGGTGGCCGCCATACCTTCCAGCGCCGCCTGGCGTGGGACCATCTGGGCGGTGGCCTGGGCGGCTCGCGCGATCAAGGCGTGGAGCCGGGCCTGCGCAACCCGCATGCCGGCGAAGCCATCGGCCCGTGGGGGCATAAGGTATCCAACCGTTCCGTCGAAGGCATCGCCACCGGATTTGCCGACTTCTTCCATCGGCTGGGCGGGGTGGCGTCGTTCGGCTTTCCCAAGACCGACGCGCGGCGTGACAACCATCCCCAGGCCGTGCTGCACGATCCCGGTCGCCCTGTAGACGGTCGCATTCGGCAGTACTTCCAAGCGGCGGTGCTGGAGCTTCACCCGGAGTCGCCGCACTCTCCCGTCAAGCTGCGCCTGCTCGGTGACACGCTGCGCAACCGCAAGTATCCGAACAACGCCTGGGAGCGGTACCCGGCCTTCACGTCGAAGCCGGCGCTTAGCATCGGCGATGACGCGCGCCTCGATCTGCTTGAAGCGCACGGAACGGGCGCGCCCGGCGGCAGTTCCGTTACGGACACCGTGCGACACCTGCGACCGTCCCTGCTGCGCATCGAGACCGACAAGGCTTGCGGGACGGGATTCTTCGTCACTAGCAACGGCTGGGCCGTGACGGCCTGGCACGTCGTTGAAGGCGCCCGATCCATCACCGTCACGACTTCCAGCGGACACAGGGCCGCGGCGTCCGTGGTGGCCGACGACAAGGACCTCGATCTGGCGCTGCTGGGCGTCGGCGGTGTCACTCAAGCAGCGCCAATCGTCTGGGGCAATTCCGATGCCCTGCCGCTGGGATCGCAGCTAGTGGCGATTGGCTACGGAGACACGCTCACCGATCAGAATTGCGCCCCCAGCCCCACCGTCACCACGGGCCTGCTATCGAACCGCATCGATCTTCCCGGGGGGAACTACCTGCAAACCGACGCCGCGCTCAATCCGGGCACGAGCGGCGGTCCCGTCGCCACGCTGGGCGGGCAGGTCGTCGGGATCACGGTTGGATCGTTGAGCGACTTGCAGAACACCAATTTCCTGATCCCAAGCGCACGAGCGGAGCCGGTGATTACCTCGTGGCTTCGCACGATTGGCCAAAGAGGCGCGCCGCCCGTTCCTCCGTCATTGCCCGTCGTGCTGTTCGAGAGCGCTCGTGAGGAATGCCACGATAGCAGCAACGACGCGAATTCCCTAGCGTATGCTTTTGGACAGCAATTAACATTGCAGACAACTGTGTTGCTTCATAGAAATCCAGGGAAGAGTCTTCCAATTGTAGAGCTTGCTTTAGGTGCCTGGGATCTTGAGAGTGGATTTGATGATATTGCGATTGGTAAGCACGGCAAGTCTCACCATCCTGACACCGAGAGCTTTGCTATGACATGGGATCGATTTGCCAACGACGCTTGGTCCGATGTCGCATACTGGGCTTGGGGTGAAATCCCTGCCATTGACTATGATCAGCCCTTTGAGATTCGGTTGTCGTACCACAATGGTTGGATTAGCCTTGCGATAAACGGAGAGACCGTGTGGGTCGAAGAGGGTCTACCCTACGGTAACGATGCGTATGTCAGCTTGAATTGCAAGAATTGGGGGGAGGGTGGCAGGGTCACGTTCACCAAGATCACCATTGAGGGATTCCCTCTTGAATGGCTTAGCTGACGCGAGTCCCCGATACCGCTGGCGGCCCTCCACATCCTTCCACCAGAGCGAACCTGGGATCTCCAAGATCAAGGTGAGGCCAGCACCAGTACGAACAGCTCCAGCGACCGAAGGCCCAGGATGTTCCTACTCGGGATCCCTGCCGTACCCCAGGGCATCTTGCACAGCTTGTCGCATCGGCCGTCCGTGAATCAGCTTATCCATGCCAGCGTGGCGTAGCCGCTCCTCTAACCTACTCCGCTGCGCCTTCGCGTTGCGGCCAGCGGCGAGCAACCTGCCGCTGTCGTCAAAGTCGACAAGCTCACGCGGAGTACCGTGGCGGTGTGTCATGCTCTGCGGCTCGATGGGCCGAGACCCACCGGCGCGGAGTGACGGTTGAGCAAGCACGACGACCGTCGTCGCCCGACTGGACCGATCAGCCTGCCGGTGTTGGGATGGGCAGCGCTGATCGCTTGTGTGGTGGTGGGCGCCTCGTATCTGTGGCTGCGGGCCACGGCCCCAGCGCCAAACCCGGCGGCGGATTCTGGACCCGTGACGGCTGCTACCCCGATCCCGACGCCCACCAGATCACCCGCGCCGCTGCTGGTCGCCACACCAAGCAGGAGCCAAGTGACCTATGGCAATTTTCAGCGGCTTAGCGACGAACAGCGCATCGAAATCCTCGACCTCATGTCAGCAGACGAGATTCGCAAGGTTGTGGGTGAGTGGCTCGGGCGACCTCCCACAGACCCACAGATAGCCGACTTTCTCTCCCGGGCCAGAGCTCGCCGCAAGGCTTATGAGACGGTGTTCGATGCCGCCACTGTGGACCAATACACCCGCAAGGGCGTGATCCCTCCGGCCGAGGAGTTCCGCACCGTCATCGCAGTGGGTGCTTCCGAGGCAGCTAGGGACTTCGTATCGATAAGCTCCACGCCACTCCCGACCTCGCCCCCGGCCATCGACGCGCGGCGGCGGCCGCCCACGGTAACTCCGTCGCCCACCCCGTCGCCCACGCCCACTGCCACGCCCTGGTCCGATCCGGTCGGCGAGTTGGCGCGTGTGCTGCACGTAATTGACGGAGACACCATCGACGTGCGGGTCAATGGCTACCGTGAGCGTGTCCGTCTGCTGAAGGTCGATACGCCGGAGCGTGGCTGTCCGCTGTTTGACACGGCGACGGCATTCGTGCGCGAGCGGGTGTCCGGCAAGCAGGTCGTGCTGAACTTCCCGTCTGGAACGCCCGAATGGGACGTCTACGGACGACTGCTGGCCGAGGTGCAGTTTCAGCGCGGCGGGCGCGTGCTCGACCTGGGGAGCGAGCTTCTGGACGCTGGCCTTGCCGTGCCCTACGTCCCAGGCGGCCCTGACTGCTTGCCGCCTGGGTAGTGCTCGCTGATTCCTACCGTTAGTCTGGCGCCTCGGCGACAGCCGGCCTGGACTCCGACTCAAGGCCGGAAAGACTGTCGCGCCTGTGCGCGAAGCGCCGAATGGTCCAAGCAGTGGTGAACGCCAACTATGAAGCTGTCGTATGCCTGAGCTTGCGCGAGGCTCGCCGGGCACACGCTTTTCCGTATTTTTACTATATCTTGGGCGGTGACCGTCATCGTCGCGGAGGGATGTCCATGGCAGCCAGGAAGAAGCGACTCACCCTGGACTTGGCGCCCGGCTTTCAGCGCCGCCTGAAGGACATGGCTGCGCTCAAGGGCATCAGCATGCGGGAGTACTGCCAGACGGCCATCGACCGAGAATTGACCACGGACGAGTCCAACGGCGCGGGCGGTCCGCCCGCGACCAGTTTTTTCTTCGGGCGGCTGGAGGCGAGCCGTGACGAGCTATTGGGGAGCCGGGTGTTTCCCGGCGATTCCGTTGCGGTCATTCGGGAAGCGCGGGAGATGCGTGACACCCAGTTGAAGGGCGGGGCGTGAAGGGGGCTGGCGTCGTTGACGCAAGCCAGGCCGCCCGCCATGTCCGTTGGATCGGCGAGCCCGGCATCCTCGGTTAGCTCCCCGGCAATCCGGTGAGGTTGCCGGACGTGCCTCATTTGGGACGGACGCCACCCACTCCAACCTCGTATCGAGTATCGGGAAGCCTCGCGCCCCCCTGTCAAGAGACCTTTGCATTGCTCGGTCAGGCTAGGCGTGCTTGGAGAAAACCCTGTGCGGTTTCCGATTAGATGGAAACTGGATTCCGGCTCAAGACGGGAATGACGGATGCCTTCGTCTGTTCAGCCAGTGGAAGAGCGCCGGCGGCGGAGTTCCTATCCCTGCGGTGGCGGCAGTGGGACATATCGGCTGCCCGTGACCTGATGGAGGTTGCACCGTCCTCTTTTCTGGGTCACGAATTCCTGCGCGGCTTGCTCGCTGGCGGCCATGGACGCGAGTGAGCGATCGAGGTTCGCCGAGAGCCGGTCATACGAACCCTGCAGCCGCGAGACCGTGGCGCGGTCGGCGTGGCCGGCGTTGTGCGCGGTGAGGTAGGCATTCCACGCCGTGCTGCTGGCCGGCGTGCCGGACTCGTAGAACTTGTGCGCGGCAGCGTAGTTGTCGGCGAGGGCCTCGCACTCCGCCTCGGGATTGCTCCGCGCCGGCACTGGGATTAACCCGGGAACCTGCTCACGCGACTTCCGCGAGACTTGGGCCGGCGACGCGATGTCCGGCTCGGGGGTGGGAGTCGCCACCGCCGTCGATGCGGGGGTGGCTGACGCGGTCACGGCCGGTGTGGCAGGGCGCGTCGGCGCGGCGGTCGGTGCCGGCGTCGCTGACGCAGCGACGGCCGAGGCGGTTGCGGGGGGAGTGGCCGTGGGCGTGGCAGCAGGGGTCGGCGCGGCGGTCGGCGCCGGGGTGGCTGACGCGGTGACGGCATTTGCGGTTACGGCCGGCGTGGAGATGTGGGACCACCCGGCGGTTGGGGCGGGAATGGCTGACGCAGGCAAGGCCGGCGTGGGAGCCTGGAATGGTTCGGCGGTCGGCCTCGGGGAGGCCAGCGCGGGAATCTGAAACAGCCCAGGGAACGCTATTGCCTGACTGGTTGGGATTTGCACTTCGCGGTCGCCGCCGCAGGCGCTCTGAACGCCCACGCCGACCACGAATGCGACCAATAGAACCGCGGAGACACGGCGCACGGAATCAAGCTCCATGCCTCCCGCGATGACCGTCCCGCTGACGGTCGCGCCCGGACACGGTACCACGAGAATCGCCCGCCGCCAGCAATTTCGTGCGCCACCAGCGTCCGACGAGACATCGCCACCGTCTCGTCAAACTCCCGTACGTCGGCCCCAGCGCGGGCATGAAGAAGCGACCGCGCTACGCCGGCGCTCCCTCGCCGAACCTATCGCGCAGGCCGGGGCGGCGGTCGAAGTCCAGGGCAATGACCGTGTCGATGGGGTCCGGGGCGAAGGCCGGCAGATCGCGCAGCCAGATGCGATTTTGGCGCTGGTCGAAGTCGATGGGAGTGCCGTCATACAGGAACCGGGCCGAAAGCAAAGTGCCGTCCAGGTTGCCCAGCACCATCTCCCGGCCGGGCCAGCGCCAGCAGTGCAGGTACAGCGTGTTGCCCTTGATGGTGTGATGCCGTCCGACGCTGCCAACGCGCATGAGGCGGTCGGGCATGCGCTCGGAGCCGTAGATCGACTCGCTGTTGACGCGCATCCAGGCGCCCATGGCTCGCAGGCGCTCGACGGACTCGAATGGGATGTGCCCGTCGGGTTCGGGCCCGACGTTGAGCAGGTAGTTGCCCCCGCCCGCGGCGGCGGTGACGAGGAAGTGAATGAGCTGTCGCGGCGTGCGCCACTCATGGTCGATGGTGGAGTAGCCCCAGGTGGTGTTCATGGTCATGCAGCTTTCCCAGGGGCGGCCCGGGGGCGACGCGGTGACGTGCTGCTCCGGCGTGTCGAAGTCCTCGGGAAGCAGCGACCGGTCGTTGATCAAAATGTTCGGTCGCAGCTCGCGCACGCGGGCGTTGAGCGCGGCGGAGTCCCAGTCCTCGGGGGTGTAGGGCCAGCCGCCGTCGTACCAGAGCACCGCAAGCTCGCCATAGTCGGTGCAGAGCTCTTCGACTTGCGCGTGCACGTAGGCCCGGAATCGCGCCCATCCGTCGGGGTCGGCCTGCGGCCCGCGGAAGTACTCCGGCCAGCGCCAGTCGAGTAGCGAGAAGTAGAAGCCATAGGGCATGCGCCGCTTCTGGCAGGCGGCGACGAACTCGCCCAGCACGTCACGCTTGGCGGCGGAGTTCGGCGCGGTGAAGTTGGAGACCTTCGAATCCCAGAGCGCGAAGCCCTCGTGATGCCTTGAGGTCAGGATCATGTATCGCATGCCCGTATCCTGGGCCAGTGCGACCCAATCGTCCGGGGAGTAGCGGGCGGCGGTGAACCGGTCGGCCAGGCGGGCGTACTCCTCGTTGGGGATTTCCTCCTGGTACATGGTCCACTCGTGGCGGGCCAGCACGGAGTAGAGACCCCAGTGGATGAACATGCCGAAGCGGGCGTCGTTGAACCAGCGGAGTGCGTGGGAGGTGGCCATGGCTGCCGGTCTTTCACGGGGTCTGGGATTGATCGCATCATCGACCCCACGTTAGGCGCCTCGCAAGCGATGGACGCGTGACCGCGACGGGTCCGGTTCTGGTTGTGCTGGCGCTTCGCGCCGAAGTGCGCCAGCTTCCTGGATCGGTTTGGCATGGGTCGAGGTGGCGCCAGGCCCTGGACGACGAGCCTCCCGGCGTTGTTGCCGCGCGTTGTGGCATCGGTCCGGTCAATGCCGCGCGCGGGACGGAGGCGGCGCTTGCCCAATGGCGGCCACGGGCGGTGCTGGTGGCGGGGATCGCCGGAGGACTGCAGCCCGACGTTCCGCCCGGCACACCCGTGGTGCTCGACGCCGTACGTGCCGCTCAATCCCGTAGAGTGGCCGCTCCCGATCTGGTCGATGCCCTAGAGGCGGCGCTGGGCACCGCCGGGGTCACGGCGCGACGCGGGGACGGCTGGACCGTGGACGGCGTGGCGGATGCTGCCGCCAAGCGGCAACTGGGCGCGGACGGCACGCTGACGGTCGACAATGAGTCGTTTGCCGTGCTCGACCGGGCGCAGGCACACGGCGTTCCCGCCGCCGCGCTGCGGGTCGTTGCCGATCCGGTTGACCGCGGCGTGCCTCGTTCAGTCGCCGCGCTGGCCTGGGTCAATGGCGCGGCCTGGTGGCCGCAGGCGCTCGATCTGTGGCGGCTGCCGCTCGAGATCCGCGAGGTCGCCCGGTTTCGACGCGACTTGCGCGACGGCCTGGCAGGACTCCGCCGCGCGCTGCCGCCTGTGATCGAGGCGCTGACGAGGTGACAGGGCAACCCGACAGGCTACGATGGCGTCGGCCAGCTTGGACTGTCCTCTCGGGCATGCCGGCTGGCGTTGTGCCGCCCGCGGCGTTCGATGCGCCGCCCCTGACTTGAACGGATGCCATGACCGAACACGTTGAACCCGGCACGGGGCTCGTCGTCGCCGGCATCGTGATCTTCGCGCTCGCCTACGCCGCCATTGCCAGCGACCGCGTGCCCAAGTCGGCCGTGGCCGTCGCGGGCGCCGTGCTGATGATCATGATCGGAGTCATGGATCAGCATCACGGTTTCGAGCACATCGATCTCAACGTGATCTTCCTGCTCGTCGGCATGATGGTGCTGGCGGGGTTGATCAGTGAGACCGGCGCGTTTCAATACCTCGCGATCGTCACGGTCCAGCGCACGGGCGCAAACGGGTTTCACCTGGCGGTGGCGTTGTCGGTCATCACCGCCGTGCTCTCCGCGTTTCTCGACAACGTCACGACCGTCATTCTGATCGCGCCGATCACCCTCGTGGTGGCTCGCCAGCTGCATATCAATCCGGTGCCGCTGTTCATCGCCGAGATTCTGGCGTCGAACATCGGCGGCGCGGCCACGCTGATCGGCGATCCACCTAACATCCTCATCGGCAGCGCCGGGAACATTGACTTCGCCGAATTCGCCGCACACATGACCCCGCCGATTCTCATCATGCTGCCGCTGTTCCTGGTGAGCTTGCGCTGGATGTTTGGCAGGCAGCTGGCGGTTGATCCCGTGCATGCCGCCGCGCTGGCCAAGCTGGACCCGGCGGAGTACATCACCGACCGACGCGGCTTGAAGATTGGTCTGGCCGTGCTTGGGCTAACGGTCGTCGGATTCCTGATTCACGGCGCGCTGAACTGGGAGCCCGCCACGATCGCGCTCGGCGGCGCCGCGCTGGCGATGTTGCTGATGCGGGCCAATCCACACAAGGCCTTCGCCGCAGTCGAGTGGCCGAGCGTGATGTTCTTCGTCGGCCTGTTCGTGATGGTCGGCGGCCTGGTGGAGCTCGGGGTGCTGGACGCCGTCGCCAACTTCATTCGCGACCTCACCCAGGGCAACGTGTTCGCGACGGCGGCGCTGACCATCTGGGTGAGCGGCATAGCCTCGGCCATCGTCGACAACATCCCGTTTGCCGCCACCATGCTGCCGGTGGTGCAGAACCTCGAGGCCGCCGGACTCAATCCTGACAACATTCTCTGGTGGTCCCTGGCACTCGGTGCGGACCTTGGCGGCAACGCCACGATCATCGGCGCGTCGGCCAACGTGATTCTCGCGGGAATCGCCGAGCGCGAAGGCCACAAGATCGGCTTTGGGCAATTCATGAAGTACGGCGTGCCGGTCGCCGTGGTGTGCATGGCGATTTCCACCGTTTGGATCTGGGTCAGGTACATCGCGTTCGCATAGCAGGACCGTGCCGGAGGTAAGTCCGCGCCCGATGTGACCCGCGTCGCGGGTCCGTGGCTCACTCGTTGACCGGCGCGCTACCTTAGGGAGCCGCTTGCGCCGCAGGATCACCCGCTCATGCGCTTTTGCATTGTTGGATCCGGTGCCATCACCACGTTTCACCGGGACGCGCTGCTCGACATGGACGGCGTCGCCATCGACAGCGTCGTGAGCCGCCTGCTGCCGTCGGCGCAGGAGTTCGCCGATACGTGCCGCGCCGAGTTCGCCACAACGGACCTGGCGGAGGCGCTGGAGCGACCCAACGTCGACGCCGTGCTCATCACCTCGCCGAATCGGATGCACTACGACCAGGCCATGGCGGCCATTGCGGCGGGCAAGCACGTGCTGCTCGAGATTCCAATGACATTGGACCTGGGTCAGGCCGAGGAGCTGGATCGAGCGGCCCGCGCCGCCGGCATCACGTTGATGATCTGCCACACCGAGCGCTACTACGCGCCAAACATCTGGCTCCATGAGCGCATCGCCCGAGGCAGCCTTCACCCGCTGCACTTGCATCGAGACTGGCACTTCTTCCGCCGGGAGAACATCGGCTGGACCGGACGGCGGCGCAGCTGGGTGGACGACATCCTGTGGCACCACGGCGGCCACGCGGTCGACAACGCGGTCTGGATGTTTGGCGAAGAGCCGCATGTCGCCCGCGGGCTCTACGGTCCGCCGAGCGGACCCAACCAGGTGCCGTTGGACCTCTCGATGCAGATGGCCTTTCCCGGAGGCGGGCTGGCGTCGCTGGTGCTCTCGTACAACGCGATGGTCGACAAGGTGACGACGCGCACGGTGCTCATATGCGAGGAAGATACGTTCACCTTCCTGTATGACGAGCTGGTCAACCATGCCGGAGAGGTCGTGGCCAAAGAGGAGCAGATGCGGGCCGTGCCGCGTCAGAACCGGGAGTTTGTGAGCGCGGTGATGGACGGTCGCGAGCCGCTGACGGGAGTGCCGGAGCTACTGCCCTCGTGGCGCACGCTCGATCGCCTGGAGCGCAGCGCGCTCGAAGCGGCGCCCTAGCGAATGTCCGGAGTCCGCATCCCGGTGGTGTGGTCCGACGCTCATGTCGACCATGCACCCACGCTGCAGGCCATCGACGGCGTCGATTATCCGCATCCCGAGGTTCCGTCACGCCCCAGGCTGATCCGCGACGCCCTGGTTGCCGAGGGTCTCGCCGACCTGATCCCATCCAATCCATGCGACGACCTGCTGGTGGATCGGGTACATGCCCCGGCGTACCGCCGGTTCATCGATTGCGCCTGCGGCGAGCTGACCGGCGATGAGCAGCTCGCGCCAGCCGGAGTCTCCGCTGATCCGACCGTACTCGAAAGCGACAGTCTGGCGGTGCGAGCGAGCTACTTCGCCTTCGGCGCCGACGCGCCTTTGATGCGCGCGACCTACCGGGCGGCGCGTTCGGCGGTTGACGTCGCCGTGACCGGGGCCGGCCTCGTCAAGAATGGATCGCCCCACGTGTTCGCCCTGTGCCGTCCGCCCGGCCACCATGCGGAGCACGACCGAATGGGCGGATTCTGCTATTTCAACAACGCGGTGATCGCCGCCCACGAGCTGCTCCCAGCCGGTCCGGTCGCCATCCTGGACGTGGACTATCACCACGGCAACGGGTCGCAACACCTCACGTACGACAGGCCGGACATGCTCTACGTGTCGCTGCACGCCGACCCGAAGTTTGCCTATCCGGGCTTCTCCGGTATGGCCGCCGAACGGGGTTCGGGCGATGGCGAGGGGTACAACCACAACTACCCGCTGTGGCCCGGAACCGCGATCGACGACTACGCCGCCACGCTCTCGGGCGCCTGCGAACGGATCGCGGCGTTCGCGCCGGCCGGGCTCGTCGTCTCGTTGGGATTCGACAC
This sequence comes from Chloroflexota bacterium, assembly GCA_022821905.1. Lineage (GTDB taxonomy): Bacteria > Chloroflexota > UBA11872 > UBA11872 > UBA11872 > JAJECS01. The sequence goes on along the minus strand of JAJECS010000024.1, from coordinate 99,627 downwards.
CCACGCCGACGACCCCATCGCGTCGTTTGACCTGCGCAGCGAGGACTTCGCGCGCATTGGCGCCCAGATCGCCGCGCTGGACCTCCCGACGCTCCACGTGCTGGAGGGCGGCTACGCCCTGGCCCGCCTGGGCGAGTCCGCCGTGGCCTACGTCGGCGCGCTCACCTGAGGGCCGCGATGCTGCCGAGCCGGCCTAGCCTTGGGCGTCGCGCTGTCGCTGGATGGCGCGCGGGATGCCGCCGCTATTGATCACTTCTTGTGAAATGATGCGCTCGCGCCGGTCCTCGACGGGCAGGTTCACGCGCACGTTGCCGCGCCGGTGCGACTCCCGCGTGGCGATGGCGATTTCGAGCGCCTCGCGCGCGTCCTCGCCGCTGCACTTGGGGGCGTCGCCGGTCTCGATGCAGTGCATCAAGTCGTAGATCACATTCACGGCTCCGGCGCGCATCTGGCGCTCGGGCGGGAAGAAGCGACGCGCCGCCTGCGAATTCCGCTGTCCGGCGACAGGCGCCTCAAGTGTCCAGAGCTCGGTCGCGCGCCCGTCCCCCATGATGCGGATCATTCCGGTCGTGCCGGTGATGTCGTACGAGTGGTCATTCGGGCCGTTGTCCAACGCGCGAAAATAGCCGCGCACGCCGTTGGGAAACGCAAGAAAGCCACTGGCGGTGAAATCGTTGTCGCTCATGGGGTCTTCGTCGGGACCCAGTTCACCCACGACCCATTCGGCTCGACCGCCGGTGAACATGGTGAGTGTGGTGAGCATGTGACTGCCGTTGTGCGAGAGACCGGATCGCGCCCGGGCCACGACGTGCTGCACGTCGCCGATGTGCCCGTCGTTGACCATGCGCAGGGCCTGGGTATAGGTGTTAATCCAGCGGCGGGTGCAATTGACGGCCAGGGCGATGCCCGCGTCGTTGCAGGCATTCACCACGTCGTCGGCCTCTTGCAGGGAGATGGTGATCGGCTTCTCCGCCCAAATGGCCTTGACGCCGTACCCTCCCCGGGCGATGTCGATGAGGATGGAGGCGCGAGGCTCCGCGGAGGTGCACACGCTCACGATGTCGGGGCGCGTTTCGTCGAGCATCGCGCGGTAGTCCGCGTAGATCGCATCGAAGCCCCAGCGCTGGCGCGCGGCCTCGCGTTGCTCCTCCCAGGTGTCGGACATGCCAACGATCTCGACCTCGGGAACGGCCCGAAAGCAGGCAATGTGGGAATAGGGGAGCGAGTGCCCGTCGTAGACCTGAATCTCGTCGTCGATGGTGCTCGCTATGCGTCCGAGACCAATGACTGCTGCCCGTGTGCGCGCCATGGAGCCTCCTGGAGATGCCGGTGCCCAACCGCCGCAGTATGACCGGCCGGAGCGTGGCGTGCACGGTTCTGGCGGGGCTTGCTGTCGGCGTGGCCCTGCTTGCTGCGTGCGGACTGGGCGGCGACGCGCCTGCGGCGACCGCGACGCCTCTGGCCGTGCAGACGCCGCTCACCAACGGCGATTGGATGCTGTCGCACCCCGAGGCCGCCGAGACGATCGGCCGGCAGGTGGAGCTGCGTGGCTGGGTCTTCGACGTTGCCAGCATCCCGGATGGCGACGAGACGGCATTCCTCGTCTGGGTCGACTTTGACAACGACGATCTGCCGACGGCGTTTGTCATCCAGGGTGCGCCGCCGGAGCTCGAGGCGAATGCCTTCGTCGTCGTGCGCGGCGTCGTGGAGGGCACCGAGCCGCACACGTATCCGGATGGCCGCGAGGCGCTCATCCCCAGAGTCCGCGTGACGGCGCTCACGATCACCGATCGGCTCGGCATTCGTCCGGCGGTGTGGGTGGTCGACGTCGGACAGACGCTCACCCAGGCCGACATTCGCGTGACGCTGGAGCGAATCGAGTTCGCGGCGGAGGAAACCCGGCTCCTGTTTGCCGTGGACAACCGGAGCGACGAGACGATCAGCGCCATCGGCACGGGAGTGCGAATGCAGCGGGGCGAGGTGGAATTCCGCGCGGTCTTCCCCACCGGACACGGCGTGCCGCCGCCGCGCGGTCGGGTGGAATCCGGGGCGGTTGAGCGCGGCTGGTTCCAGTTTCCGCCCCTGGACCGACTTGGTCCGCCGCTGGTCATCATTTGGGACGGCGCCCGTCCGGATTCGCCGATACAGCGATTCCGGCCGTGGCAATGGGTGGTGGACACCGCCGGCGGTCAACAGCCCGAGGGCTGACCCAAGGGGGGACCAGCCGTGCTGTGGCATGTGCCACGATCACGGCGGTTTGTCGAAGTGAAGGGGGCGCCATGGCGCGCGGTCTTGACGAAAAAGTGGCGATAGTGACCGGGGCCGGACGCGGCATCGGCCGTGCGATTGCGCGGCGTTTCGCACGCGAAGGCGCGTCCGTGCTCGTCTCGGACATCGACCCTGATCCGGCACACGAAACGGTTGCGGCGATTCAAGGCAACGGCGGCCGGGCGGCGCTGAACGTGTGCGACGTAAGTGACGAGCGGCAGGTCGCGGCGATGTTCGAGGCCGCCGAGGCGGCGCTAGGCCCCGTCGACATCATTGTGAACAACGCCGGATACGTGGGAGCGGCGCCCCTCGTCGACGAGACCGTCGAATCCTGGGACGCCATGTTTGCGGTGAACGTTCGGGGCGTGTTTTTGGGACTCCGGCACGCGGCGCGATGCATGATTCCGCGGGGCTCCGGCTGCGTGATCAACATCGCCTCCTCTGCGGGCAAGCAGGGCCGCGCCAACCTCACCGCCTACTGCGCGACCAAGCACGCGGTGATTGGGCTCACGCGCGCGGCGGCGCATGAGCTTGCACCTCACGGCATCCGCGTCAACGCCCTGTGCCCCGGCATTGTGGACACCCGGTTTTGGGAGATGCTCGATCCCGTGCTGTCCAGCCTGGAGGCCAATCCAGCGGGCGGCGCCTGGGAACGCGGGCTGGAGCGCATACCCCTTGGTCGCTACGAGCAGCCCGAGGATGTGGCGAACGCGGCGGTCTTGGTGGCGTCGGATGACGCCTCCTACATGACTGGGCAGTCAGTCAGCGTCGACGGCGGCATGGTGATGCACTAGTCGGCCGACACGTCCTCGGCATTGATTCGGTGCCGCATGAGCACCAGCGCCGTCATCGACGTTGCGGCCATGAAGCCGGCGGACGCCGCGCCGGCAAAGTCCAGCCAGTTGATCTCGAACGCCAGGTAAATCAGCAGAAACGGGTAGAACGACATCCAGGTCTTGATCGCCAGGGGCACGTCGGCGCCGTAGCGATTGGCGGCGTAGAGCAGGAAGTTCACCAGCGGATACAGCAGCGCGTAGGCCACGCCGATCTCGCCTCGCATCGCCCCGGCGGCCACCAGGCCGCCGACAAACGTGATTTCGCGGATGTGATCGGAAACCTGGTCGGCGAGCGCACCGAAGGACGACGCACGGCCAGTCTTTCGCGCGAGCGCGCCGTCGATGGCGTCCAGCAGCAGCGTGCCCACGAACAGTCCCAGAGCCACGCGCGGCGCGTGCGTGATGAGCGCCGCGGCGGCGAATCCGATGGGAATCTGGCTCAACGACACGGCCGTCGGCGGCACGCCGAGCCGAGCAAGCGCGGCAACCACCGGCGCAAGGACAACCGCCATTCCCCGTCGGAACGGCCCGAGGATGATGCGCTCGGCCCTCGAGTAGGATCCTGCCGCCGGCTGACCGCCCTCGCCGTTCACGCGGCTACCAGGCCAGCTGCTCGGCCAGATAGCCGTGCAGATCGTCCACCGCGACGCGCTCCTGGTCCATGGTGTCGCGGTGACGGACGGTCACGGAGTGGTCGTCCAGCGAGTCGTAGTCCACGGTGATGCCGAACGGCGTGCCGGCCTCGTCCTGGCGGGCGTAGCGCCGCCCAATCGACCCGCCGGCGTCGTAGAAGACGGGCCACGACGCGGCCAGTCGCGCTCGAACGTCGCGCGCAAGCTTGACCAGGTCGGGCTTGTTGCGCGCTAACGGAAAGATTGCGGCCTTGATGGGCGCCAGACGCGGATCGAGGTTCAGGAACACGCGGGAATCGCCGCGTACCTCCTGCTCGGTGTAGGCGTCGGCGAGGAACGCAAGGGCGGCCCGGTCGACGCCGCTCGACGGCTCGATGACGTAGGGCCGAATGTGGGACTTGGAGGCTTCGTCGAACACGGTCAGCGTCTCGCCACTGGCCTCCGCGTGACGCGCCAGGTCGAAGTCGGTGCGGTTGGCGATGCCTTCGAGCTCACCCCAGCCGAAGGGGAACTCGTACTCGATGTCGGTGGTGCCCTTCGAGTAGTGCGAGAGCTCGTCGGCACCGTGCGGGCGCAGCCGAAGACGACTGGAGTCGATTCCAAACTCCTGCCACCAGGCCAGGCGATCGTCGATCCAGGTCTGGTAGGCGGCTGCGTCCTCACCAGGCTCAACGAAATACTCCAGCTCCATCTGCTCGAACTCGCGGCTGCGGAAGATGAAGTTGCCCGTGGTGATCTCGTTGCGGAAGGCCTTGCCGATCTGGGCGATGCCAAACGGCAGTCGCACGCGCGTGGAGTCGAGGACGTTCTTGAAATTCACAAAGATCGCCTGGGCCGTCTCGGGTCGCAGGTAGGCCGTGGCCGCCGACTCCTCTACCGGTCCGACCTGCGTGCTGAACATGGTGTTGAAGCGTCGCGGGTCGGTGAGCGTCGCGCCGTCATACGGGCAGACGCCGTCCGGAACGTCGTCCAGCCGAAAGCGCCGCCGGCAAACGGGGCATTCGACCAATGGGTCGTTGAAGTTCTCGACGTGTCCCGAAGCCTCCCAGACCCGGGGATGCATGAGGATCGAGGCGTTCAGCCCCACCACGTCCTCGCGCGCCATGACCACACGGCGCCACCAGGCCTCCTTGACGTTGCGAATCAGCTCGGCGCCCAGCGGGCCGTAGTCCCAGGTGCTGGCGAATCCGCCGTAAATCTCCGAGCTTCCGAATACGAAGCCGCGTCGCTTAGCCAGAGCGACCAGCGTGTCGAGATCCGGCGCGGCCATGTCTAGTCCTTCCGATACGGCGACGACCCGCCGGAGGTTGGCTCGGTCAGCGTGCTGCCAGTTTCCCAGGCGCCGCCGGAGTCAGCATGCGCGCGGACTTCACGTCTCGTTCGAGGATTGTGGCCGAGTAGGCCCGCAGGATGTCTCGAACCTCGGCGCGCACGTCGGCGTCCACCCGCAGACGCGAGGCTGCGTGAAACCCCTCGCGCGCGAGATACCGCAGCACCTTGAGCGCCGCAACGCTGATGGGGCGTGAATCATGTTCACGGCTGTCAGTCCGGCACACCACTCCTCCCGCCGCGCTGGCGAAGCGATGGTCGCCGGGCTGCAGTGGCTGTCCGCACGTGGTGCAGCGGCCAAGCTCGGGCGAATAGCCGTGCAACTGCAGGAGGATGAGCGCCAGCGCCGTGAGCCAGAGCTCCGGCGGGTCGCTGCTCAGGTCGAGCCCCCGGAGAAACGTGAGCACGGCGTCGTAGGCGTCCAGCGACGGCTCGTTGTCTTCGCTCAGACCATCGAGCAATTCAACGGACCACCCGGCGGCGGCGAACGCCGCCAGATCGGTCCGCAAACGCGGATGCGACTCCAGCTCTTCGACCTGCGACAGGATGTCGAGGGACGAGCCCACGACGCCCAGAATGCGGACGCGGTTGAAGAGCTCGATGCTTGGCGCCAGATGGCTGGCCGGTCGCCGCGAGCCGCGCGCCACTAGGCGGCGTCGACCGAACTCACGCGTGAAGAGCGTGACGATGCGGTCGGCGTCGCCCAGGTCGCGCCGACCCAGCACGATGCCCTCGGCGCGATAGGTTTGCGACCGTCCCATTTCCGGCATGGCTTCAGCCTAAGCGGCGGCAGTTCCGCGAGCAATGGGCGCCGTCACGCAGGAGCAGCGCCATCGTCGGTCTCCGAGGTCGTTTCCGGAGACACCAGCTCGATTTCGACCACGCGCGGACCCTGCATGCGGCGCACGCGGAGTTGCCACCCGGCGTGATTCACCATCTGTCCGACGCGGGGCATGGCGCCCAGTTGCTGCATGACATACCCGGCGACGGTGGAATAGGGGCCCTCGGGCAGCCGGAGGCCCGTCCGGTCCTCGAGGTCGGCGGGACGCAGGCTGCCGGCCACCACGACGCGCCCGGGCTGATCCGACGGCAGTTGGGATTGCCGATCGAACTCATCGGCGATTTCGCCCACCAGCTCCTCCAGTAGATCCTCCAGGGTCACGACGCCCGCCGGGCTGCCGTGCTCGTCGATGGCGAGCCCCATGTGGCTGCGTCGGCGTCGCATGTCGAGCAGCAGCGCGCCCAGCGTGGCGGTCTCGGGCACCACCGGCAACGGGCGAATCATGGCGGCCGGCAGCGGCGACGACGGGCGCAGGTCGGTGCGAGTCAGCAGGTCCTTGATGTGCACGAATCCCCGAAAGTCGTCCGGTTGGCTGCCGAGCACGGGCAGTCGGGAGTGCCCGGTGTCGGCGGCGAGGGCCTCGATCTCGCGAATGGTCGCGGTGGCGGGCACGGTCACGACCGATGATCGCGGCAACATGATGTCGCGGGCCTTGCGCGACTCGAGCCCGATCGCGCCCTGCACCAGCCGGTAGTCGGATATGTCGATGGCCCCGATGCGGCGCAACGCCGAGAGCATCTCCGCGATCTGCGACGCCGTGTAGCGCGCCCGCAGCTCCTCGCGCGGGGCAATGCCGAACGCACGCAGCACCAGGTTGGCCATGCCGTTGAGGACCCATAGCACGGGTCGAATCGCGTTGGCGTAGCCGCGGTACGGCACTGCCACCCACAGCATGGTTCGAATGGGCTCCGCAATAGCGATGTTCTTGGGCGCCATTTCGCCGAGCACCATGTGGAGAAAGACGACCAGCGTGAGGGCGATTGCCGAGGCAATGACGTGGATCACGTTTTCGGGAATGTCGACGTGGTCGCCCACCGCGTGGACGATCAAGTCGGCGATGGCCGGTTCCGCGACGAATCCGAGTCCCAGCGAGGCCAAGGTGATTCCAAACTGCGCGCCGGTGAGCATGAAGGCGAGCTCGCGCAGCGACGTGCTGGCCAATCGCGCGCGATAGCCACCCCGCGCGGCCTCAGCCTCGATGGCCGAGCGTCGACCGGCGGCCGCGGTGATGGCCACCTCCGCTCCGACCATGAACGCGTTCACGGCGAGCAGCAGCACTGCCGCGATGAGAAACACGACGTTCATGCGCGACCCCGCAGCCGAGCCGGCGACGTGAGCAGAACCTGCGCAATGCGCGGCCCGTCCATCTCGAGAACTTGAAAGCGCCAGCCGTCGATGTCCACGCGGTCGCCAACGTCCGGCACTCGTTGGAAGCGCATGATCAACAGCCCCGCCAAGGTGTCATAGCGGCCGTCGGGCATCTCGAACCCGGTGGCTTCGAGCAGCTCGGGTCCCCGAATGCGTCCGTCCGCCTCGTACACGCCGGTGCCGGTCGGCGTCGCCAGCCGCACGGCTGGGGGGTCGTACTCGTCCTCGATCGCGCCCAGCACCTCTTCCACGATGTCCTCGATGGTGACGATGCCGGATTCGTTGCCAAATTCGTCGAGCACGATGGCCATCGCCTGCCCCTGCCGCTGCAACTCGACCAGCAAGCTGTGCAAATCGGTTGACTCCGGGACGACGACCAGCGGTTGGCCATTGGGCGTAAGCGCCGTCCGCGCTCGATCCTCCGCCGCGACCCGGAGAGCGTCCTTGACGTGCGCGATGGCCGCGAAGCCCGATCCGCCGGCGTCCTGGATCGGGAAGCGCGAGTGTCCGGTGTCCCGTGCCGCCTCGATCAAGTCCGCGTAGGTGGCGTCGCCGGCTAACGAGGCAACCGACGAGCGGGGGACCAGGACGTCGCGCGCCACGCTGTCCCGCAGGCTGAGCGCCCGATCCAGCAGGGTGTGTTCCACCCCCTCGATCTCACCCTCCAGCGCCGCCCAGCGAAGCGTGCCACGGAGCTCCTCGAGCGACTCGACGCCGGGGAGCTCCTCGCGCGGCTGGATTCCCACGCGCTGCATGGACCAATTGGCCGCCGCATTCAGGAAGCGGATGAGGGGGCCTGCGAGGGTGTTGATGAGCACCACGGGCGGGACGAAGACGACGGCGGTGCGGGCGGGACGCGCGATGGCGAGGTTCTTTGGCGCCAGCTCGCCGAAGACCATCTGCAGCGCGGTGGCGAGCGTAAGGGCGATTGCGGCGGTTGCGGCGCCGATGGCCCCTGGCGGCAGCCAGCCGAGCAGTGGCCGAAGCAATGGCGACAGGGCGCCGTCGACGACCCATCCCAGAATCAGGGAGCTGATGGTGATGCCGAGTTGGGCGCCCGAGAGCTGGAACGAGAGTGTCCGCAGGGCCTGTTGCACGGGGCGTGCGCCGCGGACGTTGCGGCTGACCATGTCGTCGATGCGATAGCGATCCACCGCGACCAAGGCGAACTGTCCCCCGGCAAAGAGGGCGTTGATCGCGATGAGCACCACGAATACCGCGAGGCCGACGAGGATTTCTATGGCGGCGTCCCCTACGTGACCCTAGGCCGACGCAACCAGCCGCGCCGGCAGGCAACTCGTGTGCGGCAGGCGGCTGCGGGCGCTGTATCGGGAGGCTGGTCAGCCTCCATGCGCCGGCTCCACGGGAATCTTGCGCACCCGCACGCGCAGAATCCGATTGGCCTTCGTGGTGAGCACCTCGAGCGCCGCGCCGTCGACGGCCACGGAATCGCCCGGTTTTGGCACCGCGCCCATCGTGTTGTAGACCAGACCGCCGATCGTGTCGACGTCATCGGCGGCGAGCTCCAGCCCCAGCGCCTCGTTGACGTCGGCGATGAGCACGCTCGCGTCCGTCTCGATGACTCCGGCGCCCATCGGCTCGATTTGGACCTCGGGCGAGTCGAACTCATCCTCGATCTCGCCCACGATCTCCTCCAAGAGATCCTCGATGGTCACCAGGCCCTCGGTCTCGCCGTGCTCGTTGACCACGATGGCCATATGGGTGTTGCGGGCGCGCAGCTCGCGCAAGAGCAGGTCGACGCGCTGCATCTCCGGCACGAAGAGCGGCGGACGAACGAGGGATGAGAGGTCCGACGGAGGTTGTCCGTCCAGCAGCGCGGCGCTCGCCTCGCGGACGTGAAGAATGCCAATCACGGAATCGAGGTCGTCGTCGTACACCGGAAGCCGCGACAGACCATGTTCGTGCGCCAGCGCCAGCGCCGTCCGCACGGGCTGCGTCCGCGGCATGGCCAGGATGTCGGGCCGGGGCGTCATGACCTGGCGCGCGACGCGATCGCCAAGTTCGATCACGTTGGCGATCATCGCCGAGTCGTAGGCGTCGATCGTGCCTTCACGCGTGCCGGCCTCCACCGCATTCAAGACGGCGGCGTCCTCCGGATCGGGCGCCTTCCAGGCTTCTTGTTCCGCCGGGCTCAGCAGCTTTTCGAAGAGTCGGGTAACCGGGAGGAATGCGGCATAGATCACCCATGGGACGAAGGTGAGTCGTTCCGCCAACGTCCGCGGATACCGCTGCGCCAGGATGCGCGGCAGGATCCGGGCCAGGCCTGAATGCAGCACGGCGAGCGCGCCGATGGCAATGGCCACGCTCCCGGCGCGGTTTGGAACGAGGGTCGTCAAGGCGTCGGCCAATAGCGTGGCCGTGAGCGTGGCCGATACGAGAATCACAACCGTATCGCTGAGGCGCTGCCCGACCCAGAATCGGAATCGGTTCGTCAGAAGCTCATGCCGCCGCCGCGCCGCGCCCGGAGCATCCGGCGCCGGCGGCTCCAGATCGGTGCGTGCAGTCTCGTTGAGCGCGCTCTCGCTTGCGCTGGCGAGCGCCGAGAATCCGGTCAGAACGAAAATACCGACGAGACCGAGCCAACTAACGGGATCCAAGAAGGATCCGCTCCTCGTTCAGACGCCGCACTGACGGGTGCGTTCGCCCTCGGGTGCCGCGCGGTCCGCGTTCGCGCGCCCACTCTCGATTCCCCACGTTTGGGCTCTCACTTGAACAGTGCCGTGACGGATTCGTCGTTGTGAATCCGGCGGACAGCCTCGCCGAACAATTCGTGCGTGTGGACCAATTGTATTTTGCCGTTCATGAGTCCGTCTTCAATCGGAATCGTGTCGGTGATGAAGAGCCTCTCGATCGCGGAGTCCTGAATCCGCTCGAGCGCGTCGCTGGCGAATACCGGGTGTACGGCGCAGCCGTAGACGCTGCGGGCGCCGCGTTCCCGCAGGGCCTCGCTGGCCTCGACCAGCGTGTGGCCGGTTGAGACCTGGTCGTCGACGACGATCGTGTCACGTCCTTCGACCTCCCCGACGATTTGCAGGTGCTCGATCCTATCCGCCGCGGTGCGGTTCTTGAACACCACGGCGAGAGGAGCGCCGGCAACTCGCTGGCTGAAGTCGTGCGCTCGCGTCACCCCGCCCGCGTCCGGCGACACGATGACTGGATTCTGAAGTCCCATTCGATCGATGGCATCGGCCAGCAGCGGCGCGGCCAGCAGATGATCGACGGGAATGTCAAAGAACCCCTGCACCGCGGGAGCGTGGAGATCGAGCGTGACCATGCGCGAGACGCCGGCCGCCTCGAGGATGTTGGCGACGAGCTTGGCCGTGATCGGCTCGCGCCCGGTGGACTTCTTTTCCTGGCGCGCATAACCGAAATAGGGAATCAACGCGGTGACGCGGCCGGCGGAGGCACGCCGCAGCGCGTCGATCATGATCAGCAGCTGCATCAGGTTTCGGTCGACCGGCGCGCAGGTGGACTGCACGACGAAGACGTCCGTGCCGCGCACGTTTTCCAGGATCTGGATGTCTGCCTCGCCGTCGGGAAAATGCTCGACCCTGGCCTCGCCCAGGGGACGCCCGAGCGTTTGGGCAATACGTGCGGCCAGGCCCCGATTGCTGCTTCCCGAAAAGATCTTCAGCTCGCCGTCCACGGAGGCCTCCCACCTACTCCGCTAGCGACGGATTCGCGCCGGAATGCCCACCGCTAACATGCCCGGCGGAACATCCCGCGTGACGACAGCGCTGGCGCTGGTTCGCGCGCCCTCGCCAACCGTCACGGGGGCGATCAGCATGGTGTCGCTGCCGATGAAGGCTTCAGCGCCAATCACGGTGCGGTGCTTGGCCGTGCCGTCGAAATTGCACGTCACCGTACCCGCGCCGATGTTTGCACCATCGCCGATCTCCACGTCTCCAAGATAGCCGAAATGGTGCACGTGCACGCCATTTCCCAGCTTGGCCGCCTTGAGTTCGGTCTGCGATCCAAGGCGACTGTCGGGACCGATGTCGCAGCCGTCGCGCACATGAGCGAACGGGCCGACAACGACGCGGTCGCCGAGGCTCGACCTAGACACCCGCGACGACTCGACGTCGCAGCCATCGCCCACGGTCGCGTCGATGAGCCGGCTGTTTGGACCAATGGTCGATCCGGCGCCGATCGAGGTGGCGCCCTCGAGCGACGTGCCTGGCAACAGCACGGAACCTGCACCAACCGCCACGCCGCGGTGCAGATAGGTCGTTGCCGGGTCGCGCAGTTGCACGCCCCGCGCCAGCAGGGACTGGCGCAAACGGTTCTGCATGGCCTGCTCCGCGTCCGCCAGACGAGAGAGGTCGTCGCAGCCGATGGTCTCCGCGTCGTCGGCGATCAGATGGGAGACCACCCGGCGTTCATCGGCGACGGCAAGCTCGACGACCGCCGTCAGGTAGCGCTCGCCCGTCGCCGGGCTGCGGGGCACCCGCGGCAGCGCGGCGCCCAGCCATTCGGCATCGAACGCCATCAAGCCGGAATTGCACGAGGTCAGGGCATGGGTGGCTGGGTCGGCGTCGGCCGCCTCGACGATGGCCTGCACCGATCCGTCGTCGGACATCACCACCCGGCCGTAGTCGCCCGGCGCGGGCGCCTGGGTCCACCCCACGACGATCGCCGCGTCTCGTTCATCGCGCAAGTCCGCCATCTCACGCACGGTCTGGGCCGTGAGCAGTGGGGAGTCGCCGAACATCACGACGGCTGTGTCGGAACATTGCGAGACCCCGGCAGCCTGCGCGGCCGCCGCGGTTCCGTAGTCGTCAGCGGGCTGCTCGACGATGCAAACGTCCTCGCCCACGGCTTCGCGCAAGTCGACCTCGGGCGACGCGACGACCACGATCGGGTCGCAGCCGGCTTCGCGCGCCGTCGCCACGACGTGCGTCACCAGCGGCCAGCCGGCGACTCGATGCAGCACCTTCGGGCCGGAGGCGGCCATGCGCACACCGCGTCCGGCGGCAAGAATTACGGCTGTACACGTCATGAGCGGCTCACGGCTGGGGAGGGAGGATTCGAACCTCCGAATCGCGGATTCAAAGTCCGCTGCCTTACCCCTTGGCTACTCCCCATCCAGGTTCAGCGTAGAGATCGGACCCCAACGGGTCAACGGATGCAACGCCCCACCTGCTACGCGTCGGCGGCGGGACGAAACCGGGTGAGATGCGCCCAGTGACCGGCGGCTCGCCCGCTCTGGACGGCCTGTTCGGCAGCCGCCATCTCCGTAAAGAGACCGAAGCAGGTGGCGCCGCTGCCGGCCATCAACGCCGGACGAGCGCCCCCCGCGTGAAGGTCATCCAGGATGTCGCCGATGGCGGGCGCCAGCCGGATGGCAGGCGGCGTGAGGTCGTTGCACATGAGCTCCTCCGAGAATGAGCCTTCGGTGATTGCTTCGGCTAAGGCCAGGGTGTGGCTGCCGTCGCTCCACTCGGACGGCCGCAACTCGCCATAGACAGCGGCGGTTGCCAGGGAAACACCCGGTCGCACGAGCACGACGTGACGCATGGGAGCCGGCGGCAGCCGGCGCAGGACTTCGCCGCGGCCGGTGGCCAGCGCGGTTCCGCCACGTACAAAGAACGGCACGTCGGAGCCCAACTCTGCCGCGAACTGTACGAGCCGCAAATGATCGACGTCGGTGTCCCACAGGTGGTTCAGAGCCCTAAGCACTGCGGCGGCGTCGGCGCTGCCGCCTCCCAATCCGGCGGCGGCCGGAATTCGTTTCTCGACGCTAACGCGCGCCCCGGACGTCACGCCGAGCTCTCGGCGCAGCAGGTGCGCCGCTCGCAGCGCCAGGTCGTCCTCCGGCGCCAGGTCGGGAAGCGACGGTGGACCGCTCACCGTTGTGGCGGATTCCACGCTCACCTCGTCGACCAGCTCCAGCGTCTGCATCACGGTCACGAGCTCGTGATATCCGTCCGGACGGCGGCCGGTGACCTGCAATCCGAGGTTGATCTTGGCCGGGGCCGCACGCGTGAGGCGGCGCATCATCTACGCCGCAGCGGTCTGGTCGCGCGTCAACCCAATTGACGCCAGGATCTCCTCCTCGGCGCACCGCATGCGGCGATAGTCAGGCGCGTTGTCGTGCATGAAGCCGGCGAGATGGAGCAACGCATGGGTGACGAGATAGGCGAACTCGCGCTCAGGGCCATGGCCGTGCGCCCGCCCCTGGACGACCACGCGCTCGTACGAAAGCGCCACGTCACCAATGGACTTGGGGTCGCGTCCAGACCCGGCGGCGTCGGCCGGGAAGGCGAGCACGTCCGTCGCTTTGTCGACATGGCGGAACTGCCGGTTGAGCTGCTGCATTTCGGCATCGCTGCAAATCCTCAGAGCGGCCGTGCCCCGCAGCCCGGAGGTGTCGGCCACCGCCGCAGCGACCCGCGTGGCTAGAGCGCGCAATGGTTCGGGCAAGTCCTGTGCGTCGACCAGATCGAGCGTCAGCGCCGCCCGCTTCACGAATCGGTCAATAGCGCGCGCACCGTCGCGCTCACGGCCTTGCCGTCAACGGTGCCCTGCGCACGCAGCCGGCCCATCAAGGGGCCCATCACGCGGCCCATGTCGCTCGGCCCGGATGCCCCGGTGTCCTCGATGACGGCGCGCGCCGCCGCCTCGATGGCTTCGGCGTCGATGACGGGCGGCAGGTAGGTGGCGATGACCGCGAGCTCGGCCTGTTCGTCAGCGGCCTTGTCCGCGCGGCCGCCGGATTCGTAGAGCTTGATGGCTTCTTCGCGCCGGCGGGACTCGCGCGCGAGGACGGCGCGCACCAAGTCGTCGTCGGCGTCCTGCCGCTTGTCCTTGGCTTCGTAGGCAATGGCGGACCGGAGCGTCCGCAGGAGGCGTACGCGTGGCTGGTCGCCGCCGCGCAGCGCGGACGTGAGGTCGCCGGAGATCTGATCGAGCAAGCTCATGCGATGGATGGAAGTGCGCCGCTGCCGGCGCGGATTCGCGCTAGAGCGCCTGGCTCTCCGCCTGCATCGCCTTGAGCGCCGCGCGTCGGGCTTTGCGGCGCTTGGCCGCCGCCTTCTTCTTGCGCAGCACGCTGGGCTTGTCGAACGCGCTCCGCCGTCGAGATTCCGTGATAATGCCTTCCTGCTGCACCTTCTTGTTGAAGCGTCGCAGCGCGGCGTCGAAACTCTCGTTGGCGCCTACGGTGATGTGAACCAAGAACTCCTCCTCGGCGTTTCCGCCAATAAAATACCCGCCGCTTGGGCGGGCTTCAGTCGGTCGCGAACAACGCCTGGGGGTAAAGGAAAACGTGCCTCCTGGCGACGCACAGCCAGTCTTATCAACCGCCTCGCAGCAGCCGCAGCTATCTTAGGAGCCGGATGATTCATCGGTCAATGCAAATCCTCGTGGCGCCCGAGCGCAGTTCGTGATCGACGTGAACTGGCTCGCGTTGGCCATTGGCGCGCCACTGGTGCTCGTCATGACGCTGGCGACTCGCACGGTGGCTCGTCGGCGCGGGTGGATGCACCAGCCGGGGCCGGACCGGATTCACGCCAAGCCCGTGCCGCGGCTCGGCGGGGTGGCCATGTACGCCGCCTTCGTCGTCGTGGCGCTGGTGGTGGCCCAGCCCTACGACCTGGCGCTGGCCGGTCTGCTCGGCGGCGCCACGGTGATCGTCGGCGTGATGCTCGTCGACGACATCCGCGGGCTCCGTCCCCGCGACAAGCTCCTCGCCCAGCTTGTCGCCGCGGCCATTCCGCTGGCCTGCGGCATTCGCATCGATGCGGTGAGCAACCCGTTCGGCGGCGTGATCGACCTGCCGCTCGTGATCGTGGTGCCGTTCACCCTGTTTTGGATCGTCGGCATGATGAACGCCATCAACTTCACGGATGGACAGGACGGGCTGGCGGGCGGCGTGTCGACGATCGCCGCCCTGGTGCTCGTGATCCTTTCCAGCCGCCTGGGTCTTCCCGACGTGGCGACGCTCGCGCTGGCGCTTGCGGCCGTGTCGCTTGGATTCCTGCCGCTCAACTTTTACCGCGCGAGCATCATCATGGGCGACAGCGGCTCCCACTTTCTCGGATTTAGCCTGGCCGTGATCGCCATTCTCGGGCCGGCGAAGATCGCGACGGCAATGCTCGTGCTTGGTGTGCCGATCCTGGAGGTCGCCTGGTCCATCGTGCGTCGGGTGGCGCGAGGCGGAAGCATGAGCACTCGTGACGCGCGGCACCTGCATCATCGGCTGTGGGAAGCGGGGCTGGCACAGCCCGTGGTGGCGCTGCTCTACTACGTGCTGGCGGCGGGTCTGGGGATCATTGCGCTTCTCGTCGAGCGCGTGAACAAGGTCTACGCATTCGTCGGCCTCATGGCCCTCCTGCTGGTGCTGCTTCTGGTGCTGGCGCGCCTGCCCCGGCGCCGGTTAATCGGTCGCAAGTCCGATTCGTCGTCCATGGCCGAACACTAGCCCTGTGATAGGTTTGCTGGTGTCCACGGGAGACGCTGCATGAAGCCCAAGATCCACCCTGACTACGTCGAGTGCGCCGTCACGTGCGCCTGCGGCAACAGCTTTACGACGCGCGCCACGGTGCCCGCCATCAACGTTGACGTGTGCGCCGAGTGCCACCCGTTCTTCACCGGACAGCAGCGACTGGTCGACACCGCCGGCCAGGTGGAGCGGTTCGAGCGACGCCGCAGGCGAGCGCGCGTCCAGGCCTAGCGACGGATACGCGGCGTGTTCGCCGTGATCCCTTCCCGGCATGATCGACGGAATGCCTGATGGCGGCTGACGCCCAGAGCAACGAGCTGCGCATCAACTACGGCGGCCAGGCCGTGCTCGAAGGCGTGATGATGCGCGGCCGCAAGGCGCTCGCGACCGCCGTGCGGCATCCCGCCGGTCATATCGTGCTGCGGGCGGAGACGCTCGATCCCGACAGGCTCTCGCAGCGGCTGCGCCGCGCCTATTTCCTGCGCGGCGTCGTGGCCGTGTGGGAGATGCTGGTCATCGGCATGCGGTCGCTCAGCTTTTCGGCGCGCGTGCAGATGGTCGAGGAGGACGGCGCCGAGACCGAGAGCGAAGAGTCCTCGGCCTACGTCACCGGCAGCCTGGTGTTCGGACTGGCGCTCGGCGTGGGGCTGTTTTTCGTGCTTCCGCTCGTCATCACCTCATTCGCCGATCCGAACGTGGAGTCGGATCTCGTCAGCAACATCATCGAAGGCGGCGTCAGGCTGGCGGTGTTCATTGCCTACCTCGGCGGCATCGGCCTCATGCCCGACATTCGGCGCGTCTGGATGTATCACGGCGCGGAGCACAAGACCATCAATGCCCTGGAGGCCGGCGAGCGCCTCACGACGGCCAACGTGCAGCGGCAGAGCCTGGCCCATCCCCGTTGCGGCACGGCGTTTCTGGTGATGCTGGTGGTGATTTCAATCATCGTGTTTGCATTTCTCGGGCGGCCGCCGTTCTTCCTGCGCGTGCTGTCGCGAATCGCCCTGCTGCCGGTCATCGCGGGCGTCGGATTCGAGTTGATCATGCTGACGGCACGGTACCGATCGAATCTGTTGGCCCGGATCGTTTCGGCGCCGGGCATGTGGGTGCAGCGCTTGACGACACGAGAGCCGGACGACGATCAGGTCGAGGTGGCGATTGCCGCCATGGATCGCGTGCTGGAGGACGAGGGGCATCTGGCGTCGCTGCGCCCCCAGGTTCAGCCGGTGGTGGTGCCGCATGCTTGACCGGCTGCACGCGATGCACGAGCGCTCCGAGGAAATCACGGCCAAGCTGGCCGATCCCGCGGTGACCAGCGATCCGGCGCAGCTGGCGACGCTGTCGAAGGAGCTTTCGCGCCTTACGCCCTTGGTGCGTCTGCGCGAGCGGTGGCTGGAAGCAATCGGCCGCATCGAGGAAGCGCGGGAGTTGATCGATTCGCCGGATTCCGAGCTCGCCGAATTGGCCGCGGATGAACTTTCGGTTGGCGAGGAGGAGCTGAGCGCTATCGAGGACGACGTGCGCGAGCGGCTCGTAGGCCGCGACCCCGACGACGAGCGCAACGCCATCGTCGAGTTGCGCGCCGGCACCGGCGGCGACGAGGCCGGCCTGTTCGCCAAAGAGCTCATGCGCATGTACATGCGCCTGGCCGAGCGACGCCGCCTGAAGACCGAGGTGATGTCGACGAACGAGACCGGCATCGGCGGTCTCAAGGAGGGCGTGTTGCGAATTCTCGGCGAGGGGGCCTATGGCCTCTTTCGGCACGAGAGCGGCGTGCACCGCGTGCAGCGGGTGCCCGTCACGGAAGCGAGCGGTCGCATTCACACGTCCGCCGCGAGCGTTGCCGTGCTGCCGGAGGCCGACGCCATCGAGTTGAATATTCCCGACGCCGACATCCGCGTGGACGTGTTTCGGTCGAGCGGCCACGGCGGACAGAGCGTGAATACCACCGACTCCGCCGTGCGCGTGACGCACCTGCCCACCGGCACGGCGGTGAGCATGCAGGACGAGAAATCGCAGCTCCAGAATCGCGCCAAGGCCATGGCCATCCTGCGTGCTCGGCTGCTGCAGGCGGAGCGCGAGCGCCAGGCTGCCGAGCGCGGTGAGCTGCGCCGCGGACAGATCGGCTCGGGTGATCGCAGCGAGAAAATCCGCACCTACAACTTCCCGCAGGACCGCGTTACGGATCACCGGATCGGACTCACGCTGCGCAATCTGGACGGGATCCTGGACGGCGACCTGGATCGGCTGGTCGATGCCTTGCACGCTCGCGCGGCGGAGGAGCGGGTCGCGGCTGCCGTTCACTGAGACCAGACCCCGGACCGTCGACGCGTGTCGGCGCGAGGCCGTGACCCAGCTGCGCGCGGCGGGAGTCGACTCGCCGCTGCTCGACGCCAACGTCCTCCTGGGCGACGTGCTGGACGTCGATCCGGGTCGGATCCCGCTCTGCGGCGATCGACGCTTGACGGCGGGCCAGTCGCGGCGTGTCGCGGCCATGGTGCAACGGCGCGCGGCGCGCGAGCCGGTGGCCTACATCGTCGGACGCAAGGCGTTTGCCAACGGCTCGATTCAGACGACGGCGGATGTGCTGGTGCCGCGCCCCGAGTCCGAAACGCTGGTGTCCGCGACGCTCGCCGCTGCTCACGAGGTGCGACCGCGGGCCGTGATCGACGTGGGCACGGGGTCGGGCGCCGTGGCTGTGGCGCTGGCCCGCGAGCTGCCGGAGACTCCGGTGATTGCGAGCGACGTGTCACGCGCGGCGCTTGGCGTCGCCCGACGCAACCTCGAGGCCTGGGGCGTGACCTCGACGGTTCGTCTGATGCGGGCCGACGGTTTGAGCGCGGTGTGCCCGAGGCAGACCGTGGTGACCGCAAATCTCCCCTACGTTCCGTCCGCCGTGATTCCGACGCTGGAGCCGGAAGTCTCGCGCTGGGAGCCGCGCCAGGCGCTTGACGGCGGCCCGGATGGACTTGCTGCCGTCCGCAGCCTCATGCGTCAATGCGCCGACACCCAACCCCTTGCCGTGCTGCTTGAAGTGGCCCATGACCAGCGCGTACGAGTCTCCGCCCTGGCCGCGGCCGCGGGCTTCGGCTGCCATGCCGTGCACCGAGACCTGGCGGGCATTTCGCGTGTGATCGAGTTTCGCCCGGTAGGCTCGCGATGAGCCTCGATGCCGCCCCACCGCCACGCGGACTGCTGTTCCTGGTGACGGCGCCGTCCGCGGCGGGCAAGGACAGCGTGCTCCGCACCCTGCGAGGCCGTGGCGTCGATCTGACCTGGGTGACGACCGCGGTCACACGTGCGCCGCGTGAAGGTGAGGTCGACGGACGCGATCACTTCTTTCTCGAACCGGCCGAATTCGAGTCGCGCCTACGCTCGGGATGGTTCCTGGAGTCGGCGCGCGTCTACGGGCGGCTCTACGGCACCCCGCTGCATCAGGTCCAGGATCCGCTTGAAGCCGGCCAGGACGTGGTGTTGCGGCTGGACGTGCAGGGCGCGCGCGAGTTGCAGCGCCGGATCCCGGCGGCCGTTGTGATCTTTATCGAGGCGCCGTCGGTGGAGGAGGCGGTGCGTCGCATCCGCCAGCGCGGCACCGAGTCTCCGGACGAGGCCGAGCGGCGTCTCCAGGCCATGCTCGATTTCGAAATGGACTTTGCCTCCCGGGCGGACTATCGGGTGCCCAACGCCACGGGCGCGCTCGACGCTGCGGCGGACCAGGTGTGGGCCATCGTCGAAGCCGAACGACTGCGGGAGCCCCCGCGGCGAGTGGATCCCGTGACGCTGCGTCCCTGGAGCGATCCTCCCGTCGAGCCGTGACAGCCGCGCGGAGCTTCGCGGAAGTCGTCGTGGCCGCGGGCGACGTGCGCGGCGCGCAGACCTTTCACTACGAGATACCCGCAAATCTCGAAGGGCAGGTGCGCGCGGGTCAATTGGTGCTCGTGCCATTCGGTACCCGCCAATCGCACGCAATCGTCATGGGCGTGCGCGACGCCTCTCCGGTTGAGGCGACCCGTCCCATCTTCGACATCATCTGGGATGCGGAGGTTCTGGACGCGGTTCATCGCGAGCTCGTGGAGTGGACGGCGCGTCGTTATGCGGCCCCGATCCTGACCGTGGTCAATCTTGCGGCGCCGCCGGGACTTGCGGGGCATCTGCGATCGACCTACGTGCCCGCGGACGACTGCGGCCAGTCGCAAGTCGCGCTGGCTCCAGCGGAGTCTCGGACCCTGGAATTGATCCGCCAACGCGGGCAAGCGTCCGAGGCCGAGATCCGCCGACGTGCCGGTAAGACGGCTGCCCGAGCGGGAGTTCGCCGGCTCGTGGCGATGGGGCTAGTCAACCGGCGCATCTCCCTGCACTTGCCGCAGCCGGCGGGCGAGCGAATGGCGTCCGCGGCTGCGGTCGATGACGCCGGCGCCATTGACGCGCAGTTGGCTCGCGCGCCCAAGCAGCGCGAGCTATGGCGGGTGCTCAGGGCCGCCGATGGACCCGTGCCCGTGTCCCAGGCGCTGAGCGCCGCGGGAGTCGGCCAGCCAATCTTGCGCGCGCTGGCCACACGCGGGCTGGCCCGCGTCGAGCGACGCGCGAACACCCCATATCTCGTCGATGTCACGGGGCCTGGTGCGCCGCCTGAAGAGGCGCTCGACTCGGCGGCCTGGCTGCAGATGCAATCCATGCTCGAGAGCGGCGACGCCGGCGCCGGCATCGTTCAGGGTGACGAAGCCGATCGCTGGCACATCTACGCGCAATTAATTGAGCGTGCGGTCCGCGCCGGGCGACAGGCTCTGGTGATCGCTCCCGACGGCCGAACCTCGGCCCGCTTGGCCGACTGGCTGGCGCTGCGAGTCGCGGCCAAGGTCGCGGAGGTCGGACGAGCGCGGACGCCGGCTGAGCGCATCGCACTGTGGATGGCCGTGCGCAACGGGGAGGTTGACGTCCTCGTCGGTACGCGTGCAGCCGTTTACGCGCCGGTGTCGACGCCGGGCATCGTCATCGTGGACCGCGAGGAAGATGCGGGCCACAAGCACCGCCAGACGCCGCGCTACCACGCGCGCGTCGTGGCGAGGCGCCTGGCCGAATTGAGCGGCTGTCCGCTCGTGCTTGGAACGGAGACCCCAAGCGTGCAGTCGTTCTACGACATCGAGGTCGAGCGATCGCGCCTGGTCAGCGCCAGATCGGCTGAGGTGACGCCGCAGCCGAGCGGCGGCGTTGACCTGGTCGATATGCGCCGTGCGGTGCGGCTGGGCCGTCACGGCGTCATCTCGCGGCGCTTGTTCGAGGCCCTGCAACAGGTCCTGGAGGACCAGGGGCGCGCGGTGCTCTTTGTCAATCGCCGGGGCACGGCGACGCTTACCGTCTGCCGCGACTGCGCATATGTGTTTGGCTGTCCGCGTTGCAGCACGGGCATGGTCCAGCATCGGGATTCGGCGAGCCTGCAATGCCACGTGTGCAACTGGCGTGAAGACCCGCCGCGCTACTGCCCCGTGTGTCATGGCGACCGGTTGCGGCTGTGGGGATATGGCACCGAGGCCGTCGCGGAGGCGGTGAGCCATCTATTCCCAAGATCCCGAGTCGAGCGCGTGGACAGCGACCGTTCGGCGCGCGACGTCGAGGCGGCGGTCAGTGCATTCGAGCGACGCGCGGGCGTGGACGTGCTGGTCGGTACCCAGCGGCTCGCGGGATTCGGCGAGGCCCTGCGCGCCTCGTTGCTGGGCATCGTGCAGGCCGACGTGGGGCTCAAGTTCCCCGACTTCCTGGCGCCGGAACGAGTGTTCATCAACCTCATGCGGCTGCGACGCCTCGTCACCGGCGGCGAGGACGGCGCCCGAATGGTCGTGCAGACGCTGATGCCCCGCCACCACGTGACCCAGGCGCTGCAGACCGGCGACTCCCGGTGCTTCTTTCGCACGGAGCTTGAGGAGCGCCAGGCCGAGGGGCTGCCGCCGTTCCGGCCGGTAGCCCGCGCCACATTCGCGCATGCCGACGATGATCGAGCGGCGGCGGAGGCGCGGCGGGCGCGGCGGGAGCTGGAGACGCTGGCCGACGCCGCTGAATCGCTGGATCTCGAGATTCTCGGACCCGCTCCGGCTGCGCTGCACCGGCGGCGGGGGCAATATGTGTGGCAACTCTTGCTATTCGGCGCGGATGCCCGAAAGGTCTTGCCGGAGTTGCACCGGGGCTGGACGATTGACGTCGACCCCATGGAGTTGACATAACATATGCCAGTCCTTCCCGTGCTTCCGGTCGACCACCCAATGCTGCGGCGAAAGTCCAGCCGCATTCGCAGCGTGACCCCGGGCATCCGCCGCATGATCGACGACATGTTCGCCACCATGGACGATCACCAAGCCGTGGGCCTGGCGGCCAACCAGATCGGACGTCCCTGGCGGCTGGTCGTGGTGGGCGTTGACGACGACCGGATGGCATTGGTGAATCCCGAAATCGTTTCGTCCAGTGGATCGGAAGTCGCCGACGAGGGCTGCCTGAGCCTGCCCAACTGGTACGGACCCGTGAAACGCGCGCTGACTATCCGGGTGCGTGCGCTGGACGCGCAGGGTAAGACGCTGCGACATGAGGCGACCGGGCTCCTGGCGCGCGCCATTCAGCACGAGATCGACCACCTCGACGGCGTGATCTTCACGGACCGGCTGACGGATCCGGACGCCCTGCGCTTCGTGGATCCCGCCTCCGACGAGGCGCGGCGCCTGCGGGCGTCCTGAACATGCCGCCGCGACGCGCGGGACGAAGCGGCTGACGGCGTGCGCGCAGTCTTCCTCGGCACTCCGGAGTTCGCGCTCCCGACGCTGCGCCGGCTCCACCCGCGCGGCGTCGTGAAGCTGGTCGTGTCACAGCCTGATCGGCCTGCGGGCCGTCGGGGTGTCGACCGCACGCCCGCGGTGATCGGCCTGGCGCGGGAATTGGGTATTCCGACCATGCAACCCTCCAACCCGAACGACGCGGCGAGCCTGGATCGCATTCGAGCGGCACGGGCGGACGTGTTGGTGGTCGTCGCCTACGGTCGCCTGCTGCGCGAACCGTTGCTTGCATTGGCCCCGGCTGGCGTGGTGAATCTGCATCCATCGTTGCTGCCGGAGTATCGCGGCGCATCCCCGATTCAGGCGGCGATCCACGACGGGCGGACTCGCACCGGGGTGACGCTGATGCGCATGGATGCCGGGCTCGACACGGGTCCCGTGATTGCCGCGCGCGCGGTGTCCATCGGTCCGGACGTCACGTCGCCTGTCCTGCACGACCGGCTCGCCGACGCCGGCGCCGAGTTGCTGGATGAGGTGCTTGGAGCGTGGATCGCCGGACGGGTGACGGAGCAGCCGCAAGACCCGGCGGCCGCGACCCTTACCCGACCGCTGGAGCGGGCGGATGCCGAGTTGGACCTGCAGCGCCCGGCACGTGCGCTCTACGACCAGTGGCGCGCGTTTCAGCCGTGGCCAGGAGCCTTCGTGCGGGTTGACGGGCAGCGCGTGGTGGTGGCGGATATGGATCAGCCCTTGGAAGAAGGCAGTCCGGTGGGGCGCGCGTCGCTCGATGGCGATTCACTCATCGTTGGCTGCGGATCGGGTGCGATCCGGCTGACCCGGCTGCAGCCCGAAGGCCGCAAGGCGATGTCGGCGCGCGCCTTTGCCAACGGCTACGACGCCCTGTTGCGAGCGACTTGGGGCGACCCATCGCCCGCACCGCGGCCGCCGCTGACGCGTCCCGCGCGCTAGATTCGGTTGCGGGTCTAGCGCGGCGTCGAGGGACTCAGTGGCAGTCATTCTGGCCGGGGCCGTGCCGCTGGCGGCGATGCTGGCGGTGCTGTGGACGCAATATCGCGTGCGCAACATCTTCGCGCGGCATGCGGACATCGTTTCCGAATTCGGTCATCCCGCTCACCTGGCGGCGCGCTATCTGCTGGCGTCGGTGGGGCTGCGCGATGTCACGGTGACCCCGGTGCCGGGAACGCTGACGGATCACTACGATTCTGGACGGCGTGAGCTGCGTCTCTCCGAAGGCGTCTATGCGGATGACTCGATTGCTGCCGTCGCCATCGCCGCGCATGAAGTCGGCCACGCCATGCAGGACGCGCTGGGGCATCCCTTGCTGCGTCTGCGCGTGCTCGTGGCCAAGGCGGCGTCAGGCTTCGCCGCCATCGCGCCCCTGATCATGGTGGCGGGGCTCGTCGGCGGCATCGCCACCCGGCACCCCACGGCCTTCGCGATCGCGGCATCCGGCGTTGTTGGTCTGCTGCTGGCACTGCTGCTGGCCGCCGTGGCGCTGCCGGTCGAGCTGGATGCCAGCCGCCGCGCGCAGCGATCGCTCGAAGCGGCGGGCATCACCACCGCGGCTGAGGGCCCTCGGGTGCGTGAGTTGCTGCACGCCGCGGCCTTGACCTATGTCGCGTCCCTGGTGGGCACGCTCGCCCGCATGCTGGTTGGAGGGCTGCGCGGATTCGGGAGGATTCGGTGATTGCCAATGCCGCCCGTTAGGCGAGATTTGGCACAAGCCGCGCGACTCCCCGGTGCTAACCTTGAGCGACCGGCTGTGAGGCTGCGAACCACTGTTCGCGCGGGGCATGCCTGCGGTGTTTTTCCCCTTTTTCGACATTTGGTACATCGTGCTCATTGGGCCCGCCTTCATCCTGGCGATGTGGGCGCAATCGCGCGTGCGCAGCACCTACCAGAAGTACTCGCAGGTCGTCTCGTCAACCGGCATGCCGGCGGCCATGGCCGCGCGGCGAATTCTGGACGCGGTGGGGCTCTACAACGTCGAGGTCCGGAAGGTGCCCGGCGAGCTGACCGACCACTACGACCCCCGGCACAAGGTGCTGCGCCTATCAGAGGGCGTCTACAACAGCAATTCCCTGGCGGCCGTCGCCATCGCGGCGCACGAGGCCGGGCACGCCGTCCAGGACCAGACGCGGTATCCCTGGCTCGTGATGCGCAGCGCCATGGTGCCCGTCACAACGTTCGGGTCGAAGTTTGGCTACGTGCTGCTGATCGTCGGATTCCTGATGGCCGGCTTCCTGCAGAGCGAGATCGGCATTCCGGTTGCCGTCATCGGGCTGCTGCTCTTCAGCACAGCGTTCGTGTTCTCACTGATCACCCTGCCGGTGGAGTTCAATGCCAGCGCACGCGCGCTCAAGCTGATGGAGTCGGTGCGCGTCGTCAGCAGCCCCGAGCGCGTGCACGCCAAGAAAGTGCTCGACGCGGCGGCCTTGACCTACGTGGCGGCCATGTTCATCGCGCTCATGCAGGTGCTGTATTTCGCGCTCCGCTTGCTGGCCTTGACCGGAGGACGGCGCTAGACGGGCCGGGCCGCGGGAGGTCGTGGGCGCGGAACGACACGCGGGGCAATGCCTGAGATCGTGACGACCAACGTCCTTGCCGACCGGAAGTCCGCGAGAGAGCCTCGGCCTGCGGTGAGCGCCATTTCCGACGCGGAGCTTGCTCGGCTTCTGCCCGACGAGCCCCGCTACCGACGCGACCAGGTCCGTCGTGGAATCTTCGATGGAGCGGCCCGCGGCTTCGATCAGATCACGCCGCTGCCGCGGCGGCTGCGCGAACGCCTCGACATGACGCTCGCCTTCAGCAGCATCAGCCCGGATCGCGTCCGCGTCGCCGGCGACGGAACGCGGGCCTTCCTCTTTCGGACCGCCGACGGGACGATCTTCGAAACCGTCCAGCTGCCGAGCGAGCGCGGCTCCGCCACGACGGTTTGCGTCAGCTCCCAGGCTGGCTGCGCGATGGGGTGCACCTTCTGCGCCACCGGCACCCTGGGATTGACGCGCAACCTCGGCGTTGGGGAGATCGTCGACCAGTTCCTGCACGTGCGGCGCGAGAGCCCGGCGCGCGCGTCGCCGGATCGAATCGTCTTCATGGGCATGGGCGAGCCGCTTGCCAACACCGCCAACGTGCACGACGCGATCGAGGCGCTGGTCGATCCGGGGCGCGGCGGGCTTGGGGCGCGCCACGTCACGGTTTCGACGGTAGGGCTCCCGGCCGGAATCGCCGAGCTGACCCGCTGGCCGTGGCAGATCGGACTGGCGATCTCGCTGCACGCCGCGAGCGACGACATTCGCGCCACGCTCGTGCCGCTGGCCAAGCACGTGGACCTGGCGACGTTGATGGCGTCGAGCGTCGCCTACCAGCGGGCGACGCGGCGGCGGGTATCGTACGAATACACGATGCTTCGCGACGTCAACGACCATGTCGCCCAGGCGCGCGACCTGGCGCGGCTGATCGACGGTCAGACCTGCCACGTGAACTTGATTCCGTTCAACCCCTATCCCGGCGCGGCCTACGAGGCGCCGGCGGCCGGCACGACGCGTCGCTTCCGTGACGAGCTGCGGCGCCACGGTGTGTCCGCGACGATTCGCCGGACCCGGGGGCGAGAGATCGCCGGGGCCTGCGGGCAGCTTCGGGCCGACGGCGCGATTTGGCGACGACGGTCCCAGGCATTGACCACATCGCACCATGCCTCCTGAGGGGTCGGTGCGCATCGCCCCGTCCATCCTGGCGGCGGATTTCGGCCATTTGGGTCAAGAAATCCAGGCCGTTGACGCGGGCGGCGCCGACTGGATTCACATTGACGTGATGGACGGCGCGTTCGTGCCGAGCATCTCGTTCGGCACGCCCGCGGTCGTCGCCGCGCGGTCCGCGACGGAGCTGCCGCTGGACGTGCATCTGATGATCGAGCCGGTCGAGCCGCACATCGAGGACTTCGCCGCCGCGGGCGCCGACGCCATCACAATCCACGTCGAAGCCGCGGCAAACCCTGCCGCCACGCTGCGTCAAATCCGCGAGCTTGGGTTGCGTGCCGGGCTCACGCTGCGACCAGGGACGCCCGAGTCATTGCTGTGGCCTCATCTGGACGCCCTCGACATCGTGTTGGTGATGAGCGTCGAACCTGGGGCCGGCGGGCAAGCGTTCATGCCCGAGATGCTCGACCGCATCGCGTCGCTTGCCGAACGCATCAAGTCGCAGTCGTCGAAGGTCGACCTGGTCGTCGACGGCGGCATCAACGCCGAAACCGCCCCGAGCGTAGTCCAATCGGGCGGGAATGTTCTGGTCGCCGGAACGTCGGTGTTTGGCCATCCGGACGGGCCGGCTGCTGGGGTGCGGGCGCTCAGGCGCGCGCTGGGCTAGTCCCCTTTATCGAGCGTCCGGATGCAGCCGGTGCAGATGCTCATGCGCTGGTAGCGCCCATCGAGGAACACCCGCTTTCGCTGCACGTTGACCCGCCAGCGGCGCGGCTTCTTGGTGGCCTTCCGTTCCCAACGCCCGGAAGCCTTGTGACGAATGTGGTGGCCAAACTGCGTACGCGTGTCGCAGACCTGACAAGTCGCCACGGGTCTCACCAATTCCTTGCGTTGACGGGGAATTCAAGGCGTTCCTAAGATCGCCCGCAACAGGCTAGCACGGAAAATGGGCAAAACCGTGGCCTTACTCGACGAGCAAGCGACGGACACCGCGCCGCCGGACGTGGTTTCCGGTACGGCCTTCCAGCGCGGCATTGCCGCGAGCCTGGAATGGCTGGAGGCCAACTCCGCACGGATTGACCGCCTCAACGTGTTTCCGGTACCCGATGGGGACACTGGCACCAACATGGTGCTGACGCTGCGGGCGGCGGTGGAGCAGGTCTCCCGGCTGGAATCGCCCACCGTCGCCGAGGTTGGCCAGGCGATGGCTCGCGGATCCCTTCTCGGCGCGCGGGGGAATTCCGGGGTGATCCTCTCCCAGATTCTGCGCGGGATGAGCGAGGGTCTGGCGAAGGTTGCGCAGTGCGGTCCGTCCGAATTCGCCCGTGGGATTGAGCAGGCGTCGCGGGCCGCCGACGAATCGGTGACGAATCCGGTCGAGGGCACCATCCTCACGGTGGCGCGGGACGCGGCGAAGGCCGCGGTCGCGAATGCCAAGACCAACCTGGAGGACCTGGGGACGTCCGTGGTCGAGGCCGCGCGCACATCGGTTCAGCGGACGCCCGAGCAACTGGCCGTGCTCAAGGAGGCCGGTGTGGTCGATGCCGGCGGGCAAGGCCTGCTGGTGATCTACGAGGGCCTCCTGCGAAACCTGCGGGGACTGCCCCCGCCGGAAATACTCACGGAAGACCGTGGCTTGGAGACCTTTTCCGAGTTCGCGGTCGCTCACGGCGCCGATGAGCACGGCTATTGCACGGAGTTCGTCATTCTGGGCACGGAAATGGATCCCGACGCAGTGCGAGAGAAGATGGGCGAATACGGGGGCTCGTTGCTTGTGGTGGGCGACCCGACCCTGATCCGGGTTCACATGCATACGGAGACTCCGGGCGAGGCGCTGACCGCGGCGATGACCTATGGGCCGCTGGACGCGGTCAAGGCCGAAAACATGGATATGCAACAGGCGGAGAGCTTCGCCACGGCAGCCTCGGAGGCCGCCACGGCGAAGGTCGCACGGGTTCCGGTTGTGGCGACGGCAACGGGCGAGGGCCTCACCCAGGTCTTCGAAAGCCTCGGCGCCACCGTTGTCGCGGGCGGGGCCAGCATGAACCCGAGCGCGGGCGACATCCTGGAGGCTGTAGAGGGCCTCGACGGCGACTGGGCGGTGGTCTTGCCCAACAACAAGAACATCGTGATGGCCGCGCGCCAGGCGGCGGAGCAGTCCGGCAAGGATGTGCGCGTGGTCGGCACGCGGACGGTGCCGGAGGGATTGGCCGCGCTGGTGGCGTTCAACGCCACGGCCGAGGCGGATGTGAACGAACGCATGATGCAGACGGCGGCGGGCGACATCACCACGCTCGAAATCACTCAGGCCGTGCGGGATGCCACGATCGGCGGCTTGTCCATCAAGCAGGGGGACTACCTCGGCCTCCAGGACGACGATTTGGCCACCACGGGCAAGGACCCGAACGCGCTGGTAAAGGGCTTGCTGGAGGGCCTCGCCGACGACGAGCCGGAACTGGCCACCATCTACTACGGCAGCCAGGTGGCCTCGGAGACCGTTGAGCAACTCACCGATGATCTCGAGGCGAGCTTTCCGGACCTCGAGCTTGAAGTGATATCGGGCGGCCAGGAGCTCTACGACTACGTCATCTCGGTCGAATAGCGCGTGAGCGGCGCCGGCGCGCCTGCCATGCAGGCGATGGTCGAGCGGATAGCGGGAATCCTGCGCGCGGAGCAACGCGCCGGACATCGCGACGCTACCGTGGACGAGGGGCTTTCGCGCTGGCTTGCGATCAACCTTGCCGAGTCGCCGCTGGTCGAAATTGACCCAGTCGTCGATCCCGATCGATTTGCTCGGTGGCTTGACTACCACCTTGCCGACTCCAAGGAGGACGGTGGCGACGGCGGAATTGCTCGGTGGCTCGACTACCACCTTGCCGACCTGCCCACGGACATTGCCGCCGCGCTGCGACGCCTCTCAAAATACTCATCGCTGAAGCCAGCGACGCGGCAGCGCTTGATTGAAACCGTGCTGCCCCTGCTGACGGCCGACAGTGCTCCCGCACCAAGGGACAGCGTGGCTGATCCGGTTACCGTGCCGGACACCGCCCTGCAACTTCGCAAGGGCGGTCCTGCGCCAAGGGGCAATCTGGCCGATCCGGTCACCGAGCTGTGGGGAATCGGGGAAACGGCGGCCAAGCGACTGCGCAGCCTGGGGATTTCGACCGTCGGCGATTTGCTGCGACACGCCCCGCACCGCTACATCGACCACAGCGCCACGGTCTCCATCGCCGACGTCAAGGCCGGGGACGACGTGACGCTTGTCGGGTCGATCGTGGACGTCGCCTCGCGACGCGCGCTGAGCCGTCGTCTGAGCATCACCGAGGCGGCATTGCAAGACGACACCGGCCAGATCACTGCCGTCTGGTTCAACCAGCCGTATCTCGCCAACACGCTGTCCGGGCGGCCCAACGTGGCGCTTGCCGGTCGCGTGGAGTACGGCCGGCACGGGCTGCAGCTGACGAGCCCGGAATACGAGCTGGACGCCGCGGAGCGGCTCCACGCCGGCCGTTTGGTTCCCGTCTACCCGTTGACCGCGGGCATCACGCAGCGCCAGCTGCGGCGGTGGGTGTCCGCGGCCGTGGATTCGCACGCGCAACTCCTGGAGGATCCCCTGCCGGAGGCTCTGCGAGAGCGCGGCGACCTGCCCGCATTGGCGGACGCAGTCGTGATGATGCACCGCCCGGAGTCGGCCGCGAGCGCCCAGGCGGCGATGGCGCGCCTGGCATTCGACGAGCTACTGGTCTACCAGCTGGCGATCCTCACGCACCGCGGGCGCTGGCGTGACGCTCAGCCCGGCCGACGGATTGAGTTCGACCGCGACGCGATGGCGGACTTCGGCGCCAGGCTGCCGTTCAAGCTCACGGACGATCAGCGCGCGGCGCTGGCGGCGGTCCTCACCGATCTGCGCCGCGACACCCCCATGAGCCGGCTCGTGCAGGGCGACGTGGGCTCGGGCAAGACCGCCGTGGCCGCCGGCGCGCTGTTCGCGGTATGCCGCGCCGGCTGGCAGGGCGCCATGATGGCGCCGACCGAGGTGCTGGCCGAGCAGCATACGCAGACGCTCGCCGACCTGCTGGAGCCGCTGGGTGTGCGCGTCGAGCGCATCAGCGGCGGCGTTCCCGCGGCGACCAAGCGCCGTCTATGGCGCGAGGTGGCTGCCGGCGAAATCGGCGTGGTCGTGGGCACGCAGGCGCTCATCCAGCAGAGCGCGCGATTCGCCCGCCTGAACCTCGCCGTCGTGGACGAGCAGCATCGCTTTGGCGTGCAGCAGCGCGGGGAGATTCGGGCCAAGGGATACAACCCGCATCTGCTGGCCATGACCGCCACCCCGATTCCGCGCACCCTGGCGCTGACCTTCTACGGCGACCTGGACGTCACGTCGATCCGCGAGATGCCGAGCGGGCGACGCCCGGTGCGCACCGCCTGGGTGCCGTCGGCCCGCCGGGCCGACGCCTACGCCTTCGTGCGTCAGCAGGTGGAGTCCGGCGGCCAGGCATTCGTCATCTGTCCGCTGATCCAGGAGTCGGAGTCGCTTCAAGTTCGATCGGCCAAGGACGAGTTCGAGCGTCTCACCACGCAGGTCTATCCCGATCTCGCGCACGCCATCGGACTCTTGCACGGGCGCCTGAGCGCCAAGGCCAAGGACGCGGTGATGCGGGCCTTTCGGGATGGCGAGGTGAAGATCCTCGTCGGCACCTCGGTGGTGGAGGTGGGCATCGACGTCCCGCAGGCCAACGTGATCATGATCGAAGGCGCCGAGCGCTTTGGGCTGTCGCAGTTGCACCAGTTGCGCGGGCGCGTCGGTCGCGGCGGGCAGCAGAGCCATTGCCTGCTGCTGAGCGACACCACGGACGCCACGGAGAATGCCCGCCTGCGCATCCTCCAGAACGTTCACGACGGTTTCGAGCTCGCGGAGCGCGACCTCGAGCTGCGCGGCCCCGGCGATATCTTGGGCACGCGTCAGCACGGGTTGACCAGCTTTCAGTTTGCGAGCGTGAGCGACATGGAGATGATCTGGCGGACCCGCGAGGATGCCGAAGCCATCATCCAGGCCGACCCGGAGCTCGAGCGCCCGGAGCACGCCCGGCTCGCGGCCGCCGTTCAGTCCATGCTCCAGGAGAGCGAATGGAGCTAGGCTCCCGGCCCATCGACTCCCGCCGCGAGACCTGAGTGGCATCCAGGGGACGCGGGCTCCGAGTTGTCGCGGGTGAGCTGCGAGGGCGCGGCATCGACGTCGCGCCGGGCACGCGTCCCACGATCGATCGCCTCCGGGCCGCCATTTTCGATTCGCTGGGCGCTCCACCGCCAGCACGGGTGCTGGATTGCTATGCGGGCTCCGGCGCGTTCGGGATCGAGGCGCTCAGCCGCGGCGCCGAGCGCGTGCGCTTTATCGAACGAGATTCCCGGGCGTGCGGGGTGATTCGCGCCAATCTGCGCCGGCTCGGGCTGGAACATGCCGCCGGCGTTGAGCGCGCCGATGTGCTCCGCGCCGATCTGGCGGCAGGGGCGCCCTACGGGATGGTCCTGGCGGACCCGCCCTACGCCGATGACCCGTGGGTTGCGCTGATGGATCGGCTGGCGCGGCCGGGCGTGCTTGCCCCCGACGGCTTGATTGTTGCTGAATTCAGCGCGCGCCGCGCCGCTCCCGATCCCCCGCCTGCTTGGCAGTTGTGGAAGATGCGACGTCATGGCGACGGAGCGTTCGCCATCTATTGCCGCTTGGAGAACGGGAAGTCCGATGACGAGCCAACGTCGCTATAATCGCGCTCGCATCCCGAGCGGCGTTGCCATATGCGGGCGCTTTTTGCTGCCACATTCGACCCGGCCACCAACGGCCACTTAGACCTCATCGCGCGCAGCGCGGCCTGCCATGCCGAAGTGGTGGCCGGGGTCTACGAACAGCCGGAATCGCGCACGCTCTTTTCCACCGAGGAACGCGTCGCGCTGGTGCGGGAGGCAACTGCCCACTTGCCCAACGTCTCGGTGCGCGACTATCGGGGACTCACGGTAGACTTTGCGCGGGACATTGGAGCGAGCATATTGGTGCGCGGGCTGCGAGCAGTGTCTGACTTCGAGTATGAGTTTGCGCTGTCGGCCATGAATCGCCGTCTGGCGCCGGAGTTGGATACGGTGTTCTTCCTCTCAGCGCCCGAGCATGCTTACGTCAGTTCGTCGTTGGTGCGGGAGATCGGTGCCCTTGGCCGAAGCGTGGCGCCGTTTGTGCCAGCAAACGTCGCCACGGCCGTGGCCGCAAAGTACGGCGATGCGTCGCCGAGGAGGTAGCTAGCCATCGATCTCATCAACCTGATCGAACGTCTCGAGGCCCTGGTGACCGCTGCCCAGCGCGTGCCGATGATGCGCCGCATCGTGATGGACGAGCGCGCATTGCTGGAGATCGTCGACGAAATGCGCATTCGCATTCCGGAGGAAGTCCGGGAGGCGCGGCGGGTGTTGCGGGAGCGTGAGCAGATTCCGCAATCGGCGCAGATGGAGGCCGAGCAGATCATCCAGCAGGCGCGTGAGCAGGCCGATCAAATGCTGCGCGACGAGGAGATCGTCCGCCAGGCCGAAGCGCGGGCCGAGCAGATCATCGAGGCGGCGGAAGAGCGAACCGAGGCGTCGCGGGAGGAAATGGACGTCTATGCGCTCAACATGCTGCGCGACATCGAGCATCGCCTGATTTCTCACCTGGCGAGCATTCGCCGCGGCATTTCGGCGCTCGACGAGGATTCCGCCGGAATCACCGAAATCGGCGACGAAGAGACCGTCTAGGCCGCTCACCCCTCTGATCATCGTGAACGACTTCGTGTTCAACGTCGCGGCATTCGTGCGCGAGCCGCCCGGGACCAGCCGGCGGTGCGACGTCCTTGCGCCGCCCGAGGCGCTCGACGTCGCCGAATTGGTCACCTCGGTGGCGGGCCACGTGCGCCTGGTGCGCCTGAGCGGAGCCATCCACGCATCCGGCGAGTTCGAGGCGTCGGTCGAGCAACCGTGCGCGCGATGCCTGGAGCCCGCCCGCCAGACCTTGCGCTTCGAGGCTGACGGCGAATTCTTGATTGACTCAGCCGGGGCTGCGACCGAGGAATCGAGTCTCGAAGCTGTGTGGCCGCTCGACGATCAGCACAACCTCGATCTGACGCCGTTCCTGGCCGAGGGCCTGATTGCCGCGCTGCCGATCATGCCGGTTTGCCGGTCGGAGTGTCCCGGATTGGAGAGTTCCGAGAAGCCCGCCGAAGCCGCAATCGATCCGCGCTGGAGCCGGCTGGCCGAGCTTCGCGCCACAATGTTTCCTGAAATGCCGGGAACTAAGGGATAATGGGAGCCTATGGGAGCTCAACCTAAACGTCGGCTGACGCGCTCGCGCCGCCGCCGACGTCGAAATCAGATCCGCGTCGCCAGCCCGACGCTGGTGCGTTGTCCAACCTGTCACGCGCTGATGCGAAGCCATCGCGTTTGCCTAGTCTGCGGCAATCTGCGCGGCACGGTGGTCGTTGAGCCGAGCGAGCAGGCTGCCAAGTATCGGTAGCGGGCGCGGGCGGCGGTGATGACCGCCGGCAAGCCTGGGATTGCCTACGTCTTTCCGGGTCAGGGCGCTCAAGCGGCCGGGATGGGCGCGGACCTCTCGGCCCGATCCAGCGCCGCGCGCGAGGTGTTTGACGCCGCAAACTCGGCTTTTGGCGACGATCTGGCCGCGCTGTGTTTCCACGGGCCGGCGGAGGCGCTGCACCCTACCCGCGTGCAGCAGCCGGCCGTGGTGGCCGTGGCCCTGGCGGCGTTTGCCGCGTTCACCGAGGCCCTGGGCCGGTCCGCAGGCAACGACGGCCAATCCCTTCCGGTGCGCGCTCTGGCCGGGCACAGCGTGGGCTTGTGGGCCGCCGTTGCCGTCGCCGGGTCGCTCGACATAGGCGACGCAATGGCCATGGTTGCCGTGCGAGGTGAGGCGATGCAGCAGGCCGCGGCGCGCCGCCCGGGTCGCATGAGCGCCGTCCTGGGTCTGGACCCGGATCGGACTGAGTCCGTCGTGGCCGAGATTCGCGCGCGAGTGCCGGGGAGCTATCTCTCCGTCGCCAACGTGAACACGCCCGGCCAGGTCGTCGTTGGCGGCGACCTAGCGTCGCTGAATGAGCTTCCCGAGGCGGCGAAGGCGGCCGGAGCGCGGCGGGTGGTGCCCCTGGAAGTCTCCGGGGCGTTTCACACGGCTGCCATGCTGCCGGCGCGCGACGTGATGCGCGAGCGCTTGCTGGCCGCGCCGCTCGCCGATCCCCGGATTCCGGTCATTGCCAACATGGACGGCCAGCCGCTGCACACGGCCGCCGAATTGCGCGTGGAGCTTGCCGAGCACGTGGCGGCCCCGTTGCAGTGGTGGCGTGGGGTGGGCACACTCGGTGCGTTGGGTGTGACCCACATCGTGGAATTCGGGCACAAAGGCCTGCTGACGAGCATGCTGCGCCGCGCAACGCGAGACGTTTCCCTGCTCAACGTCTACGATGCTGATTCGGCCGTCGCCGCGGCGAAGGAACTGCGCAATGTCTGACCCCATAGCTGGCCGCCTGACCGATCGGCGGACGTTGATCACGGGGGCGTCGGGCGCGTTGGGTGAGGCGTACGCGCGTCGCCTGGGGGCCGAGGGTGCGCGCCTGGTGCTGCACTACAACCGCAACGAGGCCAAGGCGCGAGAGCTCGCCGCCGCCATCCAGGATGCGGGCGGCTCGGCCGTGGTCGTTGGAGGCGAGCTGTCGACCACCGAGGGCGCCAACCACGTCGTGGATGAGGCGATCCGAGTCCTCGGTGGTCTGGACGTGTTGATCAACAACGCCGGCATCATCCGCGACTCGCTGCTGATGCGGATGCGGGACGAGGACTGGGACGACGTGATTCGCACGAATCTTCGCTCGGCCTTCGCCTGCTCCCGGCGAGCGGTGCGGGGCATGCTGCGGCAGCGCGACGGGCGGATCATCAACATCTCCTCGGTGGCCGGCACCGGGGGCAATGCCGGACAGACAAACTACGCCGCCGCCAAGGCCGGATTGGTCGGATTCACGCTTGCGCTGGCCCGCGAGGTGGCCGCTCGCGGAATCACGGTGAATGCCGTCGCGCCGGGATTCGTTATCTCTCCGCTGACCGATGACCTGGAGGGGGAGCTTCGCGAGTGGATCATCGACCGCATCCCGCTGGGGCGCTTTGCCACGCCTGACGATGTGGCGGGCGCGGTGGCGTTTCTGGCATCCAGCGACGCTTCCTATATCACCGGGCAGGTCATGACGATCGACGGCGGCCTCCACATGGGATGACGCCAAGTGCTTGAAAAAGTGCTGGTGGCCAATCGCGGCGAGATGGCGGTGCGAGTCATTCGCGCGTGTCAGGACCTCGGAATCGATACGGTGGCCATCTACTCGGAGGCCGATGCGGACAGTCTTCCGGTGCGGATTGCGGATGAAACGGTGTGCATCGGGCCCGCGGCCTCGAGCGCAAGCTATCTGAACGTCCCCAATATCATCGGCGCGGCGCTCAATACGGGTGCGGACGCGGTGCACCCCGGCGCCGGATTCCTGGCCGAGAATGCCTACTTCGCCGAGGTGTGCGCCCGCTACGACCTGACGTTCGTGGGACCGGACCCCGACACCATTCGAGCGTTGGGCGACAAGGTTCAGGCTCGGGCAGCGGCCGTGGCGGCGGGCCTGCCGGTCGTTCCTGGGTCCGAGGAGCCGGTGCGCGACGCCACCCATGCGCGCGAAATCGCGCGCGAGATTGGGTTCCCGGTTGTGCTCAAGGCGGCGGCCGGCGGCGGGGGGCGCGGTATTCGACCGGTTGCCGATCCCGACGAGCTGACCGGGCTGTTTTCACTGGCGCAGGCCGAAGCGCGCGCCTCCTTCGGCAGCGGCGACCTCTACGTCGAGAAGCTGATCGAGTCGCCCCGTCACGTCGAGGTACAGGTAATCGGCGACGGAAAAACCGTGCTGCACGCGTGGCATCGTGAGTGCTCGATTCAGCGCCGCTATCAGAAGCTGATCGAGGAGGCCCCGGCGCCCAATCTGCCGCATGGCCTGAGCGATGACATCACGCAGGCGGCGGTGCGGCTGATGGAGGAGCTCCACTATCGCAGCGCGGGCACCGTCGAATTCCTGGTCGACGCGAGCGGCGACTTCTATTTCATGGAAGCCAATGCGCGCATTCAGGTGGAGCACCCCATCACCGAAGCGATCACCGGTCTCGATGTGGTTGCCGCACAGCTCAGTATTGCCGGGGGTGACACGCTCGGCCTATGCCAGGAGGACGTGGCCCGGAACGGCCATGCGATCGAGTTCCGGTTGACCGCCGAAGATCCGACGCGCGACTTTCGGCCGGATTCCGGGCGGATCGCGCGGCTGCACCTTCCGGGTGGCTACGGGGTGCGCGTGGATACGCACGTGTACGCCGGCTATGACGTGCCGCCGTTTTACGATTCGCTGCTGGCGAAGCTCATCGTGTGGGGCGAGACTCGCGCCGAGGCGGTGGATCGGGCGCGTCGCGCCATGGGCGAGACGCTGATCGAAGGCCCAGCCACCAACCTGGCCTTTCACCAAACGGTGCTGGACGACGCGCAGTTCGCCAAAGGCACCTACGACGTGGGATATGTCGAAGCCCTGCACGAGCGGGTGGCCGGCGTCACGGCCTAGCGGTGGCTGCACGCCCGCGCCGCGACCGACGCGCCGCCCGCGAAGCCGCCATGCGCCTGCTGTTCGAGGCGTCGATTCGCGGCGGTGATCCCCAGGACCTCTTCGCGTCGCGACAGCACGAGTTGGGGCTGGCGGCCGAAGCGCGGGCCTATACCGCGACCCTAATCGAGGAAGTCGCCACGCGTTTGGGGGACCTGGATGCGACAATCAGCGAGTTGGCCCCCGCGTGGCCCATCGCGCAGATGTCCCAGCTCGAGGTGGCTATCTTGCGAATCGGCATTGCCGAGATCGACTCCGGTCGCGTGCCGCCGGCGGTGGCGATCAACGAGGCGGTTGAGCTTGCGAAGCAGTACTGCACGGAGGGCGGGCGGCGTCTCGTCAATGGGGCGTTGGGCACGCACGTGCGGCGCCAGACCGACTCACCGGCCTCGTAGGCAGTAGGCTTGGCTATGGACGCGGACCGACCGGCCGAACCCCCGCAGGGGCCCGAGGACGAGTCGCAGGACTCGCAGGAGGATCTCGGCGGCGTGATGACGCTGCGCGAGCACCTCCAGGAGCTGCGCACCCGACTCACCATTGCCGTGCTGGCCGTCATTGTGGCGAGCCTGATCGTGTGGCCGTTCAAGGATTTCGTCTTCGAGGTCGTGCAGTATCCGCTGCCGCGCGGGGCCATCTTGCAGCAGATTTCCCCCACGGAAACCCTGTTCACGTTCTTCATGATTTCAATCATCGCCGGGTTGGGCATTGCCAGTCCGATCGTGCTGTATCAGGTTCTGGCGTACGTGGCGCCGGGTCTCTACGAGCATGAAAAGCGCTGGCTGTATTTGAGCATTCCGGCGATCGCGGTGGCGTTCCTCATCGGGGCGGCGTTCGCGTGGTTCGTAGTCTTGCGCTTCACGGTTGGGTTCCTGGCGGGTTTCGCGCCAAGATCGATTGCGACGGAGTTCACCGTCGCGACCTGGGTCACGTTCGTCCTGCGAATTCTGCTGGCGGTTGGCATTGCATTCGAAACGCCATTCTTCATCTTCGCGTTGGCAAAGATCGGCGTCGTGAAGGCCAGCACCCTCGGCAAGTACCGCCGCTACGCCATAGTCGCGATCGTGATCCTGGCTGCGGTCATCACGCCCACGCCCGACCCCTTCACCCAGCTATCGGTAGCCGTGCCGGTCTACGCCCTCTATGAGATCGGCGTGGTGCTGGCCCGCGTGGCGGCGCCTGAGGATGATGAGCCGGAGGAGGTCGACGGCCCGGCCGGCGCCGAACCGGCGGTGAGCGTCTAGACGGAGACGCGCGTCCTGCGGTCATAGCTTCTGCGTGGGCGGCGTGGCCGGCAGATCGAGCTTGAGGTCGCGCAGCTCGCGCCGCATGTCGGCCGGTGGAGCGGCTGATACCTGCCAGCGGTCGCCGCCCGGAGCGGTGAATTCAAGCGTCCACGCGTGGAGCAGCTGACGCGAGGCCAATGGCGGCTGTGGCCCATAGCGCGGATCGCCCACCACCGGGTGGCCGATGGACGCCAGGTGCACGCGGATTTGGTGCGTGCGCCCGGTCCGCGGGCGCACGTCGAGCAGCGCGGCGCTCGCGCTTGCCGCATGCACCGTATAGGAGGTCTGGGCCGCGCGGCCTGACCGGGTGACGGCCATGTGGGTGCGTCGGGTCGGGTGACGGCCGATGGGGGCATCGATCTCGGCGGTTGCGACGGTTGGGCGGCCGTGTACCCCGGCCAGGTAACGCTTGCGGACTTCGCGGCGCTCGAACGCCCGCTGCAGCGAGAGGTAGGCCGCTGCCGTCCGCGCAATGAGGACGACGCCCGAGGTGTCGCGATCCAGGCGGTGCACGATGCCCGGACGGCGCGGATGGCCGATGTCGGCTACCTCGGGATAGTGGGCGACGAGCCGATGGGCAAGCGTCGCCGGCTCATCACCCGCTCCCGGGTGCATGACCATCCCCGGAGGCTTGTCCACGACGACGAGACCCGGCGTCTCGAGCAGCACAGCCAAGGGGCTGGAATCGGGCGCCAGCGGGCTTTCCGCTTCATCCATGGCGACCACAACGCGGTCGCCGGCAGACACGCGATAGTCGGGATCCTGGGGCTCGTCATTGACCAGAATTCGCGCGGCCCGGATCAGCCGGGCCGCGCGCGAGCGGCTCAACTCAGGGGCGGCATCGGCCACAAAGCGGTCCAGCCGTCGTCCGGTGGCGGAGTCAGAGACGACGAAGCGTTGCGAGACCGCGCTCACGGTCGTAAATGGCCCGTCACATCCGCGCCGCCGCGTGGCCGCTGCCTATACTCGTGCCGGGCGCGCCCGGTTCGGGCCGTCCGTCTCATGGGGAATGGCTCCGGCGGTGCTGCGGCGCAATAGCAATGTCCTGCTCGAGATCACGGAAACCGTGCTCCTGGCATTGCTCATTTTCTTCGGCACGCGGATGGTGGTGCAGAACTTTCGCGTGGACGGCGGCAGCATGGTGCCTGTGCTTGAGAACGGGGAATTCCTCCTTGTGAACAAGCTGGCATACGTCGCCGCGAAGCCCGACCGCGGCGACGTGGTCGTGTTTCGATCTCCAGCCAACCCCGAGGAAGACCTGGTGAAGCGAATCGTCGGGCTGCCCAATGAGACGATCGAATTCCACGACGGCGGCGTATACGTGGATGGGCGTCGCCTGGATGAAGACTCGTACTTCGCCGGCGTCACCGCACCCGGGATGGATCGCAGCGTGGTCGTTCCCGAGCAGGGGTACTACGTGCTCGGCGACAATCGAGGGCAAAGCATCGATTCGCGACGCTTCCGCATCGTGCCGGAGGCCGCGATTGTCGGGAAGGTCTGGCTGGTGTATTGGCCGGTGGGCAGCTTTGGCGTGCTGCACGGCGCCAATCCGGGCTTCGAGCCGGCACCGGAACGCATCAGCCTGCTCCCGGCGGCGTAGCTCGCGGCGACTCGTCGTCGCTGGGCCACGCCGCGATGAGTCGGCGCTTCGTTTGGTCCAACGACTCCGGAAGCACCTTGGTGTCGGCCGTCACGGCCATGAAGCTCGTATCGCCCTCCCAGCGGGGCACGAGATGAAAGTGCAGATGGGCGGGGATGCCGGCGCCCGCGGCGCGGCCGAGGTTCATCCCGACATTGAACGCATCAGGTCCCAGCGCGTCGCCCAGCGCCATCCGCCCTTGCGTCAAGAGGTGCATCTGCTCTGCCGCTTCATCGGGCGTCAGGTCCACGATGTCCGCCACGTGGCGGTAGGGCAGCACCATGAGGTGCCCGTTGTTGTAAGGAAACAGATTGAGGGTGGCGTACGTCAGCCGCCCGGCCTTGACGATGAGCTCCGGGAGTCCCGCCGCGGTCTTCCGGTCGATGCAAAACGGGCAGTCGGACGTCTTGTCATCCGCCGCCGCTACGTACTCCAATCGCCACGGGCTCCAAAGTCGCTGCGAGACCATCTGGGTGTCCCGGGGGCCTGTCTGCGGATGGTACCGAGCATGGCGCGCTCGCGCTGATACGATCGGCGCATGAGCCTTAGCCGCTTTCACAGTCCGGTTGCCCGGGCGATGGAGCAGAACCCGCTGCGGCCGAACTGGTCGATGCAGCGGCCCGGTGTGCTGAGCCTGGCGTTCGGGTTTCCAGACGCCGCGAGCTTTCCGTACGACGATCTCGGGCGCGTGACCCACGATCTCATGGCGCAGCGGAATGCCGACGCGCTGCAGTACGGACCCGTTTCCGGTCCCGAGCCGCTGCGGACCTTTGTCGCGGACTGGGTGCGGGCGACCGAGGGCCTTCCGGTGGGTCCCGAACACGTGCTCATCACGAGCGGCGCGTCGCAGGCCATTGTGCTCACCGCGCGTTTGCTGGTGCCGGCCGGCGGGACCATTCTGGTTGAGTCGCCCACCTTCATTGGCGCGCTGTGGTTCTTGCGTGGTCTGGGACTTCAGGTGGTTGGGGTTCCGGCGGACGAGCAGGGGATCGATCCAGACGCGCTCGAAGGCACGGTGCGGCGCCTGCGAGACGCGGGAACCGAAGCCAACGTCGTCTACACCATGCCCACCGTCCACAATCCGATCGGCACCAATGCGTCGGATGCCCGCCGGCGGGCGCTCGCCGACCTCGCGCACCGTCTCGACCTGGCGCTTCTCGAAGATGACGCCTACGGCGATTTGATCTTCGACGGCAGCCGCCCGACGGCGTTGTATGAGCTGGCGGGATCCGAGCGGGTCATCAAGATGGGCACCTTCTCAAAGCTCGTCGCCGGCGGCATGCGGCTGGGCTGGGCCCTGGCCGATCCGGACGACGTGGCGACGATGTGCAGCCTGAAGGCTGACAGTGCGAGCAGTCCCTTCGCGGCGTGGACGGCGGCGGAATACTTGAGCGGCGGCGCGTTGGCCGAGCGCGTGCCCGCGTTGCGCACCCTCTATCGAGCCCGGCGTGACGCCATGCTCGAAGAACTGGAGCCGTTGGCGCGGCTTGGCTGCACCTGGACGCGTCCAGTGGGCGGCTTCTTCGTGTGGCTCACGCTGCCGGAGGGAACGGACAGCGAGGCGATTCGTCCCGCGGTTGAGGACCACGGCGTCACCTACCTGGCCGGCCACCACTGCTTCGCGGACGGCGCACGCCGCCGGGACATTCGGCTGGCGTATAGCTATCTGCCCGAAGATCAGATTCGAGAAGGCGCGCGGCGACTGGTGCGGGGGCTAGAGGCCGTCCTGGCGAACTAGGGGAGACGCCGTGCCGCCGATGCGGACTGCCGCGGCACTGTGGCGCCCGCGCC
Organism: Chloroflexota bacterium; assembly: GCA_022821905.1. GTDB lineage: Bacteria > Chloroflexota > UBA11872 > UBA11872 > UBA11872 > JAJECS01. Next base: position 58,005 of record JAJECS010000024.1, on the reverse strand, counting down.
CGACGCGGACCCGTCGCTCGGCGTGACCGGCGCCGTCCACTCCACCGCCACCGCGGCCCAGGAAAGGCCGGCCCCGAAGCCCACCAGGACCAGGCGGTCGCCCTGGTTCACGCGCCCCTGATCGACGGCCTCACAGAGGGCGATGGGGATCGACGCCGACGACGTATTGCCATACACGTCGGCATTGACGATGACCCGCTCGTCCGGCAGGCGAAGTTCATTGGCCACGGCGTCGATGATCCGCAGATTCGCTTGATGCGGGATGAAGAGATCGAGATCGGTGGGCTGCCAGCCGGCGCGTGCCATGGCCACGGCCGCCGCGCGGACCGTGGCCTTGACGGCAAACTTGTAAACCGCTCGCCCATTCATCGAAAGCAGATGCAGGCGGTCGCGGACCGTTTCCATGCTCGCTGGAAGCTTGCTGCCGCCGGCGGGAATGTGCAGCAGCGGAGCTCCGCTTCCGTCGGAGCCCAGCGAATTCCCGCGTATCCCTCCCGTCGCGCTGCCCTGCATGACGACGGCGCCGGCGCCGTCGCCGAACAGCACGCAGGTCGAGCGATCGGTCCAGTCCACGACCCGTGACATCGTCTCGGAGCCAATCACCAACACGGTCTGGGCCGACCCGGCGTCGATCAGCGCGCGCCCGATTTCCAGCCCGTAGGTGAAGCCGGCGCAGGCGGCATTGAGATCGAATGCGCCCGCGCTGCGGGCCCCAATCGCGTCCTGAATCAGGTTTGCCGTCGCCGGCATGGGCGTTTCCGGCGTGAGCGTGGCCACGATGACCATGTCGACGTCGGCCGCCGACAGGCCCGCTTGCGCCAGGGCCCGCGTGGCCGCGTCAAGTCCCAGGCTGAAGGTCGTGTCTCCGTCGTCCGCGATTCGCCGCTGCCGGATGCCGGTCCGTGACACGATCCAGGCATCGGTGGTGTCGACCATGGACTCGAGATGGGCATTGGTCCAGATCTGCTCTGGCACCGCCATTCCCCATCCAACGATCGTGGCCGACATGGAACCTCTCGGTGTAGAAGAAAAGCAGCCGCCGTGGCGGCCTGCGTCGCAGAATAGCGCGAAGCTGATTCTTGTTCGACCGGCTGCGGACGGCACGCAAATGGCGTTCGGGGACCCATCCCGCGATATACTCGCTGCGGCGCGCTTATCCCATGCTTGCGCCAGCCCTCATGGCATCAGCACGGATTTCCATGGACGATCGAGTCGTCATTACAGGCTATGGGGCGGTGACCCCACTCGCGGATAACGCCGACGAGACCTGGCGGGCCGTCCTGAGCGGACAGAGCGGCATCGGGAGGATCACGGCTTTCGATCCCGCGGAGTTTACGTCTCAGATTGCGGGCGAGGTCACCCCGTGGGACCCCAAGGCCAAGCTCGGATCCAAGCACGCGCGCCGCACCGATCGCTTCACCCAGTTTGCGCTGGAAGCGTCGCGAGCGGCCCTCGAGCATTCGGGTGTCGACATCACCGATGCCAATCGCCATCGCGTCGGCGTCTACATCGGCACCGGCATTGGCGGCCTGGTGTTCCTGCAGAACCAGACCGATGTGCTGCGCGAACGCGGACCGTCCCGCATAAGCCCGTTCCTCATTCCGCTCATCATCGGGAACATGGCCGCGGGGATGGTTTCCATGGAATACGGGATCGAGGGTCCCAATCTTGCCGTCGTCTCCGCCTGTGCGACGGGCGCCCACGCCATTGGCGAGGCGGCTGAGGTCATCAGGCGCGGCGAGGCGGACGTCATGCTGGCGGGCGGCACGGAAGGCGCGATCTCACCCATAGGTCTTGCCGGCTTCTGCGCCGGTCGGGCGCTTTCGACGCGAAACGACGAGCCGGAGCGCGCATCGCGTCCGTTCGATAGGGATCGGGATGGATTTGTCGCCGCCGAGGGCGCCGGCGTCCTGATTCTCGAGTCCTATACCCATGCCACGGCGCGAGGGGCCGAGATCTGCGGCGAGCTGCTGGGGTACGGCGCGTCCGCCGACGCCTTCCACATGACCCAGCCGCCCGCCGATGGCCGAGGCGCTCGTCTCGCCATGGAAAACGCCCTGCGAAACGCCCGGCTCGACAGCGCCGACATCGACTACGTCAACGCGCACGGAACCGCCACTGAACAAGGTGACGCCGCCGAGACCCAGGCCCTGAAGGGCGTCTTCAATAGCGGGGCAGCGGATGTTCCAATCAGCTCCACGAAGTCAATGATGGGCCACCTCATCGGCGCCGCGGGCTCCGTGGAGCTCATCCTGTGTCTGCAAGCCCTGCGAGACAACGTGGCGCCGCCGACGATCAACTACGAGTCGCCGGACCCGGTGTGCGACTTGGACTATGTGCCCAACCAGGCTCGCGAGTTGCCGCTCCGGCGGGTGATGTCGAACAGCTTCGGATTCGGGGGCCAGAACGCCGCGCTCATCGTCGGCTCGGACGCCGGCTGAGGGTGGCCGCCGCGGAGTGAACGTCAACGTTCGGCAGCGCGTGGCAGCCGTGCTTGATGCGATGCGCGATCTCAACCTCGCCGAGCTCGAGATTCGCATCGGCTCGGAACGTATCAGTCTCAGACGCGCCGGCATGGCGTCGACGCAGGCGCCGACCACCGTGTCGGCGGCAGCCAAGCCCGATGAGCCGCCGGGTCACCTGGTGCGGGCGCCGCTTGCCGGCACGTTTTTCGCCACGCCCAAGCCCGGTGACCCCGCGTTTGTGCAAGTGGGGCAGCAGATTCACGAGGGCGACCTGGTCGGTCTCGTCGAGGCCATGAAGGTCTTCAACGAGGTGCTGTCCGACGTCGACGGTCGCGTGGCTCGCGTGCTGGTGCGCAGCGGAGACGGCGTGGCCGCGGGCCAGCCGCTGATGCGCGTGGACGCGGAAGCCTCGTCCCAGGGTGGGTATCCTTAGCGCATGTCAACCGTGATCGCAGCCGTGCGCCGCCGCCCGACCAAAGTGGTGTCCGACGCGCTGTTGATGGGCGCCTTCCCGGTGTTGTTGTGGCCGGCGGCGCACGCCAAGGTCGAGGCCGAACCGGTTCCCTACACCTTGCAGGTGTTGATGGTGCTGCTGGCCGGATTGCTGCTCGGCCCGTGGCGCGCGGGCGCCTCCATGGGCCTTTACGCCATCATCGGATTCGCCGGAGCGCCCATCTTCGCTCGCGGCGGCGGACCGGCCTACTTCTTCTCGCCGTCTGCCGGCTATATCTACGGCTTTGTCATCGCGGCGGTGGTCGTGGGCCTGGTCGCGCAATTCCTTCGCCGGCGATTCGAGGCGAGTTCGGACGGCAGCCAGGGGGTGATCGAGCGATTCGCCAGAGTGGAGTTGCCGGCTGCCCTCGCGGGTATTCCGATCATCTACATCTTTGGCGTCAACCACCTTGCCCTGTACTATCTGCTCGCCACTGACAAGTCCAATCCGTGGGGGCTGGCCTGGCTCAATGGCGCCGGGATTTTCATCTGGTACGACGCCATCAAGGCCGCCATCGCGGCGACTATTGCGAGCAGTGCCGGGCTACACAGAGAGAGGTAAGGCGTGGGGACCTTCGAACGCGTAGTGGCCGTAATTGCCGACAAGCTTGATATTCCCGCCGAGGACATCGCGCAGGAATCGAAGTTTGTCGAGGATCTAAACGCCGACTCGCTGGACCAGGTTGAGCTGATCATGGCGCTCGAGGACGAGTACGACATCACGATTCCCGACGAGGACGCTCAGAAGATCGTCTCCGTCAAGGACGCGTTGGACTACATCGAGACGAACGTCGAGTCCGGCTAACGCGATCGCGGATCGGCACAGCCTCCGGGCCTCGCTGAGCCGGTCGCGTCCGGTGCCGCCGAATGATGGGCTGGCTGCGCCTTGGCGCGTTGCCCGCGGGTACTATCGGCAGCGGTGACGACTCCTATTGACCCTGAGAGCAAGCCAATGACCGTGGTGCAGCCGTCTCGGGCCGATTCAGCCACCGCCCACTTCGACGCGGCGCGCGAAGTTCTGGTCGCCGGCATCTCGGGGACGGCGCGCGAAAACGCGGCGTTGGGGCAGGCCATGCTCGCGGCCAGCGGGGAAGGCCCCTACATCGTTGCGCCGGATGGCAGCCGGTTTCTTGATTACTTCACGGGCTTCGGCTCCGTGATCCTCGGGTATGACCACGCCGGCGTGCGCGCGGCGATCGAGCAAGCGCTCGACATGGGAATCATCCACGGTCCCGAGACGGTCTATCAGGAGCAGCTCGCGCGACGCATCGTGAACCTGGTGCCATCCGCCGAGATGGTGCGCTTCGCCAATTCGGGCTCGGAAGCCACCATGGCGGCGATCCGTCTCGCGCGAGCGCATACCCAGCGGGCGAAGATTCTCAAGTTCGAGGGCCACTTCCACGGCATCCACGAGCACGTGCTCTACAACACGCACCCGGAGCCTCGCACGGTCACGACCGGCGAGATCCTGGAGACCTCCGCGGATTCAGCGGGCATCCCTGCTGCGTTCGCCGACGCCGTGATCGTGACGCCGTGGAACGACCTGTCGGCCGTGCAACACGCTTTCGAGCTCTATGGGCCGGACATCGCCGCCGTCATCATGGAGCCGATCAACTACAACGCCGGCGCTCTGCTGGCGGATATCGGGTACCTGCGAGCCGTCCGGGAGATCACGCGCGATCACGGCAGCGTGCTGATATTCGACGAGGTCTTGTCGGGATTCCGCACCGGCACCGATTGCGCGCAGGGCTTCTACGGCGTGACGCCCGACGTGACGCTGTTGGGCAAGGCGGTGGCGAATGGGGTGCCGCTAGCGGTCATCGCGGGTCGGCGTGACGTGATGTCGGAGCTCGCGCCGCTGGGCCAGTCGGCGCACAGCGGGACCTACTCCGGCCACATCTTCGGCGTCAAGGCGGCGCTGGCCACCCTCGATGCGCTGGAGGCTCCCGGCGTTTTCGACGGCGAATCGGGCCTGCTGGCGATGTCCGAGCGGTTGTACAGCGGTTTGCGGGACATCTTCGAGCACCGGGACATTCGTTGCCGCGTGCAGGGCGTCGGCCCGCGATTCGCGCTGTACTTCGGACTCGACCCGGAGGTGGAGCCGCGTGCCTATCAGGACATTGCCGGACACGACTCCGACACTCTGAAGCAGTTCGCGCGGGCGTGCTACGCGCGCGGCGTCTACTTCCACGTATACGAAGTGGTGGTCGGCCACCACGGCTTCGGGACCGCACATGACGCAAGGATCATCGACGAGACGTTGGACCGGGTGGACGCCGCGTGTGTGGACCTGGCGGCTGACTGAGGCCGGATCGCCCTAGAAGAGTCCCGTCGCGACGGACGACTGCGCCCAGGCGAGGATGCCGCCGCCGACGATGCCAAGCGCCAGCGTCGCGCCGGCGGTGGCCGCGATGACGGCGGTGTGCAGGTCGGCCACGACGGCGGAGGGCGAGCCGTCGGAAGCTTCCTCGGCCTCCGGATCGCTCATGAACATCTGCACGATGACGCGCAGGTAGTAGAACGCCGACACCACCGACGTCACGACCAGCAGGATGGCGAGCCAGCCCAGATCCGCCTCAACGGCGGCCTGCAGAATGTAGAGCTTGCCGAAGAAGCCGGACAGCGGCGGGATGCCCGTCAATCCGAGCATGAACACGGCCATCGCGACCGCGGGTACCGGCGAACGCTGCATCAGACCGCGGAACGCGGAAATCTCGTTGCTCCCGGTCTGATACTCGACGACGTGCGCGACGGCGAACGCGCCGAAGTTCATGAAGGCGTAGACGAAGCCGTAGAACAGCACCGACGGCAGGCCGACGAAATCGAAATAGGCGAAGCCGGTTTCGGTTTCAACCCGCGTGACCGCGGCTAGCCCGACCAACATGTATCCGGTGTGCGCAATGCTCGAATACCCCAGCATGCGCTTGATGTTGGACTGCGAGATGGCCACGAGGTTGCCGACGATCATCGTCGCGCTGGCGATGATGGCGATGGCGAGGGCGACGTTGAGGACCACCGCGGGATCGGCGCCCGTGTCGGCGCCCTGGAATCCGAATCCGAGCCCGACGACGCGTGCCAGCAGCGCCACGGCGGCAACCTTGGGTCCCACGGAGATGAACGCGGCCAGGGGCGTGGGCGCGCCCTGATAGGCGTCGGGCGTCCACGCGTGAAACGGCACCGCGGCGACCTTGAATCCAAAGCCGACGAGGATGAGTCCGATCGCGAATAGCATCCACGGGCTGGCGCCCACGGTCATGATGCGCTCGGCTAGCTCGGGGAAGTAAGTCGTGCCGGTGAGGCCGTAGGTCCAGGCGATGCCATAGACCAGAACCGCCGTGGCGAACGCCCCCAATATGAGGTATTTCATCGCCGCTTCGACCGAATCGCGCCGGAACCGGGTCATGGCCGTCAGCACGTACACCGGCACCGCCATTAGCTCCAGGGCGATGAACGCCGTCACCCAATCGACGGCGCCGGCCATGAGCAGCATGCCGCTGAGCGAGAACTGCAGGGTGGCCGCCGTCTCGGTGAACGGCACGCGCTCGAAGCGTTGAGCGACGGTCAGGACGGCGAGCGATCCGACGACCAGGAACAGCGCGCGGAAGAAGGTCGAGAATCCGTCGATGACCAACTGACCGCTGAAGATTTCGAGCGCTCCGCCGTCGATCGGTTGCCGCAGCGCCATGACGATGCCTGCGGTGGCGTTCGCGCCCAGCGCGATGCTGACCGACCACCAGCGGTCGTCATTGCGCAGGATCGCCGTCCAGAGCAGCAGCAACATGGCGCTGCCCGCCACGATGATCTCGGGCAGGATCCAGGTGAGGTCGGCAGCGTTGACTTCGCCCATGGCGCTAGCTCACCAACCCGGCGGTGGCGCCGGTGATCATGTCCACGAAGGTTGCCGGATAGATGCCGATCCATAGCACCAGCACAGCGAGGGCGGCGAATGCCGCACCCTCCACGCGGTTCATGTCACTGATCGAGCTCAGGGCGTCGTTCCGCAGGCGACCGAGCACGACACGCTGGTACATCCACAGCATGTAGGCGGCGGCGAGCACCACGCCGATCGCGGCAGTGACGCCGGCGGCGGTGCCGTAGTCGAAGGCGCCGACCAGGACGAGAAACTCGCCCACGAAGCTGCTCAGCATCGGCAGCCCGAGCGAGGCCAGCGTGAAGAACCCGAGCGCAACGGCGTAGGCCGGCATTCGCGTCACCAGGCCGCCGAGCTCCGAGATCTGGCGGGTGTGGGCGCGGTCGTAAACCACACCCACGGCGAGGAACAGCGCGCCGGTGACCAGCCCGTGGCTCATCATCAGGATGATGGCGCCGTCGATGCCCGTCTGCGATCCGCTGAAGATGCCAAGGGTCACAAAGCCCATATGGCTCACGCTCGAGTAGGCGATGAGCTTCTTCAGGTCCGGCTGGACCATGGCGACGAGGGCGCCGTAGATGATGGCCACGATGGAAAGCGCGATGAGCAGCCCGCGCACGTCGGCCACGGCGTCGGGGGTCATGGGGAGCATGAAGCGCAGGAAACCGTAGGCCCCCATCTTTAGCAACACGCCGGCCAGCAGCACGCTGCCGCCCGTCGGGGCCTCCACGTGGGCGTCGGGAAGCCACGTGTGGAAGGGGAACATGGGGACTTTGATCGCGAACGCGAGCAGGAACGCCACGAACACCCACCGTTGCAGGCCGATTGCGGCGTCTTGCATCTGCGGCGGGATGGCCTCGATGTCAAAGGTTCCCGTGTTGAACCGGAGCGCCAGAATCGCCACCAGCATCAGCACGCTGCCGGCGAAGGTGTAGAGGAAGAACTTGATCGTCGCGTAGATGCGGCGCTCGCCGCCCCAGATGCCGATCATCAGGTACATCGGGATCAGCATCATTTCCCAGAACACGTAGAACAGGATGAAGTCGAGCGTGACGAACACGCCCATCATTCCGGTCTGCAGCAGCAGCAGGTTGAGGAAGAACTCGCGTGCCCGGGTCTTGATCGTGAGCCACGAGGTCGCCGCGACGACCGGCCCGAGGATTCCCGTCAGCAGCACCATCAGAATCGAGATGCCGTCGACTCCCAGCTTGTAGTTGATGTCGAGGGCCGGGATCCACTCGGCAAACTCGCCGTGCTGATAGGCCAGCTCGGGATCGAATTCGGTGTTGAAGGTGATGACGACGATGATCGCCAGGATGAGCTGCGCAAGTGTGGCGCCAAAGGCCGCCAGGGCCTGCAGGTCGCGGGTGCGCGCGAGCAGCACCGTGGGGATGCCGATGATCAGCGGCAGCCACAGCAGCAGCGACAGCAGCGGAAGGTTGAGTGCCGCTTCGCCGCTCATGTCGCGTTCCCTCCGAAGATCATGAGCCCGCCGATGACCAGCACGATGCCCACGACCATGAGCAGGGCGTAGTTTTGCGCCTGGCCGGTCTGCAAGCGGCGCATTTCGCCGCTCAGGCGGCGCGTGACGGCGCCGGAAGCGTTGACCAGCCCGTCGATCACGCCGGCATCAAAGCCCCACGACACCACCGCGATGGCCCGGGTCAGCATCACCAGCAGACCGTCGCCGATATGGTCCATGTACCACTTGCGCTGGAAGAGCTTCTCGGCGCCCGGCGCGAGACGGCGCGCGGTGTCGGGAATCGGCACGCCTCGCCGGTAGGCGAGGTAGGCGATGGCCACCCCTGCTAGGGCCACCACCGTCGAGATGATGGCGAGCGCCACCGTGGGCGGATCGCCGGCGCCTTCGAAGTGGATGATGCCGGCCGACTTGTACAGGTATTCGTGGAGAAAGCCGTGCTCGGGCGGAATCCCAAGAACCGCGCCCGCGAGCACCGCGCCAACCGCCAGGATGCCGAGCGGCAGGGTCATCACCCACGGCGATTCATGGGCGTGGTCGTGGAGCTCCTGGTTCCGCGGCTTGCCGTGGAACGTCATCAGGATCATGCGCAGCGTGTAGAACGCCGTCATGAGCGACACCACCAGGCCGACGATGAAGAACAGCCAGAAAATGCCCGCGCCGTGGTCGGCGGCAAGCGCCGTGCCCGGGTCTGCGGTGGCTTTCAGGAACGCGCTAGCCAGGATTTCGTCCTTGCTCCAAAAGCCGGCAAGCGGAAATACGGCGGCGAGAGCCAGACCGCCGAGCAAGAAAGTGCCGTAGGTCAGCGGCATCTTGCGCCATAGCCCGCCCATCTGGCGCATGTCCTGCTCGTCATTGAGCGCATGGATGACGCTGCCGGACCCAAGAAACAGCAGGGCCTTGAAAAACGCGTGGGTCGCCAGGTGAAAGATGGCAATGGAATACGCACCGGCCCCCAGGGCCACGAACATCAGCCCAAGCTGGCTCACGGTCGAATACGCCAATACGCGTTTGATGTCGGTTTGGACGAGGGCGATGGTTGCGGCGACGAAGGCGGTGACCGTCCCGATGGCGGCGACGAAGATCAGGGCCTCGGGCGAGACCGTATAGAGCGGGTTCATGCGCGCCACGATGTAGACGCCCGCCGTGACCATCGTGGCGGCGTGAATCAGGGCGCTGACCGGCGTGGGGCCTTCCATCGCGTCCGGCAACCACACGTGGAGCGGGAACTGCGCGGACTTGCCCATGGCGCCGATGAACAGCAGAAAGGCGATGGCCGTGGTCATGGCCGGGTCTTTGTCGCCGATGACCTCGAAGATCTCGCGGTAGCGGAGCGTGTCGAAGTGCAAGAACGCCAGGACGATGCCGATGATGAAGCCGAAGTCGCCGATGCGATTGACCAGGAAGGCCTTGGTGGCGGCGATGTTGGCGCTGTGGCGGTCGTGCCAGTACCCGATCAGCAGATACGAGCACAGCCCGACCATCTCCCAGAAGATGAAGAGCTGCAGCAGGTTGTCCGACATGACCAGCATGACCATGCTGAACACGAAGAGCGGAATCCAGGTGTGGAACCTAGACTTCGCCCCGTCGTGGTCCATGTAGCCCACGGAGTAGAGCGCCACCAGCGCGCTGACGCCCGTGACCACCAGCAGCATCACGACAGCCAGCGGGTCGAGCAGGAAGCCGATGTTTACGGCGAAGGTGCCGGAGTCGACCCAGGGATAGAACGTCCAGCCGGGTTGATCCGCGCTGATGCCGCCGATCCATAGCGCGGCGGTCAGGACGAACGACGCCACAATGCCGCCGGTGGACACCCAACCGGTCCAGCCGGGCATGCGCCGACCCATGACGCCGTTGAGGATGAACGCCAACAGCGGCGCGAATGGAATGAGCCAGACGACCTCAAACATGGCCGACGCCTTGCAGGTCGAGGTTCGGGGTCATCCGCGCAGTTCGTCCAGCTGGTCGATGTTGACCATGGGGAATACGCGGCTCAGGGCAACGAGGATCGCCAAACCGACCGCGACCTCGGCGGCCGCGACCGTGAGCGAGAAGATGACCATCACATTGCCGGCCATGTCCTCGAGAAAGGTCGAGAATGCCGCCAGGGTGAGGTTGGCGCCGTTGAGCATCAGCTCGATCGAGATGAGCATCACGATGATGTTGCGACGAAGCAGCGTGCCCAGCACTCCGAGCGAGAAGAGAAGGCCGCCAACGACCAGGTAGGCGTTGAGGTCCATCAGGAGGCCGCCTCGCCCGATTCGCCGGCCTCGGTGGCCTCCGGCATGGATTCGAGCTCGCGATCGAATCGCCGCGCCAGGATGATCGCGCCGATGGCCGCGACCAGCAGCAGGACGCTGGCAACCTCGAAGGGCAGCAGGTATTCGCTAAACAGGACCGCGGCAATGGCCTGGGTGCTGCCGCCAAGGTCCGAGATCGTCTGCGGCGGAAAGGCGCCGAGAAAGGCCTCGCGGACCTCGGGCGTGCCCACGCCGACGAACACGGCCTCAACCGCCAGCAGCGCGGCCAGAGGCAACGCGAACCAGAGCTGTCGGTGGACGAATCGCTCGTGCGCGATGCCACGCATGTCCAGCATCATCAGCGTAAAGAGAAACAGCACCACGATGGCGCCGGCGTAGACGATGATCTGAACCACGGCCAGGAAGCCCGCGCCCAAGATCACGAACAGTCCGGCCACGTGAAAGATCACGTAGACCAGCGACAGCGCGGAGTGCACGGGGTTGCGAAGCGCCAGCACCCCCACGCCGCCGGTGACGGCCATGAAGGCGAGATACCAAAACGCGATGACTTCCGCGAGGTTGTCAGTCATCGCCGAACCACAGCCGGGGGCGTGTCCCCGGACCGATGTTCTGGTCCTCGAGCGATCGGTTTTCCAGATCGTGCTCGTAGATGTCAATCATCTTGAAGCCGTCGATGACCAGACCGCGGCGATCCTCGGTGACCAGGTGAAAGTCGTGCGTCCGCTGCAGGGCGTCAACAGGGCAGGCCTCGATGCAGAAGTAGCAGAAGACGCAGCGCCCTACGTCGAAGAGGTAGCGGTCCACCACGCGAGTGCCGTCTTCCCCTTCGCTCGTGTCGACGCGAATCACGTCGTTCGGGCAGGCCGTCTCGCACAGCCCGCAGCCAACGCAGGTGAGCCCGTTCGCGACCTCATCGCGGCGCATGCCCACCTGGCCCCGGAAGCGATACGCAATGTCGCGCACGTTCTCGGGGTACATCACGGTGGCGGGCTTGCGGGCGCCCACCTTGAAGACGGTGGCGAAGCCTTTGAGAATTCCTGAACCTAGCGGCATTGCAATCTCAACTCCACGCCATGCGCAGGCCGGCGGCCAGAAGCACGTTGATGATTCCGATGGGCATGAGGAATTTCCAGCAGAAGCTCATGAGCTGGTCGTAACGGAGCCGCGGCAGGGCGGCCCGAAGCAGCAGGAACATTGAGATGAACGCGCCGGTCTTCAGGGCGAACCAGACGATGCCGGTGAGGCCCTCCATGCCCGGAATCGTCCATCCCAGCCAGCCGCCGAGAAAGAGCGTGGTGATGATGGCCGAGATCAAAATGATGTTGGCGTATTCCGCGATGAAGAACATTGCGAACCTCATGCCCGAGTACTCCACGTGGAAGCCGGCGACGATCTCGCTTTCGGCTTCCGGCAGGTCGAACGGCACGCGATTGGTCTCGGCGACGCCGGCAATCACGAAGAGCAGAAACCCCACGAACTGCGGGACGATGAACCATAGGCCACGCTGCTGCTCGACGATGTCGATGAGGCTGAGCGACCCGGCGTAGAGGATCACGGCCAGCACCGCCAGTCCCATGATCAACTCGTAGCTGATGACCTGGGCGCTGGCGCGCAGGGCGCCGAAGTGGGCGTATTTGCTGTTGGACGACCATCCCGACATGACCACCCCGTAGACGCCCAGCGAGCCCATGGCGAGGAAGAACAGGATGCCCACGTTCAGGTCGACGGCCCACAGGCCAATGTCCCGTCCGAGGCTGACTTCCGGGCCGACGGGCACGATGGCCCACGCGGCCAGCGCCGGCACGACCAGGAACACCGGTCCGAACCAGAAGACGAGCTTGTCGGCGCCGCGTGGAATCAGGTCTTCCTTGATGCCGAGCTTCAGCCCGTCGGCTGCCGTTTGCAGGGTTCCGCTCCACCCCACGCGGTTGGGGCCGATGCGCGACTGCAACCGGCCCAGCGTCCATCGCTCGACCAGCACCAGGATCAGCGGTGCGCCCAGGAAAATGAGCAGGATGACTACGCACTTGATCGCGACGATCAGCCATTCCCATCCGTCCATCGGCTAGCGCTTCGTCACTTGCACGGGAATCCCGTTCGGGCCCGTGGGGTCAAGGCGCCGCGGCGGCGCGTCCAGGAAACGGTCCGGCAGATTGACGACGCCGCGTGGCACGCGACTGGCGACCAGGGTCTTGAGATTCAGCGCGCCGGTGTGCGATGCCACGCTGATGGGATCGCCGTCGGCCAGGCCGAGGTCCTGAGCGTCGGCGGGGTTCAGCTCGGCGACGGCATCCGGCAGCATCAAGGACAGGCTCGGTGCGTGCCTTCCGGTCACGCCGGCGGTGTAGAGGTGCTGCTCGGTGGCGAGCGTGAAGCCCTCCGCACCGTTTGCCTGGGACAACGCGCCGTTGAGGTCGGCGATCGGCTCGCCGCCTTCGACGTCCGGCATGCGCCAGAGGTTCTCCAGTTCGTCGGAGATCGGCTCGTGCGATCGCCAGCCGAAGTCGTTGCCGAGCGCGGCGGCGAGTCTCGCGATGACTTCCCAGTCCGGGCGGGCATCGCCGACGGGGATGATGGCCGGAGCGAGCGGGCCGCGCCGACCCTCGAAGTTCGTGAAGTGACCGCCCTTCTCGGCAAACGAGGCGCCCGGAAGCACCACGTCGGCCACTTCGGCGGTTGGGCTCATAAAGATGTCCTGGACGATCAGAAGATCGAGGTCTTCCAGCTGCCCGCGCATGGCATCGGGGTCGCCGGCGCTGCCGACCAGGTCCTCGCCCATCACATAGAGCGCCCTGGCACTTCCGTCCAGGAATGCGGCCAATGACGGCCCCGGATCCTGTGGCGTCGTCGCGCCGGTCATCGTTTCCACCTCGGCCCGTGCATCCGCGTCCGTTACCGGTCGCAGGCCGGGCAGCATGTCGGGCGCCATGCCGGTGAGCAGCGTGCCCACCGTGTTGGCCCGCTCCGCCAGCGGAAATAGGCGGACGTCGGTATATGCCTGGGCGAAGCCTGCCGCGGCTTGAGCCAACGTTTCGACGCGACCCAGCGTCCAAACGCCGGTGTCCCACACGACGGCGATGGAACCGGCTGCCGCGAGCGCATCTCGCATGGCGTGCAACGACTCGTCGGAAACGCCGGTCACGGCTTCCGGCAGGTCGTCACGACCGGCCAGCGCGGCCAGCAATGCGGCCTCGCCGCCGGGTCGGACTCGAACTGTTGCCTCGGCATATTGGTCGAGGGTGCTGGCCAGTCGCGTGGCCACGAGCAACTGGCGGCCGTTCCGCCGCGCGGCGCGCTTGACGTGCGCGCCCACGACGTTGTGCGTCTGTCCGATGTCGGCGCCGATCACCAGGATCACGTCCGACTCGAGCAATTCACTCTGCGATCGCAGCAGCGCCTGGCCGCCCAGCACTGACGCGAGCGCGTGGAACGTCTCGTGGAATCCGCTGGCCTGGCTGTAGACGTTGTTGCTGCCGATCACCTCTCGGGCGAATCGCTGCAGCGCGTAGTTGTCCTCGTTGGTGCAGTTCGGCGAGCCGACCGCGCCAACGGCATCGGCGCCGTTTCGGTCAATCACGCCGCGCAGCGCGCCGCTCACATGCGAGATGGCCTCACGCCAGGTTGCCGGCTCCAGGCGCCCGTTGCGCCGGATCAGCGGCTGCGTCAGCCGGTCGTCGCTGTTGACATAAGAGTGCCCGAAGAAGCCCTTGGCGCAGAGGATGCCGTTGGCCGGCTCCTCCAGCCCGTTGGTGCGGGTGCGCACGACATCGCCGTGTCGCGACTCCACCAGCACGGAGCACCCCACAGAGCAGTGCGGGCACGTCGACGCGGTCTTGTCGGTTTGCCAGCTCCGCGCCGCGTGCTTGAAGGGGCGGCTGAGCAGCGCGCCCACCGGGCACGTCTCGATGCACATGCCGCAGCGTTCGCAGTCCATCTCCTTGTGCTGAGCCGGCGCGATGAACGTGCCGATGGCTCGATGCACGAAGTCGAGGGCATAAACGCCGATCTGCTCGTCGCAAATCCGCACGCAGCGACCGCACAGGATGCAGCGGTTGTGGTTGATGAGGATGACCTCGTTGAGGACTTCCTCCGGATGTGCCTTGGGGACGGTTTCGTAGGGGCTCTGGTGGATTTCCTGGGCGAAGGTCTCGTCCTGCAGCTCGCACGTGCCGGCCTGGTCGCAGTAGGGGCAGTCCAACGGGTGGTGCTGGAGCTGCAGCTCGATCACGTGCTTGCGGATGTCCTTGATCGACTTGCTGTCGGTGACCACGTTCATGCCGGGCGCGGCCTGCATGGTGCAGGAGGCCATGGGCCGTGGCGGCCCGGGCTGGATTTCCACGACGCACATGCGGCACGCGCCGTAGGGGTCCAGGCGCGGGTCGGTGCACAGGGTCGGTATTTCGACCCCAATGGACTCGCAGGCCTGCAGCACCGTGGAGCCCGCGGGCACCTGCACCTCGGTGCCGTCAACCGTCAGGCTGATGAGTTCGTTGCTCACCGGTCCACCTCGCCCAGCACGATGTCGATGCTCCCAATCAGTGCCACCGTGTCGGCGATCAGCCCGCCGACCGCCGCATCCTCCATGATTCCGAGGTTGACGAACGACGGCGAGCGCACGTGGCACCGATACGGCATGCCGCTGCCGTCGCTCACGAAGTAGTAGCCAAGCTCGCCCTTTGGCCCCTCGATTCCGAAGTACGCCTCGCCCTGCGGCGGCTGGACCCCGTGCATGACTAGCTTGAAGTGATTGATCATGGCTTCCATGTCAAAGGGCACGCGCCCCACGTCCGGCGGAACCAGGTCGGGGCGATCCGCGTTGGACGGGGCGTCCGCCGGAAGATCGCGGAGGTGCTCCATGCACTGCCGCACGATCCGCGTCGCCTGGTACATCTCGTTGAGCCGCACCAGGTAGCGCGCGTAAACATCGCCCTCCGGGAATACCGGAATCTCGAAATCGATCATGTCGTAAGCCGCGTAGGGTCGCGCCTTGCGCAGGTCCCAGTCGACGCCGGATCCCCGCAGGGATGGACCGGTGAGCCCGTAGCTCAGGGCTTGCTCGGCGGGAATGACGCCCACGCCGCGGGTGCGGCTCTGGAAGATCTCGTTGCCGGTGAGGAGGCTGTTGAGCTCGTCGAGGGTGTAGCTGTCGAGAAACGCGTCGACGTTCTCGACCCAGCTCTCGGGGACGTCGTGCGGGCCGGTGCCGCCCACCCGCATGAACGAGGTGGTGAGCCGCGCCCCGCAGGCCTGCTCGAAGAGATAGAGGATCTTCTCGCGCTCGCGCAGGGACCACAGAAAGGCCGACATGGCGCCGATGTCCAGCGCGTGCGTGCCGATCCAGATGTGGTGGGAGGCGAGCCGTGAAAGCTCGGCGACTGCCGTGCGAATCAGCTTGGCCCGCAATGGGATTTCGTCCTCCATGCCCATCAGCTTCTCGATGGCCATGAGGTAGCCCATGTTGTTCGACGGGCCGGCGGTGTAGTCCATGCGGTCGGTCAGCGTGATGCCGCCGCGGTAGTCGTGGGTCTCGATGAGCTTCTCCACGCCGCGGTGCAGGAACCCCACGTCCGGGGTGCATTTGGTGACGGTTTCGCCGTCGACCTCGATCAGCAACCGCATCACGCCGTGGGTGCTGGGGTGCTGCGGTCCCATGTTCAGCACCATCTGGTTTTCGCTGACCTGCTCGACGTCGCCGAACATGCTGGCGGTGCCCGTCTCGACGCTCATGAGCCCGACGCTCCGGATTCTGGCTCGTCCCAGAAGTCGTCCGGGTCCAGGTGTCCGAACAAATCGTTGCGGTGCGCGTCCTCGGGGAAGGTCGGGCCCTCGACGGGATAGTCCTTGCGCAGCGGATGGCCCTCGTAGCCGTCGGGTAGGAGCACTCGGCGCAGATCGGGGTGGCCTTCGAAGCGCACGCCGAAGAGGTCGTGCACCTCGCGCTCCAGCCAGCGACCCGATTGGTAGGTGTGGGCCAGCGTGGTCACCGAGCCGCCATCACCAACGCGCGTCTTTACCCTGAGGAACAGGTTGTTGCTGAGCGAGCGGTATTGATACACCAACTCGAACTCGCGCCCAACGTCCGCGGGCCAGTGCACCGCCGTCACGTCGATCAGCTGCTCGAAGCGCAGCGCGTCGTCGTCGCGCAGGGCCTGGGCGAGGGGCTGGACGGCGTCAGATGAAATCTCGACGACGGGGTCGCCCCGAACGACGCGACCGCCTTCACATGCGTCGCCGGCAAGCTCACGCACGCGGCTCACGATGCCCGCCGCGTCGATCGTGGGGGTTGGCGCCGTTTCGATCACCGGCTAGTTCTTCCAGTCCAGGGCGCCCTTGCGCCAGGCATAGACGTAGCCGACGCCCAGGATGCCGATGAACACCAACGCCTCGATGAAGAGGAAGAGCTGTTCGTCCAGGTTGCTGTAGAGCACGACCCAGGGATAGAGGAACGCCAGCTCGACGTCGAAGATCAGGAACAGCATGGCCACGATGTAGAAGCGGACGTTGTGGCGGCCGCGCGTGTCGCCGATGGGCGGCATGCCGGACTCGTAGGCTTCGCCCTTCACCGGGTCCTTGCGGCGCGGCTTGAGGACCATCGTGCCCACGAAGCTGCCGATGGTGAAGAGGAGCGCGAGCGCGATGAGAATGACAACGGCGATCCAGGACGGCATTAGGACGCGCTGCTACCCCTCGTCAATTCACAGTTAGTGACGGACTTCACAAGCCGCGCTCATGATACGCATCACGCCGCGCCCGCGCCATGCCGTCCGTCCGTCAGCGCGTGGGTGAGCGACTCCACCTCCATGGACAGGTCGACGTTCGAGAGGCGGACGCCGGCTGGGACGCGCAATTGCGCCGGTGCAAAGTTGAGAATGGCGTGCACGTCGGCGGCCACGACTTGATCGACGACGGCCTGTGCGGCCTCGGCGGGCACGGCGACCAGCGCGATGGCCAGGCCGAGCCGCCGCGCCTCGCTCGCGAAGCCGGAGACGTCGACCACCTGGACGCCTTCAACCACCGCGCCGATCTTGGCCGGGTCGGTGTCGAATGCAGCGGCAATCTTGTATTCGGGCCCGCGAAAGCCGCGATAGGCCAGCAACGCTTGGCCCAGATTGCCCACGCCCACCAGTCCTAGCGGCCACGAACGATCGATTCCAAGGATTCGGGCGAGCTGGGCGCGCAGCGCGTTGACGGAGTAGCCGACGCCCCGCGTGCCGAATGACCCGAAATAGGCCAGGTCACGGCGCACCTGCGGCGCCGTGGATCCGGCAAGATCGCTGAGCGCCTTGGACGACACGTGCGGCACGCCCTGCTCCACGAGCGCGCCGAGCGCGCGGTAGTAAGCCGAAAGGCGCCGCACCGTGGTTGGGGGAATGCGTTGCGATGAGCGGCGATCATCCATGCAATGGCGCCAGAGGTTCGCGGTCGGCATGACGAGCGCGAGACGGCCGCAATCTAGCATGGTCGACCGTCGGTGCACGGCCCGACAGCGGTTCCAGCCCGTCGCCCACCCGATGGGTAGGATGCACCCAGAACTAGCCTGCCGGGAGGTTGCCCAAGTGACGCAGGAACAGAACTTTGGCATTCCAGGCGTTCCATTCCCCGTCGGCGTGGCGTACTACCGCGCCCCGATGCCCAAGCTCGACGTCTGGGACGACGACTTCGCACGAATCCGCGCTGCGGGATTCCGCATCGTTCGCAGCTTCACCTATTGGAACCACATGGAGCCGCGACCTGGGCAGTACGAGCTGGACGATTTCGACCGGCTGTTCGACCTGGCGGAGAAGCACGATCTCAAGGTCTGGCTCGACCTCACGCTGGCCACGCACGGGGCCTGCCCGGAGTGGCTGACCCGCGAGCATCCCGACATGCGGGTGGTGACCTATCGCGGGGACTTGGTGCAGCCAAGCGCGGGCGCTTCCGCGCCGCAGGGCACGCAGATGCACTGCTACGACCACCCGGCCTGGCGTGAATACGGCGGCGCGCTGCTGCGGCACGTCGTGACGCGATATCGCGATCGACCCGGCCTGCTGATTTGGGGCCTCTGGGACGGAGTGAATCTGTCGTCCGCCTTCTGCCGCGAAAGCGATGGCTACCCCTGCTACTGCCCGCACACGCTGGCGCGGTACGAGGCGTGGCTGCGGGAGCGCTTCACGCTGGATGAGCTCAATGAGCGGCTGCTGCGCCGTTACCGCCGCTGGGAAGACGTGGAACCGCCGCGGTCAAATCAGAACGTGGTGGAAATGCTGCTGTACCGGCGGTTCCACTACGAGAACCTCGTCGACCACCTGCAATGGACGGTTGACGAGGCCAAGCGCCTGGATCCGGTCCATGAGACGCGTTCCCATGCCGGTTGGACGCCCCGGCCCTGGGACGAGCCCTGCGCAGCCATCGCCGACAGCTGGGGCATGTCCATGTCCTCGAACAACCTGCTGACCTCGAGGGACCCGTATCAGCTTGCGGGGCGCGCGTTCGGGTTCGACTGGTCGCGCAGCGCCGGAAAGCACGGGCGCTGGTGGAACGAGGAGATCTACGCCGGCATGTCGCGCGGCGGCGTGACGTGGAAAAAGCAAAGCGACCCGCGCGAGCTGACCACGCTGGTCTGGATGACTCTGGCGCACGGCGCCGCCGGCACCATGTTCTGGCAACACCGGCCGGAGTACCTCAGCTTCGAGTCGCCCGGCTACAACCTGGTGGCGCTGGACGGCGAGCCCACGCCGCGCTTCGAAGCGGTGACACGGGCCATCGGACAGATCGACGGCCTGAGCGAGCACCTGCCGTTGGATTGTCCGCGCGCCGAGGTGGGGATCGTCTATCACCCTGAATCGCAGGAGCTATTTGGCTACAACGACGAGCACGAACGCTACCTGGCCGACCTGCTGGGGGTCTACCGGACGCTCTGGACGCATGGCGTGCCGGCGGACGTGGTCACCCCACGCATGGACTGGTCGGGTTACCGGTTGCTGTTCCTGCCCAACGTGACGCTCATGACCGAAGACGTGCGGGAGCGGATCGAGCGCACGCTGGAGCAGAGCCCCGAGACCCGGCTGGTGGCGGAAGGCAGCTTTGGGATCTACCAGGGCGACGGGCAATCCAGCTACGGCCCGCCAGAGGGTTTGGCGGAGCGGCTGGGCGTGCGGGTGGCGGATTTCTCGGCGGTTACCGACTACGACATCGAGCAGGGACACAACGTGCTGCAGACGCCCCACGGCGCGCATTCGATCACCAGTCCGTGCGGCTACGCCGCGCTGGAGCCCTTGGGCGATTCGCGCACCATCGCCACGCTCGACGGCGCCAGCGTTGCGGTGCAGACGGCCGACGGGCGCTTCACGTGGTTTGGATTGACCCTCTCGGCGGGCTTCGGCGATGTCGGGCAGCCGGAAGTGGTGCAGGGGCTGCTGGATGAATCCGGCATCGAGGCGCCGGTGGCGATCGAGGGTGACCGGGTGGTGCCGGTGGTGCGGCGCTCGCGGCAGGGCGGATGGCTGGTGTTCGTCTTCAACCTGGAGCGATCCCCGGCGCACGTGCAGCTGCGCCCGCGCTGGCCGATTGCGGCGGCGCGCGACCTCCTCGCCCAGTCCGACCTCGCGGTCGAGGACAACGTCTTCCGGCTAACGATCAACCAGTGGGAGGTCGCCGTCATCCATTGCACCGAGGGGTGAGCGGAGCAGGGGAAGCATCACCGGCTTGTGATGCGGACACGATCGGGCCGCGTCGCGGTCGTGTCCGCCCGCCGGCCATGAACAACGGCCGGCTCACGGATGAAAGGACCGAGGCAGATGTCTGACGAGCAGAGTTTTGGCATTCCAGGGGTCCCGTTTCCGGTAGGAGTGGAGTATTACCGCGCCCCGATTCCCAAGCTCGACGTATGGGACGAGGACTTCGCGCGTTTGCGCGCCGCGGGCTTCCGCATTGTCCGCAGCTTCTCCTATTGGAACCACATGGAGCCGCGGCCGGGCCAGTATGAGCTGGAGGACTTCGACCGCCTGTTCGATCTGGCTGAGAAGCACGACCTCCGCGTCTGGCTCGACATCACGCTGGCCACGCACGGGGCCTGCCCCGAGTGGCTGACCCGCGAGCATCCCGACATGCGGATCGTCACCTACACCGGGGAACCGGTAGCGCCGACTGCGGGCCCGGCCGCGCCGCAGGGCTCGCAGATTCACTGCTACGACCACCCGGCCTGGCGCGACTATGGGGGCGCGCTGCTGCGCCACGTGGTGCGGCGCTACCGCGAGCGGCCCAGCTTGCTGATATGGGGCCTTTGGGACGGTGTCGGCCTGGCGTCGGCACGCGGCTATCCCTGCTACTGCCGGCACACCCTGGCGCGGTACGAGGCCTGGCTGCGCGAGCGCTTCACGCTGGACGAGCTCAACGAGCGGCTGCTGCGGCGCTACCGCCGCTGGGAGGACGTGGAGCCGCCGCGGTCGAATGGGAACGTGGTGGAGACGCTTCTGTATCGGCGGTTCCACTACGAAAACCTGGCCGGCCATCTGCAGTGGATGGTCGACGAGACCAAGCAGATCGATCCCGACCATGAGACCCGCTCCCACGGCGGTTGGTCCCCTCGCCCCTGGGACGAGAGCTGCGCGGCCATCGCCGACAGTTGGGGCATGTCCATGCCCTCGAACAACCTGCTGACCTCCAGAGACCCGCACCAGATTTCGGGGCGAGCGTTTGGGTTCGATTGGTCGCGCAGCGCGGGCAAGCACGGGCGCTGGTGGAATGAGGAGATCTACGCGGGCATGTCACGCGGCGGAGTTAGCTGGAAGAAGCAATCCGACCCGCGCGAGCTGACCACGCTGCTCTGGATGACCTTGGCGCATGGCGCTTCGGGGGCCATGTTCTGGCAGTACCGGCCGGAATACCTCAGCTTCGAATCGCCGGGCTACAACCTCGTGGCGCTGGACGGCGAGCCCACCCCCCGATTCGCTACCGCAACGCGGGCCATCCGGCAGATCGACGCCCTTCGCGAGCACCTGCCGCTGGAGTGTCCGCGCGCCGACGTGGGAATTGTCTATCACCCTGAGTCGCAGGAGCTGTTCGGCTACAACGACGAGAACGAGCGCTATCTGGCGGACTTGCGGGGCGTCTACCGGACGCTCTGGACGCATGGCCTGCCGGCGGACGTGGTCACCCCGCGCATGGATTGGTCGGGCTACCGGTTGCTGTTCCTGCCCAACGTGACGCTGATGACGGACGACGTGCGGCAGCGGATCGAGCGCACGCTGGAAGATAGCCCTGAGACCCGGCTCGTGGCGGAGGGGAGCTTCGGGCTGTACCAGGGTGATGGACAGTCCAGCTACGGGCCGCCGGAGGGATTGGCGGAGCGGCTGGGAGTGCGAGTGGCCGATTTCTCGGCGGTGACCGAATACGACATCGAGGAGGGGCGCAACGTGCTGCGGACGCCTCACGGCGCGCATTCCATCACCAGCCCGTGCGGCTACGCCGTGCTGGAGCCGCTGGGGGATACGCGCACCATCGCCACGCTCGACGGAGCCAGCGCCGCGGTGCAGACGAGCGACGGGCGCTTCACCTGGTATGGATTGACCCTCTCGGCGGGCTTCGGCGATGTCGGGCAGCCCGAAGTGGCGCAGGGCCTGCTGGATGAGACGGGCATCGAGGCGCCGGTGGCGATCGAGGGCGACCGGGTGGCGCCGGTGGTGCGGCGCTCGCGGCAGGGCGGATGGCTGGTGTTCGTCTTCAACCTGGAGCGATCCCCGGCGCACGTGCAGCTGCGCCCGCGCTGGCCGATCACGGCGGCGCGTGACCTGCTGGCCCAGACCGATCTTGCGGTCGAGGACAACGCCTTCGGACTTTCAATCGACCAGTGGGAGGTCGCGGTCGTCCACTGCCCGGACGCGTGATCGGATCCGGGTTTCGGCCGACGATCCGGTCCGGGCTGGATGCACCTGCTCCGGCGCGCCTCGGCATGGGTCACAATGCGCAGCGGGCGGCAGCCTGACCAGCTAGCTGTGTGGCCGAAAGCACCTGGAGCCTGAGGAGGGGACGCGTGCGGGTTGGCGTGGACGTGGGCGGCACGTTTACCGATTTTGTCGTCATTGCCGACGGCGAGATGCGCGTGTTCAAGGTTCCCAGCACGCCGGGCGCCCCGGAGCAGGCGGTGGTTGACGGCCTGGGAGCCGGGGATATCACATCCGCTGAGGCCATCGTGCACGGGTCCACGGTCGCCACAAATGCCCTGCTCGAGCGCCGTGGCGCCCGTTCCGTATTGGTGACGACTGAGGGCTTTCGCGATGTGCTGGAGATTGGACGCCAGAACCGTCCGGCGCTCTACGTGCTCGAGCCCGAGCGGCCGGCGCCGCTGATTCCGCGGGACCGCCGGCTCGAGGTGACGGAGCGCATCGGCGCGGACGGCGGCGTCGTCACCCCGATCGACCAGGCATCACTCGATCGCCTGGAGGCTCGCGTACGGCGACTGAACCCGGCATCCGCCGCCGTCTGCCTGCTGTTTAGCTTCCTGCAGCCGGCCCACGAGCAGGCGGTTCGTGAGGCCCTGCGCCGAGCGGGCGTGGAGGCAGTCTCCCTCTCGTCAGATGTTCTGCCGGAATACCGCGAATTCGAGCGCACCAGCACGACGGTGGTCGACGCCTACGTGGCGCCGGTCGTTGCCAGCTATCTGCGCCGGCTCGAGCCGGCGATGCCCGGTCCTCTGTGGGTGGTGCAGTCCAATGGCGGCGTGTTGCGCTCGGGTGAGGCGGCGGAGGCGCCGGTGCGCACCGTGCTCAGCGGTCCCGCCGCCGGCGTGGTGGGCGCACAGCACGTCGCGCGCGCCTCCGGCATCAGCAACATCGCCACGCTCGACATGGGCGGCACGTCGACCGACGTCGCCGTCTGCCCGGGAGAGCCGCTGCGCACGACCCACGCCGAAGTCGCCGGCCTGCCCGTGGCCATCCCCATGACGGACATTCACACGGTCGGCGCCGGCGGCGGCTCGATCGCCCAGCTCGACGAGGCCGGCGCCCTGCGCGTGGGTCCGCGGAGCGCGGGCGCCCTGCCGGGCCCCGCCGCCTATGGACGGGGCGGCACGGAGCCAACGGTGACCGACGCGAACCTGGTGCTGGGCCGGCTTGCTCCGGACGCGGCACTCGGCGATCGCGTTCACCTGGACGCGCCGCAAGCTCGCCGCGCGGTTGGACGGCTGGTTTCCGACGACGATCGATCCGAGGCCGCGCTGCGCCGGGCTGCGCTGGCGGTCATCGCGGTGGCGAACGCGCACATGGATCGCGCGCTGCGCGTGATCACGCTGGAACGCGGCTTCGACCCGCGCGACTTCACCTTGCTGCCATTCGGCGGCGCCGGACCGATGCACTGCTGCGAGCTGGCGGAACGGCTCGAGATCGAGCGGGTGCTCGTGCCGCCGCATCCCGGAGTGCTGTCCGCACTCGGCGCCCTCACCGGCGCCCACACGCGTGAGTACACCGCCACCGTGCTCGACGAGGCGCACGCGCTGACGCCGGAACGGCTGCACGAGCTCTTCGATCCGCTTGAACGGACGGCGCGCGAGGACCTTGCGCCGGCGCACGAGCCGCGGCTGCAGCGGCTGCTCGACGTGCGCTACGTGGGGCAGTCTTTCGAGTTGAGCGTGCCGCTTGAAGACGGCGGAGTGCCTGAGGCGGTGAGGCTGTTCCACGAGCGGCACCAGCAGCGCTATGCCCACAGCCGGCCGGACGCGCCGGTCGAGATCGTCGTGGCGCGGCTCGTCGCATCCGTGCCGCAGCCGGCAATTGCGACATCTGCGCCGTCTGCAAGCGGTGCGCCGGTCGCGGGCGCGACGCAAGCCACCCTGGCCGACGGCACGGTGCGCGACGTGCCGCTGTTTTCGCGCCGAGATCTGGGCGCCGGTTCTGAGCTCGAAGGCCCCGCCGTGGTCACCCAATCCGACGCGACCACCTGGGTGGCGCCCGGCTGGCGGGCGACCGTTGACTCCCAGGGCGCGATGATCCTCCGGCGCGCGGAGTAGCCCGCACCCGCCCTTGGTGAGATCGATCACTCTGATATGGGCGCGACGGCTCTATCGTTGACTCCCGGTATGTCCGTCATCGAAGTGCAGGACCTCCGCAAGACTTACGGCGACGTCAAGGCCGTCGATGGGGTCTCGTTCGCGGTTGAGGTCGCTGAGGTCTTCGGCATGCTCGGCCCCAACGGCGCCGGCAAGACCACGACGGTCGAGATCCTGGAAGGGCTGCGCCCGCGAGATTCCGGAGCCGTGGGCGTGCTGGGCATGGACCCGGGGCGCGACGCGGGCAACCTCAAGCGCAAGATCGGCGTTCAGCTGCAGCAGGTGTCGCTATACCCGCGGTTGCGCGTGGCTGAAGTGATCGAGCTCTTCGCGTCGTTCTACGGCCGTGCGGGCGTGGCTGACCATCTCCTATCGCTCCTGGGCTTGGAGGAGCGCCGCCGCGCGTTCGTCAAAGACCTTTCCGGCGGACAACAGCAGCGGCTATCGGTGGCGCTGGCGATGGTCAACGACCCGCCGATCATCTTTCTCGACGAACCGACCACCGGCATGGACCCGCAGGCCCGTCGCAGCCTGTGGGAGACCATCGAGCAGTTCAAAGCCGAAGGCCGCACGGTGCTGCTGACGACGCACTACATGGAGGAGGCGGAGCGCCTGTGCGACCGCGTGGCGGTCATGGATCACGGCCGCATCATCGCCACGGATTCACCCGAGGATCTGGTGAGGACGCATTTCGCCGAGGACGCTATCGAGTTCAGCCAGCGCAACGGCCTCGCCGAGGCCGAAATCGAGTCGCTGCCGGCGGTGGTGAATGCGTCAATCCAGGGCGACCGGGTGAGCATGTTCAGCGACGACGTGCCGGCGTCGATGGCCGCCCTGCTGCAGCTTGGACAAGAGCGAGGCGAGCCGATTCAGAACCTGCGGCTGCGGCGGGCCACGCTTGAAGACGTGTTTCTCAAGCTCACGGGACGGACGTTGCGAGATTGAGAGCGCTCGCTCAGCTCACCCTGGCCAACACGCGCGAGTTCGTGCGGGATCGCGCCGCGTTGTTCTGGACCTTCGCGTTTCCGCTGCTCTTCGTCCTGATCTTCGGACTGGTCTTCAGCCGCGACAGCGCCACGCAGTACGAAATCGGCCTGGTCAACGAGGATGCATCGCCGCAGGCCGGCGTGCTCGTGGACACGCTCGAAGCCATGGACGTGTTCGACCTCTCGGGCGGCAATCTGGCGGACGAGATTGCCAGCTTGGAGGATGGTGATCGGCGGGCGGTTATCGCGATCCCAAGTGGATGGGGCGCGTCGATCGACTCCGGCTCCCCGATGCCCGTTGACATTCACTACGACGAGACGCGGCAGAGCAGCCAGCAAGTCGTCGTGCCGGTGATCCTGCAAGCGTTCGAGGTGGTGGATCGCACGCTCACTCGGAGCCAGCCGGTCGTGCGCCCGGCGTTTCAGACCCTCCGGAGCGAGCGGCTTTCGACCATCGACTTCATCGTGCCGGGCATCGTGGCCTTCAGCGTGATGAACGCGGGCGTGTTCGGCGCGGTGAATATCGTGTCGTTGCGTGAGCGGCGCGTGCTGCGCCGCCTGCAGGCGACGCCGGTCTCCCGGCTCACGCTGGTGAGCGCCGACCTGATCCTGCGCATGGTCCTGGTGCTGGCGCAGTCCGCCATTCTCATCGTCGTCGCGCGCCTCGTGTTCGACATTCGCCTGAACAGCGACGCCGGGTCGCTGGCCGGGCTGGCCGGCGTGGTGGTGCTTGGAGGCCTGGCGTTCCTGGCCATTGGATTCTTCCTCGGCTCATTCACCAAGACCGAGCAGGGATTCTTCCCGGTGGCGCAGGTCGTGACGTTTCCCATGATGTTCATCTCGGGCGTGTTCTTTCCGCTGGAGTTCATGCCGGACTGGCTGCGGCCGGTGATCAACGTGCTTCCGCTGACGCATCTGGCCGAGGCCACGCGCCAACTCATGATCGGCGGCGCGACCACGATTCCAATGGGCGTGGCCGTGGCGGCAATGGCGGCATACCTGGTCGTGTTCGTGGCGCTGGCGGTGCGCCTGTTTCGCTGGGAGTAGCGCCTACGCGTTGAGGGCGCGGTGCAGGGTCCGCACCTCGCGCACCAGGGCCGGGGGATCGAGGCCGACCGTTTCGATCATGTGCAGCGTGCCCGGATGTCGGCCCACGGTGCGCATCAGCATGGCGAGATCCAGCCCGTGCTCGAGCGTGCGGTGCAACGGCACGCTGGGACGCGTGCCCGGCGCGGTGTTGTGCCAGCGAATCTCCGCGATTTGATCCACGAAGCGGCGCAGATAGTCCATGCGGGCCTCGAACGCCAGGTGATTTGCGTCCACCGAATGAAATGCGAATCCCGTATGGAGCGCGAACCGAAAGTGGCGCGCGCTATCCAGAGCGTTGAGCACGCTGTCGATGCGACCGAGCACCGCCTGTCCGCCGGCGTTCGCGATGGCGATGGGGAGGCCCGGGAACAGGTTGTGCAGCGTGCGCATGCTCTCGCGCAGCGCGTCCAGGTGCGCGGCCTCGTGGGTGACCTGGCGTCCCGGATGAACCACGTACATCTCCATGGCGTGCCGGTGCTCGAAGAACTCGACGATCTGGACGATCTGCCGCAGGGCCACGCTGCGCGAGTAGCTGGTGACGTCGGTGATGGCCGACCGCTCGGTCATCGCGGCGTCGGCGAACAGGTTGAGATGGAACCGGAGCGGCGCGTCGTCGAGAATCTCAATGGCCTGGGGGTCGAAGATGGTCGTCAAGCCCAACTCGTGCATGTCGGTTGAAAGCCCGAGCTCGACGACGTCGAACTCCAAATGCACCGCGACCTCGACGACGTGGCGCAGGCGTTGATGGAATCGGCGCCGGCTCTCGGGCGCGATGCGCGGATTGAAACCCAGGCGCAGCGGCTTCACGCCAACACTCCGCTCGGATGGATTTCAATGAATGCGGGTTGCACGTTTGATGGCGCTGCCACCGCGTCGACGGTCGAGGTCACGGACTCGCGAGCTTCGGCGCCACGTCCCACAGTCCGGTGCTGAAGTAGCGGTCGCCGGCGTCGGGGAACAGCGTCACCACGACGGCGTGCGGGTCGTCCGCGAGCACGGTTTCGACCGCGAAGATATAGGCGCCGGCCGACTGCCCGACGAAGAGGCCCTCGGCCGCGAGTTGCACGGAAAACTCCCGTGCCTTGTCCACGTCGATGTCGACCCAGGTATCGATCAGCGAGGCGTCGAGGATTGCCGGCACCAGGTGGTCGGGACCCATGGGTTTCAAGCCCTCGATGCCCGGAAACTCCGGTGGAGTGGCGCACACGATCTGGACGTCGGGGCGCACCTCGTCGAATCGGCGCGCGACGCCGGTGATCGTGCCCCCGGTGCCGACGCCGGCGACGAAGTGCGTGATGTCCGGCGGCGCCTGTTCCAGGATCTCGCTCGCCGTGCCGTCGTAGTGCGCCTGCCAGTTCGACTCGTTGCTGTACTGGTCGGCGAAGTAGTACTGCTCGGGCGCCGCTTCATGGCGGCGCTGGACCTCGCGCATGGCCTCGTCGTAGCCCAGGATGGCGTCGGTGAAGCGAATGCGCGCGCCGTGCGCCGTGATGCGCTGCACCCGCTCCCGGCTGGCGTTGTCGGGCATCACAATCTCGACGTCGTGCCCCAAAAGTCCGCCGATCATCGCGTAGGCGATGCCGGCGTTGCCGGACGACGAATCGAGGATGGTCTGGCCGGGGCGAAGGTCGCCGCGCGCCTGCGCGTCGGCCAGCATGCGCGCCACGGGTCGGTCCTTGATCGAGCCGCCCGGATTGAAGGCCTCCACCTTGGCGACGACCCTGGCGCTCGGATAGCGATCCCGGAAGAGGCGAGTTTCAACCAGCGGCGTGCGGCCGACGAGTTGCAGGGTGGGATGCCGGTCGATCACCGGGTCTACTGCCATCCGGGCTCCACCTCAAGCACTCTCTGGCCGTCGAGATACGGCTGGAGAACCTCCGGCACGCGGACCGTGCCGTCCGCCTGCTGGTAGTTCTCCAGAATGGCCACCATCGTACGGGCCATGCCTAGCCCGGACCCATTGAGCGTATGCACGAATTCCGTGTGGCTGCCACCGGGCTTGCGAGCTCGAATGCCGGCTCGCCTCGCCTGAAACGCTTCGCAATTCGAGATGGATGAAATCTCGAGCCAGGCATTCACGCCCGGCGCCCAGGCTTCCAGGTCGTAGGTCTTGGCGGAGGTGAAGCCGAGATCGCCCGTGCACAACTCCAGCGCGCGGTAGGGCAGCCCCAGCGCCTCGACGGCGGCCTCGGCATGCCGGCGCATCGTCTCGAGCTCGTCGTAGGAGTGCTCGGCGAGGGAAAAGGCGTACAGCTCGACCTTGTCGAACTGATGCAGGCGCTGGAGGCCGCGCGTGTCGATGCCGGCGGCGCCGGCTTCGCGACGAAACGCCGGGGTGTAGGCCACGTAGCGCAGCGGCAGGACGCCGCCGTCCAGCACCTCGTCGCGGTGCATGGCCGTGAGTGGCACCTCGGCCGTGGGATTGAGCCAGAGGTCGTCGGCGGGCAACTCGTAGGAATCGTCGGCAAACTTCGGCAATTTGCCCGAGTCGGCCATGCCGCGGCTGGTGACGAGCGCCGGCGGCAGGACTTCGACATAGCCGTGCTCGCGAACTTGAAAGTCGATGGCCCATGCCACCAGGGCGCGTTGCAAGCGCGCCCCGCCGGCGCGGAAGAGCCAGAATCCCGATCCTGCAATCTTGGCCGCTCGGGGAAAGTCGAGCACGCCCAGCGTCTCGCCAATCTCCCAATGCGGTCGCGGTTCGAAGTCAAACGTGCGCGGCGTTCCGTGTGTGGCGACCACGGGGTTGTCGTCGGCGTCTCGCCCGGCCGGAACCGACGCATGCGGCAAGGCGGGAAACCGCCCGAGGAGGCAGTCGAGTTCTTCCTCCACGCGGCCAAGCTCCGGCTCGGCGTCGTCCAGGCGTTGGGACAACGCCCGGGTTTCGGCGATGAGCGCCTCACGCTCGGAGGGATCGGACGCAGCGCCGATGGCTCGGGAAACGCGCTTGCGCTCGGCGCGCCACTGTTCCACTTCAATCAGGAACGCGCGTCGTTTCCGGTCGAGCTCCAGCAACTCGTCCAATGGCGCGTCGTCGCCCCGGGCATTCAGCCCGGCGCGTACGAGGTCCGCGTGCTCACGAATGAAGCGCAGGGGAAGCATGTAAGGGCAACGTAGCGTTTGGCAACGGCCGTCTGACCGCGGGCCGAGTTGTCCGGTACCTGATTCTACGCAGGCGTTCGCAGTTGGGGGAACAGGATGACGTCGCGGATATTGGGCGCGTTCGTGAGCACCATCGTCAGCCGGTCGATGCCGAGACCCATGCCGCCCGCGGGCGGCATGCCGTGCTCCAGCGCGCGGATGAAATCCTCGTCAACCGGATGCGCCTCGGCATCGTCGTCCGCCTGCTCGCTCAGGCGGCGGCGCTGATCGATGGGATCGTTCAGCTCGGTGTAGCCATTGCCCAGCTCCATGCCCAGCACGAACGGCTCGAAGCGCTCGACATATCGCGGATCGTCCGGCGCGCGCTTGGCCAGCGGCGTGGTCTCGGCCGGGTAGCGGGTGAGAAACGTCGGCTGCACGAACGTGGGCTCCACGCAAGTCTTCAAGATCTCGTCGAGCATGCGCGCGCGCGCCGCGCCGGCCTCGAGTATTACGCCGCGGCTTACCGCCGCCTCGCGGATTTGGTCGTCCGTCAGCTGCTCGTCGTCCAGGTCGATCCCCACCGCCTCGAGCAACGCGTTTCGGTAGGTCACTTGCCTCCATGGCGGCGTGAAATCGAGCGTCGTCTCGCCGTGGGTGACGTGGGTGTCCCCGGCGACGGCCTTTGCCGCCTCCACCACCAGCGCCTCGGTCAGCCGGAGCATGTCGCCGAGATCGGCGAAGGCCTGGTAGGCCTCCAGCATGGTGAACTCCGGGCAGTGCGTGCGGTCGATGCCCTCGTTGCGATAGTCCTTGCAGATCTCGTACACGCGTTCGTAGCCGGCGACCAGCAGACGCTTGAGATACAGCTCGTCGGCGATCCGCAGGTAGAAGTCGCGTCCCAGGGCCTCGTAGCGGGTTGTAAAGGGCACCGCATTGCCGCCGCCGTAAAGGGGTTGCAGCGAGGGCGTTTCAACCTCCATGAATCCGTGCGCGTCGAGCACCCGGCGAATCGTGCTCACGATCCTTGTCCGCGCCTCGAAACGCTCGCGCACGTCCTGGTTGGCAATGATGTCGAGATAGCGCTGGCGGTACCGCACTTCCGGGTCCTGCAGGCCGCGCCATTTCTCGGGCAGGGGACGGAGGGCCTTCACGGCCACCGTCAGCCGCTGGACGCGCACCGACGGCTCGCCGGCGCGCGTGCGAAACACCGGCCCGCCGGCCGAGACGATGTCGCCCACGTCGAGCACGTCGAGGGCGTGGCGATAGGCGTCCGCGCCCAGCTCGCCGGCGTTCAGAAAGAGCTGAATCTCACCCGATCCGTCGCGCACCGCCGCGAAGCTGGTCTTGCCCATCCGCCGCAGCGACATGACGCGCCCCGCGACGTCGACTTCGGGACCGTCTGGATCGTCGACGACCGAGCGCGCGTCGGCCGCCCCGTGCGAGCGAGGCACACGGGACGGAAACAGTGGATCGCCCGCCCCGGCCATGCGGTCGAGCTTGGCGAGCCGCGCCTCGTAGAGCCGGTCGCCCGGCGCCCTGGCGGGGTCCGGCGCTGGCTCCGCGATTAGGTGATTCCTGTGATCTCGTAGGCGCGCGTGCCGGCGGGAGTCTCCACGGTGACATGCTCGCCCACCTTGCGCCCGACGAGCGCAATGCCCAGCGGCGATTCGTTCGAGATCTTGCCGGTGGCAAGGTCGATTTCCTCGGTGCCAACGATGGTGAAATCTCGCTGACCCGTGTCGCCGTCGCGGACGCTGACCGTGGCGCCGATGCTGACCGTGTCGGACGAGTGTTCGCTGACGATGATGGCGTCGCGCAGCAGCCGCTCCAGCATCATGATGCGGCCTTCGGTGAACGCCTGGTCGTTCTTGACTTCGTCCGGCTCGTTGCCTTCGCTCAGCTCGCCGAATTCCTTGGCCTCGTGGATGCGCCGGATAATTTCGGGGCGCTTCACCGTCTTCAACTCGTGAAGCTCGGCTTCGAGGCGCAGTCGCCCTTCCTCAGTCAAAAACTTGGTCGCCATAGGCCTGGTTCGCCTCCCCCAAAGCCGCAGCCGGGCTGGCATGGTGCGCGGCACGGTGACGGCGTCAATTATAGGCGAGCCTTCTGATCGAGGTTTGCTAGGCGGCGCCGGACTCCGTGGCCGTGAACCGGAAGCGGGTTTCCATGAGCTGGGCCGGTGCTTCGGCGTCGTCCTGGTCGAGGCTCCAGGTGTGTTCATCGACCTCGATGGTCGGATCGGGCGCGCCGGCTGAAGTCGCGGCCTCCGCGGCGAGGCGGGGGCCGACGGCGAGCGCATGCTCTCGGGCCTGGGACTCCGAGGCGAACATGGCGCGTCCCTCGGGGCTATGGACGGCGTAGTCGATGACACCGCCGCGGCGCAGGTACTGAGGTCGAAGCAGGACCTCAATCTCTTGCACGATTCGAGTGGACGCGGCGCCAACCGCGCTCGCGACGGCCGCATGATCCGGAACGACGACCTCGGTGCGAAGTCGGCCGGCCACCTGGGGCAGCCATGCGGCCCCCGCGGCGCCAAGCGCGATCAGTGGCAGCGTGAGGCCCAATCCCACGTCCAGCGGCCCCACGCGGCTGGACGGCGACGCACTGGCATCGAGCAGGTACGCGCCCAGCTTCTCGTCCGATTCGGCGAGATCGGGCCGCCCCGAGGCGATCGCGCGGCGAAGGGTGGCCACGCACAGCGCGCGAACCACCGCTTCGTGGGCGCGGGCCACGAACGCGTCTGGGTCGGTGCGGCTCTCCCGTGCGGCAATGCGGCTGGCCACGGTCGCCGCCTCGACATCGAATTCGGTGTACTCGCCGCGTACGTGCAGCAGGTCGGTGGGAGTGAGACCGATTCGAGTGACCAGCCGGCGTGCCACGAGGCCGTCGACGGGGAGCAGGCGGGCGTCGGCGGCACCGGCCTGCCTGGCAAGCGTGAGCACGTCGAGTGGACCGTGTTCGAGGGCCTCGAGCACGCGCTGCTCGCCGGTCGAAACCACCTCGTCGGCGCGAGGTCGACCCGGGGCGAAGAACTCCCATACCGGGACCAGGCGATGCGAGAGGCGTTGCGCGTCGAGCTCGGCCAGGCGGTCGCGAATCTGGGGCGACTCGCGGGCGGCGCGTGAGAGCGGCACGACTCGCTCGGGGCCGATGACGAGGTCGAGCGGGTCCGCTCGCACGCGGCTGTCGCCGCCGATCGCTGCGGAGCGCACGGCGGCCGCGCGCACGGCCGTGCGCCATCCGGCGAGCGAAGCTCCCCGCGTGCTGAGCGTCGGGCGGCCGCCGTCGAGGATTCCGACGTCGGTGGACGTGCCGCCCATGTCAACCACGACCGCCCGATCGATGCCGGCGAGCCGGGCGCCGCCTACCGCACTGGCGGCGGGACCGGAGAACAGGGTGTCGATGGGTCGATCGCGCGCCAGATCCAGCGCCATCAGCGTTGCGTCGCCGCGGACGACCAATGGCGCCGGGCTCACGCCGCGCCGGCGGACCGCCTGTTCCAGCGTGCTGAGCAGCTCACTGGTCACGGCCAGCAACTTGGCGTTGAGCGTGGCCGTCGTGCCGCGGCGAATCGAGTTGATCTGCGAGCTGAGGGCGCCGCCGGCCACGACCGGCAGGCCGGTGAGCTCGCTGACCAAACGCACCGCGCGCTGCTCATGATCCGGATTGCGCGGCGCCAGGTAGCTGGAAATGGCCAGCGCGTCGACCTCGGGCGCCAGGCGCTCCACCGCGTCCCGCAGACCGTCCTCGTCCAGCGGCGTCACCTCCTCGCCGAAGATGTCGTGACGTCCGCCCACGTGCGCCACCGCGGACACGCGAATGTGGCGGTCTAGGCGGTAGTGCCGCATGACGTCGGGGTCGTAGCCGATGAGGATGCAGCCGACGCGGCTTCCCAAGCCCTCGAGGGCGGCATTTGTGGCCAGCGTTGTGGACAGGGCCGCTCGATGTACTTGGGGCCAGATACCGGCGGGCAACCCATCCAGCGCCGACTCGATCCCGACGGCGAGATCGTCGTGGGTGGTGAGCGCCTTGTGCGCGGCCTTGACCGCCCCGGATTCCGCGTCGAGCAGGACGGCGTCGGTGAACGTCCCGCCCGTGTCGACGCCCAGGATCAGGCTCATCGGCGCGTGCCCGAGTGGCGCGCGCGGGCACCCCGTGCGGGCGTGGTGTGCCTCAGGTGTCGATTCCGCGCGCGGACGCGCCGGCTAGCGCGGCGCGTGGTAGTTGGGCGCCTCTTTGATGAGCACGACATCGTGCGGATGTCCCTCATCGACGCTGGCACGGGAAGCACGAACGAATCGACCCTTCGTCTGCAGCTCGCGGATGTCCGCCGCGCCAACGTAGCCCATCGCCGATCGGAGGCCGCCAACAAGCTGATTGATCATATTCACCGTGGGACCGCGATATGGAGTCTGGGCCTCCACGCCCTCGGCGACCAGCTTGGCGGCGTCATGGACCTGGTGCTGTCCGTAACGGTCGCGAGACGCTCCCGCCCGCTCCATCATGGCGCCGATCGAGCCCATGCCGCGGTATTCCTTGAAGCGCTCGCCCTGGCGGTAGACGATCTCGCCCGGGCTGTCGTCCGTGCCGGCGAACATGTTGCCGATCATGACCCCGGCTGCGCCGGCGCCGATGGCCTTGGCAATGTCGCCCGAATAGCGAATGCCGCCGTCGGCGATGAGCGGCACGCCGTGCTCGCTGCATGGCCCGAGGCAGTCGGAAATGGCCGTAAGCTGGGGCACGCCCACGCCGGCCACCACGCGCGTGGTGCAGATGGCCGCGGGGCCGATGCCGACCTTGACGCAGTCGGCGCCCGCCTGGATCAGCGCGCTGGCGCCCGCCGCGGTTGCCACGTTGCCCGCGATGACGTCCACATTCAGCGACGCCTTGACTTGGCGCACGGTGTCGATGACTGCGCTGTGGTGTCCGTGCGCGGAGTCCACCACCACGGCGTCGGCCCCCGCCGCCACCAGCTCGCGGGCGCGCGGCAGCCCCTCGTTGTGGGTGCCGATGGCGCCGGCAACAACCAGGCGCCCCGACGCGTCATAGACCGCGCCGGGAAACTCCTCGCGCTTGGCGATGTCCTTGACCGTGATGAGTCCGCGCAGCTGGCCGCCGTCGTCCACGACCGGGAGCTTCTCGATGCGGTGCAGATGCAGCAGCTCCTCGGCCTGCTCCAGCGTGGTGCCGACCGGCGCGGTGACCAGGCGCTCCGTCGTCATCAGATCGGCCACTTGCATCGAGTCGTCGCGGCAGAAACGCAAATCGCGGTTGGTGAGGATGCCGACCAGCTGTCCCCGCGAGTCAGTGATCGGCACGCCCGAGATGCGGTACCGCGCCATGACCTCGTTGGCTTCGCCCACGGTGGCCGTCGGCGGCAAGGTGATGGGGTCCACGATCATCCCGGACTGCGAGCGCTTGACCTTGTCGACTTCGAGCGCCTGATCCTCGAGTCCCAAATTGCGGTGGATCACGCCGATGCCGCCGGCCCGCGCCAGGGTGATGGCCATCCGGGCCTCGGTGACGGTGTCCATTGCCGCCGAGACCAGGGGCACATTGAGCGTAATCCGCGGCGTGATGCGCGTGCGCGTTGATACATCGGTTGGAAGAACCTCGGATCGCCCCGGGACCAGGAGAACGTCGTCAAAGGTCAAGCCTTCGACGATCGTTCGGTTGCCCACCGGGTGCAGCTCTTCGGTCCGCAGCGGATCTGACTCAACGCTCACGCCGTAACCTCCCTGTCCGGAGCCTCCCCGGAACGCAAAGCACCCCGATCGACTGACGATCGGGGTGCGGTACCAGCGACGTTCAGCCGCGTCAGGCGCACGGGCAAACGTGCGCTCGTTCCCAACGCGGCACAAGACCACTCAACATTGAGGCATTGTACATCGCACCCATGCCGCGCCCAACGGATTCGGGACCGGATCGCCGTTATAGAATTCGACATCGCATGGTGGGCGTAGCTCAATTAGGTTAGAGCGTCTGGTTGTGGCCCAGAAGGCTGGGGGTTCAAGTCCCCTCGCTCACCCCAGGCTGTCCGGCCGCCGGATATTGCCGGGCACTCGTTCCCGTTCACCGGCCACCGCCTTCCCCTGGTAGATTCCGCCGAGGTGTCTCAGTCCAACGCGGATCGTGACGTAAGCGAGGACCGGCGGCCGGTCGCGCCGTCTCCGGCAGACATTCCCGAAGCCAGCGCAGCCGGCACGCTGGTCGTTGTCGTTGCGGCGATCCTGGTGGTGGCCGCACTGGTGTTCATCGTCGTGGCCGACAACGTGCTCCGCGCTCGCGGTGAGATGCCGGACGTTCTGCGGCCAACCGCTGCGGCGCCGGCGCAAACGCCGACCGTGTCGGGCCCCAGGCTCTCGGTGATCACTCCGCCAGCCGCCAACATCAACCTGCCGCTGCCCGAGCTGAGGGTGACCACGGTGCCGACGCCCACGGTCGTGCCGGTGCGCACGGAGCGCCCCGCCCGTTATATCGGGTACATCGTCGAGCCTGGCGACACGCTGGCCGGTATCGCCAGTCGCTTTGGGTTTTCGTTCGAAGAGATCGCCGCGGTCAACGGGATCGACGAGCCGTGGACTATCCAGATTGGCGAGACGATTCTGATTCCGCGTCGCTGACGTCGTCGGCGGCCTTCTCGTCAGTCTCTCCCAGTTCTTCCGGCTCTTCCGGCGTCGAGTCGTCGCCCGCGTCATCCGAAGCGGTCGCTTCCGGCGGCGCGGATTCCGCATCGGCAACTTCTGCCGGCGTTTGGTCCGCGGCGGGCTTGTCTTCCTCGGTGTCGGTTTCCTCGGTGAGAGTCGCCTCGGCGGTCGGAGCCTCCGCCGGCTTCTCCGGCGCGTCGTCGCCAGCGGAACTCTCGGCTTTGGGCGTTGCCGCCGGCGCTGGCGCGTCTGCGTCGCCGCCCGCGGAAGGCTCCGCCTCCGGTGCGGCTGCGACAGCTTCGTCGGACGGGGCTGGCGCAGGGGGTGGATCGTCGCTTGGCGGCTCGCCCGGATCCAGGGCCACCACGCGAACCGGCCAGGCTTCGACACCTTCGATTCGCATGGGCAGCGCCATCACCGCGAAGCGTTCGTCGCTGAGCTGATCGGTGTTCGTGGCGCCGCGCACGACCGGAATCTCATTGGCGAACAGCGAGGTGAGCACCGTGCGCTCCTCGTTCCACGACGGGGAGGAGCCGATGGCGATGCGCTCATCGAGCACCAGCATCTTGACGCCCTTGTCCCAGAGCCACTGCGAGGCAAAGACCGACAGCCGGGCGCCGCCCGAGACCTTGGGCGCCAGCGCCAGGACGGCAATGTCGTCGCGGCGCAGTCGATCCCCCGCCGCCTCGTCCAAGTCCATCTGGGTGATCTCGGTCGCGCCGTTCGACGCCGCCAGCCGAACCACCACGCCCTCGCCGAAGAATCGATCGATCGGGGCCTCGGACAGCGAATAGCCCGACGCCAGATAGCGCCGCGACGTGACGACGTGCGTGCCGACGGTGGTCTCCATGGCGACCCGATGGAACACGCCATGGCCGCTGCGCGGTCGCTCGTATTCGCGGACGCTGAATGACCCATCGGCTCCGTCGGGAGCCAGCGGCTGGGTGAGGTCGACGATCCTGCGAGCCATCGATGTCAAATCTGAAAAGGGCGACTAGCGTGCTTGATGGTCGCCGGTGGTTTTGGCCGCGTCAATAGACATTGTGGCTACGGACCGACTTCGATCGCCTGCCCCCACGCCGGTTCGGCGAGCTTGATCCCCATGGCCGGCACGTGCTCGCGGTAGAAGTCCAAGCCGTCCGATTCCAGGTGGATCGGCATCAAGCGGCGCGGCTGGGCGATTTCGATGAACTCGAGCAGGTCGGGTCCAGAGGCATGACCCGAGGCGTGAAATCGCTCCTGGCTGGGATCGTCGCCGAGTCGGCCCAACATCTCCATCTGCAATAGATCCACCCACTGCCGCAGCCGGTTGATGTCGAGCACCTGCTCCTCGTTGTAAGGCTCGCTGGTGGAGTAGATCCACGTGCCGCCGCCGGCATCCACGTCCAGCAGCCGCAGCACGTCGTAAAAACTCACCGCCAGGACGAACTCGCCGGGCGACCGGGCGATCTCGTCGGGATCGACCATGGCGTTGCCGTAGGTCTCGGCCACGAGTTGGCTCCAGGCTCGGCGACTCTCGCGCCGCTCGCGATAGACCAGAGGGCCTTGCGCGGCGTCCGGCAGCGGCGTTGCGGGATCGGCCGTGGCGAGCGCGTGCAGCAGAAACGCGTCCTTCTCCAGCACCACGAGCTGGCGTCCGGCGTGTCGCGCCGCATCGAGAAAGGTGTCGAGCCGCTCAAAGTTGCGCGGGCTGAAATCGCCCACCACCAGCCCTTCGGCATTGCCGATGGCCTCGTGCACGCTCTGTCGAACTCCCTCTTCGGTGGCGGCGGGGCCGTCGGATGAGGCTTGGGTTCCCTCACAGATCAATAGCGCCAAGTCGAGGGCCTGCAACTCGTGGGCGAACTGTCGGGTGAGGTCTCCACCATGGCCGTGCATGCGGATGTCCCCCGAATACGCGATCCAGCCAATCGACGTCTCAATGGCGAATCCATGCCCGCCGGGGATCGAATGGTCGACCGGAAAGGCGCGGACGCGACGACCGTCGATTGCTCCGCCGAACGGCGCCGTGCCGCGCAGCGTCCAACCTGCCGTCTGCTTGTTGAAATGGGGCGTCTTCCAGAAGCTCTCAGCCGCGTCGGTCCAGGTGTCGCTGTCGATGAGACGCCAGGACCGCTGGTCGCCCGATGCCCGCTCGGTCTGGAGCACCGCGCCGTCGGCGACGCGTGGCCGGACGATGACGGTCTCGTTTTCCAGGCCGGTCTGGCCGCAGTCCTGCATCCCTTTCACGATCAGCGCGGTGACGGCACTGCTGACGATCGGAATGCCGGTATCCAGGAACGATAGGTGCCCGTGATGGTCTTGATGCGCGTGCGAAAGCAGCACCGCGCGCGGTCGCACGTCGTTCCGATAGCCGGCCTGATTCCTTGCGTGGGTCCAGAAGGCTCTGACCTCCGGCAATAGCTCGAGATCCGGCCGGTACAGGCCCTCCAGCGGCGGCAGCAGCCCGGTTCGCAGGAAGTCGAACGCGCCGGTCGTGGTGCGCGGGGTGAGG
This sequence comes from Chloroflexota bacterium, assembly GCA_022821905.1. Classification (GTDB taxonomy): domain Bacteria; phylum Chloroflexota; class UBA11872; order UBA11872; family UBA11872; genus JAJECS01. The sequence goes on along the minus strand of JAJECS010000024.1, from coordinate 19,116 downwards.
AACTCCTCGAAGTAGCGAGCGTGGGCGCCGAACGACTTGCCGAAGTCGAGCAGCACCTGCCAGTCGCCGTCCTCCAGCAACAGCTTGTTTCCGCCAATCTCGCCGATGCCGCCCCATCCGGTGACCCGAACGGACATGGGGCTACGCCAGGCGCCCGACGCGTGCGCCACCCATTGCGTGAAGCTAGCCGCTCTGGCTTAGGACGGCCGGATTCTGGACGGACCGCGGCGGATTGCCACGCAGCACGTGGGCCACGTCGTTCATGGCCGCCTCTGGACCGAACGCGTGCATCTCGTCGGATTCGCCGGCGTGGTGCGGCGTGGTGACGACGTTGGGCATCGAGAGCAGCGGGTTGTCGTGGGTGGCCGGCTCGACCTCGAACACGTCGAGCCCGGCTCCGGCGAGTGTTCCCGCCTGGAGCGCGGCTACAAGCGCCGCCTCGTCCACGATCGGCCCGCGCGCGGTGTTGATAACAAACGCGCTCGACTTCATCTTCGCCAGGGCGGCCGCGTCGAACATGTGATGCGTGCCCGGGTTGAGCGGTGCGTGGATCGAGAGATAGTCGGATCGGCGCAGCAGGTCGTCGAATTCGACGGGCTCCACATCCATTTCGTGCATCACCGCCGGATTGAGATAGGGATCGTGAGCGATGACCGACATGCCCAACACCTGACACCGCAGGGCCATGGCCTGCGCAATGTTGCCGAACGCAAGCAGACCCAGCGTGAGCCCGCGCAGCCGGGGCCACGGGTCCGCGGCGTCGCAAATGTCGTAGCGCGAGAGCGGTAGACGCTCGTGAATCTGGCGGTAGGCGAAGCCGAGCCGCCGGTAGCAGGCGAGCAGGAGCATCAGGGCGTGGTCGGCCACTTCTTCGATGCAGAGATCGGGAACGTTGCCAACCGGCACGCCGTGCCGCGTGGCTGCATCCAGATCCACCGTGTCCACGCCGTCCGACCAGCAACACACGGCGTCCAGGCTCGCGCCGGCGGCGAAATCCTCGTCAACCATTTCGTGGCCCTGCACCAGGACGACGGTCGCCTCGGGCAGGGCGGCGCGGCGGATCGCGGTGTCGTGCAGGTCGGCGTGCCGGATGGTTCCGCCCGCCTCCTCGACGACCTGGCGATGCTGCAAGAGCATCTTGTGCTGCGGCTCGGGGACTAGGACGACGCGCTCGGTGGTCATGAGGGGCTCCGGCGAGCGATGGGCGCCGCTAGCGTACGCCACCGGAGAAAAACGCCGCGGCGAGAATCAGCCGCTGTCGATGGGCTGGTCGGTGTCGAGCAGGTGGACCCAGGTGTGGCCGGGCCGCAGCTCCAACGGGTCGCCGCGCGCTGTCTTGAAGCGCGTGATCGCCTTCGCGTTGGGCCGCTCCCACGTGCCCTGGATCCGCAAGCCATCGCGAAACACGGTCACCGGGCCCGATCCGGTTGTGGGAATTGCCAGCGAGAGATTGCCGAGCGAGTCCTCGATAAATGCCGTGACGCGAACGTCAACGTGCTGAATCACGACGTTGGCGACGGTAATGGGCTCATCGTTCGCCGCGTCGATATCCGGTGCGCCGGCCAGCGAGCGTCGCCATTGGCCGATGGCCGGGTCATAGCTGTAGTGCACTTGAAAATACGTCTGCGGACCGGGTGGAATCGTGATCGACCGCACGGCGCCGAGACCCTGCGGATCTTTCGTGAACTCCAGGCTTTCGATCCAGCGTCGGGTCGAATAACGGCGGGCGCCGAACTCGCGCAGGCTGGCCAGGCTCGCGTACACGTTAAACGGCGATGGGCGGCTCGTAAGACGCGTGTAGGGGCGGTCCCCGGCGTAGAAGAATTGGTCCACGTCGGCCGCGGCCGAAGCGCGCAGGTCTTGCATCACCGGCGGGCTGGCGCCGACGTGTGCAAACAGCGCATCGAATTGTTGGACGAGGTCGCGGTCGACAAACCGCGCGCTCCGGATCGGGCCCACGAGGTCGACGTCGCTGTCTAGGAAGAACGCCGTGTAGCGGGTCACCGAGCCTTCGGTTTCGTGCTCGAAGACGATGCCCGCCTGGCTCAGACCGCTTTGCGGCCGCGCTCCGGGCGCGTTGTCGATCTTGACCGCGACCACGCGACGGTCGAGCGCCTCTGGCGAGATTGGCAGGCCGGTCAGCGGCGACCGCAGGGGAGACGGGGTGGGAGTCGGCGTTGCCACTGGGGTTGGCGTCCCAACTGGCGTCGGGGTCGCGCGCGGCGTTGGGGTCGGAGGGGCGGTTGGCCGCGCCACGGCGACGGCGGTCGGCTGGGGGGGCGCCGTTGCGACGGAGGTTGTGGGTGCCGTCGGCGATTGAGCCGCCGGGGGTGTTCCAGGTGCGGTGACGACCGTCGGCGCAGCCGTTCGAATCGCCGCCGGCGCCGTTGTGACTGACTCTGCCTGTCCGGTTGGCGGCGCGGTTACGGCCGGCGCGCCTACCGCGGTTGGCGCCGGCGCCACGACCGTCGATGTCTGGGATGCCGCTGGAGCCGCCGTTCCCTCTGCGGCCGGGGATGACGCCTGGGTGGCGGGCGGCGCCGTCGGCTCCGCCGAGGCGGGAGCAATCGGCGTGGCCGTGGCCTGCGAATCCGGAACGCCTTCGCCGCACGCCGCGGCCAGGGCCGTCGCCGCCACGCCAACCGAGGCGCGCAGCACGGCGCGCCGTGAACTTCGACGCTGACCACGAGCCGCTCGCAAGCGCCCGGCATTGCCCTTCCGACGACCGTCGAACATGCGGTTACTCACGGTTCGAGGAAGCGTGCAATCTGAAATTCCCCGCAAGCTCGTGCGCCGAAATCAACGCGATGCGATCGCCGGAAGTGACGGGGGACTCCAATCGAAGGCGGTTCGCAAGGTCTTGCACCGTGTCGCGTTAGCGCGCGCGCCCCCGTGCGCCGCCAAGCGCCTCGCGCACGATGATGTCGTCGATCAGGCGTTCCACCGGCGCCAGGTCATCCGTGTACACCACGGTCGACTCCCGCACGGCTCGAAGTCGCCATGGGCGGTCTGCGATTACTTCGAGGACGGGATCGTCGGTCGCCAGCACGGCGGCGTGGAGCTCTTCGTCGGAGATTGGACGCAGGGCGCCGTAGATCAGGCTGTTGTTGTAGCCCGTGGGGAGATCGAGCACGTAGATGTAGGGGAAGACCGCCCGCATCGTGGACGACAGGACGTCGACGAGGCGGAAGTCCTGTCCGGTGCGCCCGGCATTCAGCGCCAGCACGCCGTTCGGGCGCAGGTGATCGCGGGCCTCCTGGAAAAACTCGCGCGTCACCAGGTGAAACGGGATGTAGGGCTGGCGGTAGGCATCGACGGCGATGACGTCGTACCGGTCGTCGGAGTGCTGAAGGTAGGTGCGGCCGTCGGCGGCGATGACATTCAGGTTCGATTCGTTCATGTCGAAGTAGCGCTGGCCGAGCTCGATGACCTTGGGATCGAGCTCGACGCCGTCGATCCGCACGTCGTCGCCGTACACGGCGGTGTACTGCTTCGACACCGTGCCGGCGCCAAGCCCGACGACCAGGAGGGAGTCCACGTCGGCCATGGATTGCCCCCCGATCAACGGCGCCAGCAGGAAGTAGTCCCACGGCCCGCCGGTCAGCAAACGCTCGGGGTGGTAGATGGAGTGCGTCCCAATGCCCTCGTTGAGCACCAGGCGGAGTCCGCGTCCCGGATCGTCGATGACCTGGATGAACTGGATGGCGGAGTCGCCCTCCCACACCAGGCCGTCCACGGGCCGCACGGCGCCGGGCCTGATGAGCAGCCACAAGATGATGAGGATTAGGGCGAATGCGGCATAGATGCCCCGCCGCACATTGCTTCGCGTCCCAAGCAGGGCCAGACCCAGCAGCACCCAGGCAAATAGCAGGAACGTGAGCCTGGTGCCGAAGGTCGGCACGAGGGTGAGCACCGGCAGAAATGCGCCGACGATGCTGCCGATGGTGCTGAGCGCGTAGACCTGTCCGGCCCGACGGCCCGCGTGCTGCACGTCGTGCGTGAGGAGCCGAATGGCAAACGGCGACACCATGCCGAGCATCGTCAGAGGCACGGAGAACAACAGCAGCACACCGAGCAGTGAGCCGAAGAACAGGCCGCCGCTCAATCGCGCGATGGCTTCGGACGAAAGCTCGAGCACCGGGCCGGCCACGAACGGAATGAGCCCGACGCCGAACGCCGCGATGGCGATGATGTGGAAAAGGGTCGACTCACGCGGCCGGCGGTCCGCCACCATGCCCCCGATCCAATAGCCAATGGAGAGATACAGCAGCGTCAGCCCGATGACCACGGCCCAAATGATGGTGCTGGTGCCGAAGAACGGAGCCAGCAGACGCGAGGCCGTGATCTCGACGGCCAGGATCGACATGCCGGAGAAAAACGTGGTGACGAGCAGCAGCGCGGTGCGTGAGACGCCGCGACCGTCGCTTGGCATGGGCGGGGTCTGCACGCCGTCGTGGGTAGGGGCGTCGATCAGCGTTCTCCCGGGAGCCGTGGCGATCCAGACGTTGGCGCGTGCTTCAGCATATCGCCAGCCGGATCAATACCCCAGAACTTGCCCATGCCACCGGGGGTCGGTTGCGCCAAAGCGGGCGCCACTCGCCGGGTCGAGCATGATCCCCTGGCTGCGGGCGCGCGGCGTGAACGCGGGCGCCCAGGCAACGCCATGGCCGCGACGCTCCAGGGCGCTGGCGACATCGAGCTCGAACCGAGACTCCAGCGTCAACGTGTCCGTGTCGGCGTCGTGATACCAGCGAGGGGCGTCCATCGCGGCCTGCCAGTGCATCCCGTGATCAATGACGTTGGTCAGGACCTGGAAGTTCGCCTGGGTCTGGAAATGGCCGCCCGGCGACCCGCCCAGCATCATCAGCGCGCCGTCGCGTTGGACCATGTAGGTGTTGAGCGTATGGATGGGCCGTTTGCCGCCGGCGAGGCAGTTGGGACTCTCGGGGTCGAGGGAAAACCCGTTCATGCGGTTGTTGAGCAGCACGCCGGTTCCCGGAACGATGAAGGCCGAGCCAAACTGTTGAAAGACGCTCTGAATCAGGGTAATGGCGTTGCCGTCCTCATCGACGACGGACACTGCCGTGGTGTCCTGCCCCGCACCGCTCGGATCCCTGGACGCCGCGGAGAGCGAGGCCCGCGCCGGGTTCAGCATCATCCGCCGCCGGGCGGCGAATTCCTTGGAGACGAGCATGTCGACGGGGACGTCGACGTGCGCGGGGTCGCCGAGGTGCGCCAGGCGGTCGGCGAAAGCCAGCTTGTGCGCCTCGACCATGATGTGCAGGCTGTTCGCCGTGCCGAATCGCAGCGCCGCTACATCAAACCCCTCGGCGATGTTGAGGTCCGCGAGTACGAGATAGCCCTGCGACGGCAGCGGCTGTTCGAGCACCTCATAGCCGCGATAGACCGTGCGCAGCGGTGGCAAAACCTCCACGGGCATTGCCGCCAGGTCTTCGACCGACCAGTCCCCATCAGCCGCCGCGGATGCTTGCAGCAAGCGATCGGCGAACGTCCCCTGGTAAAACCCGGCGGCTCCGTTGAATGCGATCTCGCGGAGGGTGCGGGCCAGATCGGGCTGTAGCAGCGATTCGCCGGGTCGGGGCGCGCGCCCCCCGGGGCAGAGCACCGCGGACGTGGCGGGGTGCTGCTTGAGCGTCTCGAGCGATTGGCCGATCGCACCGGCCAGCGCTATATCTACGGGAAATCCGCCGCTGGCATACACGATGGCGGGCGCGAGCAGGCGTTCCAGCGGCATGTGTCCATACCGCCGATTAATCGTCTCCCAGGCGGCGACGGCGCCCGGCAGCGTGGCGGACCGCAGCCCGTGGGTGGGAATGCCATCGGCGTAGCTCGATCGATCGGCCGCCGCCGGCGCGGGCCCGCTGGCGTTGACGGCTTCGACGATGCCCGTGGCCGCCGGACGGCAGAGCGCGAACACGTCGCCGCCGATCTGGTTCGAGCTGGGCTCGACAACCGCGATGACGGCGGCGGCCCCAATCGCGGCATCGAATGCGCTGCCGCCGTCCAGGAGCAGGCGAAGCCCCGTCGCGGTTGCCAGCGGATGGCCCGTAGACACCATCGTGTGCGCCGAAACCACCGGTCCTCGGCCGGTGCTCACAAACGCACGGCTGACCGGTCCGGCGGCAGCCGTCACGCCGCGACCTGACGGCGCCGGTCGCTCGCGATGCCTAGCTCACCGTGTGCATGGGCATGATCACGTGGCTGTGCGTTTCAACCTCCTCGTCGCCGTCCACGGGGCGAAAGCGTCCCGGGCTGGTGGCGCCGGAGGTGCCCACCGAGATGCGCTCGGTTGCGATCGTGCCCAGGCACTCGGACAGGAAGCGGGGATTGAAGGCAATGAGCCCGCCGTCGCCGCTGACCTCGGCGTCGAGCTCGCCGGAGTTTTCGCCAAGCTCGGCCGAGTTCGACGTCAGCACCATACGGCCGGATTCGCCTTCCGCGCCCGGCTGCACGTGCAGCTTGATGACGTTTGCCCCGGAACTCGCAAAGAGGGAGGCGATGCGGGTGGCCTGCGCAAAGGCTTGCGTGTCGACCACGACACGCGTGTCGACCTCGCCCGGGATCAGCTGCGGGTAATTCGGAAACTGCCCGTCGATGAGCGTGGCGATGAAGGTGACCGTGCTCGTCCGGAACAAGACCTGCGACTGCGTTTCGCTGAGCCCGATGGTCACGGTTCCCGGATCGTCGGCGAGCATTCGCTGTAGCTCGACCATGGCGGGACGAGGCACGACGATCTGCACCGGCTCGGCCAGGCCCGTTTCCACCTCCTCGCGGCGCACGGCCAGTCGATAGCCGTCGGCGGCGGCCAGCTCGATGTGGTCCGGGCCGATGGTGATCGACACGCCGGCCAGCACCGGACGGCTGTCGTCGGTCGCGGCCGCGGCCACGACCTGCCCGATCACGTCGGCCAGCAGGTCGGTGGCCAGGTCGACCTCACGCTCGTCGCCCGTCGTCGGAATGGGCGGAAAGTCCTCCGCGCTCAATCCCTTGATCTTGGCCTGATACCGGCCAGACGCGACGCTGAGGGTGTCGGTTTCATCGTCGGTGGCCAAAGTCACCGGTCCCTCGGGGAGCTGGGCGACGAAATCGCTCAACAGTCGGGCGGGCACGGTGATGGCGCCCTCGTCTTCGACGCTCGAACCAAGCCACACCGACATCGCGAGTTGCTGGTTCATGCCCGAGAGCCGCAGCCCGCCGTCTTCGGACTGCAACAGCACGTTGCTCAGCACGGGCAGCGTGCTTCGGGTGGCGACGGCACGGCTTACGAGCGCCAGGCCGCGGCTAAGGTTTTCCTGCAGGCAGGTCACACGCATCCGCATGTCCTCCCAACCATTTGCGGATTATCGGTCGCCGTGCACGCAATACATAGGGTGTGCACGGCCAGCGGATACTAGGGGTTGTGGGGTGGGGGCGTCAACGCAGTTGCGGATGCTGCTAGGCTGACTCTGTACCGGCTGATCCACCCGGTCTCCGCGCTGAAAGTGACTGTGGCGTGTCCTTGCGTGTAATCGTGGCCGAAGACGAGACCATCATCCGGATGGACCTCACCGAGCGCTTGCAGGCGTCGGGCTACCAGGTCGTCGGTGAGGCCGGTGACGGTGAGAGCGCGGTCAAAATGGCGCGCGAGTTGCGGCCGGACGTCGTCGTCATGGACATCCGCATGCCGGAGATGGACGGCATTGAGGCCGCGCGCCGTCTCACGGACGAGCGCATCGCCCCGGTCGTGCTTGTCACGTCGTATTCGGACCGACATCTGATCAGCCAGGCGCTCGAGGCCGGCGCCATCAACTACATCCTCAAGCCGTTGCGGGACAACGAGCTCGAGGCGGCGTTGGAAGTGGCCATGTCGCGCTACCGCGAGTTCCTGGCCATCAGCGACGAGGTGGCCGATCTCAAGGATCAGCTCGAGACGCGCAAGGCGGTCGAGCGGGCCAAAGGACTGCTCATGTCACGTCTGGGTTTGGACGAGCCCGAGGCGTTCAGGCGCATCCAGAAGCTCAGCATGGACCGGCGCAAGCCGATGCGCGAGGTGGCCGAAGCCATCATCCTGTCGGAAGAGATCTAGCAAGCAGCGGCGCGCGCGGTGACGACGATTGACGCGCGCCCGCGTGGATCGCGCTTCGGCGTCATCGCGGCCGTGGGGCTGGTGCTGGCCGGCCTGCTGACCATCTACGGACGGCTGATCTTCGAGGGCCTGGTGCTCTCGGGCTACGACGTGCAGACCTACTTCTTCCCCTATTGGGCCTACGCCGCGGCGTCACTTGGCGACGGACGCCTTCCGCTCTGGAACCCGCACGTCTTCATGGGCGTGCCATTTCTGGCGAACCCGCAGTCGGCGGTTTTCTATCCACTCAACTGGCCGCTCTATCTGCTCGATCCCGCGCGCGCGCTTTCAACCGCGCTAATGCTGCACGTGGCGCTGGGAGCCGCCGGGATGCTGGCACTGGCGCGTGCGGGCTTGCGCCTTGGCTGGCCGGCGGCCGCAACCGGAGCTGCGGCGTTTGCCTTCAGCGGATTCTTCGCCGGGCAAATGGAGCACATCAACCAGGTGAGCGTGGCCGCATGGATTCCGTGGCTGATTCTGGCCATCGAGCTAGGCGTTGCGGGGACGAAGCGCTGGTGGGCGGTGGCGCCGCTGATCGTGGCGTTGATGATCCTGGCCGGTCACCCGCAGACGGCCTATGTGGGCCTGACGTTTGGTCTGGCCTGGGCGCTCGTGGTCGGGTTTCGGCAGGTGAGGGGCACGTCCGCGCGGCAGCGAGCGGGCGGAGTGCTCACCGGGCTGTCGTTGTGGCTCATCGGCGCCGTGGGCGGCGCCGGACTCGCCGCGGCCCAAATCTTGCCGGCCCTCGACCTCTCGCGTGAGGGCATCCGTTCCGGTGGACTGATGTTTCACGAGGCGGTCTCGTTTTCGCTGCCGACCGGAGAGGCGCTGCCCGGATTGCTCCCAACGTTTCTGCACCTGCCGTCGAGCACGGAGTTCGTGGCCTACGTCGGCGTCGTGGGCGTCATGCTGGCGACGCTTGGCGCGGTGCACCGCTGGCGCGAACCGCGCGTCGTCTTCCTGGTGCTGGCGGCGTTGGTGGCCATCCTGCTGGCCTTGGGACCGGCCACACCGTTGTTCGGGTTGGCGCATCGGGTGGTGCCCGGCGTCGCGCTCTTCCGGGTGCCGGCGCGCTGGCTCCTCGTCGCCGTGTTCGCGCTGGCGTTGCTGGCGGCCTACGGCACTGAGGCGCTGATGACGGCATCGGGCCGGCCGCGGCGCGAACGCCTGCAACGGCTTGGCGCGTGGCTCCTAGTGCTCGCGGGATTGGGTGGGTTGTCGCTCGGCGTTGCGATCGCGGAGCCGCCCCTGCGCGACGGTCTCGCCTGGACGTGGGGGCTCGTCGCCGCCATCGCCCTCGCCTTCGTGACGCTCGCCATGCTGGCGCCGCGACCCGCCTTCGCCTGGCTGGCGCCGCTCATCGTCATCGCCGAGCTGGCCGCGGCGGCCGGTCCCGCGGCCATCAGGGAAGCGATTCCCATCGACGCCTACGAAGCGAGGGGCCAAGCATTGCCGCGCCTGGCCGAGATTGCCGGCGCGGGGAGGGTCCTCTCGATGGCCGATCCCTCCTACGAGATCAACGATCCCGACCGTGCGGCGCTTGCCAGCGCGTGGATCGATCAACTGGGCGAAGTGCCGTGGCGCGAATTCAAGGTGGCCTGGAAAAACCGGGACATCCTGAATCCGAATCTCACCATGGCCTATGGGCTGGACACGCCCGACGGCTACGACGGCGGTCTGTTGCCGCTGTCGACCCACGTGGCGCTGCGCGAGACCGTGATTCCCGGTTCGGCGGCACAGCCCGATGCGCTGCTGCTGAACCAGCTCAAGACCGTGCCGTCGAATCATGCACTGGACATGCTGAGCGTGGACGTGGTGATCGACGATCGCTTCGACGCCTTCGAAACCGATGTCGCTGCCTTCGACCTGCGGCTGGTCGCGAGATTGCGCGAGCCTCTCCACGTTGACGCTCTCGATGTTCCCGGCGTCACCGGCGTTGCCATCCTGGCGTCCGGTGCTCCGGGCGACAGCGGCGCCGAGGCGGGTCGCATCGTGCTGACCGACGCGGCGGGGGCGCAGGTCGAGTGGCCGCTGCGGCGCGCCGCCGCCGACGCTACGTTTGTCGGGCTGGCGAATGCGGCGCCCGCGCCTCTGCGGGATGGGTTGCCGCCGCACACGGTGCTGTCGAGCGCAGGACTCGAAGATCCCATCCACGTCTCGGCCGTCACCATCGAGCCGCACGGCGGAGTGCTCGATGTCCGCGGGCTGTCCCTGCTGCTGTCGGACGGGTCGTCGGTGGGAGTGCTCCTCCGCCCCGGACGCGGAATGCTCGTGGAGCTGGTCGGCGACGTGACCATCACGCGGCGGGCGCGGGAGGCACAGCGGATTTGGATGCCGGTGCGCGTGGGCCTGGCCGGAACCGTCGCCAGCGCGAGTCGGGCGCTGTCCTATCAGGGGTTTGCGCCGACCGAGGAGGCCTGGCTGGGCACATCGACGCGTGACCCTGAGTTGTCCAACCCGATTCGCCGAGCCCTGGAGGACATGGGAATCGTGCATCGCCGGGAGCCGGTGGGTCTCGTCCTTCCCGATGATGAGGCGCGCCTCAGACGGGAATTCGGAACGCGCGACGCCTGGCTGCGATTCGACGCCCCGGCGACGGCGGTGATGACCGAGGACTCCCCGGAGCGCGTCACCATCGAGGTCGTCTCCGAGGGCCCGCGCATGCTGGTACTCAACGACACGTTGTACCCGGGCTGGGAGGCATACATCGACGGCGGCCGCACGACGATCTGGCAGGCGAATCTGGCGCAACGGGCCGTGTTGATTCCCTCCGCCGGGCAACACACGGTGACGTTTGAGTTCTCGTCGCACCCGCTGCGCGTCGGCGCCATCGTCAGCGGCGTCGCCGCGGCTTGTTGGGTGCTGGGGGTGCTGGCGCTGCTGGCCTGGCGACGCGCGGCCTAGCGTGAACCTGGCCTACGTCGCGCCCTTTGGGTTCGCGCCGAAGAACACGACCACCCGCCGCGTGATGCCCATGGCTCGCGCCATGGCGGCGCGCGGGCACCGGGTGCGGGTGGTGGTTCCGCCGTATGACGACCCGGCGAGCTTCGGGCGGCGTTGGAACGACGCCGGCGTCGAGGTCCACGCGCTCCCGCGACCCCGAGGCGCGGCCGTGCCGCTGGTCGGCGCCCCGTTGATCCAGGTGGCGCTGGCCCGGAGCGCCATGCAGCGGCTCGGCCAATGGCGACCGGACATCGTCCACGTCTTCAAGCCCAAGGCGGTATCGGGGCTGGTGCAAGCCTTGCTCTGGCGCAAGCGCGACCGGCCGGGGCTGGTGTTGGACTGCGACGACTGGGAAGGCAAGGCCGGGTGGAGCGCTAACGAGCCCTATCCCTGGTGGCAGCGCGAGCTATTCGAGCGGCAGGAGTCCTGGGGCCTCGGGGCCTGCGACGCGCGCACCGCCGCAAGCGCCGAGCTGGCGCGGCGACGAGGGGCCGAACCTGTCGAGCGCATCGTCAACGGCTATGAGGCCGCCACCTATCGCGCGTGGCGCGAGGCTCCGCCACCGTCGTCGGACCCGCCGCGGCCGCACGCGGCGATCTACACGCGCTTCTACGACGCTCCGCCCAACGATTGGGTGCGGCTCGTGGTCGGCACGTTGACACGCCTGCCCGACCTCACCATTTCCATCGTGGGCGCTGGGCCTCATTCGCCCATGCCGCACCTGCTGCCGGCCCTCGACGCGCAGGGCGTATCCGACCGTGTGCACGTTTGTGGATGGATGGACTTCGCGCGGCTGGGAGCATTCTTCGCGCACTGCGACGTCGCGCTCATGCCGATGGCGGACACCGTGGCCAACAGGTCGAAGTGCTCCGTGCGGTACATCGATCTGATGATCGCTGGGGTGCCGATCGTCGCCTCACCGACCGGGGAGGCGACGACGTTCGTTCGTGACGGCGAAACCGGCTACCTGGCGCGTGATGCCTCCATGGAAGCGCTCACCGAGGCGGCGGTGAAGGCGTTGCAAGATCCGGGTCGAGGCCGGGTGGCTGAGCAAGCGCGAATCTATGCCATGAGAGAGCTTGCCTGGGACCGGCTCACCCGCCCGCTCGATGGGTTGTACGAGGGAGTGATGGGCGTTCGGTCGAGTGCTCGCGGCTAGCTAGCTGGAAGATGCGGTCGGGGTCGGCGTGGCCGCCGGCACGGCGCCGCCCGGACCCGGAATGGCGGTCGTCGCCGGCGCGGCGCTCGGCGCATCAAGCGGCGAGATGCGCACGTCCACGACCGCCGGCGTGTGCCGCACCATGCGCAGGGTATCCGGCGCCGGGTTCGTGATCACCGGTCGAATCTGGTGGAGGCCCGGCGCGCGATTGCTCAAATCGACTTCCGCCAGGATGTCGCCGCCGCGCAGGCCTTGCAGGACCTCCGCGGGACCCGAAATCACAATTTGCAGAAACGGTTGATCCGCGATCGCCTGGAGGCCGCTGCCGAGGTTGGTGAGGACCACCGCCACCTGGATGGTGGTGGTTTCGTCGAGCGGTTCGACCACCACCGCAACTTGGGCAAATGGCTGATCGCTGCGAATCGTGATGCCCTCGATGGCCTCGAATCCGACTTCGCGCTCGATGTCGCCGCGGGCGTCCGCGATGTCGACCGGCAACGTTTCCACGGCGTCCACGCGTTCGAGCGCTCCGGGCTCACCTTCGATTTCGACGCTGGTCGGGACGACGCCAATCCGCGCAATGAAGAACGATGGCGCGACCGTCCCTTCGATGCGCGGCACCACCGGCACCCGCTTGCGGCTGGTTATCCGGTTGACGGGAACGTTGACCAGGACGGTTGGTGGGTCGACGCGCACATCCTCGACCTCGATTCCCTGCCGATCCACGGGAATCAAGATTCCCTCGACCCTGACATCGCGCGTCGCGCCTTCCAGGCTGAGGGCGGCCTGAACTCGGGCCACTCGATTTACGGCCGAGGAAGCGCCGCTGATGGTGGCGTCGGCGGGATCGGCGGTGATCTCCGCCAAGTTCGCCCGATATCCGGTTGCGACGTCGCTCTCGATTCGAGCATTGACGCGCAGCCTGCGCTCAACGACCGGTTCGAGCTCGACGGCAATGTTTGCCGGCGTGATGAGCACGACTTCGACCTGCGAATCCGACACGACCACATCGACGTCGACCTGATGCCGTCCGGCGCCAAGCCCACCGAGATCGACCCTGGCCACGAAGTGGTCGGCGGTGAGGCTGGCGAGATTGACCTTTGGCCCCTCCACGCTCACGCGCACCGGCGCGATCTCCTCCACGAGGACGAAGCTGCGCGTGTCGAGGCCCACCGGCTCCACGATCAGGCGACCGGGGAAGGCTTCGGTCGCCTCGGGGTTTTCCTCGATGGTGAGTCCGGCCCACACCAGCGCCGACAGCGCGAGCGCCACGAGAAACCGAAGCCCGAGATTGTGGCGCGCGAAGCGCAGGGCGCGGGCCGTCCAAAGCTCCTGGGGACTGAGGCGTCGCACCTAGCGGCGTGAAATCCAGGCCGGCAGGTTTTGCAGCGCCGCCCCACGGGTCTGCACGCGGAAGGCCGTCTCCAGGCGGCGTCGCAATTGGTCCGGCGTCAGATGCCGCTCGAGCCGGCCATCGGCGGCGAACGAGATGCCGCCGCTCTCTTCCGAGGTCATGACGGCGATCGCATCCGACACCTCGGTGATTCCCAGACCGGCGCGATGGCGCGTCCCCACGTGGTCCTGCGGGCCCAGCGCGTCGCTCAGGGGCAACATCACGTGCGCCGCCGTCACCATGCGTCCGCGCACGAGCAGCGCGCCGTCATGCAGCTCCGAGCCGGGATGGAATGCGGTCAGCAACAGATCTTGCGAAAGCTGAGCCTCCAGGCGAGTGCCGGTAGCGGCGTACTCGTCTAGCCCTCCCGTTCGCTGGATCACGATGATCGAGCCCCAAACCCGCCCCGAGAGCGCCGCGACCGCCGTGACGACCTCCCCGATCATCACCTCGGTGTCTTCGGGAGACGTGGTTCCGAACGGCCGCGCCACCAACGTGCCGGTGCGGCCCACACGCTCGAGCAGCCGACGGATTTCCGGCTGGAACACCACCACCATCGCGAACGACAGCAGGATCAGGCCGTTTTCCACGATCCAGTTGATCAACGGCAGCTGCAGCACGCGCCCAATTACCAGAACCGCCACCAAGACCGCCAGGGCGCCACGGACCAGAATGTCGGCCTGGGTGCCGCGAATCAGCGTGAGGACGCCGTGAAAGAGGAGCGCGACGAGAATGATCTGCGCGGCGGCGCCCCAACTGAACTCACGAAAGAGGTATTCGAGCTGTTCCACTGCCCGCTTTGCCACCGTGGCGCTTGGGCTAAGTGTAGCGCGGAATATGGCCTGGCTATCGTGGCAAGGCTTGCAGTGCGGCCTCGCCGCCAATGAGCAGCACGAGCAACGCCTTTTGCGCGTGGAGCCGATTCTCGGCTTGATCGAAGACGACGGACTGCGGTCCGTCCATCACGTCGTCGGTGACTTCCTCCCCGCGATGGGCGGGCAGGCAGTGCATGAACACGGCGTGGGATCGTGCGCCGGCCATGAGGTCGGCATTCACCTGAAACGGCCCGAACGCGGCGAGGCGCTCGGCGCGTTCGTCCTCCAGGCCCATGCTTACCCACGAGTCGGTATAGACCGCGTCGGCGCCCCGCACAGCCGCCTCGGCGCTCGAAACGAGATCGATCTGGGCGCCCGAGGCGCGAGCTATATCGCGCGCCTGCTCGACGATCGCCGGGTCGGGCTCATAGCCACGGGGCGTCCCGACGCGCACGTGCAACCCCGTCAACGCACCGCCCAGCATCAGGGAGTGACACATATTGAACCCATCGCCCACATACGCCAGGGTGCGGCCGGACAGCGAGCCCAGGCGTTCGCGGAGCGTCAGCAAGTCGGCCAGCACCTGGCAGGGATGAAAGCGGTCGCTGAGACCATTGATGATCGGTACGCGCGAGTGTTCGGCCAGCTCTTCGAGCACGTTCTGGTCGTAGACCCGCGCCATCACGCCATCGACCCAGCGTTCCAGGTTTCGCGCAATGTCGGGAACGGACTCCCGCACGCCCATCTGCGTGTGCTCGGCCATCAAGTCGACGGCCTGGCCTCCGAGATGAACCATGCCCACGACGAACGTGGTGCGGGTGCGCAAGGACGCTTTCTCGAAGAGCATTCCAAGAGTTCGTCGGGGGAGCAGCGGGTGGGGTGTTCCGTCGGCTTGAGCGAGCTTCAGCCGCGCGGCCGCGTCCAGAATGGTGGTGACATCGCCGCTGCCGAGGTCCGCCAGGGAAAGCAGGTCGCGTCCCTGGAGCCCGCGGACGGCGGGCGCGCCGCTAGTAGATGGCACCGAAGTCCACGTCGGTGTAGTAGCTGGCGAGAATCTGCTCGCCATTGGCGCCGGTCTCCGCCATGGCGTTCGCGCTGCGCAACGGCAGTCCGATTCCGTGTCCCAAGAGCGTCTGCCCAACGCTGTAGGGATCGGGCACGCCGACGGCCCATGGCTTGAAGGCGCCGCCCCAGGTTTCATGCCAACTCCGGGTACGCCCGTCCGCGCGTGAGAAATAGACCGCCATGATCGTCTTGCTGTCGTAGGTCATGACTTCTCCGCGAGTATCGGCCACCGCCTCGCGCAGCCGCGTGCCCGAAAACTCGCGCGCCATGCCGTGATAGACCTGATGCCGGGTGTACATGGTAGGCGTGTGACGGGTGGATCCGGCTGCATCGAATACCAGGTTGCTAGCCCGGCGCTCGGCGCGAGTCGCCAGGGCGTAGCTGCGAAAGGCGATGGCGGACGCCCGCAGGGCCTCCCAGGGAATGTGGTCACCCTGCTCGGCGATTCCCGACAGGTAGTCCTCCAGCGGGAGGATGTTGACCAGCCAGGCGGACGTGTAGCGCGGCAGCCAGACGAACTCGAACGACCCTCGGTATGTCGTCCACGGGGCCGCCTCCATCAGGCGCAGCATCGAGCCTGCAAGCGGAAAGATCTTGACGCGACCGACGGTGGTTTCGCGCTCATCGCCCGGCAACTGAAGCACTTGCTGCTCGCCCGGGATGTCGCGACTAATGACCACTGATTCGCCGCCGTCAAGCTCCGCCATCTCGTTCCCACCCTCGTCGACGATTCGCAGTCCATTGGTGGAGGTGATGGTGGCGGTGGTGACTCCCGGGTTGTCATCGCTGATGTCCAGCAGACCGATGCGCATCTCCGGATCCGCCAGTCGCGCGGGTGTCTCCACCACGGGCGCCGCCACGCCCTTGGCCGAGAACCACTCGCCTTGCTGCTGTAAGTCGGGCTGCAGGCGGAATTGTCCCGGTTCGGCGGGCAGCGAAACCAACGTCTCCAACTCAACGCTCTCACCGGCCGCGACATCGTTCGGCAATGAGATGAAGCCGGGGGGCTCGCGGTGGCGCGGCGGATGGCGATCGGCCCACCGAAACCCCAGCGTCACCGCCTCGTCGCCGCTGGATGCCCAAGTGTCGGCGCCGGAATTGGTAATGGTCAGCCGAACTGGGGTGGATCCCCCGGGCACCGTCGCTGGCGGGGCGTTGACGTCATAGGCCGCGGATAGGCCGTCTTGCGCCTGGGCCAGCCATGTGCGGCCCAAATCGGCAATCTGAATCTGCGGCGTGCGGTCCGCGTCGTAGGTGAGCTTCCCGCGCTGAAACCACTGCGCGGTGATTCCGTCGTCGACCACCTCCTCGGAGATCGGATAGCCAAGCAGGTTGGCGCCTCCCCTGTCGCGCCAATACCTGAGAAAACCCAGCCGGAGCGACTGCCGCGTCTCCGGCACGTAAGTGATCTGACTGCTATCGCGGAACGGCTGCGCCTGCCCGAAATAGCGATCCCCCGAAACCTTGACCCCGAGCAGCGCCGGCTGGACTTCGTAGTCGGTGCCGCTGTTCTCGGGCCAGTGGCCGAGCAGGAAGTTCTCGAAGAGCTGCACCTGCCGGCCGTCCAGCTCGTAGCGCTCGGTCAGGGGCGCGCCGAAGACGTTGGCGCCGCCCATGCGGTCGTAGAACCCCTGGAACAGCGAATCGACGGCGATTGCCGCCTGCTGGGCGAACACCGTCGCGCTCCACGGTGCAACGCCCGCCGCCGCGGCCGTTACTGCCGTATACAGCACGGCCCGACGAGACAGACGCATCCGAGAGATAGATCGAGTGCTGCTCATGGAGTGGGGGCACATCACGTGGCCGCGCGTGCAGCGCTGGCGTGCAAATTGTGACGCGTGATGGACAATTGGAATGTATCACAGCAGGCCGTCGGTGGGGCCGGTGCTCGTGGGAAACGTTGCGTCGAGAACGGCCGTTGCGCGATGCCGAAATGACCGGAGGCTACGACCGATGAGCGCGTCGAGCGCTCCGGCGACCCTATCCTGAATGGCGATGACCACACCCACGCCTGACCGCATTTACCTGGACCACGCGGCCACCACGCCGCTCGATCCGGCCGTCCGGCGGACCATGGTCGAGGTGCTCGACGGTCCCTTTGGCAATCCGTCGAGCGTGCACGCGTCCGGCCGCCTCGCCCGCGCCGAGCTTGACCGCGCGCGGCGGCAGGTGGCGGAAGCCCTCGGGGCGCGGCCGCACGAGATCATCTTTACCTCCGGCGGCACCGAGGCCAACAACCTGGCCATTGCCGGGGTGGCTCGCCGGAGCGACCGCAAGCACACCGCCGTGAGCGCCATCGAGCATCACGCCGTGTTGCGTGCGGCTTGGGCGCTGCGCGACCGTGGGCTTCCCGTTTGCGAAATCCCGGTCGATGCCCACGGCCGGGTGACGCCGGACACGCTGGCGGCTTACCTGCGGCCTGACACTGCGCTGGTCAGCGTCGCCCTGGCCAACAACGAGATCGGCACGGTGCAAGACATCCCGGCGCTTGCCGAAACAGCCCGCAAAGTCGGCGCGCTGTTTCATACCGACGCCGTGCAGGCGGCGGGGCAACTCGACATAAATGTTGATCGATTGGGTGTCGATCTGCTATCACTGTCAGGCCACAAGATCTACGGACCCAAGGGCATCGGTGCGCTCTACGTGCGAGACGGCGTGGAGCTCGAGCCGCTGGCCTGGGGTGGGGCGCAAGAGTTGGGTCGTCGGGCAGGTACCGAGAACATTCCGGCAGCCGTGGGCCTGGCGCATGCGGTCGCCGCGGCCTGCGCGACGTGGTGCACCCAAAATGCACGTCTCGCCGGGTTGTCGGGAGTGTTGATCGACGCCGTGCTGGCGAATGTGCCTCACGCACGCGTGACCGGGCATCCAACTCTTCGGCTGCCGTCCATTGCCAGCTTCGCGTTTGCCGACGTGGACGCCGAGCCCTTGCTGATCAATCTGGATCTGGACGGCATCGACGCCTCGTCGGGGGCGGCGTGCGAGGCGGGCTCGGTGGAACCATCCCACGTCATCGAGGCGCTCGGGCTGCCGTCCGCCTACCGCCGGGGACCGCTGCGGCTCAGTCTTGGCCGGGATACGACCCGGGCCCAGGTGCTGCGGGCCGCGGAAGCGATCGCCCGACACGCGAACCGCCTGCGCGCCCCGCCTCAGCCGGCCCCGGCACACTTGGAAGCGCGTTAGCGTGGACGTCTTTCTGCTCATCCCGCCGCACGTTTACCTGGGTCTTGTGCTGGCCACGATCGTCGCGTTTCTTTTCCACGCCTTTGTTGGACGCCGGCAGCGGTCGGGAATCTTGTACTGGCCGTTCGGCGTCGGCGGATTTGCCGCCGGCGCGCTCATGGCGGCGCCGCTGGGGGCGACGTATCTGATGATCGGCGGACTGCCGGTGCTTGCGGCGCTGCTCGGGTGCATTCTCGGCGTGGCCATCGCGCACGTCCTGCTGTCGTAGCTCGCCGGCAGTGGGTCATTTTGGGTCCGTCATTCCCGCGAAGGGAGACCTTTGCATAAATCGAGGAGCGGGGCGGACCATGGGGTGTCGCCAGGCGGAGGATTGAGGAGCGGGCGTATGCACCGGGATATGGGCCGACCGTCGTTCGCGGAAGCGATGGTGTCGGAG
>JAJECS010000015.1 GCA_022821905.1 Chloroflexota bacterium | reverse complement strand
CTCCGACACCATCGCTTCCGCGAACGACGGTCGGCCCATATCCCGGTGCATACGCCCGCTCCTCAATCCTCCGCCTGGCGACACCCCATGGTCCGCCCCGCTCCTCGATTTATGCAAAGGTCTCCCTTCGCGGGAATGACGAAGGGTTACGCAAAGGTCTCCATTCGCGGTATGACGGACAGGGGTCGGGGGTATACTTGACGTCAGGCAGTGCTGCAGCGGCGAGAGCGCGTGACCAAGGACTGGCGCGAGGAAGTTCGGGACATCCTCGAGGAGAGCGATTTCAACGCGCCCGCGAGCGGCGAGCCGCCCCAATCAGAGCCCGACCAAGACCAACCCCGCGGACCCTGGCTGGATTCCTTCGGCGCATGGCTGCGCCGCCGCTTCGCCACCACCAACGAGATGCTGGTGACGGCCGCCAGCCTGGTCGTCCTGGGACTGTTGCTGTATGCCACGCCGCTGCGGCCCGTGGCCGCGATCTTTGCGCTCTCCGGCGGGATTACCTTTCTTCTGGCCATCGGGCGGGGCGTCATCGAGCGCCGCTCGGGGACCGGTCCCGCCAAGCCATCGAGTCCCCAGATGTGGCGCGGCCAGGTGATCGATCTGAATGACCACCGTCCGCCGTCGACGCTTGGCGACCGATTTCGCTCCTGGTGGCGCCGCCGTCGCTAGCCGCCGCCCAGCACCGAAGATCATCTCGGACAAGCCGCCGGCTCAATTCGCGACCAGGACGGGCGTCTCAACCGCCGCGGGTAGGATGGGCCATTCGCCGCGTGGATAGCCGCCCGTGAGGATTGCCGACATTCGTCCCGGCCAAATGGTGTCGGGGACGTACGTGATCGCCTCGCCCGACGTGCGCACGAGCCGCACCGGCGACCCGTACCTTCGGGTCACGCTCCGAGATAAGGACCGTGACTCGATCGACGCGCTGTATTTCTCGGTGCCGCCGGAGCTTGCCGCTGCCGTCGACGCGGGCCAGACCTACACCGTCGAAGGCCGCGCGGAGGAGTTTCGGGGGCGGGTGAACGTCAAGCTGTCGCGCATGGAACGCTCCGCGGTGCAGTGGGACGCCACGGCCCTGTTGCCGCAGGGCGAGCGCGATCCCGCGACGCTGCGCGCGTCCATCGCCGCCGCCGCCGACTCGATCGGCAACGCCCAGGTGCAGGCGGTGGTGAAAGCGGTGCTGTCGCAGTCGGAAGTCTCGGAGCGGCTGGAGACGTGGCCCGCGGCCAAGGGACGACACCATGCCTGGGTGGGCGGGCTGGCCGAGCACACGGTCGAGATGTTGCAGCTGGCGGAACGGGTGACCGAGACATTCCCCGAGCTTGACCGCGATCTGGTGGTGGCCGGCGTGATCTTGCACGACCTGGGCAAGGTGGTGGAGCTCGATGTCACCAGCGAGTTCTCCTATACGCCGGCGGGAAACCTGGAAGGCCACATGGTGCACGGCGTGCAGCTGCTCGATGCCGCCGTTGCCGAGGTCAAATGCGATGCGGAAACGGCCATGCTCCTGCGGCATCTGGTGCTCAGCCACCAGGGCACGC
Organism: Chloroflexota bacterium; assembly: GCA_022821905.1. GTDB lineage: Bacteria > Chloroflexota > UBA11872 > UBA11872 > UBA11872 > JAJECS01. Next base: position 133,674 of record JAJECS010000015.1, on the reverse strand, counting down.
GTGAGTTCGCCGCCGTGGTCGAGCCCATGATTCCCGAGGCCATCGCGCTGCACTTCATCGACCAGCTCTCGTCACAGGTGCGGCCGGCGCTCGAAGACGTCAACGCGGCCAAGGCGCGCGGCATCGGCGGCGCCACTGTGCGCGGGGCGACGACCCTGCGTCAGCTCTACGTGCGCGCCGCCGGCGACGAGGGCGCGCGAAGCTCGCGCTAGGGCCGGGGCGGAAGGGCCGCCAGGCGGTCGTCGATCTGGGCCAGCGCCGAACGGGCGGCGGCGGCCTTTTGCCGCTCCTTGTCGACCACGGCGGCGGGCGCGCGCTGCGCGAAGGCCTGGTTGCCGAGGAGGGCTTCGGCACGTTGCAGATCGGCCAGTCGTTCCGCGCGCTCACGCGCCAGGCGCTCATGCTCGACGGCGATGTCGATCATCCCCGCGAGCGGCAGATTCACCTCGACTCCGGCCGTGCGCACCGTCACCGCGGGATCGTCGAACTGCGTGCCCTGGGGGTGGAAGGACAACGGCTCCACGCGCGCGAGACGCTCCACGAAGCTCCGCTCGCGCTCGATGAAGCCGGCGTGGCCGTTGAGAATGATGCGCGCCTCGATCAGGCGGCCCGGTTCCACCTGGGACTCGTGCCGCGCGTTACGAATTCCCTGCACGACGGCAATGAGGTCGCGAACCTGGCGCACGGCCTCCGCATTGCCCGGCGGCGGCGGCTCGTCGATGGGCGTCGCAATGAGCCACTCGGGGGCGTCCGGCGCGCCGCCGGCGTGGCGGAAGTGGTGCCAGATCTCCTCGGTCAACGACGGCATGAACGGATGCAGCAGTCGCAGGCTGCCGTCCAGCACCTGGGCCAACGTTGCGGCGACGCGGCGCGCCTCGGCCGGGTCGTCGGAGTAGAGGCGAATCTTGGCCGCTTCGACGTACCAATCGAAGAACTCGGACCACAGAAAGTCGTGCAGCCGGCGACCGGCTTCGCCGAATTGGAAGCTCTCCACCAGACGCACGACGTCCGCGTGCAGCGCGCCGAGCTGGGCGGTGATCCATTCGTCGACGATCGTCGGTGCGGCCGTCGCGTCGGACTCCGCCGTGCGCTGCATGGCCCCGATCACGAACTTCGCGCCATTCCACAGCTTGTTGGCGAAGTGGGCCGAGGCCTCGATTCGCTTCAGATTGATTCGCAAATCGGCGCCTTCGGACGAGGACGTCACGATCATGAAGCGGAAGGCGTCGGCGCCGTAGGGCTCGATAATCTCCGCGGGATCGTCGCCCGGCTGATAGTTCGACTTCTCGACCTTCGATCCATCGGCGTGCCGCGCCATGCCGTGGAGGTAGACGGTGTGAAACGGCAGCCGGTCGGTGAGTTCGAGACCGAGCATGACCATGCGCGCGACCCAGAAGAAGATGATGTCGCTTCCGGTTTCCAATACGTCGGTGGGATAGAAGCGCTCGAAGTCGGATGTTGCATCCGGCCAGCCGAGCGTTGAGAAGGGCCATAGCCCGGAGCTGAACCAGGTGTCGAGGACGTCCGGGTCCTGGGCCAGGTCTTCGCTGCCGCACACCGGGCAACACGCCGGATCGGTGCGGGTGACGATCGTCTCGCCGCAGGCGCCGCAGTACCACACCGGGATGCGGTGCCCCAGCCATAGCTGGCGTGAGATGCACCAGGGCTGGATCATCTCCATCCAGCGCAGAAACTCGGCGGCGGCGCGTTGCGGATAGAACCTGAGCGTGCCGTCGTGAACGGCCTGCGCGGCGCGGTCGGCGAGGGGCCGCGTATTGACGAACCACTGCTCGGACACGCGCGGTTCGATCACGGTCCCGTCGCGTTGGCAGTGGCCGAGGGCGTAGGCGTGCGGCTCGACGCGTTCGAGCAGGCCCTCGGACTCGAGGTAGGCGACGTAGGCGCGGCGCCCCTCGAAGCGGTCCATGCCGGCCCACTGACCGGCCTCATCGTTGAGTGACCCATCGTCGTTGAGAATGCTGACGAGGGGAAGCCCATGCCGCTTGCCCATGCGCCAGTCATTGGGGTCGTGGCCGGGGGTGATCTTCACCGCGCCGGTGCCAAAATCGCGGTCGACCTCCGGGTCGGCGATGACGGGGATTTCGCGCCCGATCCCGGGCACGACGGCCGTGCCGCCGACCAGATGGCGATAGCGCTCGTCGTCCGGATGCACGGCGACGGCGGTGTCCCCGAGCATCGTTTCCGGGCGGGTGGTGGCCACGACGAGGTGGCCGCCGTCCCGGAGCGGATAGCGAATGTGCCAGAGGTGGCCCTCGACCGTCTCATGCTCGACCTCGAGGTCGCTGATGGCCGAGCGGTCCTCCGGGCACCAATTCACCAGGTACGCCCCGCGATAGATGAGGCCCTTTTCGTAGAGGCGCACGAAGGCCTCGCGCACGGCGCGCGAGAGCTGGTCGTCCATTGTGAAGCGCTCTCGCGTCCAGTCGGCGGAGGTGCCCAGACGGCGGAGCTGCTGGGTGATGCGGGAACCGTAGGTATCGCGCCACTGCCAGAAGCGGCGCTCGAAGCGTTCCCGGCCGATCTCGTGCCGCGACGTGCCTTCGCGCCGCAGCTCGCGCTCGATCACCGCCTGCGTGGCGATGGCCGCATGGTCCGTGCCCGGAATCCACAGCGCGGCGCGCCCCCGCATGCGGTGCCAGCGAATCATGAGGTCCTGGTAGGCCACGAACATCACGTGGCCGTTGTGCAGGGCTCCGGTAATGTTGGGCGGAGGAATGGCGATGACGAACGACTCACGGGCGGAGTCTTCGGACGGCATGAAATGACCGGCGGCCTCCCACCGGTCGTACCAATGGGTCTCGACGCGCGAGGCGTCGTAGGGTCCCTCCATGCCGGCAATGGCGGGAGCCTGGATGGGGTCGTGGGCCACGAGATTCCCTGTGAGCGAACCGGATTCCGCCGCATTGTAGGTGTGTCAGACGCCGCTGCCGCGTCTGATGCGAAGCTCAACCGCGACCTGGCCCGGCGGGCGGACCCTTTCGCGGGTCCATTGGCGCGGCGAATCTTGACCGCGCGGTGCCTGGCCCCAATAATTGCGGCGACGCAGGGTCCGCCTGGGAGGCCGCAGCGGCGGGCGCGGCGCGTCGCAGCTTGCGCGAGGCGCGCGTGACGGCCGACGACAACACGACTCTGGGCCTGGCTCGCCAGATCTACGAGCTGGGCGGTATTGAGTTTGGGAGCTTTACGCTCGGCCGGTCGACGGTCGATTCGCCGGTTTATGTAAACCCGAAACGGCTGATCGCCGTCCCTGCCGCGCTTCGCGCCGCTGCCGACCTGGTGCGCCAGACGGCGGAGCTTGCGGTGGCGCGCCGGCACCATCCCGCCGAACCATGGGAGCTTGTGGCGGGCGTGCCCATGGGTGGCCTGCATCTGGCGACCGCCTACTCCCTGGCCACCGACGTCCCACTCGTCTACCTGTTCCCCCAGCCATCATCCGATGAACTGTCGCTCGAAGGTCGTTTCTTGCCCGGACAACATGCGCTGCTGGTCGACGACCTGATCACGACCGGCGGCTCGGTGATCGCCACGGCGAACGCCATGCGCGAACAGGGGCTGGTGGTCCGCGACGTCATCGTCCTGATCGATCGCGACTTGGGGGCCGCTCGCCGTCTCCAGCACCACGGCTTGCACCTGCTGCCCATCCTCTCGTTGCGAACCATGCTCAACTACTACATGAGCGAGCAGTTGATCCGGGAAGCGGATTACCGCCGCAGCCTCGACTACATCGCGCGGCATCAGGTGGTGTAGCAGGCGATGTCGTCAAGAAAGCGAGACCGCCGGGCACGCCGGGCACTGGACGGTTGGCGGCAAGAGGAGTTGCTTGACGCCGGCCCTGGGGACGCAACCGGCGTCGCGGTGCCGCCGCCGATCTACCACGCGCAGTTGCGACAGCCGGCGCAACAGCCGCGGGTGCGCCGGGTGCAGGCGATGCGATTCCGCCGGGGCGCGGAGCTCTTGCTGGTGCTCCTGGCGGCAGTTGCCGGCGTGCTGGTGCTGACACGGATCTTCTCGGCGGTGGAGGCGCCGCTGCCGGACATGGGCCGGGTGGTGAATCTGCTCGACCGCGACATGGACCGCGTGCAGGCCAATGTCCCGACGTTGGCTCGGGACGGCACCGCCGCGTTCATCGAGGACCCCTTCATCCAACCGCTCGAGGCGCCGCCCATCACGGCCGTGTCGGCGATGGTCGTCGATCTCGGCCAGCGCACCATCCTCTACGGGCGGGACACGCATCTGCCGCATGCACCCGCGAGTCTGGCCAAATTGGCCACTGCCGTCGTCGCCTTGGAACAGGCGCCGGCCGACATGCGAATCCAGGTGCCGCCGGAGGCCGCCGAGCAGCCGCCGAACGTCATCGGCCTACGCCCCGGGGAAGTGCTCACGCTGCAGGACCTGTTGTTCGCCATGTTGCTGCCGTCGGCGAACGATGCGGCGGTGACGGTCGCGGATGGGATTGGCGGTGAGGCCTATACCGTGGCGCAGATGAATGACCTCGCGCGACGGCTCGGGCTGGGCAACACCACGTTCGCCAACCCGGTGGGATTTGACTCGCCCGACCATCGGAGCACGGCCTTCGAAATGGCCGTGCTCGCCGCCGACGCGATCGAACGCTTTCCGCTCATCGCGCGTATCGTCTCCACGCGCTCCTATGCGATTCCCGCCCGCCCGGCTCATGGCGCCTACACCGCCACGAGCCTCAACGGCTTGCTGTGGTCATACGACGGCGCCCTCGGCGTCAAGACGGGACGCACGCAGGATGCCGGCGGCAACATCATCGTCGCGGCCGAACGCGATGGGCGCCGCCTCATGGTCGTGCTCCTGGGAAGCAGTCAGCGCGAGCGGGACGCGGCGGTGCTCCTGGATTTCGGATTCCAACTCCTCAACGCGCAGGGTTAGGATGCGGCGTTGTTGAGGATGGGCGCGACGATTTCTCATCCCAAGTCACCGGGAGAAGGTAAAGTGACGTACGGTGTATCGAAGCACCGTAGTCGGGAACGTGTCGGTCGCGGCGCGTGGAACGGTCGCGCCGGCGGCCGTGGCAGAACCCCGACAATGAGGACTCGTCCACCAAGGGCAGCGCTCTCGCTGCCGCAGCGAGGGAGAATCTAGTCGTGTTCACATCACTTGGGCCGCTTGAGCTGCTCATCATCTTGCTCATCGTGATTGCTCTGTTCGGCGCCGGCCGCATCGCGGGCGTGGGCCAGGCGCTCGGCAAGAGCGTGCGCGAGTTCCGCAGCGAGGCTCGGGCGGGCCTCGAGGGCGAGGAAGAAGGCGAGGAGGAGCAGGACGAAGCCGGCGAAGCGCCGGAGACTCCGGCGACCACGGTTGCCAGCACCGACGCCGCGGCCGAAGGCGCAGCCGAGGCCCCCGCCGAGAAAAAGCCCGAGTCCTAGTCCGACGCTCCCCACCGCACCGCAGGCGACTTTGGCCTGCGGTGGTGGAGCGTGAGCGTTAGATGATCTCGCCGCGTGAGGCAGGCGCGCCCGTGCGCCCCACGGCGGCCAGTCGTCCAACCGCCCGGCTGCGATCCTTGGCGGTCGCCGCCGCGGGTGGTGTTGCGCTTGTGCTTGCGCTGCTCGCAACGACCGGGGTGGGCGCCCAGCAGCGCGACCTGGCCCTGCCCGAGGTCATTCGCGTGTTGCTCGGCGACGTGGGCGACACGCTCGCGCTCGAGCCCCAGGGCCCGGCGACAGTGGTCGTCGATGGACGCGCGCGGGATCTGGTGGCGGGGCAGCGGATTCTCGTCGGGCAATCGGCGCGATTTTTGGCGTTCCCCGTGCAAGCGGCGGCGCCGTGGGCGCTCGAGATCGGAATCGACGGCCCGGCGCGGGCAGCCGAGCCGAATCTCGTGCAACTCGGTCCTTACCTGGACCTTGCAGTGCTCGAGCGACATCGCCGATTGATCCGGGCGGAGGCCGGCGTCGGGACGCGCATCCTGCCGTCGCGCCCGACCCTGGCGGTTGGCGACTGGGCGACGTTTGAGCTTCCGGAAAGGCTCGACGTGCGGCCGGCTGAGGCTCATGCCGCGACACGCCTCAACGGCACGCCATATCGCGGCGGGTTCGACATTCGTCGCGTCGATCAGGGTTTTCTCGTGGTGAATCACGTGGGCCTCTCCGACTATCTGGCGTCGGTGGTGGGCGCGGAGATGCCTCGCAGTTGGGAGATCGAGGCGCTGAAAGCGCAGGCGGTCGCGGCGCGGACCTACGCCATCCAACACCTGCAACCCGAGGAGATCTACGACATCTGCGACAACCAGAACTGCCAGGCGTATGCCGGCACGCGCAGTGAGTCCGAGCGCACGCAGGCGGCCGTGGCTGCCACGGCGGGCGTCGTGGCGATGTTCAACGGCGCGCCGATCGAAGCGCTGTACTCGGCAAATGCCGGCGACGTGACCGAGAGTTCCGAGCACGTGTGGGGCACGCCCGTTCCCTATCTTCGCAGCGTGCCGTCTCCCGGTGACGCGGTCGCGCTGACCGTGTCATGGGGCGCCGAGGGCTATCGCTGGTCGCGGACGATCCCGCTGTCCGAGCTGGCCGACTATCGCGCCTTTCGCAACCGGGGCGTGGGCGCGATCGTCGACCTGCGCGTCCTGGAGCGCACGCCGGCGGGACGTCCGCTGCGGGTTCTGGTCGTCGGCGCTGCGGGAGAGGTCGAGCTCTTTGGCGACGACGTGCGCACGGCGCTCGGCCTGCCCAGCGCGTTTGTCGAGCTGGAGCTCTCCCCGGTGTCGTCGCTGGAGCTGATCGGCGCGGCGCCCCGCCGCTTCGGCGTGTTGCTCGACGAAGGGCACCGCCTGGCTTCCCTGCGCCGCAGCATCGCCTTCGCCACGGCGCCGCCGGATATCGAGCTGGTGAACGGCGCCGTGCACGTCGCAGTCTTCGAGCGCCCGCCCGCGCTGGTCCTCACCGGACGCGGATTCGGCCACGGTCTGGGCATGAGCCAATGGGGCGCGCAAGGCATGGCGCTGGCCGGGCATACCTATGACGAAATCCTGACTCACTACTACACGGGCATCGAGTTGCGCGTGCTGTCATGAGTTGGCACGTTGACGCTTTCCAGCGCTCGCGCCTAAACTCGTCCCGCGGCTGTACAGTCTCCGTGAAGCCTGCGCGAGCCGCCCACGGGTAGGCACCGGACCTCAACCTACGGAGTAACGGTTCAACCAATGTCTGCAGTGCATCGTCGGAGCGACCCACGGACTCGGATTGGCGGCGCAGAGCGCTCGCCGCAACGGCCATGAGCGAAGTCAACGGCGTGCCCGAGCCGGGCTTGCAGCTGCCGGAACGGGTCGAAAAGGGTGACCTGCTGCTGTCGGTGCAAAACTTGCGCACGCATTTTCGAGTTCGCGACGGAATCGTGCGAGCCGTCGACGGCGTGTCTTACGCCATCGAGCGTGGCAAGACGCTCGGTCTGGTCGGCGAATCCGGCTGCGGCAAGAGCGTCAGCGCGCTCAGCGTGATGCGTCTGATTCGTGCACCTGGCGACATTGTCGGCGGCGAGGTGATGTGGCAGGACCGCAATCTGCGTGATCTCAGCGATCGGGAGATGCGCCGCGTGCGCGGCGACGAGATTTCCATGATCTTCCAGGAGCCCATGACGGCGCTGAACCCCGTCTTCAACACCGGCAATCAAATTGGCGAGGTGCTGCGCGAACATCGCGACTTCACCCGCAAGCAGCGCTACGAACGGACGATCGAAGTGCTGCGGCTGGTCGGCATTCCCCAACCGGAGCAGCGGGTGAAGGCGTATCCCCACGAGCTCTCGGGCGGCATGCGGCAGCGGGTCATGATTGCCATGGCGCTGGCGTGCGAACCCCAGCTGCTTTTGGCCGACGAACCCACGACCGCTCTCGACGTGACGATTCAGGCGCAGATTCTCGAATTGATCCGGGAAATTCGGGCCCGGACGGGCATGGCGCTGTTGCTGATCACCCACGACCTCGGCGTGATTGCGGAAATGGCGGACGACGTGGCGGTGATGTACACCGGCGAAGTGGTCGAATACGCCGACGTGAAGTCCCTATTCGCCGCGCCGAAGCATCCGTATACGCGAGGGTTGATGACGAGCATTCCGAGCCTGATGACGGATCGCACCGAGCGGCTCTCGACCATCCGTGGATCGGTGCCGCACATGATGCGGCTGCCTGAGGGGTGTCTCTTCCAGTCGCGCTGTCCGGAGGCGATGAACATTTGCCGTGACAACCGTCCGCAACTGCAGCGGCTTGACGATGGGCGCACGGTGCGCTGTCACCTGTATCCCCAGCGACCATCCGGGCACGATGGCGAGCCGCTGCCGCAGGCTCGGGCGACCGCGGGAGCGGTGAACTGATGGCTACTGAAGCTTCCGCCTCGGGCAACGGTGTGTCCGACGACGTCCTCGTCTCTGTCCAGAATCTCACCAAGCACTTTCCGGTGCGCGGCGGCATCCTCCTGCGCACCATTGGCCACGTGCACGCCGCCGACGAAGTCTCCTTTGACATCAAGCGCGGCGAGACATTCGGCCTTGTAGGCGAGAGCGGGTGCGGCAAGACCACCGTGGGTCGCACCATCCTGCGCATCTATCCGCCCACGAGCGGCGAGATCTACTTCGGCGGCGAGGATGTGTCGAAGCTCGACCGCAAGGTGCTCGCCCGCAACATGCAGATCATCTTCCAGGACCCTTATGGTTCGCTGGATCCACGTATCACCGTGGGCGGCATCATCGGCGAGGGTCTTGAGGTCCACGGAATCGGCACACCCGAGGAACGCAACGATCAAATCCGCGAGATCATGGATATCGTCGGCATCAGCAGCCACTATGCGCAGCGGTATCCGCACGAGTTCTCCGGCGGCCAGCGCCAACGTATCGGCATCGCGCGTGCGCTGGTGCTGCGCCCGCAATTCCTCGTGTGCGACGAGCCGGTCTCGGCGCTCGACGTTTCGATTCAATCGCAGATTCTGAACCTGCTGCGCGATCTGCAGGGTGAGTTTGGCCTCACCTACCTGTTCATCGCCCACAACTTGGCGGTCGTGCGGTACGTCTGCGACCGCGTGGCCGTGATGTATCTGGGCAAGATCGTGGAACAGGCCGATACGCCGGAGCTCTTCAGCAACGCCATTCATCCCTATACCCGCGCGCTCATGGATGCGATTCCGGTTCCCGATCCGTCCGAGCAGCGGGAACGGCTGATTATTCCCGGCGAGCTGCCGAGCCCGACAAACCCGCCCCAGGGGTGTCGGTTCAATACGCGCTGCGCCGTCGCCCAGGATGTGTGCTTCAACGAGGAACCGCCCCTCCGCGACTTCGGCGACGGTCACTTCGTGGCGTGCCATGTCGCGGAAGACTTCGACCGGCGCGGAACGGCGCTTCCGCAGCTCAGCGGCGAAATGCACGAGGCCATCACCGACGCCGTCCGGAGTTCGAGCACGGAGTAAGGCCGAGGTTCGAACCGGCAGCACGCGGGTCAGGGCGCCACGATCACCCGGCCGCCCTGCATGACGAATTCGACCCGTTGCAGGGTGTCAAGGTCACGCAGCGGGTTGTCGCGCACGGCGACCAGGTCGGCGGCGGCTCCCGGCTGCAGGTTGCCCACGTGCGGATGCAGGCCAAGCGCCTGCGCCGCCACCCGGGTGCCCGATAGCAGCGCGTCGATGGGCTCCATGGTCTCGGCCATGAGTCTGAACTCGACGGCGGTCTCGTGGCCATGCGGCATCTCGGCGCCGCCCGTCGTATCGGTTCCGAGCGCCAGCCGCGCGCCGGCCGAATAGGCCCGCCGCAGCGACCGAACCTGGTCGGCGTAGGTCCGCCGCCCGTCCTCGCTGGTGGAAAACGCCCGCGCGCGTAGGGTTGGAACGAGATACACGCCGCGCTCGATGATCAGGCCCAGGGTGTCGTCGGTGATGTTGTAGCCGTGCTCGACGGTGTCGACGCCGCCGAGCACCGCCCGGCGGACGCCCTCGTTGCCCATGGCGTGCGCCGCCACGCGCAGGCCCCACGCATGGGCCTCCTCCACCACCGCTTGCACCTCGGCCACGGTGTAGGTCGGGATCTCGCCCCACGCCGCGTCGCCGCGCCCGGTGGAGGTTCCGATCTTGATGACGCTGGATCCTTCCCGAATGCACCGATGCACGGCCTGGCGGCAGGCGTCGACGCCGTCCGCGGGCCGCACCCAGCGCCAGGAGGGCTCCATGCCGAACCACGGCCCGCCGGTGCGGGCGATGGCATAGCCGGCGGCAATCATTCGCGGCCCCGGCACCGCGCCGTCGTCGATGGCTCGCTTGAGGGCGACTGAGGTTTGCGAGCCGAGGTCGCGCAGCGTGGTGAATCCGGCTTCGAGCAGCGCCTCGGCTTGCGCCGCCGACCGAATGGCGCGGTACTCGATGGGGCCGGGATGCGCATGCACGGGATTCTGACCCATGAGATGGACGTGGGCGTCGATCAGTCCCGGCAGCACCGTGCAGGGCCGGAGATCGATCACCGCGTCGCCGGGGTCGATGGCGATGTCGGCTGCCGATCCGGCGGCGGCCACCTGGCCGTCCGCAACCACCACTGCGGCGTCGTCGACGAGCGTCCGGTTCACGCCGTCGAAGAGCTTGCCGGCACGCACCACGGTTCGCCCCCTCGGCGACGAGCCGTGGGACTCGCGGTGGTGCACATGCATTGGCGGCGGTCCAAATCTCAACCCAGACCGCATTCTGCCTCGGCCGAGCCCCGCCGGCGTCCGCCAGGCGTCCGGCTTGACGAAAGCGGGACCTTCGAGGAGGCGATGAACCAGGCGGACGAATACAAACCTGGTGCTATGGTCGGCCAGGCTGTCGGATTGGCCAGCACGGCGAGAGGTCCGAACGTGAGCGACGAGCGCACCCTGTTGGTCGGCACCTATACCGATCTGGGCGCCGAGGGCATCTACACCTGTCGCCTGAACATCGCGACCGGCGCCCTCGAGTGCGTGGACGTGCAACCGGGCATCGAGAATCCGACGTTCCTTGCCATCGACCCACCCGGTGAGCACCTGTATGCCGCCTGTGAGCAGACTTCCGGCGATGGCGAACTCACCGCCTACGCCATCGATCGGCGCGGCTCGCTCACGCTGCTCAACACGGCACGCACCGGCGGCGCGGGGCCCTGTCACGTGCAGGTCGATCAAACGGATTCGTACGTCGTCGCGGCGAACTACTTCGGCGGCAGCGTGTGCCTCCTGCCGATCCGGGACGATGGGTCCCTGGGAGCGCGAACCGATTTCGTCCAGCATCACGGCTCGTCGATCAATCCGGAGCGGCAGCGGCAGGCCCACGCGCATTGCGTGATGATCGACCGCGCCAACACGCTGGTCTACGCCTGCGACCTAGGCATGGACGCCATCGTGGTCTATCGCATCGATCACGCGACCGGTCGGCTGATCGAGCAATCGGACTTGAAGGTGCGCGCCGAGCCGGGCGACGGGCCGCGCCACTTCACGTTTCATCCGGATTCCGCCCACGCCTACGCGGTGAACGAGCTGAGCTCGACGGTCTCCGCGTACGACTACGACGCGGCAACCGGGGCGCTGGCGGTCAAGCAGCGGGTCTCGACGCTTCCCGCGGGGTGGGACGGCGACAACACCTGCGCCGACATCCACGTGTCGCCGGACGGTCGCTTCGTGTACGCCTCGAACCGGGGGCACGACTCGCTGGCGACCTTCGCGGTCGAGTCCGAGACGGGACGGCTCACGCCGCGTGGGCAGACATCGACCCGCGGCAAGATTCCACGGAACTTCCTCATCACGCCCGACGGGCGGTTGCTGCTCGCCGCCAACCAGAATTCCGGCAACATCGTCACGTTTTGGATTGACGAGGCTTCAGGAGAGCTTGAGTACACGGGCCACGAAGCCGCCGTGCCCGCGCCGGTGTGTCTGAAGCTATTGCCCCACCGCAAATAGCTAGGGCGTCAGCGCCGCCTCGATCGCGCGGCTACACCGGCATCGTGCGCCCGGTGAGCGCCCGGCCGGCGGCGGCCAGGATCGGGCCGTCACCCGCCGCGATGAGCTTGGCGCCGATCTCGTTGATCAGCAGGTCCGCGCGCTGCTCCGGCGTGAGCGCCGGATCGTCCCAGGCGCAGAGGAAGCGGATGCCCGCACGGTCGCAGGCCGCCTTCACCTGCCGCCAGGCGGCCTCCATCTGCGGACTGTAGGGGGCGTTCTTCCATTCGGGATGGCCGAAGAACAGACCCATGTCGCCCGGACCCCATTCGCCGAATGCCACGCCCGGCACGGCCATGCAGGCGTCGGCGTGCGGCAGGCCGAAGCGGTCCTCGACCTTGATGCCGAGCGCCAGCTCGCCCGCCGGATTGAGCGGCCAGGGGTCGGCAACGCGCACGTAGTCGGCAACGTCCAGCCCCCAAATGTCGGACGGATACCCCTCGGCGCCGTGCCCGCGGGTGCCAATGCCCAGATCGTCGCCCATGCCCACGGTCTGATGCGGAAAGCGGCAGGCCTCGACGAACGCCCGTACGGCTTCGGGATCGCGCACGTGGGCCAGATACAACCCATGGACGCCGGCTGAAAGAATGTGGCGGATTTGCCAGGCGTTGATCCGGACCTCGTCGGCGCTCATGCCGGTGGCCGGCAGGGTGCACATCACCGTGGGTGTGCGGTGGCCGCTGCGCGTCGGACCGGCATCGACCATGCCGCGCATGAAGCGTGACAGCGCGACCGCGTCCAATCCCTGGTGCTCGAACTCGATCCGCAGGTAGTCGGCCCAGGTGCCGCTCAACTCGCGGCCCAGGTCATAGCTGAGGTCGAGCGGGTCCACCCGGTCGTAGTAGACGGGCTGTCCCTGCTCCAGAAGTTCGATGCAACGATTGACGCGTGACACGTGGGCTCCCAGGTGGCTGGTCGAGGCGGCGAGGCATCGTAGCGTAGCCGGGGCCGTTCATTGCGATTCCCGCGGCGTTGCCGTGGGCACGGCGGGGCGCGGATAATTGCATGGAGCTACGGCCTTTGCACCCAGATGGGATCTCTCATGTCTGACAGCGACCCGGTATCCGACGCGCTCAATGCTCTTGTCTACGGCCTGGTGGTGGTCGGCACGAAGTCGGCGGACGGTGAGCCGAACGGCATGACGGCGAACTGGCTGACCCAGGTGTCTTTCGATCCGCGCGTCGTCGCGGTGGGCATACAGGACGGCGCGCACACCCGGCGCAACATTGACGAGACTGGGGTGTTCTCGATTTCAATCCTGCCGGACGGGTCCAAGGACCTTTCGCTCAAGTTCACGGCGAAGTCCACCAGCGGCGAGGGCCGGCTGGAGGGCGAGCCGGTGACGAGCTACGACACGGGGACGCCGGTCCTCGACTCGGCCGTGGCCTGGTTCGAGTGCCGCGTGGTGGGCAGCAGCCAGCCCGGCGATCACGTGGTCTACTTCGGCGAGGTGGTCGGGGGATCCGAACGCGGCGGCGAGCCGCAGCTCCTGTCCGCCACGGGGATGAGCTACGGAGGGTAGTTTCAATTGGCCGCCTGGCCTGACTGGCGGGGCATGGGAAAGCGCCAACCGCCATTCGAATTGGCGCCCGGCTGCTACGCCGTCGACCGCTTTCTCAGCTCGTGGTGCTATCTGCTGACAGGGGCCGCGACGCTGCTGGTCGACACCGGGATGCCGGGACGGGCGGGCCCGATCCTGCGCGCCGTGCGCGAGATTGGCATCGAGCCGTCGGGCATCGACCGCATCGTGCTGACCCACTTCGATATGGACCACAGCGGCAGCGCGGCGGAGCTCCACCGGCGCACGGGAGCTCCGGTCCTGATTCACGAGGCCGACGTGCCGTATCTGGCGGCGCCCGAGGCCTGTCCCCGCCTTCGCTCCGTGCTCTACTGGCCGCTCATCCCCTGGATCATGCGCTGGAAGCCGCCCGTCGACGTCTCACCGGTACGGGAAGGCGACATGATCGACGATTGGCAGGTGCTGCACACGCCGGGGCACACGCCCGGCAGCATGGCGCTCCAGCGCGGTTACGTCCTCGTGGCGGGCGACGCCGTCATCTACAGCCGGGGACGCCTTTACCAAAACGTGCCCTGGCTGGCGACCAGCCTCGCCGAGCAGCGCGCGTCCGCCCGTCGCCTGGCGGCGAGCGGCGCGCGCGTGGTGCTGCCGGGGCACTACAGTCCCTGCACCGATCCCGAGGCTCTGACGGCGTTGGCTCGTCGACTCGAGCGCCGCTGATCAGACGATCTTGTTGAGCGGGTACTCGATGATGCCCTCGGCGCCCTTGGCGCGAAGCTCCGGAATCAGCTCCCGCACCTCGTGCTCCGACACGACGATCTCGATGGACAGCCAGTCGGTGCCGAAGAGATTGGCCACCGTCGGCGCGGTGATGCTCGGCAGCACCTCGACGATGTCCTCCACCCGCGCCCGCGGCACGTTCATCTTGAGGCCCACCCGAGACTCCGCTTCCAGCGCGCCCTTGAGCAACAGCGCAATCTGATCGATCTTGCTCTGCTTGGCCGGGTCGGCGTAGGCGGTGTGGTTGGCGATCAACTGCGGATTCGAGGTGGTGAGCGTCTCGATGACGCGCAGTCCGTGCGCCCGAATGGTGGTCTCGGTTTCGGTGACCTCGACGATGGCGTCGGCCAGGCCCTCGGCCGCCTTGAGCTCCGTGGCGCCCCAGGAGAATTCCACGGAGACGTCGATCCCGCGGTCGCTGAAGTACTTGGTGGAGAAGTTCACCAGCTCCGTGGCGATCTTGGCGCCCTGCAGGTCCTCCGCGCACTGCGCCGGCGAGTCATTGGGGACCGCCAGCACCCAGCGGGTCGGCTGGAAGCTGGCCTTGGAGTAGACCAGGTCCGCGACGACTTGCACGTCGGAGGCGTTCTCGAGGGTCCAATCGAGACCGGTGATGCCTGCGTCGAGGCTGCCATCCTCGACGTAGCGGGAAATCTCCTGGGCCCGGACCAGCTTGCAGCGCACATGGTCGTCGTCGATGCCCGGTACGTAGTTGCGCGACGACACCGAGACGCTCCAGCCCGCGCGGCGGAGCAACTCAATCGTCGCGTCCTGCAAACTGCCCTTGGGAATCCCGAGCTGTACCGGATCCATACCTGATGTGCGCTCCCACATAAACGCGCGCCGCCTGGGCGCGCCGGCTGATTGTTGCGCATTCGACGCTGCGCATGGCGCTTTTGGTCTGGCGGCATCCGCGACGCGTGCGCGGCTCGTGCCATCGGTCGGCGATGTTTGACGCATCATCCGTGTCGCTTCAGGCGTCCGCTGCGCAGGGCATAGCGCTCGGCGGTGCGGAAAACCACGACGCCGAGTGGCAGCACGACGGCCGCAATGACGACCAACGGCGGGAACAGCTCGGCCACGTCGCCGATCGACGCGCCATCCAGCACGGCGGCCCGCATGCCTTCCAGCACGTAGGTGGCCGGCGAGAGACGCCCCACCGCCTCGAGCCAGTCGGGCAGCACCTCGATCGGGTAGAACACGCCCGACACCAGCAACAGCATCGCCAGCGAGATCATCACCATCTGCTCGCCGCGCTCCAGGAACAGCAGCGGCAGGGCGGCCACCATGACGGCCAGCCCAAGGAATCCCACGCTGCCGACGCAGATCACGGCCAGCGCCGTCAGCCAGTTGGCCTGCAGCAAATCGAGATCGAAGAACAGCGAGACGACGCCCAGCACCAGGAGAGCGCGGACGAAGGCGTAGGCAATCGCGAACGCGCTGGTGCCGGCCACCATCGCCAGGCGTCGGGCCGGCGCCATGAAGGTGCTTTCGATGGTCCCTTCCCAGCGCTGCCAGGCGATCATGAAGCCGACGGAGTCGAACACCTGCTGCAGATAGGCCCACACGACGGTTCCGATGACCAGAAAGAGCACCAGCCGGTCGGTGGCAAAGGCCTCGCCCGCGACCTCGCGTCCACCGGGCGCGATGTACGCCACCGTCAGCGCATTGACGATGGCAAACACCAGCCACACCAGTTCCCAGCCCCAGTAGCGCTTAAGGGCGCGGTAATTCAGCTCGACGAATGCGTAGGACGCGCGCCATTCGCGCCGGACGGCAATCATGGTCTCGTCTCCCCGACGCCGGCGGGCTCGGCCCGCTCCGTGCGTCGATTCGTGGTGTCGCCCAGGGCATGGCCCGTCAGGCGAATGAAGGCGTCTTCCAATGTCTCGCCGGGCGCGGCCAGCGACGCGGGCGTTCCCTGGGCCACGATTCGTCCGTCGTCGAGCACGGCCATGCGATCGCACAGCCGGGCAATCTCGTCCATGTCGTGCGACATGAGCAGCACCGTGGCGTCGTGGCTGTCGCGCACCTCCTGGATGAACGCCTGCACGTCGCGCTTCGACGCCGGGTCCAGCCCGGTGGTCGGCTCGTCGAGGACCAGCAGCACCGGCGCGGTCAGGAACGCACGCGCCACCGCCACCTTCTGCTGCATGCCGCGCGACATCTGCTCGACCGGTCGGTTGAGAGGGGCGCCGCTGATGCCCAGCCGTTGCAGAATCTCCCGTACACGGGGCTCTGCGGTGCTCGGCGGCAGGTCATAGAGTCGCGCCGAGAAGACGAGGTTCTCCAGCGGGCTCAGCTTCTTGAAGAACGAGGCGTCGACCGAGACGCGATTCAGCATGCGCCGTATCTCCGCGGATTTGCGCTCCACGTCGTGGCCGAACACGCGCGCGCGTCCCGCGTCGGGCGTCAGCAGCGTGGCCACGATGCGGGCCAGCGTGGACTTGCCGGAGCCGTTCGAGCCGACGACGCCGTAGATCTCGCCGCGCGCCACATGCAGCGTGACGCGGCGCAGTGCGGCAACCGGCGTCGTGGGCCGCCCGACCACGCGGCGCAGCTCACCCACGAGGCCCGACGGGTCGAAGGCCTTTTCCAAGTCGACGATTTCAACGGCGGTGGTCATTTCTCATCCTTGCGGTTGGGTGCGGCGGTTCGGGACAACAAAAAACCGCGGAGCATCTTGGTGGGCTTGTGCCCGGCGTCCGCGGTCGTTCGTGCGTTGAGTTACGACGTCAGCGTTCGGGGCACACTCCTCCTGGAATCGGCAGCGAAGTGCCGTGGCGGAATCGGCTATGCGCGCCCATCGAGGACCGTCGCAATCTCAACGTCGTGGTGCTGACTAGCATGCTATGCGCTAACGGCCGGATGTCAACGCCTCGGCGGTCGTGAGCTGGCGATAGGCGCCGCGGCCGTAGGCATACGTCGCCACGGCTTCGACGATCAGGCTGGCCGCCCAGGCGCCGGCGCCCACGGCGACGCCGGGCAGTCCCTCCAACCGGAGCGCCAGCGCCACGAATACGAGCAGCGCGGCGAGCCGCCACAGGTTGACGTAGAGAATCGGGCGGGTGCGCCGCACTTGCATCAGGGCCGAGGCGAACACCTGCTCTTGCACCAGAATCAACGGCAGGGGCGCCAGCACGCGCAGTCCGAGCAGCGACAGCTCGGCCAGCCGGTCACGGGCGCCGCTGATGTCCTCGATGACCAGTTGACTCAGCGGCGGCACGAGCGCCGCGGCCAGCGAGGCGATCAACACCAGGCCGGCGACGCCGTTGGTCAAGACCGCGATTCGGCGCATGCCGTCGCCGCGCGCCAGCAGCGCGAGAATCGAGGGCTGGGCGCCCCAGAGCAGGATCGTCAAGAATTGAAAAAGGCCGATGGCGATGGCGAAGGCCGCCAGCGAGGTCTCGGGCTCGGATGTGCGGGCCAGCGCCGCGTTGACGATGGGCGTGGTCGCGGCGGGAAGCAGTGAGGCGAAGATCAGCGGGGTGAAGAACCGCGCCACGGCGCCGAGGCTGGAGTCGAGGCCGCGCGGCGAGCGCGCCGGCAATCCGTGGCGCAGCAGGTTGCGCGTGGCCGCCATCAGCATGACGGTCTCCAGGCCGGCGGCCAGGGTGGTTCCGACGCCGGCCGCGGCCGCCCCCTGCATGCCCGCCGCGATCAACGCGGCGGAGATGGCCACGGCGCCGCCGGCGCCGAGTCCGGTGCCCAGCCACACCAACCGCGCCTGACCCAGCCGCAGCGCCGCGCCGTGCAGGTGCGTGCGCGCCACCATGAATATCGGCAGCGGGCACAGCGCCACCAACGCCGCCCGCGCTTGCGTGAAGAGATCGCCGGTGGCGGCGAAGATGCCTTCGAGGATCAGCACGGCCAGCGGGGTGAGCGCCGCGACGCAGCTGATGGCGCCCACGACGGCGGCGGTGATGGCGACGAAGCGGCGCAGGCTGCGCAGCGATCGCTGATCGTGCAAGAACACCAGCGTCAGCTGCTGAATGCGGAACTGGGGCAGCGCCACGATGGTGATCACGCCCAGGGCCACCGCGAAGCCGGCAATCGACGCCTCGGGATCGGCGGCCCGGGCGAGCAGCGCATTCATGGCCGGCGCCAGCAGGCTGGCGATGCCCAAATTGACCGAGGCCGGGAGCCACAGCGTCAGCCCGCGCCGCGTGAACGTCGTCCAGCGATCGGACGCGGCTTCCGCCGTCATGTGCGTCGGGTCAGCCGGCGAACCAGGTATTCAGCCGCTTCCGGAACTTCGTGGCGTAGGCGTGCAGCGAGCTGCCGGCATGCACCCAGGCCGGAGCCAGCTCCATGTGCAGCTCGGCGTCGCGCAGGTTGTCCAGGAACTCGGCGGGCTCGTTCCAGGGCTGAATCACCTGCCAGCTCACGCCCACCTCGCGGGCCAGATGCGAGTCCGAGCCGACGGATGCCACCAGGCCGTGATCCCGCGCATAGTCCTGCGCGGTGCGGTTGTCGCGCTCGCGCAGGGTGCGTCCATTGAACACCTCGAGAATGTCGATGTGTTCGCGGATGCCGTCGGTGGCTTCCCGCAGCGCCGACCGGCGCAGGCTGTCGAACGGATGCGGTACGAGCACCAACCCGCCCTGGTCCTTGATCGCGGCCACGGTGTCCCGCGGCGACATGTCGCGCGGGATCTCTTCATGCAGGAAGAGGCCGATGATGTCGCCCTCGGTCGACTTGATTTCCTCGGCCAGGATGGTGGGTAGCGGCGACACGTCAGCCATCTCGAAGGCGCCGGCCATGGTGTTGTGATCCGTCACCGCCAACGCCTCGATGCCGCGGTCTTGCAGCAATTCGATCAGGCGGCTGGGACTGAGCCCGCAGTCGGGCGAGGCGTGCGTGTGGGCGTGAAGCTCCAGGCGGATGCGGCCGTCAGGAGTCGTCATCGAGGGTGGCCTGAGGGCCGCGCGTGCGTGGTCGAAACCTACCCGGCTTCGGCCGCCTGCTCCTCGCGCAGCGCTTTCATGCGGCCCGTGCCCATGATGCCGTCGCGCTGGATCTTGCGCTGCAGCATCATGATGCCGTCGATGAGCGCCTCGGGTCGCGGCGGACACCCGGCGATGTAGACATCCACGGGCACCACGCGGTCGACGCCCTGCAGCGTGCTGTAGCTGCGGAATGGCCCGCCGCAGGTGGCGCACGCGCCCATGGCGATCACCCACTTGGGGTCGGGCATCTGGTCATAGAGGCGCTTGACGACGGGCGCCATCTTGTTGGTCACCGTGCCGGAGACGACCATCACGTCCGACTGCCGCGGCGACGAGCGAAAGATGGTGCCGAAGCGGTCGAGGTCGTAGTGCGGCGAAGCGCTGGCCATCATCTCGATGGCGCAGCAGGCCAGCCCGAAGCCCATGCCCCACAGCGCGTTGGACTGCGCCCAGGAGAACAGCTTGTCCACCGTGGTGGTCATGGCGTCCAGCACGCCGACGCGGTCCGACAGCTGGCGCAGCGGGATGGTGTCGTCGCCGTAAACCATGGGCGCCTTGCCCCACGGCTGCGCGCCCAGCGGGATATTGTCCAGCCCAAATTCGTGGCGGCGCTCGCCGGTTGGGTCGCTGCCGTCGCTGGTTGCCATGGTGCTCGGACCTCCGTCCGCTTGCGTCGTCCCTGCAAACCTCGACAATTGTAAGCGTTTGCGCCGTCGTCTTCACGGACGCCGTCGCGCACAATGGACACATCGCCCCCGGAGGTCCGCCCAATTAGCGCCCCCAGCACCGTTTCGTGTCGCTTCTTGCCCGAAGACCGGGTGATTCAAGCGGAAGTCGGCACGACAATCCTCGACGCTGCCCACGCCAACGACGTTCCCGTCGAGACGGTGTGCGCCGGGAAGGGCACCTGCGGCACCTGCCGGGTATTGGTGCGCGACGCCGAGGTTCCCGAGCCCACGCCGCACGATAAGCGCCGCCTGGCGATCGCGCAGCTCGCCGGCGGCTGGCGGCTGGCCTGCCAGCACCCGGTGGACGAAGGCGCGGTCTACTCGCATCCGTTGGGGATTCGCGCGGTGCGGGTTGTGGAGAGCGCCGGATTGGGGCGCATCAGTCTCGACCCCAACATCCAGAAGATTTATGTCAAGCCATCGCCGCCGACCCTGCACGATCCACGCGCCGACTGGAGCCTGGTGCAGGACGAGTTGGCGGCCGCCGCCGGCGACCTCGATCCGACGCGAGATGCGCTGAGCCGGTTGGGGGCCATCGGCGAGGACATCAGCCAGGGCGTCACCGTGGTGATCGCGGGCAACCGGGTGATTTCGGTCGAACGCGGCGATACCACGGGCAACGCCTACGGCCTGGCCTTCGATATCGGCACGACGACGGTGGTCGGGGCGCTGATGGATTTGACCACCGGCCAGGAGATCGCCGTGGCGTCGGACATTAACGGCCAGCACATCTACGGCGGGGACGTGATCAGCCGCATGAGCGCCACCATGCGCGGCCCGGAGTTCGTCGAACGGCTGCACCGGGCGATCCTGGACACGGTGCGCGGCATTGTCACGCGCTGCCTGGAGGCCGCCGACGTGCGGCCGGACCGGGTCTACGAGGCCACGTTCGTCGGCAACACGGTGATGACGCACCTGCTGCTGGGGATCGACCCGTCGCGCATCTCGTATTCGCCGTTTTCGCCGACCACCGTGGACCCGGTGTCGCTGCGGGCGTCGGAGCTTGATTTGCCGGTGCTCCCGTCGGCGTGGGTGTGGGTGGCGCCGGCGGTGGCCAGCTATGTCGGCGGCGACATCGTGGGCGTGATGCTCAGCACGAACCTGGGCCGACGCCGCGGCACGACGCTGGTGATCGACGTGGGCACCAACGGCGAGATCGTACTGGCCCACAAGCGGCGGCTCTTCGCGACGGCGGCACCCGCCGGACCGGCATTCGAGGGCGCCGAGATCACGCGCGGTATGCGCGCGGCGCCCGGGGCGATCGAGCGCGTGCGCATCACCCCAACGTCGGTGGACGTGGACGTGATCGGCGGCGGCGAGCCCGAGGGCATCTGTGGGTCGGGCCTGGTGGACGCCGTGGCCGAGCTGCTCCGCGTGGGCGCGGTGGCGCCGAGCGGCCGACTGCTCTCACGGGACGAAATGGAGCGGACGCTGCCCGACCTGGCCGACCGGGTGCGGCCGGACGACACCGGCGGAGAGTTCGTACTCACCGGAGACCCGGCGTCGCCGGAGGAGAGCATCGCGCTGCATGCGCAGGACATCCGCCGCTTGCAGCTGGCGAAGGGGAGCATCCGCTGCGGTGCGAACGTTCTCTTGCGCGAGGCCGGCCTGCAGCCGTCCGACGTCGATCGCGTCCTGCTGGCCGGCGCCTTCGGCAGCTACATCGACCCGGCCCAAGCCCTGGCGATCGGCCTGCTGCCGCCGGTGCCCGTGGATGCGGTCGAGGCTATCGGCAACGCCGCCGGTCACGGCGCTCGCATGTGCCTGCTCTCGCTGACCTCGCGCGTGCGCGCCACCGACCTACCCGGCCACGTGCATTATGTCGAGTTGTCCGCCGTCCCCGACTTCCAGGATCAGTTCGGCGAAGCCATGGGTTTCCCGGCGCCGGACGAGGTGGCGGGCTAGCGGGAGTTCTCGCGCACGTAGGGGCGAATGGGAGGGTCGACCCGCCCCTCTGATCCCGCACTCACGGTGGGACAGTTGGCTGTTCGGCGAGTTTCCCGCGAGGAAAACTTGCGCACTTGCGCAAGCCAAGCTGTTTAAGCAAGCCCCGCAGGCGCTATGCCGTTTCGGCCATCTCCCGAATCCGCGCGGCCACAACCGTCGCCGCGGCGTCGAGGTACTGGCGGCCTAGCTCGGCCGTGCCGTGCGACGCGTCGTCGCTGACGCCGGTTGGATGGTCGCCCAGATATCCGCCGTCGCGCACCTCGGTCACGTTGGCGACGGCGCTGCGCGGCAACTTGGGGCCGCCTACCGGTACGAGATCGGTGTGCACCAACTCTGGGTCCAGGTGGAGCATCAGCGACGTCTCAAACGACCCCGCGTGACCGGGAATGGAAAAATCCCCGTCGCGCGGAATGGCCTCCAGCGCCGCGCGGGCGATGTCCCAGTAGCTGCCGGCCACGACGTGCAACTCACGGTGGGCCATCACGTAGTCGCGCGCGGTCTGCTGGATCAGGAACTCGTTGCCCCCGTGGCCGTTCAGCACCAGCACGCGGCGAAAGCCCATCATCCGCAGGCTGTCGAGCAGCTCGTAGAGCACCGTGCCGAAGGTGTCGCCGGTGAGCGTGAGCACGCCGGGCCACGGCAGGTGATGGTGGGAGCTGCCGAAGTGCAGCGGCGGGCACACGACCACGTTGAGGTCGGGCCCGACGGCCTGGGCGGCGCTCCGCGCCACGGCCATGCAGCACATGGTGTCGAGTCCCACGGGGTTGTGCGGCCCGTGCTGCTCGATGGCTGCGGTGGGCATGATGGCCACCGCCGAGGGCGCCAACGCGCCGATTTCATCCCGTGTCAATCGTTCAAACGCCAAGTGGGCCATCCGCGCACCTCTCACGACGATGCCGCGCTAGGAATGGTCGGCCACGGCGTCGCGCCGTGCAACCGGGGAATTTCGTTGCCTTGGCGCCAAAGGCGCGGAACAATGCCCACTCCGGTCAACGAGCGGCCCTCGCGCTGGGGAGGCCGTGAGGGCCGTTCTCCGACCGGGGTCCGGCCTAGGCGTTAGTCGCCGCGGGCTCGGACGCGGTTTCGGCCGTGGCGCCGTTGCCGCCGTCGACCGCGGGCGCCACCTGCTGCACGTCGAACGTGAACTCGTCGTCGGCCACGTCCACGCGGACGGTGCAGCCGGCATCGCAGCTCTGGTCCAGCAGCAGCCGCGCGATATGGTTTTCCACCTCGCGTTGCAGGGTGCGCCGCAGCGGCCGCGCCCCGTAGTCCGGATTCCAGCCAATATCGAGCACGCGGTCCTTGGCGGCGGTGGTGAGCTCAACGCCAATCCCCTGGGCGGCCATGCGCCGACCCAGGTCGGCGGCCATCAGGTCCACGATCTCGCGCAGCTGCGGCTGCGTGAGGGAGTGGAAGATGATGATCTCGTCCACGCGATTGAGGAACTCGGGCCGGAACGTCTGGCGCAGGTCCTTGAGCAGGCGACCGCGCATGGCGCGATGCTCGCTCTCCGGCGACGCCTCCGCCGCAGCCGGTCGGAATCCCAAGGTGTTCTCTCGCCGGATGTGCTGGGCGCCGACGTTTGACGTCATGATGATGATGGTGTGGCTGAAGTCGACCACGCGCCCGTGGCCGTCGGTGAGCCGCCCGTCGTCGAGCACTTGCAGCAGGACGTTGAAGATCTCCGGGTGGGCCTTTTCGACCTCGTCGAAGAGCACCACCTGGTACGGCCGGCGCCGGACCTTTTCCGTGAGCTGGGCCGCGTCGTCGTAGCCGACGTATCCGGGCGGCGCCCCGACCAGCCGGCTCACCGCGTGCCGCTCGCCAAACTCCGACATATCGATGCGCAGCATGGCCGATTCGTCGTCGAACATGAACTCGGCCAGCGCGCGCGCCAGCTCGGTCTTGCCGACGCCGGTGGGTCCCAGGAAGAAGAACGAGCCGATGGGCCGGCGCGGGTCGCCGATGCCCGCGCGTGAGCGCCGGATGGCGTCGGCGACCGCCGTCACCGCCTCCTCCTGATTGACCAGGCGTTGGTGCAGCGCGTCTTCCATGTGGAGCAGCCGCGCGGCTTCCTCCTCGAACATGCGCGCCACGGGAATGCCGGTGATGCTGGACACCACGTCGGCGATATCCCCGCGGCTGACCACGTCGTCCAGGTCACGCTCGGCCAGCCAGCGCTTGCGCCAATCCTCGAGCTTGGCGTTGAGCTGCAGCACGTCGGACTTGACGTTGGCGGCGCGCTCGTAGTCGCGGGCCTGCCACGCGTTTTCCTCGGCCTCCTGCAGCTCCTCGATGCGCTTTTCCACGTCGCGCAGCTCGGGCGGCGTGTCGAAGATGTCGACGCGGACCTTGGCGGCGGCCTCGTCCATCAGGTCGATCGCCTTGTCGGGCAGGTGGCGCTCCGTGAGATAGCGGTCGGAAAGGCGGGCGGCGGCGTCGATCGCCTCATTGTTGATCTTGAGGTCGTGATGCTGCTCGTATCGCGGGCGCAGTCCCTGCAGCACCGCCACCGTTTCCTCGACCGACGGCTCCTCCACGTAGACCGGCTGAAACCGCCGCGCCAGGGCCTTGTCGCGCTCGACGTGCGTGCGGAACTCGTCGAGCGTGGTGGCGCCGATGGCCTGCAGCTCACCGCGGGCCAGGGCCGGCTTGAGCATGCTCGACGCGTCGATGGCGCCCTCGGCGGCGCCGGCGCCGACGGCCTGATGCAGCTCGTCGAAGAACAGGATGATCTCGCCGTCGGACGCGCGGACCTCATTGATGACGGCCTTGAGCCGTTCTTCGAATTCCCCGCGAAACTTCGAGCCGGCGACCATGGCGCCCATGTCGATGGCCAGCACGCGGCGGTCGCGCAGGATGCGCGGCACGTCGTTGTGGGCGATGCGCTGGGCGAGGCCCTCCACGATGGCGGTCTTGCCGACGCCCGGCTCGCCGATGAGGGCCGGGTTGTTCTTGGTCCGGCGCGCGAGCACCTGGATCACGCGCTTGATTTCCTGCTCGCGACCGATGACCGGGTCGAGCTTGTCGTGCCGCGCGATTTCGGTGAGGTCGGTGCTGTACTTCTCCAGCACCTCGTAGCGGCTCTCGGCCCCGGGACTCGAGGAGCGCTGCGCACCCCGAACCTCGCGCAGGGCGCTGTAGATGCCTTCCGTATCGACGCCCGTGCGGCGCAGCACCTGCCCGGCCTCGGCGTTGCGGGACCGCGCCACGGCCAGCAGCAGGTGCTCGTTGCCCACGAACTCGTCGCTGAGGCGCTCGGCCTCCTCGCGGGCCGCGTTCATCAGCTCGAGGGTTTGGGGCGTCACGAACATCTGGCCCTGCGCTGTGCCGCCGCCGTCGTCCGCGACGGTGACGCGGGGCTTGTCGGCCAGGAGCCGACGCAGCTCGCCCCGGATCAGGTCCGGCGAGACGCGCAGCCGCTGGACGATGCGCACGGCCACGCCGTCCGCCGGCTCGAGCAGCGCCAGCAGGATGTGCTCGGCGTCGAGCTGGTTGTGCGCGTGCTCCAGCATGATGGACTGGGCGCGTTGCACCGTCTCCTGCGCCTTTTCGGTGAATCGGTCGAAATTGATCATCGCGGTCGTGACTCCTTGCTTGCCCGGCCTATCCGACGACGCGGCGCAGGGCGCTGCGCAGGCGCTCGATCTCCGCCGTCAAGCGCTCGCGCAGCCGTTGCTCGCGGCGTTCATACTCCTGCCGCAGCTGCTCGTGGCGGTCGCGCATGTTCAGAATGACCTCGACCCCCGCCAGATTTACCCCGAGCTCGTTGGTCAGGCGCTGAATCAGCCGCACGCGCTCGATGTCCTCCTGCGAATAGAGGCGCACGTTGCCCCGGGAGCGTCCCGGCGTGACCAGTCCGATGCGCTCGTAGTGGCGCAGCGTCTGCGGATGCACCCGGGTGATTTCGGCCACCACACCGATGAACACCGCGGGCCGCTCGCGCATGCCGGTGGCCTGCTCGGTGACGGCGTCGAAGTCGTCGGGGGAACGCATTTAGCTTCGCTGGGGCAGCGGCTGCTCGCCGCGCAGCTCGGCGAGCTCGCGGAATAGCGCCTGCTCGCGGTGGGAAAGATCCTGCGGCAGCCGCACGCGAATGCGCACGAGCATGTCGCCGCGCTGATTGGAACGGGCCATCGGAAGCCCCTGCCCGCGCAACCGCAGCCGAGCGCCGTCGCGCGTCTCCGGCGGCACCTGCACCGTCAACGTAGGCCCGCTGAGCGTGGAGACGTTGACGTTGGCGCCGAGCATGGCTTCCGAAAGCCCGATGGTCGCCGTGGTGTGCAAGTCCGCGTCGTGACGTTCGAAGCGCGAGTCGGGCGCCACCGCGACGCGCAGATACAGATCGCCGCGCGTGCCGTCCGGCCGGATGCTGCCCTTGCCGGTCACGCGCAGACGCTGGCCGTCGCGCACCCCTTTGGGAATGGTGACGTCGATGCGCTCCTGGCCCATCTGGCCGCCGGCTTGCGGCGTGCGCAGCGTCAGCGAGCGCCGGCCGCCCTCGGCGACTTCGCGCAGGGTGATGTCGAGCCGATCCTCGACGTCCGCGCTCGGCGGAGGGCCCGGACGCTGACCGCCGAATCCCATGCTGCCGAACAGGGACTCGAAGAAATCGCTGAATCCCGCGCCGCCAAATCCTCCGGGCGAGGCGCCTCTCGGCGCTCCGGCTCGTCGAAACGCCTCTTCAAACGACCCCGTCTGTCGCCAATTCGATCCAAAGCGGTCGTAGCGCTTGCGCTTTTCGGGGTCGCTGAGCACCTGATAGGCCTCGTTGATCTCCTTGAAGCGCGCATCCGCCTGGGGATCGCCGGGATTGACGTCCGGGTGGTAGCGACGCGCCAGGCGGCGATAGGCCCGCTTGAGCTCGTCGTCGCTGGCCCGCCGGGTGACGCCCAGCGTCTTGTAGTAGTCCCGGTATTCCATGATGTCGCTAGTCGTCGGGCGCCACCGCCACGCGCACGCGCGCGGCGCGCAGCACCATGTCGCCCCAGAGATAGCCGCGGCTGACTTCGTCCAGGATGTGGCCGTCGGGAACGTCGCCGGAGGCCGCCGTGGCGACGGCCTCGTGCAGATTCGGATCGAACGCGCCGCCGGATTCCATGCGGCGCACGCCGTAGGCCGCCAGCACGTCCCGCAGGCGCGTGAGCGTCAGGTCCACGCCCTCGGCCAGCGCCTGGCCGTCGTCGTGCGGCGCGGCCAGCGCCCGCTCCAGGTCGTCGGCGAGGTTCAGCAGGTCCATGAACAGCCGGCGCTTGGCGCCGCGGACCAGGTCCTCGGTGGTGCGTTCCAGGCGCTTGCGATAGTTGTCGGTGTCGGCGCGGACGCGCAGCAGCTTGTCGTTGAGCGACTCGATCTCCGCGCGCAGCGCGGCGATCTCCTCCGCCGCCTCGGGGTCGGCTGATTGCGCCTGATCGTTCACGTCGAATCCGTGCTCCTCGTGATCGGGTGCGCGCATGGGCTACTTCTCGTCGGCCGGCTGGGTTTCGGCGTCCGCGTCGCTCGTCTTGAACTCCGCATCCACCACGTCGTCGGCGTCGGTTGGGGGTTGCGGGCCGTCCGCCTGGGCGCCGTCGCCCTGGGCTTGCTGCGCGGCATAGAGCTGCTCGCCCAGCTTTTGAGAGGCCGTTTGCAGCACGGCCACCGTGCTGCGGACCTTGTCCAGGTCCTCGCCCTTGAGCGCCTCGCGCACCTCTTCGATGGCCTGCTCGGCCGCGGCGCAATCGTCCGCGTTGAGCTTGTCGCTGTTGTCCTTGATCAGCCGCTCGGTCTGGTAGGCCAGGCTGTCGGCGGCATTGCGCGTCTCGATCCCCTCGAGCGCCTCCCGATCGGTTTCGGCGTTTTCCTCGGCTTCCTTGACCAGCGCTTCAACCTGCTCGCGCGAGAGGTTGGTGCTCGCGCTGATGGTGATGCGCTGCTCCTTGCCGGTGGCCAGGTCCTTGGCCGACACGTTGACGATGCCGTTGGCGTCGAGATCGAACGTGACCTCGACCTGCGGCACGCCGCGCGGCGCCGCCGGAATGCCCTCCAGGCGGAAGCGACCCAGCGTGGTGTTGTCGCGCGCCATCGGACGCTCGCCCTGCAGCACGTGGATGTCCACGGCGGTCTGGCCGTCTTCGGCCGTGGAGAAGATCTCCGACTTGCTGGTGGGAATCGTTGTGTTGCGCTCGATCAGGCTCGTCATGACGCCGCCGAGGGTCTCGACGCCCAGCGACAGCGGCGTGACGTCCAGCAGAACCACGTCGTCCACCTCGCCGGCCAGCACGCCGCCCTGGATGGCCGCGCCAACCGCGACCACCTCGTCCGGGTTGACGCTCTGGTCGGGCTCCTTGCCGCTCAGACGCGTGACCAGGTCCACGATCGCCGGCATGCGGGTGGCCCCGCCCACCAGCACCACCTCGTCGATGGCGCCGGCCTCGATGCCCGCGTCTCGCAACGCCTGCTTGAAGGGGGGCACGCAGCGCGCCGTCAGGTCCGCGGTCAGGTCCTCGAACTGGGCCCGCGTCAGCGTGTGATCCAGGTGCTTGGGGCCGTGCTGGTCGGCGGTGATGAAGGGCAGGCTGATCTGCGTCTGCGGAACGGTCGACAGCTCCTGCTTGGCCTTCTCCGCGGCCTCGACCAGACGCTGGAGCGACTGGGCGTCCTGCCGCAGATCGATGCCCTGATCGCGCTGGAAATCGTCCGCCACCTGATCGACGATGCGGCGGTCGTAGTCGTCGCCGCCCAGATGCGTGTCGCCGCTGGTCGCCTTGACCTCGAATACGCCGTCGCCGGCCTCCAGGATCGACACGTCGAAGGTGCCGCCGCCCAGGTCCCACACGAGGATCGTCTCGGCGCCCTTCTTGTCCAGGCCGTAGGCCAGGGCCGCCGCGGTCGGCTCGTTGATGATCCGGCGCACGTTCAACCCGGCGACCTCACCGGCATTGCGCGTGGCCTGGCGCTGCGAGTCGTTGAAATACGCCGGCGTGGTGATCACGGCATCGGTGACCGATTCGCCCAGGTAGCGCTCGGCCTCCTGCTTGAGCTTCTGGAGCACCATCGACGCGATCTCTTCGGGCGTGATCTCCTGGCCGCGCTCGGGGATCTTGATCAGCGCCTCGCCGGCCTTGCCCTGGACCACGTCGAAGGTCACCGCGCTGCGCTCGTCGCCGACTTCGTCGTAGCGACGCCCGATGAATCGCTTGGCGGAGTAGATGGTGTTTTCGGGGTTCATCACGGCCTGGCGTCGCGCCAGCTGGCCCACCAGCCGCTGGCCGTCCTTGGCGAAGCCCACCACGCTGGGCGTGATGCGGGAACCCTCGCTGTTGGTGACCACGGTTGGCGCGCCGCCCTCCATCACGGCCACGACGGAGTTCGTCGTGCCGAGGTCGATGCCGATGATCTTGGTTGCCATTCGCTCTGCCTCCTAGGCCGTCGCGCCGTGAGACGCGGGCCGGCTCGTCGCCGGTGTCATCAAAGCGGTCGTCAAGACCGCGTCCATGTCGTCCACCCACACAAACCGCATCTGTCGTCGGACTTTCTTGGGTACGTCGTCGATATCGGCGCGGTTCTCGGCCGGCGCCACCACGGTGCGCAGGCCGGCGCGGTGCGCCGCCAGCACCTTCTCCTTGAGGCCCCCGATGGGCAGGACGCGGCCGCGCAGTGTGACCTCGCCGGTCATGGCCACCTGGCGCCGCACGGGCACGCCGGCCACGGCCGACATGATGGCGGTGCTCATGGTGATGCCCGCCGAGGGGCCGTCCTTGGGCACGCTGCCCGCCGGCACGTGCACGTGCACGTCCGTCTGCCCGAATGTGGGCCGATCCATGCCGAACGCGTCCCCCCGCGCCCGCACGTAGGACAGCGCGGCCTGCGCCGACTCGCGCATCACGTCGCCCAGCTGACCGGTGAGGCGCAGCCTGCCGCTGCCCGGCACGGCGGACGCCTCCACGTCGAGCACCTCGCCGCCGAACGGCGTGACGGCCAGACCGGTGGCGACGCCCACCAGCGGCGAGCGGTCGTCGTCTTCCGGCAGATAGCGCGGCGCGCCGAGCAGCGAGCGCACCACGCGCGGGGTGACCCGGCGCGTCGCGCGCCGCCCGTCCGCCACGCGGCGCGCCAGCTTGCGGCAGACCGACCCGAGCTCGCGCTCGAGATTGCGCACGCCGGCCTCGCGGGTGTAGTGGCGGATCGCCTCGCGAATGGCGCGGTCCGAGAACTCGATGCCGCGTCCGCCGAGCCCGTGCTGCTTGAGCTGGCGCGGGAGCAAATGCCCGTCGGCGATGCGGACCTTCTCGTCCTCGGTGTAGCCGTGCAGCTCGATGACCTCCATCCGATCGCGCAGCACCGCGGGGATGGCTTCGGCGTCGTTGGCCGTGGTGACGAACAGCACGCGCGACAGATCGAGCGGGACTTCGAGATAGTGGTCGGTGAAGCTGTGGTTGTGCTCCGGATCGAGCACTTCCAGCAGCGCGGATGACGGATCGCCGCGAAAGTCGCGCCCGATCTTGTCGACCTCGTCGAGCAGCAGCACGGGATTGCGCGAGCCCGCGCGGCGCATGGCTTGCACGATGCGGCCCGGCAAAGCTCCCACGTAGGTGCGGCGATGGCCGCGGATTTCGGCCTCGTCCCGCACGCCGCCCAGCGAGATGCGCACGAACTCCCGTCCCAGCGCCCGGGCCACCGAGCGACCGAGGCTGGTCTTGCCGACGCCGGGCGGTCCGACCAGGCACAGGATCGGCGTGCGGAACGCGTCCGACAGCATGCGCACCGCGAGGAACTCCAGCACCCGCTGCTTGACGTGCACCAGGCCGTAGTGGTCGCGCTCCAGCACCCGCCGCGCACGCCGCAGATCGCGGCGATCCGTGGTTTCCGCGCTCCAGGGCAAGCCGAGCAGCCAGTCGAGGTAGCCGCGGATCACGCCGATCTCCGGCGAGGTCGGGGGCGTGGCTTCGAGCCGGCTGATTTCGTGCTCGGCCTTTTCGCGCACCACCTCGGGCAGGTCGGATTCCTCCACCCGTCGACTCAGCTCGTCGGTGTCGTCGATCTGGGTGTTCGAGATGCCGAGCTCGCGCTGGATCGCGCGCAGCTGCTCGCGCAGGTAGAAATCGCGCTGGACTTTCTCGATGCCGTCTTGAATCTCGCCTTGAATCTTGTTGCGGATGTCCAAAATCTCCGACTGGCGGGCCAGGTAGCGGGCCACGCGCCGCAGACGCTCCACGGGCTCGAACGCTTCCAGCACATCCTGGCGCTCGCGCATCGGCATGTCGGAAGAAAAGCAGATGTAGTCGCACAGCCAGCTCGGATCGGACACGCGTCGCGTCATGGCCACGACGTCGGGGGGAAACGTGTTGGTCTCCTCGGCCACCGCCTCGACTTGCGCCACGACCACGCGGCGCAGGGCCTCGAGCTCCAGCGACGACTCGTGGGGAATCTCCACGGGTTCGACACGGGCGACGAGATGGCCTTCGCGCTCTTCCACGGACTCGAGCCGGGCGCGCTGGCGCCCCTGCAGCAGGACTTGCTGGCTGCCGTCGGGCATGCGCAGCTTGCGAATGACCTCGGCGATGGTGCCGACCTCGAAGAGGTCCGATGGACGCACGTTGGCGCTGGCGCGCCGCTGCGCCACCAGCACCACGCGGCCCCCGCGCGTCTCGGCGGCCGCCACGGCGGCCAACGATGCGTCCCGGCTGGCCTGCAACGGCATGGCCATTTCCGGGAACGCCACCCAATCGAGCAGCGGCACCAGGGGCATGACCGCCAGCTCCGACCGCGTCTCGGCCGTGGTCGCCGACGTTTCGTCGACCGACGCCGCCAAGTTTCCCAACACGCACTGCTCCGCACGGCGACCCATCGAGATCGAGTCTAAAAATTGAGTGTGGGCGTGTCAAGAATGCTCAGTGTTCAACCTTACATTTTGGGGCGTCCCGGAAGTCCCGGCGAGGGCGCGCGGTCCGATGCCCGCTCCGGGCTACACTTCCAGCCTATGCCGAACGTCCAACGTCCGGCGGTGCGCCCACGCCGCCGTTTCTCGCGCCGCCATGTCCTCGGAGCGGGTTTGGGGGCCGCCGCAACGCTCGCGGCCTGCGGCGAAACGACGTCGGAGGCGACGCCCGCGCCGTCGCCGATCCCGACGGCGCCGCCCACCGCGGCGACGCAGCCTCCGGCCCCGGCGCAGCTGCGCCTCTTGGGCTGGCCGTTTCGTCCCGATCTGCTGCGGGAACGGCTCGACGCCTTCGAACGCTATCGCGGCGACGTTCGCGTGCTCCACGAGCA
The DNA here is from genome assembly GCA_022821905.1 of Chloroflexota bacterium. Lineage (GTDB taxonomy): Bacteria > Chloroflexota > UBA11872 > UBA11872 > UBA11872 > JAJECS01. The sequence goes on along the minus strand of JAJECS010000015.1, from coordinate 101,541 downwards.
GGCGCAGCAGGACTATCCGGTGCGAGCCCTCGAGGCGCTGACCCGCTTGCCCTCGGTGGACGTGGTGCAGGCCCGGGACGGCTTGGTGGGCGCGTGGTGGTCGGGTCGCGCGCTGCAAACCATGGGCGCCGAAGACACCTGGCGCGTGGTGCTGGACGCCATGTGGCCCCACGCCCGGCAGGCCGTCACCCTTGGCGGACAGGTGGTCGGCCTGCCCTACTACGCCGACGCGATGCTGCTGGCGTACAACCGGCAGCTGCTGGAGCGCGTGGGCGCGCCCGTGCCGAGCACGCTCGAAGAGCTCACCGACATCTGCCGCGACGCCGCGCGGCGGCAAATCGTGGAATTCGGCATTTCACTGAACCTCGCGCCCAAGGTGTTTACCAACCTTCCGTGGTGGGGGCTGGTGTATGCGTCCGGTGGTCGGCTGGCGGCGCCGGATGGCCCGGACCCGGCGGCAGTCGCGGTGCTGGAATGGCTGCGCGACGCCAGCGCGGTGTCGAACGTCGTGGATCCAGACTTCGGCCTGGCCACCTACGACGCGCTGGCCCGCGAGCAGCACATCTTCAGCATCGTCGGCGCCCATGTGCTCCGCCGCCTCAATCAAGCCTCGCCGGGCGCCTTCGGCGTGGCGCCGATCCCCGGCATTGCCTCGCCGCTGGGCACCGTCGCCTGGACGCCCCTGTACTCCGTGGCCGCCAACGCGCCGCTGCCGGCGGACGCCGTCGACCTGGTGAACTACCTCGGCGGGCCGGGACCGGCCGGCGACTATGCCTCGGCGACCTTCTGGCTGCGGCAGGAGGGACTGATTCCCGCCTACCGCCAGCTGCTCGAACGTCCCGACGTCGAGGGCGACCTGGCGGCCTGGATCGATCCGAGCGCCCTGACGCCGATTCTGGCTGCCGCGCGTCCGGTGGAGCGCCTGTGGGAACGCTGGTTTCTGTCCTGGGAGCACGAGTTGCAGACCCAGGTGCAAGCGGCGATCTTCGGCCGGCAGTCGGCCGACGGGGCCCTGGCGGCGGCGGAGGCTGTCGCGCGCGAGCTGGCGCTGAACTCCGGCGGCTAGCGTCGCGAAGGCCGCGGGACGACTGCCCTAGGCGGGAGCCGCCGGTTCCACGCCGGGCGCCGCGGCGCGGCGGGCCATCGGACAGACGCCGCAGCGCTTGTCCCGGCACCAGCGGCGGTGAAGCCGCAAGAGCCCTTGCTGCGCCATTGCCCCGCCGAGGCCGCGGCGCTCGATCCCCAGCGTTTGAGTCATGTAGCGCGAGTCTTGGTTCCACATGCCGCCCGGCAGCGCGGCGAGGATCGCGGCGCTCGCCCGCGGCAGGTCGCCTTGTCCCAGAGCATGGCCCATGGCCGCGGCAAACGGGAGCACGGCGTTGACCAGGATCTCCCGCGCCCGGCCGGCGCCCACCAGCGCGGCCGCCGGCCGCCGCATGGGCTTTCCAAAGTCGAAATGCCGGGCCCAATAGGCGTCGGCCGGCTCGGCCACCTGAAACCGGGCGTGAAGCCCGCGCAGGTCCGACGCGGCGGCCGCGCGGCGCACGTCCGCCAACACCGTGTCTACCAGGCTCCGGCCCGGATCCGGCGCGCGCGACAGCAGCCGAGCCGCCGCGGCGATGCGGCGGGTCGGGCGATTGGCCGGCCGCACCGACTGCAAGGTCCAGTCGTCCGCCCGCAGGCACGTGAGGCGCCCGTAGGACTGCCAGATGCGCTGCAGCAGGCGCGCGTAGCCGTCGGCCGGCGCCCCGCGGCGCTGCACCGGCAGCAGCCCGGCGGCGCCCATGAGCACCGCCTCGAGCACCTCCAGGCTGGCGTCCGCGGCATTGCTCGCCAGCGCCTCGCTGAGCCCGCTCGTCACGCAGCCGCCCAGGACTTGGAAGGCCTCGGCGTTCGGCCGATAGCCCAGCGCGCGAAAGATGGCCAGGTGCAGCGCCTCGTCGGGCCCCAGCGCGGCGATGTCGCCTTCCAACACGGCCGTGCGCTCGGCGTGGCGGCGTTGACCCTGCTGCTCGACGATCTCAATCGTTTGGCGGCGCCATGCCGCGTCCGCCGGACCGGATCGTCGGCAGGGCAACCCCTCGCGCGCCGATGACGGGTCGGCCGCGGCCGGTGCAACAGCCCCGGAAAGCGCGGGCCCCAGGACGACGACCGGCGGCGCCGGCGCGGGCGGGTGGGGACCGATCTCCCAGACCAGGTGCAGGCCGACGCCGGCGTAGGCCGGATCGCGATCGTGACCATGGCGCCGCCAGTCGGCGGCCGCCAGATGCACCTCGAGATCGAGGCGGCGCGCCGGCCCGTCATCGATGCTCACAATGGCGTCCCGCAGATCCGGGCCCGGCAGCCCCGTCCAGCGCCCGGGATAGATGACCGCGACGCTTCGACCGGTGCTGTCGCGCCACGGACCGCGCCGCACCGCCTGCCGCAGCCACGCGGCCACGAGCGCGGCCTCGGAGGCCGGCCGTTGCCTGTCGCCGTTCAGCGCTGTGCCACTCACTTCGATCCAGCCGGAGCGATTAAGCATATACGCAGTGTCCGTCCCAACCGTCCGCCCGAACGCGAAGCGAGACGACGCATGAATCCGCGGCGATCGGCCCGGGACGGAGCGTCACTTTTGTGATTCACCGTTGACGAATCGAAGCTTCGCGCGCACACTCGCGGCGTATTGGGACGGCGCAGGCGCACGAATGCCACGAATCAGCCGGGTCGAGCGGTATACCTTCGCGTTTACGCGGCCGGCGCGGCTGGGTGCGCACGCGATGTAGCCCCCACGGTCGAGAACGCGCCGGCGGCAGAGGTCAAAGCCTCTGCTTTTTTATTGCCCGGATTCCACTGAAGGAGATTCCCCCATGATTGTCGTCCTGGCCAAGCAGGCCTCCAGCGCCCAGATCGAAGCCGTGGCCGGGCGCATCCGCGCCGAGGGATTGGAGACGCGAATGCTCTACGGCGTCGAGAAGACCGTGATCGCCGTGATCGGCCATCGCCCGCCCGAGCTGCTGCAGCAGATCGGGCGCATGCCGGGAGTCGAAACCGCCATGCCGGTCGGCGCGCCGTACAAGCTGGCGGCGCGGCGCGACGGGCAGGCGCGCACCGCCATCACCGTCGGCGGCGTCACGATCGGCGACGGCTCGGTGGCCGTGATGGCGGGACCGTGCACGATCGAGAGCCGCGATCAGCTGATCGCCACGGCCGAGCACGTGGCGGCGCAAGGCGCCCAGATTCTCCGCGGCGGCGCGTTCAAGCCGCGCAGCTCGCCCTACAGCTTCCAGGGGATGGGAACCGAGGGCCTGCGGCTGCTCGAGGAAGCCAAGGCCGTGACCGGCTTGCCCGTCATCACCGAGATTCTCGATCCGCGGCAGGTCGAGGAAATCGCGGACATTGCCGATATCCTGCAGATCGGTACCCGCAACGCGCAGAATTACCCCCTGCTCAACGAGGTAGGGCGGCTTGAAACCCCCGTGCTGCTCAAGCGCGGGATGGGCAACACCATCGAAGAGTGGGTCATGTGCGCCGAGTACATCCTGGCGGCGGGCAATCCCAACGTGCTGTTGTGCGAGCGCGGCATTCGCACCTTTGAGACCGAGTCGCGCTTCACGCTCGATCTGAACGCCGTGCCGCTGCTGCGCCGCGCCACGCACCTGCCGATCGTCGTCGATCCGTCGCAGGGCACCGGCAAGTGGCACATGGTGGAAGCCATGACCCTGGCGGCGGTCGCCGCCGGCGCCGACGCCGTGTTGCTCGAGGTGCATCCCTCGCCGGACACGGCGCTGATCGATGGGGCGCAGAGTCTCAGCCTGGAGAACTTCACCCAGCTCATGCGGAAGCTCGTGCCGATGGCGCAGGCGCTGGGGCGAACGGTGCCGTCCACCGCCGCGGTGACCTGATGCCGCCGGCGCGGACGCGCGTCGTCCAGCCGGCGCGCCGGCTGCGCGGCGAGCTGCGCCTACCGGGCGACAAGTCCATCACGCATCGGGCCTTTCTGCTGGGCGCGATCGGGGCCGGGGACTCGCGCTTTCGGCGGCCGGGGCTCGGCGCCGACACGCAGGCCACGGCCGGCGTCGTCGCGGCTCTGGGCGTGGCGCACGCCGTGCACGGCGACGAGCTGGTGGTTCGAGGTCGCGGGTTTTCGGGCCTGCGCGAGCCGTCCGACGTGCTGTGGGGCGGCAACAGCGGCACCACGGTGCGCCTGGTCGGCGGCATCCTCGCCGGCCGGCCGTTCCATTCGTTCATCACCGGCGACGATTCGCTGCGCGACCGGCCGATGGCGCGCGTGGTCGAGCCGCTGCGCGCCATGGGTGCCCACATCTGCGCCCGAGCCGACGGCACCCGCGCGCCCATGGCCTTCGCGCCGGCAAACCTGCATGGGGCGTGCCTGCGGTCGCCGGTGGCCAGCGCGCAGGTCAAGTCGGCCGTCCTTCTCGCCGCGCTCCAGGCCGAGGGGCCCACGTCGCTCGAGCAGCCGGCACCGTCGCGCGACCACACCGAACGCCTGCTGCGCGCCCAGGGCGCCGCGGTCAGGTCACACGACGCGACGGTCAGTTGCGCGCCCAACGGGCCGCTGGCGCCGCTGGACCTGGACATTCCCGGCGATTTCTCGTCGGCGGCCGTTTGGATTGCCGCGGCCGTGGTGCATCCCGACGCGCAGATCGTCCTTCGCGACGTGGGTCTCAATCCCCTGCGAACCGGCCTGCTCGACGTGCTGCGCGCCATGGGCGCCGACCTGAGCGTCGAGGTCGAGCGCCACGAGCCGGAGCCCGCGGGGACCATCGTCGCCCGATCGTCATCCCTGCGCGCCGCCGACGCGGGCGGCGACCTCATCCCCCGGCTCATCGACGAGGCGCCGCTGGCGGCGCTGCTGGCGTCGCACGCCGACGGCGAGTCCCGGCTCAGCGACGCGGCCGATCTGGCCGCCAAGGAGTCCAACCGGCTGCGGACGACGTCCGCCGCGCTCGCCGCCCTGGGCGTCGAGGTTGACGAGCAGCCCGATGGCTTCGTGACCGCCGGTGGCCAGCGCGCCGGCGGTGGCCGCGTTGACGCCGCCGGCGATCACCGCATCGCCATGCTGGCGGCGGCCGCCGCCCTCTCCGGCGACGGTCCCGTCACCATCGACGGCGCCGCCATCGCCGCGGTGTCCTATCCCGGATTCTGGGACGACCTGGCGGTGCTGAGCGAATGACCCGCGACCTCCGCTTCGGCGTGATCGGCTGGCCGCTCGGACACACGCTGTCCCCCGCATTTCAGCAGGCGGCGCTCGACGCCCTGGGCGTGTCCGCGGTCTATCGCGCCCTGCCGACGCCGCCGGAGGACGTCGAAACCCGCCTGCGAGAGGCCCGCTGCGGCGAATGGCGCGGGCTCAACGTCACCATCCCGCACAAGCTGCGCGTGGCCGAACTGGTCGATTGCCGCACGCCGGCCGCCGAGCGGCTGGCGGCCGTGAACACGGTCGACGCGCGCGACGGCCGGCTCATCGGGGACAACACGGACGTGGAGGGCTTTTCGCGCGCGCTGACCGAGCACGGTCACTTCGACCCGTCCGGCAGGCGCGCCGTGCTGGTGGGCGCGGGCGGGGCGGGCCGCGCCGTGGCCTGGGCGCTCGCGGACCTCGGGGTCGAACATCTCACGCTGGCCAACCGGCGACGCGAACGCGCCGACGCGCTGGCGGCGGCCCTCGCCGGTCAGCCGATCGCCGTCACCAGCTGCGGCCTCGACGACCCGGCGCTGCACGGCGAGCTTCGCGCGGCCGCGTTGCTCGTGAACGCCACGAGCCTCGGCATGGCGGGCGGCCCGGATCCGTTGGCGGCTCCGCTGCCGCGTTCGTGGCTGCACGACAGCCTGTTCGTCTGCGACATCGTCTACCGCCCCGCGGAGACGCCCCTGCTGGCGCAGGCACGGTCCATCGGCTGTCGCGTGCTGGGCGGCTTGGAGATGCTGGTCCTGCAGGGCGCCGCCAGCCTCGAGCGGTGGCTGGGTCGACCGGCACCCGTGGGCACTATGATGGAGGCCGCCCGGAACGCGCTGGCCGCGCCGGGGGCCTAGCACCATGGGACGCCTTCGTTTTCTCACCGCCGGCGAGTCGCACGGCCCTGGACTGACCGTCATCGTCGAGGGACTGCCGTTCGGCCTTGCCCTCACCGCGGACGACATCAATCCCGATCTGGCGCGCCGACAGGGCGGCTACGGTCGCGGCGGGCGCATGCAGATCGAGCGCGACCAGGTCACGATTCGGAGCGGCGTGCGGCACGGCCGCACGCTGGGCAGTCCGGTGGCGCTGCTCCTCGAGAACCGCGACTGGGCCAACTGGCGAGAAAAGATGGCGGTGGAGCCGATCGACGGGGAGATTCCGCCGGTCACCAAGCCCCGGCCCGGTCACGCGGACCTGGCGGGCATGGTCAAATACGGCACCGACGACCTGCGCAATATTCTGGAGCGCTCCAGCGCGCGCGAGACCACTTCGCGGGTGGCCGCGGGCGCGGTGGCGCGGCGGCTGCTGGAGGCCGCCGGCATCGAGATCCGCAGCCGGGCGGCGCGCGTCGGTCCGGTCGACGACACACCCGATCTCGACCCGTTGCAACCGGAAACCTGGCCCTGGGACGCCGTCGAAGCCTCGCCCGTGCGCGCCGTCACGCCGGAGCGCGCCGATGACATGATCGAGGCGATCGACGCCGCCCGTGAGGCCGGCTCGACCCTCGGCGGCGTGTTCGAGGTCGTCGCCTGGGGCTTGCCCATCGGCCTTGGCAGCCACGTGCACTGGGACCGCAAGCTCGACGGTCGCCTGGCGCAGGCCATCCTGAGCATCAACGCCGTCAAGGGTGTGGAGATTGGCAGCGCCTTCGACAACACCGCGCGTCGGGGCCACGACGTGCACGATGAGATCGACCGCACGCAGGCGCGCGGCTGGACGCGCCTGAGCAATCGCGCCGGGGGCACCGAAGGCGGCATGACCAACGGGCAGCCGCTGATCGTGCGCGGGGCCCTGAAGCCCATCTCGACCATGCGCACGCCGCTGCAAACTGTCGACGTCAAGACGCTGCAGCGCACCCAGGCGCACTTCGAGCGTTCGGACGTGTGCGTGGTGCCGGCGGCGGGCGTGATCGGCGAGGCCATGGTGGCGCTGGTGCTGGCCGACGCGCTGCTCGAAAAGTTCGGCGGCGACAACATGGAGGACATCGCGGCCGCGGTGCGCGCGCAGCGGGCGGCTTCGCGGGCAGCTCCCGCGGCCACGTGAGCGACCGCCGCCCCGTCGACCGGCTGTTCCTCGTGGGCATGAGCGGCGCCGGCAAGTCGTCGGTCGCCACGGCCGCGGCAACCCGGCTGGGTTGGACGGCCTGGGACAGCGACAGCGAGATTGCGGCGCGCGACGGCAGGTCGATCCCGCAGATCTTCGACGAGGACGGCGAGCCGGCATTTCGCGCCCTGGAGCGCGCCGTGGCGGATGAATTGACTGCGCAACCGTGCGCGGTCGGGGCGCTCGGCGGCGGCGCCATGGCCGACGCGCCGACCCGCGAACGATTGCTGGCGCGCGGACTGGTCGCGTGGCTCCAGGTCAGCCCAGACGTCGCCGCCGCCCGGCTGGAGGCCGGACTCGCGGCTGAGCCGCGGCCCATGCTCGGCGACGATCCGCGCCGCCGCCTCGCCGACCTGATCGCGGCGCGCGAAGCCGCCTACCGCCAGGCCCACCTGCACATCGCCACCGACCAACGCTCGGTGGCCGACGTGGCCGAGGCGCTGGCTGTCGAGGTGCGCGCCGCCATGGGCTGCCGACCCGCCTGATGGACACCATGGATCACATCTGGATCGATCGCGGCGCCAGCCGGCATTTGGCGCGGGTGCTGGATCACGAGGGCCTGCCGCCCCGCGCGTGGGTGATCGCCGATACCACCGTGATGCAGCTGCACGGGCGGCGCATCCTCAAGGATCTGACGCAGGCCGGCGTCGCGATCGGGTCGCGCGCCGTTCCTCCCGGAGAAGCCAGCAAATCGGTCGCCGCCGCCAACGACCTCTGGGACTGGCTGGCGGAGCAGGGCGCCGAGCGCGGCGACCCGATCATCGCCCTGGGCGGCGGCGTGGTAGGCGACCTGGCCGGATTCGTGGCCGCCGCCTACCTGCGAGGGGTGCCCTTGATCCAGGTGCCGACCACGCTGCTGGCGCAGATCGACAGCAGCGTCGGCGGCAAGGTGGCCGTCGACCTGGCCGCGGGCAAAAACCTCGTCGGCGCCTTCTACCCGGCGCGGCGGAGCGTGATCGATCCGGATCTGCTGGCCACGCTCCCACGGGCGCAGCTGGTGGCGGACTACGCCGAGGTGATCAAGACCGCCGTGATCTTCGACGCCGCCATGTTCGAGCTGATCGAGCGGCAAGCCGACGCGCTCGACGACCCGGCCTTGCTCGAGGATCTGGTCACGCGCTGTGTGCGCTGGAAGGCGCGAATCGTCGACGAGGACCCCCACGACCGCGGCGCCCGGGCAGTGCTCAACTACGGGCACACCATCGCCCACGCGCTGGAGACCGTCTGCGGCTACGGCGCCTACCGGCACGGCGAGGCGGTGGCCATCGGCATGCGCGGCGCGGCGGCTATCAGCGTCCGTGCAGGCACGCTGGCGCGAGCCGCCGCCGACCGGCAACACGCGCTGCTCCGGCGCGTCGGCCTGCCGCAGACTTTCGCCAACGCTGCGCCCGACGACCTGGTGCAGGCGATGCAGCGGGACAAGAAGGTGCGGGGCGGGCGCATCCAGTGGGTGCTGGCCGAGCGCATCGGCGCGGCCAGCCCGGGGCATCACGTGGACCCTCACATCGTGCGGGACGTGTTGCACGACCTTCGCGCGCCGGCCGCATGAGCGCGACGCGCCTACAATCCGGTATGCCTCTCCGGACCAGGGCAACTTAGCGTGGAGCCGCTCGGCCGCGGGATCACCGTGGTGCTGGCGCTGGCGGCCGCCTTCGCGGCGGCGGCCTGGGTGGCCGGCGCCATCTGGGCGCACTACGACATCGGGCGGCGCACCCAGGATCTCTACGTCCGCATGTTCGCCACCTTGATGGTGCTGCTGCTCGGACCGATCGGCGCGGTGCTCTATCTGATCCTGCGGCCTCGCGAAACGCTCGACGACGCCTACCTGCGCGCCCTGCAGGAAGAGGTCCTGCTGCGGGACATGGACCCGTCCCCAACGGATGGTGCCGCCCCGAGTCTGCTGTCGATCAATGGGCGCGCGCCCACCATCGGCCGCGGCGCCTTCGTGGCGCCGGGGGCCAAACTCATAGGCGACGTGCGCCTCGGGGACGGCGCCAGCGTCTGGTACAACACGGTGATCCGCGCCGACATCGCGCCGGTCATCATCGGCGCGGGCACGAATATCCAAGACGGCTGCGTGCTGCACGTCGACCCCGGCGTCGCGCTGCGCATCGGCGCCGACGTGACCGTGGGCCACATGGCCGTGCTGCACGCCTGCACCATCGAGGACGAGAGCCTCATCGGCATCCAGTCGACCGTGCTTAGCGGGGCGCACGTGCGCCGTCACTCGGTCGTCGGCGCGGCGGCCCTGGTGCCCGAGAACAAGGAGTTCCCCGAGCGATCCCTGTTGGTCGGCGTCCCGGCGCGGCCGATGCGCGAGGTCAGCGAGCAGGAAATCCAGCACCTGATCATCGAGCGGGCGGCCGAATACCGCGCGCTGGCGGCCGACGAGAGCGACGCCGGCCACAACACCGCGGCGGGCTGATTCGCCCGATGGCCGCCGCGCCCGACGACCAGCGACCGGGCTACAGCGTCCGCATTCGCGACATGGCGGCGTCGAGCCGCCCGCGGGAGCGACTGGCCGAAGACGGCGCGGAGGCGCTGAGCGAAGCCGAGCTGCTGGCGATCATCCTGCGGGTTGGGTCCGGCCGCGGCAGCGCCGTCGAGCTAGCCCAATCGCTGCTGTCCGGGCGCGGCCTGGCGGGACTGGAGGCGGCGAGCGTGGCCGAGCTTTGCGCCCACCACGGCGTCGGGCGCGCCAAGGCGGTGCAGATCAAGGCGGCGCTGGAGCTCGGGCGCCGCCTGCAGCTCGAGCCGGTGGATTCGCGCCCCGAAATCCGCAGTCCGGCCGACGCCGCTCAATTCTTGGCGCCCCGCATGGCTGCCTTGCCACGCGAGACCTTTCAAGTGGTGTTGCTCGATGGCCGCCATCGCGTGATCGACGTGTCGAAAATTGCCGAGGGCCGGGTCAACACCGTGGGCGCCAGCATGGCGGACGTCTTTCGCGATGCCGTGCGGCGGGAATGCCCCGCGGTGATCCTGGCCCACAACCATCCGTCGGGCGATCCGTCGCCGTCCAACGACGACGCCAAGCTCACGCGCACGGCCGCCGAGGCCGGCAAGCTCCTCGGCGTCGAGGTGCTGGACCACGTCGTGATCGCCCGCGGCCCGACCAATCCACCCAACTTCGTGAGCCTGCGCGAGCACGGGATGGAGTGGTAGCCGTGAAGCCGTTCACACGCCCTGTCGTCGGCCCGGCCCTTCGATGAAGGTCACGGCGGTCGAGCCGCTGCAATGCGACGCGGGCTGGACGGCCTGGACCTTCGTCAAGGTCACGACTGACGCCGGCTTCATCGGCTACGGCGAGTGCACCGATTGGCGCGCATCGCACGCGCTGGCCGGCGGCGTCCGTGACCTGGCCCCGTTGGTGGTGGGACGCGACCCGAGCGGCATTCGCGCCATCCTGCGCGACCTCAACCGCCACACGCAGGCGAACGTGGGCGGACTGATGCCCAAGTGCATCGCTGGCATCGAGCTGGCGCTGTGGGACATCCAGGGCAAGGCGCTTGGCGTGCCGGTGCACCGGCTGCTCGGCGGTCCCACGCGCGACCGGGTGCGGCTCTATTGGTCGCACTTCGGCAGCTACCGCGCGCGCAACCCGGAGGTTCTCGGCACCCCGCCGCTGCGGACCTGGGACGATGTCGCCGAGCTGGGCCGCGAGGCCGTGCGACGCGGCTACACGGCACTCAAGACCAACATCTTCGCACCGGGCGCGCCGACGAACTTCTGGACGGTCGGGGACGCCAACCTCGACCACGAGACGCTTGACACGGCGGTGCGCCTCATCGGCACGCTGCGCGAAGCCGTGGGGCCGCGCGTCGACATATGCCTCGATCTGAACTTCCGCTTTCGCCCGGAGGCCTGCATCACCCTCGTGCGGGCGCTGGAGCCGTTCGACCTGCGCTGGATCGAGATTGACATGTACGACCCGGCCGCGCTCCGAGACATCCGCGACGCCGCGCCCATGCCGCTGGCCTCACTCGAAAGCCTCAACACCGTGCGCGACTTCCTGCCGTTCCTAAAAGGACACGCGGTGGACGTGGCGGTGATCGACGTGCCGTGGAACGGCCTGGCCCAGTCGGTGGAGATCGCCACGCTCGCCGCGACCTACGAGATCAACGTTGCCCCGCACAACTACTACAGCCACCTGGCGACCTTCATCGCGGCGCAGTGGAGCGCGTGCGTCACCAACCTGGCGATGATGGAGACCGACGTGGACTCGGCGCCCTGGCGCGACGACATCGTGACCGCGCTGCCCGAGATTGACGACGGCCACATGCACATTCCCACCGCGCCGGGCTGGGGCACGGACCTCGACGAGGCGGCCATCGCCGCGCATCCCTGGCCGCGGCCCGCGTAGCCGCGGCATTCGCGCCGGCGTCAGCCGGCCGTGCGACGGGTGAAGCGCAGGCCCGACCAGGTTGGGTCAATGGACGCGATCTTGTAGTCCACCAAGCCGTGGGCCAGCCCGGTTTCGCGCACCACGCGATCCGACAGGTCGGACACCACGCCGGAGGCCTTCTTGGGCCAGCAGATCCACAGCCCGCCCGCGCCCGCCTTGGCCCCGTAGCGCGCCACTCGCCGCCCGAGATCGCGCCGCGAGCCGACGAACCAGACGATCAGGTCGCAGCGGCCCTGCGCGCGGCGGCGCACGATCACGTCGGGCGGCAGCTCGCCCAGCGTGCGCTCGAAGTCACCGGGCGCGCCCACCAGCGCCACGGCGTAGCCGGGCTTGATGCCGAGCTTGCGCGGCAGCGGCGTGCCGGAGTATCCGGCCATGCTCGAGGCGGGGATCACCGGCTCCGTCGGCGGATGCGCCAGGCCATGCGCCAGCGCCTCGTGAATCCCGGACCAGTCGGCGTAGACGGCGTCCGGCAGCAGCTCGCGCACGCGGGCGACCTTGGCCGGAGCTCCGCCCACGAACACCAGCGGAATGCGCCGCGTAGCCCTGGTCTGTCGCAGCGCCACGCCCAGGTCGCGTCCGTGCGACGGCAGACGGCTCAGATCGATGACGACGGCATCCGGCGGATCGGCGCGCAGCGCCCGCAGCCCAGGCGGATCCAGCAGCGCGTGATCGACCCGCAGCCCGCGATTTGTCAGCCGCGCCGCCCGCTCCGCGGCCTCATCGGCGTTCCAGTGGATCAGGCGAATGCGCGGCATCGCGTGCGGATCAGGCGGCCTCGACCATCTCCTTGAGCGCGCGCAGGTGCTTGCGGCCCAGCGAGCGCGTGAGCCAGCCGAACAGGAATCCCAGGAGGCGCACGAACCACGAGTTCGACCCCACGTCCACGACCGTCATCACCGCCGTGCCGCCCTCCACCGGCGTGAGACGGTACTCCACGACCATGGCGTATGAGCCGCCGACCGTGCGCGAGCCCCAGCACGCGCCCGGGTCGTAGGTCGTGATCTCGCCCTGGTACTCGGTGACGCGGAAGCCTTCGCGGATGCGCTGGGTGAAGGTCGCGCCCACGGCGTTGTCGGGGTCGAACTCGGACGCGTAATCGAAGGTCTCGACGCCTTCCTGCCACTCGCCGCGGCGATCCGTGTCGGCCAGGAGCTCGAATACGGCGTCGGGCGAGGCGTCGATGTGGATGCGGGCGATTTCCTGCATGGGTGTCTCTCGGGTGTCGTTGACGGCCATTGTCGCGCAGCGCCGTGGTGTTTCACGAACCTAGAGTCACCGAACGCCACGGGCAGGCGCCCGCCTTGAATCCGGTGCGCTGGGGGCGTTCCATCGCACATTGCCGGTCGAGGAATAGCGAGCGTACAACTAACAGTACGAAATCACGTATTGATAAACGTATGCTATAGTTAGCGTATTCCAGTATCACCACGCAAAGACGAGCAGCACCGTGCACCATTCGTTCTCCGACGACATTGTGAGCGTCACCAATCTCCGCAAGGAACTTCCGGCAATGCTGACCCGAGTTCGCAATGGCGTCCCGGTCACGATCATGCAGGGCGACCAAGCCGACCTGGTCATCGTGAAGCGCGCGGACCTTGCCGCCATGGCCGGCGAGGCCGAGGCGCTCCGCGCCCGGATCGCCGATCTGTCCAGCGAAATTGAAACGCTGGAGATTCTGAGTGACCCGCGGCTGCTCGCGTCCGTCGAGGCGGGCCTTGGTGCGCTGCGTGACGGACGCGTCATCGCGCTCGACGACCTTGGCGACGCGGGGTGACGTCAAGCCGCGAGTACTCGGTCTACGTCACGGAGAACGTGCAGCGTCAGGACCTCCCGGCGCTCGACGCCGCGAACAGGTCCCGTGCTCGCGCCAAGATGGCCACTCTGGCCATCCAGCCCACCCGGCACCCCACACTGCGCGGCGCTCTGGCCGGTCTGCGCAGCGTCCGCGCCGGCCAGTTGCGGATCATCTTCGCGGTGGACGGGGAGCGCCGGACCGTTACGGTGATCGCCATCGGCCGGCGACGCGCTCATGAGCGCCGCGACGTCTACGCGGACACCATTCGACGCCTGGACCGAACCGGTCATCCTGACAGCACGCCAAAGGACCGCCGCGGACGGGGCGCATAGACTGCCTGCCGAACACTTGGCGGATCGCTGACGGCAGGAGGTCGCCATCGCCGCGTCGGGCGTCCGGGACACGCTGGAGTCGGGCCAACGGATCACCGTCCGCAAGCTGCCGTGGAACAGTGAGTCTCCCCAGTGGGAGTGCCGGGCGCGGGTGCACGGGGTGACGGCCGAGGGATTCACGATCGCGGTTCCCGCCGGCACGGCCTTCCGCATGGCCGACGGCTCCGCCTGGACCGGCCGGGACGACAGCCTGGATCGCTACCGGCACGGTGCGTGGCGCCAGGTGATGGAGTTGCCGACGCCGGGGCTGCACTGGTACGTGAACGTCATACGACCGGTGGACGTGAGCGACGACATCGTGACGTGGCGCGACCTGATCGTGGACGTCGAGGCGTACCCCGACGGTGCCTATCACATCGCGGATATCCCGGAATTGGTGAGCGCCCGCTCGGAGCTCCCTGCTGCGGACGTCGAGCGCATCCGGCAGGAAGTCGTTGTGATCGTGGATGACATCAAGGCCGCGCGCCCGCCGTTCCACCGGGCCGCTTCAGAAACGCGCTACGGCTCGGAGGAGTCGCGCTTCTGGCTGATTCCGGGCGCGGGTGACGGGCTGGCGGTGATCGGCGACATGCGCGGCGCGGGACGCGCGTCCGTGGAACGCATGCTGGCGCGCCTGAATCCGGCCTCCGTGCACGCGGCGTCCGTGAATCCACTGATGGTGCTGCCGGAAGGCGCGCCGCCGCGGGACGGAGTGCTCATCGCGGGGGCTCCCGGAGATATGGGTCGTTTGGTGCCACATGCGCGGGCCGCGCTGGGCATCTACGGCGGACGCGCGCCGGTCACGCTGGCGCTGGTCCTGGAAGAGGACGCGGACCCGCTGGCAGAGTTCCACGCAGCGCTGGATGCCCCTCAGAGTTCGCTCATCATGCACCTTGACCAGGCGCTGCGGCAGTCGGGCATTCCGGCGAGAGGCGTCGTCACCGCCGCACGGTTCGTGGCGGCGTCGTGGTTCTAGGAGAAAAGGTCCCGCACGCGGGCATCAGCTCATGGCGCAACTTACCGAGGGCCGGTAGATTCCCGCCTTCGCGGGAATGACGACTTGGGGGACCGAATGCGGCGTGCGAGATTTATGTCAACTCGGGCCGACGGGTTCGGTCGCAGCTCCTATCGCGGCGGCGGATTGGCCTCCAGCGCCGCGCGGTAGTCGGTGATGACGCGGTCCACGTCGGCCTGGTCGGCTCCGGGCAGCTCGCCGCCGGCGACCTGCCGAAACGTGTCGCTGAGGCTCCAGGCCACGGCGTCGTTCGGCATCTGGGCATAGCGGGGCGCCAGGTGGGCGTGCATGTGCGGCACGCTTTCGCCGAACGCGACGACGTAGATCCGCAGCGCACCGGTCACCTGCTCGAGCGTGCGCGTGAGATGTCGCAGCACCGGGCCGAAGTTTTCGGTCTCCTCGTCGGTGAAGTGCGCCGGCCCCTGCACGTGACGCTGGGGATGCAGCATCATCCAGCCCGCCAGCGGCGCGGGTGGAGGCGTGTGGCGCACGAACCAGAGATCGTTCTCGAAGATCACGCCGCCGGGGCTCGGGGCCTCTCCGGCGTTGGCGTGGCACACATCGCACGCGGGGTCGTAAGAGTGGTGTCTCATGAGGGTGAACGCTCCTCACACGGTGGTCCGGGCGGCTCGCCGCGCATCATGCCACGGAGCTACGGTTTGAGCGCCTGGCCGGGGTCGTAGGCGTCGCGCTGCCGAACGGCCGCAAGGCCGGTGCGCACGACCAGCGACTCGCCGCTGAGGCCGACCGGAAAGACGTCCATCGGGCGCTCGGCGGGTCCCGTCAGCCGCTCGCCGCTGAGGGCGAAGCGCGAGAAGTGGCACCGGCACTCGAACACGCCATCCCGCGGGGGCGGAATCGGGCAGCCCAGGTGGGGACAGCGCTCGTAGAGCGCCAAGAATCCGTCGGGAACTCGCACCAGGTGGAACTGGCCGTCCGCCCAATGGCGTGACTCGCCAACCTGGTAGTCGTCGGGCCGCCCCACGCGAATCGTGCCGCCGAAGCGTGTCGCCGCCGGCGTCCAGGCCAGTCGCCAGGCGGCGCCGATGCCGACCGCGCCAAGCGCCGCCACCAGCGGCGGCACGAAGCTCCGTCGCAACCACCACCGGCGCGAGCGACGCCCGTCGGGCGCGTCACGCACGGCGGCGGCATCGTCATGTGGAGGCGGTGTCACGCATGACCCTCGGGACCGTGACTGGGTGGCGATCACGGCCAATGCACTCCGCGCCAGTGTAGGCGGCGCCAATGGGAGCGCCGCACGGCGGCGGGCCGGTGCGAGGTGCTAGCGTGCTTTGGCGAGGTTGCCCCGGACTCCACATGCGCCACGCGGTGCTTGCGACGGCGCTGGCGGTTGCGGCAGTGCTGCTTGCCGCGTGGCGACGCTTGCGACCGCCCCTCGAACCCACGCCGGTAGGCCCCGCGACGGATGAGGCTGGCTTCATCGAGGTGGACGGCGCCGCCTACCACGTGCGGATGACGGGCGACGGCCCGCCGGTAGTGTTTCTGCACGGCTTCCTGAGCACGTCCGGCGTGTGGGACCCGGTTGTCGACCGACTCAGGCAAGCCTTTCGATGCGTCGCGGTGGACCTGCCGGGGTTCGGTCGCTCGGCTAAGGGCGCCACGGTGCCCGCCGGCGTGTGGGGACGCGCCGAGTGGCTGCGCGCCCTGCTGGACGCCTTGCAACTCGACGCGGTGACGTTGGTTGGCGCCTCCATGGGCGGGCAGACGGCGCTGGCCTTCGCCAGCCGGCATCCGGCGCGGGTAAAGAACCTGGTCCTCATCGCGCCCTTCGCCCGCGAGCCGGACCCCTACCCGGCGCGCGACGCGTGGACATGGCCCCTGGTGGTGTGGCTCTTCGAGCGCAGCATGTTCAGCCGAACCTGGCTCGCGTGGCGCCAGCGGCAGCAGATGTCCCGCCCCCACCGGTTGCCGCGCGGGCGCGTCGACGACCTGTTCCGTCAGACCCAAACGCCCGGCTTTCTGGAAGGTGTCCACGACGGCTACATCCAGCCACCGGTCGACGATCTTCGCGAGCAGCTGGCCGACGTGCGCGCGCCCGTGCTGGTGCTCTGGGGCGCCGGCGATCGCACGCTTTCCGTTGAGCTGGGCCGCGAGGTCGCGGCGCGCGTGCCCAACGGGCGCCTGCGGGTGGTTGCCGGCGCCGGGCACTCCGTCCAACTCGACGCACCAGGAATCGTGGCGCGGACGATTCAGTCAGCGACGGGTGAGGTGGGCACGGCCTCAACAACCGGCTAGCGACGCTCCGACACCCCCGCAATTCGCAGCGCGGCCCGATGGGCCCGCCACTCGACGTCGTCATCGAGCGGCGGCAGGGCGTACTCCGGGGCCACTCGCCGCAGCGCCATGGTCAGCAGGTGGTCGGCCAGGTGCGGATTCTTGGGCAACAGCGACCCGTGCAAATACGTGCCGATGGCGGCGCCCGCCACCGCCCCTTCGCCGCGGTCCTCGCCGTTGTTGCCAAACCCTTTCACGACCGCGGCCAGCGGTCGCGCGCCGGCGCCCAGATAGGTGCGCCCTCCGTGATTCTCGAATCCGATCAGGTGCGCACCTTCCCAACGGCAAGCGATGTTCCCGATGCAACGCGCCACCTCGGGCCCGGGGTGAACGGTTTCCATGTCGAAGATGCCGAGCCCGTGCATCACCGTGCCGTCCGCGTCCCGGTAGGACCGGCCCATCAGCTGATAGCCGCCGCACACGGCCAGCATGGCCGCGCCGTCGGCGATGTCGCGTCCGATGCGGTCGGCATGCTTCCGCGTCAGGCCCTCGCTGGCGGCCCGCTGCTGGCGGTCCTGCCCGCCGCCGATCACGTAGATGTCTTGCGGCTCGTGCAGCGCGTCACCCCAGGCAACCGTGGCGACCCGCAGCTCGATGCCGCGCCAGGCGCAGCGCCGGTCCAGGCAGGTCACGTTGCCCCGGTCCGCGTAGAGGTTCATCAGGTCCGGGTAGAGGTACGCCAGCCGCAGCGTGGGTCCGTCGGCGGTCATGCGTCGCTCCAATAGGGCGTCGTCCAGCCCCGCGAGACGCACACGGCGCGCACATCCAGCATCGCCGTGTAAGTGGCGACGACCGCCAGCCGACCGTCGGCGCGGCTCAGCGCCCGATCCAGCGGTTCGGCGATGCCCGGCTCGACTGCAACGCTTCCGTGCGCGGGCTGGACCCCGGCGTACTTGAGGCGCAGCGCCAAATCATGGGCCCGACGACCGCCCAATGTGAGTCGTCGCGGACGCATGCGCTCGAACTCCACGTCCCAAATCCACGAGACATCCTCTCCGTCGGCGACGCCGTCGTTCAGCAAGATCAGCGTATCCAGCGGCACCAGCTCGGCGGCCAGCAGGTCCAGCACCTGATTGGCGCTGGTGGGATTCTTGGTGAGCAGCAGCACGATCTCTCCATGCGGCGTCGGGATCACCTCCGCGCGGCCAAAGGCCGGACCGGTTTGGGCGACCGCGTCCAGCGCCTCCGCCGGTCCGATGCCCAGGGCCCGTGCGGCGGCGACGGCGGCGGCGACGTTGTAGGCGCTGTAGAGGCCCGGCAGCGGCACCTCCACTTCAGATTCTGGGTCATCGGCGGTTAGCGTCAGATCCAACCCGTCGACTCCGCGGGGTTGGGCGGCCACGATGGCCACGTCGGGCGCGGGGCGCACCAGGTCGCCCGTCGGACAGCGCCAGCGGCCCAGGTGGGCAAAGGCGACGGCGTCGTAGACCAGCGGCGCACCGCACGTTGGACAGCCGCGCACATCGGCCCAGGGGTCGAGTTCCGCCGCCGCGCCAAGTCGGTCGCTGCCAAACCAATCGACGCGGCCGGGGTGAACCTCGGCCACCGACGTGACGAGCGGATCGTCGGCGTTGGCGAGGACCGTTGCGGAGTCGGGCAGCCCGGCGATGACCTCGCGCCAGGCGCCGGCGGTCGTGTCGATCTCGCCATAGCGGTCAAGCTGATCCCGAAACAGATTCAGCAGCACCACCAGGGTCGGCGACAGGCGCGGCAGCAGGGATGCGAGCGCCCATTCGTCCACCTCGAATACGCCAACCGCCGACCGTTCACGACGTTGCCCGCCGTGCCACGCGGCCCGCTGCGCCAGCGCCGCGGCGAGACCGCGTTCCAGATTCGACCCCGTGGAATTGGTCCAGACTTCGTGACCCGCCGCACGCAGCGACGCCGCGATCAGCGCCGTGGTCGTGGTCTTGCCGTTGGTGCCGCTGACGAGCACCAGGCGCGACAGGCTATTGAGGGCATCGGGCACGTAGTGCGGCCAAAGGGCCTGGGCCACGAGCCCGCTGATCGCGGTTCCCCCGCCGCGGCGCGTCAGGCGGGACACGGCAGCCGCCGCGCGCGCGGTGGCCGTGGCCGCGGCCCGTTGAATCCGCCGTCTCAAGGAACGCGGGCCAATCGCCGTGTGAATTGCCGTCCGGTGCTCATGGCCGATTCTGGGCCGTGGACCGCCCCCGCGCTACCCTTTGCTCGCATGCGCCATCCGCCGGCCGACCTGACGCCGCCCACCATAGCCGCGCTGAGCGCCGCGCTGGCCGAGGTCCGCGGCGTACGCATTGTCGGCACGCAGAGCCTGGCTTCACGCACGCCCGCTCCGCCGCCCAGCGCGCTGTTGATGTCGACCGCCACGCTGTCCGGGCTCCGGATCGAGCCGCTCGACCTGATCGCACGCGTTCAGGCCGGGGTGACGCTTGCCGACTTGCGGCGGCGCCTCGGCGAGCACGGGCTGGTGTGGCCGGTGGAGCGGCTGGAGCCCGGCGGCACCGTGGGCGGGCTGATCGCGTCCGGACGCGGATCGGCGGTGCGCGCGGATGACGCGCCGGCGCGACGCTGGATTCTGGGCGCCACGGTGGTGCTGGCGTCGGGCGAGACGGTTCATGTCGGGGGCGCCACGGTCAAGTTTTCCGCCGGATATGGCCTCACACACACCATGTGGGGCTCAGGCGGACGCCTCGGCGCGCTGGCCGAGGTGACGCTGCGCCTGCGCCATGGCGTGCCGGGGGATTCAATCGGCGCCTTCGCGCGCGTGGAACTGAGCCAGGTGGTTGCGTCGCCCTTGGAAGTCCGGGCCGAGGAGCTTCCGGCCGGATGGGGCGAGCGCGAGTGGGAATTGCAGGCCCCCGGGTTGCCTCGCGTCGTCAGCGTCGACGGCTCCCGTGCCCTGATCGGGTGTCCAGACCGCACCGCGGCGGAGGCCGTCGCGTCCGCGATTCAGAGTAAGGGCGGTTGGGCAGGAATCGACCGGCCGCCTGCGGAGCCGCCCCCACACTCGGACTCGTGGCGTCCATTGCGGGAGGCTCTCGATCCCGCCGGACGGCTCGTCTAAACGGCCGGCGTCGGCGCTCGCCTATACTGGCGACATCGGGGCGTGGCGCAGCCAGGTAGCGCGCATCGTTCGGGACGATGAGGTCGGAGGTTCAAATCCTCTCGCCCCGACCTCCCGGGCCGCTTTGCGGCCCGCTTGCTTTCCACCTGCGCGCCGGCGATCTGTCCGCCTGCAACCGCAAATCGGGCTTGGCGAAACCCCTCGTCACTTAGGCGGAAGCCGGAGTCCAGGCCCGGCCGGCCTGAAGCTGTAGCAGATTCTCTGAGCACGCTTGTGGCCCGCGGGGATACGCAAGCGGCATAGCCGCGGTCGGCGTTGAAGTGTGGGGTGTCGCGATCGACCAACGGCTCCGCCCCACGACGCCCGAGACCGCCCGCGGGTGTGCAGGTGAGTCGTCAATGTCCGACTAGTCAAAGGCAAGGCCGGGAGTCGATCGCACTTGGCTCGACCAATTCCGGATCAAACCAGATCTTGAGCTTGTACACATGTTCACAAGGCGATTAACTTAAGTTAATAGATTGCCGCACGAATACTCACAATTACTATGAGTACAACTGCTGTAGATATTAGATGTAAGTCACCCCCAATGGTGGTGGACGATGAACGAGCGAATGCGCCGGCAAGGGCGCAAGATTCGGCGTCGGCTGTGCGGCCTGTCCGTGCGGTGCATGGCAGTGGCCGCCCTTCTCGCTCTGGTGGCTAGCCTGGCCCCTTGGCCCGCTGGGGTTCGTCCAGCCCACGCCCGTCACACCGGCATGTATGTGGTGTGCCCGGACCCGATTCTCGAGGGCAATGCCGGGCAGATGCAGGTTCGGTGGAAGAACCACGTCTATATCACCGTCATGGTTTTCACCTACAGCGGGGATTTCACCGCGGACCGCGACGACTACGCCTGGTTCGACGGCGTATGGATGACCAGCGATGGCGACAGCGACACGCTGTGGGTGCCCGTGACCACCAAGGAGGACGACAAGCCCGAGCGGGACGAGACCTTCTCCATCGGCTATTGGAGCGGCGGCATCTGGCACGGCTGCGTGATCACGATCATCGACGACGATTCCCCCGAGATCACCGATGTCGAGATCTCCTCGAAGCCAGTCGAGGGTGACCGGCTGCCGAACGGCTGGACCAACAAGCCGAACGACTGGGACACCTACCGCGCCGGCGAGAGCATCGACGTGACGGTCTCTTTCGACAGTCCGGTCGAGGTGGACGGCAGCCCCCTGATCAGCCTGTTCCTGGGCGACGGCGGCAACACCTGGCGCGGAGCGCGGTACCACAGCGGCTCGGGCACTGACCGCCTGACGTTCCGCTATCAGGTGCAGCCTGCGGACCGCGACACCGATGGGGTCAGCGTGGGCTCTGCGGACGTGGACGACGATCGCTCCCCCACCCACGGCTTCAGCGGCACGATCCGGGCCAAGGGAACTGACGTTCCGGCTCACCTTGTCCATGGCGGATTGGCCTCATCGCCCGACCACAAGGTCGACGGCCGCCCCTACGCGAAGAGTGTCCGGGTGACCTCGACGCCGCCCGACGGGCAGGACGCCTATCGCGCCAATCAGATCATCCAGTTTTCGATGAACTTCGACATCGATGTGGAAGTGGATGGCGAGGTCACGATGGGCTTCTACATCGGCAACGGGACGGACGGATGGCGCGACGCCGCCTATACCCGCGGCTCGGGCACCGACACGCTCGTGTTCGAATACACGGTCCGCCCCGGCGACACGGACTTTGACGGGATCAGCGTCGCCCTGGGCGTCCCGGACTCCGGATTTGGCGGCGACGGCACGATCACGGCTCGGGGAACGGACGTAGAGGCCTTTCCTTACTACGTGGGCACCGGCCCCCTGGCCGACCAGAGGATCGATACGACCGTTCCAGCCATTGCTTCGGTGGGGATTCAGTCCCGCCCCGCGGATGGGACGGCGTACCGAGCCGGCGAAGTCGTCGAAGTTGCCGTGACGTTCAGCGAGGCCGTGCGGATCAACGGCGCTCCGCAGGTCGAACTGGACATTGGCGGCGTGGCTCGGCAGGCGTCGCTGGCGTCTGGCCAAGGCTCCGGTGAAGTCGCGGTCTTCCACTACACGGTGGCGGAAGGCGACGCGGACACCGACGGCATTGGCATCGGTGCCAACAGCCTGCGGCTGAACGGCGGCGGCATTCACGACGGCGCCGGCAATGACGCCGGCCTGTCGCACGCGGCCGTGGCCGCCGACGGCGGGCAGCGGGTGGACACCTCTCCTCCCCGAGGCTAGACACCCGCTGACCGCCGGCGAACCGGAGCGCCGCGACTCATACCAGGTCGCGGCGCTCCCCGCGCTTAACGACCGAGTTGTTCCAGCACCGCGTGCGCCGCGTTGTGTCCCGGGGCGCCCGTGACCTCGCCGCCGGGATGCGTGCCGGCGCCGCAGAGGTAGAGCCCTTCGATCGGGGTGCGGTAGTCCGACCATCCGGGCAGCGGCCGGCGCGACATCATCTGCTGCGGGATGAGGTCGATGTGCCGGATGTTGCCGTCGGTCAGCCCGATGCGCTCCTCGATATCCTCCGGCGTCAGCAGGGTCCAGTCGATGATCGAGTCCCTGAAATTCGGTGCGTACTTCGTCAGCTCGTCGATCAGCCACTCGCCAAACGGCCGGCGCATCTCCTCCCAGGAGCCATCCCGGATGTGCGGCGGCACGAAGAAGATCCACATCGACAGGACGTGCCCGCCCTCCGGGGCTACCGTGGGGTCGTAGACGGTCGGGAGTTGGACCTGGATGATCGGCGTGTCGGGCAGGCGGCCAGCCTGCGCGTCGTTCCAACTCCGCTGAGCATTCTCGACCGAGGGACAGAGGCTCATCATCGCCAGGTACTCGGGGTTGTAGTCGGCGCCCAGGTGGCCCGAGAAGTCGGGCAACTCGCGCAGGGCGCAGAGGAACTTGGCCGAGGCCGAGTCCGTCTTCAGCGCATTCACCGCCGCGACGAACTCGGCGCCGAGGTCGGACTCGTCGAGAAGCTTGAGGAAGGTCCGTTTGGGGTCGGCGTTCGACAGCACGATGTCGGCCTCGATGACCTCTCCATCGGCAAGCTGGACGCCGACCGCCCGCCCGCGCTCCACCAGGATGCGGTCCACTTCGGCACCGGTCCTGATCGACACGCCGGACGCCTCGGCGGAGCGGGCCAGCGACTGCGTGATGCCCCCCATGCCGCCGCGGACGATGCCATAGTTCTCCGTGTCCTCGCGGAAGGCGCTGAACCGGTAGAGCGCCGTGATATAGGCGCTGCCCGGCGCGCCGATGTCTCCCATGTCCCACGTGCTGGTGCTCACCGCCGCCCTTACCTCGTCCGAGACGAAGAACTGCTCGATCAGGTCCTTGAACGGGACGGTCAGCAGCGTTTCCAGTAGCTCTTCTTCGCCTTCCGCGCGGAACCTCTCCGTCAGCTCGGCCAGCGAGGGAGGCCGGCGGAGGTAGTAGTCGCTGAGGATGCCCACGGCGCGGTGCCAAAAGTCGGCCCAATCCATCCAGGCGTCGGCATCTTCCGGCGAGACCTTGCGGATCTCATCGACCGTCTTCTCGTCGTCATGCCAGAACGTCACCACCTTGCCGTTGGGGAAGGGATGGACGCGCGATGGGTCGATGGGATGGACGTGGAAGCCGTGCTGGCGCAGCTCGAGCTCGTCGATCACCTTCTGCTGCAGGATGTGACAGACGTATGAGCAGGTGGAGATGTGGAACCCGGGAAACCACTCCTCGGTGACCGCCGCGCCGCCCACGACGTCCCGGCGCTCGAGGACCTGAACGTCCAGTCCGGCCCGCCCCAGATAGCCGGCGGCGACGAGGCCGTTGTGTCCGGCGCCGATCACGACGACCCGCGAATTCTCAGCCATAGCCAGCCTCCTCCGTCCGCGCTGCGGCCATAATTGCAAAACCGCGCGGCAAGGGCACTCGGCGGAGTTGGCCGCCGACCGATCAACTGCCGCTGCGCTCGAGCTTGTGGGGAGGCGCCAACGCCATGGAGCGTCGACGCAGAAACCGGCGCGCTCGACGGCCGAGATTCCCGGGTGACCGCGGCCGATTGACGCTGCCGGCTACAAGTCCGGCGGCTCCCAGTCCATGACCGCCCGGCCGGCGGCGGACGCCGCCTGGCTGCGCGAGCAGTATTCGGACTCGTCTCGTCTGACGACGCGCATCGAGGCGCACCGGCGCTTCTCCGAGCGGTCCGATTCGTTCGTGGCCTGGGTGGTCGACGGCTTGGCGCTGCGAACCGGCGACCTTGTGCTTGACGCGGGTTGCGGCTACGGGGCGTGTTTCGACGAGCTGTGGCGCCGTGGCGCTCGGGTCGTCGGCATCGACTGCTCGGCGGCGATGGTGGGAGAGGCCCGTCGGCCCGGTCGCCCAGGGTCTCCATTGGACCTTGGCGTCGGTGATCTCCAATCACTTCCCATCGCCGACGGCGCTATGGATCGCGTCCTCGCCAACTACGTGCTCTTCCACGTGCCCGACGCATTGCAGGCGCTGCGCGAAATCCGGCGCGTGCTCCAGCCCGGCGGCCGAGCCGTGCTCACGACCAACGCCTCGGACAACCAGGCGGTGCTATCCGAGTTGCACTGCTGGGCCGCTCGGGCGGCAAGGTTCACACCGCGGCCCAGAAGCACGTTGCGGTTCACCGAGCTCGACGAGCCGCTCGTCGCCTCCGTGTTTCCAAAGAGCCGGCTCGAGACCTGGGATGACGCCTTCCTTTTTCCCACCGTGGAGGATGTGCTGGACTATTACGCGACGGGGCCGATCGACTCGATCGCCGACCGCCCCGCCGACAACAGCCACCGCGCCGCGATCACCACGGCGATGACCGATCTCGTCCAGCGCGAGATCGACCGCCACGGCGTGCTGCGCGTGCCCAAGGAATCCGTACGGTTCACGGTGCAACGCTGAACTCTCCGCTCAGGCATGGGAGTTCGCAGGTGCGGAATCAGAACGGGAATTCGGCGCCTTCCAATGCAGGGATTGCCAGGCTTACCGGCCGCGTTTATGCCGGGCTTTCCGCCTGATCGAGCGATGCGAGGCGTTCGCGCAGGAACGCCGCGTAGCGGCTGCGCTCGGCATCATCGGCCCGGCCGAAGCGCGAGCGGTGCAGGCTGTCGCCAGTGTGGCGTGGGATCACGTGGGTGTGCAGGTGCCAGACGTCCTGGCCGCCGGCGGGCTCGTTGTTCTGGCGCACGGTCACACCGTCGCAGGGATAACTACGGCGCATGGCGATGGCGACGCGGCGCGCCATGCGGAGGACGTGACCCGCCAGGTCGTCGGGCAGCTCGTAGATGTTCTCGTGGTGCGCCAGCGGGATCACGAGCGCATGGCCAGGGTTGCTCGAATACCAATGCTTGGAGATCCGCACGAACACGTGCGCGTCCCGCCAGGCCGTGAACTCGGGCTCGGCACCCGCCGCGTGTGCGCAGAAGGGACACTCGTAGTCCGGCGGCGCGTGCGAAATCGTCAGCGGCGACATTCCCCCGGCCTCAGCTCGCATCCCCACGCTCGGCTCGCTCCGAGCTCGCGGTAGCATAATCCATCAGCCGGCTCTGGAATGATATGTGAAGTACACCTGCGAGCTCGTCATCAACCTGCCGCGCGAGCGGATGGTTGCGCTGTTCGACGATCCCGAGAACATGGTCAAGTGGATGGACGGCTTGCAGCGCTTCGAGCACGTCAGCGGCGTGGAGGGGCAGCCCGGCGCGCAGTCGCGCCTGGTGTTCGAGCGCGACAACGGCACGACCTTCGACATGATAGAAACCCTCACGCGCTACAACCTGCCCGACGAGATTAACGGAACCTATGAGACCGAGGGCGTGCGGAACGTCATCGAGAACTGGTTCGTCGAAGACGGGCCCAACGCCACCCGCTGGATCGCCCACAACGTCTTCGAGTTCGGCGGCTTCATGGGCATCGCGTCGTGGTTCATGCGGCCGCTGTTCAAGCGGCAGTCGCTCAAGATCATGCGGTCGTTCAAGGTCTTTGCCGAGAGTACGGCCCTGGCGTCGGAGGACGCGTCGGACGGGGACGAGTAGGGCAGGACCGGTCAAGGCCAAACCGTCTGCGCAGCCACGTCGTGCTAACGCCGACGATTTATGGCTTTGTGGGCGAGAATGAGCGATCAAGGCAAGCGCTGAACGCTGGTGGTCGACGAATCCGCAGTCAGCGACGGGCGCCCTTGGATTTCTCGCTGCGCTCGAAATGACAACCTAGGCGATCGGATTCTGTGCATCCCACGCTGCGCGCAGCGTGGGCCACCGGATACCCCTACAATGCCCGGTGGGGCGGCGTTCACCTTTGTCGGCGGCAGTGAATTTGCCAGCACATGATGGAATGACAGCTGGCCGGGCGCAGGTACTCGAAAGCGCAATCCCGGCTCTCGAGCGGCTCGAAGGACTCGTGGCGGCGACGAACACCGCCCGGACATCCTCTCTCCTTAGCGTCTTTCCCGCGTTGAAGCGTCTCGAGCGCGCGCTCGGCGGGGAGCGCATCGGACAAGCGGCGATGCTCGACTCGCTCTTCTCTGACGAGCGTCTGCAGCGGTTGGAAAGGCTTGCCGCCGAGCGACGAACCGAGTTTGACGCGCTCGATTTTGTCGGGCAATTGCGCCTCGATTCTGGCCGAGCGCTCTGGGGTCCCGAGGTTCTTCACTCGAAGATGCTGGCTTGGCTTCTGGATCCAAACGAGAGTCACGGCATTGGCTCGCGTTTCCTCACATCTTTCTTGGTTCAGGCCGGAGCACCGCAAGCCAGCCAGCCGGTTGATTGGTCTGCTGCCGAGGTGGCGCGCGAGTGGCTGAATCAAGTCGAGGACCAATGGGGCTACCTAGACGTCTTGGTCGTCAACGAAGCCGAGCGGGTGCTCTGCGCCATCGAAATCAAGACCTTCTCCAACGAACACGATGAGCAGTTGACTCGTTACCGGGTGGCGCTGGAAGACGCCTATCCCACGTTCACCCGGTACCACGTGTTCCTGACGCCGTGGGGGACCAAGCCCTTCGACGCGGAAGAACGGGCGCGCTGGACGCCGCTCACCTACTCCACGGTATTCAGCATCATCCAATCGGTCGCGGAGGACGACGACGAACCGCTGACCACCGATGTCCGCGCATTCTTGCGCCAATACGCGACCACGCTGAGGAGGAATCTCATGCCCGACACGAGCGTTTCGCAACTCGCCCGACGAATCTGGCTGGAACACCGAGAAGCGATAGAGCTATTGATTAAGCATCAGCCAAATTGGGTGGCTGAGACGACCCGAATACTTGAAAAGGCAATCGTGAAGCAACCGGAATGGAAATTGGATCTGCAAAGCAACAGTCGGATTCGTTTTCGCTCGGTCGAGTGGAATCAGTTCGAATCCTGGCACTCAGGGACCAACTGGGCACCTGGTTCCAACGCCCTATTTCTTTGCGAATTTACGTTTGGCAAATCGAGCCTTCCCTATTTCAGGATCGCCCTTGCCGGCGGCAACGGATCTCACGATCGATTGCGCGAGAGACTCTTTGAATCCGTCAGACAGCATCCGCAACTCTTCAGGCTTAAATCAACCTCTCTAAGCGATGGGTGGAACCTTCTGCACTCCGACGAGGACTATATTTTAGATGTAGCCGACTACGGCGTCGAATGGGACGATGGCACGACACGGGCAAAGCTGGAAGCGTGGGTAGCGGACTTCGCGGCCAAGAGATTTCCTGCCATGAATGACGTCATCGTTGGCTGCCTCCGCGAGCACGAGGCCGATCAGAAAGCCTCGGAGTCCGACTGATCGCTTCCTAGTCCGGCGACAGCCAACCTAGCCTGGGGAGTCGGAGCAGAGCTTCGGCGAGCGGCTGGAGCGCATCCTGTCGAGGTCGCCTTCCCAGCCGGCGCCTCGAAGCGTGCGCGCTTCGTCAACGGAGAGCGGTTCGGCCGCCAGCGCTCGCAGCGCGTAGTTGATGGCCTCTTGCTTGGTCGCGAGGCGGTAGCGCCGCATCACCTCGGCGCAGGCCTGTTCGTCGATGTCCACGTTGATGCGAGTCATAGGCAGACGGTACACAGCGGCGCTGCGGGCGGTCGTGGATACCCGCTTTAGGGGACCTTGAAATACGGAGGCAAGGGCGGTTCGCGAATCGCCTCTACTCGCCGGCTAACAGATTCAGCGGCCGCTGGATTCCCGCCTTCGCGGGAATGACGAGAGGGCAACGCGAAGGTCTCCCTACGCGGGAATGACGATTCCGCAAGGGGCTTAGAGCGGATTGCGCCAGCAGAGGCCGGGAAAGCGGCTGAAGTCGGTGTCGTTGGAATGCACTTCAGCCTGATATTCCATCGCCAGGGCCGCCAGGTGTGCGTCGGTGACGAGATTGGCGCCGACGCCGGCGGCGGCGAGGCAGCGCCGGAACAGGGCGAGGTGGTCCCGGCCCGGATTCAGGGGAATGACGTTGGGCATGCGGAACCACTCGTCGACGTAGCCCGCGGCCGTCGCCAGAGTCGCGGGATCCACCAGCACCCGCGGATGGGTCATCAGCCGCACGAACCCGGTCGACACCGCCCAGGGCACACCGACGCGTTCGGTCCCGTTCACTGATTCTTCCCACCAACGGCGGGCCGCTTCGTGAAAGGGCGCGCCGTTGGTGTGGGCGTAGACGAGCAGGTTCAGGTCCGGGACGATCACTCGCCGTCCTGGCCCATGAACTCCTGCGTCTCCAGCTCATCGTTGAGCTGATTGAGCTTGAGTGGATCCACGCCCGATCGGAAGCCGCCGTGGTGAGGACTCACCCGATATGCCGGCCCCAGCTCGCGGGCTACCGGGGACATCCCCCGGCGCAAGGTGTCGTTCACCACCTGCTTGAACGGCCGGTTCTGCAGACGGGCTTGCTCGCGTAGGAAGTCGGCCACGTCGTCGTCAAGCGTCAGCGTGGTTCGCATTGAGACATCATGATGTCTGATGTATTTGATGTCAAGATGTCGAAAACTCCCGCGCTAGCCTGCCGTGCGAACGCCATCGAGCGCGGGCGCTTTGTTTGACGCGGCATAATCAGCCCTCGTTACGTGTGGAAGAGGACCATGGGGACGTGATGGTCAGCAGCTCCAGGGCGCTGGCGGCGCTCGCGGTCCTCGTCGCCGTCTTGTGGGTTCCGGCCACGCCACAGCCGGCTGCGGCCCAGAGCGGTGACCCCCCGAACATTAACCCCTTTGTCAAGTACTTTACCGTCACTGCGCCGGATGCCAGCGACCCAGGCTCAGCCACTTCGATCACCATCTGGCGCGGCGAGTCGCTCAAGCTGCACTGGGACATTGACTGCGACGGCGACTGCACCGGTATCACGGTGTCCATCGACGATCCGCGCGTCGATTCGGCGTCAAGCACCGAAGAGGACGACCACCTCATCGGCAGCGTCGTCACCACCACACCACCGAATTGGGGCCAATTTCGCTACAGGCTTACCGTGCGGAAGCGGAATGGGAGCCACATCCACACCTACGTCTCGATCACCGTCCTGAGCCGGGCCAAGATCTCCCGTTTCTCCATCCAGCCGGCGACCGCCAATGCCCCATCCATTTCCCCGTCCCTCACCATCGATAGCGGTGAATCGGTCAAGCTGTTTTGGAGCGCTAGCTGTGGCGGCGAACCCTGCGCCGAGCTCATGCTCGAGCTCAGGTGGGGCGACGGCACCGTGATCACCATCGATTCGGGCCTCAACAGGTTCGGACGTGCTGTGGTAACCCCCTCGGAATCGACGACCTTCACGTTTACGCTAAAGCGCGGGTCCGAAGTCCGTGGCATGAGGGAAGTCTCGGTCACGGTGCGTCCCGCGCCACCACCCCCTCCGCCGCCGCCGCCACCTCCTCCCCCGCCGCCGCCTGAGCCAACCGGCCCAACCGGCCCGACTGGTCCCCCCGGCCCGGCCGGTCCCCAGGGTCCCCCCGGTCCCCAGGGCCCGCCTGGTCCGAGTGGGCCTTCATCTCCCGGCTCGACTCCCGATCCCGCACCGCAACCATCACAGCCGTCGGCGCCCGAGCCGCCCCGGGTGCCGGACGAGGGCCAAGTCTTCGGGAGCACGGCGACCGCTCAGGCCGTCGCGCTGGCGGGCGATCGGGTGCTGATTCAACGCCTCGACCGGCCGGAGGCATCATTCGTCATGGGCATTGGCCGCGTCGGCGCCGACGGCAGACTGGACATCGCCGGTCCCGATGGGATTATCCGCCGCGGCGTCATCCGCGACCAAACCCTCGGGCAGACCTATCTGGTCGTGCGGCGGACGGACGGCTATATCGTGCGCCGCTGGGTGGCTCCCGACAGTCCGCTCGTCTACCAGATTGATTGGACGCTCGTACTTGCCTGGTTCAACGTACCGGTGGAGGTGGTAGGCGCCATCCCGCTGGATGACCAATGGGCCGCCCACAACCAGCTCGTGCGCCGCTTCGACGGCGGCGACGACCGCATCTTCAGCTTTGACGCGGGGCTTGGGCGGTGGCGCCACGTGCCGGACGTCGCCACCCTCCAGGCATTGGGATTCTATTGGTGCGACGTCACGGCGGCGGACGCGGCCTTTTTCGCACGTATCGCCATCGGCCCGCCGCACTTTCCCAGCAACATTCCGGAAAAAGCGGACTACCCCCTGTGCGGGGTGTAGGAGCGGCGGCGGCCGGCAACTTTCGTGGGGCGCGCCAAGCCCATATTGTTGAACAGCACAACTTTGATATTGTGAAAGTTGAATTGCTGACTTAGCCCATGCAATCATAGGCTGCGCCGCCGCCCGCGGGGACCTCGCGCCTGCTATCCAGAGTTGGTCACGCACTGCCGGTCCGTGCCTGGCCGGCTGGTCTCACGGCAGCCTTCTTGCTGCTGGCCGCCTGCAACGGCGGCACGAGTGGAGACGCCTCCGGGTCGCCTGGCGATGAGGGCAATCCCCTCCGCATCGTGGCCACGATCGGGCAGATCGCCGACGCCGTTGATCGCATCGGCGAGGACGCGGTGGAGGTGCACGCCCTCATGGGGCCCGGCGTCGATCCCCACTTGTACCGCGCCAGCGAAAGCGACATCACGCGCCTCGAGTCGGCCGACGCCGTGTTCTGGAACGGCCTGCACCTCGAGGCGGGAATGACCGGCGTCCTGGAGCGCATGGAGGATCTTGGCGTGCGGTCGGTGCGCGTGACCGACGGTATCGACCGTGGCCAATTGCTGGCGCCGCCCGAGTTCGAAGGCGCCTACGACCCGCACGTGTGGTTCGACCTGGGTCTGTGGACCATCGTGGTTGCGAGCGTCCGCGACGCGCTGGTCGACATGGACCCGGTTCGAGCGGCGACCTATCGCGCCAACGCCGAGGCATACATCGCCGAAATCGAAGACCTGGACGCTTATGTCACGGAGCAGGCCGACGCGCTGGACGCGGGCATTCGCGCGCTGGTCACCGCCCACGACGCGTTCAACTACTTCGCCCGGCGCTATGGCTTCGAGGTGCGGGGTCTCCAGGGCATCAGCACCGAGAGCGAGGCGAGCACCGCAGACGTGCAGGCCCTGGCGCGGTTCATCAGCGACCGCGGGATTCGCGCCGTCTTCATCGAGTCCTCGGTGCCCGACCAGGGGGTGCAGGCCGTCATCGAAGCCGCTGGCGCGCGCGGGCACACGGTGGTCGTCGGGGGCGAGATCTTCTCCGACGCCATGGGCGTCGCGGGCACGCCGGAAGGCACCTACCTGGGCATGATCCGGCACAACATTGACACGATCGTCAGCGGGCTGTCGGGCGAATGAGCGCAACGACCGCGCGCCCGTCGCTCGCCGCTCCAACGGAGGCTGACGCTCCGCTGGCGGTCGAGGCCACCGACGTCACGCTGGCCTATCAGCAACGCCCCGCCCTCTGGGACGTGGATCTCGAGGTCCCGCGCGGAGTGCTCATGGCCATCGTGGGTCCCAACGGCGCCGGCAAGACCACCCTGCTGCGGACCATCCTCGGTCTGCTCCGCCCCGCCGCCGGGCGGGTGCGCATCCTGGGGCATCCCTACCGCGTGCAACGCCACCTGGTGGCCTATGTGCCGCAGCGCAGCAGCGTGGATTGGGACTTTCCCACCACGGTGCGCGACGTCGTCGCCATGGGAACCTACGGGCGCCTCGGCTGGGTCCGCCGACCGGGAGCTTCCGAGCGCGAGCGTTCGCTGGCCGCCCTGCGGCAGGTGGGCATGGAGACCTACGCCGATCGTCAGATCAGCCAGCTCTCCGGCGGGCAGCAGCAGCGGGTGTTCCTGGCCCGCGCGCTGGTGCAGGACGCCGAGGTCTACCTGATGGACGAGCCCTTCCAGGGCGTGGACGCCACGACCGAGCGGGCGATCGTGAGTCTGCTGCGAACCCTGCGCGCCGAGGGCAAAACCGTGGTCGCGGTGCACCACGACCTGCAAACCGTGGCGGAGTACTTCGACTGGGTCACGCTGCTCAACGTCCGCCGCATTGCGGCCGGACCGGTCGCGGACGTGTTCATCGAAGAGAACCTGCGGGAGACCTACGGCGGGCGCGTCTCGGGCATCGCCGGCGGCCACGCCAACGGGACGAGCCCGGAATCGACGCCGTGAACGCTTCCAATCGGCGGAACTGACAGCCGTCTCCGTGGACGTCTTCAGCGATCTGATCTTCGACTACACGCTGCGCACGGTGGCGCTGGGTTCGGCGGCGTTGGGCGTGGTAAGCGGCGCCGTGGGCGCATTCGCCGTGCTGCGGCGGCAGGCGTTGCTGGGCGACGCCATGTCCCACGCCGCGCTGCCCGGCGTTGCGCTGGCGTTTCTCATTACCGGAAGCCGGACGCCGCTGGTGCTCATGATCGGCGCGGCGCTGGCCGGTTGGGTGGCGGCGTTGGCCGTCATCGGGATCGTTCGCGCGTCGCGGGTCAAGGCCGACGCGGCCATGGCTCTCATCCTGAGCGTGTTCTTCGGCGCCGGGCTCGTGGTCCTCACGTTCATTCAGCGACAGCCGGCGGCCGGCAAGGCCGGTCTGGATCGATATCTCTTCGGCCAGGCAGCCGCGCTGCTCGAAGTCGACGTGATCACCATGGCCGCCGTCGGCGCCGTCGCGGTGCTGACCCTGCTGGTGCTCTGGAAGGAGTTCAAGCTGCTGAGCTTCAATCCGGACTTCGCCGCCTCGATGGGCTATCCCGTCCGCCGGCTGGACGTGCTGCTGACGAGTCTGTTGGTCATCGCCATCGTGGTGGGACTCAAGACGGTCGGCGTGGTGTTGATGAGCGCCATGGTGGTCGCTCCCGGCGCCGCCGCGCGCCAGTGGACCGACCGCCTGGGTGTGATGGTGATCCTGTCGGCCGTCCTCGGCGCGGCCGCCGGTGTGGCCGGTTCGGTCATCAGCACGACGGCTCACACCGCCACGGGGCCGACGATCGTGCTGGTCGCGACGGGGTTTGTGGCCGTCTCACTGCTGTTCGCGCCACGCCGAGGGGTCGCGTGGGCGCGGTTCCGTGCCTGGCGCCGCCGCCGACTGCTGGCCTTCGAGGCCGTGCTCGGCGATCTGGCGGCGCTTTCGGCGCAGCACGCCCGGGATCCCGGCCACGCGCACCACGTGGCCGCGCTCTACGCGATTCGCGGTCGTGCGGTCGTCGATCGCGCGTTGGCGGAGCTTGCCGCGCAGGGCCTCGCTCGGCGCACATCCGGCGACGCCTGGACGCTGACCGACCGTGGGCGGGACAGAGCCTCCCGGGCGGCGCGCCTGCGCGCGACTGAGGCCGGCGCCCCGTGACGCCCGCGCAGCTCGAGGTTCAGCTCGTCGCGGTCGTCGTGGCCGCCGCCTGCGCGATTCCCGGCGCCTTTCTGATGTTGCGACGGATGTCCATGATGAGCGACGCCATCAGCCACACGGTCCTGTTGGGCATCGTGCTGGCGTTCTTCGTCGTGGCCGATCTGCGGTCGCCGCTGCTGATTGCCGGCGCGGCCATCGTGGGGCTGGCGACGGTGGCGCTGGTGGAGGTGGTCAACCGAACCGGCCTGGTTCGCGAGGACACCGCGATTGGGCTGGTGTTTCCCGCCCTGTTCTCCATCGCCGTGATTCTAATCTCGGCCCTGGCGGGGGACGTGCACCTCGACAGCGATGCCGTCCTGCTTGGAGAGCTGGCGTTTGCCCCGTTCAACCGATTCACGCCGTTCGGTCTGGACCTGGGACCGGTGGCGCTCTGGGTGATGGGCGGCATTCTGCTCATCAACGTGGTCATCTGCGGTGCGTTCTACAAAGAGTTGAAAGTGGCCACCTTTGACGCCGGACTGGCGACGGCTCTCGGGTTTTCGCCCGCGTTGATTCACTACGGCTTGATGGGAATGGTGTCGGTCACGGCCGTCGGCGCATTCGACGCCGTTGGCAGCATCCTGGTGGTGGCGCTGATGATCGGCCCACCCGCGGCGGCCTACCTGCTCACCGATCGACTGCCGCGACTGCTCGGGCTCAGCGTGGCCATCGGGGCCGTCTGCGCAATCGGCGGCTACTGGCTGGCGCGCGCCCTGGACGCCAATATCGCCGGCGCCATGGCCACGGTCGTTGGCGCGATGTTCGTCCTCGCCCTGCTGCTGGCTCCCGAGCGCGGATTGCTCGTCACGGCGCGGCGTCGCGGGCGCCAGCGGTGGGAATTCGCCCGGCAGTTGCTCGTAATCCACCTGGCGACGCACGAGGGAACGCCCGCCGCAGACGACGAAAGCCGAATCGACCACATGCAGCGGCATATGCGTTGGCAGCCCGACTTCGCCGAACGCGTGATGCAGTCAGCGGTCGACCGCGGACTTGTGACGCGCGATGCCGACCGCCTGCATCTCACCGAACCAGGCCGTCAGGCCGCGCGCCTTGCTTCCCTCGCCTAGCGCGTACCCTTCCAAGATCCAACGCGCCGCAGGCGGCCGGGCCGCCATTTGGGAATGACCGCACACTCCGACTGCGAGTCGACCCATGGCGGCCACGCAGCGGCGGACGTCGTCGTGCTCGGGGCGACGCCGGGCGGCATCGCGGCCGCCGTGACCGCCGCGCGCCTGGGGCAGTCGGTCGTGCTGGTCGAATACCACCGGCACATCGGCGGCATGGCGGCCAGCGGGCTGGGCAAGAGCGACATCAAGCATCGGGAGCTCGTCGGCGGCCTGTTTGGGGAATTCACGGAGCGCGTGCTGGCCGTCTACGTGTCGCGCTATGGCGCGGACTCGGACAACGTGCGCCTCTGCGACGACGGCTACTACTACGAGCCGTCGGTGGCTGAATCGGTGTTCAGGGGCATGGTTGGTGAGCAGCCCGGCATTGAACTGCGCCTCGGCGCGCGGCTCGCGACCGTCGAGCGGTCGGGTTCAGCCGTGACCGCGATAGAGATCGTCGATCGGAGCACCGGATGCCCTGCGGCGATCCACGGTCGCCAGTTCGTCGACGCCACCTACGAGGGCGATCTTTACGCGGCCGTGGGCGCTGCCTTTCGGCTTGGACGGGAGGCGCGCGACGCCTTCGACGAGCCGCACGCAGGGGTGGTCTACTTCGATTACCAGGAAGGCAGATTCCTCCCCGGTACCACTGGAGCCGCGGATCACCGGCTGCCGGCCTACACCTATCGGTTGTGCCTGACCACGGACCCGGCCAACGCCCACCGGCTCACCGAGCCGCCGCCGGGCTACGACCGCGGCGAGTATGTCGGCTACTTCGACGATCTTGCCGCGGGACGGCTCAGCGGGCCCAAGACGCTCAAGCCGGGGCGCGGCTACAACCCGGCCCACTTCGACACGCTGGTGCGGGCGCTGTCAGTGACCGAGATCCCCAACCGGAAGACCGACGTCAACATCAACCCGCGGCCGCTGGGATTCCCTTTCCCCGAGGAGAACCGGGGCTATATCGAGGGTGACGACGCGACCCGGCAGCGCATCCGCCGGCGGCACCGCGACCTGTCACTGGGACTCTTGTGGTTCCTGCAGCGCGACGAGCAGGCGCCGGCCGAGCACCGCCGCATCGCCAACGGCTATCACCTGCCGCGCGACGAGTTCACCGACAACGGGCACTTTCCCTTCCAACTCTACGTGCGCGAGGGCCGCCGGCTCGTCGGCGAGTACACGCTGACCGAGCACGACATGACCACCGGCGCACGCCGGCACGAGGACGCGATCGCGGTGGGCGAATTCCCCATCGACAGCTTCCCCTGCCGCAAGCGCCAGCCGGGCGACACGCAGGTGCTCGAAGGCTATCTGGGCATGCTGGACGCGCTGACGCAGCCCTACGAGATTCCGTATCGCATCATGATTCCGGTGGAAGTCGAGAACCTCATCGTCCCGGTCGCCGCGTCCACCACGCACGTGGCGTACTCATCGATCCGCATGGAGCCCACCTGGATGGCGTTGGGACAGGCGGCCGGTGCTGCCGCGCACCTCGCGCTGCGGCACAACGTCACGCCGCGCCATGTGCCGGTGGGCGAGCTCCGGCGCCTGCTCGTCGCCCAAGGCCAAGTCGTCACGGTCCCCGATGCCTGAGCACGTGGCGCGTCTGGATCCGGCGCTCATGCTGGCGGGTCCGTGGGTGCCCGATGACTCGCACCGGATCGACTTTGCTTCGCTGCCGCGCGTGCCGTCGGAGCACGTCATCGTCAGCGACGTGCGCGCCGATGCGCGCCACGGCAGCGACCTCGACCGCGACCGCGGCGGTGTCAACCAGCACAACTACCTGGCGCATCACGGCGGGAAGTTCTGGCTCATGTGGAGCGACGGTCCCGGCATCGAGGACCGCGTGGGGCAGCGAGTCAGCTTCGCCACCAGCCCCGATGGACTGCAATGGACGAGCCCTGGGCACCTCACGCCGGAGCCGCCCGGATCCGGTCCATCTTCGCCGCTGTATGGCCAGCGCACCGATCGAGGCCTGCGCTATATCTCGCGCGGATTCTGGCGGCGCGACGGCGAGCTGTTGGCCCTGGCGTCCCTAGACGAGGCAGCCGGATTCTTCGGCCCAAGCCTGGCGCTGCATGCGTTTCGGCTCGACCCGAAAGACGAGTCGTGGAAACCCGCGGGCATCGTCTGCTGCGACGCCATCAACAACTTCCCCCCGGAGCGTCTGCCTGACGGCCAATGGATGATGTCCCGGCGCCGCCACAACTACCGCGAGGTCGGCGTCGACTTCCTGGTGGGCGGCGAGGAGGCGATCGACCGGTGGAGCTCGGTTCCCGTGCTGGGATCGAACACCGAGCTGTCGGCAGAGGAACCGCATTGGTGGACGCTGCCCGATGGGCGACTGGCGGCGCTGTTTCGGGACGGTCGCCGCAGCGGATTCCTCTATCGCGCGATTTCGCCGGACGGCGGGCGCACCTGGAGACGGCCGGTTCGAACGAACTTTCCGGACGCCACGTCCAAGTTCAGCGGGCTGCGGCTGGCCGACGGTCGCTACGTGCTGGTGTCGAACCCCAACCCCAGCACGCGCGACCCGCTGGCGATTTCGATCAGCGACGACGGCCTGGTGGTTCACACAATGGCGTATCTGGTGGGCGGACGTTGGGTGGACTATCCGCACGTGATCGAGCACGGCGGCCATCTCTTCATCGCCTTCGCCGGCGGCAAGCAGACGGTGGAGGTGCTGCGGGTGCGGCTTGCCGATCTCGACGACGTCTGCAATCCGCCGCTGGAGCGAGACCGTGAGGCCTGACGCCGATCATTGCGACCCTGACGTGGGACTGGGGACGGCATTTGCCCAGCACACGATCCAGGCGCCGGGCGCCACCATTGCTTTCCACGTCCGCGACGGACGCGGGCCGCCGCTGGTCCTGATTCCGGGGAGCTTCAACGCGGCGGGAGCGCTCGGGGACATCGTCGACAACCTTGGCGCGGAATCGCACGTGGTGGTCATTGAGCTCCGCGGCCACGGTGGCAGCTGGCCGCCGCCCGAGAACGGATCCATTGAGCTGTTCGCCCGGGACGTGCTGCGGGTGCTCGCGCATCTCAGGCTGCGCACGTGCTTCGTCGGCGGCCACAGCATCGGCGGGATGATCGCGATTGAGATCGCGCGGGTGCGACCGTGGATCGTGGAAGGCGTGATCTCAATCGAGGGCTGGACCAATCACCACGCCCAGCACGACGCCTTCAGCGACGACACCATGAGCACGCTGTCCGCCGAGCAGGTGGCGCGACGCCAGCAACTGCGCCAGGAGGTCCTGCACCGCTGGACCGACTGGCAGAAGCGCGATTTTGCCGCCATCTGGAAAACCTGGGACGGCTTCGACGTCCTGGAGCAGACCGAACTTCCGATCCTCGAACTCTACGGCGACCGGGGGCGCGAGCCGGCGACGCACGAGCAACTGCACATCCCGCGGCGTGACAACATCGAGCTGCGCTGGCTCGCAGGGGTTTCGCACTCGCTGCCGCTCGAGTGCCCGCGCGAGGTCGCGCGGCTCATCGCGGACTTCATGCAGCGGTCCCAATCGGGCGACGCGTAATCGGAGTTTCGCCCAAGCGCGCCGCTTAGCGATAGGCTGCGGCGCGAACGTAATCCTCGAAGCTCCGGCTGACCGGCCGCGCCGCAAGTCGACTGCCGCGGCCAACCTGGGAAAGGGCAACGCGATGACGGGCAAGGTGGCATTCGTGAGCGGCGGCGCGGGCGGTCTGGGAGCCGCGATCTGCCGGCGTTTCGTGCAAGACGGCGCGGCGGTTGCGATTGCCGACATTGACCGCGCTCGGAGCGAGGCGCTCGCGGACGAGATTGTCGAGAGTGGCGGGCGGGCCCTGCCCGTGGCGCTCGATTCCGCCTCCAGCGCCTCGGTGCAGCAGGCCGTCGATGAGACCGTCGACCACTTTGGCCGCTGCGATTTCCTGGTCCACGGCGCCGGCAACACCGCCATTGCCCCGCTGCTCGAGCTGCCCGAGGCGGACTGGCGCTCGGTCCTCGACACCCATCTCACCGGCGGCTTTCTGCTCTGTCAGGCCATCGGACGCCAGCTTGTTCGGCAGGGTGAGGGCGGACGCGTGGTGCTGATCTCGTCGGTGGGCGCCATGGTGCCCGTGCCGGATCGCGGCGCCTACAGTCCCGCCAAGGCCGGGTTGATTGCGTTGGCCCAGATGCTCTCCATCGAGTGGGCGCCCTACGACATCAACGTCAACGCGATCTGCCCCGGCGTCACCCAAACGCCGATGGTGCAGGAGATCTACCGGCGCCGACCGGAGTTGCGCGACCAGCGCATTCGACGCTTCCCCAAGAAGCGCGAAGCCGTGCCGGAGGAGATCGCGGACCTTGCCGTATTCCTCTGCGGCGACGGATCGACCTACATCAGCGGCACGGCCATCACGATCGACGGCGGCTTCATCAACGCTGGTTTCATGCCCGAGGACGAGTAGCCGGTGACCGGCCGCAACGCGGCCGTCGTGCAACGTCTGGCCGATGAGGCGTTCAACGGTCGGAACTGGGACGTGTTCGACGAGTTGCACGACCCGTTGGGCCTCGTGCACCGCGCGGGCGAGAGCGTGACGCCCGCCGCGATCAAGGATGTGCATCGCGACCGCTTGGAGGCGTTCCCAGACCTGCGCTGGACCATCGAGCGACAACTCGAGGACGGCGAGTTCGTGATCACGCACGCCACGTGGCGCGGAACGCATCTCGGGACTTACCTGGGCATGCAGGCCACGGGGGAGACGGTGAGCGGGGAGGTGATCGCCATCCGGCGCGTCGTGGATGGACGCATCGTGGAGACCTGGGCGGTGGCCGACACCCTGCGCGTGCTGGAGCAGATCGGCGGTCGGGTCTCGCAGCCATAGGCATCGCACGCACGCTCGGGCCTGATCGGTCTGACGCGAGCATTCAGATGGGCTAAGTCTTGCGAGCGACCTCCCACTCGCGGCGCAGGATGCTGCACATGACCTGGTCGGTCGCCGTGTGGCCTATGACCACATACTGGCGAAGCACGCCCTCGGGGGTCATCCCGGCCTTTTCCATAACCCGCAGCGACGCCGAGTTTTCGGGGTTGGCGTCGGCCTGAATGCGGTTCACATCCGGGTGCGACGTGAAGGCGGCGTCGATGGCGGCACGGACGGCCTCCGTCATGAAGCCCTTGCCCCAATGCGCCGGCGCGAGGCCGTAGTAGAGATCGATGCGCCCGTGACCCGCGTACAGCGTCATGCCGACGTGCCCGATGGCGTCGTCACATAGGTCTACGGCCCACATCGCCGAGCGCGTCCAGTCGCACAGGAGCCGAGACGCGACGCTGCGCTCGGCGTCCGATCGGCGGTATGTCGGCGGAAGGCCTAGAAACTCGGCGTAGGCCCCGTCCGACTCATATCCCAGAACGGCGTCCACATCCGACAGCCTAAACGGACGGAGCGTGAGACGCCGCGTGCGGATGGTGCGCGGAAATCCGGGCCCGCCCGACGGCTTGGCCATTCCCTGGATATGCCGTTGACTACGCGGCGAAGCCTAGGGGTTCGGGATCTCGAATTGGAAGCCTTCGATATCGATTAGCAGGTCAACCAGACCCGGATCGACATCGAACACCACGGCCACCGTCGCCGATTTTCCATTCGGCACGCTCTCGACCAGGAACAGCGGTCGACCTTCCGTTGCCGTCGTGGCCATGCCGATCAGCGCATTGACGCCGGGCGAGTCCACGGCGATTTCGTTGCCGTCCGGTTCGAGCAAGTAGATGTTCGCCTTGGAGACGACGATGTTTCCGCTCTCGTTGGTGTTGTTGAAGGTGATCGTCACGAGCTGGAACAGGCCGTTCTTGGGCCTGAACGGTGTGCCGTGCACCTGCGTCAGCTGCTCGAACCGCTGCACCGATTCCAGGACGACCTCGAGCCCGTCAGCTCCAAGCAGCGCATCGCCAACCGTCGGCAGACCGGTGCGAGACTCGGCGACTTGCTCGACGGCCTCAATGCGCGCTCGCCCCCGATTCACGGCGGTGTCCAGCGAACTTCCAGCACGGGTGTCGCGAGTATCGGCCTCCGGCGTGGCTTCGGCCGTCGCTGCAGCCGTGGCCTCGGCCTCCGCTACCGCCTCCGCGCCAGCATCGAGATTGACCGCGGGCATCGCGAATTCAAGACCCTCGACGTCGAGCTTGGTGATGGTTTCCTCTTCCCTCACATCGAACGTCACCGACACCACGATCGACTTGTCAACCGGCACCGATTCCGCCAGGAACAGCGGCCGGCTCTCGAAGGCGAGCGGGGGTGCGCTGATGAGTGCGTCAAGCGAGTTCGCATCGACGACGACGCGGGAGCCGTCATCCTTCACCAGCCAAATGTTGGTGTTCTGCACGGTGGTTGGGTCGGAGCCCTGGTTCTCGAATTCGATCGTGACGATCCGGAAGTAGCTCTTACGGGGATCGACCGGGTCGCCCACGAGCTGCGGCAACTCCGACAGATCTTCAACCCCGAGCAGCGTGACCGACAACTCGTCCGTCGATACCAGGGTGTCGCCAACGCCCGGCAGATCGCTTTCCGCAGTCCCCGCCGACGTCGTCTCCGTGGTCGTCGAAGCATCCGTCGGCGCCCGGGTGCGAACCTGGACCGCCTCACGCTGAGGCCGCGCCGCCTCGGCGCTGGCCCGCATCGCTTCCTCGGTCGGGTTGAGCGTGACACGAAGAATCAACAGACCCAGGGCAACGAAAATGAGGGACGCGATAAGGGCCTGAATCGGGCCGGGTATACGACGAACGTTGGTTGCGATGGCAGCCACGGCGCGCGGCTCCTATTCCTGCTAACGACGCTTGGCGAGCCCGGCGGCGGCGCGCCGCTGACCGGCTCGACTAGCCACCTATCGTGACGGCCGCCGTCACGTCGGTCAAGTGATCAACGCTACCGCCCGGGCGCC
Organism: Chloroflexota bacterium; assembly: GCA_022821905.1. Taxonomy (GTDB): domain Bacteria; phylum Chloroflexota; class UBA11872; order UBA11872; family UBA11872; genus JAJECS01. The sequence goes on along the minus strand of JAJECS010000015.1, from coordinate 59,559 downwards.
GTCCGGCGCCTACGTGGTCGGCGCTGCCGCGGGCGCGGACTCGGCAATGGCGGGGCGCAGCTGCCGTAGCACCTCCACCAGCGCTTCGGCCAGCGCCTGAATCTCATCGTTGGTCGTGGCCGTAGACACCGTCATCATGGATGCCGCCTTGAAGCCACGGTTCAGCAGCTCGAGGACGATCAGATCAATGATCTCCCCCGCGGACGCGCCGGCCAGCGGAACGTCGACGCCGATCACCGATTCGATTTGCGTCACATCCAGCGCGACACCGGCCCGGTGCGATGCGTCGACCAAACCCCTGCCAAGCGCCTCGCCACGCTCTGCCAGAAGCTCGAACGCCGGCGCATCGAGCAGCTGCATGGCCGCGAGGCCCGCGGCCATGGTGGCCGGGTTGCCGTTGAAGGTACCCGCGTGCGGCAGCACCGGCGGCTGCCGGTCGGCGAAGATGTCCATCACATCCGCCCGACCGCCGAAGCCGCCAACGGGCAGTCCTCCGCCAATGATTTTGCCCATCGCCGTCAGGTCCGGCAGGACGCCGAACAATTCCTGGCCGCCGCCGCGCGCCAGGCGCAGGGTGATGACTTCGTCGAACACCAGCAGCGTGCCGTGTGCGTCCGCGGCGTCTCGCAGGGCCTTCAGATAGCCCGGCGACGGCGCGCGCAGTCCGCCCTGGGTCTGGGCCGGGTTGACCACGATGGCGGCAACTTGCCCGGGGTGGGTTTCGAGCAGCCACTCCACGATCTCCGCGTCGTCGAATGGCGCGATTAGCACGTTGTCGACGGCGTTGCTGGGCACGCCCCGCGACACCGGCGATCCCGGACCGCCCCAACCATCCGCCCCCTGGTGGATCTCCACGCCCTCATAGGTGCCGTGATAGGCCAGGTCCATCTTGATGATCAGGTCGCGATCGGTGAATGCCCGCGCGGCCTTGATCGCATGCATGTTCGCCTCAGTGCCGGATGCGCTGAAGCGCACCTGATCGAGCGACGGCACCCGTGCGCAGAGGAGTTCTGCCAGCTCGACCTGGCCCGCATTCGGAGCGTTCCACGCGGTGCCCTCGGCCACGCGGCGCTGCACGGCCGCCACGATGTCGGGATGGGCGTGACCATGGATGACCGAAGTGGAGTTGTAGGTGAAGTCCACCAGCCGATTGCCGTCAACGTCCGTCAGTGTCGAACCGAGGCCCGAGGCGATATAGGTCGGGTAGGGCGCAAACCAGGTGGCGGTGCGCGACTCGCCGCCGGGCAGCGACTGCAGCGCTCGCTCGTGCAACGCCCGCGATTCGGGCGTGCGCGCGCGATAGCGGGCTTCTATGCTGCGGCGGGCATCCACCAGGGCTTCGACCGGAGGCATCGCATGCTCCCTCAGCACCGTCGGGCGGTCTCGAATCACGCGTCGGGCGATCCGACCGCGAATCAGCCCGGATTATGGCAGCCGGAGCTTGCCCGTGATTGACGTGCTGGGCACCGGCCTGGTCTATCGAAATCCGGAACCGGAGCGTCGCGCCGTCCACGCCTGGCATCCCTCGATCGTCGTGCTCGACGACGGCGAGCTGTTCGCCAGCTTCGATCTCGCCTCGGGCGTGGAAGCACTCGACTATCAGACCTACAAGGCCCGCTCGTCCGACGGCGGCGTGACCTGGTCGGCGCCCGAGCTGCTGGTTGAAACCTCCACGACCCGACCGACGACCGGCGGCATCCGCGTGAGCCCGCTGCGCGACGGCACCCTGGTCGGCATCGGTGGACGCACCTACCGCGACGTCCACGGCGGGCAGGTCGTCAATCGCGAGAACCTCGGTCATGCGCCGATGGACATCGTCACCGCGCACAGCTCCGACCGCGGCCACACCTGGAGCAAGCCGGAGGTCCTCGATGCCCCGGTGTGGAGTCCGGCGTGGGAGGTCTGTCACCACATCGTGGAGCTGGCCGACGGGCGCTGGCTGGCGCCCATGGCCCCCTGGCGCGGCTGGGACGGCGAGGAGCCGATCGGGGCCATGGCGCTGGCATTCGTGTCCCACGACCGCGGCCGGACCTGGCCCGAGCACCTGGTGCTGATCGACGAGACCTACCGCGGCGTCTTCTCGTGGGAGGTCTCGCTGCGGCAGCTGAGCGACGGACGGCTGCTGGCTACCGCCTGGGCGTTCGACTCCGCCACCGGGCTCACGGAGCCCAATCCGTATGCGATCTCAACCGATGGTCATACGTTCTCCGAGCCGCGGTCCACCGGCATCCACGGCCAGACCGGCAAGCTGCTCGTGCTCCCCGACGACCGCATCCTGTTCGTCTACCGTCACGACCGGCGGCCCGGCCTCTGGGCCAACCTGTCGCGCCTTGACGGCGACGACTGGGTCAATCTGGCCGAGGCGCCGCTCTGGGAAGGCGCATCGTCCAGCATGACCGGCGCCACGGAGAGCAGCGGGCAGGAGCTGGTCGACCTGCCGTTCGGATTCCCGAGCCTGGCGCTGCTTCCCGACGGCGACGTGTATGTGGCGTTCTGGTGCGAAGAGGGCGAGGTCTACAACATCCGCTGGTACCGCCTGCGAGTCTCCTGAGCGCCGTCTGACCGGGGAGCGGGTGGGGCTACCCGGCGGTTGTCGGCGCGTCCGCGAATTCGGGCATCACGTCCTGCGCGAACCACTCGATGTCGGCGCGCATGGCCGACGGCGGCACGCCCAGGGACCCGGTTTGGATGAACACTCGGCTCAGGCCGGGCAGGCGCTCGCGCAAGCCGCTCAGATGGTCGCGCACGTGGCCGGACGTCCCGCACACCCAGGTTCCCTCGGCGTCCAGGTCGTGAATGGTAGGCAGTCCCGCGTCATAGGCCGCCTCTCCCTCGGCCGTGGCCCGAATCTGGGACTCGCTGAGCTGCGGATAACGGCCCAGCGGTGCCAGCCCCTTGAGGTGCTCCTCGCACCACGGGGTCGCTTCGCGCAGCGCGCATTCGCGGCTGTCGGCAATGTGTATCTGGAATCCGACCGCCAGGTCCTCGCCAAGCTCCGTCTCTCGGCCGGCCCGCGCTAGCGCATCGCGATAGACCGCCGCGGCTTGCTCGGCTCGACCGCCCGGCGCCGTGCCGCCCGCGATCACGCCCTTGATGCCATGCCGCGCCATGAAATCCAGGCCGCGCCGCTTCGTGCTGGTGATGGGTTGCCAGATCTCAACCGGCAAGTGCGCGGGCCGCGGTACGAGCGTTATGTCAACAAGGTCGTCGAACATGTGCGGCACCTCGGCGGGCACCCGATAGGCTGCGCCCGCGTGGGCGAACTCCGGCTGATGCCACGCCTTCAGCATGATTTCCACTTGCTCCTCGAACAGGTCGCGGTTGGCCGCGTCGTCGAGCAGCGGTCCGCCCAGGGTCTCCACCTCGCGGGCCACGTAGCCGCGTCCGATGCCGAAGCGCAGCCGCCCGCCGGTCAGCACGTCCACCATGGCGTAGTCCTCGGCCAACCGCAGCGGGTGCCAGGCGGTGACCGTGTTGAAGAACGCGCCGAACTTGAGCCGCTCGGTGAGGTGCGCCAGGTGCAGACTCAGCAGCGGCACGTTGCCGATGCACCCGTAGCCCTCGCGCTGAAAGTGGTGCTCGGCCAGCCAGAGCGTGTCGTAGCCGGTGCGCTCCATCAGCTCGGCGAAGCGCTGGGCCTCGTCGTAAACCGTGGCCAGGTGCGCGTCGCTCATCCGCCGCGTGTGCGCCGGCGGCCCCCGAAATCCCGGATTCGGCATCTCGACATGGCCGCCGTAGAAGGCGTCGATGGCCAGCGTCATTCGGCTCCCTTGCACATCCGTGAGCGGCTCTCGTTTCGAGCCTGTCGACCTTGGGACCGTAGCGCGACCGGCCGGCCGCTGTCGACGCGCCGAGCCTGGGGCTAAGCTGGCCGGCAATTGCCCCGTTCGCCCTGAGCCTGTCGAAGGGCGCCTCCGGTCAATTCTCATGGGACGTGGTTCGACAAGCTCACCACGAACGGAGAATTCTGGCGATTTGGGATCGTGAGCGGACTCCGTGCCACAGACCAGGTGAAGAAGCTGCCGATCAATATGCGCCTACGCTTGGAGTCGTACGCCGCCGCCAAGCGACGCGGTGTCGATTGGCTGCTGCGGCACACGCATCCCGACGGCTCGATCGGCGACCCGTCGCATGGCTTCCGGTTCTATCGCGTGCCGTGGACGTTCACCGTCGCCGGCGAGACCGCGGCGGCCACGGCGCTGTGCGGTTGGATTCGCCGCCACATGTTCACACCCGAGGGGGATTTCGACCGCGGGCGTCGGGTGCTGACCGACGCCTACGCCTATCGCAACGCCACGCTCGTCTACGGTGCGCACATGGCGCGGCAGTTCGACCTCAGCAGCCGCGGCCTCGACTTCGTCCTCACCATGCAGGACCGGCAATCTGGCGGGTTCACCAACGACCTGAATGCCGACGGCACGCCGAGCGACGTGATGGACGTTCCCTACGCCTGTGGCTGCGGCCTGGCCTGCATTGCGCTTGGTCGCATGGACGAAGCGCGGGCGGTGCATGCCTTCCTGGAGAGAATCTGGCGGGCGCAGCGCGAGTTGCCCGAGCGGCTGCACTACGCCTGGTCGCGCGAGCGGCAGGCGCTCGTCACCCCAGAGGCCGGCGAGGAATCCTGGTTCACAGTCGAGGCCCAGGCCGCCCGCAAACAGCGCTGGACGGTGGGCGGCATTGCCGCGGCGTTCCTCTGCCGGCTGCACATGGTCTACCCGCAGCCGGGCTATCTGGCGCTCGCGCGGGACTACATGGCCTTCTCGATGCAATGCACGCCGCGGCAATTCGACTACGCGCAGGTCTGCAAGAGCGGTTGGGGCTCGGCGCTGCTCTATCAGGTCACCGGAGATGCCATCTACCGCGACTGGACGGTGCGAGTGGCCGACTGGTTCGTCGAGACGCAGCAGCCGAACGGCTCATGGTCCTGGGACCCAGAGGCCACGCTCGGCGAATCCATCGAGCTGACGGCCGAGTTCGCGGCCCACGTGGACACCATCATCGGCTGCCTGGCAAGTCGGGCATGATCGCCTCCCCTGGCGAGTCCACCCCATCCGTCATACCGAGCCACCCCCATTTGTCATTCCGAGCCACAGGCGAGGAATCTAAGGGGCTAACGATTGGGCACAGCGCCTGTGAGTTCCCCGCGGCCGCCGCCCGATCCGTCATTTCCGCGAAGAGCCTGCCCCGTACTCGATACGGGGCGGGAATCCATTCCGACGAATCCACGTGACAGCAAGCCGAGGCGCCGTCCTCGTCGCGCCCCACCGCATCGAGCCGCGCGACTTCCCGCTGCCCGCCATCGGTGACCACGACGGCCTGCTGCGCGTCGAGCTGGCCGGCATCTGCGGCAGCGACATCCACCACTGGGACGGCCACTCGGCCGTGATCCGCAATGTCCCGGCCCTGCTTGGCCACGAAATCGTGGGGCGCATCGAGCGGATCGGCGCGTCCGCCGCCGAACGCTGGCAGGCAGCCGTCGGCGACCGCGTCATCGTGGAGGCGAGCTTCGGTTGCGGCCGCTGCGAGTGGTGCCGGCGAGGCTCCTACCAGATGTGCGCCGACGACCAGGGCTACGGCGGGCGACTATCCGCCGCCGACCCGCCCCACCTGTGGGGCGCCTACGGCCAGTTTCTCTACCTGCCGCCGCGCGCCCGCGTGCACCGCGTCTCCGAGCGCATCACGCCGGAGGTCGGCGTCGTGATCGGCGCCGTGCTGGCCAACGGCATCCGCTGGGTTCGCACATTGGGCAACGCCGGCATTGGCGACACGGTCGTCGTCTTCGGACCCGGACCGCAGGGATTGGCCTGCACCATCGCGGCGCACGCCGCCGGAGCGAGCCGGGTCATCGTGGTCGGCCTGGCCCGCGATTGCGCGCGCCTTGATCTCGCCCGGGAGTTTGGCGCCACTGACGCACTCATCGCGTCGGACTCAACCGTGACCGACATTGCCGAGCTCACGGAAGGCCGCATGGCCGACGTCGCCATCGACGTGACGGCCAGTCCCGGGGCGGCCGGACAAGCGGCCTCGGTCGTGCGGCCGCTCGGCACCTTCGTCATGGCCGGGTCCAAGGGCGGCGCGCCGGTCGAACTGCCCTGGGACAAGCTCGTGGCCGGCGAGGTCCGCGTACTTGGCGTCAACAGCCACGAGACGCAGGCCGTCCGCGCCGCCGTCCAGTTGGCCGAAGCGGGTCGCTATCCGTTGGAGCGCATGCTCACGCACCGCCTGCCACTGGCCCAGGCCGGCGAGGGCATCGAGCTGGTCCGCGCAGCCGGTGCTTCTGACGGCGTGGTCAAAGTCGCGCTCGATCCGTGGGCTTGACCATGTGACAGTTTCGGGACAATGCGGCCGATACTTCTGTCATCCCAAACGACTTCCCTGTCATTCCGGGCGACTCCTTTGTCATTCTGAGCGAAGCGAAGAATCTAAAGAGTGTGTCGGTAGGCGCCGCAGTAGAGAATAGGGAGAGTGGTTCGCGAACCGCACCTGCCACCTTCAACTTCAGGTGCGCTGACGACTTCTTGTTCTGTCTCGAGTCTGGATTCGCGCGACGGCCGGAGTTTGGCGGCCGGCACGACGAGGTTGCGATGTGAGCACTGAAGCGGTGATCGCCATGATCGACGCGGTGCTCGTCGCTCTTGGATTGCTGGTTGTCCTCGTCCTAGCGATCCTCCTCGTCTCCTACCGTGCCAAGCGTCGGCGACAGCGCCAAATCGCTCAGCTTGCAGCGCGACTTTCGGCGCGGGACCTTGAGGCTAGAAGGCTCTTCGACGGCACGCGTCACGTCCGTCAAGTAGCGGCAGCCGCGACCGGGCTGCGTGAGCAAATCGCTAGAGTCGTCAAGGAGGCCGAGGCGTTGCGGAAGTGGCTGCCAGATAATGAGCGCAGGCTGCTGGACCGGCTGCGACCACTCGCTTCGAAAGATGGCTTCAAGCGTCGTTGCGAGCAGGCCAACCGACGGTATGCGGCTAGAGAGGCGGGGAAGAAGCAGGCCGCCCGGCTAGCGGCGCGGCTCGCGACGCTGGATCAGGAAGTCAGCGCTTTCTTTGACGGGAACCAGTACGTCCGTCACTGGGCAGCGAACGGGCTACGTGAGCGCATCGCCGCCGCTGTAGAGCAAGCTCGGGCGGTGCAAGAATTGCTGCCAGAGCGCGAGTCTGAGTTTCTGAACCGGCTGCGGCCACTCTCCTCGAAAGACGGCTTCAAGCGCCGCTGCGAGCAGGCTAATCGGAGGTTTGAGGCTGCCGAGACGCGGAAGAAGCAGGCCACCCGGCTAGCACCAGAGCTAGCAGCGCTGGACTGCGAGGCCAGCGCGTTAATTCAAGGTGAACGCTATGTCCGTCATCCGGGTGCACCGCAGGCGCTTCGCGAGCGCATCGCCGTTGCCGTCGAGCAAGGGAAGTCAGTGCGCAAGTGGCTGCCGGAGAACAAACGCCCCTTGCTAAACCGGCTGGCGAAAATCTCCTCGACAAAGAACTTCGAGCGCCACCGCGAGAAGGCCAACGCGAAGTATGTACAGATAACTGCCGCAAGCATGCAAAAGACCCTTGGCAGTAAAGACACGATCCTGACTGACGAGCAGGCTGAGGCAATTGCCACCGACGAAGACGTCACGCTGGTGCTGGCTGGCGCTGGCACCGGCAAGACGGCAGTAGTCACCGGCAAGGTTGCCCACCTGGTGCGCGACCGCGGCGTGCGCCCTGGCCGAGTCCTCGTGCTGGCTTTCAACTCAGACGCAGCGGAGCAAATCCGCAAACGCTTGCCCTCTTCGATGGCGGCTGATGCCAGCACCTTTCACAGCTTTGGCAATCGTGTACTGGGACGCGACAAGCCTGTATCGGAATTGGCTTCGGACGGTCCGAGTCGGCAGCGGTTCATCCAACGGCAGCTCGAGGCGTTGCTTCTAGATTCCAGCTTGGCACGGCCGATGCACGACTTCATCACTAGCCATCTGTACCCCTATCGCTCGCCTTTCGACTTCGATACCGAGGAGGAGTACGACAGCTACGTGCGCGGGGTCGAGTTGCGGGCGCTGAGCGGAGACCTTGTCAAGAGCTTTGAGGAGTTGATCGTCGCCAATTTCCTCACACTCAATAGTGTGCGGTTCTACTACGAGCGGGACTATCCCTACACCCAAAGCCTCTACCGCCCCGACTTCTATGTGCCGCTGCCAGATGGCGGAGGCGTCTATCTCGAGCACTTGGCGCTGGACCGCGACGACAGCGCCCCATGGCCCGGCTACGCCGAGGGCGTCCGCTGGAAACGGCGCATCCATCGCGGGAACGGCACCATCCTGATTGAAACCTATAGCTGGGAGCACGGGGAAGGCACGCTGCTGCAGCGGCTCAGGCAGATACTTGAAATCCATGGGATCACGTTTCAACCGCTACCGCCATCGCAGGTGATCAAGAAGCTGCGCGACGAATACGTGATTTCGCGGCTGGCATACGTGCTTGATGCATTCCTGCGACACGTTCGATCGAGCAAGTTGACGGCCGACGAATTGCGCCAGCGCGCCGCAGACTCCGCCGAACCGACTCGTGCTGGCGTTTTCCTGGAAGTGTTCGAAGAGTTGAGGCAGCGCTATGAGCGGCAACTGGCGGGCGAGGGGAAAATCGATTTCCACGACCAAATTCACGGAGCCACCGAGCGCATTCTCGACGGACGCTGGCAATCTCCCTACCGCTACGTGCTGGTCGACGAATTCCAGGACATCTCGGCCGAGCGAATGAAACTGCTTTCTGCGTTGCGCGGGCCAGACACGGCGTTCTTCCTGGTCGGCGATGACTGGCAGTCGATCTACCGCTTCACCGGCAGCGATGTGGGACTCGTGCGGGACTGCGGGAAGCACCTCGGTCACGTGCGGGAACGAGCGTTGACGCAGACATTCCGCTTCGGGCCAGGCGTGTCGGAGCCCTCGACCGCCTTTATCCGCCGTAATCCGGCGCAGACGCAGCGCAATCTCCGGCCAGCCAAACACCTGCCGCCGGCGGGCACTATCACAGTAATCAAGGCTGGATCGCCCGCTGTTGGCCTGGAGCAGGCGCTGCGCGAGATCGCGAAGTTGTCGGCACGAGACCCGCAAGCACCCTCAGTGCTGGTGCTGGGGCGTTACAGAGATAGCCGCAAGGTATTACAGGAAACCTGGGTGCCTTCAGCGCTTTCTGGCCGCGTGCGATTCCGCACGGTGCACAGTGCAAAGGGCTTGGAGGCTGATTGCGTGGTTGTACTCGATTTGATCGACAAGAGGCGTGGCTTCCCTTCGCGGGTCGAGGATGATCCGCTCTTGGACTTGGTGGCACCACCAACGGAGCCGTTTCTCCACGCCGAGGAGCGGCGGGTGTTCTACGTCGCGCTCACGCGGGGTAAGCGCGGCGCTTGGCTGATTGCGGATGCCGAGCAGCCCTCCGCATTCGTCAACGAGCTGCTCGACGAGTACAACCCCACCGCGCGTAACCGCGTGGACGTTATCGATACACGGGCAACCGAGGATTCCAGACCCTTCGACGAGTACTCAACGGACGATGACCTCCTATCGGCCGACGATCTGCCCTTCTGACAACCCACTTGCGCTCGGAAACTCCATTCCTGCCGCCACTCGCTCCCGAATCCAAGTAGCAGCCGATAAGGCATTCTGGATTCCGGCTTTCGCCGGAATGACGGACCTTTGCTGCCGAGGAAGCGTCTACCCCGCGGCCTGAACCGACTCCCTCAGCGCTTCCACAAACCCGTGGGCGTGGTCGGCGTCGCGGTAGGGGTGGAGCGACAGGCGGATGCGGGCGTGGCCGTTCATGTGGCCGAAGGTGCTGCCCCAGCCGCGCGCTGAAAGCTCGTTGAACACCTGCTCCATGTCCACCGTGTCCGAGGTGAAGTTGATGACGCTGATGAGCGGTTTCACCATCAGCCGCAGTTCGTCGATGGACTCGATGCCCTCGACGACGATGCGCACCGACTCCAGCAGCCGCGCGGTGGACGCCCGGTAGCCGGCGCGTCCCAGGTGCCGCATCACGGCCCAGGCGGTCGCCGCGTGATCGCCCGGCTTGGTGGCGGTGAGCGTGTGGATGAAGGTCCAATCCAGCGGCACCGCCTCCAGCAGGCTCGCGTCGCGGATCAGGAAGAATCCGGTCGCCACCGGCAGCTGGCCCAGCTTGTGTCCGTCGGTCATGAACGAGCTGACGCCGGGCACGCTGAGATCGAAATCGCAGAGGTCATGGCCCAGCTCGCGCATGAACGGCAGGATGAAGCCGCCAAACGCGCCGTCGACGTGCAGGTACAAATCGTGCTCCAGCGCCAGCTTGGCGAACTCGGGGATCGGATCGAGTTGACCGAAATTCCCCTCGGGCGCGGAGCAGATCAACCCCACGGTGTTGGGCGTGATGGCGCGCATGACGGCGTCCATGTCGGGAGCCATCTGCTCGTCGACCGGCGTTTCGATCAGGTCGATTCCCAACAACTCCGCGCCCAGCCGGAAGCTGTAGTGCGCCGAGGTCGGCATCACGATTTCCGGGTCCGACTTGCCGCCCAGATTGCGCGCCAGCCGCATGGCCGACATGTTGGACTCGGTGCCGCCGCTAGTGATGAAGCCCGTGGCCTCGGGCCGTCCGAGCAGGCTGGCCATCATGCGTATGGCCTCCTTCTCGAAGGCATAGGCGCCGGGGTTCATCTGCCGCGCCCACTCCACGAAGTAGGTGCCCCGGGTCAGCGTCGCCACGCGCTCCGCCATGGGATGCGGCGGGCCGACGTAGGTGATGCCGAAGTTTCGCTCGACCGAGAACGGATCCTCCGCAATCCGCGCGTGTACGTCGCTCAAGACCTCGGACTCGTCCGCGCCTTCCTCCGGAAAATCCATCGGCGGCGGCATGGGCAGCGGGTCGTGAGGCGTGTGTCGCTCGAACTCCTGGGCCACGGGGCTACTCCTTCCGGCGAGACTCGCCGGCCATCGAGATGACGCCCGGATTGGCCGATGGCTCGGCCAGGGGCTCCGGCGACGCAAACCGCCGCACGACGTTCTCGGTCACGCGTGAAACCGTGTTGTCGTAGTCGTTGTAGGACAGGCACGAGCGCCAGGCGATGGAGCCCACCGAGAACACGCCGCCGCCGTTGGGCGTCTCGAAATAGGTCATGTCGGCGCGAATGAACGGGTGGTACTCGCCGGGGGTCGTTGGATCTCCAACCGACACGCCGTCGATGCCGCGGGTGTACCAGAGCGCCTCGTCGGCCAGCCCGACGTACTTGTCGGAATGCCCGAGCGACGAGGCCAGCAACAGCGTGTGCGGCGGCGTACCGAGGCTAAAGTCGAGCCGATCCATTTCGTAGCCGGCGGCGCCGTGATTGACGACCAGCGACGGGATGTCGCCGATGGGCTCGTCGTGGCCGATGCCCTCGAAAATGAAGGCCGCGCGCGGATCGTGGCTGTCCGGCTGTCGGATGTAGGGCGACCCCTTGTCGAACCCCGCCGAGCCGCAGCCGATGCCCACCAGGGCCTGCGGCGGACGGCCGCGGTTGCGCCAGGCGCCGCCCATCTCGCCGGTTGTCGCCAGAACCCGCTCGGCGGGCGGATGCTCGAAGGGCCAGCTCGTGCCCCAGCGCCGCACCTCCACCACGTGAGGTCGATTCGGGTCGACGGCGGTGACGCCGAAGAATCCGTTGCCGCCCAGGTACATCAGGCGCCCGCCGTCGTTTAGATAAGTCCCGAGCCCCTCGATCATCGGCGAGGTCCAGTACTCCGGATGCGAGCTCGAAATGATGACGCGGTGCCGCTTGAGCAGCTCCGCGCCCTGCGCGTGGACGTCGTGGTCGGTGATGACGTCGTATTCCAGGCCGCGAGCCTCGAGCCAATCGATCACGTAGGGGTCGGCCGGGAACCGCGACGGCGCCGACCAGACGCGGTAGCGATAGGTGGGTCGCATGTTCAGGATCGGCCGCTTCCAAGAGCAAAGCGCCGCGCCGGTCCCGTCGGTGTGGAAGTCGTACAGCCCCGGCATCGGGTTCGCCCGCAGAAAGTCGTGCGCCGCCGGGTTCAGACTGGGATCCGCGTTCGGGACCCGCTCGGGACTCCAGAATCCGCCGTCGACGTCGCGGAAGTTGGCGTAGGTGACGTACGAGACAGTCGACATCAACACGCCGATCGGCGCGGTTTCAGCATCGTCGGCGGGCCGCACGAAGAAGGTGATGTAGTCCTCGTCGTCGCCCGAGCGCACCCAGGCGGCATAGACGCCACTGCGCAGGTCGTCCGGCACCGTCAGCTCGAAATCGACCTCCCAGCCGGCATCCTCGAGGTCGTCGTCGTGGAAATGGATGGCGCCATATTCGTCTTGAGCGAGCCGGAAGCTCGTCTCGCGCCCGGTGTAGTTGTGCCCAGTGACGCCGCGCGTGGGCATCTGCACCGCGCGTCCGTGGAGGCCGTGCGGCCCCACGTCGGTCACGTGGACGGTGCTGATGTCCTGGCTGAAGTCCCAGGCGGCGACCAGTCCCTCGGCGGCCAGCGAGTCCCCGCCGCGCGCCAGGGCCTCGATCTCATCGCTTGAAAGCGCGCGGTCGTAGATGCGCGGCGCGTCGATCTTTCCGTTGAAATGTGAGTGCGTGAGCACCGTGTCGCCTTCGCGGGACTCGACCGCGGCGGCCATCACCAGCGGCGCGCCGTCTGGCGGCCGGGAGCCTGGCGCTGATGTCACCGCGACGCCGCGTCCGCGCTCGACCGGCCACGGGTGCTTGGGGAGTTGGTAGACCGCGAGCCGTTGCGAAGCGGCGTCATAGGTCATGGCGGCGAAGGTCCACTGATGTTCGGCTAACGGCGTGGCGGGACCCGCGACCGTCATGCCTCCCGCGCCGTCCCCAAGCTGACCGACCAGATGGCCGCCGGCGCCCACGAACAGTCCGAAGCCGGCGCTGTCTGGGGATTCGAGGCCGTGCGTGACGATGGCCTGCGCCTCTTCCCGTTCGGGCATCGTCGGCATGATCCAGGCCGTGGCCGTGAAGCTGTCGAGCCGGCCCAGCACGTCGGCGTACGGGATCTGCACGCTGGAGCCGGTGCGGATGGCCTGCTCGCGCCCCGTGTAGTCGCCGCTGATCGCGGATTCGACCATCGGGGCCTTGAATCCGGGCCCGCGAGGATTGTTGTCGCAGTGCACCACTCGGACGAGGTCGGCGCGGTAGCTGGAGTGCGCGCTGCTGACCATGAAGCGCACCGTGTCGCCGGGCGCGACGTGCAGGGGATCGCAATAGCCGACGATCTTCATGGCTTACCGGTCCTTTGCCGCAAGGTGCACCGATTCATCCGCCGAGCGCGACGCCAAGCATGCCGCAGAACGCCCGAACTCGCGTTATTGGCGCTTGAATGTGGACGATCTACGCCACCGACTCCGGTCGGCCGTGCGCGGCTGAAGCATACGCCGCGTGCACCGCGCGCAGCGCCGCCAGGCCGTCGGCGGCCGAGAGCGGCGGCTCGATCTCACCAAGACAGGCGCGCAGCGTCTCGGCTACCCAGCCGGTGTAAGGCGCGCCGCGATCCTCGTAGAGCGTGCGACGCACCTTGGCGTCGTCGCCGCGGCCCGAGCACCACATGAGCTTCGGCGACGCGGCGGCATCGGTTTGGAGCCAGCCCCGCGATCCGTAGATCGTCAGACCCTGATGCCCGTTTTCCTCCATGAGATAGCCGGAAAACAACGACACCAACGCGCCGCCGGACAGTCGCATGCTGACGAGGGCCAGATCCTCGACGTCGATCGGCGCGCCGCCCACGACGCCCGTCAGCGCCTGCACCTGCGCGATGTCACAGCCGGTGACATAGCGGATCAGGTCGACGAAGTGAATCCCCAGCCAGACCAGATGTCCGCCGCCGCCCCTGGCGCGCTGGAACGTCCAATCGGGCTCGGTGAGCTCCTGGATTCGGGTCTGGTCCGCCACCTGCACGGCCCGCACGGCGTAAAGCTCGCCGATGCCACCCTCGGCGATGATGCGCCGGGCGTCGCCCATGTCGGGGCGCATCCGGTTCGCCAGCGCCAGCATCAGCGGCACACCCTTCTCGTCCGCCAGCCGCGCCAGGGGAGCAAAGTCTTCGGGATCCACGCAGGCCGGCTTCTCCGCCATGATCGGAACGCCGGCGTTGAGCAGCGCCTCGATCGCGGGCGGCGAGTTGGACGCCACCAGCGACACAATCGCCATGTCCGGGCGCACGGCCGCAAGCAACCCTTCGACGGTTTCGTGACGGCCCACCAGCTTCGAGCCGACGACGCCGAGCAGGCCGTCGTCGCCGTCGTCGACCACGTGCGCGGCCTCGATCCGCGACACGTCCCGAATGGCCTCGGCGTACGGCATTCGATGCTTGGCTTCGGACTCGGTGATGAACGCAACGGTGGCCAAAGAGCTATCCCTTCAATAGGCGAACCCGGCATGCACGCCGACAGTCTATGCGGCCTGGCGAATCCTGGAACCGCGGACGCTCGGCCTGGCCGTGGGGAGGGCGCGCGCGGTGGGGGAGTATCCGATAGCTCACACAGGGCGGTAGACACCGGCTCGGTGAGCAACGCGAACGACTAGGACTACCAGTTCGTCGTCGAGCAGCTCATACACGATGCGGTAGGCGCCAACCCGCAGGCGGCGTAATCCACGCATCCCGCCCTTGAGGGCCACGCCCGCCAAGGGTCGTTCGCCCAGGCCGTCGATTGCCCGGGCCAAGCGCGCCCTTGTCGGCTGGGGAATACGGGCCAGATCTCGTGCTGCGCTGCGCTTAATCCGAACCGAGTAGCTCACGCCTGACCACGTCCCAGTCCAGCACTGGGTCCGCGGGATCCCGCAGGCGATCCAGCGCGACGGACAGGTCGTCGAAGTCCTCCAGGTATTGCTCCAGCGCCTGGCGGACTACCGCAGCGCGGCTGCGATTGAGCACTGCCGCCGCCGCGTCCAGCGATTCCGCCAGCTCGTCCGGCACACGCGCGGTGATCTGGGTCATGGCACATCTCCTGGGTGAAGGCGCAATGGCGTTTAGCTACAATCAATGTCAATGACATCGATTGAGATCAGGATAACGCCAACGACGCTTCCTGTCTACGCCTCGGGCACGGTCAACGGCTCCAGCATCTCGTCGGTGATGTAGCGACCAAGGCCGAACAGCTTGCGGTCGGAGTACCAGAGGATGCGCTTGCCCTCGCGCTCGGTGAGGCTGGAATACATCGACAGCCAGGGCCGATAGTGCGGGGCTATTCCCACGCCGTCGGTGTCGAACAGCAGCAGCGGCTCGCTGAACCAGAGGGGCTGGTGCGCGTTCGGTCGGAACTCGCCGACCGCGAGGAACTGCGGCCGGCGGCTGTCGCTGTTGAGCGGGCCGAAGCCGTTGTAGCCCCAGCCGTCGTGGTTCTGGAGCAGTTGGATGTAGCGCCCATCGTGCAGCCGATAGAGCGGCGTGGGCGAGACCGGGTTCTCCATCGGCGCGCCGCCGTCGCGAAAGCGCAGCATCTCGCTCGGCCGCCACGAGTGGCCGTCGTCGGCTGACACCGTGTACCAGATCTGCCCGTTGGGCGTGCGCATGCTGGCGAACAGGCGACCGTCCGGCAGCAGCACCAGGCCGGGCTCCTGGCAGAAGGAGTAGCCGGCGGTGTATTCGGTATCGAACATCACCGGTGAGGAGACGAGATCGTCGCTGTCGGGCAGCCAGGTGAGCTCCAGGTCGCGCGGGTCCGGCTCGTCGTCGATGTTCTCGAAGCGCAGGAACTCGACATGGCAGTCGCCGACGCCGCGCGGCGCGCGGGCGCTGGCCGGCGTGCGGCGTCTCACGCGCTCCGAGGTCCAGCGGGTGATGCCGACAATGTGCTTGTTGTTGCGATCGCGAATCGGCTTCTGCCAGACGATGCACGAAGGACCGGCCTTGGGATCGGGCAGGTCGAAACGGGTGTGGCGGAAGGGGATTTGCACGCCGCCGTCCACCCAGGTGCGGCCGTCATCGTCCGACACCTTGCACTCGAGGAACGCGTTGGTGTAGGCGTCGCCCAGGCCCGTGCTGCGGTTGTAGAAGCAATAGATGCGCCCGTTCTGGCTCATGACGGGGAAGCCAAACGACGCGACCTGGCCGGGGTAGCGCCCGGGTCCCGCCAGCACGTCGGGGCCGGTCCAGGTGCGCCCGCCGTCCTCGCTGCGACGCACCATGATCGACTCGTCGGCGGCGTGCTCCTGGGTGCAGTAGGTCCAGATGGCCAGCAGCGCGCCCTCGCGCGTGAGGCTGACCAGCACGTGATCCACCGACTCCTGCCACTCCGGCGGCGCCGGCGGCAGGAAGAACACCAGATCGGGGTTGGTGCGCCGCCAGTCGTCGGAATAAGTCTGGTGCTGGCTCTCGTCAATCATCACCGCGCGCCTCCTTTGTCCGGGCGCCGTCCCCGACATTTGAGGTAGCGCTCCGGTCCAGCGGCGAGTGCGGGATCATAGCCCACGCCCGCGGCCGCCTCGCCGTCAGGCCGTGTGGAGTGCGCGCCCGGCGCGGCGCTCGCGCGCCTGCCGCACCTGCAAGTCCTTGCGCGCGATCCGTTCCTGCGTCGCCACCTCGGCCTGCCGCCGCGCCCGCCAGACTTCGGCGAGCCCGCCGTAGAACAACAGATAGGTGATTCCGTGGAGCAGCACAAACCACTGCTGCACCGAGAGGAACCGGCGAAATCCGGTGAAATTGAGCACGACGAGGGCCGACAGGCCCGTGGGCACCCCGTAGGCCATCCGCACCAGGCCGCTCACGATGATGAACAGCAGCGGCATCTGCGCGCCTTCGATTCGCCGCAGCGGAATGGCGACGGCGGCGTGCAGCAGGCCGCTCAGGAAGGCCCAGGTCCCCGCGAGCCCCACGTATGCCGCGGCGGGGACCACGGACTCGGACCACACCACCAGCCACAGCAGGAAACCGGCAATGCCCGCGGCGGCCCCCAGCGCGGCGTCCGCCAGGATCAAGCCACGCGCCGGGCGAAACTCACGCACACGCAGCGCCACGAGCAACGCCAGCGCGCCGTCCGCCAGCGCAAAGACGCCGAACACGATGGCCGGCGGCGCCTTCAGATCCTCGGGCCACAGCAGTCCGATCTGCACGTTGGCGTAGAGCAGCGGCACCACGGCCCGCACCAGGAGCAGCCACCACCGGGATCGTGGAACCGCGACCGTTCGCACCGCGGTGGCGGGCGCTTCAGCCGTCATCGGGGACGCCGGCAAGTTAATGGGCGGTAGACTCTGGGGTCGCGGCCAGAGGTATGCGCATGGAAACGCTGACGCAGGATCAGGTCGACGCCTTCAACGAGTTGGGCTACTTGCGGTTGGAGAACGTCTTTGATGCCGAAACCGTCGCCCGCCAGTCGGAGGAGTTGGAGCGGCTCATGCAAGAGTGGGCCACGCAGGGTCCGGGGTGGAAAGGGCCATGGCGGCAAGCCTACATGACGGCCGAGGAAGACCAACGTGCGAGATTAGACATTCTCGGCGATCTTCCCGGATATTCCGCGGAGTTCTTCCGCGCCGTCACCGACGACAAGCTCGTGGGCGCGGTGGCGGACCTGCTGGGCACCAGCGTGGAGTACCACCACACCATGCTGCACGCCAAGGGACCGGAGATGGGCACGCCGTTTCCGATGCACCAGGACTATCCCTTCTACGCGCACGAGGGGCCGGCGTACATCGACGCGCTGCTCCATATCGACGACGCCACCGAGGCCAACGGCTGCCTGAAATTTCTGCCTGGCAGCCACAAGCTCGGACCGCTGCAGCACATCGGGCGGGTTGACTCCAAGGACACCCGCCCGCACCTGCCGGTGGACGAATACCGGCTGGCGGACGCCACCCCCGTGCCGGCCAACGCCGGCGACGTGGTCTTCATGAGCTACCTGACGATCCACGGCTCGGACCCGAACCGCACCAATGGGTGGCGGCGCCTGGTTCGCACCGGCTACCGCGACCCGCAGAACGTCCAAACCGGCGGGCACAACACCGGCGTCAACGGCCTGATCGTGCGAGGCAAGAAGCGCAACCTGGCGTTCGCGTAGCGGTTTCGGCTGGACCCCGGGCCGCAGGGCACGAATTAGGGCGTTTCGGGTGGCTTAAACTCAGGGTTTATCGTCCGCCCGATTTCCTCCAACTGGTCGACCACGTCCTTCAGCACCGCGTCTTACTCGACACCCACCGGCAGGTGAATCGCAACGTGCCGATCACTACTGGACAGCTGCAGCGCGCGGCGTATGTCACCGAGGCTGACTACCGACTGCTTCTTATTGAAGATCACCCACAGAGGCGTATCTCCGCGCTCGGCCCAACGATTGAAGTCGACGCCAAACCACGCACCAGCGCTGCCGAACAATCGAAGGTACCGTCCGTAGCCGGATCGCCGCGGTGTGACCATCAGGCCGCTCGTGCTAATCCACCCAGATTTGCGTCCCCGGTAGGTCGCGTCGTCAATCAGACGCCGCAAGCCGCGCATCCGGCGTGGGAATTCGGGCGCGAACTCTTCGGACTGCAGCGGCAGGAACGCGTCTTCGTCCATCCGGTTGGCGAGCCCGCGCAGCTGGCGAATGTCCGATTCCACGGCCGACTCGCCGGCTTCGGCCGCCCGGGCGGCCATCCGGCCGAGCAGCGCCGCCCAACTGGTAAGCATCAGTCGGCAATCACCGCCGCCAACGACGGCGCTCTTGAGATCCGACGCCCCTGACGACTCGACTTCCATCGCCTCTGCCCGCCGTTGCACCTCGGCCCAGAGCGTCTCGAGCCGAGCCGCGGGGGCGACGAACAGCAGCGCCGAGGGGCCGGTCGCATTGCTCTGGATCAATCGCTCGAGGTACGCATTCGGCTGCCCGGGCTGGAGTCCAGCCCAGAACTTCACCTCGATGAGCATGCGCTCCCTGCCGTGCTCATCGAAGCCGGCGAGGTCCGGGCGACCCCCCTTCTCGCCGCTGACCTCGGTCGCCACCCGCGCGATCGGACCGATTTCAGAGCCGCCGGACCGGAGCACATCCCGCAGGGCGCCTCTGCACGCCGCCGACTGGGACAAGATGTATCCGAGGGCCTCGATCGCGGTGTTCTCGGTGCTGTGTGTAACCCGTGGAACCAGATAGGCGAGCAAAGTCGAATCGGCGGCCATGACTAGCGCCCTCTCATAGGCTCGGGACCTTCCTACTCGACCGTCGCGCTCCCGAACACCTCAACCAGCTTGTCCCGCACCTTGTCGACCACGTCGGGTTCCGGGCGCGGGTAGGCGTGCCCCAGCAGGTTATTCGGATAGAGCCCCTGCAGGTGGATCGCCGCCTTGATCGACGCCAGCCAGTTCTGGCTTGCGGCCCAGTGGAGCCACGGGTCCTCGTATTTGAAGATGAACTCCCAGGCCTCGCCGGTTCGTCCCGCCGCCACGTGGTCGTAGAACTCGTTGGCCAGGCGCGGTCGAAGCGGCGCGATGGGGCAGAGATAGGCGGGTGAACCAAGCGGGTACCCGAACATGAAGTTGCGCATCTGCCCGCCGCTGATGACGCCAAAGTCCTCATCCGCCGTACCGCGCATCAGCTCGTAGTAGTCGTAGAACGGGTGGCCGTCGTTCTTGATGCCGATCATGTTGGGCCGCGAGGCAAGCTCGACGGCCCCATCCAGCGGGAAGTTGGGACCGGACAGCAGCAGCAGCGGCACGTCCGCGGCGTCCTGCACCAGGTCGAAATAGCGCACCACGACCTCGCGGCTCAGCGTGAGCCAGCTGCTGAACTGGAGCTTGACGGCATCGGCGCCCACGCGGTCGGCGTGGACCAGAAACTCGCGCGTGACGGACGGCTTCCACAGTCCCGACGAGGCGATGAACACCGCGCGTCCGTTGTTGGCCTCGGCCACCACGGCGGTGAGGCGCCAGATCTCGTCGTCGCTCAGGCTGGCGAACTCGCTGCTGCCTGCAGTGAGCATGAGGATCGGCGTGCCCTCGTCCGCGAGCCAATCCACATAGCGTGCAATCGACGGATAGTCCGGGGTGCCGTCGAAGTTGAAGCACAAGTTGATTGGAACGACCGGGCCCTTCATCCGCGCGAGCACGTCCTGTCCGCGACTCATGCCTGCCCCCGATAACCTTGACGCGACATCCGGCGCGCAGTGTGACACCGGCATGCCGCCCCGACCAATGACCTCAGGTGCGCGCGGAGCGCCCCGCGGCTTCGAACTCGGATTTCGGCCACTCGCGCAACACGTTCCCCAACAGCACGTAGAGCATGGCCGTCAGCACCACGACCGCCATGAGAATCACGCTCTGCGCGTAGGCCAGGCGCACGACTTCGGGGGCGGCGGCGGCCTCGACACCGTAGACGAGCCGGGTCACGGCGATAAGAATCGTGTAGAGAATCACCAGGTGCGCCGAATCGCCGTGCCGCATGGCGAAGGCCACCGCAAACTGCGCCCCGGCCGTGAGCAGCGCCCAGACGGCAACCAGCCCGTAAAACAGCTCGAGCGGCATGGGGCGGCCCAGGCCAAACGCGATGACGGCAGCGATGAGCCCGATCACGATCGATGCAGCCGCTTCGAGGCGCAGTTGGCGACGCGCGGGCGCGAAGGCGCGGCTCTTGTCGGCGAGCACCAGCAGCAGCGCACCGTCGGCCAGCGCGAACATGCCGAACATGAACGCGGCGTCGGCACGCTCGGGCAGATCGATCCAGAGTTGCGCCAGCACGGCCCCGCCGTACGCAAGGATCAGCACCGCGCGTCCATAGACCGTCTGCCAGGCCCGTGCCACTTCGGGAAGGCGACGCCGGGCGCGCACCGTCGCGCCGTCTCGCCGAGGCGGCTCGGCGCGTCGGCGAGGGTTGAGGAATTCGTGCCAGAACGCAGGCAGCCCATCCACGATTCGAGGGAACACACGCCCGGCCCAGGGCTCAGTCACGCGCCGCAATGCGGTCGCGCCGATCAGAGCCGAGGCCATCGCAAACACCACGGTGAACGCGGCGGTGCTGACGGCCCACAGCACGCCAGCCAGCATGGCCAGTCCGAAGCCCTGCGAACTCACCTCTCCGGGCACCAGCAGGGCACGGTCCCCGATCTGCCAATCCAGCCCCCAGCCCATGAAAGCATCGAGCCACGCGATGAGCCCGGTCACGCACCCAAGCGCCACCGCCAGCCCGGCCGCCCAGGAAATGCCGGCGCGCATGCGAAAGAGCAATCCCCAGATCCAGCCCGCGAAGAGCAGCCCAAACACGATGGTCTGAAGGCCGATGCCCAGCGCAAAGGTGTCACCCGCGAGCACGGCCGCCACCAGGTCGACCTGATGGATCCATGCAAAGGCGATCACGATCCCGGCCACGGCGCCGATTCGG
Source organism: Chloroflexota bacterium (assembly GCA_022821905.1). Classification (GTDB taxonomy): domain Bacteria; phylum Chloroflexota; class UBA11872; order UBA11872; family UBA11872; genus JAJECS01. The sequence goes on along the minus strand of JAJECS010000015.1, from coordinate 38,275 downwards.
AACCCCGGCCAGCCCCTCAGCCGGTCGGTGAGGTCGTAATTCTCGGCTAGGTCGTAGCTCATGACCGACGCTCGTCGTGATTCGCCATCCTCAGCGTACTCAGTCTCGCAATCCGGACGTCCCCGCATGCAAGAATGCCGCCCCGAATTCTCGAGGCCGCCAATGTCCCGCACCGCGCCCACCGTCGGCCACGTTGGCCTGGTGGTTCAGGACATGGACGCCATGCGCGACTTCTACGTCCGCGTGGTCGGGTTGCGTCAGACCCGCGCCGCGATGATCGAGGGGCCGCACATCGACGAGCTGACCGGGCTTACCGACGTCAAGCTCGAAGCCGTGTTCCTGGGCACCGAGGATCGCCCCGAAGCCCTGGAGCTTCTCAAGTATCACCATCACCCGGATCCGAGCACCGCGCGCGGACCTTCGGGCAGAGGTCCGAATCACGTGCAGTTCGTGGTCGATGAGCTCGACCCAATCGTCGACGCATTGCGCGCGGAGGGCCTGGACGTGTGGGGCGGGCCGGTGGACTGGCCCCGTCTCTGGCGCCGAGTGCTCTATGCCAAGGACCCGGAAGGGAACGTGGTGGAGTTCAACGAGCGGCTGCCCGACGTGCGGCATCCGGGGGACGGCTAGGCAATTCCGGGCAGCCACTGAGGCTGCCCCTGCAACATCCAATCCTGTGTCCGGTGGCCCGCGCTGCGTGCAGCGTGGGCCGCATTCGGTCTGAGCCATGCGACCCGTTCATGGTTCGACAAGCTCACCACGAACGGGTCTTGGCCAGGTTTCGAGTAAAAGGGTAAAGCCGTCGCTAGCTCGCCCGGCGCAGCGCTTCCCACAGCATGCGCTGGGTCGCGAGAATGTCCTGTTCGCCCATCGCCTCGCGGAAGGCCGAGTCGTCCAGGGCATCCAGCACCCGCAGCATGAAGTGGATGTTGTGGACCTGCTGGGCGGCGTTTAGCGCCGAGTCGACCTGCCACCAGAAGCAGTCGATCCCCAGGAAGCCGGCGTAGTCGGCCTCGCGCAGCCAGTAGAGCAGCTCCAGGCATTCCCAGAAGTGGTGGCTGGCGAATATCGTGCCGATGTCGATCGGCAGCTGCGTGTCGTTCAGGTGCAGATGGTGAAGCCGCCCCAGGCGTGCGGCGTCCCACGCGGCCTGGCCGAGGTTCTCGTGGCTGAGCAAGGTATGCGCCACCTCGAGCTGCGCGCCGAGATTCGGTCGCCCGACCTCGTTGGCGAGATCGAGCGTGGCCGCCATCGAGCCGATGTTGGACCAGCCTTTGGGCGTGTGAATGCGGTATTCGAGCGCTACGAGCAGGTCGCCGGCGGCGTCGCATATCTCTCGTAGAGCTTCCACGGTGAAGCGCCGCGCGCGACGGAAGTCCTGCTGGAACGGATAGTCGGGTCCGTCCAGGGCGGTGAACAGATAGATGCCCCGCGCATCGAGCGCCCGCGCGACCTCGATCGAATACACCGCCATGTCGATGGCTTCGCGCCGGTCGGCGGCTTCGGGCGAGGTCCAAAGCGCTTTGGGAAATCCCCGCGCGACCGTCTCGCCGTGCGACACCATGGCGCAGACCAAACCGCGCTCATCGAGTCGCCGCTTGACGTGCGCCGCGTTCTCAAGCGTCACCGTCGTGCGGCTGAAGCACTCTACGCCCTCGACGTCCGGCACGCCGTCCATGTGCCGGAAGGCAGCGTCGATTTCCGCGTTGGACGGCCCGTCGACGTGCCGCGTCGGAAAGTGCCGGTAGAGGCCATCCGAAAACCGCGGCTGCCACGCGCGATTGCTCACCGCGGGAGCCAGGTGTCGTCGAGCATCACGTCGGTCAGGCGCTTCCCGAGCAGGTATTGCATACGGTCGCCGTACCAGAGGATGACCTCGTCGGCGAAGTCGGTGAGGCTGCCGTAGGCGGCAATGCCGCCCGGACGCCCACGAGTCACCGAGGTTGCCCAGGCGTTATCGACAATGAGATGCGGCCGCCCGAAGACCAGCGGCTGGCCGCCGGGATTGTCGATCTCGCGCCCGACGCTGACGAATATCGGCCGCCGCGACTCGCCGCTGCCGGGTCCGCTACCGCCGTTGGCGGTGCCGTCGTTGTTGTGGAAGAACAGCAGATAGCGGCCGTCCCGCAGCTTGTAGAGCGGACACGGGGCCGACGGGTGAGGAATCGGCGGGCCGCCGGGCTGGAAGCGCAGCATTTCCGCTTCGGACCACGACTGCCCGTCGTCGCTCGACACCGAATACCAGATGTACCCGGTCATGGTCCGCAGCACGCAGACGATGCGCCCGTCGCTCAGCGGTTGAATGCTCGGTTCCATCGCCGTGCTCATGCGCGGGTCGCGCAGCTGGGGCACGCGGATGCCGTGGTCGGCGTCGGGCCAGGTCGACACCGTCAGATCGGCCGGGTCGTCAACCGTCATCACGTTGTCGAAGCGCAAGAACCACGCCTCGTGGTGCCGCTGGTTGAAGCCGATCTCGGGCGTCACGGTCTCGAATTGGCCCTGGAATGCATTTCCCGCCCAGCGCGTAATCGGACACAGCACGCTGCCGCGCCGCGTGACGATGGGCGCCTGCCAGCCGGAGGTGACCCAACTGCTGAGCATCGCCGGATCGGGATCGTCGATGGCCCCGCGGCCGATCGGAGTGTCGTGCCGTTCGCCCCAGGTATGGCCGTCGTCGTCCGACACGCGCCACGACAGCACGCCCGTCATGCCGCGATCGAAGTCCACCGGGCCGGTGTTGCGGTGATAGAAGATCCACACGCGGCCTGAGTGCGGCACGACCACGGGCACTGACCACACCGCCGTCTGCTCCGTGCCTTCCGGCGGAGCGTCGAGCACCGTCGGCCGGCTCCACGTGCGGCCCCGGTCCTCGCTGCGCGCCACCACCACGCGTGCGTTGGGGCCGTGGAAGCTATTGCCGTCCGCCTGGGTCCAGGTGCCCAGCAGCGCGCCGGTCGTCGTGGGGGTGACCACGAAGTGCACGTTGCCCGCGTCCCACGGCCCGTTCTCGGATGCCGCGCGGTGCGCCGGCGTGTCGCCGTCCTGCGGGATGTAGACCACAAAGTCCGGATCGCTCACGTGGGCGTCGGCCCAACGATCGGCGGCGGTCGATGCGGGAGCCATGGGTCGTCCTTTCAGCTCAGGCGCGGACCGCCTGCAGTTCCTGCGACGCGACCTGGGCCAGCATGCGCAGATCGCTGGAGACATCGATGAACGTGAATCCTTGGGCAATGAATTGCCGCGCGTGCGCGACCGTCGGGGCGGGCGTTCCCGCGGGCTTGCCGTTTGCCTGCGCCCCGGCGAGGATCCGGGCCATGGCTTCCAGGTGCTCCGGCGCGCGATAGACCTCGGCACGCGCATAGCCCAGCGCCACGACGAGATCGTTCGGACCGATGAATGCGACGTCCATGCCGTCCACCGCCATGATCTCGGCGATGTTCTCGACGCCCTCGCGGTCTTCGATCTGCGGGCACACCAGCAGGTTGTCGTTGACGTGTGACACGTAGTCGGCGGAGATGGCGGCGCGTGAGTTGCCGCCCGACCGATGGCCGCGCGGCGCGTAGCGCACGGCGTCGGCAATGGCCTCGGCCTGATCCACCGTGCTCACGTGCGGGACGATAAGGCCCATCACGCCAGTGTCCAGGATGCGTCCGAGACCTTCCGGCTCGTGCGACCAGGCGCGAGCCATCGGCACCGCGCCTCGCGCCTCGATGGCCCGCACGGCGTGTGTGATCTCGGCCACGTCCCAGGCCGTGTGCTCGGTGTCGATGGCCAGCCATTCATAGCCGGCCTCGGCCAGCACTTCCGCCGCCAGCGGCGAGGCCAAGTTGAGCCAGGAGCCGATCGACACCTCGCCCCGCGCGAGCTTCTCTTTGACCGGATTAGGGAAGATAACCGCGTTCGCTTTGTCGAGGCCGTGCCGACCGGAGCATACTGCGGCACCGTGGCGGCCGCCCACCGCGGCCGGAAGTCCCGCCCGCTTGCCGCAAAGGTGGTTTCGAATGTCCACAGCAGGCACCGCGCACATCGGCGATCTCGGTCTGTCCCAGCCGCCGATCTATCTCACGAATCTCGACCGCTGCCAGCCGGCGGAGGCCTTATCGTCGGAAGCCAGAACCGGCCGCTGGCGCGCGTTCGCCTACTCCACCGCGGACTTCAACGGCACGCTGCTTTACGCCGGCGACAACACGGCGGCGCCGGAGGTGACGCTTCCGCTTGGCGTGAGCGGCTGGCACGCGGTCTCGATTGGCCAGTTGGTGCACGACCACGAGCTGTACGAGTGGAGCGGCGATCTGCTGGCGAAGCTGAGCGGCGAGCGTGGTTTTTCCCAGCTGCATCTCCCGCCGCGCATCAACCCCCAGCCCGGCGGTGGCGTGCAACTGACGGAGACCTTCTTCAAGATCGCCGACCTCACCGGCCAGGACGTGCAGTTGAAGCAGATCGCGGTTTCGGCCGACGTGACGCAGCCGGATGGGATTTGCGACTGCAAGCCGGCCCGCCCGGCCTACATCAAGCTGGTGCCCCTTACCGATGGCGAGGTCGAGGCGCTGCACGCCGACCGCGCCCGGACTGATACCAAGCGACTCTTCGCCCACGACGACAACCACGGTTGGATGGGGCACTCCCGCCCAACCACGCCGGAGGACATTCAGGGCCACCTCGAGCCATATCGCAACACCGACTTCGCGCGGATTTACCTGGAGTCCGGCGGCGGCGACCTCCTCAACTACTTCACCAAGATTGCGCGCGACCACACGCTGGACGCCCACGATGACTTTTCGCACGTCGGCTACCGCGTCCAGTCGGAGTCCTGGCGGATCTTCCGCGACCTGGGCGTCGACCCCTACGACGTCGCCATCGAGCACGTGCACGACATGGGCTTGGAGATGCACGCCTCCTGGCGTGTGACCGGCTTCCACTACCCGCCGCCCAACGACCACTTCAACTCCGGAGCGGGCGTCTTCGGCGCGCATCCCGAGTGGCGCAGTATCGATCGCGACGGGCGGATCACCCCACGGCTGTCGTACGCCTATCCGGGCTTCCGCGCGTTTGCCGTCTCGCTGCTGCGTGAGATGGCCGAAAAGGGTGTGGACGGCGTGTGCTTGCTCTATAACCGCCGCCCGCCGTTCACCGAGTACGAGCCGCATATCGTCGAAGCGTTCAAGGCCGCGTCCGGCCAGGATCCCCACCAGCTCGACGAGCACGATCCGGACTGGCTGCGGTTCAGGGCGCGCGTGATGACCGATTTCATGCGCGAGCTGCGGGCCGGGCTGGCGGAAGTGGCGGCGGCCACTGGGCGGGACAAGCCGATCCACGTCTCGGCCATCGTAATGAAGGACGAGGCCGAGAACTTGCACCGGGCGCTGGATCTGCGGGCGTGGGTGGCCGAAGGATTGATCGACACGATCATTCCCTACACGTCGGCGCCGGAGCTCAACAGCCGGGTGCCCGCCTGGGACGAACCCGAGCGCCAGCTGGAGTTCTTCCTCGACCTTGTTCGGGATACGCCGGTCGAGCTGGCCGCAAGCGTGCTGCCGCGGTCCATGACCCCGGAGGAGTACCAGCACGCAGCCGCCCGCATCTATCGCACGGGCGTCGAGCGGCTGTTCTTCTGGGACTGCACCACGGCGCACGATTCCTTTAAGGGACTGCGTTCGCTGGGGCATCGCGAGAACATCGAGGCCTGGCACCAAGCCGGGCAACCGGATCTTTCAGCGCCGCAGCGTACGCTCACGACGCTTGGAGACTGGGACTTCTCCTACGACACGCCCGGCTAGGGTGCGCCGACCGCGTTAGTCGGTCGTCTCGCGCGGACCTCGGCGCCAGACATCCCCGTCCAGCGTGCCCGCGAACACCGCCTCGGCGCCCGAGGCTTCGATGGCCGCGGTGACGCAGGTCACGTTCGCGGGGGCGTTGCGGCCGCCGGCGGGGCTCCATGTGTGTCCACGATCCCGCGAGTGGAACAGCCCCAGGCCGGTGCCGGCGTAGAACCGGCCCGTGCGCCCGAAGTTTGGCGATACCACCAGGCTCGTGACCGCGGCTTGCCGATCCACGCTCACCCGGCCTTCGACCCACGACGCCATGCGTGGGCCGTTGGGCGTGAAGACATCGCGACCGGCAACCACGCCCACGAACGCCTTCGCGTCGCGGTAGTTGGACGGCACGGCGATCGGAGCCAGTTGCCCGCGCGCGCCCTGCTCGAATACCCGCACCCAGGTCACCCCGGCGTCGCGCGTGTGATAGAGGCGGATGCGCCCATCCGCAATCGAGGTGACGAAGATCGTTCCATCGCTGGCCACCCGCGGCGAGAAGGCAATCGCCACCAAGCGTCCGTTGCCAAACCGTTCGGCAACCTGGCGCCAGGTCGATCCGCCGTCGTCGGAAAGCTGAAGCTCGCCGGCCGCGCCGCCCAGGGCCAGACGCCCCCCGGACCCGATCGTCAGGCTCGCGGGGGCAAGATTTTCGGGCAGACCGGCCATCTGATCCCAGTGTTTGCCGCCGTCGGTGCTTTGCTGAACGTCCGACCCGGCGATGGCGAGCACACGCTTGTCGTTTCCGAATTCCGGCGACATGGCGAGGGCGGGAATCGTGGGCGCGTCGGGCGCGGCAGCCGGTGGCGACCACGTGCGACCGGCGTCGTGCGAGCACAACAACCCTTCGTCGGCGGTGCCGGCGATGAGGGTGCCGTCGTCCGCGAAGGCCGGGGACGCGGCCAGCGATAGCAGCGGACGGCTGGCAAGGCCATCGTCACTGCGCCGCCACGTCTCGCCATGGTCGTCGGATCGCCACACGCCGCCTTCGTAAAGGCCGGCGAGCAGCGACCAGCCGGTGCCGGTTTCAGCCAAGGTCAGGGTCAGGATCGCGCGGCCGTCAATGTCGCCGACTTTCTCCCAGGTCTCGCCCCGGTCGCTCGTCCGCAGCAAGCCGCGCTCGGCGGTTGCGATGAAGACCATGCCGTCTTGGCCGTAGTTGGGAGAGATCGCCAGCGCGTTCACGGTCGTCGCGTCGCCGACCTCGGGCACCTGCTGCCAGGTGAGCCCGTTGGTCGTGGTGCGGTAGAGACCGGCGCCCTCGGTGGCGGCATAGGCCGTGTAGGCATCCGGATGCGCCACGAACTCGAGCGCCTGGATGGGATGACCCTTGGCGCAATCGTCGGCCAGGCGCCAGGCGCTCGCGCCTCGGGCGCGCATGTACAGGCCGCTCTCGGTGCCGGCCAGCACGCGCTCCTGGTGCGGGGGGCCCGGCGACACGGCCACGGCGAGGACCTGCTGGTCGTCCAGGCCGTCGTTTTGCGCATTCCACGTTCGACCGAGGTTGGCGGACACGTATACGCCGCTGTCCGCCGTGCCCACGATCGCCAGCCGGTCCTGGGCGTACTGCGGCGAGAAGGCGGCGGACGTGACACTGGCCGTGGCGCCCCAGAAGAACGTGTCGCGCCAGGTCGCCCCGCCGTCGATGGACACGAACGCCGACGCGTCGACGGTGCCAACCAACAGCGTGTGGTCCGTGGCAAACGTCGGTGAAACCGCCGCGGATTGCACGTAGGGCGCGCCGATGCCGCCGGCCGCGCGCACCCAGTTCTGTCCACCGTCGGGCGATAGGAACAGCCCGCTCAACGTTCCCGCGAGCACGGCCGACGACCCCGATCCAATCGGCGCGGCCGCCAGGCACGTGACCGTGCCGCCGCTGCCTTCGCGGAGCCGTGACCAGACGGGGCGTCGTCGAGGTGCAGCCATCAGGAGGTCGCGCTAGCCGACGGCCCGGCAGGCCATGTCGGGCAGATTCACTGGCTGCGTCACGCGGGATCCGGCAGATGAATGACCGCGCGGCCCCACGGCTCGATCTCCAGTTCGAACGAGCCGTCGGTCACCGCAAGGTCTGTGTGCGTGAGCAGATCGCGGGCCGCCGCGGCGGTTTCGCGCGGACGCAGCCGACACCGGGCCGCTGTGCGCTCGACGTTAAACACGAAGAGCAGCCGTCCTCCGAGGCTCGAACGCCGCACCACCGGCACCACCCGATCGCCCGCGACCTCGATCGGTGCGGTCACGCCGGCGTCCCGCGCCAGTCCCAGCACGATGTCCGGCACGCCCACGTCGCCAAACCCCGCCGACATGGTGAAGCCGAACCAGGTGAATCGCTCGTCCTCCGTCTGCACCGCCACCGTCGCTCCGTCGAGCGTCGCCACCGACTTGGTCGAACCCAGAGGTTCGAGCACGGCATAGCCGCAAGGACTGGAAATCGCCAGGTCGCCGTAGGCCGTGGTCAGTTGATTGCGGCCTTCGCGGATGTCGAATTCGGAAACTCCGGAAAAGTCGGCCACGCGCACGCCGAACCGCTCGGCAAACCCCTGCGGGGGCGCGTAGCTCGATTGGCCGTCCGCAGAGTACATGCCGAAACTGCCCTCGGCGACGATCCGGGTCTCGGGCGAGTTTTCGAGCGTCTCCTCGATCCGGCGCTGCAGCGCGTCGGTCATGAGCGCCGCGTTGGGCATGATCACCAGCTTGTAGCCGGACCAGTCCATGTTCGGGGAGAGCACGTCGGCCGGGATGCCGTTGGCCCACAAGGTGCGATACGTGCCGCGCACGTCGGCCGTGAACCGGTCGCCGTGCTCGTTGTAGTTGAACAGCTCCTGCGACTCCGGGTGGTAGATCACGGCCACGTCGGCCGGCGGACACTCCAGCGGCAGGTGCTCCCGGAGACCCTGGATCTGACCGATGGCCTCCTCCGCGGAGGTGAGCCGCGGCGTGTCGCGACCGTCCAGCGCCGTCAGGCTGTACCCGGGCGACTCGAAGCTCAGGTATTCGGGGCGGTACTGCCAGAACATCGCGCCGGCGGCGCCGTGGGCCAGGGTCATCCAGAGGAGCGTGGTTGTCTCCTGCGGGTCGGATTGCTTGGTCCAGGTCACCCCGCCCGGCGACATCCCGGCGTAGATCTCCTCGTTCCACCAGCGGCCGCTCTTGCCGACGCTGCGCGACCAATCGAACGCGAACGCCCGCTCCGCAATCTTGTAGGGATCGTCCGAGGTGAGCAGGTTGTTGGACGGCATCGACATGCCCCAGCTATCCGCGTAGGGAGCGCAGATCTCATCCCACGGACGCGGGAACCACGCGCCGTGCGCCCGCTTCTCGTGGTGGGGATCGATGGCGTTTGCCGTGTCCACCATCCACTTCAAGTGGTCGGCCAGGTTTTCGTAGTGGAATCGGCGGTAGACCAGCATCTCGACGACATTGTTGTGGGAGCGTGGCGGCTGGACGTCTTCCCAGCGCCGATAGCGGCGCAGAAAGCGTTCGTTCAACTCGTCCAAGGTGTATCGCTCGCGCAACCAGGCCTTGTATTTGGCGAGGGTGTGCTCGCAGTAGCACGGGTAGCCGCCGCCTTGCGGACTCCAGGCGGCGGAGTAGTTGACGCCGTCCCAGAGTCCCCAGATCAGCAGGCTCGGCCTGTCCTTATATCTATTGACGACATGCCGCAGCAGGCCGCCGCCGTATTCGCGCCAGGCCGGATGGTCGTAGCAGTGGATCACGCCGCCCTGCGGATAGGCCCCGCTCGCATGCGACGACACCGTTTGCCCCAGATAGTTGACCACTCGCATGTCCGGGTGTTCGCGGGTCAGCCACTCGGGGCACGCACCGTGGGTGCCCAGCATGATGTCGAGCCAGACATAGAGGCCGTGCTTCTCCCCCAGGTCGAACATGAGGTCGAAGTCGTCCAGCTCGTATTGCCCCGGCCGGGGCTCCATGTGGTTCCAATAGGAGTGACTGCGAACGATGCGCATGCCGGACGCCCGGATGCGCGCGTAGTCGCCGTCCCACACGTCGAGCTTGGGAATCGGTCCGCGGTAGTGCTCCGTGCCGACGGGAAACGGGTGGTCGGGAATGCCGACGAAGGCTGGCTCAGACATGTGGCAGGCCACAATGTGGGGGCAGGCGGTACCGCGGCATGCTACTCGTCAATGCCCGGCAGCGCGAGTGCTAGCAGGGCGCCTACAGCCGGAGCGAGGCTGCGGACTGGCAGATTCGTTGCGCGGCATCCCGCCGCGTTGACATGCGAATTCGCCAACGGGTATTGTCGGCACCCGAACCGCCTTTGGGCAGGTTGGGCCGCTGCGTACGCAGCATCTGCTGTGCACGCTAGGGAGGCTTTCCAGCAGGTGGAGTTCGACGGGAATGCGCTCGTGAACTCGGTCGCACGGGTGGGAGGCAGACAGCGCCGGATGCTTATGGCAATATTCGGCGTGACGTTCGCGACGCCATCCATTCAAACTGTGGCAAGTTCGCGTATCTCTAGATTCGGCGCGCGTGGGAGCAGAGGACATGCGTGCGTCAGTCGTTCGTTGGCGCCACGCTGAGCGCCGAATCGGCGGCCGGAGTGTCGCCAAGGGACCGTAGAGACCAGAAGGGGGAGAGGATGACGAAGGACCTGTTGCTTAGTAGACGGCGAATGCTCGCCGTGACCGCGGGGGCTGCCGCCGTTGGCGTGCTGGCCGCCTGTGGTGAAGCTGAAGACGAAGTCGCAGAGGCGACTCCGGCTGCGGCGATGACGGAAGCGCCGACGGCGGCGCCGACGGCCGCACCGACCGCCGCTCCGACAGCGGCGCCGACGGCTGCTCCGACTGCGGCGATGACGGAAGCGCCCGGCGACATGATGCCCGAGCACGACCGCAACACGGGCATGACCTATGACCTCGGCAAGGACTACAAGGAAGCGCCGGCGCTGGCCGACATGGTTGCCGCGGGTGAGCTTCCGCCAGTTGAAGAGCGTCTACCCGACGAGCCGCTGGTCTGGCAGCCGTGGGAAGCGATCGGCAACTACGGTGGCCGCACGAACTGGGCCAGCGTGGCGATTTCGGTGGACATCGGCAACGCCAACCGCACCGACGCCGTGGCCTACAACATGGAGGGCACCGCGCTCGTCAACGACGCCGTCAAGAACCACTACGTGAGTTCCGACGGCACCACCGTTGTCTACGAGTTGCGCAAGGGCCACAAGTGGTCGGACGGGGCTCCGTTCACGTCCGCGAACTTCCAGTGGCACTACGACAACTACATGGTCAACGAGGAGTTGTCGCCGTCCGGGCCGGGGCCGAAGATCAACGGCAAGCCGCCGAAGGTCGAGACTCCGGACGAGTTGACGGTTGAGATTTCCTACCCGGACCCAGTGCCGATCCTGCTGGACCGGCTTGGCCGTGGTGGTAGCGAGCGCGGGTTCTACCTGTCGTCGCACTACATGGAGCAGTACCACGCCGACTTCAACGCGGACGCCCCGAAGATGGCGACCGACGAGGGATTCGACGACTGGACGCAGCTCTTCAAGGCCAAGATGCGCTGGGGCGCGCACCAGACCTGGTTTACCGAGCATGCGGTGAACCGTCCGGTGCTGGCGCCGTGGACGTTGACGGCTCACTCGGCGGACCGCGCCGCGCTCGAACGCAACCCGTACTACCACATCGTCGACACCGAGGGGCACCAGCTTCCCTACGTGGACGGTCTCGACTACGAGTTGCTGTCGGACAAAGAGGTCTACCAGATCCGCATCACGGCGGGATCGTTGGACTTCGGGCAGTTCGAGCTCGACTTCAACAACATGCCGCTGTACCGCGACAACGAGGCCTCGGGCAACTACCGGACGCTGATCAGCAAGGCGCTCCGAAGCTCGGCCTTGGCGCTCCAGCCCAACTGGACGTACAAGGACGCGGCGGTCGCCGAGATCTTCCAGGAGCTCGACTTCCGTATCGCGCTGTCAGTGGCCATCGACCGTGACGCCATCAACGATGCCGTGTTCTTCGGTCTGGCGACGCCCTTCCAGGGCACGATCCTCCCGAGCTACACGTTCTACGAGGACCACTGGGGCACGATCCACACCGAGTTCGACCCGGCCAAGGCCAACGAGCTGCTCGACGGCATCGGCCTCGACCAGCGCGACGGCGAAGGCTGGCGCCTGCGACCGGACGGCGAGCGCCTGACGCTGATCTTCGAGATCGGTGACCAGGAAGGCCCGAAGGACGCGATCGCCGAGCTGGTGGCCGAGAACTGGCGTGACGTCGGTCTCGACACGCAGTGGAACCAGATGGAGCGCCCGCTGTACGAGGAGCGCTTGGACCAGCTCACCGAGATCATGATCGGTACCGAGCACACGGAAGCCGCCGGGTACTTCACCCGCTGGGTCCCGTGGGTCTGGGGCTACAAGGGCAAGCGCGCCGTCTGGGCGGGCGGTTGGACCCGGTGGTTCGCCACCGACGGCGCCGAGGGCGCCGAGCCGCCGGCCGAGATCAAGGCCAACGCCGAGTTGAAGTTCGCCTGGCAGCTGGCAGCGCCCGGCACCGACGAGTACGACGACCTCGGTCGGCAGTACTTCGGGTGGCAGGCGGAGCAGTTGACGGTGATCGGCACCGTGGGGCTTGCCCCGCAGCCGGTGATCATCAACAACCGGGTGAAGAACTTCCCGGACGACGAGGAGAACCTGTGGTTCGGCGCTGGGGCCAACTTCACGAAGCCCTACCGCGCGTTCCAGTGGTTCATCCCGGACGCATAGTCGCGACCTAAGGTCGCCGGGAGCCGCCGGCCAACCGGTCGGCGGCTCCCGGTGGCAACGGTCGTGGGGTTTGCGCTACGGTAGCGGGCACCACGACCTGACCGGACGGATGACCACGCTGGCGAGTTGAGGTTGGGCGTCAGAGAGGGACGCAAGGCATGAGGGCATATCTGGTCCGACGGTTCCTATTCATGGTCGTCGGATGGTGGCTGCTGAGCGTGGTCGTTTTCATCGTCATCCAGCTCCCGCCTGGCGACTTCCTCACCAACTACATCGCCGGCCAGGAGCAGGCCGGGACCTTCCTCGAGCGCGAAGAGATTGAATCTCTCAAGCTCTATTACGGCCTCGACCGAACGCCCATCGAGCAATACTTCTACTGGGCTGGACGTTTCGTGGTCGGTGACCTGGGTCGGTCATTCGGCAGCTGGCGCTCCGCCGAGCAGCCGGTCACCAAGATCCTCGCCGAGGTTCTGCCCTTCACGATCATTCTGTCGACATTGGCGCTCATATTCACCTTTGCGGTGGCCATCCCGATCGGCATTTACTCCGCCACCCATCAGTATCGGCCCGGCGACTACTTCTTTACCGCCGTGGGCTTCATCGGGTTGGCGGTTCCAAACTTCATGCTGGCATTGCTCTTGATGTACATGCTGTTCAAATACTTCGACATCACGGCTGGAGGGCTGTTCTCGCCCGAATACGCGCTTGCCGACTGGTCGATTGAAAAAGTGATTGACATGTTGCAACACCTCATCGTGCCCGTCGTGGTGCTAGGCACCGCCGGCACGGCGGGGACCATGCGGGTGATGCGCGGGGTGCTGCTCGACGAGCTCGGCAAGCAATACGTGATCACAGCCCGTGCGCGCGGCGTATCCGAGCGCAAGCTGCTGTTCAAGTACCCGGTGCGGCTGGCGCTCAACCCGATCGTGAGCAGCACGGCCTACATCCTGCCGGGCATCTTCGGCGGCAACGCCATTGTCGCCATCGTTCTCAGTCTGCCGATGACCGGACCCGTCTTGCTGACGGCCCTCCGGGCTCAGGACATGTTCCTCGCCGGGAGTATCGTCATGGTTGAAGGCGCGCTCGTCATCTTCGGAACGTTCCTTTCCGACATCCTATTGGCGCTGGTGGATCCGCGGATTCGCCAAGAACGCGCCGCGGCGGCCTAGCTCATGGCTACAACTTCACTCGAACCGACGACAGGATCGGGCGTATCAGTCCGAGAGTTCACCGAAGAAGAGCAGTATTACGTCGCTTCGCAGTGGCAGCTCATGTGGCGGAAGTTCCGCCGCCACCGCCTGGGCTACGCCAGCGGCATTCTGTTGCTCCTCGGCTACTTCTTCGCCATCACCTATGACTTCTGGATCCCCTACGACTTCACGGATCGGCACGACAAGCTTTCCTCGCCGCCGACTCGCATTCATGTGATCGACGCGAGCGGCACGTGGCAGATGCCTTTCATCTATGGCACGCAATCCATCGTCGATCCGCAGTCGTTCAAACGAACCTTTGTTGAGGATCCGGAGCGGATTCATCCCATCGGCCTCTTCACGCAGAGCGCTCCGTACAAGTTCTGGGGCCTCTTCGAGTGGGATCGGCATTTCTTCGGCGTCGAGGGCGCCACGATCCACCTCTTCGGCACCGATGAGCTGGGACGCGATGTGTTCTCGCGCACCCTTTCCGCGGCCCGCATCAGCCTCTCAATCGGTCTGGTTGGTGTGATCCTCAGCTTTGTGCTGGGCGTGATCATCGGAGGAATCTCCGGATACTTCGGCGGCACGGTTGACCTGTTGATTCAGCGGTTCATCGAGTTCGTGATCTCGGTCCCCACCATTCCGCTGTGGATGTCGCTGAGCGCCGCGGTGCCCATCACCTGGTCGCCGTTGCAGACCTACTTCGCCATTACCATCGTGCTCTCGGTGGTCGGCTGGGCCGGCCTGGCGCGCGTCGTGCGCGGCAAGATCCTCGAGCTGCGCGAAAACGACTATGTGATGGCGGCCCGAGTGGCCGGCGCCGGCAACATGCGCGTGCTGTTCGACCACCTCGTGCCCGGCTTCATGAGTTACCTGATCGTCCACCTGACACTGCAGGTGCCGAGCATGATCCTGGCCGAAACGACGTTGAGCTTCCTGCGCCTGGGCATCCGCGCTCCCGCCGTGAGCTGGGGCACGCTCATGCAGGACGCTCAAAACGTGAGCGTGATCGCGGTCTTCCCCTGGCTCATGATTCCGGGGCTCTTCGTGATCATCGCCGTGATGCTCTTCAACTTCCTGGGTGACGGTCTGCGGGACGCCGCGGACCCGTATCGATAGGCAAGCCATGACAGAAGAACAAGCAACTGTCGCCGCGCCCGAATCAACGGCGCCCACGGACGAGGACGTCATTCTCGAGTTGAACGACGTCCGAACCTACTTCGAGCTGGAGGAGGGGACGCTGAAGGCCGTCGACGGCGTGTCCTTCAACATTCGGCGCAATGAAACGCTCGGGATCGTCGGCGAGTCCGGCTGCGGCAAGAGCGTCACCGGCCAGTCGATTCTCCGCATCGTGCCGAAGCCAGGCGACACGCAGGGCAACATTTGGCTGCGGCGAAACGGCGAAACCGTTGATCTCGCGTCGCTCCATCCGTCCGGCCGGGAAATCCGCGACGTCCGCGGGCGAGACATCGCGATGATCTTCCAGGAGCCGATGACGGCGTTCTCGCCGGTGCACAGCGTTGGCAACCAGATCATGGAAGCCATCCTGGTGCATGAGAACGTTCCGAAGCAGGCCGCCCGTGAGCGCGCCATTGAAGTCTTGAGCCAGGTGGGCATTCCGGAGGCCGAGCGACGCGTCGACGCGCTGCCGCACGAGCTGTCCGGCGGAATGCGGCAGCGCGCCATGATCGCCATGGCGCTGGTGCTGCGGCCCAAGCTGCTCATCGCCGACGAGCCCACGACCGCTCTGGACGTGACGATCCAGGCCCAGATTCTGCGGCTGATGCAGGACCTGCAAAAGGAAATGGGCATGTCGATCATGTTCATCACGCACAACCTGGGCGTGATTGCGAACATGGCCGATCAAATGGTCGTCATGTACCTCGGCCGGGTGGTCGAGCAGGGCTCGGTCGAAGCCATCTTCGGTGAGCCCCAGCACCCGTACACCCAGGCGCTCATGCAATCGATTCCGCGGATCGGTTTGACGCGAGGCGAACGCCTCACCTCGATCGCCGGTACCGTGCCCGTGCCACTCAATCCGCCGGCCGAGTGCGGCTTCTCGTCTCGCTGTCCAAAGTTCATCCCCGGCCGATGCGACGCCGACGTGCCGAAGATGATCGAAACGTCGCCGGGCCACCACGTACGGTGTGTGCTCTATGAGTAGCGAGCAAGGCATGCAAGACGACGCGCCCCAACCCGAGACTGTCGAGGCAGCCAACGGGCAGGCCGGCAACACCATTCTCGAGATCGAGGGACTCAAGAAATACTTCCCCATCGAGAAGGGTTTGCTTCGGCGGGTCGTTGGTTACGTGCGAGCGGTTGACGACGTCAGCCTGTCGATCGCCGAAGGCAAGACCCTCGGGCTCGTGGGCGAATCGGGGTGCGGAAAGACTACCCTTGGCCGCTGCGTCGTGCGCGCGATCGAGCCCACCGACGGCAGCGTGCGTATGCACGTCGACAACGAAGATACTGAGCTGACGGAGCTTGGCTCCCGCGAGTTGCGCGAATACCGGCGCAACCTGCAAATGGTGTTCCAGGACCCGTATTCCAGCCTCGACCCTCGCAAGACAGTGCTGGACATCGTCGGCGAGCCGCTGCGGATTCACAACGTGGCGCGCGGGCGAGAGCTCGAGACTCGCGTGAGCGAGTTGCTTGAGGTTGTGGGCCTGGACATTCGCTATCTCAAGCGATACCCGCACGCGTTCAGTGGCGGACAACGCCAGCGCATCGGCATTGCTCGCGCCCTGGCCTTGAACCCGAAGGTCATCATCTGCGACGAAGCCGTCTCGGCGCTCGACGTCTCGGTGCAGGCGCAGATCATCAACCTGTTGGAAGAGTTGCAGGAAGAGTTCGGCATCGCCTACCTGTTCATCGCGCACGACCTGAGCGTCGTCGAGCACATCTCCGACGAAGTGGCGGTGATGTACGTCGGCAAGGTCGTTGAGCACGCTTCAACCGAGGAGCTCTTCAGCAACCCGAAGCACCCGTACACCGAGGCTCTGATGTCCGCGGTGCCGTTGCCCGACCCCAAGCGGAAGCTCGAGGAGATCACGCTCGAGGGCGAGGTCGCCGACCCGGCGGACCCGCCGAGCGGATGCTATTTCCACCCGCGCTGCCGCTATGCCCAGGACCGCTGCCGCGAGGAAACTCCGGAATTGCGCGTGGTTGGCGAAGGGCACGAAGCCGCCTGCCACTTTGCCGAGGAGCTTGATCTTCACGGCGTAACCGCTTGAGTCTGCCTGCCCGGCCACCCGGCACGCAGGGTCGGCAGGGGGTAGTAGGCAGGCGGCAGGCTTAGTCGGCATCAATGCTTCAGCTGATAATCCCGCTTACCTTGCTCATTGCCCTTGTTTGCACGGGAGTGGTCCTATGGGCCCTGTGGATGATTCGGCGGGCGGCAAGCCAAATCGAAGAGCGGCACCGTTTCGCCGAGCTCATCGTCAACGAGGGTGAAGTGCCGCTCCCGTGGATTGAGAAGTACCGCAAGCGCGCGGAAAAGCTGCGGCAAGCGCCTGACGCGCGGGTTGAAATCGAGGCTGCGACGGATCTGGCCCGTACATCTGTCGGCCGCGAGCTCGACCGCCTCGTGCGCTATATCGAATCCACACGCCTGGTCGCCGACGAATTCACGCGCGAGACCCTCATCGAGGGAATCAATGAGCGCCGACGCGAGTGGGAAGACAGCGGCTGGCGCGAGTTCGTGGACGCAGCGCGCCGGCCGCTCAACAACCACTCGTCGTCCTGATGCGAGCACGGCCGCCGTCAATCCGGAAGATTACCTGCCAACGTCCCTACCTTCGTCTCGAAAGCGTTGACAGCCGCCGGGCCACCTGCCCAGTCAAATGGAGCTCTAGCGCATGAAGATCGCCTACGGAACCTACGCCATGCCGAAGCACACGCTTGAGGACGCCATCCCGATCCTGGCGAACATCGGCTACGACGGCGTCGAAATCTGCACTGGGCCGCGCCACGTCGGTTCGCTGCCGGACGCCATGACGCCGAGCCGACGCGCTGCCATACGGTCGTTGCTCGCCGATCACGACATGGGCGTGCCGGCCACGTTCGCCACGGCCCTTCACGTGCATGAGACAGAGGATGGCAAGCACGCGGAGAACTTCGAATTCGCACGCGAGCTCAATGGCATGGTCCGAGACTTCGTTCCCGACCGCGAGCCGGTGCTGGCATTTGGCATCGGCGGGAGGGACTACGAATGGCTCAAGATCCGCGACTCGCTGGCCGCGGCGGGCCGGGAGTACGGCGAGCTCGCCGAGCGTGAGGGGTTCCGCCTCGCGATCGAGGCCCACTCCGGCGCAGCCGTCGATCGAACGAGCCGGGCGCTCTGGCTGATCGATCAAATCGGCAACGACCGCGTGAAACTGCACTTTGACATGGTGCACTTCTTTCTCGCCGGCGAGACGGCCGAAGAGGCGGTGCCGGCGCTGGTGCCGATCACCGGTCACACCCACGTCACGGACGCCCGCGTCCACGACGACGGCAGCCTTGATCTGCTGCTGCTCGGCCAAGGCGAGCTGGACACAGTCGGGTATGTGCGGGCTATGCATGAGGCCGGCTGGGACGACTTCATCACCCTTGAAGTGAGTGGGATGGTATGGAACAAGCCGGCCTACCTCCCGGTGGCCGCCGCCGAATTCGCCTATGCAACCTTGGACGGCGCATTCCGCGAAGCCGGCGTGCCGCGTGGTTAGGAGCAGAACATGACGCCATCCGACGAACTCGCAGTCGCCATCATCGGCGCTGGCAGCATCGGCACGCGCCACTATTCAAATCTGGAGTTCATTCCCGGCAATCGCGTCGTCGCCGTGTGCGACGCGGACGATGCCCAGGCCTCCAAGCTGGCGAGCCGCGCCGGCGCCCAGACCTATCCGTCGGTCGACGCCATGTTCGACGCCGAGTCCGGGCTGGACGCCGTGCTCATCTGCGTGCCGCCCGGCATTCGACGTCAAGTGTTCGAGCGCGCGGCGGAACGCGACGTGGCCGTGTTCTGTGAGAAGCCGCCGGCGGACTCGCTCGAGCACGCGCAGGCCGTGGCCCGCATCGTGCGCGACAGCGGCATCCTGTGCATGGCCGGGTTCAATATGCGCTATCTGCCGCCGGTCCAGCGTATGCGCGAGCTGATTGCCGGACGGACGATAAACCTTGCGTTGTGCACCTATCTCAGCGCCCCGGCACTCACGGGCGGGTTCCGCCCGTGGTTTTTTGAGAAAGCCCGCTCTGGCGGCCCCTTGCTCGACCAAGCCATCCACTACGTCGACCTCATGCGCTATTTCGTCGGTGAGATCACGAGTGTCCACGCGTTCGGCAGCAATGTGGCGCGTCCCAAGGGTCCTGGCTTTACGATCGAAGACACCGCAGTCAGTACGATCCAGTTCGAATCCGGCGCGGTGGGCCACCATGTGCATTCGTGGGCGACGCCGTGGGGGTACACGAAGTTCGAGCTCAATGGCCCGGACTTCCACCTGGCGCTGGAACCCGCGGGAGACACACCGGGTGTGTTCGGCACCATCGGCGATCCGAAGGGTGAAGGAACGGTCGTCCACGATGCGTTTCCCCGTGCCGCAAGCTTGGGCCGCGACGGCTCGCGAAAGCCCGACGCGCCACTCGACGCGCCGCCTGACTTCATGCACTACCAGGAGATGGTCACGTTCCTCGATGCGGTTCGCACCGGCGACACGTCGGGCATCCTGAGCACGTATGCCGACGGCATGCGCACTCTGGCCGTGGTGCTGGCCATGAATCGCTCAATCGAATCCGGCCAGGTCGAACCCGTGGTGGTGCCCGCCGTCTAGCGCCGCGGCCCCACGGGCATCAGCGAAGCGTGCGGCGGAAGGCCTTCACGCGCCGTGCGCTACTCGATGGGCCAGATGATCTCGGTCTGATACTCCGACGGATCTTTCACGTCGAAGGGATCGTTGAGGTAGATCTCGATGGGACCGCCCGCCGGCGTGAGGCCGCGATCCCGAATCCAATCCACCATCGTGTTGTGCGCGTCCATCAGGTTGTCGTATGGCCCCGTGTGCACCATGCGGGCCACCCGTCCAGCCGGAAGCTGACTGGCCACAACCAGGTCACCGCCTTCGATCGCCCACTCCACCGGGAATCCCGTTTCGGCGCGCTTGACCTCGTCGGTCATCGCCAGGTAACGCGTGAAGGGTGGGCCGACGGGGCTCATCTGAGCTCGTGTCAGATACTCCTGCACCGCATCCAGGGCGTGGCCCATCAACTCGCCCACGTCGCGCCCACCGAAGTTGAAACGCACGACAAGCGTGGGCTGCGAAGAGACGTGCTGGAGCGTGATGTCGCTGGTCGTTGAGCCGTTCGTTGTCATTCGGATTTCAGGCGATTCGGCTGAATGCCGGAACGCGCAAGGGATGATCGCACAGAATGCATCCGGCGCCAGCACGGTGAGCGAATCCGGCAATTCTCGGATACGCTGATGGCGACGGGTCCGTGAACGCCTCGGAGACTACGCCATGACGCCAGAGCAAATCCTCTCCCATCCGCCGCGCGTGCTGACCCAAGCTCAGCGCGAGTCGTACTTCGAGAAGGGCTATGTCCTCGTCGAAAACGTCGTGCCCGATGAGTGGATCGAGCGACTGCGCGAAGTCACCAACGAGTTCGTCGAGCGGAGTCGGGACATCACGGAGTCCGACGCCGTGTGGGACCTCGAGCCCGACCACTCCGCGGACAATCCACGGCTGCGCCGCCTGACAAGCCCCGTCGAGCAGCACCCCGCGTATTGGGAGTTCGCGTCAGACTCCATCGTGGCGGACGTGGCGGCAGACGTTGTCGGGCCCAACGTGAAGTTTCACCACTCGAAGCTGAATTTCAAGTGGGCGGAAGGCGGCGAAGAGGTGAAGTGGCACCAGGACATTCAGTTCTGGCCGCACACGAACTACTCGCCGGCGACGATTGGCACCTTGCTCTACGACTGCGGTCCGGATCAGGGACCGCTGGGTGGCCTTCCAGGCAGCCAGAATGGCCCGCTCTACGACCTCTATAACGACGACGGAACATGGAATGGCGCGCTGTCCGACGCCGACGCGGCCTCCCTGGACCTCGAGAACGTCGAGTACATGACCGGACCGGCAGGCTCATTGACCATCCACAACTGCCGCACCGTCCACGGATCGCCGCCGAACCAGTCGGACACCGGGCGCCCGCTGTTGCTCTATGCCTACTCCTCGGCCGATGCGTTCACCTACACGTACAACCCGATTATGTCGAGTTTCTACGGCGCCATCGTGCGCGGCCAGCCCGCACGCCACGCCCACCACGACCCACGGCCGTGCCAAATCCCGCCGGACTGGTCAGGCGGCTATCAATCCCTATTCGCTACGCAGCAAGGCGAGGACGAGGCCGCGGCCCCCGGCATGTAGGGCACCGCCGGCGCTGCACATCGGGCCCGGACCAAACGGCTAAGCTGACACGCTCCAGCTGCCGATGAACTCGTCGACGCCAAATCCCGCTGGCATGTTTTCGAAGGCATAGCCTGCCGGGCCGTCCTGAAAGCCCGGCACGAAGTGGTCGGCCGGTGCGCGCAGCGCGGCATCGAGTGCGGCGAACCGGCACCCAATCGACTCGATCTCGCCGGCGCTGAACGCGTCGGCAATGTCCTTTCGGAGTTCGAATCCCGGGGCATCGGTCTCGGCAAGCTGCGGTAGTCGCCGGACGAGCTTGGACAGCAGCACCAGGGCCACCATGCGTCCCTCGGCGCCGGGATGAAGAATCGCTAGCTGACGCTGGAATTCGTCGGCGTCCCGCTCGAGCGCCGCTCGAAGCGCCGCTTCGATCACCCGCCGTTCCTTGGCGTGCAGCTCGAAGAATGACTCAAACTGGCGGCGCGTGTCGGCCGAAAGTCGGCTCGTGAAGCCCAGGTCCCAATTGAACGCGTGGGCGTGCGGATAGATGGCCGCGCCAAACGCCCGGTAGCCGAGATGAATCGTACGGCGCAGCTTGGCGCTGTAGTCGCTGCCCCAGTGCAGCATCGTGTTGAGATACACCACGGCATCGCCCGCGTTCAGCTCCACGGGGATGCCGCCAGGCAGGGGCAACGAGGGGTTCCGGCCAAGGACTCGGTTTTCCTCGTCCGTGTTCACGCGCCAGTGACTGCCGGGCACCACCCATAGCACCGCGTCGTCGTAGAGCGGAATGTTCCACTGCACGTAAGCCGGGCCATTGGCTCGCGCGTCGTGCTGCAACCCGGCAAGCGGGGCCAGCGCCGCCGGTCGAATGTCCCGGTGCCAGCGGTCCGGCCCGTGGTCCTCCGAGGGGTTGCACATCAGCGACATTAGCGTCGGCGCGGCGTGCGGCGCCTGCATCAGCCGGCGGCTCACACCCAGCGTGCCCTTCTCCAGGCAGAATTCCACCGCCTCGGCGGTTGACGCGTCGACCACGCGTTGAATCAGGACTCGCGGCTGACGGGCAAAGTAGCTGTCCGGCCACTGGCCGGCCGCGTCACGTTCGCGCCGCCATCGGTCAAATTGCCGCCCGACCAGGACCTCGAAAGTTTCCCGGAGCCCGTCCAGTCGCTCAGGCGGAATCGTCCGCCTGATGATCACGTACCCCTGCTCGGCAAGCTCGGACCGGAGGTCAGGCATTTGCCTGGCCTTCATGCCCTGAATGGCGCCTCACCGAGCCCACCTGCCAAGTCGCTGCCTCGACCCGGTGGTCGGTCAATGCAGTCATTGATCTCCGAAGAGGGGCGGCTGCGAATCCCAAACTTGTGCTGGCTGCGAATCCGGTGTGGCGACAGGCTGGATCAGGTCAGGTCCGCTGTTCGCGACGGCGTTGACGTCGCGGCTGACCGGATGCCGCCTTAGCAAGTGCTCCGCCGCCGGCCGCAAGAGGGCCGCTTGCCACCCCGGGTCGTCATCGCCGGCTGAGAGCCAGGCGTCCCAGTCGTTCGGCTCGAGGATCGCCGGCATGCGGCTGTGGATAGCCGACATCCAGTCGCTCGGCGTCGTGGTGATGATCGTGAACGTGCAACCAAACTCGCCGTGCCATTCCCACAAACCGGCCAATGCCAGTGGCTGGCCGTCGGTGCGGTGAATGTAGAGCGGCTGACGCTTCTTGCGTGGCCCGGTCCACTCGTAGAAACCGTCAGCCGGCACCAGGCAGCGACGCGTGCGAAACGCGGCCCGGAAGGCTGGCTTGTCGGCCACGGTCTCGGCGCGCGCATTGATGGTGCGCGCGCCAAACCTGGCGTCCTTGGCCCAGGCGGGAATCAGCCCCCAGCGCATGACTTCCAGGCGCCGAGGGTCGTCCAGCACCACCAGCGATTGCTGGGTGGGCGCAACGTTGAAGTTCGGCGGCGGCGCGACAGCCGGCTCGAGCGGCGCGGACTTGAAGAAGTCCGCGAGGACTTGTGGGTCCGAGTGGCGGCTATATCTCGCGCACACGAGCGGCGACGTCCTCAATCGCTACCGGCGTCACCGACATGGTGACACGCCTACTGCAACAGTCCGTGCATCGCCCTGCGATAGAAGGGCGACGCCACCGGCCCGTCCAGCAGTGGATCGCCAGTCTCGCGCATCCATTTCGCCAGCTTGGCCTCCAGCTCGGACTCAACGCTTGCATACTCCGGGCGGCCGGCCAGGTTGGTCCATTCACCAGGATCGGACCGCAAGTCGTACAGCTCGGCAGGCGCGTGCACCGCCGGTTCCAGCCGGCCAGCCAGATCGCGATAGGCGCCACCTCCCGCAACGTCAGCCGGCACCTCCACACCCAGCCCGGCCTCGAAATTGCGGATGTACTTCCAGTCGTCGGTTCGAATGCCGCGCATGGGGTCGTAGTAGCTGTGATAAGTCTTCTCGACAAACATCTCGGCGTGACCCGGCGACGCGCCCGCGGCCAGCGGCAGCAATGAGGCGCCGTGCAGACCGGCGGGGGCCTCGGCGCCCGTCAGATCGATCAGCGTTGGCACGATGTCCATGATGCCGGCCATGCCCGGTGGAGCAGCCCCACCGCTCAGCGGAGACCCCGGCAGCCGCGCGATCAGCGAGATTTCGACGCCCGGGTCGTAGAGGGTGCACTTGGCACGGGGAAAGGCGATGCCGTGGTCGCTCACGAAGAGCACCAGCGTCTCATCCAGCAACTCGCGCTCTTCCAGCACCCTGACGAACCGGCCGACATACGCGTCGGCTCGATTGACGCACCCCTGAAAGTCGGCCAGGTCGGCACGCGTGTCTGGCGCATCCGGCAGATAGGCGGGCACGGTGATCCCCCTGGCATCGAACGGCGAGCCGCCAAAGCCGTGATCGCTCACACGGTGAGTCTCGGTGAGGCCAATCTGGACCACGAAGGGCTGGTCGGGTTCGGCTTCGATGAACGCGGAAACACCGGCAACCATCGATTCGATATCACAAACGTTGTCGTAGCAGTCGTTGCCGATGCGCTGGGGATCGCGCGCGGCGTGCTCCACTCCCCAGTGGCCGCTGCGATAGCCGGCCGTGCGCAGAGTCTGCGGAATGGTGCGCTCATTGGGATGCAGGTCCCAGCGATGCTCTCCGTGGGTGAGCCCCATGACGCCGTTGGCGTGCGGATAGCGGCCGGTCGTCAGGCTCGCCCGGCTCGGCGAGCACTGCGGCGCCGTGGTGTAGGCGTTGAACCGAATGCCTTCAGCTGCCAGACGACTCAAGTTCGGCGTCTCGACGGTGGCAACGCCGTAGGGCTCGATGAACCGACCCGTATCGTGAGTAGTGACGATCAGGATGTTTGGCCGCCGCATGGACGCCAATGTATGCGGCGCGAATCGCGCATGCACGTTGCTCGAATCGGGCAGCCGCCGACAGCACGCCGTCCTTCCGCCAGCCGGTCACCTGGTCCAGAAGCCAGATACGCCGGCGCCAAAATCGACTCGTTGGGGAATGCTCGGATTGGAGACGCGCTCGATGCAGACATTCATAGGACTGATCAGCCTCCCGCCCGTCAGCCGTGTCTCACACCTCTGTGGTCAGTACAGCTAGTCGAAGGGCGCACGAGGCAACCACGTCTTCCAACAAAAAGGGGATCAGCGCCGATTCTTCGTAGCAACCGCCTCGGCGACTGCGGCTTTTGCCTCTCGTGCTGCGACGATTGCATACCCACCAGGCCCAAGATCAAGCCGCCGATATACCTCATAGGGCCTGGCCGCGGCATCGTCAATCGACGCAGCCGCATAGGCATCTAGACCGCGCCTGAGAACTTCCGAGATTGTCAGCCCGGTTCGCTGGCGCACGGCGGCCAAGGTGCGCTCAGCCTCATCGTCGAGCCGGACCGTCCTAACGCTCATTCAACCATCCTAGACTTCGCTGAACTTCACTGTGTCCAAGGTATTCAGTATTCGGTCGGCCAGACCTCTGCCGGCACGCCTCCAACCCAAAGCACCTTCGCCGGATAGTCAGAATCAGCGCCCGCTGGTGAGGCCGCTACTCCTTGGCCTCCATCCGCGCCAGAATGTCGCGGATCTCGGCGAGCAACTCGGTGGCGTCGCCACCGGCCGCGGCTGGCTTGGGAGCGTCTTCATCGGGCTCGGCGCCCAATACGCGTTGCCGCTGCATGAGGATGGCGTTGCGAAACTCCTCCGCGTCCACCACCCCGATCAGGTCGCCCTCGCTGCTGGCGTGCTGTCCCGACTGGCCGGCGGTCTCCACCAGCAAGCCACGTACCTTGAAGTGACGCATGATCGGTCCGTCGTGCAGGCGCAGGTCGGTGACCCGGTTGAGCGGGATGGTGGATTCGCGACGGTTGAAGACGCCCTTGCGAAGCTCGATAGCCTGCGAGGTCAGCCGGGCGGACAAGCGCCGGTAGTATTCCGGCGCGTACCAGAGACTGAAGATCAGCCAGAACGGGATCAGCGGAATCCCGACAACGGTGATGGCCAGGTAAATGGAGATCAGCACCCGGTAGTAGGCAATGACCCCACGGTCGAATTCGGCGTCGCGGAGCGTCTTGCCGGTTGCTCCAGATTGGTCGAACGGGGCTGATTGCATCTCAACACTCTCCCTGGGCGTCATGTCGCATGTGCGCTGATTGACTGGGACGACAGATTCCCACGCCGATCAGGTGGGCCGAATGCTTGCCACTGTATACGGCAATCTCGGAATTGGGCCGCGCGACGCCGTTAGACTCCTCGCAGCCGCCGACGCACTGGAGACCTCGCCATGTCGCCCGAAGACCGCCTCACCGCCTTGGGAATCGACTTGCCCGACGTGCCGCCGCCGCTTCCGGACGCGCCCTACATCCCGGCCGTCATCACCGGCGACCTGGTCTGGGTCTCGGGCCACTCACCGGGAGGGGCCTGGCGTCCGGGACAGGTAGGCACGGACTACACCGTTGCGGAAGCCAAGCAGGCGGCGCGGGCGGCGGGAATCGGACTCCTGACCGCCGCACGCTCCGTGGTCGGCTCGCTCGATCGCATCGAACGCGTCGTTCGCATGCTGGGTCACGTGAACGCCGCGCCGGGCATGGACCAGGCCAGCGAGGTCGTCAACGGATGCTCGGAGCTCATGCTCGATGTGTTTGGTCCCGACGGCCGGGGCGTTCGCTCGGCGGTGGGCGTGGGCACGATGCCGCGCAACGTTCCGCTGTCCGTCGAGGCGGTGTTTCAACTCAAGCGCTAGCGCTGCGTCATCCGCGGGTAGCCCGCGCAAAACGTAAACCCCGTGTCGGTTGCGGATGCATGACTTGATCTATGCCTGATTTATGTCAACCAATGGCGGTTTGTGCACGGCGTGAGCCGGGCGAATGGCTCGCGCCTTGACGGCCCGCGCCGGCCGCCTCACCATGCCAAGCGCGCGGCGAAACGCCTCGCCGACCCATCGGCGAACGCGCCGTCCAGCAGGGGGTTGACGTGTCTAGCAATAACCAATTCGGCATCCCCGGCGTTCCGTTTCCGGTAGGCGTGGAGTACTACCGTGCGCCGGTTCCCAAGCCGGAGCTGTGGGACGAGGACTTCGCCCGCATCCGTGCCGGTGGCATGCGCATCATTCGCACGTTCAACTATTGGAACCATCTCGAGCCGCGCCCGGGCATCTACGAGACCGACGACGTCGACCTGCTCTTCGATCTGGCGCACAAGCACGACTTGCGGATGTGGCTCGACCTGCCGCTGGCCACGCACGGCGCCTGCCCGGAGTGGCTGACGCGCGAGCATCCCGACATGCGCGTGGTCAGCTACCGCAACCACGTCTCCCTCACCAGCGCCAGCCCCGCCTACCCGCAGGGCAGCCAGATTCACTGCTACGACCATCCGGCGTGGCGCGAATATGGTGAGAAGCTCCTGCGTCACATGATCGGGCGTTACAAGGACCATCCGGCCCTGCTGGTGTGGGGCCTTTGGGACGGCATCGCGTTATCGGCCGCCTGGAGCAAGACCTCCGATGGCCTGCCTTGCTACTGCCCGAGCACCCTCGCGCGCTACGACGCCTGGCTGAAAGAGCGCTTCACGCTCGACGAGCTGAACGCGCGTGTGCACCGTCGCTATCGCCGCTGGGAAGATGTGCAGCCGCCGCGCTCCAACCAAAACGTCGTGGAGATGCTGCTGTACAAGCAGTTCCACTACGAGAACCTGGCCGGCCATCTCCAGTGGGTCATGGACATCGCCAATGACGTGGATCCGGTGCACGAGAAGCGCTCACACGGCGCCTGGTATCCACGCCCGCAGGACACCGCCTGCGCGCCGGTCGCCGACAGCTGGGGCATGTCCATGTCGTCCAACAACCTCCTGACCTCCGAAGACCCCTACAAGCTGTCAGAGCGGGCCTTCGGCTACGACTGGTCACGCAGCATCGGCAAGAACGGTCGCTGGTGGAACGAAGAAATCTACTCGGGCATGTCAGGCGGCGGCGTCACCTGGCGCAAGCAGTCGGCGCCCGAGGAACCCACCATGCTGCTGTGGATGTGCCTGGCCGCGGGCGGCGCGGGCGCCATGTATTGGCAGTATCGCCCCGAGTACTTCAGCTTCGAGTCTCCGGGCTACAACCTGATCGCCCTGGACGGGCAGCCCACCGCCCGCTGGCAATCCACCATCGAGGCGCTGTGCCAGATGGCCGGCATGGAGGACCACCTGCCGCTCACGTGCGACACCGCTGACGTGGCCGTCGTCTATCAGTCCGAGTCCCAGGAGCTATTCAGCTATAACGACGAGGACGACCGCTATCTGGACGACCTGCGCGGCGTCCATCGCGCGCTCTGGGCCAACGGCATTCCGGTCGACATCGTGTCGCCCGGCATGGACTGGTCCCCCTACCGCCTGATCTTCCTGACCAACGCGGCGCTCATGACCGATGAGCTGCGCCAACGCATCGAGAAAACGCTCGACGCAAATCCGGATGTGCAATTGGTGGCGGATGGGAGCTTTGGGTTGTATTCAGCCGACGGGCAATCGTCCTACGGCCCGCCGGAGGGGTTCTCCGAGCGGTTTGGCGTGCGAGTGGCGGACTTCAACGCCATCACCGAGGGCGACATTGCGGATGGCCGCAACGTGCTCCAGGCGCCTGCCGGGGCCATTCCGATCAGCACTCCCTGCGGCTACGCCGTCCTCGAGCCCAAGAACGGCGCAACCGCCATTGCCTCGCTCGAGGGCGAAACGGTGGCCGTGCGCAGCGCCGACGGTCGGTTCACCTGGTGGGGGCTGTCGCTGTCAGCCGGCTTCGGCGACGCCGGCCACCCGGACCTGGTGCTCCCACCCGTCCGGGCAGCTTCCATCGAATCGCCGTTGACGATCGATGGCTCGGGCGTCGTGCCGGTGGTGCGCGGATCGGCAAAGGACGGAGAGGTGGCGTTTCTCTTCAACCTCGAGCGCGCCACCGCCACTGTCACCGTTCGCCCCAGGCGCTTCCCCAATTCCGCGCGCAACTTGCTCACAAAGGCTGAGCTTCCGCTCACCGACGGCGCGTTCGAGATCACGATCCCGGCCTGGAAGCACGCAGTGGTGCACCTGGCGTGACGATTGACCGCGCGGTTGCCGGCACCAGCGGGTTTGCTGGGATGGCCTAATCGGCCAAAGCCGTAAGCCGACTGCGGGCCTGGACTAGGTGACCCGAAGGCGGAACCAGCGGATGTTGCGGATGCCGTCTTCCTGGCACCAGAAGAGCGCGAACACGTCGCCGTTCGGCAACGAGAGCATCTGTGGAAAGCCGAACTGCAGGTCCACCAACTCGTCCGCGCCGGCGCCCTCGCCCGCCATCCCCGACGGTGCGCCTTGCCAAACGGCCAGGTCTTCCAGGTTGGTCCACATTTCGCCATCGATACGAACCCGCTGGGCCCAAAGCCCGGGACGGTTGTCGCGCCGGTAGAGCACCAGCACCGTGCCGTCCGCCAACACGTGCAATTTGGTGGTTTGCCCCCGCAAGCCCGTGGCCCGTGGCTCCGAGAACTTCCAGCCGTCGGACGAGATGACGTACGGCGTCGGTTCGCTGTGTCCCGAGGTTTCGTCGTATGCCCATGCGACCTGCAAGAGACGGGCGTCGGGAAGCTCCACGACGGATTGTTCCCACGAGAGCACGTGGCGGTCGTATTGATCCAAGACATCGAGATAGGTTGGCCACGACGCACCGCGGTCGAACGAGACGAGCGCGATGGCCTTCATGCCGTTTGGCGCGTCGCCGTCCCAGCCCTTCCAGGTGGCCGTCGGCCACAGCCAGCGTCCGTCGCGCAGCACGATCACCGTGTGGCAGATCTCGAATGAAGGCCCCTCCAGGGGCGGCTTGATGGTCTCCGGGCCGCTCCATGTTTGCCCGCCGTCGGCGCTGCGCAGCACGATCAGGTCGACCGGCACAAAGCCCAACGTGTCGCGATTGACCAGGCTGTCGTCGTCGGGCTGGCGGTAGGCGCGGGCGCCGGTCGCGATCAGCTCGCCCGGCCCCACGCGGGCAATGCGCGCGAAGCTGGTCACCCGGCCCTGGACGGAGTCGTGGAACATGCGCGTCGGCGCCGACCACGTGCGCCCCTCATCGGTCGAACGGGCGATATAGGTCGCGTAGTCCAGGCTCTCGGCATGATCGGCAATATCGAAAGCGGCGATCAGCTCGCCGGAATCGAGCAGGACAGCCGTCGGGTGCCACGTGTGCAACGGCGGCGACTGCGACTCCGGGCTGCGGTAGACGAGACCGGACTCGATGACTTCGATCACACGCGGTCTCCGAGAGTCAGACGTGTCGAGTATAGGCGGCGATCGGCGATGTGCACCGCCACTACAATCGCACCTCATCAGATTGCATGGCGGGCATCGGCTTGACGCGCGTTGGCATCGACATCGGCGGCACGTTCACGGACCTGTTTGCCGTGGCGGACGACGGGCGCACCTGGTCGGCGAAAGTCCTGACCACGCCGGCCAATCCGGCTGAGGGTCTCCTGGACGTGCTCGACCGGTGGCAGACCGCCTCCGGCCAGCAGGAAGTCCGCGAGATCGTCCACGCCACCACCGTCGCCACCAACGCCGTGCTGGAGGGAACCACCGCGCGACTGGGCCTGGTGACGACCCGAGGGTTTCGCGACGTGCTGGAAATTGGGCGTCACCAGCGGCGCGACCTCTACAACCTATTCCTGGAAAAGCCGCCAGTGCTGATTCCGCGCGAGCGGCGGCTGGAGGTGCTCGAACGCATCGGCGCCGACGGCTCGATCGTCGAACCCCTGCGCGTGGCCGACGTGGTGCGCGCCGCCCATCAGCTGAAGGACCTCGGGGCAGAGGCGATCGTGGTGGCGTTTCTGCACAGCTACGGCTACCCACAGCATGAGCGCGAAGCCGCCGCCGTCATCGCGGACGAGACGCGCCTGCCGGTGGTCGCCAGTCACGCCGTGTGCCGCGAGTATCGCGAATACGAGCGCTTCAGCACGGCGGCGGTGCATGCGGCGGTGCTGCCGCGAGTCGCGACATACATCCAGGAAATCGGGTCCCGGCTCACGACACGTGGTATCAAGGCACCGCTCTCGGTCATGCAATCGAGCGGCGGCATGGCGCCCGCCGCCACGGTCGCCCGCGAGCCCGCCTCGATCGTCGAATCGGGACCGGCAGCGGGGGTGATCGCCGCCGCGGAGGTCGGAAGGCGGTTGGGGGCGTCCAATGTCATCTCATTCGACATGGGCGGCACCAGCACCAAGGCCACCCTGATTCGTGATGGTCACGTCTCCATCAACAACGACTACGAGATCGGCGGGGGAGTTCACGGCGGCTTCGGCACGGGCTATCCGCTTCGCACCCCGGTAATCGACCTTGTCGAGATTGGCACCGGCGGCGGCTCGATCGCCGGCGTCGATGCGGGCGGCTCGCTCTACGTGGGTCCGGCCAGCGCCGGCGCGGAGCCGGGGCCGGCCTGCTATGGCCGCGGCGGTACGCGACCCACGACCACCGACGCCAACGCCGTGCTCGGTCGCCTGCGGCCTGATCGGTTCGCCGGCGGTCATATCCAGTTGGACGTAGGCGCCGCGCGGCGGGCGGTGGCCGAACATGTCGCCGACCCGCTGAGCATGAGCGTCGAGGTCGCGGCGGAGGGCATCCTTGCGCTCGCCGGAGCGAAAATGGGTCGGGCGCTAGAGCTTGTCTCCGTGGCGCGCGGTCACGATCCGCGCGAGTTCGTGATGGTGGCGTTCGGCGGGGCCGGCCCCATGCACGCGGCGGACCTTGCGCGCGAACTCGGCTGCGGGCGGGTAGTGATTCCGCCGGAGGCCGGGGTTCAATCAGCGCGCGGCCTGCTCGTGGCCGAAGCTCGACGCGACTTCTCCACGGCCATGCTCAGCGCCGAAACGGATCTCGATCTTGCCGAGGTGGAGCGACGCTTCGCCAACATGCGCGATCAGGGTGCGCGCGAGCTGCGCGATGCCGGCTTCAGCGATGAGGCAATCAGCGTGCGTCTCGGCGTCGATGTCCGCTACACCGGCCAGGCATACGAAGTTCCCGTGTGGATCGGAGAGCCGGCGACATTCGACGGCGAGCTGCGGCGCCAGGTGAGCCGCGAGTTCCACCAGGCGCACGCGCGGTTGCACGGGCATCGTGATGAAGAGGCCGCGATCGAGTGGGTCACGCTGCGGGCCAGCGTCACGGCCCGGACGGTCCGGCCCGGCTCAACCGAGCTTGCGTTCCCAGACGAGCCGGTAGCCCAGCGTCGGCTGGGCGTCCAGCCAATGATCTGGGCCGGGGAGACCCACGACGCGCCGGTGTACGCGCGAGAACGCCTGGGCCGCGACGACCATATCGAAGGCCCGGCGCTGGTCATCCAGGACCAGACGACGCTGGTGGTGCCGCCCGCCACGTCGGCCCACGTGCACGCGACCGGCGACATCGTGCTGGAGATTTCACCGGCATGAGCCGCGCCGTAGACCCGATCACTCTTGCGTTGATCCGCAACCGGCTGGTGGCCGGCGCGGAGCAAATGGCCGTCACGCTCTGGAAGAGCTCGTTTTCGACGGTGATCCGCGAGGTCCTGGACTACTCGACGGCGATCTTCGACGCCGAAGGCCGCATGGTGGCCCAGTCGTCGCAGATTCCGTTCCAGATGATGACCATGTCCGCGCCCATGGGATATCTCATCCGCACCGGCTACGACTGGCAGCCCGGCGACGTCGTGCTGCTGAACGACCCCTATGCCTGCGAGGCCCAGCACCTGCCGGATTACATCGTGTTTCGACCGGCGTTCAGCAACGGCGAGTTGATCGGGTTTGCCGGTGCCATCGGCCACATGTTGGATACGGGCGGCGGGGCGGCCGGAGGCTACCTGGCCTCCGCCACCGAGATCTATCACGAAGGCTTGCGCATTCCGCCCAGCAAGATCATTCGCGGTGGGGAAGTCAATGAGGAACTGCTCCGGCTCGTCCTGCTGAACGTGCGGGAGCCCGAGAAACTGCGCGGCGACCTGACGGCCATGTGGGCCTGCACCTCGCTCGGAGAGGCGACGCTGCATGCGCTGGCCGACGAATACGGCCTCGCGACGGCCCGAACCGCCATGGCCGAGATCCTCGATAGCACCGAGCGCCAAGTGCGGCAGCGGCTGGCGCTCATCCCCGAAGGCGCCTATCGCGGCGTCGACCATGTCGACGACGACGGCATCACCGACGATCCGCTGTGCATCGAAGCCACCGTCACGCGCCGCGGCGACGCGTTGGAGGTGGACTTTGCCGGCACCTCGCCCCAGCCCGCCGGCCCGGTGAGCGCCACCATGGAGATGACGCGCAGCAGCGTCATGTACGTCGCCATGGCGACCATCGGCCACGACATTCCCAAGAACGACGCCTGGCGCCGCGCGATCACGGTCCGGGCGCCGGAGCGCTCGCTGGTCAACGCGGGGCCGCCGGCGCCCGTGGCCAGCCGCGTCACCACCTGCCACCGGATCGTCGACGCCATGATGCAGGCGCTGGTGCAGGCGATTCCCGACCGGGTCACCGCCGGCTATTACGGCGCGAGCAACATCTGCAACATCGGCGGATTCGACCCGGACACCGGCGCGCCCTGGGTCCATTTTGAGATCGAGGTTGGAGGCTGGGGCGCCCGACCGACGTCGGATGGACTGGATGCCTACAGCGCCCACGTCCACAACCTGGCCACGACGCCGATCGAGGTCGTCGAGTCGAATCCCCGCCTGCGCGTCGAGCACTATTCGCTTCTGCCGGGCACGGGCGGGGCCGGCAAGTTCCGCGGCGGACTGGGCCTCCGGCGGGACATCCGAGTGCTCGTCGAGGGCGCCCGGCTGAACCTGCTGGGCGACCACTACAAGTTCGCGCCGCTGGGCATGCTGGGCGGCGAGCCCGGCGTTTCGGGTCGCTACGTGCTGAACCCCGATACCGACGACGAGCGCCGGCTCCCGAACAAGGTCTCCAACATGCCCATGGCCCCCGGGGATGTGATTTCCATGCAAACATCGGGCGGCGGCGGCTACGGCGATTCCGCCGAGCGTGATCCGGACCTCATCGAGCGCGACCGCCGGGAGGGGAAGGTCTAAGGCACCCCGCTGCCCGATGGCTTGGCTCGCAGTCGCACTCAATTGTCATTTCGAGCGAAGCGAGAAATCTAAGGGGCAAGGAGACGACGCCGCGTCTTTAGATTCCTCACTGCGTTCGGAATGACGGATTGGGCGTTCGGAGTGACAGATTGGGCGTTCGGTTTGACTCTTTCGGATGGCGGAGCGAACCGCCATCCATCGCCCGCCGGCTAGAGCCTCGCGTCCTCGTCCAGCGGCCAGATTGGCCGGCGCAGGCGTCCGAACGGCAGCTTGCGGGCGTCGTGCGGCTGGCAACTGGGAAACTCGACCCGGTGAATGCTGTCCGAGACGCGCGAGAACGCGGCCCGAAAGTGATTGATGGACTTGAGGCCGATCCAGCCCAGGGCGGCTGGGTCGAAGCCCATCCGGCGAATCGGCTCCAGGTCGTAGATCTGGCTGCGCTCGGTCATCACCGCCACGTGCACACCGCCGCGCCGGAGCACCGCCGTCGGGCCGTAGTCCTCGAGGATGCCGGCGTGCATCGGCCCCTCGACTGTGAACTTGCCGTCCCACAAGTGCTCGACTGCCGCCGTGATGGGCACCGGCGCGCCCTGCGTGGCGATCGACTTGCCGCCTAACTCGACGGTCAACTCCGCCCCCACCCCGGCAGCCGTCGCGGCCGCCGCCACCTCCGGGTCCCACACGCAGGCCAGCAGCGCGTTCTGCAGATCGGCCTCGAGAAACGCCCGCAGCATGCCGGTGGAGTCGCCGGGGGTGCCCGCGCCGGGGTTGTCCTGCGGGTCCGAGATCACCGCCGGCCAGCTATCCATCGCATGCGCGGCCCGCATGGCCTCGTCGAAGCTCACCATGTGCGCGTCGAAGTGCTCACGCTGCGCAAACACCCACTCGCCGAGCGCGCGCGACTCGCGATCGGCGAGCGCCTGGTCGCCATCCGCGATAACGATGACCGAGGACCCCGCATGCTCGATGTCCGCCCAGGTGAACCCCGGCGCGACCGAAGCGGTGAGGATGCCGGGTTGGGACTCCAAGTCGTGGGCCCGAGCGATGATCGACTTGAACGGCTCCAGCCCCGTGAACTGACCGGCCACCCAGAGCTGCGGCAGCTGCGTCCAGCTCATCGTGGGCCGAATCTCGCCTCGCAGGGTGCGCACGATCAGGTCGGCGGCTTCGCGTCCGCGCTCGCGCAGATCGGTATGCGGAAAGTTGTCGCACGGGATGATCACGTCGGCCATTTCCACCATCTGCGG
Organism: Chloroflexota bacterium; assembly: GCA_022821905.1. Classification (GTDB taxonomy): domain Bacteria; phylum Chloroflexota; class UBA11872; order UBA11872; family UBA11872; genus JAJECS01. The sequence continues at coordinate 3,373 of JAJECS010000015.1, read as the reverse complement.
CGTGATGTTGCAGTGCAGGTCGAGCGTCACGAAGATCGGCCGGTCGGGTCCCATGATCTCCCGGATAGCTTCGAGCAGATCGCCTTCGGCGTCCTCGACCCCTTCCGCGACCATCGCGCCGTGCAGGTCGAATAGCCCGCCGTCGACCGGCATCGCAGCCTGCAATCGCTCGACAAACTCGCCCTTCAGCCGGCTCCACGCCGACGCCTCGATCGGTCCCGACGGCTGCGTCGCGGTCCACAGCAGTCCCACGAGCTCGAATCCGTGCTCCTCGGCGGAGTCCAGGTAGCCGGCGGGCTCGCGGTTGGTGCCGCGGTGCGCGTCGAGGATCTCCTGGCCGCGCACGATGCCAAGGGCCGAGCCCTCAACGAACGATTCGTAGGTCGTCGGGATCGGCGTGAAGGTGCTGGATTCGTGGGCAATGGTGCCGGTGGCGATGCGCATGGCGCCTCAGGTGGGCAGGTGGTCAGATGCGATGGTACGTGAGGCGCCACGCCGAGGCCGCACGCCAGGTTTCCGAAGCGTCGCGGGCATGCCGCCTTACCCGGCCGCCTCCTCCATCAGCGCCTGGTAGCGCTCCACGGCTTCCGGCACGAGGTTGCCCAGACCCAGGCCCGGACCCTGCGGCAGCACCACGTGCCCGTCCACCAGCTCCGGCGGCGTCTCGACGATCTCGTAGTTGGACATCGCCGTGGCTCGCTGCGTGACGAGGCCCTCACCGCGATAGCTGACCAGCGCCGGGTACTCGATCATGGGTTCCAGGCCCGCCACGCTCAGGATCTGCGTGTGGCACGTCACGGTGAATACCGTCCACGGGCCGTGCGGTACGCACATGATCCCCGCGTGCTCGGCCTCGTGCGCCACCTCGAACGTCTGGGTGATGCCCATTTGCGCCGCGTCCGGCTGGACGATATCGAGGGCGTTTTGCTCGATGAATCGGTCGAACTCCTCGGTCGTGGTCAGGCTCTCGCCCGTCGCGATGTTGAGCGACGTGGCCGCGGTCAGCTCGGCGAAGCCATGCACGTCCAGGGGGTGCAGGGCCTCTTCGAAGAAATAGACGTCGTACTCCTCGAGCTTGTGGGCGGCGTCGATGGCCTCCATGGTGGTCCACTCGGGATCGAAATAGGCGGGACAGCCAAAGTCCACGCTCAACCGGGTGTCGGGCCCCAGCGCCTCGCGGGCCGCGGCGAGCTTGGCCATCCCCTCATCTTCGAAGTCGTTGCCCCAGCCGAACTTGACCGCCTTGAACCCCTGTTCGCGCAGCGTGGTGCACTCGCGGGCGACTTCCTCGGGTGACTTGTGCCGCAGCCGGCGCTCCCGCTCCGTCTCGGTGCTCTTCTTGCTCGCGGCGTAGTACATCGTCGACGCGGAGCCGTAGGCGAGTACGCGATCCACGCGTGCGCCGCCAAGCAACTGGTGCACCGGCAATCCCCTGGCCTTGCCGGCGATGTCCCACACCGCCATGTCGATGGCGCCCATCGCGTTCGCCTGGAGCCCGCCGCGATCGGCGCGCCCGCGCTGCGCCGGCCAGCGCTCCATCATTTGATACCAGAGCTCCACGGGTTCGGTCGGATCCTGGCCTACGACGAATTGCCGCAGGCCGTCGCTGGGGTCATCGATGATCGGTTCGATCATTCCCGGCGGCGACCCCGTGGACCCCAATCCCACGATGCCGGCGTCCGTGTGAACTTCGATCAGCGTCAGCCGCGCCGGATGGTGCAGCAGCGAGCGAATGTCGGTGATGCGCATGGTGGAGGCTCCGTCCGGGGGCGGCTAAGAGCCGCCAGGCGATTCTTGCCGAACCAGCATCACATGATCGAGCATCAGGCGCGGGCGGTCCCCAACTTCGTTGTTGAAGATCTCGAGCTGGAGGTCTTTCCCGGCAACGTCACGCAATGGATAGATCACCAGCTCGAAGCTGTTCCAGTTGTCGCTACGCCACAGGGCGACCTCTTCTCCGTCGGCCAGCAGCCGCATGCCCACGTGGTCGTGAAACTCCCCCGCGATGAGAAATGCGAGGTACTGATCGTCCCTGGCCGTGAACGTCGGGGACGTCGCCCGACCCGTGCGCTCCCACTTGCCGGGATAGTAGGTGGTGAGGAATCCGGGCCCCACGTGGCCGCTAACCGGAAAGATCCTGTCCGTGAACGGCGCCAACTCGTGGTTGGTGACCGCCTTGACTTCGCGATGCCAGCCATCCAGGTCCGTCCCGTCAAAGCGCCCTATAAACTGCTCGCCCGCATAGCGCACGCCGTCTCGCGTGAACCGATTGCCGGCCGGATCGGTCTGCGAATAGCGGTTCCGCGCGCGCAGGTCGCTGTCCCCGAATCGCTCGTTGGCCCAGGCGTGATCGAAGACGTTGAACGGCATCCAGGTTCCCGGCCCAACGTTGACGGCGTAGTTCGCCCGGGCCAGCGCCTCGGCTTCGGTTGCAGCGGCCGGAGAGAGGTTGATGTTCACTCCCCGGCGCTGCAGATAGCCCGGCGGCGCCGAGCGGTCGTGAGCGATTCGCCGTTCGCTGTTTGACAAGGTGACCGGGTTGCGGGCAATGGTGTGGTCGGTGAGCCCAAACAAATCGATGACCGTTAGGGTTGGCAAGTAATAGGAAACAATGCCGAGTGTTGACAGGTACATCACCGCATCGCTGGGAATAATCCGCCGGGACGACTCCTCGAGAGCATGCCACCCCGGTATCGTCGGGGCGTTATAGCCGTGGTGTTGGTGGGACCTCAGACCGACGAATTGGGGCTCGGAATTCAAGCGCAGGTCGTTTGAAACGGCGAGCAGCGCCGGCATTCCCGGCGCGGCCTGCAACCACCCGGAGTTTGATTCATCGAGCACGACTTGCGGAGGGACGCCCCAATCGGGCTTGGGCACGTCCTTGCCTTGGAAGAGCAGAACGGCCTGGATCGCGCTGGCATAGAAGATGAGCGGAACGAAGAAGATCACCGCCAGCATTCGTGGTCCGGCCCGCCGGAGGTGCTGGGACCTGCGCATTAGCAATCCGGAGAGTCCGGCGCCCAACCGCCAAACGCCCTCGGCCGCCGGGACCGCCAATAGCGGCCAGTAAAAGTCGAGCGGACGGTATTCGTAGAGGTCTCCACCAATCTCGAACAGGTACGCCAAGTGCGTCCCGACGATCAGCAAAACAAGGGCATATATTCCGTCCTTTCGCTCCCGCCAGCGGCCCCGCAGCGCCACCAACGCGAGCGGGATCAGCAGGTACAGCCCCGTCTCGATCGCCGCGGCCGACAAGTAGCGATAGCCCGACTCGTACCACGAGTCCACGTGCTTCGCGTAGTAGGTATTCGGCAGCCATTCGCCGTAGTACCGAAAGCGCGCCAGAAAATGGCCGCCAATCAGGACTGCAAAG
>JAJECS010000023.1 GCA_022821905.1 Chloroflexota bacterium | reverse complement strand
GGAATCGGGTATATCGACGCCCATCTGCTGACCGCCGCGGCGCTTGCCAGCCCGTCCCTCCTATGGACCAGCGACCGACGACTCGGCGAGATGGCCGAGCGTCTGGGTGTTGCCTTTCGCCTGACGAGCTAGCGCGATTCGACGGCCGCCAGCGCGTGCGGCGTCAGCTTCACCCACACCGGCTCGTGGTCGGAGGCGGCGGTGAGCGGCCGGCGGACCTCGAGCACCGCGAGGTCGCGGGTGTGCAGCACATAGTCGATGCGTTCGCCGTCCGCGGGAAATGTCGGCGGGCCGCCGGCATCCGGATCCAGGAATCCCGCATCGAACACCAACTGCATCGAAGCCTCGTCCACCTCCGCGTTCAAATCGCCGACGAGCAGCGTCCGGGACCGGCCGCCCCAGATGTCGAGCAGCGTGCGTGCCTGCGCCGCGCGGGTCGGCCCGCCGTCGACGGCGTGATCGAAGTGGGAGTTGATGATGGTGTAGGCCAGGCCGGGCGCGTCGATCTCAATTTCCACAGCGCCGCGAGGTATTCGCCCCGGATTGTCGAAGTGATGCACCGTGCTCTGCACCGGCAACCGGGTGAGCACGGCGTTCCCCCAAAGGTCACCCGCCGCCGCCCCATAGACATAGGGCATATCGAGCCGCTGCGAGAGCCAGGTGAGCGTGTCCGCCCCGCCTGAGATCACCCAGCCGCGACCGACTTCCTGCAGCGCAATCACGTCGGCGGGGTTGTCCTCGAGGGTCTGTGCCACGGCCTCGAGATCGAATCGGCCTTCAACTCCGAATCCCTGGCGGATGTTGTAAGTGAGGATGCGGAGTCCGTCGGGTTCCGACTGTCCGGCGTCCGGGGGCGCGGCGGTGCCCGCGACCGCGGCGGCCGGAAGCAGCACCAACCCGGCGGCGACGATCGGCGCCGGCCAGCCGCGCCGTCGCGCGCGCCGCTCGTCCTCCACCACCCGCGACCGCTTCAAGGATCCGCCAACTCCCACGAGCGCCGTGCCAATGACTGCGGCCCAGAGCACCCACCCTGGTCCGTAGAAGGAGTAGAACACGAACAGCAGCACCACCAGCACCACGAGGCCGATCGTGACCGAAACGACGGTTGGAGCAACACGGTTCGAGCCGTCCGTCCGCATCACCATGGGAACCAGCAGCACCGGCAACGCGGCCGCAACGGCGGCGGCGCCCAATCCGGCTACCGGCAGGCCGGCGTCGAAGAGCAGGAACCCCACCACGAGCACCACGGCGGCCGCGCCAAGCAGAAGTCGCTTTTGAGCGGGCCGGGCTCGAATGAGCGCTGAGGTCCAGACGACACCCACTGCAGCGCCGGCAGCCAGCGCCAGGCCCGCGGCGCGGAAGTCAATATCCGCGCCCACGATGACCTGGCCCAGGTTTCCGCTGAGAATCAGGAAAGCCGCCAGCCCGGGACCCAGCCCGATCAGCGGCCAGGCATCGCGCCATCCCGGGAGTTGCTTTGCTTGACGCGAAATTGATGGGGCGCCAAGCGCAACGATGGCAACCGCGATGGCAACAACCGCCGAAGCCGCCGGATGGTGCGCGAACGGCGCGTCCACGGTGATGAAACCGATGCGAACGGTCAGATCGAGCGCCAGCGCCATGGCGAGAGCCATAGGCGCCGCCGATCCCAACGCGGGCAGAAACGCGAGGAACCACCCGAGGGCGATGGTACCGGCGAGTCCGGCCGCGAAGTCGATTCCAGGAACGGCGGAAACCTGTCCCACGGCCGCCGCGGCCGCCAGCAATCGCAGCGACCAAAGGCTCGCCGCCCGGATACCAACGGTACGGGTAAGCGGCCAGGCCAGAATGGCGGCAGCAAACCCGCCGAGCACCACGATTGCCAGAATCTCTCGGCTGGACGTCTCACCGATCAGCCAGACCGTGTGGGTGGTGAATACCCGGATCGCCTGGAATCCCAGCAGCAGGGCGAAGGCGATGGCCAGCAACCCCGCCGGGGACGAGCGCCGAGCCGCTTCCGACGCCGTTGCGGCGCGCGCTACGCCCACGGTCTCCCCCAAGTCGGGCCGACGTGTCCCATTTGCGTCACATTGGCCTCCCTAGTCCGAGTCGATGTGGCCCTGGGTGCTCAGCGCGCGGGCGCTCACACCCAGCACGCCGAGGAATCCCTCCGAGTCGCGGTGGTCGAAGTCGCCCACACCTTCCATGCTCGAGGCATCGCTGTACAGCGAGTGCGGCACGTCGTGCGCGCTGGCGTAGGCGACATGGCCCCGGTAGACATCGACGACGATTGTGCCCGTCGTCAGCGTCGTGAACGTGTCCACGGCCCGCCGCATGGCGCTGCTGGCAAGGTCGAACCAATAGCCCTCATAGACCTGCCGCGCAAGCTGCGCGGAGGCCTGGTCGAACACGGCTCGCGCGCGGCGATCCAGGATGAGCTGCTGGAGATAGGCGTAGCAGGTGCCGAGCAGCTCCATGCCGGGCGCCTCGTACACGCCGCGCGACTTGATGCCGACGAAGCGGTTCTCGACAACGTGCAGGCCAATGCCCACACCGTGTCGGCCGCCAATGGCATTGGCCTGCTCGATGGCTTCACGGGGCGTCACGGACTGTCCGTCGATGGCCGTTGGAACGCCCTGCTCGAAACGAATCGCGATCCGCTCGCCATCCTCGGGGGCTTCGTGGGGAAACACGCCCATCTCCGGTCGCACGAACTGGGCCGGCGTTTCGAGCTCCTCGAGCTGCCCGGCCTCGTGAGTCAAGCCAAGCAGATTGGCATCGGTGGAGTAGGGCTTGTCCAGCGTCGCGCGGATGGGAATCTCCTCCCGCTCGCAGTACACGATCATTTCCCGACGCCCCGGAAATTGCTCCAGGAATTCGGTGTCGCGCCAGGGAGCGTAGACCTGCACCTCGGGCGCGAGCATGTTGGTCACGAGTTGGAAGCGCACCTGGTCGTTTCCGCGACCGGTGGCGCCGTGCCCAAGGACGGTAATGCCCCGTCGCTGCACTTCCGGCAGCAGGGCCTGCACCGTGACATGCCGTGCGATGCCGGTGGTATTCCAATAGCCGCCTTCATACCGGGCCTGCGTTTGAATGATCTCCAGCCCGGCGCGGGCAAGCGCGTCGCGTGCGTCGACCAGAACGGCGTCTTCGGCGCCCGCCGCTCGCATGCGCACGGGGATGTCGTCGATGTTCGCCTCGTCAGGCTGTCCCAGGTCGGCCGTCAGCGAGACGACCTGCACGCCCTCTTCGACCAACCAGCGGGTGATGGTGCAGCTATCCAGGCCGCCTGACGCGGCCAGCGCCATGCGCTTGCCAAACAGGTCCCCGACAACCACTGGACACCCCCAACGACGTGCAGCCGTCTGTAGAGTACCGTTCGCACACCAGCATGCGTCGGGTCGACGCCATCACGGCACGCCGATCTGGCGGCCCGCCCACTCGGAGCCCAGCCATGCCCTTCATCGATCCCAACGATCACCCCGAAATCGAGCTCGCCCCCGGAGCCCGCGCCCGCACGCCCAATGGCGAGCGGATCATGCTGTCGCGCCTGGAGCTGGACGAAGGCAGCGTGGTGCCCTTGCATCAGCATCCGCACGAACAGGCCGGCATGCTGCTCGAAGGCGAGATGGAGCTGACCATCGGCGACGAGACCCGGCACTGCCGCCCAGGGGACATGTTCATCATCCCAGGCGGCGTGCTTCACCGGGCCCGCACCGTGAAGGGTCCCGCGCTGGTCCTCGACATCTTCAGCCCGCCGCGTGAAGATTATGTCGAGTTAGCCAACCGGTACATTCCACCGGGCGACTAGGGTCGGGCAGAACTCCGGGATCTGGACCGGATAGGCCGCCGCTGCGGCGCTCCGATGTTTGCGGGAGTATGATTTGGCGGGTGGCTTGATAGCGCTCGGCTCGGTGGCAACGATGCGACCGTCGGCGGATCCGATGCCAAGCGCTGAGGTTGGACGGGAGTATTCACATGGCAGTGAAGATCGTGACCGACAGCACGGCATATTTGCCCCGGAGCCTTCTCGACGAGCACGGCATCGAGGTGGTGCCGCTGCACGTGCATTTCGGCACCGACGACTTCACCGATGGCGTCAACATCACGCCGACCGAGTTCTTCACCATGCTGGAGAACCGGCCCGAGCATCCGACGACCTCGCAGCCGTCGCCGGCCGCCGTCATGGACATCTATGAACGCTGTGGGGCGGACGGCAGCGCCATCGTGTCCATCCACCTGTCATCCAAGCTGAGCGGAACGCTCGAGTCGGCACGTCTGGCATCCGATCAGCTGCCCGACGTTGACGTCCATTTGGTGCGTAACGATCTGCCGCCGATCGGCGTCGGCTTGCTGTCCCTCGAGGCGGCCCAGGCCGCCAACAGTGGAGCCAGCGCCGAGTCGGTGGTGGAGTTGGTGAACGATCTGGGCGCGCGCACGCATGTCGCCTTCGTTGTCCCCACGTTGGAGTACTTGCGTCGAGGCGGACGTATCGGCGGAGCTCAAGCCTTTGTGGGGTCAATTCTGAGCTTCAAGCCGGTGCTGCACGTCCAAGATGGGCAGGTGGAACCGGTCGTTCGCGTGCGCTCATTCACCAAGGCCCGCCGCGCGCTGGTGGACTACGTGCGCGAGCGTGCGCCAAACGGCCTGCAGTCCATATCGGTAATGCACGTGGGGGCCGACGACATGTATGCCGCGCTGGAGGCTGACATCAAGCGCGAATTCGACGTGTCGACGGCGCTCTTGCCGGAAATCGAAATGGGGCCGGTGATCGCCACCCACACGGGCCGCGGCGCGTTCGGTGTGACGTTCATCGCCAACCCCTAGTCAACTTCGCCCACTCAGCCAGTCTCGCGCGGGCCGTCGAATCATGCTCGACGGCCATGCCTGCGGGTGTGGGTGCCGGCTAGTTGGTCCAGGCGCTGGCTTGCGGATCGAGGGCCTCGCGGAGCCCGTCGCCCAGCAGATTCAGCGACATGACGGTGATGAAGATCGCAATGCCGTGGGGCATCGGCACCCAGGGCGCCGTGCGGAGGTAGCGGCGGCCCTCGGCAAGCTCCAGCCCCCATTCGGGAGTCGGCGGCTCGGCGCCCAGGCCAAGGAAGCTCAGCCCCGCGGCGGCAATGATCGCCGACGCCAGGCCAAGCGTGGCCATGATGATGATGGGGCTCACGACGTTGGGCAGCACGTGGCGCAGCATGATGCGGGCTTCTCGCATGCCCACGGCTCGCGCCGCCCGCACATAGACAAGCTCGCGCGCCGAGAGCGTGGCCCCGCGCACGACCCGCGCGTAGTAGGGAATGGCCGCGATCCCCAGGGCGATCAGCGCGTTGTTGAGGCCGGGCCCTAGCGTGGACACGATGACGATGGCTAGCAAGATGCCGGGAAACGCCAACATCACGTCCAGCACACGACTGATCGCCCAGTCAACCTTGCCGCCCACGAATCCGGCGACCAGGCCCACGAATGTGCCGCCGCTGGCGGCAATGGCCACCGCCAAGAATCCAATGCGCAACGAGATGCGCGGCGCGTGAACCACGCGAGTGAACACATCGCGTCCCACGCGGTCCGTGCCCAGGAGGTGCCCGCCCTCGCCCGGTGGGGAATTGAACAGCTCCGGGTTGTAGTAGTTCAGCGAATGGGGTGCGATGACGTCTGCCAAAATCGCGACGATGGCGATTGCGACGAGCACGACGCCGCCGGCGATGGCCGCCTTGTTGCGAACGAACCGCCGCCAGGCGAGGCCCCACTCGCTGCGCGCGGCATCTGGATCGCCACCCTCGAGGGCCTGCACGACGGCCCGGTTGTCAGTCGCGGCCACGCGTGCAGACTCCTCGCGCTCGGGTCACCGCCGTCGAACTGCGGACGGCTGGGCACCGACCCCAATCAATGTCGCGCCGCGCGGCGCCCTTGTGCCGCCCCACGCTACGTCTGGAGCCGCACGCGCGGATCAATGTAGGTATAGAGCACGTCGACGATGATGTTGACGGCGACATAGACCAGCGACGCCAGCATGACCAGGGCTTGCACCACGGGATAGTTGCGACGCTGCACAGCCTCCACCAGCTCGAATCCGAGGCCCTGCCGGGTGAACACGACCTCGACGACGATGGCGCCCGTCAGCAGGCTGCCGAACTGCAAGCCAACGATGGTGATGACCGGAATCAGGCTGTTCTTGAGCGCATGACGAATCACCACCGCCGATTCGCGGAGGCCCTTGGCTCGGGCCGTCCGGACAAAGTCGCGGCTCATGACGTCGAGCATGGACGAGCGGGTCATCCGGGCAATGATCGCGGCCGCACTCACGCCAAGCGTGATCGCCGGCATGATCATGCCTTCGGGTCGATCCTGCCCCAGGGCCGGCAGCCAGCGAAGATTGACGCTGAATATGTAAATCAGGACGAGACCGAAGAAGAAGTCCGGCACCGACACGCCGAACACGGCCACGACCTGTCCCGAGTAATCAACCCAACTGTGGTGCCGAATGGCCGACACGATTCCCGAGATCAGCCCCACCAGCAGGGCGACGCCCATTCCGGCCATGGTGAGCTTCAGCGTCTCCGGGAACAGCTCCTTGATGAGGTCCCCGACCTGCTGATTCGTCTGGAACGACCGTCCGAAGTCACCGACCACCACATCCCGGGCGTACAGCGCGAACTGCACGGGGATGGGATCGTTGAGGTGGTAGGAGTCGCGGAGCTGCTCGACCGCTTCGAGCGGAATGCGGCTGGTGAAGATCGACGACTCGCCGCGCGACTCGAGGAGCAGCGAGACGGGATCGCCGGGGATCAGGCGCAGGAGGACGAATACGATCACCAAGACTCCGATAAGCACCGGCACTGCGGCCAGCACCCGGATTGCGATGTATTTGCCCATTCCTGCGCCAGATCACCGTCCGGCGATCACGTCCTCCTTATGGCCTCGCTCCTACCCTTCCGTCGAGTAGAGGTCGAACGGGTACGGCGAGGTCAGGATCGTGTGGAACACGCGTCCGCCGACCTTGTTCGTGTTGGCCGGGAAGAGCGATCCCCACTCGACCAGCGGAATACCCAAGGCCTGCTCCATCAGAATCGTGTGCACACGATTCGTCATCTGCGCGCGCTGCGCCTGGTCGGGCTCCGTGCGCACGGCATCGAGCAAGCTGTCGATCTCCTCGTTGACGAACCAGGTGTAGGCCCGGTTGCCCGGCACGCCGAAGTTGCGGGAGTGATAGACGGTGTCGAGCACCAAGCCGCCTTCCAGGCCCACGCCGCCCTGCCACTTGTGCGTGTGCATCTTCTGCAGGTATTGCTCGACGGCGGTGCCCCACTCCATGTTGGGCGTGGCTACCGAGATGCCGATCGCGTTCTCGATATTGAGCTTGTACGGCTGCGAGAACGGATTCGGCGTGTCGGGGAATGAGACTTCCAGCAACTGCCCGTCGGAGCTGTAGCGGAAGCCGCCGTCGCCGCGCGCGTAGCCGGCCTCATCGAGGAGCTGGTTGGCCTTTTCGATGTTGAAGTCGTAGTAGCCGTCCAGGTCCGGGTTGTAGCCGACGGTTCCCGGCGTGAGCAGGCTGCCCGCCAGCGCGCCGAAGCCGAGGGTGACGCTGCGCGTGACCGTGCCGCGGTCGGTGGCGTGGATCAACGCCTTGCGCACCGCCAGGTCATCCGTGGGGAAGTTGACGGTATTGGTCTGCAAGTACCACGGCTGCCCGGGACCAAGCCCGATGAAGACCTGGTGCGCCGGACTCCCGAAGAACGGCTGCAGCTCGGTGAGGCTGTAGTGGTGCATCCAGCTCAGCTCTTCGGCCTCGTAGGCCGCCACCTTCGCCGACACGTCGGTGAGCTCGAACGAGGTCCACTCGTCGGCAAACGCCGGTCCCTGGTTGAGCGCCCACGGCGGACCCCAGTTGTAGTCGTCGTTCCGCACCATCGTCAGGGAGATGTTCTCTTTCCACTCCTTGAACTTGTACGGTCCGGTGCTCACGGGGTTTCGGGTCAGGTCTTCTCCGTACTCCGCCACGGCTTTCGGCGATGCGAACACAGCCGATCCACCGGCGAGGAGGTCCAGGAAGAAAACGTTGACCTCGTTGAGCTTGAGCTCAATCGTGAAGTCGCCGGGCGCCGTGACACTTGCCAGCTGGTTGCCGATGTTGGCGTTCCAGCCGGGGTTCATGTCCGGGTCCATCCACAGCTCGAAATTGAACTTGGCGGCCTCGGCGTTGAACGGCGTGCCGTCGTGGAACTGCACGTCGTTGCGAAGCTGGAAGGTGTAGGTCAGCAGGTCATCCGACACCGACCAATCGGTCGCCAGCCATGGCGCCAACTGGCCGCCCGGGCCGTGCGCGATCAGCGCGTCGAAGAGCGGCTGGCCGCCGCCCATGAGTGACCAGGCGTCGGGAAAGTGCAACGGGTCCAGGTTGTTGATGGCGCCCGGCGCCGCGTGCGTGATCTTTCCGCCGTACTGCGGGTTGTAGGGCGTGAGATCGCGGTAGTTGCCGAAGCGGACGGCCTTCACCGGGCCGATTTCGAAGACGCCCTCAACTTGCGTCTCTTGCGGAACCTCGACGACCTTCTCGACCTCAACGATCTTCTCGACCTCGACCTGTTGGGTCACGACCCGCTCGACCGGGACTTCCCTGACGACCTCTTTCTCAACGACCTTTTCGACTTCGACCTCTTTGATCTCGGTGACGGTGACGATCTTTTCGACCTCGACGGTGCGGACCTCGACCTCGCCCTCGCCGCATGCCGCCAGCGCCGCCGCGCCAACTCCGCCGGCGAGACCAAGCGCTCCGAGGCGCATAGCGTCACGCCTGCTTAAAGATTTCGCCATGGGTTCCTCCCCTCCCGCGACCGCAGTCGCACCCGGACCCGGCGCGTCCGGCAACCGCCGACGCCCACCCGAATTCTTGAGTCGAATTCACGAGTCCGTCCCGAATTGGACTTTACCACTCAGAGAATCTTGACAATGGGAATCTCAAGGGCACGCCAATTGGACGCCGAAGTGCGATGAGGCGCCCCAATTCACCCTCGGCCGTGCGAGACGCGACGTACGGACAGCCCGCCGACGACGGGGAATGGCGTGTGGCGCGGAGCGCACGGCGGGGTCGATGCGGCCTGCGCCCCGAGCTTCGACGTCGGAGCGCTAGCCGGCTGGCGTCAGGCGGGCGATAGGCTGGCCGTATTCGACCGGCTGGCCGTCGGGTACCAGAAACGCCTCGATGGTTCCATCGAACGGCGCCGGCACCTCGTGAGAGACGCCAAGCACGTCCACGAAGCCGAGCGGCGCTCCCTCTTCCAGCGCGTCGCCCGGCTCGGCGATCGGATCGGCGCCGTCGTCGATCCTCCGATGGAAGATTCCAACGTGCGCAGTTCGAGCAACCGGTGGGTCGGCGGCCTCAATATCCGCCGGCTCGACGACCGTTGAGGCGTCAGCGGCAGGCTCCGCGAGCCGCAGACGAATGGTGTGGTGCTCGTCGGCGACTTCAATCTCCTCGAGCCGCTCGTTTCGCGCTGTCTCCACGAGATCGGGAAGCACCTCCGAGAGCGCGCGTTCCCACTCGTCAGTCAAGGCTTCCCCCGCAAGTCGCTGGTCACGCCTGGCCGACGCGCGTGCTGTATTCGCCGGTGCGCGTGTCCACGCGGATCACGTCGCCGGTGTTGATGAAGAGCGGCACGTCAATCTGCAGGCCCGTGCTCATGGTCGCCGGCTTCGACGCCGCCGTCGCGGTGTCCCCGCGCACCCCAGGCTCCGTGTGCGTAACCGACATATCAACGGCAACCGGCAGCTCGAGGCCGATCGTGCGGCCTTCGAACGTCGTCAACTCAAGCTCCAGACCGTCGACGAGATAGTCCGCGGCCGATCCAACCTCGCCAGCGCCGAGCGCGACTTCTTCGAAGGTCTCCATGTTCATGAAGTGAAAGGCGTCGGAACTCCGGTACAGGAATTGTGCCGGATCAACCTCCAACCGCACGCGCTCGAAGCGTTGACTTGCCTGAAACACTCGATCGGATGTTGTGTGGCTGACGATGTCGCGCAACCTGAGCTTGGTCTGTGCGCTGCCGCGGCCAATCTTCTGGTGCTGGTGCTCGACGATCTCCAGGAGCTTCCCGTCGATCCGCACGACATTTCCACGACGCAACTCGCCAGGGTCAACCATCGGCCGGCCTCACGTCATTCGAAGCGGCAGTCATTTTGCCGCCTGAGTCAGCACTTCGACACCGTCGTCTTGCACAAGCACGAGATCCTCGATCCTCACGCCGCCCCATCCCGGAAGATAGATTCCCGGTTCCACCGACGTGACCATGCCGGTCGCCAGCGTATCGTCCGATCGGGTCGAGAGTCGCGGGGACTCGTGGATCTCCAGGCCCACGCCGTGGCCCGTGCCATGGCCAAAGTCACCGCCATGCCCCGCAGCCGCAATTGGATCGCGCGCCAGCGCATCGGCGGCCCGCCCCGACATGCCGGCGTGAATGCCGGCTTCGGCGGCCAACTGCGCCTCCAGTACGAGGTCGTATATGCGCCGAAACTGCTCGTCCGCCGCGCCAGCGACGAATGTGCGAGTGATGTCCGAGCAGTAGCCCTGGAGTCGGGCTCCGAGGTCGACGATCACGGGCTCACCTTCGGCGATGGGGTGGTTTCCCGGCTGATGGTGGGCCATGGCCGCGTTCGGTCCGGCGGCAACGATCGTGTCAAAGGCCGGCCCCTCGGCGCCGAGATCGCGCATGGCGGCCTCGAGCCGGTTCGCCAGCGCGCGCTCGGTTACTCCCGGCTCGATCCACGCCGCGGCGCGCGCCATCACCTCGTCGGCGATGCGCACGGCGTCGCGTACCACGTCGACTTCGCCGGCATCCTTGATCACGCGCAACTGCTCCACGACGCCCTCAACGGGCACGAGCCACGCCGGAGGCGTCAGCTCGGCGAGCCGTGCCTCCAGCTTGAGAAAGCCGGCATGGGTGACGTGCTCGGGCTCGAAGCCGACACGTAACGCGCCGGAAGCCGCCACGGCATCCGCCAGACCTTCGAGAGGCTCTGCCGCCTCCACGACGCTGAACGCCGGAGCTTGCTCACTCGCCTGCACGGTGTAGCGAAAGTCCGTCACGAGCACACGATGTTCCGCGCCGATAAGCAATATGCCGGCGCTTCCGGTGAATCCGCTGAGATAGCGGCGATTCGCGGCGCCGTGAACGAGCAGGACGTCCGCGCCCAGTTCGGCCAGTTGCGACTGGGCCCGTTCAGCTCGCGTTTCGCCCGCCGGCTCAGCGCCGCTCATGGCAGGGCTCGATATTGGGCAATGTTGCGCTCATGTTCCTCCAGCGTCACGGAAAACGCATGCGACCCGTCGCCCTTGGCGACGAAGAAGATAAATGGCGTTTCGGCCGGGTTGGCGGACGCCGCAATTGACTTGAGTCCGGGGTTGGCGATTGGCCCCGGCATCAGCCCGGAGTAGCGGTAGGTGTTGTAGAGCGAGTCCACGCTGAAGTCGGCGGTGGTGAGGTCGGGTTTCCACCACCCTCGTCCTCCGTCCGCGCGTCCCAGGGCGTATTGCACGGTTGGATCCGCCTGCAGCGGAATGCCCATCGTGAGGCGGTTGGCGAAGACGCCGGCCACCAACGCGTACTCCTCATCGATTCGCGCCTCGCGCTCCACGACCGACGCGACGGTGATAAGGGCGTGCAAGTCCCAGCCGCGGGCCGCCGCCGATGACCGCATGTCAACGGTCACGATGTCATCGAAGCGCCGCAGCATGGTGCGGACCAAATCGCCGGCGGTGGTCCCGTCATTGATCTGGTACGTATCGGGAAACAGATAGCCTTCGAGCGACACTCCGGGCGGGATGCCGCGCAGGAAGGGAAACTCGTTCGCCAACTCGGCCACCTGGTTGCGCGCGATCTCCAGGAACTCCTGCCCGGGAATGTGGGTCTGCTCGTCAAGCCGATCCGCCATTTCCTCGATGCGAAAGCCCTCCGGAAACGTCACCGTCTGCTCCGCGGGCTGCCCGGCCTCGATCAAGGTCAGAATCTCGTCCAGCGACATGTCCTGCCGCAGGAGATACACGCCCTGGCGTAAACGCCCGTCAAGGCCGCGCCGATCGACGAGGAGACGAAACAGCAGATCGCTGCGGATCAGGCCGTCGCGCTGAAGCGCGCGCCCGATGTCGCTGGTCGTGGCCCCCGGCGGAATGGTGAACAGCACGGTTTGCGCCGCCACCGGCGCCGGCGACTCGGCAAACCGACTCACGATGGTGAAGCCCAAGAAGGCCACCGCGCCGATCGACAGCAGCACGACGACGAACGCCTGAAGGAGAAGCCCAATGGCCCTCACCAGGCTGCCCGATCATTGAGATAGTCCTGCACCAGCACCTCGGCGGCCACGGCATCGATGGGACGCTCGCCCGACCGCTCCCGCGCGGCGGACGTCGTGAGCCGCTCGTCACGGAGCACGACCGAGTCCCACTGATCCGCAAGCAGTTGTCGGGCCCATCGGCGCGTCCGCGCCGCCTGGGGCCCATCGCTTCCATCCAACGATAACGGCAGACCGACCAGAATCGTAGCGTTCGGATAGTCGCCGGTGATCGCCGCCACGGCTGCTCGATCGCGCACCAGGTTCCGCCGCTCGATGACGCGCCGATGGGCCACGAAGCCGCCCGCCGCGTCGGAGATGGCCACGCCTATGCGGCGCGACCCGAGGTCAAGGCCAATGATGCGCTGATTGCGCGGTGGCGGTGGCTCGGCGGGCTCAGCCCGCCGGGATGGCCGTCGGCTCCGTGACCTGGACATCGATGCGCCAGCCCCACCGTGGGAAGTTCTCCGTGTCGGGTGGATCATGCGACACCCGCCAGGCGGCAACCTGCGAGAGCCGATTCAGGGCCACCGCCCCGTCGTCGAGGCTCGCGCCGGCCAACGCGCCGCGAATGGCATCGGTGTCAAGTTTCGCCACCGACTCGCCGACCGCCTCGATGCGCATGTGCAGCCGGCCAAACGATTCGTCGAGGATCTCGGTTCGCAGGACATGAATCTCGTCGAATTCGACATCCGCGCCATCGCTCGCGAGGCCGTCGACAATGATCTGCTCCAAATCATCGTTTGCGAAAAGCGTCCCGCTCGCCCGGACCTCCAGGTCCAACTGCAGCACCGCCGCCAGCTGATCCACGTCGGCGCTGAAGTCCTTCCGCACCACCTCGGGATTGCCGGCCTCCGGCGACCATACAACGAGCGTGTGCTGCTCGGGCCGGTCCCGTCGCAGCTCCTCCACCGCCGCGCTTTGCAGGCGTTCGAGCAGGACTCGGTCGAGCTCGTCAATGTCGCGCTGGGACACCAACGCAATCTCCCGCTCCGCCGCCCCCGTGATCGGCTGCGAATTGAACACGTCGAGCGTCTCCGCCGCCGGTCCGTCCACGGCCACAATCGCCAGCGCCCGCACGTTGCCCGCGGTGCCGGGGTTCTCAGCCGTCACGCTCACGGTCGCCTCGCCCGGCACCGTCTGACCCACGATTTCCACCGTCGGCGGCACGAGCACTTCGGCATCGGTGAGAAAGCTGGTGCCCGGCTGGGTGCGAACCCGAGTGTTGCGGGGAGCGACCACGGCTTCGCGGGTGCGATTCCTCAAAGTTATGCGCCCACGAGCAAACTCCACGGGCTCCCGGCGCCTGCCGGTCGTGGGCATGGACATGGAGCCGTCGCTGACGGCAGCAACGATGGTGCCGGGAATGGCGCGCGCCTCGGCGTCGACCTCGGACAACTCCGGATCGATGTGCACGTCAAGCGTAATCGGCACCTGCGTGGCCAGCGGCGAGACGAGGACGGTCGACGAGGGCCAGATCCAAAAGGCCATGACGATCCAAACCGCAGCCACGCCAAGCACCGCTGCGGCCGCGGGCGCCAGCAGACGCAGGAGGTGATCGTCTCGCTCCCAATGGCGATAGGTGCGCACCGGTCGCGAGCCGTCGAGCTCGTCCAGGCGCTCGAATACGGGCTCGCGCATTCGCGGCGTCC
Source organism: Chloroflexota bacterium (assembly GCA_022821905.1). GTDB lineage: Bacteria > Chloroflexota > UBA11872 > UBA11872 > UBA11872 > JAJECS01. The sequence goes on along the minus strand of JAJECS010000023.1, from coordinate 3,355 downwards.
GGCGGCGCACACGCGCGTCTCGCCGCGGGCGGCGCCGTCGGCTCGGCGGCAGCCGCTCAAGGGTCGGACCGTGGCGAGCACTCATGACGGCGCCCGAATGGCGGCCACATAGCTGCGCCCGGCATCCAGCGCCTCGTCGATCTTCGCGGCGTCCCGGCCACCGGACATCGCGAGCTCCGGCCGACCGCCGCCACCGCCGCCTGTGAGCTTGGCCACCGTTCGAGCCAAATCACCGGCATGCACGCCCGCATCCACGGCGTGAGGCGAAGCGGCTGCCACAAAGGCGGGCTTCGCCGCGACGCTCGTGGCCAGCAGAATGACCCATGGTTCCTCGAGCTGGTCGCGCAACGAGTCGGTGACCTGCCGCAGCGCGTCACGGTTGGCCACGTTCACCTGTCCGGCAACCAGCGTGAGGCCATCCACTTGCTCACGATCCGCCAGCAGCGCCGACGCGGCGCGTCGCGCCTCGGCGCGTTCGGCCGCGGCGACCTGGCGACGCGCCTCGGCAAGCTCGGTCTTGAGTCGACGGATGCGCTCCGCCGACTCGCCTGGCGATACGCCGGCTTCCTCGGCCACCTCGTCGAGCATGTCCTGTTGACGTTCGACGAACTCGACGGCTCCGTGCCCGGTCAGCGCCTCGATGCGGCGTACGCCGGCGGCTATGCCGCCTTCGCTGGCGACGGCGAACAGGCCGATCTGGCTGGTCGCCGTGCAGTGCGTGCCCCCGCAGAGCTCCAACGACTGGTCGCCCATGGCGACCACCCGCACGACTTCGCCATATTTCTCGCCGAAGAGCGCCATGGCGCCGCGCTCGACCGCTTCCCGCACTTCCGCCGTCTCGGTGTCGACCGGCAGGTCCTCGAGCACGCGGCCGTTGACCCACTGCTGAATGGCGCGCAGCTGCGACCTATCCACCGGATTCGGATGGGTGAAGTCAAAGCGGAGGCGATCGGGAGCCACGAGCGATCCGGCCTGCTGCACGTGCGCGCCCAGCGTGTGGCGGAGCGCCGCGTGCAAGAGGTGGGTCGCCGAGTGATTGCGCATGATGTCGATACGACGCGAGCCATCGACATCCGCGCGAACGACATCGCCGACCCGCAACTCGCCTTCCGTTATGTCAACGAGATGGACGTGGGTCCCCTCAGGCGCACCCTGCGTATCGCGGACGCGCGCCAGGAGGCCGTCGCCGCGAAGGACGCCGGTGTCGCCGACCTGACCGCCGGCCTCGGCGTAGAAGGGCGTTTGGTCGAGCACGACCATGGCCCGGCCCGGCGCGCTCACGGACTCTTGCAGCGTGCCGTCGACGTCGATGCCAACGACGGTGCCCTCGCCTGCAACTTGCCTGCCGTACAGGAAGACCGATTCGCCGAAACCGGCGGGAAGGCGCGCGGTTCGATCGCCGCGCTGCGCCGCGCGGCTGCGCTCGCGCTGCTCGGCCAGCGCGGCCTCGAAGCCTTCATCGTCCAGGGCCACACCCCGCGCTTCCGCCACCTCCTGGGTGACGTCGCGCGGGAATCCGTAGGTGTCGTAGAGAAGAAACGCTCGGGCGCCCGGTAGGGTGCCGCCGCGGGGAATGTCGGTCAGCATCTCGTCGAGCAGGGCCATCCCCGACACGAGCGTTCGGCGGAAGCGGGCTTCCTCGTCGCGGACGGCGTCGCAAATGAAGGTGTACCGTCGCTCCAGCTCCGGATACGCCTCGCCGAAGATTTCGACGGTCAGGTCGGCAAGGGGCGAGAGCGCGTCATCACCCATTCGCAGCAGGTCGGCATGGCGCACGGCATGGCGCAGGCTGCGCCGCAGCACATAGCCCCGGCCCTCATTGCCGGGCATCACGCCGTCGGCGATGAGGAAGGCCGCCGCGCGAGCGTGCTGCGCCACGATTCGCATTGAGCGTCCGGCCGAATCATCGGCCGTGTACGCCCGACCGGCGCGCCCGCTCACGAGACTGAGCAGAGGCGTCCACACGTCGGTGTCATAGGTCGACGGCACGCCCTGGAGCACCCAGGCCCACCGCTCGAGCCCCGCGCCCGTGTCTACGCCCGGCATCAAGGGGCTGAGCGCGCCTTCCGTGTCCTGGAAGTATTGGTTGAACACGAGGTTCCAGATTTCGAGGTAGCGGTCCGGGGCCACCCCCGGGCCCACATCCGGCTCGTCCGGTCGGAGGTTGACGAAGATTTCGGTGGTGGGTCCGCACGGCCCGCTGTCGCCGGTCGGCGGCCAGAAATTGTCATCGCCCAAGAAGGCGATGCGCTCGCGCGGCTGACCGATGTCCGTCCAAATCTCCGCCGCCTCGTCGTCCCGGGGCACGCCCTCGCTGCCCTCGAAGACCGTCACCCAGACAAGAGCGGGGTCGATGCCGGCGACATCCACCACCAGCTCGCGGGCGTACGCGATGGCGTGCTCTTTGAAGTAATCGTTGAAGCTGAAGCTGCCCAGCATCTCGAAGAAGGTCAGGTGGCTCAGGTCGCCGACCTCGTCGAAGTCGGTCGCGCGGAACGACTTCTGCACCGTGGCCACGCGTGGATAGGGCGCGGGGCGTTCGCCGCTGAAATACGCCTTGAACTGCTGCATGCCCGCGCTGGTGAGCAGGACGCTCGGATCGCCGGTAGGAATCAGGGACGAGCCTGGAAGTACCACGTGCCCGCGGTCCGCAAAGTACGCGAGAAACATCTCGCGAATCTTGTCGGTCTGCATGACTCAGGCAGTCTCCTCACTCATGGGGTAAAGCAAAAGACCGCCGGAGATTGCCTCCCCAGCAGTCCCTTAGGTTCGCGTCAGACCCGGCTGTCTAGCCGGTTCGGGCTCGTGTCCTGCTCGTCACTCCCCGCGGTCGGTCAGGCATCTTCCGCCGCGCCCGGCGATCGGGTCGAGCGCAGCGCCACTGCGAGAAAGAACCCAACGGCCAAGCCAAGCGCAAACCTGACGAGGTGTCCAAGCATCAGACCGTGGGGATCTCCTCGCCGAAACCTACCATGACTATTATGTTAGGTCAACGATTCCGACTGATTGGCAGTAGGCGACTATGACTTCCGAGTGCCGCATGGTGATCCGGCACCGGCGGGCACCCCTGATTTGTCGGCTGAATCAGGGGCATGGATTCCCGCCTTCGGAGACCTTTGAATAATTGGGGCTGGAGCGCATGGAGAGGCGCATCGGCCGCTCTTGGAGGCCAGTGCGGTGGTCGGGCGGTCGGGTCAGCGCGGGATCCCCTGCGGCGGGACCCCGCGCGAGGCGCACGGGTCCCGCGGTCAACCCGCGGCCCAGGCCAAGGTGTCCGCTTTGCGCAGGTTGTAGGCCATGAGCTTGAACCACAGCTCCACCGTGTTGCGCCCCACCCCGCGGTAGCGCACCCGCT
>JAJECS010000026.1 GCA_022821905.1 Chloroflexota bacterium | reverse complement strand
CATAATCTACACGACCTCGTACGCGTCATCCGCTTGTGACTGTATCGCGGCAACAACCGACTTCTCTCCCTGTACAACAGATCTCACAAGTGTCGTCAGATGTTCCGTCGTCTCGGCGTGAGCTCCGATATAGCCAGACCGAACGAGATCGAGAAACGCGGTCTGGCGAAGATATCTTCCCCCAAGACTATTGAAACTGATTCGAAATCCTCCCCGCGGACCACGAAATTCAGGATCTTTACGCAGTCGTTCGAAGTGATCGATAGGCATGGTTATGCCAGCGTTCCTCGAGCCACTGTCGCGTTTTACGAACCGCAAATAGAATACTTGTCCCAAGTTGGCACTTTTCCGCTTCCTGTGTTCTGTAGCCCGTTGATTCAGGCTGATATTTTTTTCAATCGATTCCAACATGGCCCCACATTCTGTGAGATTCTGTCAGTTCATCACGCGGGTCCTCGTGCGGTGGATGGCGGGGTCCACGCCCGCCGCCGAGGAGATTGCGGCAACCTCGGCGGCCGGGCGCGTGTCCTGGCGGTTGACGATCAGCGTGCCGTCGCTCTGGCGCAGGCGCGTGGTGATCCGCACCCAGGTCCGCATGCTCTCGCGGATCGATGCCCAGCACTTGTGGATGTCCCGCGCGGCCAGCCGGGTGCGGATCAGATGCACGGCGTGATAGGCCAGCACGGCGATCAGCAGGTGGGCCGCGATGCGGCGGTCGAGCTGGTGCCAGATCGGGCGAAGGCCGAGCTCGGATTTCAAGCTTCGGAACGTCGCCTCGATATCGGTGATCCGCCAGTACGTCCGCAGGACCGTCTCGATGTCCCAGTCGATGTGGCTTGTGCGCAGCACGTAGGCGCCCGCGCCCTCGTCGGCCTCGTCGTATTGGGGCCTGCGCTTGAAGCGCACGGCGGTGGCGTTGGGGCCGGTTTTCGCCTTCTCGACCGTGATCTCGTAGTGCCTGGCGACGGCGGAGAAGCGCTGCTTGAGGCGGCCTATGCTCTCCAGCACCCTGTCGTAGCGCTTGAGGCGGCCCTTGACCGGGAGGCCGCCGTGGAGCTTTTCCAGCGCCGCCTCGAAGCGGTTCCGCCTCAGGCCGATGATCGCGTTCTCGGCCTTCTTCTTTCCCTCGCTGACGACGTAGAGCCGCGCCTCGCCGTCCTCGCTGGCAAGGCGCCAGGCCCGCACCTCGTGGCGCGCGCTGGTGATCAGCAATGCCTCGGGCCCGCCCTCGGGCAGCGGCGGCCTGGCGCTGCGGCTGACCGCGATCCAGTCGTAGCCCTGCTCGCCCAGCCAGACGATGTTCTCCTCGGTGGCGATACCTGCGTCCATGACCACCGTGGGCTTCGGCGCCGTGCCGCCGCACACCGCCTCGAGCCGGGCCAGCGCGTCGTGCAGCGTGCCCGGCTCGCTCACGTTGCCGGGCAGGATCTCGCAACTGCGCGGGAAGCCGGCGCCGTCGAGCGCCAGCGCCAGCGTGATGAGGGGGCAGTCGTCGCGCTTCTGCTTGGAGCGCCCGAACCTGGGAAGCTCGCCACCGGTGTGGCCGTGGTAGTGAACGTTGGTGAGATCGTAGAAGGCGATGGTCTCGGGCAGGTCGAGCAGCGCGCGCTCGCGGTTGAACAGCTCCCTCTGGATGGCGGCCCGGTGGCGCCAGAGCAGGTCGCCGATGCGGTAGAGCGTCTTGCGCCGCAGCGCCTTGCGGTCGCCCTCCAGGCCCAGGAGCTCGGCGGCCGCGCTGTCGTGGCGCAGCCAGCGGCTGGTGTCGCGCTCGCTGGCGGGATGGACCATCCTGGCGACGATCAGCGCGCTGGCGATGCGCCCGTCGCGGCCCTTGATGTCGAGGCCGTGGAGGATGTCGGCGAAGCCGAGGTCGTCGAGGGCCTTGAGGCACAGGCGCTCGCAGCCGACGGTGCGCGGGTTCTCGTGCTCCAGGGTATCGAGGTCGACGGTGGCGATGTCGGGCTTGCGCGCCTGTTCCTGCATCGCCTCGGCGCGGAACCCCCTGGCCCTGAGCTTGGCGACGATGTCCTCGGCCGCGGCCTGCACGTCCACCTCGCCCTCGAACAGCGGCGGCCGGCCATGGAGCAGGGCCTCGGCGAGGTCGGTGACGGCCTTCCACTTCTCGCGCGGCACCGGATAGTCGGTGCCGAGATTGAGCAGCGTCCTGTGGCGCACCTTGTCGCCGACGCGCTGGGCGAGCACGAGCCGATGGCTTCGGATCGGCTGGCCGTCCTTGTCGGTGTGCGTCCTGGTTGCCTTGATGTACATGGCGGCGCCGTTTCTGCGATGCCTGTTTCGCATACACGGCGTTCGCGGCGTCTGGCAAGAGGGATATCGACCCAATCCCAAAGTCCTGGCCCCACAATTGGCTTTCAGGATCGCCCATGGCAAATGGGGGGGTCAGGAGTCTTCCAACCCCAACATATAGTGGTTCAGCGCCGCAAAACCGGCTCGGTCAGGCTCGGCCGGTCGGAAAAAGTGCCAACTTGGGGTGAGACGGGTGGTTTCCGTATGGCTGCCGCGCTGGCCGATCGACAGGCTGCGCCGCGAGCGGGCGCGGCTGAAGCCTCGCGAGAGCGCCGCGCGCTCGGCAGCGGTTAGGGCGACCGAGCCGGTCCCCTTCGCGCTGGTGGTGCCGGGCCGGCGCGGGCCGGTGCTGTGGGCGGTCAACCGCGAGGCCGATGCGAAGGGGGTGAGCTGCGGCATGCGGCTCGCCGACGCCCGCGCGCTGCTCGCCGGGCTCGTCACGGCGCGCGCCGATGCGGCGGCGGACCGGCAGGGGCTCGAGCGGCTC
>JAJECS010000017.1 GCA_022821905.1 Chloroflexota bacterium | reverse complement strand
CGTCATTCCCGCGAAGAGCCTGCCCCGTACTCGATACGGGGCGGGAATCCATGACCGGCGACATTGTCAGCCTGCACGGCATGATCTTCTTCGCCTACCACGGCGCGCGCGCCGAGGAGCGCACCCTCGGCCAGCGATTCGTGGTCGACATGGACGTGCACGCCGACCTGCGCGCCGCCGGCCGGTCCGACGGCGTCAGCGACACCGTGAACTACAGCGAGCTCTACGCCGTCGCCCAGGACGTGATGCTGGGGCCGCCGCGCAACCTGCTGGAGTCCCTCGGCGAGACCATCGCCGCCCGCGTGCTGGCCGAGTTCCCCCGCGTCACCCACGTGCGCGTCCGCATCGCCAAGCCCAGCGTCGCCATCGCCGGCTCCATCCTCGCCGAAGCCGCCGTCACCATCGACCGCGCGCGGGAGTGAGTCGCAACCACCAACATCCGGCAGTGTCCACGTCCCGCTTAGCGACGGCGCGGGTCCGTGCGTGCGCTAGATTTGCGCTGCCTGGCTGTCGGGCGGTTCGCGGGAGTGCCGGGCCGCCGCCTCGTAGGGCAAGGCCTCATGTCTAACCTGTGCCTGTCCATTCGGTGGCGACGGCTGCGCGTGGCGCTCGCGGTGCTGGCCATCGCCACCGCGGCCGCGCTCACCGTTTGGCCGTCGGCGGCGGCGCTGGAGTGCGAGGGCGTCACCCTCGACGACGGCTGCCTTTTCACCATCACCGGTGGGGACTCCGCTGATCCCAACGACGGCTTCGCCGTGACCAACGCCGACGGCGTGCCCATGTGGGACTTCGTTCGCAACCGCGACCTGCAAGCCATTGGCTATCCCATCAGCCAGCGCTGGGTCAACGGGCCCTTCACCCTCCAGGCATTCCAGAAGGTCATCCTCCAGTGGGACCCCGGCAAGCAGCGCATGAACTACTACAACACCCTCGACGCGCTGGCCAACCGCTACCCCGAGGTTGAGCTCCCCAACGTCCCCCCGCACCAGATATTGGCGGCCGATCAGGGCGCGGACTTCGCCACCATCACTCGCAACCATCTGGCGCTCCTGGAGCAGAACCCGGCGATCAAGGAGCGGTTCCTCAGCGAGCCCGACTGGCTCAACCTCTACGGCCTGCCGATCCGCTACGAGGAGCGCGAGGTCAACGGCCACCCGCAGGGCCTGCAGCTGCTGCGGGCGCAGCGGACGGTGTTCGTGATCTGGAACGTGCCTGCACCGGGCGTAACCGTGGGGCGAGTGAACCTGCAAAACGTGCCCGACAAGGTCAAGAAGCTCAGCAACGTGATCATCCCGGACGCGGCCAAGGCGCCGGTGCTGGCAAGTCAGGTAGCCGAATTACCGGTGTTCTCGCTGGGGACTCCCACGCCCGCCCCCGCACCCCTACCCGTCTCGGAACGGGCCGCGCTTGTCGCGCTCTACTTCGCGGCCGACGGTCCGAACTGGATCAACACCCACAACTGGCTGAGCACGGCGCCGCTCGGGGATTGGTACGGCGTCACTACTGATCCCGCCGGCCAGGTCACCGAACTGCGGCTGCAGGAGAACGGATTAGGCGGAGCGATCCCGCTGGAGCTAGGCAGCCTCGCCAACCTCCGGGAGCTTCACCTCTCGGGAAACCAGTTGCGGGGGACGATCCCCCCGGCGCTGGGCCGCCTGACCAGCCTCGAAGCGCTCTACCTCGATGCGAACCTGCTGCGGGGGGCGATCCCAGTTGACTTGGGCAACCTCATCGGACTGGGAGGACTATCCCTCGCGAATAACCAGTTAAGTGGAGCGATACCCACCGAACTCGGTCGCCTCGCCAACCTCGCCCAGCTATCCCTCTCGGACAACCAGTTGCGGGGGACGATCCCGGTAGAGCTCAGCCTGCTAGCCAACCTGCGAGGCCTTTACCTCGATGGCAACCAGCTGAGTGGAGTGATTCCCGTCGAGCTCGGCCGCCTGACCAACCTGCACGCGCTGTTCCTTCACGAAAATCAGTTGACCGGGACGATCCCATCGTCGCTGGGCGACCTGGACAGCCTGCGGGAGCTGCGGCTCCACTCGAACGAGTTGGCAGGAGCAATACCGCCCGAGTTGGGCCGCCTCGCCAACCTGCACCTGCTGAATCTCGAAAGCAATCGGTTGACCGGAATGATCCCGTCCGCGCTGGGCGACCTGATCGGACTGCGAGAGCTGCGGCTTGATGCGAACGAGCTCGCCGGAGAGATCCCGCCTGAGCTGGGTCGTCTCGCCAATCTCGTGGAGTTGGATCTCCAGGCAAACCAGTTGGCCGGCGTGATTCCGCCCGAGTTGGGACGCCTCGCCAACCTGACCTTTCTGGCGCTCAGTGAGAACCAATTGAGCGGGGAGATTCCCTCGGAATTGGGCAGCCTCTCAAGCCTCGTGTGGCTGACACTGCACGACAACCAGCTGCGTGGGGCCGTCCCGCTCGCACTGGGCCGCCTCGCCAACCTCGCGTTGCTGGACCTTGGTGAAAATGAGCTGACCGGGGCACTGCCGCCCGTGCTGGGCAACCTCACCAACTTGAGAAACCTTCAGCTCGAAGCAAATCAGCTGAGCGGGTCGATTCCTCCCGCCCTCGGCAACCTCACCAACCTGGAAGTGCTGTTGCTAGGTGAGAACCAGCTGAGCGGCGCGATTCCGTCCGAACTGGGCAACCTTGTGAACTTGATTTTGCTGGGGCTCAATGCGAACCGGTTAAGTGGTGGGATCCCGCCCGATTTGGGAAATCTCGTCAACCTGATCTGGCTGGAGGTGCATGACAACGAGCTGAGCGGCGAGATTCCGCCCCATCTGGGCAACCTTGTGAACTTGACCGTGCTGAGGCTCGATGCGAACCGATTGAGTGGCGGGATCCCGCCCGATTTGGGAAATCTCGTTGACCTGGTCTGGCTGGAGGCACACGACAACGAGCTGAGCGGCGAGATTCCGCCCGACCTGGGCAACCTTGTGAAGTTGACCGTGCTGAGGCTTGATGCGAACCGATTCAGCGGGTCGATCCCGTCCGAGCTAGGCAATCTTGCAGACCTGGCGGAGCTTAAGCTCGGGGGCAGCATCGAACTCACCGGCTGCATCCCGGCGGCGTTGCAAGATGTCGAGGAAAATGATCTTGCCGAGCTTGGTCTGCCGTACTGCGAGGCGAGTTGACCCCGCGTCAACCTAGGGAGCCGTGCCGCTGCGCCGCTCCTGCTCCCGCCGTTCGTCGGATTCCCGCAGCATCACGTTGCCGAGTGTGGCAATCGCCAGCTCCATCCTCGCCGAAGCCGCCGTCACCATCGACCGAAGGCGGGAGTAGGCCGTGAGCCACCGTGGCGATGGTTGCCCCGCGCGATGCTTGGGCAATACTATCGGCGCCCGCATATGAGTAAATCTCAATGCGCTACCTCCGCAATAGCGGATACTGCACATTGCAAACTGCCGTTCGCGCCGCGGCGATTCTGCTCACGCTCGTCGCCGCGCTTGGCGCCACGGTCCGTGCACCGGCGACGGCATCTGCCCAGACGCCCTCCACCGACCGGGACGCGCTGGTGGCGCTCTACCGCGCGACCGACGGGGCGAACTGGACGAACAACACCAGCTGGCTGAGCCAAGCGCCGCTTGATGAATGGCACGGCGTCACCACCGACTCCACTGGACGGGTCTCCGGGCTACATCTCACGGAAAACGAGTTGCACGGGGCGATCCCGCCCGAGCTTGGTGCCCTCGCCAACCTGGAAGCGGTCGACCTCAGTGACAACCAGCTGCATGGAGCGATTCCGCCCGAGTTGGGCAACCTCGCCAATTTGGAAGTGTTGGGCCTCAGTTACAACCAGTTGCATGGAGCGATCCCTCCCGAGTTCGGCGCCCTGGCCAATCTGGAAGTGTTGAGCCTCAGTGACAACCAACTGGGTGGAGTGATTCCGCCCGAGTTGGGCCGTCTTGCCAACCTGGAGTGGCTCGATCTGTCGGAGAACCAGTTCAGTGCAGCAATCCCACCCGAGCTGGGCGGCCTCGCCAACCTGGCAGGAGTAGACCTCAGTGACAACCAGCTGCATGGAGCGATTCCGCCCGAACTCGCCACCCTCGCCAGTCTTGAAGTATTGGACCTCAGTGTGAACCAGTTGAGTGGATCAATCCCACCCGAGTTGGGCGCCCTCGCCAACCTGGAGCTGCTGGATCTGTCGGGGAACCAATTCAGTGGGACGATTCCGCCCGAGTTGGGCGCCCTCGCCAAGCTGGAATTGCTGGATCTATCGGGGAACCAGCTCAGTGCGGCGATCCCGTCTGAGTTGGGCAACCTCGCCAAGCTGGAAGTGGTGGACCTCAGTGACAACCAGCTCAGTGGTGCGATCCCGCCCGAGCTCGGCCGCCTCGGCAACCTGGAGTGGCTGGATCTGTCGGAGAACCAGTTCAGTGCGGCGATCCCGCCCGAGTTGGGCGACCTCACCAATCTGGAACTAGTGCGGCTCGGCGGTGGCAACCCATTCACGGGCTGCATTCCCGAGGCGTTGCGAGCGATACCGGACAGCGACCTCGATGAGCTCGGGCTGCCGTTCTGCGGCATCGGCGTAGGCTCGACGATTGAGGGGCCCACGCCCACAGCTATCTCTGAAAAGGCCGCGCTGATCGCGCTTTACCACGCTACCGACGGGGCGAACTGGACAAACAACACCAACTGGCTGAGTGGAGCGCCAATCGATGAATGGCACGGCGTCACCGCTCACTCCCGCAGCCACGGCAGATCGCGGGGCGGGCTCGGTGGATATCTGTCCGTAGACGTGAGCGCCACCGGTCCGGTCACGCAACTCTGGCTCGGTGACAACCAACTGCGCGGAGCGATCCCTCTCGAACTGGGTCGCCTCACCAATCTGGGGGTGCTCGATCTCAGCACCAACCAGTTGCAGGGAGAGATCCCGCCCGTGTTGGGCAGACTATCCGACCTCCAGTGGCTGCTGCTCGCGGGCAACCACCTGACAGGCGCGATCCCGCCTGAACTTGACAGCCTCTCCAACCTTGTACGTCTGGATCTCTCTGACAACCTGTTGCGGGGAACGATACCGTCCGAGCTCGGCAACCTCACGAACCTGGGGAGCCTCACCCTCTCGGGGAACCAATTGAGTGGAGCGATCCCGGCCGACCTGGGTCGCCTCGCCAATCTGGAGATCCTTCAGCTCGCGGATAATCTGTTGCGGGGGTCGATCCCGCCCGAGCTGGGCGGTCTCGCTCGCTTGCGATGGCTGGTTTTGAGCGGTAATCAGCTAGGTGGATCGATCCCGTCCGAGGTGAGCAGCCTCGCCCACCTGCGATCGCTGTGGCTCCATGAGAACCAGTTAAGCGGGGCAATACCACCCGCGCTGGGCAATCTCCTCAATCTGCGGTCGCTGTGGCTCAGCTACAACCAGTTGAGCGGATCGATCCCGTCCGAGTTGAGCAACCTCGCCCACCTGCGATCACTGGGGCTCCATGAGAACCAGTTGAGCGGGGCAATACCACCCGCGCTGGGCAATCTCCTCAATCTGCGATCGCTGTGGCTCAGCTACAACCAGTTGAGCGGATCGATCCCGTCCGAGTTGAGCAACCTCGCCCACCTGCGATCGCTGGGGCTCAGCGGAAACCGATTGAGCGGATCGATCCCGTCCGAGTTGAGCAGCCTCGTCAACCTGCGATTGTTGGGGCTCGGTGAGAACCAATTGAGCGGGGAAATACCGCCTGCGCTGGGCAACCTCCCCAATCTGCGATCACTAGGACTCAGTGACAACCAGTTGCATGGGGTGATCCCGCCCGAGTTGGATCGCCTCGACAATCTGACCTCGCTCACGCTCGGCGGCAGCAACCAATTCACCGGGTGCATCCCCGAGGGATTGCGAGATGTCGAGGACAACGACCTTGCCGAAATCGGCCTGCCATTCTGCGGCACCAACTGAACCCGCCTTGACCTAAGGCGCCGTGCCGCTGCGCCGCTCCTGCTCCCGCCGTTCGTCGGATTCGCGCAGCATCACGTTGCCCAGCGAGGGAGGCCGGCGGTAGCCCGGAACGTCCTTCGCCGCCGACCACTCGTGCGCCTCCAGCTGGCGCGTGATGAGCTGGTCGGCTTGTTCGAGAAAGACATTGACCTCGATTTCGCCGCGGCGGACGGCTTCGATCGGGGCCGCCGTTAGCACGTGCCAGGCCTTCGATCCGGGATTGGAGGGCGTCCGCAGGTCATGCCCTATGGCGCCGCTCCAGGCGGTGCGGTCTGCGGGCGGCCGATTCGGGTCGCGAAAGGCCGGCTCGCGCAGCACCGAGCGGCGAAATGGGACCACCGCGTCGGTTCGCGCCAGCGCCCGCTGCGCCTCGGTCTCAAGGAAGAACTGGGCCAGCCGCCAGGCCGGCTCAGGGTCTTCGCTAGCCCCGTTAACCGCAATGCACATCTCCACGCCTTCCGTCACCGGGGAGCCGTCGGTCCACGCGGGCAGCGGCGCCACGCCCCACGGGATCGTCGGCCGCACCAGCGGCGCGAAGTCGCTGGCGTCGACGTACAGCGCCACCTGCCCGCCGTTGAACGGCGTCCCAAAGCGCTCCTCGATGCCAAGCTCCATCTGTGACCGGCTCCGCCAGCCCGCCATGCGCCCCAGGGTGCGCGCGTGCACGGCCGCCTGCATCGTGGATCGGGTCTGATCCGGCGCGAAGAACGCGTCCGCCCCGGTCAGCCCTGCCGCGTCGGCCAGCGCGGCCCGAGTCACCCACGGCACGGCGGCGAGCCCATAGCGATCCACACGGTCTTCATCCGCCGCCGTGAGGCGTCGCGCGGCAAACTCGAACTCGGCGATCGACCAGGAATCCTCCCAGCTCGACGGCGGCTCGACACCGGCCAGTTCCAGGTGGGCCTCGTTGTAGAACACGCCGAGGTAGGCCGCACCAATGCTGAGAGCGGTAATCTCCCCGCCGGGTCCTGTCCGCGCCTCTATCGCCGCCGGCGCAAGGTCGTCCAGACCCACGTCGCGCGCCACGAACTCGTCCAGTGGCGCCAGATAGCCGCCGGCCGTCAGGTCGAACACGTCGTCCGCCGCCACCCGCACCACGTCCGCGTCAATGCCGTCAGCCAGCCCGGCGCGCATGCCCTCCCCCGCCCAGACGTTGTCCAGCCGCACGTCGAGATCGACCTCGGGCTGGGCCTGCTCGAAGGCCGCCAGCACCTGGCGCAGCGCGCTCTGCTCGGTCGAAGCGCCCCAGCCGGCAAATCGGATCGTCGTGCCGGACGGAAGCGGCGTCGCCTCGGCCGCGGCGAGCGTCGTGGGCGCGGAAGGCGTCGGGCTCGGCGTTGGCGTATACCGCGGCACGCTGACGACTTCGACCGGAAGCGGAGTCAATGGCGGCAGATCAGAGTCCGGCGGACCCAGGTCGCATCCCGTGACCCCGGCCGCCACGGCAAGCGGCAGGGCGCGCAAGATGGCGCGCCGAGAACAGCGTCCGGCGGCAGTGCGCGGGCGTCGAGCGCCCGGCGTTGGGGAGGAGTTCGCCACGTGCTGGAAGCCTTGGGACTGCCCGACGGGCCGAGGCGAGCCCCCGCACCGTAGCCCGGACGGCCCGACATGCGCCGGATCTGGCGCCCCGAGGCAGGATAGCAGCGGTCCCGGACATCTCAGCCTCCGAAACACGCGCTTCCTCACGCCGCGAGACGCCCTGCGGCAGTCCCAGCGCACCCCCGGCCCCGCGCGTTACGCAGCGTTGAGGCGTCCCCGATGGCCCAAGTGTCCTGTGTTGAGGTGACAAATCGGAGTTGGTGTGCAGGACGGCCCGTGAGAAAAACGCGGGTCTGCGTCAAGGGTCTGTGTGTACGATTACGCGTCCCCAGTACTCGGGGTCGTGCTGAGGAGAGTCGGATGACTGGGAGCTCGAAAGTGGTGGTGATGGCGACTGTTGAATATGACGAGTACCCCGACGGGTTGCACACCGCACGGTTTCGTCCACTGGGTCTCACAGCGTATGGGTGGTCGCGTGACGACGCCCGCAGCAACTTCTTTACGCTCCTCCAGGAATTCATCGAGGACACGCGGGAGCTTGGCCAGCTTGAAGTCCAACTTGGCCGGGCTGGTGTCGCCTGGCACGCCGCTCACGACTACGTGAAGTCTGGCCAGTCGTACTTCGATCTGGAGACGCGCTCGTGGGTGGGTGCGGAACAAGTGGTACCCGGGGAAAAGGAGCCCTTGGCGGCGATGGCCGCCTGATGAACGTAGAGATCGACGTGGGGAATGTGCTTGCCGCATTCGGCGCGGACGGGTGGGCATTGTTTCGGTACGACTACCCAACGTTGGTCTTCAGACGCGGGCTGACGGATGTTGCCCATTTGGCCGTTGTTCAGCGTGAGGACTCCGACTACCTCATACGGGGAGACCTGCTCAGTGAGGACTTGGTGGCTATTGGGCGCCGGCTCGGTGACGAAGGCCTGCGTGATCGAATTTTCAAGCACCTCGACACCATGAGCGGTAGCGCTAACGACTGAGCCTGGGCCGTGATGAGAAGTTTGCCTTCGTCAGTATCGCGAACCTCGGAGAGTCAGTCGTAGCAGCAACGCAAAGCAGGACGCTACCCACATGGCTCGACAGTAGTCACCGGCGCCCACTGCGCTACCCTGCGTCCAAGGCCCATGACCGCCTCTCGGCGGCTTGAGATGAGGCAACGACGATGTATCGCGCCGGCATCGTGGGACTTGGCGTGGGCAAGCGGCACGCAGGCGCATATACCGGCAGCGACGCCACCGATCTCGTCGCCATCGCCGACCTCGACGCCGCACTCCTCGACGAGGTGGGCCGCACCTTCGACGTGCCCCACCGCTACACCAGCCTCGAGGCCATGCTGGAGCACGAGACGCTCGACATTGTCAGCGTCGCCACCCCCTGCCAGTTCCACCCGCCGATGGTGATCGCCGCCGCCGAGGCCCGCCCCAAGGCCATCATCTGCGAGAAGCCCATGGCGCCCGACATGGGCGGCGTCGAGGCCATGATCGCGGCTTGCGAGCAGCACGACGTCAAGCTCGTCATCAGCCACATGCGACGGCAGATCCCCCAGTTCGCCCATGCGCGCCGGCTCATCGCCGAGGGCGCCATCGGCCGACCCCTCGCCTGCACCGTGAGCGCGCAGGAAGGCGGTCTGCTGAACCAGGGCTCCCACGTCGTCGACCTCGTTCGCTTCATGCTCGGCGACCCGGCGGTCGAGTGGGCCGTGGGCCAGGTGCAGCGCGAAACCGACCGCTACGAGCGCGCCCTGCCCGTCGAGGACCTCTGCGGAGGCGTCATCGCCTTCGAGGGTGGCACGCGCTTGGTGCTCGACGTGGACATCGGCGCCAACCCCACCATCGGCAATTGGGGCTTCGTGCTCGCGGGCGATGAAGGAGTGCTCCGCATCTCCACCCACTCGGCGCACGGCCGCGAGGCCTTCGACCTGCATCTGACGTCGTCCGCCCACGGCGAGATGGATCTCGCCTCGACGGAGTTCCCGGAGGTCGATCCCTGGGTCGCCCAGGTCGACAAGCTGGCCACCTGGATCGACGGCGGACCGGAGCACGTGCAGTCCATCGCGCGCACCCTGCCGTCGCACGAGGCCCTCATGGCCATCTACGAGTCCGCGCGCACCCGCTCACGCGCCACCCTGCCGCTCTCGACCCGCCGCTCACCGCTCGAGGCCATGATCGAGGACGGCCAACTGACCGTTCGCTATCCGGGCGCCTACGACATCCGCCATGCCGGGGTCTATCCCCCGTTGGAGGCCTGAGCCGTGTCCGGCGCATCTGACCACGACCGCCCGCTGCGCGCCGCCGTCGTCGGCGCCCGAATCGGGCGCACGCATGCCGCCGGCTACGCCGCCAGCGAGCGCGCCGATCTGGTGGCGATCTGCGACGCCATCGAGTCCCGCTGCCACGCGCTGGCCGACGCGCACGACGTGGAGGCCCGCTACACCGACTTCGAGACCATGCTGCGGGAGCAGCAGCCCGACCTGCTGAGCATCGCCACCCCGCAGGCGACCCACGCGCCGCTCACGATCCTCGCCGCCAGCCGCTACAAGCCCACGGCCATCCTGTGCGAGAAGGCCATGGCCGGCAATCTGGGCGAGGCGCGCGCCATGCTGGAGACCTGCGACAGGAACGGCGTGAAGCTCGCCATCGGGCACCAGGGCCGCTGGCTGCGGGCCTTCGAGCAGGCGCGGGACGCGGTGGCCGCCGGCGACATCGGCACCCCCGTCTTCGCCCGCGTGGGCTGCACCGTTGGCGGCATCACCAATCACCTCACCCACGCCCTCGACCGCATGCTGTTCATGCTGGGAGAGCCCGACATCGAATGGGTGCTGGGCAACGTCCAGCGCGAGACGGACCGCTGGGAACGCGGCTGGCCGAGCGAGGAAATGGCCGTCGCGGTCGTCGGCCTGGCCGGCGGCATGCGGCTGGCGCTGGAAAGCGAGACGCCCGCCGCGCCGGGCCTGGAGGCCCACACGCACCTCATCGTCGGCACTGACGGCCTGCTCATCGTCTCCCAGGACGGCCGCGGCACCGACTACGCCGTGCGCATCGTGGGCCGCGAGGGACGCACCCGCGACATCCCCGGCGGCGGCGGTTACTACGACGACGCCCGCCTGCGCGAAACCGACGCCCTGGCGGACTGGGCCGCGGGCGAGGTCGACGAGCATCGCGGCGACGCCCACCTCGCCATCAAGACCCAGGAAGGCCTCATGGCCATCTACGAGTCCGCCCGCATCCGCGGCCTCGTGCGCCTCCCGCTCAAGACCATGGCCTCGCCGCTGATCCAGATGATCGAGTCCGGCGAGCTCCCCGTGCGCTACCCCGGCCGATACGACATCCGCCACCACACGGCGGGATACCGGAGCTAACCGACCGGCGCCACGGCGACTCGAAAGACTTCGGTTCGTCGCGCGTTCTATGCCCCGCGACGGGCGCGAACGGCCGACCGCGCTGCCGCCGCGGCCAGCACCACGACGGCAACCCCCGCCCCGATCGCGACGGCGACGATAGCCGGACTCACGCCCGCCGTCTCGCTGCGGGCGCTGAGCGTACGCGGCTCCTTGCTCGTCAAGCCGAGTTCCCACACCAGAACGCCGTTCTCGACCCGGTCGGCGTTGTGCTCCGTGACCTCGCCGGGCAGCGAGACGCGGACCCGGAAGAAGGCGGATTCCATAAGCGCGGCCACCATGCCGGCTGCGAAGTCTCCGTTCTCGTCGTCCAGGTCCTCGCCCAGCGGCGGGACATCCATCGTGAACCGCCAGCCGTCGTCCTCGCGCACGAACACGTAGTCCGGGGCATCGGTCGTCTCGAACGCACCGCTCTCGGTCCCCTCGAACACGCCGCTCAACGAGTCCGCGCCCTGAGTCATGTCGGGAACGGGCACGCTCACGATCCGCCCGACGAATCCGTCTTCGCGGTACTCATCGACGACCGCGCCCGGCGGAAGGTCGTCGATGCCCCCAAACAAGTCGTCTGCGGATTGGTCGGAGAGCCCGAGCAGCGCTTCGTCGAATGCCGCCAGCATGCCGACCGTGCCCGAGCCGTCCTCGTTCACGGTGAAGCTCAACTCGACGCGAATGCAGCCGGCGAGGACGAATGTGCACAGCGCCGTGAGCAGCGCGACCGGGAGCCGTCGCCCGAAGTTCCGTGCGGTCATGACGGCATGTTATCCGCCACTCGCAACTCGAACGCGTGCGTCCCAGTACGCACGGTCGTTCGCACCTCGGCATCGGTGACCACGAAGCCGGCTGCGGTCACGGCCTCGGCGTCGTCCAGCGGCGCTTCGGAGTCGCGGAAGACCAGCGCCTCCCGCAGATCGACCGCGCGTTTGAGCACCACTTCGGCTTCAACCCCGCGCGGCACGTCAACCTCGAGCGTTTGCCCGTCCGCCGTCCGCCGCCAGCGCACGCCGATGTCGCCGTGCGGCGTCGGAAACGTGCCCTCCACCCGCGGCAGTGATCCGGGCCGCGGGTCGATGCGGCAAGTGTTGAATCCCGGTCCCGTCGGCGTGACTCCCAGCACCCGCGTCGAGAGCACGTAGCCAACCAGAATCCCGCCCGTATGCGCCAGGCTCCGCGTCGACATCGGCCGCACCAGGTTCTCGTCGTGGCGCTGGGCGTAGTCGGAGTCCTCGACGATGCGGTGGCCGCCGGTGAACGGGTCCCACAGCTCCCAGATCATGGGATTGTCGGTGGACTCCAGCATGGGCCTGTACCGCCGCTTGATCAGATCCAGCCCCTCGTCCACCAGCCCCGTTCCCAGGATCGCGTCGGCCACGTAGCCGAAGAACAGCGGCGTGGCCTGCACCAGGTCGTCGTATTGCTCCACGATCGCGCGCGCCACCGCCTCCACGCGCTCCGGCGGCGCGATGCCGTAGAGGATGGCGAAGGCATTGGAGATGTCGCTGTAGACGCCATCCGGCCCCGTGGCCCGGTCGCTGTCCCAGAACAGCCCGCGATCCTCGTCCCAGAAGTTGCGCCGCAGCGTCTCGCGCACATCGGCGGCGATGCGCCGCCAGCGTTCGGCGTCGCGCGGCACGCCCACCCGATCCGCCAGCCACGCCGCGTCCTCCAGCCCGCCCACGTAGAGCGCGTTGGTGATGAAGCTGGCCCCGCGCAGGTCGTTCGCCGTCCAATCGAGCGTGTTCTGCAGCGGCAGATTGCGCAGCAGCCCGTCGGCGTCGCGGTGCGGCTCGTACCAGTCGATCTGGGGCGGCACGCTGCGGTACAGCTCTTCCAGCACCCAGCGCCGCCCCGTGTGCAGGTAGTGCTCGCGCACGCGCATGCTCCATTGGAACAGGAAGTTGGCCACCACGTAGCGCTGGGCGTTCTCCGGCGGATAGACCATCTGCAACATCCCGTCGCCGCGATTGCTCAGCGGCACCAGCCGCATGAAGCGATCGGTGAGCGTCAGATCGCCGTAGGCCGCGAAGCACATGTGCATCACGTGGCTGCCGTCGCCGGTGTTGAAGATCGCCCGCTCGCGGAACCCCTCGTGCACCAGCGTGTCCTCGAAGTTGAGGTAGGCCGTGTCGGCGCAGGCGGTCCACAGCGCGCCGAGCAGCGGATCGTCGCACCGGAACGCGCCGCGACGCTCCGCCGGATATACGTACTCGTCCACCGAGACCGACTCGATGTGCACCGGGGCATAGGTGTTGCGCACGCACAGGTGCAGGTAGCGGAACTGCTTGTATTCCGCCGGCTCCCACACCTGCGCCCCCTCGCGGGCGAGGTAGCGGTCGCCGTAGGGCGCGCCGGGCGGAATGCGGTCGTCGATGAGTTGCTGGCCGTAGGTCATGTCCACGATGGCCCCGGCCGGCGCCGTCAGCCGAACGCGCGGAAACCCGAAGAACTGCCGCCCAAAGTCCAGCACGATGAATGGCGACCGGATGCCGTGTCCGGGCGCAAACGTGCTGCGCATCTCGCTCACGCCGTCCGGCCCCATCAGGGCGTCGACGTTCTCGATCACCGCGTGCTCCAGCGGGAAGTGCACCTCCTGCACCAGGCGCTCCGGCAGGTCGCGGACGGCCCCGCGGCTCTCCTCGATCACCTCGCCCGTGGCCGACACCCGCGCGGGGAATACCTCGCGTTCGTCCAGCAGCGCCGTTTCCCGGGCCTCCAGCAGCACCCAGTCGTAATCGCGGGTCGGGACTTCCCAGGCCGCGTCCCAGTCACCGTCGTCAAAGTCCGGCTGCATCCAGTCCGGCGGGTCGGCCGCGGCGTCAAAGACCTCCGGCGGACCCACCAGCGAGTGGATGACCTTGATCGTCCGGTCCCAGGCCTTCGCCGGACGCACCCGCCAGGCGGAATCGGTGCCTATGGTCGAAGTTGCGCCGTCGTCGTCCTCGGTATCTAGCTGCGCCCAGAGCCCCGCGCGCTCGCCGACGCCGTAGGCGTTGCCGCTCCAGCTCGACCAGCCATCGCCATGGCGAGGCGTGGCGTAGTGGTAGGCCCGCACGGCGATGGTGTTGGCGCCGGGCTGCAGGTGCGCCGCGACCTCGTGGATGTCATAGCTCTTGCGCCGCGGGTCGCTGCGCGCCGGTCCGCGAGCGATGTACTTCCCGTTGACCCAAAGCGCGTAGCGGTCCGAGGCGCTGATGCGCAACCGCGCCGTCGCGGGCGCCTCGGCAAGGTCGAACGAGCGCCGCGCATAGAGGAAGAAGTGGAACGGCTTGCGCTCGCCCTCGACCCAGATCCAGCGCCCGGTCCACTGCCGCACCGAGCGCAACTCCGGCGGCGTCGCTGGATGCATGGGTACCTCTCGCCCGCCACGCTATCGCGAACGAGTATGCGCAGGCGGCAACCGCAAGTCGAGCGTCAGCCCCCGGATTCCTACGGCTCCGCCGGCAGCACCTCGTAGATCACGCCCCAGCGCGGCTCCACGGTGTAGGCGGCCTCGTATTCCGGCGAGGTGCGCTGCAGATAGAGGCGCCGCCCGCTCGCCAGAATCTCAGCCGCCTCGTCGAAACCCATCCTCCAATAGTCCGCCGATTGAATGCGAATGCCGCGGTCGTCCTCGCGAATGGCGGCGTATCGCGTATACCAGGACGACGTCCAGTCGGTCATATAGACGCTGCCGGGCGCCATCCGCCGCATGATGCCGAGGCCGATATCGGCCTGCTTGGCGGCATCTTCGCGCACCTCCACGATATGGCTGCGCGCCGCGCCGGTGAACTGCTGCTGGATCCGCCCGCCGGCGGCCAGCACGACCAGAAGGCCGGCGGCCAGCACGGCAGACCGCGCGAATGACGGCGCGAAGCGCTTGGCGGCCGGCTCCACCCGTCGGAGCAGCCAACCGACGGCCACCGCCACGCAGACCGCCAGCAGCGCATAGATCACCGCGAAGTACCGCACCCCATCGAACATCGGCATGGAGGCCAGGGCGAACCAGATGGTCGCCAGCCCGGTCCAGGCAACCCAGGCGGCCAGACGCGCCCGCTGTCGCGCCAGCACCACCCACCCAAGCACCGCCAGCCCCAGCCAAACCCAGCCAAACTCGCGCAGCACGTGGTCGGTCAGCACAGTCCATTGGTTCAGAAATGCGAATCCCCCGTCGTCAATCGGCGTATTGATCGTGCGAACGTCGCTCACACGCTCGAACGGTCGCCCGACGACCATGTGCACCAGCTCGTCGACGCTCAGCCGGGCGACGTTGTCGGGATATCTGGTGGCAACGGGAACGAATAGCCCCCGAACCACGTAGATCCAAGGAAGCAGCCCAACCCCAATGGCTCCGCCAACAGTCGCCAGCGTCCGCGGACGGGCGATCCCCGGAAAGCGCCGGCTCGCGATGAAGGCGGCCGTGGCTGGCAGCATGAAGAGGCTGACGCCATGGTTTGTCAGCGAGAGTCCCGTCGCGAACCCCACCGCGGCCAGCCGCATGACCGACGGCCGGTCGTCGTAGGCGACGAGCGCGCCAAGCAGCAAGATGACGATCAGCGTTTGCAGGCTCATCGCCCCCGCCTGCGCGGCATGCGCCCAAATGCTGTAGCCGGTGGTGAAGACAACCGTGGCCAGCAAACCGGCCAGCCGGGAGCGAGCGAGAACGGCCGCCACCACGAACAGCGCCACTCCCGCGGCGACGGCGTAGCCGGCATTGACGACATTGGCCACGTGGGCGGGATCGGCAAAGTCGGGGGCGCCGGTGATGCGGTGGGCGAGGCGTCTCACCGGGAGGGCGACGTGGTTCGCGAGGTGAATGCTGCCGGTCAGCAATGGATAGCCCGGCGGATGCGCAATTCCGCCGAGGTAGCCAAACGTCTGAAACTGGCCCCAGTCGCCCCCGGCAACCCTGGTCGCGGCGCTGAGGCTGTAGAACGCCGTCAGCACGACGCCGATGAGCGCTGCCGGGACGGTAAGCGGCGATCGCAGCAGACGCGGGAACACCGTCACCCCCGCCGGCGGGCAAGCGCTCGGAGAATGCCACACCGGGTCACGTCGCCCGCTTGGGCATCAGCCGCCAAATCCGGCGCCCGCGTCGCGGCCCGCCGGTGCTAGCATCCGGCCCGATGCCCCGCGTCGCCACCGAGTCGCCGCCGATGCCGGGCGCCTGGCTCAAGCGCGCCGGCCAGACGCTCGCCGGGGCCGCGCTGCTTGCCGCCGCGGCGCTCGTCGGCGCGCCGGCGGCGCTCGCGGTCGAGTTGCCCGCGCACCTTCGCGTCGAGCCTGTGGTGGCCGAGGCCAACTTTCCCGTCGCGCTGGCCTGGACCCCCAACGGGCGTCTGCTCTACACCGAAAAGTCCGGGGCCCTGCGCGTGGTGGAGAACGGGCAGCTGCGCGACGAGCCGTTCGCCGTGTTCGAAGTCGACGACCTCTTCGAGCGCGGGTTGCTCGGCGTCGCCGTGGACCCGGACTTCGCCGCCAACGGCTTTGTCTACGTCTATTACACGCGCGCCGACACCGCCGGGCATCGCGTCGTGCGGCTGCGCGAGGTCGACGGCCGCGGCGTCGAACCGACCATCCTGCTGGACGTGCCCAACCCCACCGGCGCCGCGTTCCACAACGGCGGCAACCTGCACTTCGGCCCGGACGGCTACCTCTACGTCACGCTCGGTGAGAACCACGACTCCGGCCTGGCTCCGCGGCTCGACACGCCGCTCGGCAAGATCCTGCGCATCGACAAGGCGGACGGGAGCGCACCGCCCGACAATCCCTTCCACGACGGCGGCGACCCGGCGTCCGGCAACGACGACCGCATCTGGGCGCTGGGACTGCGCAACAGCTTCGACTTCACCTTCCATCCGGACACGGGCGAGATGTTCGCCACCGAAAACGGTCCCCACTGCGACGACGAGGTCAACCGCATAACGCGCGGCGCCAACCTCGGCTGGCGGCCCGCGTTCATGTGCGACGACCCCCACGTGGGGTTCACGGCCCCGTTGTGGCGCTTCGGCGACACCATCGCGCCCACGGGCATCGCCTTCCATCGCGGCAGCCTGTTCATGTGCGCCTGGAACACCGGCGAGCTCATGCGCTTCGAGGCCACCGACTCCACCTACCGCGAGCTGACCGCGGTCGAAACCTTGGACGGCGTTCCCTGTCAGGTCGACGTCGCGCCCGGTCCCGACGGCGCGCTCTACGTGACCGACGCCGGTTCGATCAGCCGGGTCGTTGCCGCCGCCGACTTTGCCGTCGACGGCGGGCGCTTTTACACCCAGGCGGGCAGCGGGCGGGGCGGGTTCGCCATCGTCGACGACGCCGACGCCGCGTTCTGGACCGCGTTTCAGGACTTCGGCGGCGTCGACGCCCTGGGCCATCCCGCCTCCCACCGGTTCGAGCTCAACGGCTTTCTCTATCAGGCCACGCAGGCCGGTCTCTTGCAGCGCCATCCGGTGACGGGCGAGGTGCGGCTGGCCAACGTCTTCGACATGCTCAGCGCCGCCGGATTCGACGGTTGGCTCGACGCCTACCGGCAGATTCCGCTCAGCCGCGAATGGCTGGGGGACCGCGGGCTGGCTTGGTCCGACATCTTGGCGCGGCACCTCGCGATCCTCGAGCCGTACCCGCCGCTCCTGGCGCGATTCCGCGCCGTGCCGGACTGGATCAATCGCTATGGCCTGCCGATGGGCGTGCACGAGCTGGACTCGGTCGTCATCGTGCGCGGCCAGCGCGCCGCGTTCCAGCTCTGGAAGGAAGACGTGCCCTGGGCAACGGCCGGCACGGTCACCATCGTGCTGGCGGGCGACCTGGCCAAGGAGGTCGGGTTGGTGCCTAACGAAGCGCAGGCGCCCGAACCCGTGCCGTTTGGGGGATAATCGAGCGACGGGCACCCGGGGAGGTCGCGATGTCGTGTGAAGCGATCGCAAACAAGCTCGATCAGGCCATCGCCGAGCTTCGCGCCGGAACGTTGCAGGAGTCCACGCTCGCCGCCATTCGGGACGAGGTGGCGGCGGGCCCGGCGACACAGGACCTGCTCTACCTGCAGGCCTCCGGCACCGATGTGAATTCCGAGGTGATCGGCATGCGCCTCGTCCTCGACGGCGAGGTGTCCGACGGCCCGGACGACCCCGACGACTGGCCCTACCAGACCGTCGTGGAAGCCATCCGCGACGGCTGGCGCATCATCGACTTTCCCAACCTCGCCCTGCTGCTCGACGAGTCGCGCACCTACGCCTACGGGGCCGAGTTCGTGCTCGAGAAGATTCGGAGCGCCTGATGGACACCACGCAGATCCAGCCGACGTTGACCGACTCCGAAGTCCTCGACTTCTGCAAGAACGGCTATCTCCTGCTCGACGGCGTGGTGCCGGACGAGATCAATCGCCGCGCCGTGGAGTTCCTCGACAGCGACACCTACTTCGAGCCCACGGCCATCCTGGCCGAGGACTGGTTCATGGAACACGTGATCCTCAACCCGGCCGCCGCCGGCGCCATTCGCTGTCTGCTGGGGGCGGGGTTCACCACGCCCGTGCTCATGAGCAACCACCGCGTCCACATGCCCCGGGAGGCGCAACACTGGCACCGTGACGGCCAATCGCGCTACGGACCTTCGCTGCACTACCTCCAGGTCTTCTACTACCCCGAGGCCTGCACGCCCGAGATGGGCCCGACCGAAGTGATTCCGGGCTCTCACTACCTGTTCCAGCACGCCAGCTTCATGGGGCACTACGGCAGCATGCGGCACAGCGTCAAGACCGCCGCCTCCGCGGGCTCGATCTTTCTCACCGTCTACTCGATCTGGCATCGCCGGTCCGCATCGACGGCGCAGGGCGTTCGCAATCTCCTGAAATACAACTACTGGCGCACCGCGCCGCCGGCCCGCGACTGGATCATCGAGCCGGAATTCGATTTCCAGCTCGCCGACTACACCTTCCCGATCACAACGCCTCGCCAGCAGTTTCAGGAATGCCTGGACGCGGCGGAGATGTTCTTCTGGCTCTGCGGCAAAGCCGACGACTACCGCACCATGGGCGGCCAGGGCTGGCCCCTCCCCGGCAACCGCAACGCCCCGTCGGCAGGATTCCCCGGCGATCCCACCGCCGTCACCTATTGAGGTGACCGGCGTCGGCTTCCACTAGCTCGTACTTGTTCGCGGCACAGCCTGGGTCACGTACAGCAGATCGGGACGCACCACGCTTGTCCCGATAAGCGGTGCAAAGCGATCCCACTTTTCGTCATAGGTATGGACAGTTGTCGCACTAGCATGTTGCGCCGACGCCAGATGAATCGCATCGCGGGGATTCCGTTCCCAGCGGTTCTCCAGGGCGTGGCGCAGCAACTCGCGAGCCCGTCGGCCAATTCCAGCATGCGTTTCCACAATGCGAATCGCTTGAACCCAGCCCCACATGCGCTCGATCTTCTCTTCGATCGTTTGGTCTAGCGGCCGGCCCAGACCTTCCGGCGCAAGGTAGGCGACCTCCGCGATCGAGATTGCTGACGTAACCAGCAAGATCCCGCCCGCCCTTGCATCCTCCATGAGTGTCCGCAACACTGATCGGGAAGGGTCACCGCTGAGATAGGACAGGAAGCAGCACGCGTCCCAATACACAAGCGGGCGGCTAGGCGCCATCCCATTCCGCCCGTATGGTCTCCTCGGGTTTCCGGGTGGATGCGGGAAGAATGCCCCACAAGTCCTCGGATTCTTCAACCGGCTGCTTGACGATCTCTATATCGGTCACATCGCGGATGGACAGGGGAATATCCGACTCTCCGTCTCTCCGCAGAAGACCTTCAACCCGAACGCGCTTTCCCCAGAGTTCGAGCATCTTCGCCTCATGCTTGTCGGTCACATAGCAGGGAACACCGCGCAGTTCATCGTCGGGATAGACCACGAACCGAGTCCCGCGACGCCGAGCCAGAGCGTCCACCACGCCTTCAATCGCGCCAAACGAGTCGAGATGCGGGAGCGGCTTCCAAAGCGCGGTCGTGGATGCACTGCGAACTTCGCGGACGCGCCTACCAGCCCGAAATCGGAGGAATTCAACGCGCCCATTGATCAGGCTAGTCAGTCGGTCAGCATGCACGCTGACGGCGTCCGAATAAGGTACGGGATCACCGACGGCTAGGGCAGCCCCCACGCAATCATAGGCAGCGACGACGCGGTGCACGGCGTCTTGGTCTTCGGCCGTTCCCTTGACTTCGGCGACGAGGCTGCCGGTCCCAAAGCGGCGCAACTCCCAGGTGATCGCTGCGCCGCCCGCCGCCTCCACCGCCAATTCACGCAGCAATCCGTGGAAATGTCGGATCGCATCCAAATCATCCAGTTGAAAGTCGGAGCCCTCAAGTTCAAGGGCAATGGTGTCGTCCGCCATGTGATGCACCCGCGACGCGCTTGGGACTCCAGCGCGTGACGGCTCGAAAATATCACGACTTGTCCGGCACGGGCAGAGCTGACTTTCACACGGGAATGGTTCAGGCACGATGGCCTACCGACAGTCGTGCGAAACTGCCCTCGGTCGCCGGTGTGCACGGCCGGTGCACCACCCGCGGGCTTCCCCGGCGACCCCACCGCGGTCACCTATTGACGTGAGCGGGGCCGGTCTCCCCTAGCCTCCGACCAGCCCGTCCGCCTCTAGGTCTCGCACGCTGGCGTCGAAGGCCTCGATCGTGCGGTCGATGTCGTCGTCGGTGTGCGCCGTCGACAGCAGGCCCCCGCTGGTCATGATGTGCACGCCGTGGCTATGCAGCGCGCGCCGCATGGCTGCGCCGTCGTCACCGGACATGCCGCCGCGCGAGGGCGTCCCGTCCATGCTCACGTGGAAGTACGACGACTCGCCGTAGGCGATGGCTCCCAGGTCGTGCCGGTCGAACACGTCCTGGATTCCCCGCCGCAGTCGGTCGGTTTGGGCGTCGATCTGCGCGTGCACGGCGCCGTCGGCGATGTGTCGCAGCACGGCGACGCCCGTGGCGGCGGAGAGCGGGTTGCCGTTGAACGTGCCCGGATGCGCCATGCGCTGACCGCGGTCCCATCGTGGATCGCCGCGCATCTCCAGCCGCTGCAGGATGTCCGCGCGACCGCCGACGCAGCCGCCCGGCAGCCCGCCGGCCAGGACCTTCGCCATCGTCGTCAGGTCCGGCGTCACGTCATGCAGCGCCTGATAGCCGCCCGGCGACAGCCGGAATCCGGTGACGACTTCGTCCAGGATGAACACCGTGCCGTGCTCGCGGCAGATGCCCGGCAGGGCTTTCACAAACGCCGGGTCAAGCGGCACCGCGCCCCATCCGGCGCCCGTGGGCTCCACGATCAACCCCGCCACATCGCCCTTGGATAGCTCTTCCCGCACGCGGTCCAGGTCGACCGGAATGCCCGTCACCGTGTCCTGCACGGCCTGGGGAATGCCGGCGGACATCGGCACATCGAGGGGATCGGACTGGGCCACGTGCGCATAGTCGTGCCAGCCGTGGAAGTGGTAGTGGAACTTCACGATGCGCTCGCGCCCGGTGTGCGCCCGCGCCAGGCGCATGGCCATCAGCGTGGCCTCGGTGCCCGAGCCGGTGAAGCGAACCCGCTCCACGCTGGGCATCAGTTCGCAGATCTGCTCGGCCCACGCGGTCTCGATCTCGTGGCTGGCGCCGTAGTGGGTGCCGCGTCTCAGCTGCGCAATCGCGGCCTCGGTGGGGATCGGATGCGCGTGGCCCAGAATCAGCGCGCCGTGCCCCATGGTGTAGTCGATGTACTCGTTGCCGTCGACGTCCCACTTCCGCGAGCCCTCGGCGCGGTCGACCATCACCGGGAACGGCGAATGCACCCGCACGTCGTGGGTCACGCCGCCGGCGATCACCCGGCGAGCGCGGGCGTACAACTCCCGCGACCCCGGATTGCCGTCCACGAATACCTGTTCGATGCGGCCGCCCGTCGCCTGCGTCGCCACGACTGCCCCCTCGCTTACCACCGCCACAGACTGCTGTAGGCGTGCCAGCATGGGCGCGCCGCGTGCCGCTGTCAACGCGTCCTTCGCACTTCGACCTAGTCCGTCATTCCCGCGGAGGCGGGAATCCAGCCCACACTCACTCGCCGATCTACCGCGCGGTGCTCGCGGCATGGCCCGGCCGCGCCGTACCCTTGACCGTTGGCGAGTGGGGAGGCCGCGCGAATGCTCTTCGTCTTTCTCGGCGCGCGCGAGCCCCGCATCCACGACGAGGCGCGCATCGCGCTCGGCCTCGGCGACACCGACGACGACCTCTCGCTCACCCGCCTCGACGGCACCGAAACGTCCCTCGTGGATGTGGCCCACGCCTGCGGCGCGATCGACATGTTCGGTGGCCGTCGCAAGGTGCTGCTGACCAACGCCCAGGCACTGGTCACGAGCGACAAGAAGGTCCTGCCGTGGCTGGCCGAGTTTGCCGGTGCCGGCTCCGCCGCGCCCTGCGATCTCGCGGCGTTGGCCTATGTGGACCTGGGGGATCGCCGGAGCGGCTCGCGCGTCAAGGCGTTCAGCAAGCTCGAGGATGCCGGCGCGCAGGTGCGGCAGGTGCGTCCGCTGGATGAGCGCCGGGCCGCGCAGTTTGCGCGGCGACTGGCGCAGCGCCAGGGCGTCCGTCTCGATGACGCCGCCGCCGAGCGATTGGTCGAGATCGTCACCCCCGACGCCGGTCTCCTGGCCCGCGAGGTCGACAAGCTCGCCGCCTACGCCGGCTTCACCGGCACGCTGACCATGGACGACGTCGACGCGGCCTCGGCCACCATCGGCGAGCACCGGCGCTGGGACTACATCAACGCCGTCTCCGCGCAGCAGCCGCGCCGGGCGCTGGGCGTGCTCCACGATCTGCTGGGGCTGCGGGCGCCCAAGCAGATGATCCTGGCCGACATCGGCACCGCCATGCGGCGGCTGGCCACGGCCAAGGCGGTGGACGACACGGGCGGCGATACCAAGGACGTGGGTCGCCGCGCGGGCGTGCCGCCGTTTCGGGCGCGTGAGCTGCACACACAGGCTCGGCGCACCTCGCCCCGACTGCTGGAACGCATGTATGGCGAGGTGGTGCGCACGGATCGTGCGCTCAAATCAACCGGCAGCGAGGAAGACGCGCTGCTCGAGATTCTGACGGCCCGGTTGGCGACCCCGCCGGGTCGGCGCTAAGCGGATTCCTCCGCCGCGCGCTGGCGCTTCACCAGCCGCCCGAGCCGACGCGCCGCCGCGTTCCGCGGAATGATCCCGCGCCGCGCCGCGCCGTCCAGCGCCGACTGCGCGGCCCGCACGGCCTCGCCGGCCGCCGCGTCGCCCTCGTCGATGGCCGTTCGCGCGCGTCTAACCAACCGCCGCACGGTCGACCGTACGCTCGCGTTGCGTCCGCGCTTGAATTCCTCGCGACGCACGTTCTTCGCGCGCGCGTGCTGACGTTTCAGTTCTTTGGGTGAGGGCATGGCCCAACCTGGCGATAGAAAAGACGAGGCAGGCTACGGTCGCCTGCCGCCCTAATATACCAACGGACCCGGCCCTCCGGCCGCATCGGCTGGGAGAAACTCCGTGCAGCCCACCGTCGCGCTCATTGGACACCTAGACGGCGGAATCGACCAGGTGTTCGACGCCGCCGTCGGGCCGCAGGTCGTCGAGTCCCGCGACCGGATGCCGCGACGCATCGGCGCCCTGCGGCTGGCCGATCGCCGATTGACGCGCCTGGCCGACGTCATGGGATCTCAGTCTGTGGTTCAGGCGCAGCTCACCCTGTGGCACTTCCCGGGACACGCGCTGGGGATTGGCGCCGATGTCAACCCCGCCTGGTTGGGCGAGTTGCGCACCGCCGACGTTCTCGGGTTTGTGATTCACCCGGCGGCTGAAGCCGAGGTGGAGTCCGCCCTGCGCAGCAGCGCCGATGATTTGGCAGCCGAGCTGGCGCTGTGGGATCTCGAAGTCCTCGAAGGAGCCGCTGCCCGCGCCCGCGAGCGTGCCACGACGGGTCCGCGCGTCGAGCGGCGCGAGGCGCAACACACCCTCGACCTGCTCGACCGCACACGCGAGCAGCTCGCGGCCTCCACGGTGCTCGACGCCTCGGCGCTCACGCCCGACGACCGGCGCGCGCTGCGGGGGTTTGGGCTGTTTGCCGTCAAACCCCGCGCGGTGATCGCCAATGTTGCCGACCTCGACGCGCCCGGCGCGGCCCGCGCGACCGCCAACCTCTCCGCCTTCGCCGTCGTCGCCGGCGAGACCGAGGCCGAGATCTGGTCGCTGGAGCCCGAAGACGCCGGGGACTTCCGGGACGATCTGGGCCTCCCGGGCACCGCCGCCGACCGCGTCGGAGCCGCCGTGATGCAGGCAGCGGGGCTGCACCTCTTCTATACCGCCAACCGCGCCGCCGCCACGGCCTGGCTCTTGCCGGTGGGCGGCACGGCGCTCGAAGCCGCGGCTACGATTCACAGCGACTTCGCCCAGCGCTTCATCGGCGCCGATGTCGCGCCGTGCGACGAGGTCGTCACTGCCGGCGGCCTTGCGCCGCTACGCGCCGCCGGCCGTCTCCAGCGCGTCGGGCGCGACCAAGTGCTCGCCGACCGCGACGTCCTTCAGATCCACTTCAGCCGCTGACGCCGCGGGCGCCGGCTGTGCGCCTCCCACGATCTCCTGCAGTGAGTCAAGGCCGTGATCGCGGGCGTATGCCGCCAGGCCGTCGGTGATCGTCTCCGCCGTGCGCGGCTCGCGGAACGTGGCCGTGCCCACCTGCACCGCCGCCGCCCCGGCCAGCAGGAATTGCAGCGCGTCCTCCGTCGAGGCGATCCCCCCGATGCCCACGATGGGAACCTCGACGACCTGCCGCGCCTCGTACACGAAACGCAACGCCACCGGTCGAATCGCAGGTCCCGAGACGCCCCCGCTGCCGGCGCCCAGGAACGCCCGCCGTCGCTCCACGTCGACCACCATTCCGACGATCGTGTTGATGAGCGAAATCGCGTGCGCCCCCGCATCCTCCACCGCCCGCGCGATGGGTCGGATGTCGCCGGCATTGGGCGAGAGCTTCGCGATCACCGGCAGCTCCGTGCCGGCCAGCACCGCCGCGACCGTCGCCGCCGCGGCTTCGGGCGTGGCCGAGAAGTCCAGCCCGCCGGACACGTTGGGGCACGACAGGTTCGCCTCGATGGCGCAAACATTCGGCAGTCCGTCGAAGGCCCCCGCCAGGGCGGTCCAGCTTGTCGCGTCGTGCGCGGACACGCTCACGACGACCGGGCACGGCAGCTCGCGCCAGATCGGCGTCTTCTCGCGCAGGACTCCCGCGACGCCGGGATTCGGCAAACCGATGGAGTTGAGCATGCCGGCGGGCGTCTCGACCGTGCGCGGCGTCGGGTTGCCCTCGCGCGCCTCCGGCGTGACCGTCTTCGTGACAATGGCGCCGAGCCGGCTCAGGTCCACCAGGTCGCGGTACTCGTCCCCAAACCCGAAGGTGCCCGAGGCCGTCAGCACCGGGGAGCGCAACACCAGACCGTCGCGATGGGACGGCGCGAGATTCACCGTCAGCGCGGGCGCGATCCCAGCCAGGGCCTTCCACACATCGAAAACGTCAACCACGCGACGCTAGCACACGCGCGGCCGAATCCCACCTGCGGTGGCCCAATCCGTCATTCCGAGCCGCAGGCGAGGAATCCAAGGGGCGGGGAGAACGCACAACGTCCTTAGGTTCCTCATTTCGTTCGGAACGACAGCCATTGCCCAGTCCCTCCACGCGCGCATCGAACGGACCGACCACGGCACGGAAGCCCCTCGGCTAAACTGACAGGCCATGGAGCCGTTCTTCCGCCACATCCTCGAACGCACCGGCCGCGGCGAGCGCGTCGTCGCCGCGCTGGTGGTCGGCAGCCGCGGCTCGACCCCGCAGCGCATCGGCGCGCGCATGCTGTTCTTCCAGGACGGGTCGAGCTGGGGCACCGTCGGCGGCGGCTGCGTCGAGTCCGACGTGCGGGCCAACGCCCGGCGCACCCTGGCCGATGGCCGCGCCCGGAACATCGAAATCGACCTCGTCGACGACGTGCGCGGTGAAGGCGACGTGTGCGGCGGCACGCTCGACGTGCTGATCGAGCCATGGGAGGCCTCTGCCGCGGCGGCGGCATGATCACGGACGCGGCTGCGGCCGCGCTGGACGCCATCGCCTCGCGCACACCCCAGGTCTTTGTCTACGTCGCCGGCGTGCGCGGTGTGCCGGGCGTCGACCTCGGCCTCACAGTGCGGTTTGAAACCGAAGACCGCCTCATCGGCTCGCTCGGTTCTGAGGCGCTCGACGGGGCCGTCGCCCGAGACGCGGCTGACGCCCTCCGGACCGGTGAGCCCATCACACACACTTACGCGCCCGACGGCGGCGCCTCGTCGCGGCGCGCCGCGGCCTACGTCAAGGTCTTCTTCGACCCCATCGTCCCCACGCCGCGGCTCGTCATCGCCGGCGCCGGACACATTGCCCAGCCGCTGGCCCTCTGCGCGGATCTGCTGGAGTTCGAGACCTGGGTCGTGGACGATCGCGCCGACTACGCCAACCGCGAGCGCTTTCCCACCGCCGACCGCGTCGTGGTGGACCCGATGCACGAGTTCTTCAGCGAGTTGCGCGTCGATCCGGCCACCTACGTCGTGCTCGTCACCCGCGCGCATCGCTATGACGAGGAGTCGCTGCGCCAACTGCTGGACACGCCCGCGCCCTACATCGGCATGATCGGCAGCCGCCGACGCGTGCACATCGTCCACCAGACGTTGCTGGCGGAGGGGATATCGCCCGACAAGTTCCGGCGCGTCTACGCGCCGATCGGCCTGGACATCGGCAGTCGCACGCCCGCCGAGATCGCCCTGGCCATCATGGCCGAGATCGTGAACCTGCGCCGCGGCGGCCGCGCCTCGCATCTCTCGCTCGAGCTGTTCCGCGACGAAGGCGACACCGCCTAGAACAATCTCCGGCCCCGGACCGACGGCAGCCCCTTCGTACACTGCCGCCCATGGCGACCGAGCAACGCCCGCGCCTGATCGTTCTCGATGTAGCGTCCCTGCTGCACCGGGCCTATCACGCGGTGCCCAAGCACTTCGCCACCGCCTCCGGCGAGCCCACTAACGCCGTCTTCGGCTTCACCACGACCCTCTTGCGCATCGTCGACCTGCTCGCGCCCACCCACGCCGCCGCGGCCTTCGATCTCCCCGGCAAGACCTTTCGCGACGACATCTTCGAGGAGTACAAGGCCGGGCGACCCGCGACCGACGAGGCCCTCGTAGTGCAGTTTGGCCGTGTGCGCGAGCTGCTCGACGTGTTCGGCATTCCGTCGTACGACCTCGAGAGCTACGAGGCCGACGACGTGCTCGGCACGCTGGCGGTGCAGGCCGAGCGCGCCGGGTTCGACGTGTTCCTGGTCACCGGGGACCGCGACGCCTATCAGCTCGTGACCCCTCACGTGCGGGTGCTCAGCAGCAACCCGCGCACCGGCGAACCAGTGATCTACGACGCGGCGGCGATCCGCGAGCGCTGGGGCGTCGAACCCGATCAGGTCGTGGACTTCAAGGGCCTGGTGGGCGATTCCTCCGACAACATCCCCGGCGTCAAAGGCATTGGCGAGAAGACCGCCTCAAAGCTCCTGCAGCAGTTTCAGGACATCGACGAGATCTACGCGCACCTCGACGACGTGGCGCCGACGGCCCGGCGGAGGCTCGAAGACCAGCGCGACCAGGCCGAGCTGTCCCGCGAGCTGGCGCGCATCGTCACCGATCTGCCGGTCGCCTTCGATCCCGATCGCACGCGTTTGTGGCAGGCCGACGCCGAGGCAACGACGGCGCTCATGCAGGAGCTCCAGTTCCGCACCCTGATGGACCGCCTGCCGTTCGGCCTCGCGGAGCCGGCGGCGGACGACGGGGCCCCGGCGACTGCCGAAATCACGCCGCGGATCGTCGACACTCACGCGGCAGCCGACGAACTCGGCGAACGGCTGGTCACCGTCGAGCGGGCGGGCGTGTTCCCGCTGCTGCGCGATACCCGCACCGGTCCCGAGCTGTGCGGCCTGGGCATCGCCTGGGACGGCGCCTCGGCCTACGTGCCCTGCGCCCCCAACGACGCGAGCCTGCTCAACCCGCTCCGCGAGTGGCTGGCTTCCGCCGACCACGACAAGGTCGTGTTCGATTCCAAGCTGCTGCGCCGCGGCCTCGCGGGCTGCGGGCTCGAACTCGGCGGGGTGCGGCTCGACCTGCTGCTGGCGGCCTACCTGGTGGACGCCGACGCCACACCGCAAACCATCGACGATCTGGCCTTCCGGCGCCTGGGCGAGACCCTGGCGCCGCCGATGGTCGACGCTCCGCCGCCAAACACGCTGGCGACACTGTCGCCGGAGGAGATCGCACAGCCCCTGGCCGTGCGCGCCGACACCTGCCTGCGCCTCGCGCCCGGCTTGGAGCAGGACCTGGACGCCAACGACCTGACGCACATCCTGCGAGACGTCGAATTGCCGCTGGCCGCCGTGCTGGCCGACATCGAGAGCCGGGGCGTGGCCATCGACGTTGACGCGCTGCGGGAGCTCTCACAGGGCATGCAGAGCGAGATCGAGACGCTCGCCGCCGCCATCCACGTCGACGCCGGCGGCCCCTTCAACATCAACTCGCCGAAGCAGCTCGGCACCGTGCTATTCGAGAAGCTGGGGTTGCCGCCAGGCCGCAAAACGAAGTCGGGCTACTCCACCGCCAGTGGGGTGCTCGAAGGGCTGGTCGAGGCGCACCCCGTGGCGCAGCGGGTGCTCGACTTCCGCGCCGTGTCCAAGCTCAAATCCACCTACGCCGACGCGCTGGCCAACCTCGTCGTTCCCGAGACCGGACGCATCCACACCAGCTTCAACCAGGCGGTGGCGGCCACGGGTCGGCTCTCCTCGGCCAACCCGAATCTGCAGAACATCCCCATCCGCACGGCGCGCGGACGCGAGATTCGGCGGGCGTTCGTCTCCGGCGCCGACGATCTCGCGCTGCTGGCCATCGACTACTCGCAAATCGAGCTGCGGGTGCTGGCCCACGCGAGCGAGGACGAGGCCATGTGCGCGGCGTTCCGGGAGGGGCAGGACATCCACGCCGCCACCGCCGCGCGCCTCTACGGCGTGGGCATCGCGGACGTGACCTCGGACATGCGCCGCCTGGCCAAGACCACGAACTTCGGCATCGTCTACGGCATCAGCGCCGCAGGGTTGGCGCAGCGCACCGAGATGACCTTCGAGGAGGCCCAGGCGTTCATCGACACCTATTTCGCCACCTATCCCGGCGTCAAGGCCTACATGGACCGAACCGTCGCCGAGGCGCACGAACGCGGCTACGTCCAGACCATGCTCGGACGCCGCCGCTATCTGCCGGGTCTCAAGGCGCGCGTTTTTCACCAGCGCGCGGCCACCGAGCGCGTCGCCATCAACATGCCCATCCAGGGCGCCGCCGCGGACATCATCAAGATCGCCATGATCCAGTTGGACCGGGAGCTGCAGCGCCACGCCCTCGCGTCCCGCATGCTGCTGCAAGTCCACGACGAGCTGGTGCTCGAGGTGCCGCGGGACGAGCTGGACGCCGCGATCCCGCTGGCGACGGCCAGCATGACCCAGGCCTATCCGCTGCGCGTGCCGGTGGTCGTCGACGCGCGCGTGGGCGCCAACTGGCGCGACATGGAGGAGCTGTAGCCAGGCGTCGCGGGACGCCCCACCGAGGCGTCGGCCCGCCGTGCGATACTGGGGTGTGGGATTGACGCCTCGCTGCCAGCGGCTGCTCATGGACGCCCATGGGTCCCACCACCGGCCAACGTGGCGTTCCCGAGTTCCTCTAGCCGCACCCGTTCGTTTGTGAAAGTCACGCTCGTCTACGGATTTCTCGGCTCTGGCAAGACCACCTTGCTGCGCCGGTTGATCCCGCGTCTCCAGCCCCTGGGCCCCATCGCCGTGCTCGTCAACGAGTTCGGCCGGGAGGGCATAGATCAGCACGTGCTGCGCACCGCGGACGTCAGGGTCCGCGAGCTCACCGGCGGCTGCATCTGCTGCGAGGTCCGCGGCGACCTGCTCGCGGCGCTGGTCCAGATCAGCCGCGACGTGGCGCCGGATCGGCTGGTCGTCGAGCCCACCGGCCTGGCCGCGCCCTACATGCTGGGCCAGGTGTTCACCCAGCCCGAGGTGCGCGAGGTCGCCCAGGTCGACTCGATAGTGACGGTCGTCGACGCCGCCAGACACGCGGTCGCCCACCAGGCCTTCGGCGACTTCTACGTGGACCAGATGCGCGCCGCCGACGTGCTCGCCATCAACAAGGCCGACATCGCGACGCCGGAGCAGATCGAGACCGCGCGCGATGCCGCCCGCCAGCTCAATCCCGACGCCGCCCTGGCCGTCACCAGCTATGCGGACATCGACCTCGATCTCGTCCTCGCCGCCATCGCCGCACCGCGCCCCGCCCCAGCCGCGGCCAATGGCGACCACGGCCACGACCACGGGGAGCAGCCCGAGCTCTCCACGCTCGGACTCGAGCGCGCCACGCTCCAGCCCGGGCCGCTCATGCGCGACCACCTCGACCGCTGGCTGGCCGCTCTCGCCCGCGGCAAATTCGGTGACGTGGTTCGCGCCAAGGGCATCGTGCGCGCGGACAACGCCACGCTGCTCGTCGACGTTGTAATGGGGGGCGTGGAAGTCCGGACGTTCAGGCCGACGCCGGCACGCTTCGAAGTCATCGGCCGCAATCTCGATCCTCGATCCATGGAGAAATCTCTCGCCAATGGCAACACGCACATCCCGAGCCCGTCGCTCACGTAGCAGCAAGCCCGCCAATCCAGCGCCCGCCGAGGGCGAGGCCGCCGCGGCCGAGCCAAAGTCCGCCGAACCCGCCGAGAAGGCCAACGGCAGGTTGCCCTCGCATCTCACGCACCATCGCCGCATCGCCCGCAACCTCAACGGGCTGCTCGAGAACTACGGCGAGCTGCGGCGTCAGGTCGTCCAGATCGAGCGCACCTACAAGCGCGGCGACAAAGACCTCGACGCCCGCATCTTTCAGCTCACCACCCGGCTCGACGCCCTTGAAAAGAAGCTGAACGACTTCGATCAAGAGATGATCGGCGTCACGTTTGAATCCAATCTGAAGATCCGCGGCAACACCGACGCCATCGAAGCCCTCTGGGACGCGCTGGAGGCGGGCGGAGGGGCCAAGGCCGTCGCCAGGCGTCGTCGCGAGGCCGCGGAGCGCGAAGAGGCGCGTCAGGAAGGCATCGAGAAGCAGCTCCAAGAGATGCTCGACAAGGATCGCCAAACCAAGCCGACGCCGCGACGACGAAAGGTCACCAAAGCCTCATGAAACGACTCTCACCCATCCCCGAAGACTTCGCGCCCGATCCCGACGCAAAGGGGCAAGTCGCCGAAGACGACCTGCGCGCCCTGATGGACGAGCTCAAGGACGCCGTGTCGGCGCCGCGCGCCGCCGAGCGCGACCTGGCCGCCGCGGCCAAGGCCCTGTCCCGCGCCGCCGGCACCCTGCACACGTCCAACGGCGCATCGGACTATGGCCCCAAGCTGCGCCTGGGCGTCTTCTTGGACACGGCCAACCTGACCGATCGGGGCTCCGACGACCCCATTCGTGTGGACTTCGCCAAGCTTCTGACCCACGTCAGCGACGGCCGCCGCACGGTCCACGCACGCGCCTACTGCCCCATCTATGCCGACTTCAATGGCCGGCTCGAGCACCAGCGCTCGGTCGCGCCCGTCTGGGACATGGGCTACGACATCGTCACCAAGCCCATCAAGGTGTTCGCCGACGGCACGCGCAAGGCGGACCTCGACCTGGTCCTGGTCGTGGACGTGATTCGCCGCTTGCCCACGATGGACGTCGTGGCGCTCATGTCCGGCGACGGCGACTACGTGCCGATGGTGGAATACCTGCGCGAGCACGGCGTGCGCGTCGAGGTGTATTCGTTCGCCGATGCCATTGCCGAAGAGCTGCGCCTGGCCGCCAACGCCTGGCATGACATCAGTGCTCTGACCTCCCTGCACGTGGGCGCTCCGGCCGCCAAGAAGGGCCGCAGCCGCGCCGGCGCGTCGGCGGCCGGCGCCTGACCGGTGATGGCACGCCGACTGGTTCTGACATGAGCGGTCGAAGGCGGCGCCGGCCGCGACGCCGGTCGTCGGGGCCGTCGCGGCGTCGGGCGCGCCCTGGTGAGGGCGTTAGTGTTCACATTCGCGTGGAGTCTGGCGCGTCGCGCCGTCCCTGGCGCCGCATGCGCCGCTGGTTCACGGTGGCCCGCATCTGGGCCGTCATCTCGGTGATCGCCGTGATCCTGCTGGTGGCGTCGCTCATCATCACGCCGGGGCTCACCGCTGGGAACTAGCTCGCCGTCGCCCCCAGGCGAAGTTTCGCCGCGGCGGGGACGTGGGGCGCGCGCCGCCCGCTCGCGCGGCTGGACCATCCTCCGCATCGGCGGCACCGCCATCACGCTCGACCCGAGCTGGCTGATCATCTTCGTCATCATCGCCTGGATGACCTCCGACTCGGTGATCCCGGTGCGGCTCTTCGAGTCCGCCGCCCAAGCCGGTCTCGCGCCGCCCCCACCCGGACCTCAGGCGAGCTACTGGGCCGGGGGGCTGCTGGCCAGCGCCGTGTTCTTCGCCTCCATCGTGGCCCACGAGGTGGCCCACGCCCTGATGGCCGTGCGCCGCGGCATCGCCGTGCCCCGCATCAGGCTGTTCGTATTCGGCGGCGTGGCCGAGATTTCCCAGGAGCCGCGCGCCGCCGGCGAGGAGTTCGCCATCGCCATCGTCGGTCCGCTCACCAGCGCCGCCATCGGCGGCCTGTTCCTGGCCCTGGCGCAGGCGCTGCCGCCGGCCACCGTGCCGCGCGTGACGGCGCAGTGGCTGGGCGAGATCAATCTCTACCTGGCCGCCTTCAACCTGCTGCCGGGGTTCCCGCTGGACGGCGGACGCGTGTTGCGGGCCGTCGTCTGGGGTATCACGCAGAATGTGCACACGGCCACTCGCGTGGCCAGCATGTCTGGCGCCGGCTTCGGCATACTCCTCATCCTGTTCGGCGTGGTGCAGTTCTTTGCAATCCGTACGATCGGCGTGCAGGCGATATGGGCCGTGTTCATCGGCTGGTTTCTGTGGTCGGCCGCGCGCTCGGCGATGCGCGAGGGTGACCTGCGACGACGGCTCAGCTCCATGGTGGTGCGCGACGTGACGCGGGCATTCACACAAGCGCCGTTTCCCCACGACGCCGTTGCCGCCGACGTCGAGTCAAGCATCAGTGCTGAGAATGCTCCGCCGGTCTGGCCCGTCGCGGACGCCGGCGGCGACGTCTATGCCATGGTCGCCACGCGCGACATCGCCGCCGTGCCGCCGTTTCTGCGGGAGACCACACGCGTGGGCGACATCTCGCGAGCGATCGATCCGGCCGACGTGCTGGAGCCCGACACGTCGCTCGACGGCGTGCTCGAGGACGCCCAGCGTCGCCATCGCGGCTACTACGTGGTCAACGCCGGAGGCCGGGTCGCCGGGTGGGTGTTCGTCGGCGACCTGCTCCGCGCCGGACGCCCGCGGCGCGCCGGCAGACAGGAGGCATAGCCAGCCCGCGGGCCGGCTGCCGCCGTCCACTATCATCTAGGCAGTCCCGAATCGGTGCTGGGAGTACGCGGTGGCCGCAGCGAACAAATCTGCCGTCTTGATCGATCTGGCCTCGTTGCAGGCCCTCGCGGCGAACGGCGGGGGCCAGATCGACTTCCAACAGCTGCGCGACAAGCTCACCGGCGACGCCACCTTGGTGCGCGCCACGGCCTACGGCACCGAGCACGAGGGCCAACCCACCCCAATGCTGGACCTCGGCGGCCTGTCCCGGGCCGGCTACAAGCTCGTGACCAAGCGGCTCCGACGCCGCGACGACGGCACGCTCTACTCCAGCGTGCACGTCGAGATGACCGTCGACGCGTTGGACCTCGCGCCCTACATCGACCGCCTCACACTGGTAACCACCGACCCGGACTTCGTGCCGCTCATCGAAGCGGTGCAGCGCCGGGGGGTACGGGTGCAGGTCGTCGCCAGCGGCGCGGGGCGCAGCCAGCCGCTGGCCGCCGCGGCCGACGAGACGCTGGAGTTGGACGACCTGCTTTCCGATGTCGTGCGGCACGAGCGCCCGCGTCGCGACCGCCGCCGCCCCACGCCGCCGCGCGCCGCGCCCGGTGAAACGGCGCGGGCGCGGGTGCCCGATCGACCCGATGAGCCGCCCCCGCCGCGTCGCCGCGCGGCGCCGCCGCCGCCCAAAGCACCCGACACGCCACCGGCCACCGCAGCGCCCGAACCCGCGCCGCCGCAGCCGGCAGCGTCCCCTCCCCCGCGGCGAGAGCGCCTGACCGCCCTGCCCGGCGAGCGGTTGAGCGGGCGTGCGGGGACTCGACCCGACGCCCCGGACTAGCCGCGCGGCGCCGTGCGCGTAGGCATTGCAGCCACCATGTGGGGTGACGCGCCGTTCCGCACCGTCGCCGAGGAAGCCCGCGACGCCGGATATGCGGGTCTCGAAGGCGGCGCCAGCGACCTGGTGGGCGATGCGCCGCTCGCTCGCCGTATCGTCTCGGACGACGGCCTGCCGCTCATTGGCGGGCGCTTCGCGGCCAACTGGTTCGCCCCCGAATACCACGACGTTGAGTTGGACCACCTCCGGCGCGTGGCCGAGTTTCTGGCGGACCTCGACGCGTCCTACGTCGTCGCGGCGGCCCACGCGGTGCCCGAGCGCTGGGCGGCCGCGGGCCACGGCGATCCCGCCGAGGAGCTGCAGCCGGACCAGTGGGGCCATCTCGCCGAGTGCCTCGCCCGCGCCGCCGACATCTGCGCCCAGGAATTCGAGCTCCAGGTAGTCTTTCGCAATCAGCTCGGCTCGCACGTCGAGACAACGGCGGAGCTCGATCGGCTGCTGTCGCTCACCGACCCCACGTCGCTGATGCTCGCCGTCGATGTCGGCTACCTCTTCTACCTGGGCTCCGACCCGCGCGCCTTCATCCGCGACCGCATCGAGCGGGTAGCCTACGTCATCCTCAAGGACGTGGACGCTGACCTCCGCGACCGCCATCTGGCGCAGGGCGGCGCCCTGCCCGCCTTCGTCCACCAGGGCGGATTCCCGGAGCTCGGCGGCGGCCACGTCGACCTGGAAGGCATCCTGGAGATTCTCGGGACCAGCGACTATGACGGATGGCTCGTCGTGGATCAGGACCTCACGCTGCGCGATCCCGCCGCCAGCGCCCAGATCAGCCGGGAGTGCCTGGTGCACCTGGGGCTCGAGCCCGAATCATGACGCGCGTGCTTGACCGCCGCTCGGTCGTGCGCGGCGCCGCCGGCCTGATGGGCGGCGCCCTGCTGGCGGCGTGCGGCGCGGAGCCGGTGCGCCGCACGGCCCCAAGCCCCCTGCCCCTGGCCAATGTCGAGCCCTGGGGCGCCAACGTCTTCCTTGACGACGAGGACGAAGCCTGGAAACGCCGCCACAGCCTGGAACTGTTGCGCGACGCCGGCGTCCGCTGGGTTTTTCAGCGCATCGGCTGGGACGCGGTCGAGTCCGTTGGTCAGGGACTGTTCGTCAATCCCCAGCGGCGCGAGAGCAGCTGGGACCGGTTCGACGAAATCGTCGACCGCGCCGTCGAGCAGGACATTTCGGTGGTGGCCCGCATCGAGCGCTCGCCGCAGTGGGCGCGGCCCGGTCGCGACCACCCCACCGCACCGCCCGTGGACCTCGACGATTTCGCGACGTTTCTGGGCTCCCTCGCCGAGCACTATCAAGACCGCGTCCAGCACTACCAGATTTGGCATGAGCCCAACCTGGCCGCCAACTGGGGCGGCGCGGCGCCTGACCCCGCGGGCTATGCCGAGCTGCTGCGCGTGGCCCACGACGCGCTGAAATCAATCGATGATCGCCTCGTCGTCGCCGCCGCACAGCTGGCCCCCACGCTCGAAAACAACCCACGCGCCATCAGTGACCTTGCCTATCTGCGACAGATTTACGACCACGGCGCCGCGGAGACCCTGGACGTCCAGTCGGCGGCGGCCTTTGGCATGCAGTACTCCCCAAGCACGCCGGCGGACCCGCGCGTGCTCAACTTCCGCCGCGTCGAGTTGCTCCGCAATCTGATGGTGGAATATGGCCGCAGCGACGCTCCCATCTGGCTCAGCGCCTACGGCTGGAACGCCGCACCGCCCGACCTCGAGGTCTCGCAACCCGTCTGGCGACGCGTCGAGGAGGCGCAGCAGGCCGCGTGGACCATCGACGGCGTGCGCTACGGCCTGCGTGAATGGCCCTGGATCGGCGTCTTCGGCATCTGGTTCTTCCGCCAGTCCTTCGCCGCCCTCGGACCCGACCAAGCCGCCTACTACTTCCGCATGGTCGACCCGGACTTCACGCCGCGGCCGCTCTACCGCGCCGTCCAGGAAGCCGCCACCGGCCAATCGGACCTGTAGGAAGCCTCTGCTTGTACTCCTTCCCCTTGGAATGGGGAAGGTTGGGATGGGGGTCGACATCTGGAATTCCAGCCGCGGCCGCCCGGCGACTCCGCAGCGCGCATGATGCGCCCGTCGTCATTGCCGGCCGGCTTCGACGGCGTGGTACATGCCGCCTCCCGCCCGGTCAGCGCCTCCTCGGCCGCGGCCTTTCGCATCGCCTTCGGGCTCCTCGGCCTCTTCGCCGTCGGCCGCTTCGCCGCCCACGGCTGGATCGCCGAGCTCTACATCGAGCCCGAACGTCACTTCAAATACCTCGGTTTCGAGTGGGTGCAGCCCTGGCCGGCCTGGGGGATGTATCTCCACTTCGCGCTGCTTGGCGTGGCCAGCCTGGGCGTGGCGCTCGGCTACCGCTACCGCCTCTCCATCGCGGCCTTCTTCGTCCTCTTCACCTACGTCGAGCTCATCGACAAGACGACCTACCTCAACCACTACTACTGGGTCAGCCTGGTCGGCTTCCTGATGATCTTCATGCCCCTGCACCGAATGGCGTCGCTGGACGCCCTGCGGAGGCCCGCCTGGCGGCGGGACACGATCCCCGTGTGGGTGCTCTGGACCCTCCGCGCGCAGCTGGGCGTTGTGTACCTGTTCTCGGGCGTCGCCAAGCTGAATCCCGACTGGCTGCTGCATGCGCAGCCGCTGCGGATCTGGCTCTACAACAGC
Organism: Chloroflexota bacterium; assembly: GCA_022821905.1. Taxonomy (GTDB): domain Bacteria; phylum Chloroflexota; class UBA11872; order UBA11872; family UBA11872; genus JAJECS01. The sequence continues at coordinate 36,570 of JAJECS010000017.1, read as the reverse complement.
GGTGACCTGTTCCTGGTCGGCCCGCTGCTCCAGGAGGCCTGGGTGGCCTATGCCATGAGTTGGGCCGGGGCCGCGTTCGACCTCACGATCGTGGGCTGGCTGCTGTGGCGCCGCAGCCGCCCCTACGCCTACCTCGTGGTCATCGCGTTTCATCTTGCCACCTGGGTGCTCTTTCCCATCGGCATCTTCCCCTGGGTCATGATCCTGGGGACGCTCATCTTCTTCTCACCCGACTGGCCCCGGCGGCTGCTGGCCGGGCTCCGCGGGCGCCCACCGCCCAAGGCTCCGTTCACCTTGCTATCCGCCGCGCCGCCAAGCTGGCCGGCCCGCACTGCCGCCGTCGCCCTTGGCCTGTTTGCCCTCGCGCAGGTCATCGTGCCCCTGCGCCACTGGGCCTATCCCGGCGAGGTCCGCTTCAACGAGGAGGGCTACCGCTTCGCCTGGCGCGTGATGCTGACGGAGAAGACCGGACACGCCCAGTTCCGAGTCACCGATCCCCGCACCGGGGAGGAGTGGCTGGCGTATCCCGAGGACTACCTCACGCCCCTCCAGGCCGAGCGCATGGCCTACCAGCCGGACATGATCCTGGAGACGGCGCAATTCATCGCCGACGACTACCAGCAGCAGGGCCGCGACGTCGAGGTTCGCGCCGACGTGTTCGTGACGTTCAACGGCCGCCCCTCCGTGCGCTTCATCGACCCCGACATCGATCTGGCCCGGGTGGCGCCGGGCCTCGCGCCCAAGACCTGGATCCTGCCCGCGCCGGACGGCCCCGATTGGGCGCCCTTGTCCTAGCGCATGCTGTCGCCGTCGGTGTCGCTGAAACCGACCGCGACCCCCAGCAGGCTCACCACCTCCGTGTTGAGCGTGCGACGAAGCTCCATCACCCGGTCGTAGACCTCCTGTACCTGCTCGGGACGTTCAACGATGGCGGCGCGCAGCGGACCTTCCACGGCGTCCACCGCCGCCAACGCAGCCTCGAATTGGCTGCGCATGCGCTCGTCCGCCGCGGTCGACAGCGGAGTGACCAGGTGGGACACCCCGAGCCCCTCGGCGCCGGCGTCTCCCAGGTACACGTCGCGCATGCCCAGCACCGTCGCGCGCAGATCGGCCAGGCCATTGCCACCCGCGCCGCCGGGAATGGCCGAAAGGTCGGGACCGTCGCCTCGCAGCCCCAACGCAGCCGCCAGCTGCAAGTCCGTCAGCGTGCGGATGAGGAACACCTGCGTCCGCACCACCTCGGCGACCGCCGCGCTCTCGAGCATCGAGCTCGACGAGCGTCCGGTGAGGAAATCCCGGTATGCGGGATCACCGTTTCGCGACACCGTCCACTCATCCACGATGGCGGCGGTTTCGGACGCAATCACCGCGCCGAGCGCGCGCAGGTACTCACAGCGCGGAGTCGCGGAGTCGGACAGTTGGGAGACTGCGTCCGGGTCGAACACGACGTATTCGATCGCCCCAAACCCACGCTGGGTCGATGCAAGGGTGTTCCGCACCGCGTCCTCGGACGTGGCGGGGTTCTCCGTCAGCATCCGTTCGATTCGCTCGGGGTCGATTGGCGACCAGTCGATCAGTCCGCCGGAGCGTCGTTCCGCCACCGGACCAAACGCCATCGCCGCCGACCGCAGCCACGCGCCGCGCGCGTCCCGCCACGCCTGGTGCGCGGATTGCAGCGCGCCGTCCGATGGCGCCGCGCACAGCGCATCGAGCGCCGTCTTGAGGTCGGCGGCCGCCGCACCCGCCGCCTGGTACGTCGGCACTATGACCTGGTCCGTGAGACTGATCAGAACCTCGGAGTCGTCGGGAGCGCCCGCCCCACAGCCGGCCAACAGGCCCAGCAGGCCCGCCGCCACGAGTATCACCAGCAGCCGCGCCACTACAACGACCTCAGGAACTCGAGCAACGCCTCGCGCTCGTCCGACGTCAGCGCCATGAACCGATCGCGGGAGGCTTGGGCTTCGCCGCCGTGCCAGAGAATCGCTTCCTCGAGGCTCCGCGCCCGCCCGTCATGCAAGAACATGGTGTGGCCGTTGACGACCTTCACCAGCCCAATGCCCCACAGCGGCGGCGTGCGCCATTCGCGGCCGGTGGCCAAGCCGTCGGGCCGCCCGTCCGCCAGCCCCTCGCCCATATCGTGGAGCAGCAGGTCCGTGAAGGGAAAGATGGTCTGGTTGCGCAGGGGGGCCACCGGGTGGTCGTTCCCGGTGATGTGCCTGGGCGTGTGGCACGCGGTGCAGCCGGTCTGGACGAAGAGTTCCGCTCCCCGCCGCACGCGTGCGTCGTCAACGTTGCGCATGGCCGGGACGGCCAGCGTTTGCACGTAGAACGCTACCTGGCCGAGCCGTTCGTCCGGAATCTCGGGCGCGCCGCCGTTCGGCGCCGCCGCGCATGTGTCCTGCGCCGCGGGGCAGTTTTCCTCAGGGAACAGCGTCGACGTGATGCCGATGTCCCCATGGAACGCGCCTGCCGCTTGCTGCTCCACCGTGGGCTGGTTGGCCTTCCACCCAAACCGTCCCAGCACATCCTCCCCGCGCCGGATGTCCCGCACCATGTTCGGACGGCCTGAAATGCCGTCGCCGTCGGCATCGTCGGGGTCTGCCCGCTCCAGGATGCGTTCCGCCGGAATGGCCTCCAGCAAGCCCATGCCGATGACAGCCGAGGCGATGCGCGGCGAGATCATGATCGCCGGATCGTGGGGACCGAAGGCCGGGGCCAGGATGACGTAGGTGGGCTTGCGCAGCGTGAACGGCGTGCCGTCCGGATAGACGCCGCTGATGACTTCGTAGCGGATGCCGATCCGCCCCTCCGGCGACACACCGATGACGGCGCGGTCCTGCAACTGCCCGCCGTAGACCGGGTCGTCAACCGGGCCGTCCGGCCCGGCAATGCTGAGCCGCAGCAGCAGGCCGCGCTCGGGGTCCTCGTCGTCATCCGGCGGCTTGGCCCGGCCATCGCGGTCGTGACAGGACGAGCACGACTGCGCATTGAATGTCGGGCCCAAGCCGTCGCGCGATTCGGTGGACGCCGGGGCCGTGACCCAGTTTTGCGTGAAGAAGCTGTCGCCCACCTCGAAGATGCGCCGCTCCTCGTTGGCCAGGTTGCGCGCGGAGAGCTCGAACGCGTTGCTGCCGGCACTGAACGCCGTCGTCGCCCCGCCCAACCGCTCGTCGAACACCAGGTCGAGGTCGATGCCCGGTCGGTCGGGGCCGCACGAGGCAAGCAACGCGCCCGCGACGACGACGGCCGCCAGCCGTTCAGCGGCGCGTCGCGCTCCGACCGGTACCATTGGCCCGGGGTCACCGCACCCAGGCCGCACGCGGCGGCGCCGCCCGCGCCGTCCTACCCCGCATGCGACCTGCCGCGAGTGGCGGATGCGGTGACCATGGCTGTGAAGTGCCGTTCCACCCGGCCGGTCGTCAGCATGGCGCCGACGACCAGAAGCCAGACGAAAAAGCCGGTTCCCACTATTGGGTGCATGATCGTCGCGGCATCGATCCAGATGAATTGCATAGCCAGGCCGATGACGGCCGAGACGGGCGCGATGCGCCGGAGCTGTCCGCCGACCTTCCACTGATATCGGGCGGCGGTGAGCAGGGCCAATCCGGCCGCCACAAAGCCGATCTTGCCGGCGATCCAGTGGACGCCATCAAGCGCCTCCGCCGCCGTGCCGCCGACGTCCGGCGCCGCCGCCAACGCGATGACGCCTGCGCCCGAAACGGCCAGGCCGACCCCGGCGGCGGCGAGGAGATAGGGCACCAGCGGCGTGCCCAGACGCTGGCGAATGATCCACGTCCGCAGCAGAAACCACGCCCCGGCGACGAGCGCCATCCCCGCCAGCACGCGCCCGCCGCCGCCCAGGCCGTAGAGGCCGCGCCGCTCGGCGATGGCCGCCAGCGTCTCCGCCAAGGTGGCATGGTCCGCCGCCGCCGACACGCGTCCGATCACCGAGACGGCCAGGGCCAGCGCCGCCAAGATGAGCAGCCGGCCCGCATAGCGCGCGGCCGCGGCCGGCGATGAACCGGCCGCAGCCACCGTCGGCGAGGACACGCGGTCCGCGGCCTCACGCACCGAGCCGCCCCGTTGCAGCCCCGCGCCAGGACGCGGACCACGGCTCGCCATTAGCTCACGCTGATGGTGATGCCGAGCGCCTGCGCCGCGCTGACGATCGTGTCCGTCTGCTCCTCGAGAGCAACGATCGCGTCAAGCACGGCCTTCCGTCCGGCGTCGGCGTCGGATACGCCCTCGAGCAGGTGCTGGTCGAACGGCGCGTCGATCGCCTTCGTCAGGTTCACGCTCCGCTCGATCTGCGCCGCCAGCTGCTCGGCGATCTCCGCGTCCTGGGCCTCGACCAGATCCAGGACTCCGGGACCGGCCACCTGGCCATAGTTGCCCAGAAACACCATCTGAATACCCAGAGCGTTGCCCACGATGTCGGCCGTGGTGTTGTCGGAGAAGCAGGAGTGCTCGTCCTCCTGGGACCGCGCCTCGTAGGCCACGGTCATGCGCTCGCCAGCCAGCTCGCCGCGGCTGAGCTCACCGATGCCGGTGATGATCCGGCGCAGCGCTTCGTCGGTATCAACCGAGGTGAACTCGGCGCGGTAGTTGTCGCCGCGACCCGGCGCCCACGCGTCCACCATGTCCTGCAGATGCTGCAAGAGCAGGTCCGACGCGACGGCCAGGTAGGTGGCGCGGCGGTCGGCGTTCGCGGCCGTGGTGAAGTCCTCGACGGACCGTTCACCTGGTCCAGCCACGCTCAGGTCCTGGCCCCACAGCAGGAATTCGATGGCGTGCCAGCCGGTCGACACGTTCGCCTCGCCGCCCTCTTCGTTCAGCGACACCAGCAGATCGGCGTTGATGACCGGGAAGGTCTCCGCGTCGTTGATGATGCCGGCGCTCGGATTGTCGACCACGTAGTCGATGTACGCCTCGTCCAGCGGCCAGGCGTTGATCAGCCCTTCAGGACCGTCCTCAGGATGGTCGATGGGCCCGTCGTAGAAACGGAAGGCTTCGGTCGGCCCATAGTCGTCACGGGCGATCAGCCACATGCGCTTGGCGGCCTCGAGATGCGCCGGGGTGGGCTCGGCCAGGAATCGGTCGATGGCCCGGTCCATGGCCTGCGCTGAGCTCAGGCTCTCCGCATACAGGTGGTGGACGCCGTTGGCGTAGTTCGCCACCACGTCCTGCTTCAACTCGGTGGAGGGCCCGCTTTCGCCGCAGGCTGCCAGCAGCCCGGCCATGAGACCCGCCACCACGACGAGAACGATTCTTCGCACTGCCCCTCTCCCATCCGCGTCGTGTCTGCCGCCTGCTCTGTGGCGTTAGCGTCGACGCCTATTCAAGTTAGTCTCTACTAAGAGACGGCCGTAGCTTAGTCGAACGCCCGGCGTTGTCAAGGCGACCCCCACGGCCGCGCGCCGCCGACCCCAACGCCCCATCCACGTCGACGCGTTGCCTCCCACACGCCCGCCCGCGAGACCACCGGACCCCCTTCGTGCAGCAAAAAACCCTTATGGACGCCCGGCCGCGGGAGTCGTCTCCACCGAATGACCGGTCCCGCGTTCCGTCGAGAGCGCACACCGCGCGAACGCTGGCATGCTGGGGACGCCACCCGCACGAGACGACGCTTGCCGCACCGCTGGTCATCCCCGCGCCTGAGCCTGCCCCGGCTCGGTCATCGACTCCGCGGCCACCAGACATCCAGGATCACGCGCGCCGTCCTCGCCGTCGTCGGCCTCGGGCTGCTCGGCGTGGTCACAGCCGGGCTCCTGGGCTGGGCCGTCCTCACCGAGCGGGGCGTGACCTTCGGCCTCGCCGACCTGCCCGAGCTGCGCCACGCGGACGCGCCCGCCATCGGCGCCAACACCTTTCTCCACCGTGAGGCGGACCCGGCGAAGGTCGAGCGCGAGCTGAAACTCCTGGCCGACGCCGGCATCGGCCTCATCCGGCAGGAGATCCAGTGGGTCGAGATCGAGCCGCACGCCAAGGGCGTGTATATCGACAACCACGGCGAAGACTCCTGGGCCAAGTTCGACCGCATCGTCAATCTGGCGCAGCGCTTCGGCATCGAGGTGCTCGCCCGGCTCGACCGCGCTCCGCCGTGGGCCACGCCCGGGTTCAACCCGCAAGACAACCCATCAATCCAGATGCCGCCCGCAGACGTCACCGACTTCGCCGACTTTGCCGCCGCGGTCGCGGCGCGCTACCGCGGCAAGGTGAAGTACTTCCAGATCTGGAACGAGCCCAACCTATTTGGCGAGTGGGGCGGCCGGCCGCCGGACCCCGCCGCCTACCTGGACATGCTGCGCGAGGTCGGCGCGGCCGTGCGGGGCGCCAATCCCGACGCCGTCATCGTGCTGGCCGGCCTAGCGCCCACCATCGAGACCGGGCCCGACAACCTCAGCGATCTACTGTTCCTGGAGCGGCTCTATCAGTTGGGCGCCAAGGGCGCGTTCGACGTGGCCTCCAGCATGTCCTACGGCCTGTTCACCGGCCCGCGCGACCCGCGCATCGAAGCGCCGCGGACGAACTTCCCCCGCGCCGTGCTCTGGCGCGAAATCATGGAAGCCCACGGCGACGCCGGCACGCCGATCTGGGCCTCCGAATACGGCTGGATGTCGCTGCCGCCCGGCTGGCAGGGCGATCAGGGCATCTGGGGCAATCACCCGGCGGCGGACCAGGCAGCCTGGACCGTGGACGGCATCCGGCGGGCGCGGGAGCAATGGCCCTGGCTGCCCACCATCACGATCTGGGCCTCGCGCTGGCCGCACGACACCCACCCGGACGACCCCACGCCGTTCTTCGGGCTGCTCTCCAAGGACTTCGAGCGGCGCGAGCCGCTGCTGGCCCTGGAACGGGCCTACGCCGCCGCGTCAAGCGCCGGCATCGGCCTGCATCAGGAAACCCACGCCGCCTTCACCTTCGAAGGACCATGGCCGCGAGTGCCCAGCGACTGGGCGTCGCTCGGATTCCACCGCCAGACCGGGCAGCCCGACGCGCGGCTGGAGCTGCGTTTCGAGGGCGACTCCGTCGGGCTGCTCACCCGGCGCGGACCCGACATGGGACAGGTGCGCGTGCGCATCGACGGCCACAGCGCCCTGGCCGACGCCCTGCCGCGCAACGCCGCCGGCGAGTCGATCCTGAACCTCTACGCCCCCGAGGTCGAACGCCTGGCGCGCATCCCCATCGCCCGCGGGCTGTCCCAAGACCCGCACGTGCTCGAACTGACGGTGATGGCCGAGCGCGACCCGCGGTCGTCGGGGGGACTGGTGATCGTCGACGGCGCGCTGGTGGGCAACTCGCGGCCGCTCTGGCCCTACGCCGCCGTGGCGGGCGTCTGGACGCTGGCCCTGGCCGTGCTCGTCTGGGCGGTTGGCGCTCGCGCCGCGCGCGCCGCGGCACGCCTGCCATCCACCTTCGTCTTTCCCGCCCTTTTCGTCATTCCCGCGAAGGCGGGAATCCACCGGCGACTACCGCTTGGCCTGCATGTCGGCGAGGTCGCCGCCGCCGCTCTGGCCGTGGTCTTCGCCCTGCTGCCCGACGGCTCGCCCACGTCCGCCTGGACATTGCTTCGCGTGGTGCTCGCCGCCGGACTGGGCGCGCTGGCGCTGGCGAGGCCGCGATACGTCGCCATCGCCGCCGTCGCCGCGATTCCCTTCGTCGGCGTGATCGCGCGCACCGGCATCTACGACCGTCCGGTCGGCGAGACGCTCATCGTGATCCTGGTCATCGCCTGGATCGCGCGCGCCCTGGCCCAGCGCCGCTGGCCGCCGGTGCGCGGACCCTGGCCCTGGCTCGCGCTCGCCTTCATCGCCGCCGGCGTCGCGACCACGCTTGCCGCGGACTTCCCCCGCGTCGCCTGGCGCGACCTGCGCACCGTGATCGTGGAGCCGGCGCTGCTGTTCGTGGTCCTGCTCAGCGTCATGCGCGAGCGCGCCGACACGCAGCGGCTGGGCGTCGCGCTGGTGCTCGGGGCCGTGGTGTCGGCGGTCGTGGCGCTGGCGCTGATCCCAACCGGCGCCGTCGTCACCGATGCCGGACCGCCGCGGCTGCGCGGCTTGTTCGGTTCGCCCAACAACCTGGCGCTCATCCTGGAGCGTGCCCTGCCGATAACGGTCGGACTGGCGCTCGCCGCCGCATCCCGACCGCGATGGCGCACCGCCGCCTGGACGGCCGCGGCGGTGCTCGTGGCGGTTCTCGTGCTCACCTTCAGCCGTGGCGCCTGGATCGGCGGGCTGGCCGGCCTGGCCTTCGCCCTGTTCCCCATCTGGCGCCCCGCGCCGAGTGACCCAGACCCCCGCCATTCCCGCGAAGAGCCTGCCCCGTACTCGATACGGGGCGGGAATCCAGTCCTCACCCGTCAACGTCTGCGCGCCTGGGCGCCGCTGTTCACGGTGGGTCTGGTGACGGCCGGGCTATTGGCGGCAACCATCATCACCACCGGCGACAATCTCGGGCGACTCCTGCGCCCGTCCGACGCCGCCACCGTCGCCCGACCCCTACTCTGGGACTCCGCCTGGCGCATGATTTCCGACAACCCCGTCCTCGGCATCGGGCCGGACAACTTCCTCTACCACTACCCGGACTACATTCGACCCGAAGCCTGGGCCGAGCCCAACATCTCGCACGCGCACAACATCGCCCTCGACACCTGGCTCACGCTGGGCATCCCCGGTCTGGTGGTCCTGGTCGGCGTGCTGGCCGCCTACGGCCGCACCTGGCGCGCCGCGCTGCGGCGCGCCACCAGTGGCAGCCGGGCATTCGTCTACGGCCTCGGCGGCGCCATGCTGGCGACCCTCGTCCACGGCATCGTGGACAGCAGCCTCTACCTCCCCGAGCTCGCCGCTACCTTCTGGGTCGTCGTCGCGCTCACCGTCATGCTCGCCGCGTCCCCACTCCCGGCCGCCCCTCCCCGTCCGGTCCCTTCCCCCTGGAAGGGGGAAGGCTAGGAAGGGGGTCTCCGCCGCGTCCTCGGACCCCTCACCCCAACCCTCTCCCACTGTGGGGAGAGGGCGCCGAACGTCACTCCGGCGTACACGTGGTCATCCGGCGAACAGCCGGCCCAATTCCCGATACGGGCCCGGAATCCGGGGGCCGCGGCACCCGACACCGCAAGGAGCCTTTTGAGTCGAATCGCCCTGACTCGTCCTCAGCCCACGACTGAGATCTGCCGCTCCTGTTTCCGATACGGCGCATCGTCGAACCCGACGAACTCCACGTCGTCGCAGCCCGCGAAGCGCCGTGCCATGACCGCCAACGCCTCGGGGTTGTCGTCGATCAGCACGAACCGCCGGCCCAGCGCCAGGGCCGCCTCGCCCACCGTGCCGCTGCCGGCGAAGAAGTCCATCACCGTGCCGCCCGCCGGACATGAGGCCTGGATGATGCGCCGCGCGATGCCCACCGGCTTCTGCGTCGGATAGCCGGTGCGCTCCTTGCCGTTCGTGGGCACGATGGTGTGCCACCAGGTGTCCGTGGGCAGCTTGCCCCGCGCCGCCTTCTCCGGACCGACCAGGCCCGGCGCCATATAGGGAATCCGCTCCACCTCGTCCGTGTCGAAGTAGTAGCGCTCCGGGTCCTTGGCGTACACCAGGATGTTGTCGTGCTTGGGTGGCCATTTCTTCTTCGTGCGGCCGCCGTAGTCATAGGCCCAGATGATCTCGTTGAGAAAGCCCTCCCGCTCGAAGATGCCGTCCAGCAGCACCTTGGCGTAGTGCACCTCGCGGTAGTCCAGATGCAGATAGAGCGACCCGGTCGGTGCGAGCAGCCGATGGGCCTCTGCCAGTCGCGGCTCCAGAAAGCCGAGATAGTCGTCGAAGGCGTCGTCGAATGCGCGTGTCGCAAGCCGCTCGGTGCGGTAGCGCTTGCCCTGAAAACCCGTGCGGTCGCCTTCCGGGTCGCGAACCGTCCGCAGCTGCGTGCGCGTCTGGGCGCGGCCTGTGTTGAACGGCGGATCGACGTAGATCAGGTCAATGCTGTCCGACGGCATGTCCCGCAGGATCGGCAGGTTGTCGCCGAAATAGACGCGGTTCATCGCTGCGGTCGTGGTTCCCGGAGCCAGGCTGGGGCGCCCCGCCTTCGGAGACTATTACAAAAGGCGCGAGGGGCGAAGGCTGACCGTGCGAATTCCATGCGCCCCCAGGTTCGGTGAATGGTGGATTCCCGCCCCGTATCGAGTACGGGGCAGGCTCTTCGCGGGAATGACGGAAGGCTTGCGCAAGGGTCTCCCTTCACGGAAGCGACGGGCCTGGGCGTCCCACTAGCCACTAGTCACTGACCACTCGCCACTCGTCCTCTCACTTGCCGATGCAGAACTTGGCGAAGATGGTATCCAACAGGTCCTCCGTGGCCGACTCGCCCGTCACCTCGCCCAGCGCCTGCACCGCGCCCCGCAGGCCGATGGCGATAAAGTCCGCGGGCAGTCCGCCGGCGACCGCTTCCCGCGCGCCGGCCAGCTCCCCGCGAGCCCGCTCCAGCGCCTGCTTGTGACGCAGGCTGGCCACGGTGCCGAGGTCGGGATTGGGCGAGCCGTCGCCGATGAGCGTCTGCAGCGCCTCGCGCACGCCCGCCACGTCGCCGTTGATCGCGCTGGTGCGGCACACCGGCGCGTCGATGAGCCCGGCGGCGTCTTCGGTAGTGATCGCGGGCGGCAGGTCGGTCTTGTTGACGACGACGATGGCCTGCTTCCCCGCCGCCGCCACTTGCCGCGCCGCGTCCCGGTCGGCGGCCACGAGGCCGCGGGACCCATCCAGCACCAGCGCCGCCAGGTCCGCCGCGGCCAGCGCCGCGCCGCTGCGGTCCACGCCGATGCGCTCCACCGGATCGTCGGTCGGTCGCAGTCCCGCCGTGTCGCTGAGCCGCACCGGAATGCCGTCCAGGTTGAAGGACTCCTCGACCACGTCGCGGGTGGTGCCCGGAATCTCGGTGACGATGGCGCGCTCGGTGGCGAGCAGGGCGTTCATCAGCGACGACTTGCCAACATTCGGGCTGCCGACGAGCACCACGCGGAATCCGTGCCGCTGCAACAGGCCGCGATCCGCGCCCGCCAGGATCTCCTCCAGCGTCTCGTCGATGCTCTCCAGCGTGCGCCGCAGGTCGTCGCGTGGAACCGCCGGCACGTCCTCTTCCGTAAAGTCGATCTCGGCCTCCAGCCGCGCCATCAGGTCCAGGCAGGCCCGGCGCAGCTCGCGCACGGAGCTCGAAAGGCGACCGGCGAGCTGATCCGCCGCGGCGGCCAGCGCCTCGGCCGTCGGCGCCGCCACTAGGTCGGCCACGGCCTCCGCCTGCGCCAGGTCCAGGCGCCCGTTCAGAAACGCCCGCAGGGTGAACTCGCCCGGCTCGGCGGGACGCGCGCCAGACCGCAGCACGGCGTCGAGCACGCGGGTCGTGACCAGCACGCCGCCGTGGCCCTGAAGCTCGATCACGTCCTCGCCGGTGTAGGAGTTCGGCCCGGGCATATAGAGCAGCAGGCCGTCGTCGATCGCCGCGTGCGGCGCGGCCGGATCGATCACGTCCACGCGATGCGCAAAGCGGGGGCGTGGACGCTGGATGCTTTCGTGAAACCGCACCACCCGCTCGACCACCCCGCGAGCCTCGGGTCCGCTGATGCGCACGATGCCGATGCCGCCCGGTCCCGGCGCCGTGGCGACAGCCGCAATCGTGTCGGTCAGCGCGCGCGTCATTCCGAGCCGTCCATCTGCCCGGTGGCCCAGACTGCGTGCAGCCTGGGACTACGCCCCATCACTCGCCGTCGCCACACCCTCCCAGTCACTTCGAGCCGCCCCCAACCCGTCATTCCGAGCCGCCCCACCTGTCATTCCGAGCCGCAGGCGAGGAATCTCAGTGCGTGACCCCGGCCGCAGGGTTGAAACTCCAGATTCCTCACGTTCGTTCGCCATAACGGACCGGTTCGGCCCGACGGAGGTTGTTCGGACGCACTCGCCCAGGTCGGTAGGACCAGCAAGACGCGGCCCCGCCTCAGACCGACGCACCCGCCAGGCCCGCCTCGGCCGGCTCGGCCGCGGCCAGCGCTCGGGCGTACTCCCGTTGCAGCATTCGCTTGCTCACGTGGATGCCGATGTGGTCCCAGGGCAGCGGCTCGTCGGGATCGCGGTGGCGATAGATCATCTCGTCGAGGTCCACCCCGGCCTCGGCCACGGCGGCGAACCACGCCTCCGCCTCGAAGTGCTCCATCCAGCCGTCGAAGCGGCAGCCGCGGTCCCAGGCGCGGCGAATCACCCGCCCCACGCGCCGGTCGCCCAGCGCCAGCAGCGCTTCGACCTGGCTCTCCTCGGTGTCGTGCCACATCAGGTGCACGTTGCGGTCGCGCACGATCTCGAAGCAGGCCCGCTGCTTGGCGCGGATCGCCTCCGGCCGGTCCTGCGGATGCCATTGGAACGGCGTGAACGGCTTGGGGATGAAGGTCGACACCGTGACGTTGACCTTCGCCTTGGCCCCGTGATGCCGCCGTCCCACGGTCATTACGCGGTTGGCCAGGTGCGCGATCGCGCGCGCGTCGTCCAGCGTCTCGGTGGGTTGCCCGATCATGAAATAGAGCTTGATCGTGCGGAATCCCTGCGCGAACGCCATGTCGCAGGTGTCGAGCAGGTCCTCGTCCGAGATCTCCTTGTTGATGACCTGGCGCATGCGCGGCGTCGCCGCCTCGGGCGCGAAGGTCAGACTGCCGCCCCGCTTGCCGCCGCGTTGCAGCGCCTGCGCGATGTCGACGTTGAAACTCTCGACGCGCGTGGACGGAATGCTCACCTGCACGTAGTCCGGCGTGGCGTCCTGCACCTCGCCGATCAGGTCGTCGAGGCCGTCGTAGTCCACCGCGTTGAGCGACAGCAGCGAGACGTCGCTCTGTCCCGTCGCCGCCAGGCATTGGTCGATGGCCGCCGCCACGCCCTCCGCCGATCGCCGGCGCACCGGTCGGTAGATGTAGCCCGCCTGGCAGAAGCGGCACGCCCGCGCGCAGCCGCGGTCCAGCTCGACGGCCACGCGGTCGTGCACCACCTCTGTCAGCGGCACCACCGGTTGGGACGGCGCGGGTACGGCGTCCAGGTCCACGAACTGCCGCTCGATCTGCGCCGGCGCGTCGGGATGCAGCCGCTCGTTCTCGACGAATCGTTGGCCCTCGAAGTGCGGCCGGTAGAGCGACGGCACGTAGATGCCCGGAATCTCCGTGGCGCAGTGGACCAGGAACGCGCGGCGCCAGTCGGGGCGCCCGCGGTCGACGTCCGCCAGGGCGTCGAGCAGGCGCGGCAGCAGCTCCTCGCCCTCGCCAATCGCGATCAGGTCGAAGAAATCCGCCATCGGCTCGGGATTCATCAGCGCCGAGCCGCCGCCGAGGATCAGCGGGTGGCCCGGTCCGCGCTCGCGGCTCTCCAGCGGAATATCCGCCAGATCCAGCATCTCGAGCACGTTGGTGTTCCCGCTCTCGTAGCTGAGCGAGAACCCGAGCATGTCGAAATCGGCCAGCGGTCGCCGCGACTCCCAGCCGAACAGCGGCAGGCCCGCCTCGCGCATCAGGTCCGCCATGTCGGGAAACGGCGTGAAGGCGCGGTCGCAGAGGTGGGGCGTGGCGTCGTTGACCTGCTCGTAGAGCAGTCCCATGGCGAGGTTCGACATCCCGATCTCGTACGCGTCGGGGAAACACAGCGCGAATCTGACCGCAGCCTCGTCCCAGGGTTTGCGTCGGGCGTTCAACTCGCCGCCCGTGTACTGCGCGGGCTTGGCGACGCGATCGAGGAGAGGTGCGATGTCGACGACGGGGTTCATATGACGATGGGCAACGGCTGCCGACACCTGGTCCGGCACCTTAGCATGCGCCCGGCGGCGTAATGGCCGCGACGGGTGGCGACGGGAGATATAGACGCGGGCTCGCATCGTTTGATGCGAGCCCGCAGCGCGATACGTGTCCGTGATCGCGCCCGATCGTCTGGCGGGTCCGGTAGCTCGAGCCCCACGCGAGCGCACTCGCTGATTCGGGGTCTCAAGGGTCGCTAGGCGACATCCGGGCCCGGCGCGACCTGCTGCCCCGCGACAATCCGCCCGTCACGCCGCGGGGCGCAACCTGTCAATTTGCCAGCGTCCGATCTCGACGCGAATGTTTCGCATCACGCCACCTTTGGCGGTGCTGGCCCGGCGATCAAGCCATTGATCCTCGGACCAGGGACGACCCGCGCAGCGCTGTTAACGCTGCGTGTACATCGTATACGAACTATCGGGTTCGGCGCAAGACCAGTGCGAGCGCTCCGCCCGACCGCCATCGACGGTCGCTGGGCCATCGGCTTCCCGGCCGACGAACTGAGCGTCGCGGACCTGCGGGACTCCGCCTAAGCGTGTAAACGATGTCCCCGAACACCCGAAAACCATCTACCCGGTCTGGACACCCACCAGGGGAGAAGGGACCGGACTCGGCTCGTACGCGAGACGTTTCTGAATCTAGGCGGGCTGCCCGATCGCGTGGAGGAACTCGGCGCGCGTGGCGGGGTTGTCGCGGAAGGCGCCGCGGGTCACGGTGGTCACCATGCGGCTGCCGGGCTTGCGGACGCCGCGCATGGTCATGCACAGGTGCTCGGCCTCGATCATCACCGCCACGCCGCCGGTGTCGAGCACGCGCTCGATGGCGTCGGCGATCTGGCTGGCCAGCCGCTCCTGCACCTGGAGCCGCCGGGACAGGTGCTCCACCACGCGCGCCAGCTTGCTGAGGCCGACGATGCGGTCGTGGGGCAGATATCCCACGGCAACGGTGCCGAAGAAGGGCAGCAGGTGGTGCTCGCAGAGCGAATGGAACTGGATATCCCGCACGACCACCATCTCGTCGTGCCCATGCTCGAAGGTGACCTCGAGATGCTCGTCGGGGTCGGTCTGATTCCCGTTCAGCAGCTCGTCGTACATCCGCGCGACGCGGGCCGGAGTGTCGAGCAGGCCGTCGCGGTCCGGATCCTCGCCGACGGCGATGAGGATTTCGCGCATGGCGGCCTCGATACGCGCGTGGCGCTCGGCACGCTGCGCGCCGCTGCGTTGGGGCGCTTCGGCGCCGTTGGTGGATGCGGTCATGCGATTCGTCCTGTGGGTGTGGTGGCCGCGGCGCGCGGTCGCGCGATGGCGTCGCGCGGATCATAGGGCCCGCCGAGGCGATCGGCGCGGCTGCCCGGCCCGACGCTGTGAGTATACGCAGGCGCCCGGTCCGGTCACGAAGCGGCTCGTGGAGCGCATCCGGCGCGTGGGCGCCCGTCATAATCGGGCCGCTTGCCTGAGGCTCCGGGATCGTCGCGCCCATGCGCCCTGCGTCCGTCAAGGCCGTGACCTACCACGCGATGTGGGCGTTCTTCGTGCCGCTGGCGGCGTCGCAGGTGCTGCAGCAGGTGCGGCATCCGCTGCTCGACGCGGGCATTGCGCGCGGGCTCGAGCCGGCGGCGTCTCTCGCGGCCTTTGGCGTCGTCAGCGGCGTGGTGCAGATTCTGGGCGCGGCGGGCATCGCCGTGCAGAGCGCCTATCTGGTGCTGGTGCGCGGACGCCGGTCCTACCACTTCATGCGCCGCTACACCGCCGTCTACACCCTGGGCATCGTGGGGCTGACGCTGGTGACGGCGCTGCCGGGCAGCGGGCCGTGGTTCTTCGAGCAGGTGATGGGCACGCCCTCGGCGCTGACGCCGCGCGTGGTGCAGATGATGCAGATCGCCGCGCTGGTGCCCGTCTTCAACCTGGCGCGGCTGTTCTACGTGGCGCAGCTGGCCCATCTGCGGCAGACGCGCGTGGTGTGGGTGGCGCCGGCGGTCAGCATCGCCCTGCTGGCCGTTTTGGCGCTGGGCGTCATTCCCAACGTCCCGGTGGCGGCGAGCGTGGCGGGGGCGACGGTCTGGCTGGCGGTCGCCGCCGTGGAGGCGGTGGTGCTCGGGTGGCTGGCGCATCGGGCCTCGCGACGCGCACCCTATGGTGAGGACCCGGGTGACCAACCGCCCCTCGACGCGCGCCAGGTGACCTGGTTCGTGCTGCCGCTGATCGCCACCCAGTTCTCGCTGGCGGCGGGCCTGCCGCTGACCAACGCCGGGCTGCTGCGCCTGGACGATCCGGAGACGTCGGTGGCGGCCCTGCGCGTGGCCATGAGCCTCATCATGGTCAGCATGGCGGCGCTGGCCACATTGCGGCAAGTGGTCCTGGTGATGGCGCAAGATCCCGGCGATCACGTGCGCGTGCGGGCCTTCGTCGTCGCCGTTTCGCTTGGGCTGACCGCGCTGATGGCGGTGATTGCCTTCACGCCCGTGGGACGGGTTGCGCTGGAAGTGGTGATCGGCGCGCCGCCGCACGTGTCCGAGGCGGCGCTGCCGGCGCTGCAGATCTTCGTCGCGGTGCCCGCGGTGATGGGACTGCGGCAGTTTTACTCCGGCCTCACCATGCACCAGCGCCGCACCTCGTTGGTGGCGGCAGCCGCCATCGGGCGTCTGGTCCTCATGGCCGTCCTGCTGTTCGTCGTCGCGCCCGCCGCCGCGCTTGCCGGCGCCTGGGTGGGAGCCATGGCGCGCACGGTGAGCATGGCCAGCGAGTCGGCGGCGGCCTATGCGATTGGCCGGCGCTACGTTGGCCAGGCGGTGGCGGCCCCGTCTCGAACGCTCACGTCGGCCTCGCGTGAAGGATGAGGGGCTGAGGTCTCAGCCGGCGTGGTCCTTCCGCAGCGCTTGGATGAGCGCCTCATTGCGGGCGGCGACGTAGCGCTCGAATTCGCCGGGTTCCCAGGCGAAGAGCCCCCGGCCCTCGCGCGCGCCCGTGTGGCCGGCGGCCACGACCTTCTCCAGAAAGGCAGGCGGCTCCGCGCTGGCGTCGAGGTCCGGCCCCAGGTAGGTGAAGATCTGGCGATACACATCCAGCCCGGCCATGTCGGCCTGGCGCATGATGCCGAGCACCGGAATGCGCCGCGCCAGCACGCCCTTGATGAGTTGGTCGATCTCCTCGGGGGTCGTGACGCCCTTGTCGATGAGGCTCAGGGCTTCGCGCGCAAGGGCGAATTGGAGGCGGTTCATCAGGTAGCCCGGCAGCTCCTTGCGGATGTGCACCGGCCACTTGCCGATCGATTCGAGCAGCTCGCGCAGGCCGTTGATCGTGGCCGCGTCGGTCGATTCACCCGGTGCGATCTCGACGATGGGTATCAGGTGCGGCGGGAGCATCCAGTGGGCCAGCGCCACGCGCTCGGGGTGCGCGCAGCCGCTGGCGATCTCAGTGATGCTGATGCTCGACGTGTTGCTGGTGAGGATGGCGGACGGCGGGCAGAGCCGGTCGAGCTCCGCGAACACGTCCTGCTTGACCTCCAGGTCCTCGGCCACGGCTTCCGCGCCGAAGTCGGCCCCGGCCGCGGCGTCGGCGAGAGTTTCCGCGGCGCGCAGCCGTCCCACGATCACGTCCACGTCGGCGGCGGCGATCACGTCGGCGCGCACCAGGTCCCGCGCATCCTCCCGCGCCTCGGCAATGGCGGCTTCGGCGCGACCGGGCGCGGCGTCGTACAGCGACACCTCGAAGCCGCCGCGCGCCAGCTCTAGCGCGATGCCATGACCCATGCGTCCGGCGCCCACCACCACGGCCCGGCGCCCAGTGCCCGCTGTTGAATCAGTCGTCACGGTCCCGTCCCCCGCTGCGTTCCACCGGCACTATGAGCATAAGCCCCGCGGGCCGGAGCGATACACTGCCGGCGTTGGCCGCATGACATCCACAGACACCACCGGGACGCGGAACGCGGCCGGAGCGACGGACGGCCTGCTGGCCCCCATCGCCGCGGCCTTTGCGACTGCCGCTCGTCCCGGAGTGCTCGGGTTGGGATTGGGCGCGGGGGCGGCGATCGGTGCGCTCGGCGGCTGTGCCATAGCGCTGGCCTACATCCGGTCGCCGGCAGCCATTCCGTTTATCGTCATCGCCGCCGCGCTCATCGTCGTCACCTGGTCCATATCCGCAGGCGCTGTGGCGGCGTCGAGCCGGCGGGACGCCACGCTCGCGGCGGGGCTGCGACGAGCCTTGGCGCGCGCCGTAGCGCTCGTGGCGGCGGCCATTCCCGCCGCGCTGGTCGTGGGCGTGCTGCTCGCGGCCCAGTTGGGCGTGTTCGCCCTCACGCAGATGGGCGCTCGCGGGCCGCTGGGCGAGCTTCCGGACCGACCGTTGGCGCTGATCGCGCTGGTATACACGCTGATCTTTGCCATGAACGTGCTGGTCATCGTCCCCACCGGCGCCCTGCTGTGGCTGGTGGTGCCGCACGTGATGGGCGGCGCCGGACCCGTCGCGGCGCACGCGCGGGTGCGGAATGCGTGCTGGGCGCGTCCCGGCCTCGTGCTGCGCACCATGGTCGGGGTCATCATCATGGCGAGCGCCGCCGCCGCCGCACTGCTCGGAATCGCGGCCCTGGGCCTGGTGGTGGCGTCATTCGCCCAGATTCTGGGCGCGGGCGAGACCTTCCTGCTGCGATTATCCGAGCCGCTCGTGTCGGACATGTTCATGACGGTGACGGTCGACAACCTGGCGGCGGTGGTCGTGATGGCGACCGGCTTCGGGGCGGCGATCGGCGCGGCCACCGGCCCCAGCAGCATGCTAGGGGTCGCCGGCGGGGCCTATCTCGCGCGGCACGTGGCGGAGGCTCAGCCCGGAGAGTGATTGCCTGGTTCCGAGCCAGGCTCCCGTCAGTCCCAAGCACGTGGGGATTCTTGAGATTCGGGTTTCGCGGCCGGGGTCGTGCGTCTGAGATTCCTCGCTGCGCTCGGAATGACTGAGCGAGGGGCAGACCGCCTAACCGCAGGCGCCAAAGCCGCAGGCCGGGCAGACGAGGCAGAGCCCCTGCGCGCGCAGCGGCGCGGCGCAATCGGGGCAGGTCGGCGCGATCCGCCGCACGACGGGAGGCGGCGCCGGTGGACGTGGGCGCACATCCCCGAGGCGCGGAGGGGATTGTGTCGCCGCCGGTGGGTCTTTCAGGGGAGCCATGGAGACAGTGTAGCAGCGTGTTCGGTATTTGTCTGGTAGTACGCCGGACGGCGCCCCCGCCTATACTTCGGCGCCCCAATCACTGAGAATCCGCCCATGTCCGCCCTGGTTTCGCGGCTCGCCGACCTGGTGGCGATCAACAGCGTCAACGCCAGCCTGCCCGGCGGCCCCGGCGAGCAGGCGATGGCGGACTACGTGGCGGCGGCCGCGGGCGCCATGGGCGCGGACGTGGAGCTGTACGAGGTCGAGCCGGGCCGTCCGAACCTGTTGGCGCGTCTCGACCGCGGACGCCCCCGCACGCTGATGTTCGAGTGTCACCTGGACACGGTTGGGCTGGCGCCGATGCCGGACGCCCTGAATCCACGCATCGAGGGCGGGCGGCTCTACGGACGCGGCTCCGCCGACCCCAAGGGCTCGCTGGCCGCCATGCTGAGCGTCCTGGAAAGCGCCGCCGCGGACCCGTCGTTTCCGGTCAACGTCTGGCTGGCGGGGTCCATGGACGAGGAGATCACCATGCGCGGCTCGCGGGCGCTGGCCGAGCGCCGGCCCGCCGTGGACGCGGTGATCGTGGGCGAGCCGACCAACCTGCAGCCCATCGTGGCCCACAAGGGCGTGCTGCGCTGGCGCGTGCGCACCGCCGGCGTGGCGGCGCACAGCGCGACGCCGGAACGCGGCCGCAACGCCATTTTCGACATGCAGACGGTGATTGGCGCGATGCGTGAGTGCATCGAGCCGGGCCTGGCGCGGTCGTCGCATCCGCGCCTCGGTCCGGCGACCTGGAGCGTGGGCGTGATCGAGGGCGGCGAGGCCGTCAACGTGGTGCCGGACGCCTGCCAGATCGACTGCGACCGCCGGCTGCTGCCCGGCGAGGAGCCGGAGGCGATTTTGGCCGAGTTGGACCGCTCACTGGACCGGCTTCGCGACGCCGACGCCGGACTCCGCGTCGAGCGGGAGGCGCCCTATGTGCACGTCCCGCCCATGGAGACCGGCGCCGACGAGCCGGTGGTGCGGGCTACCGTGCAGGCGCTGGAGCAGGCCGGTCGCGACCCGACCCTGGCCGCCGTGGCCTATGCCACCGACGCGTCCATGCTGGCGTCCATCGGCGGGCTGCCGGCCGTCGTGCTGGGACCGGGGGACATCGCGCAGGCCCACACGAACGACGAATGGATCGAGCTGGACGAGCTCGAGGCAGCCGTGGGCATCTACCGCGGAATCTGCGAGGCCTTCGCCCATGCGGCCTGAGCGAGCGCGCCCGCCTTCTACAATGCGGTCCGCTCTAACGACCCGGACGATGCCATGCCCGTAACGGCGGATGTGTGCGTGCTCGGCGGCGGTCCGGGCGGCTACGTGGCGGCCCTTCGAGCCGCCGCGCTTGGGGCCAGCGTCGCGCTGGTCGAGGCCGAAGAGGTTGGCGGCGTCTGCCTGCTGCGGGGCTGCATTCCGTCCAAAGCCCTCCTCCGCAGCGCCGAGGTCTACCAGCTCGCGCTCCATGCGGGCGCCTTCGGCGTCAACGTATCGGGCGTGGAGGCCGACTATCCGGCCATGCGCGCGCGCAAGGACCGCATTGTGCGCCAGCTCGTGCGCGGGGTGGGCGGCCTGCTGAGTGCCGCCGGAGTCACGGTGATTCGCGGCTACGGCACGCTCGCGGGCGCGGGCGTCGTCGAAGTGGACATGGGCGACCGCGGCGACCTGGTGATGGCGCCGAAGGTGATCATCGCCAGCGGCTCGTCGTCGGTGATGCCTCCGGTTCCGGGCACGGACCTGCCGGGCGTCATCGACAGCGACGGCGCGTTCGAGCTGGAAGAGCCGCCCGCGCAGATCGTGGTGGCCGGCGCGGGCGCCGTGGGCGTCGAGTGGGCCACGCTGTTTGCGCTCCTGGGGAGCGAGGTCACGCTGGTCGAGATGCTCCCCACGGTGGTCCCCAACGAAGACGCCGACGTGAGCGCGGCCCTGCGCAAGATCCTGGTGCAGCAGGGCGTGACCGTTCGCGACGGCACACGCATCGAGTCCATCGCCGAGCGCGAGGGCGGGCTGCGGGTCAGCCTGCGAGGTGATGACGAGACATCAGAGGTGGACGCCACCCACGTGCTGATGGCCACGGGGCGCCGGGCCAACGCGCTGAACCTGGGGCTCGACCGCATGGGCGTGACGCACAGCGCGCAGGGCATTCCCGTGGACGGCGCCATGCGCACCAACAATCCCGATATCTACGCCATCGGCGACGTGACGGGTCAGCGGCTGCTGGCGCACGTGGCCTCGCACCAGGGCGTGGTCGCGGCGGAGAACGTCATGGGCGGCTCGGCCGTCTACCACGACGACGTCGTGCCGGCGTGCACCTTCACCCATCCCGAGATCGCCAGCGTGGGGCTCACCGAGGCCGACGCGCGCGAGCGGCACGGCGAGGTCATCGTGGGGAGCTTCCCCTTCCAGGCGCTGGGCCGCGCCCGGGCATTTGGCGACACCGACGGCTTCGTGAAGCTGGTGGCCGACGCCGCGAATGGACGGCTGCTGGGAATGCACGTGATCGGTCCGGCGGCGAGCGACATCATCGCCGAGGGCGCGCTGGCGCTGCAGCTTGATGCCACGCTGGACGACCTGCGCGAGACGATCCACGCGCACCCGACGTTCCCCGAAGCCTCGGCCGAGGCGGCGTGGCAGGCGATCAACCAACCGTTGCACCTGCCGCAGCGACGCGCCCGTGCGCGGGCGTCCTAGCGTCGCAGCGCCGGGCTAATGCCCCGGAGAGCGCCGGCGGTGATCGCGGCCGGCGAGGTCATGGTCGAGCTGGCCGGTCCCAAGCCGCTGTCGCGTGTGGAAACGATCAAGCGCTCGAACTCCGGCGACGTGCTCAACGTGGCCGTTGCGCTGGGCCGGCTGGGCCTGCCGTGCGCGATCCTTACCAAGGTCGGCGACGATCCGTTCGGCGACTATCTGCTCGAAGACTGGGCCGGCCTCGGGGTCGACCAGCGCTACGTGGGGCGCGGCGGTGGCCCAACCGGCCTTTACGTCGCCGAGCACGCCGCCGACGCCAGCTACCAGATCTGGTACTGGCGGAAGGGCAGCGCGGCATCGACCATCGCGCCCGCCGACGTGGACCGGGTGGACCTGGACGGCGTGCGGCTGGTGCACTTGAGCGGCATCTCGCAGGCCATATCGGCGTCGTCGCGGGCCGCGACCCGGCGCCTGGCCGAGCGCGCCCGCGATCACGGCATCCTGGTTTCGCTGGATATCAACTTTCGCCCGCAAATCTGGTCCGGAGAGGCCGCGGCGGAAGCGATGCACGAGGTCCTGCCGGACGCAAACCTCGTCTTTTGCGGCGCGCCGGATGAGTCGTTGGCCGTGGCGGGCCTTCGCGACCCCGAGGACGCGGCGCGCTACTTTTTGGACCAGGGGGCGGAGATTGTGGCGGTCACGATGGCGGAGGACGGCGCGTTCGCGGCCACGGCGGATGAAACCGTGCGGCTGCCGCACGTGGCGCGGCGCATTCAGGGACCGCAGGGGGCCGGCGACGCATTCGTCGGCGGATTCCTGGCGGGGCGCCTGGCGGGCGCGGGCCTGACGACCTGCGCGCGCTTCGGGACCCTGGTCGCCGGCCTGAAAGTCGAAAAGCCTGGACCGCTGCACGGACTCCCACAGCGCCCCGAGATCGTGGCGCGGGCCGCCGAGCTGCGGTGGGACGATGTGCTGCGGACGCTGAACGTGTTGGAAACAGTTGCCGGCGGATCGGACGCCGACCGGAACGCATCGGAGGTGACGGAATGATCGTGGTGACCACGTTGGAGATTTCGGGCCGGGAGATCACCGAGACCCTGGGGATCGTGCAGGGCAACAGCGTGCGGGCGCGCGGCATCGGCCGCGACGTCATGGCTGGGCTTCGCAGCATCAGGGGCGGCGAGGTACGCGAGTACGCGGAGCTGCTGGCGCAGGCCCGCCACGAGGCGGTGGAGCGCATGGTCGCCCACGCCGAGTCGCTGGGCGCCGACGCCATCGTGGGCGTGCGCTACAACGCCGCCGACGTGATGCAGGGCGTGGCCGAGCTGCTGGCCTACGGCACCGCCGTCCGCACCGCGGCCAAGGACTAGCTCGCGGGCGCGCCGGGCGTCACCCTCACCCCCGTATCAAGTACGGGGCAGGCTCTAGTCCTCGCCCATCAAGAGCCCGTTGCGTAACCCTTCCGTCATTCCCGCGAAGGCGGGAATCCACCCTTCATTGAATCTGGGGGCGGACAGGATGCGCCCGGTTATCCCCAAGCCCGGCTGGAGTTCGCAAAGGTCTCATCCAGCGAGAGGGGACCGGCCTTGATTCACTGGAGCGGAGGCTCGGGCGGCCACCCGAGTACCGGCGCGTCGCCGCTGCGCTCGTAGGCCAGCGCAATGCGCACCGCGGTGCGTTCGCGGTACTTGGCGGCGACGATTTGCATCCCCACCGGCATGCCGTCGGACCCACGGCCGCAGGGCAAACACACCACCGGCTCGTGCGTGCCGTTGAAGCACCGCGTATAGCGACCCATCCAGGTGAAGTCGGTGAGCGCCTGCGCGATCGGCACGGGCGAGCGCGGAATGGCAGGCGTCACCAGGGCGTCCACCTGGCTCGTGGCACGCCGGTAGTCGGCCATCGCGTCGTCGCGCATGGCCCGCAGGCGTCCGAGCGTCACGGCGGAGTCTCGGGGGTCCAGATCTAGAAACTCTAGACCGGCCGCGAGGCGCTCCCGCACGGCTTCGCCGACCAGGGACAGGTCACCGCCCGTCGCCGCCGAGATCGAGGCGTGGGATTCGAGAATCATGATGCCCCAATGGGACTCGATCACCTGCGGCAGCGACGACAGCTCGACGGCCACCAACTCGGCGCCCAGCCGGGCCAACGCGTCGATGGCGCCTCGCACGATGCGCTCGATCTCGGGGTCGATTTCCTCGAAGAAATAGCTCGACGGCACGCCGAGGCGCAGGCCGTCGAGGTCGGCGTCCGCGTCGGGAGCGAGGTGCGTGAGGCTGTTGGCCTCGCCGATGCGCGCCTCATCGCCCGGGTCCACCATGGCGCGCAGCATCAGCACCGCGTCCAGGGTGGTGCGGGCCATCGGTCCCGGCGTGTCGAAGGTCGGGGCCAGTTGCCGCACGCCGTCGAGGCTCACGCGGCCGTACGTGGGCTTGATGCCGACCACGCCGCAGGCGGCGGCCGGAATGCGAATGGACCCGCCCGTGTCCGATCCGAGCGCGGCGAACATCATGCCCGCCGCCACCGCGACGCCGGACCCGCTGCTCGATCCGCCGCTGGCGCGCGACGTGTCCCACGGGTTGAGGCCCGGTCCAAACTGGGAGATCGCGCCGGTCGGGTGCAGGGCCATCTCGTCGCAGTTCAGCTTGGCGATGATGACCGCGCCGGCCCGCTTGAGCTGGCGCACCAGGGTGCTGTCCCGCTCGGCGATGTGGCCGTCGAAGACGTGCGAGCCAACCGTGGTCGGCGCTCCCGCCACGTCGGCCAAGTCCTTGATGCCGATCGGGACGCCGTGCAACGGCCCGCGATACGTCCCCCCGACGATCTCGCGTTCGGCTTGACGCGCGGCCTCCAGCGCCTGCTCGCCGAGGATCGTGGTGGTCGCGTTGAGCGCCGGGCTCAGCCGCTCGGTGCGCGCCAGACAGGCGCGAGTCACCTCGACCGGGCTGACCTCGCCGCTGGCAATGCGCTCACCGATCTCGACCAGGGTGAATCGCCACAAGTCCGTGGCGTCAGTCACCGACGTCAGTCCCAACCAAGCCAGGCGACGTCAGGCGTCGTCCGCTCCCGCGTGTCGGGTGGCGCGTTGGGCGACGGATAGCCGAGATAGATGAACCCGACGAGCCGGTCCGTGTCGCCGATGCCAAGCGCCTTCCGGCTGGCGACGTAGTCGCACATGGCGCCGGTTCGCCACTTGGCGGCCAGGCCTTCGGCGTGGGCCGCCAGCAGCATGTTCTGCACCGCGCAGCAGCAGGCGGCGTAGTCCTCCAGGTCCATCACCGGGTCGTCGGCGCGCGGGTGGCTGACGACGATGACGACCGGCGCGCGCGTGAGCTTGGCGCGGGCGCCCTTGATCTCGCCGGCGGCGATCGGATCGTTGGCGTCGAGCTCGTCGCGCAAACCGTCGCTGATGGCCTCGCCGACCGTCCGGCGCGCGTCCCCGGCGAGAACGTGGAACCGCCAGGGTTCGGTCATGCGATGGTTGGGCGCCCAGACGGCCACGTCGATCAGCCGTTGAATGGCGGCCGGCGACGGCACGTCCGCCGTCAGGGCGTTGATGCTGCGCCGATCGCGCAGCGCCGTAAGAGTATCCACGGCACCTCGAATGCTTGGGGCTGGCCGTATCGAGGTCATGGTAGCGATTCGCACGGTGCCGGCGCGCGGCTGAGTATTTTCCACCTGAAACCACGACCCTGGCGCAGGTCTTTTGGTCACCGACGCTTGATCTACCCTGGTGTACGCTTGGCCGCCCAGCGGCCTGGCATCAGCTGCTGGCCATTGGGAGACCGAGATGGCGGGAGACAAACTTGTCATTCTGACCGTGGAAATCCAGCGCGAGGGCGAGCAGTGGGTTGGCCGTTGTGTGGAGCTGGGAACGGCCACATTCGGGGAATCCGTTGACGAAGTTCACGAAGAACTGATCGATCTCGTCGTTCTCCACCTTAACGGGCTGGAAGATGTCGGCGAACGCGAGCGGTTTTTCGAGGCACGCGGAATTAAGGTCTACGAGGACTCAGTGCCGCAGGAAGTCGAGCGGCCCGTGCCAATCAGCCGCGATGCCCCATTGTTCACGCAAATACTCTCAATGCAGATCGACTCACCGCAGTCGACGGCAGCCTTGGCCACGGCATAGCGGGATTGAGCCGTCGCCAGCCGTGCGGGGCTCCCCGCGATAACCTGCGCCATGCTGGAGCGGTTGCTAGATCGCGACGGCTGGCACAAGAGTCGAGCATCAAAGCACGGTGCCGTCTATCGATAGTCCTTTCTTGTAGACGGTAGACCTGAAACCCGGGTCACGGTCATTCCGACCAAGAAACACAAGCGGAATAAGCCGATCCCACGCGGCACCCTACGCGAGATCCTCGGGCCGAAACAGACTGGTATCGGGGTAGACGGACTTCGCCGACTCATCGACTTACACGGCTGATTCCGCTGACAACGCGACTGTGACAGCCGATTCGTAGTCGGCGTTGCCGTAAGGTCACAAGGCTTGCGAGCGTCGCGCACCGCGCAACGGTCGGCTGCAATACGCACCGTTAGCTCTTCTGGGTCAAAGCGACCCAGCACCCACCCCGTCGGCGGTACTCTGGGGCGGCACTCTCAAGACTGAGCCTGGGTCCAGGCGACGCGCCATGCACATCGGCGTCCTGACCGGCGGTGGCGACTGTCCGGGGCTCAACGCCGCCATACGCGGCGTGGTGCGCCAGGCGGTGCGCCACGGCTGGACCGCGCTCGGCTTCCGCGAGGGATGGGCCGGCGTGCTCGCGGGCGAGGCCGAGCCGCTGACGATCGAGGCCACGGACCCCATGCTGGCCGAGGGCGGCACGATGCTGGGCTCATCGCGCACAAACCCGCTGCGCGATCCGGCGTCGTTCGCCAAGGCCCGTGCGGTGTTCGACGACCTCGAGTTGCACGGGCTGGTGGTCATCGGCGGGGATGACACGCTCTCCGTCGCGGGCGCCATGGCCGCAGAGGGCGACGCCGTCGTGGGCATTCCCAAGACGATCGACAACGACGTCCCGGAAACCGACGTGTGCATCGGCTTCGACACCGCTGTCACCACCGTCTCCAACGCCGTGGGCCGGGTCCGGACCACTGCCGTTTCGCATCGACGTGTGGTGGTGGTGGAGACCATGGGCCGGGACGCCGGCTGGCTGGCGGCCGCAGGCGGCCTGGCAGGCCGGGCCGACTACATCGCGGTACCCGAGCGGCCCATCGAGCTTGCAACCCTGGTGTCGCACGTGGAATGCCGCGCCGCCCGCGACTTGCCGTTCAGCGTGATCGTGGTGGCCGAGGGCGCCGAGATCGTTGACCTCGAGGTCGATCCGGCGGAGGCCCACGCCTCCGACGAGTTTGGCCACGTGCAGCTCTCGGCGCGCGGCTTGGGCCACGCGGCCGCCGGTGCGCTGGAGCGCGCCCTGGGACGCAGCGTTCCCGCGGTGGTCCTGGGCTATACGCAGCGCGGTGGACCGCCCACGCCGTTCGACCGCGTCCTGGGCACGCGCTGCGGAGTTGCGGCGGTCGACTCCCTGGCATCGGGCCACCACGGCATGCTCACCGCCCTGCAGCGCAACCGCATCGTGCCGGTGCCCTTGGCCGATGTCGCCGGCCGCACGCGCCGGCTGGACGCGAGCTACCTGGCCTTGCTGGATTTGTTCGACTAGCGGGACTGAGCGGCGGGGCGATGCATCCCCGTGGCCGGTAGGCGTCGACCCCCATCCCAACCTTCCCCCTTGCAGGGGGAAGGAGTTTTCTCGCGCGATTTCGTATCTCGGCGCGGCGCGTGCGAGAATCTCTAACCACTTCGGCTCGGCAGAGCCCATCGTCCGAACGCCCGTGCGTCGCCGGCGATCAGTCCCAGCCGGCGGATCCGCCGCAGCGGGCGCGGCGCCGAATGCCATGACTGTCGAAACTCCCTCCATCGAGGACACCTACCGCGACCTTCGGTCCAAGCTTGCCGACGTGGTGCCCGAGCCGGAGCTGGCGCTCAAGGCCGAGCTGGCTTACCGCATCAATCGACTCAAGCGTGAGCGCGGCGCCGTGATCCTGGGCCACAACTACATGGAGCCGGCGCTGTTCCACTCCGTGTGCGACTACACCGGGGACTCGCTGGAGCTCAGCCGCATCGCCGCCACCACCGAGGCCGACCCCATCGTCTTTTGCGGCGTCCGGTTCATGGCCGAGACAGCCAAGATCCTCAACCCCGATCGCACGGTGCTGCTCCCGGCCCAGCGCGCCGGATGCTCGCTGGCCGCCTCCATCACGGCGGCGGACGTGCGCGAGCTGCGCCGCCGCTATCCGGGCACGCCGGTGGTGACCTACGTGAACACCTACGCCGACGTGAAGGCGGAGTCCGACGTCTGTTGCACCTCCAGCAACGCGGCACAGGTGGTGGAGTCGCTGGACGCGGAGCAGGTGATCTTCCTGCCCGACGAATACCTGGCCCGCAACGTGGCGGCGTCTTCGTCCAAGCAGATCGTGTTTCCCAGCGCGCAGCCGGTGCCCCAGGAGCGCCGCGCAGCGGACGAGTCCAACGGCCTGCGCTACGAAATTGTGGGCTGGCATGGACGGTGCGAGGTCCACGAGCAGTTCACGGTGCAGGACATCCGCGACGTGCGGGCGCAGTTTCCCGACGTGGTGGTGCTGGCGCACCCGGAGTGCAGCCCTGAGGTCGTGGCGGCATCCGACTTCTCGGGATCGACCGGCGCCATGTCCCGCTACGTGACCGAGACCGACGCGCCCCGCTACCTGCTGCTGACCGAGTGCAGCATGGGCGACAACATCGCCGCCGAGGCGCACGACAAGGAAATGGTCCGCCTCTGCTCGGTGCGCTGCCCTCACATGAACGAGATCACGCTCGAGGAAGTGCTGGCGTCCCTGCGGGAGAATCGCTACCAGATCGAGGTGGAGCCAAGCGTGCGCGCGCGTGCCCGACGGGCAATCGAGCGCATGCTGGAGATCACCTGAGGCTGTCGGCGCCGGAGATTGCCGCGCACTTCACCGTGTCGGTCCGTGGTCGCAGTCCCTAGTCGTTGCTCACCATCACATCACCTGTGCGGCCGTCGTAACTCAGCAGAAAGTGTTGCAGGAACGTACGGCCGAGCAGCGCTTGGTGGGGTTGTCCGCCAGCCGCGAGATGAACACCCGCGAACCGGCCATATATTGTGTACGGCAGGATCGGGACATGGATTTGTGCGACATGCACATTGAACTCGCTGGGCCCGCTGACGCCACTCATCAGCCTCCGATCAACGATTGGCAGACCCAGCTGGAGAGCGAGGCCAGCGTCAATACAACTCTCAACCGCTCCCGTATCAACAAGGGCCAAATAGACCGACGATTCCAGAGACGGCGACGGTCCGTTTGGGCGGTAGGATGAATCGAAGCCAATCTGAACACCGAGTGTCGGTCCGGAACCGAGCAGGAATTCTGGTCGACTAGGAAATCCGCAACTAGCTGTCGGCATTGACCGGGTGATAGAGAACCGACGCCGGCAGCGTTAACGGCGGCTCGCCAATCCGGCGAAGCAAGAACGGTCCGCGCCCAAAGTTCCGCACGGCGATGTCAGCTGCCTCTTGGAAGTCGTCGTACGTTCCGAACACCTCTTCATCATGAATAACGACCCACTGGCCGAAGTGATCAGTTTCAAGTACATCGCGCATGCGCTCGTAGGCGGCAATCTCCTCAGACAGCTTCGCCATGAGTTGGCCCTCCCCTCACACTCCGAGCGACGTTCCCGCTAAGCCGTCCGCGGGGGCGGGAGACTATGTCGAGTATAGGCAGTATTCAATTTCCTGACCGCCACGGACACACTCCCCGCCAACCGTTGGAACGGCGTAGGCTAGGTGCTTGTCCGGGGGAACGATCCTCGCAGAGGCCGCTTAGCTCGCCAGGTATTCCCGCAGCGGGCGCGCGGCCTGCGAGCGCTGGAGCTTGCGCAGCGCTTCGACTTGCAGCTGGCGAATGCGCTCGCGCGTGAGCCCGAAGTGGGCGCCGATCTCGTCGAGCGTCCAGGGCTCGTTGCCGTCCAGACCGAAGCGCAGCGTCAGGATGGTGCGCTCGCGGTCGGGCAGGATCGTCAAGGCGCGGTCGACGTCGTCGCTGAGCGACTCCACGAGCAGGCGCCCGTCCGGCGCCTCGGGCTCGGGATCCTCCACGAAGTCCGACAGCGGCTCCTCGCCGTCTTCGCCCACGGGCTGTTCCAGCGACATGGGGGAGCGTCCGGCGCGCACGATCTCGACGATTCGAGTGGGATCGAGCTTCAGCACGTCGCCCAGCTCCTCCGCCGTGGGGTTGCGCTCCAGCTGCGTGGCCAGGTCCGGCGCGATCCGGCGGATCTTGCGCAGCGTCTCGACCACATGCACCGGCAAGCGCACGGTGCGGGAGTCGTTGGACAGCGACCGCGTGATCG
Organism: Chloroflexota bacterium; assembly: GCA_022821905.1. GTDB lineage: Bacteria > Chloroflexota > UBA11872 > UBA11872 > UBA11872 > JAJECS01. Next base: position 6,494 of record JAJECS010000017.1, on the reverse strand, counting down.
CCTGCCGAATCCACCACGTGGCGTAGGTGCTGAACTTGAAGCCGCGGCGCCAGTCGAAGCGTTCGACGGCCTGCATCAGGCCCAGGTTGCCCTCTTGAATCAAATCGAGCAGCGGCAGACCGCCCGTGGCGTAGCGCTTGGCCACGTTGACGACCAGGCGCAGGTTCGCGCGGGTCAGGTGGGCGCGGGCGGCGTCGTCGCCGGCCTCGACGCGCTTGGCCAGCGCCACTTCCTCGGCGGCCGTGAGCAACGGCACCCGATTGATCTCATTGAGATAGAGGCGCAGCGTGTCTTCGATTGACGCGCCGACGCCGGGTTGGGGAACCGGGCTCGGCTCGGACGCCCAACCCCCACCGCCGCCCGACGACGCCTCATCGCCGGCCGTGCTGTCACGCGGCTCGAGCTGCGAGAGAGCGTCTTCCCAAGCGTTCGGGACGGGAGAGGCCATCGCGTCAGTCGCGGGTGCCACCGGGGGTTCCTCGGTTCACGTCAGGTGTCCGCAAACATGCGAACACCGGCTATTTCACAAGGGCATTTTACATGTTTTTACAGATTCTTCTGCACAAACTGTGCAAATCCTCACCTTCGAATCGTGAATTTCGGTTGTTTGCCCCCTAGCAGCGGTGGTAGCTTCGACTGACGCCATCACATCCCTGGGGCCTGCCATTTGCGCACGGTGAGCCCCCGCGACGAAATTCTGCGGGCACTGAAGGTCGGCGGGGCCATGTTTGCGCCCGATATCGCCGACTGCGTGGGGACCGGTACGTCCGCCGTCCGACCGCACCTGGAGAGCCTCACGGCCGACGGCCTGGTCACCGCGAACCCCGTCCGCGGACGGCCCGGTCGGCCCCGCTATCGCTATCACCTGACGGCCAAGGGCCACGAGACTTTCGAGCGTACCTACGACGACCTCGCCTCCTGCATGGTGGACGCGGTGCTGGAGTTGGGCGGCGAGTCCCTATTGAACGCCGTTCTGGAGCGGCACGAACGACGGCAGCTCGACAGATACATTCCCCGCGTCCGCGGCCTATCGTTCGATCTCCGCGTGCACGAGGTGGCCCGCATCCTGGACGAGTGCGGCTACATGGTCGAGCTCGAGGCCACGGACGACGGCTACCGCCTGCGTGAGCACAACTGCCCGGTCTCGCGCGTGGCCGAGGGGTGCACCGCCGCCTGCGAATCCGAGTTGCGCTTCATCCGCAAGCTGGTGCAAGCCGACGTCGAGCAGTTGGTGGTTTCGCCGAAGGGCGACCAGGCATGCTGCTATGCCATCCGCCGATGAGGACGGCCGCCGCGGTATAGACGGCGCCAGGCGAATCTACCTCGACCACGCGGCCACCACGCCGGTCGATCCCGACGTCATGGCCGCCATGCTGCCCTACCTATCGGCGCACGCGGGCAATGCCAGCAGCCTCTATCTGGAGGGCCGCGAGGCGCGCGCCGCGCTCGACGACGCCCGCGAGGACGTGGCCGCGGTGCTGGCCTGCGACGCGGCGGAGGTCGTCTTCACCGGCAGCGGGAGCGAGGCCGCCAACCTCGCCATCCGCGGCGTGGCCTGGCGTGCGCACGACGAGGGCCGACGCCACCTGGTGACGAGCGCCGTGGAGCACCACGCGGTGCTGCATACCGTGCAGCAGCTCGAGCGGCGGCACGGCTTCGCGGCCACCTACCTGCCAGTGGGCGCCGATGGTCGGGTCGATCCCGCCGACGTGCTCGCCGCCGTGCGCGACGACACGGCGCTGGTGTCGGTGATGTACGCCAATAACGAGGTGGGCACGGTGCAGCCCGTGGCCGAGATCGCCGCGGCGCTGGCGGACCACCCGGCCCTGGTGCATACGGACGCCGTGCAGGCCGCCGGCAGCCTGAGCCTGGCCACGCCGGAGCTGGACGTGGACCTGCTCTCGTTGACGGCGCACAAGGTGTACGGACCAAAGGGCGTGGGCGCGCTATACGTCCGGCGCGGCGTGCGGGTGGCGCCGCAGATCGTGGGCGGCTCGCAGGAGCGCAATCGCCGCGCGGGTACCGAGAATGTGGCCGGCGCGGTCGGCTTCGCGGCGGCCCTCACCCGCGCGGACGCCGAGCGCGCGGCCGGCAACGCCGCAAACGCCCGCCTCTCGGGCATTCTCATCGACGGGCTGACGGGGCTTCCTCAGGTCCGCCTGACCGGGCCGGCCGAGCGCCGCCTGCCAAATTCCGCCAGCTTCGTGATCGAGGGCGTGGACAGCGAGGCGCTGCTGCTGCGGCTGGACGCGGCGGGGATCGCGGCCTCCAGCGGCTCCGCCTGCACCTCGGCGTCGCTGGAGCCGTCCCACGTGCTGCTGGCCATGGGCATACCGGCGGACATCGCCCGCAGCAGCCTGCGGCTCACCACGGGACGCTCGAACACCGACGCCCACATGCGGCACGCCGTGGACATCATTGCCGAGGCGGTGGCGCAGCTGCGGCGCAAGACCGATGCCGCCGCCGCGGTGTCGATGGCGTAGACTTCCGATGAGCCAAGGTTCCGGGAGACGCGCGGGATGATGGATTCGCTGCCAATGGCCGCCAACGCGCCCGTGCTGGCGATCACCGCGTCGGCAGCCGCGCAGTTCGAGCGCATGCGCGCCAAGCGCAAGAAGCCCGAGGCCGTGCTGCGGGTCCGCGTGGTGCCCGATTCGGGCTGCGGCGACTTCCGCTACGCCATGGGGATCGAGCCCGGACCGCGCGACGGCGACATGTCCATCGACGCGCACGGCATCACGGTCATCGTGGACCCCGCCAGCGTCGGACTACTGCGAGGCTCGACGCTCGACTACAGCGACGCGCTGATCGACGGCGGCTTCAAGCTGCTCAATCCCAACGCGCAGAGCGCCTGCGGCTGCGGCCAGTCGTTCACCACCAGTGGCCGCGCCGTCACCAGCGAGCACAAGCGGGGCGCACTGGCGATCTGAGGGCTGCTACCAGTCCGCCGGCTTGCGAATCTCCTGGCCAGTTGAGTCGACAAGTCGCTCGGGGAATTGACTGTCACGCAGCAGCTTCCGGCGCTTCCGCGTGAGATGGAACCTGAAGTCGGCCGCCGCCACGAGCAGGCGAGACGGTCGGGATTCATTGGCCACCGGACACGCCACACCTACGGTGAGTCCGAGCCGTTTCCGAACGGCATGAATGGGAAACGCAAGATCGCTGTCGTTTGACACGACCAGCGCGGTCTCGAATTCGCCGGCAAATGCGTCCAGGAGCAGGTGCGACGCCAAGTTGACGTCGGATCCCTTTTCGTCAGTCTTGAGCACTCTCGCCATCCCACCACCAGACTCCAATGGCAGGGTCTTGACGTGGGTGGTGAACGATCCGTAGTGGACGGTCAAGCCTGGAATCGTGCCGAGCGCACGCAGATAAGTCTGCTGCCTGTGCGGAGTCGCAGGGTCTTTGCGCCCATCCACCAAAGCGGTGAAGTAGCGGATCCGGTTGATACGAGACCCGGGCTTGAGGATTCGCTCACTCAACTTCCGCAGGTCCAGCCAGCGGAAGGACGTGCCTTTCACCGCACCGTAGTACAGGTTGAAGCCGTCGACGTAGACGTTGACCCTGGCCAGGAAAACTGTCCTAAATAGGCGAAGCCCCCTCTGAAGGGGGCCCCGCTGCCAGCCGAGATCGCTCCCGGCTGGGGCAGTGGGCAAGTCTATCACTCGAAGTGAGAAATCTAGAACGCGACCCCGGCGGCCGGATCGGTGCGTTTCCCTACCTGAGGAGGCCTTGGAGTCTTGACCCGCGGGCATTGCGCGGTACTATCAGACAGCGCACGGCACACGTGCGCAGTCAGGTCAATGTTGACCTGAGGCATTCCCGCGAGGAAGGGGGAACGCATGACCCACTACGTTGGTCCACGAGCGACCATCTCTGCCCGCTCGGGCGAGCACATCTGCCCGCGTTGCGTCGGCCGTGGATTTCGCCGCTATGACGGAGGCGGGCGTCCGCTTGCGCGCGCGAGCTACGCCGGTGCAGCGTTCTGGCGCTCATGTTCCCAGTGTCACGGCACGGGTCACGTGCCGGTGGGTGAGACGTCGCTCGCGGCGTAGCGCTCGAATCGCGGTGATCCGCGAGCGCTCCGGCTTCGGCCGGAGCGCTCGTTTCATTTGCGGGACTCGGGGCTAGAGCGAAATCCCGCCGTCGATCACCAGCACCTCGCCGGTGGTGAAGGTGGATTGCAGCAGGTGGATCACCGACTCGGCGATGTCCTCGGCGACGGCGGCGCGCTGCAGGGGCGTCTTCTCAACCGCCGCGTCCAGGAACTCGCGCCGGTCGTCGACCCAGCGCGTGTCGATAATTCCCGGCGCCACCGCGTTGACGCGCACCTCAGGCGCCAGAGCGCGCGCCAGCGACCTGGTCATGGTGTTGAGCGCGCCCTTGGACGCGGCGTAGGGAATCGAGCTGCCGGCGCCGGTGATTCCCGCCACCGATGACACGTTGACCACGGCGCCCGCGCCGGCGGCCCGCATGTGCGGCGCGCAGGCGCGCGTGGCGTAGAACGCGCCCACCAGATTCACGCCCATCACGCGCTGCCAGGCCGCCTCGGTGAGCCCGTCCAGATCCGGGTGGTCCACGAACACGGTGGTCCCGGCGCTGTTCACCAGGTAGTCGACGCGGCCCAGCGCGGCCGCTGCCTGCTCCACCATGGCGACGACCGAGGCGTTGGACGCCACGTCGGCCTGCAGCGCCACGGCCTCCACGCCTTCGGCCTCACAGTCCCGGGCGGTGGCGGCGGCCTCGTCCGCCGAGCGGGAATAGTTGACGGCGACGCTCACGCCCAGCCGCGCCAGGCCCAGCGCGGTGGCTCGGCCCACGCCCGTCCCGCCGCCGGTGATGATTGCCGCCCGTCCCTCGATCGACATGCGCCCCTCCAACTGGTGGCCCGTAAAGGCGCTATTGTGGCATCGCTCTCGGAGAGATCGGGACCGGGTCGCCGACATGGAATCCACGCACATCCTCAAGACCGGCGAGCGACTCGACGTCACCACGCTCGGTCCCGGTGAGGGCCGCGGCGACACCGCCGCAAATCGCGAGCTGTGGTGGTTCATCGTTCAGCCCTTCGACCCATGGACGTCTCCGGGTGAGAACGAGCTCGTGGCGCGCGCCCTCCGTGGTGCGACCGACGACTCCCTGCACGACGTCTTGATCGTCGGGCGCATCGACGGCGAGATCGTGGGCACGGTGTGGCACGGCACCAGCCGCAACACGCGCGAGGTTGGCGGCTACGGCTTCGTGCGCACCGACCCGGCCCATCGCGGCAAGGGCGTGGCGCAGACGCTGACCAGGCTGTCGGTGGAGCGCTTCTGGGCGGACGGCGGCCTCGTGATCTACCTGGGCACGGTGGCGCCGGACGCGGCCCACGTCTACGAGAAACACGGCTACCGCCGCTACAACGGCATCGCCATGCGCGCGCTGCGCCCCGGGAGCGACCCGGAGACGTTCGACGACGACTACTTCGCGCATGACGGCTTGGCGCCGCTGGCGCGCAATGCATCCTTCGGCGATATCGGCGGCTACCCGGCGCTGATGCTGTCGCCGGAACCGCGGGACTGGCGCATCCGCGACTTCACCGAGGCAATCTTCTACGACCCGCCGGAAGTGCAGTCGGGGTCGTGCTTGCGACCGTTCGTCAGCTCCATGCTGCGGCGCGAGACGCACCCGGCGAATCGGTTCAAGGTGCTGGTGACCCGCCGCGACCGCCTCGTGGCCGCCGCCGGCCTCTTCACGGCGACCGCCGCGCCGCTGGACGGCAGCGCAACCCTGGAGGTGCTGTGCCATCCGGCCTACGGCGGCGAGTTCTCGTCCTTCCTGGGCGCGGTGCTGGCCGAGGGCCGCGAGGCCGGCGTGCGCACCGTGCGGGCCTATGCCTCCGGCGAGAGCCGGGCTGCCGCGCTGGCGGCGGTGGGCTTTTCGACCGAGTCGACCCTGTCGCGCCACCTGCAGTGCGGCGACCGCGCCGTCGACGTGACGGTCCTGCGGCGCGACCTGGCGTAGCCGCGGCAGCGATGAAGTTTCACGCGGTCGGCGACGAGAGCATCCTGCCGCCTCCCGGCGCCATGGTCACCGTGATGGTGGACTGGTCGGAGGTGGTGATCGCCAACGTCGACGGCGAGTACCACGGCATCCAGGGCGTGTGCGAGCACGCGGGCGGCCCGCTGGGCGCGGGCTACCTGGTCGGCTGCCAGCTCACCTGTCCCCTCCACGCCTGGACCTACGACGTGACGGACGGCTGGCTGATCAGGCCCCCCTGGGGCCAGCGCATCCAGACCTACGAAGTGCGCGTCCGCGAGGGGAAAGTCGAAGTGGCCGAGCGGGAGGAGAGCTAGTCGGTCTGGGGCGCCCCTACCTGTCATTCCTGTGTGTCCAATGTAGGGGCGGGGCTTGCTAGGGTCCCGAGCACCCGGCGGGGGTGACTCAGTCATTCAGCGGCTGCCGGATGGCAGGCCTTGCGCTCGAAGCGTCCCCCCGCCGGCCAATGCTCAGGGCAG
>JAJECS010000022.1 GCA_022821905.1 Chloroflexota bacterium | reverse complement strand
GCGGGACCCCGCGCGAGGCGCACGGGTCCCGCGGTCAACCCGCGGCCCAGGCCAAGGTGTCCGCTTTGCGCAGGTTGTAGGCCATGAGCTTGAACCACAGCTCCACCGTGTTGCGCCCCACCCCGCGGTAGCGCACCCGCTGGTAGCCATAGCTGCGCTTGAGGGTGCCGAAGACCTTCTCCACCCACGCCCGGCGGGGAGCAATCCAGGCGTTGCGCTGCCGCTGCCAGTCGGGCAACACCGGCTGATGCTTATTCGCCCGATGCATGATCCGATCCGCGATGCCCAACTCCCGCAACCACTGCCGCCGCCGCTTGGACTCATACGCCCGGTCGCCGTACACCGCCCGTTCATCCCCGCTCACCAAGGTGTCGGCCACCTCGCTCTCGTAGACGTTGGCGGGGGTCAACACCGCCCGCCGCACCAGCAGCGTGGTCTCATCCACCCCCAGATGCACCTTGTAGCCGAAGTGCGAGCGGGCGCCCCGCCCCGTCTGGGTCCACGCCGCCTCGGGATCGGTCGTGCTCGCCGCGCCCCGCCCCGCCGCCAGCGGCGGGCGGCGCACCTGGGCCGCCACCAGCGTGGCGTCCAGCAGCGTGCCTTCCTTCAGCACCAGCCCCTGCGCGTCCAGTTGCGCCGCCAGCTCCGTAAACAAGGGGGCGCTCAGCTCCTGGACCTCCAACGCCTGCCGAAAGCGGCTGATGGTCGAGTGGTCCGGCGTGGCGTCCTCCAGGCCCAGCCCCACGAAGCGCCGGAAGGAGAGCCGGTCGCCCAGCGCCTCTTCCAACTGCGGGTCCGAGAGGCGGTACCACTGCTGGAGCAGCAGCGCCTTCACCATCAGCAGCGGCGGATAGCTGGGCCGCCCGCGTGGGGCGGCATGCACCCCGGCCACCACCCGCCCGAGCCGCTCCCAGTCCACCGCGTCGTCGATGCGCTCCAGCCGCTGGTTATGGCCGAGGGACTCCGACACCATCGCTTCCGCGAACGACGGTCGGCCCATATCCCGGTGCATACGCCCGCTCCTCAATCCTCCGCCTGGCGACACCCCATGGTCCGCCCCGCTCCTCGATTAATGCAAAGGTCTCCGGAGGCGGGAATCCATCCAACGCTGAGGCTCTGCGCCACGAGTGGGGCGACGCTCGGGTCTCGCTGGCGCGGTGGTGACGGTGGGGTAGGTTCCCGCCGTCGCGGGAACGACGGCCCCGATGACGCCCACACCGTCATTCCCGCGGAGCCTGTCCCCGCGCAGGCGGGGAGCGGGAATCCACCCCCAACTCACCGGCGGCCGTACCAATGGCCTGCGCGTCTTCACCCCGGAGACGGGCCGCCGTGACGCATCCGAATCGCAGAGCGACCGACTAGCCGGCGCTGAGCTCCTCCGCGTAGGCGAAGATCAACGGCGTGCCGCCGGTGTGCATGAACGCCACGGCATCCTCCGCGCTGAGCGCGCCGCTCCGCATGTCGTCCAGCAGTGCGGCGAACGCCTTGGCCGTGTAGACCGGCTCCAGGAACACGCCCTCCGTGCGCGCCAGCAGCTTGATCGCCTCGATGCCCTCGGGCGTCGCCCCGGCGTATCTTGGCCCCATGTAGGCGTCCGTGTTCGAAATCTCGGCCGGATCGATGGTTAGGTCCAGACCCAGAAACTCCGCCGTCATATTCGCCATCCGGGCCTGCTCGGGCGCGCGGCCGCCGGGCACTCGCAGCGGCGTGAAGCCCCGGATCTGAAGGTCCAGGCCAAGCGCCCGCACCCCAAGCTCCAGACCAGCCTGCGTGCCGCCGCCGGACGCGACGTAGACGTGGCTGAGGGAGACGCCGCGCTCGGCCGCCTGCTCCACCGTTTCGATCAGGCACTCGACGTAGCCAACGGCAGTGAGCGGCCCGTAGCCGACGACGTAGGGACGGCGGCCCTGGGCCCGCAGCTCTTGCTCGACCCGCTCCATCTCCCCCTCGACGCCGAACATCTCGTCGCTGTCCACCTGCCGGACGTCGGCGCCCAGCAGCTCCGTGAGCAGCCGGTTGCCCTGCCGGTCGTCGCCGTGGATGCCGCGATTCAGCACCAGCACCACGTCCAGTCCGGCCTTCCGCGCCGCCGCCGCGCACTGGCGCGCATGGTTGGACTGGCGCACGCCGCCGCCCCACATGATCACGTCGCAGCCCTGCTGCAGGGCGTCGGCCACCTCGAACTCGAACTTGCGGTTCTTGTTGCCGCCCAGGGCGCTGTGCGTCAGGTCGTCGCGTTTGATGAAGACCCGCGGCCCGCCGATCGCCTGCCGCAGATTGGTCAGCTCCTCGAAAGGCGTGGGCAGATCGGTGAGGCGAAAGCGCGGCAGGGCCGAAATCCGCCGCCGCAAGTCGGCCACCGACACCGGCACCGAATCGCGGGTGGTCATGGGTGCGGAATCCCGTTCGCAGATGCCCCAAGTATGCGCCGTGCGCGTCCGGGTCGCTTCAGAGCGATGGAGTATGCTACGCGCACCCGCCGGGCGGATGGCGCCGCGGGCGCGTAGCTCAGCTGGTTAGAGCGCCACGTTGACATCGTGGAGGTCAGAGGTTCGAGTCCCCTCGCGCCCACCACCCTTGACAGATCCAAGAGCCTGAAAACGTCGGCTATGAAGGCGGTACTTCGCGCCGGCTTCGCGAGGTTCGCGGGCACATAGCGGAGGCGCGCAGATATGGCCAATTCCTCACGTGTTGGAAATGTCCAGACTGTCCTGGGCTTGATATGCGGCGACGAACTGGGCACTACTTTGCCTCACGAACACCTGCTCGTCGATCTGTCCTGCGCCTTTGCGCTGCCCGCCGCGGCGAGCCAGCGGGGGCGGGCCTACGAGCCGGTCGGCATCGAGAATCTGGGCTGGTTGCGCTACCACTCCTTCGAGAATCTGGACAACCTGCGCCTGCTGGACGAGCGCGAAGCCATAGACGAAGCCCTGCTCTTCAAAATGGCGGGCGGTAACAGCATCGTCGACTGCACCATCAACGGCGTCGGCCGCGACCCGGAAGGCCTGGCGCGGATCGCCCGCTCCACTGGGCTCAACATCATCATGGGATCCGGCTATTACACCGCCCCGAGTCATCCCCCCGAGCTTGCCGCGAAGAGCGAGGACGAGGTCTTTGCGGAGATTGTCCGGGACATCGAAATCGGCGTCGGCGACAGCGGCGTCAAGGCCGGCATCGTCGGCGAGATCGGCTGTTCCTGGCCGCTGGAGGACAACGAGCGCAAGGTGCTGCGCGCCGCCGCCCGGGCGCAGCAGCACACCGGCGCATGCCTCAGCATTCATCCGGGCCGCAACCGCGCCGCACCCTTCGAAATAGTGGATATCATCTCCGCCGCCGGCGCCGATCTGAGCCGCGTCATCATGTGCCATATCGACGTCCGCCTGCGCACTCCCGAGGAGCGCTTGCGACTGGCGCGGACCGGGTGCTACCTCGAATACGACGTCTTCGGTTGGGAGGGCCACTTCCCCTCCTACTGGACCGCTGACGATTACATGGATATACCCAACGACACCCAGCGCATCTACGAGATCCTGGCGCTGATGGAGGCGGGCCACCTCGAGCAGATCCTGGTCTCACACGACATTTGCCGCAAGTCGACGCGGGTTCGCTACGGTGGCTGGGGCTTTCCCCACATCTTGAACTATGTGGTGCCGATGATGCGGCAACGAGGCTTCGACCAAGAGCAGATCGACACCATCCTGATCGAGAATCCGAAGCGAATTCTTGGCTTTGCTTGAAGGCGGGATGAGCGCCCTCGACCGGCCGAAACGCCCGGCGCTATCGCAACCTGAGCGGCGGTCGGGTTGCGCCGCGGGCGCGCACCTCAGCTAGTTGGAGCGCCGTGGTGACGTCGTGGAGGTCAGAGGGCTCGAGTCTCCTCGCGTCCACCCTGACGAATTGAGCGGCGCCCCCTCCGCTCAAGGCGACCGCGGCGGCGTCCAGGGCATCGATCTGGAAAAGGCATGATGTCGCGGAACGCGACGGGGGCAATACGGCATGCGCGGAGGTAGGAACATCGGTGTAGGCGTCGCGGTCGGCGCTGGGGCAGGCGTCGGCATAGGCGCGGCACTCGGCAACATCGGCGTGGGCGTGGCAATCGGAGTTGCGGTGGGCATCGCGCTCGCTGCCGGTTGGGATCGATGTCGACAGCAGGGCTAGTGCGAACACCCGCTGGTCCAGGGCGCCCTCACTGAAGCCTCATAGCCGCATCTCCCACCGGAAGGTTCACGGTTCAATACACTTTGGCCCACGAGCCTTGACGACGCCGTCGAGGAGCCGACGTGCGAGGAAGCTATGAACCGGCATCGCGGCGGTAGCGGCGCCTAAGGGAAGAACATGAAGCAGGCCGACGCGTACTCCGGCTCTCCTGTCGAACCCATCGCGATCGTGGGCATGGCCTGCCGCTTCCCGCGCGCCCCCAGCGTGCCGGACTTTTGGCGTCTGTTGGAAGCCGGTGAGAGCGGAATCACCGAGGGGGTCCCCGGTTCCGGCGTCGGGCGCATTGGCGAGCTGTTCCCGGACGCCGCGGTGCCGAACGAGGCCTGCCGATTCGGCGCATACCTGGAGGACATCGACCAGTTCGACGCGCCGTTCTTCCGCATCTCGCCGGTCGAGGCGCAGCTGCTGGATCCCCAGCAGCGGATCATGCTGGAAACCAGCTGGCGGGCCCTCGAGGACGCCGGAATCGATCCGGAACGGCTGATGGGCAGCCGCACCGGGGTCTACGCCGGGGTCAGCAACCAGGAATATCGCGAGCTGACCCAGCACATCAGCGACACGGCCGGACCCGCCGCCAGTCTGTATGCGGTCAGCGGCACGTCGTTCAACACCGCGATTGGTCGGGTTGCCTACGCGCTGGACCTCCAGGGGCCGACCATGGCGCTGGACACCGCGTGCTCGTCATCGCTGGTTGCGGTGCACCAGGCGGTCGCGGGCCTGCAGCGCGGCGAGGCCGACCTGGCGCTGGCCGGCGGGGTGCACGTGATGCTGTCCGGGCGGCTGATCGAGCTGCGGGCAAACGCCCGCATGCTGGCGCCCGACGGACGGTGCAAGACGTTCGACGCCTCCGCGAACGGATATGTGCGCGGCGAAGGCTGCGGCGTCCTGGTGCTCAAGCGGCTGCGCGAGGCGGAGGCCGACGGGGACCGGATCTGGGGCGTCATCCGCGGCTCGGCCGTGAACCAGGACGGGGCGAGCCCGGGGCTGACGGTGCCAAGCGAGACCGCCCAGGCGCAGGTCATTCGAGATGCGTTGCAGCGGGCGGGCGTTCGACCATCGGACGTGGACTACCTGGAGGCGCACGGCACGGGCACCGAGGTCGGCGACCCGATCGAGCTAGAGGCGGCGGCGGCGGCATATGGCCAGGAGCGCGAGGCGGACCGGCCCCTGCTGATCGGATCGGTGAAAACCAACCTGGGGCACCTCGAGCCGGCGGCGGGAACCGCCGGCCTGATCAAGGTGCTGCTGGCGATGAATCACGGGGTGATCCCGAAGCACCTGCACTTCCGGGATCCGACGCCGGCGATTGACTGGGAGCGACTGCCGCTGCGTGTCACATCGGAGGCGACCGACTGGCCGCGCCGCGACGGTCGCCCCGCGCTCGCGGGGGTGAGCGGCTTTGGGTGGTCCGGCACCAACGCGCACCTCGTGGTCGAAGCGCACGGGCCGGCGCGGGGCGAATCCGATGGTCTCGCTGCCAAGGTGGGGCCGGCGGGTGCTCCGCGGTCGGTCGCCGTGTCGTCGATAGAGGCAGACGGAACGGCGCCATCACCGATTGATACGCGAACGACCCGTCTGTTGCCGCTGTCCGGAAAGAGCGACCAGGCCCTGAAGCAGCTGGCGGGTCGCTACCTCGCATGGCTTGATGCACGAGCCGAATTGCTTGACTCCGCGGACTCGCCGCTGGCCGACATGGCCTGGACGGCGAGCGTCGGTCGGAGCCACTTCGAGCACCGCACGGGTGTGGCGTTCCGCGATGCCACCGCATTGCGCGAAGGCTTGGAGTTACTGGCCGAGGCGACCGACGAACCGACGCGGGAGCCGCCGCGCAAGGTGGCGTTTGTCTATACCGGCCAGGGCAGTCAGTGGGTCGGCATGGGCCAGGACCTCTATCGGACCGAGCCCGTCGTGCGCGCGGTGCTGGACCGCTGCGAGGCGGTGTTTCAGCGTGAGCGGGGCGCCTCGCTGCTGGACGTGATGTTTGGAAGGCCCGGAGCAACCGGCGACCTCAACGACACGGCCTGGGCGCAGCCGGCGATCTACGCGCTGGAGTGCGCCCTGACGGCGCTGTGGGCCGGCGTCGGAGCCCGGCCGAACGTCGCGATGGGCCACAGCTTGGGTGAGTTCGCGGCGGCGCAAGCGGCGGGCGTGTTCAGCCTGGACGACGGCATGCGCTTTGTGACGGCGCGCGGCGCCACGCTCTCCGCCTTGTCGCGGCCGGGCGCCATGGCCGCCATCTTCGCCCCGGAGCCTCGAGTGACGGCGGCGATGCATGAAATCAACGCCGCGTCGGACGGCGCCGGGCTCAGCATCGCGGCGGACAACGGCGCGCACCAGGTCGTCAGCGGTCCGGTGGCCGCCGTTGAAGCCATGGTGGAGCGATTCGAGGCGGAAGAGATTCGGGTGCGGCGGCTAAATACCAGCAACGCCTTCCACAGCGCGCTGGTCGAACCGGCCCTCGACGGCGTGGAGTCCGCGCTGGAGGGTGTGGCGATCGCGCCACCGTCGCTCGACCTGGTGAGCAATGTCACGGGGCAGGCCGTGGCGTCCGATCAGGTGCTCGATGGGGCGTACTGGCGACGACACACCCGGCAGCCGGTGGCGTTCCGCCGCAGCGTCGAGACGCTGGCGGCGCTGGAGGTTGACCTCGTGGTGGAAATCGGCCCGCATGCCGTGCTCGGCCCAATGGCGACGTTTGCCTGGCCGGAAGACGCGGCCGAGGCGCCGGTCGTCCTCGCCAGCCTCAGGCGTCCACCGAGGGACGCGCCGACGCCGGAGCCTGAATCCAGCTTCGTTGACGCGGTGGCGGAGGCCTACGAGGCCGGGCTGGAGATTGCCTTTGAGGGACTATTCGCGGGCGAGGCCCGGCGCCGGATCTCGCTTCCGGGCTATCCATTCCAGCGCCAGCGCCACTGGGTCGAGACGTCGAAGCGACGGCGCCGGAGCGCCGGCCACCCCTTGCTGGGCATGCGGCATGAATCCGCTCGGGGCGAGATCACGTTCGAGACTGACGTGTTCCCGTCCGATCCGGCGTGGCTGAACGACCACCGGGTCTTCGGCCGGCTCATGGCGCCGGGCGCGCTCTACGGCGCAATGGCGGCCTCGGTGTCGTTTGCCGAGGGCAGCAGCCCGATGGTCGTGGAAGACATGCAGTTGCAGAACGCCCTGGTCTTTGCCGAGACGAACTCCGCGAACGGGACGGATGACGAGGGGCGGAAAGTGCAGGTGGTGCTCGACGATTCCGAGCAGGCGTCGTCGCGTGATTTCCAGATTTACAGCCAGGGCGGCGACGAGGACTGGACGCTGCACGTGGAAGGGCGCGTGTCGCCGGGCGCTCCGTTGCCGGAAGCCGGCGAGCGGATCGATCTCGATGAACTGAAGGCCCGCTTGTCGCCGGTCGATCTGCCGGCCTACTACCGCGCCAAGTCCGACACCGGCATTGATCTTGGTCCGTCGTTCCGCACGCTGAGCGGGGTCTGGTCGGGGCCGGGCGAGGCGTTGGGCGAGGTGGTCCTTCCCGAAGCCGTGGGCCCGAACGAACTCGACGTGCATCCGCTGGTCCTGGACGGCTGCTTTCAGATCGTGGGCGCGGCGCGCAACATGTCCGGCGCCCCGGACGAGTCCACCTATCTGCCGTTTGGCTGGGACCGGTTTTGGCTCGCGAGGCGGCTGCCGGATCGCGTGTTCTGCCACGTGCGGATGAGCGAGGCCTCGCGGCAGGCGGCATCGGAATCGGCAGAGCCACCAGAGGTTCTGAGCGGCGATCTGCGCATCTACGGCTCCAATGGGGATCTCATTGGCGGGCTCAGCGGCTACGCGGTGAAGCGGGCCACGCGGGCAGCGCTGCTCTCGGCGGTCGAAGGCGTCGAGGACCTGCTGTACGAGGTGGTGTGGCGCGATCGCGCGCTCGAAACGGGAATCCTGCCCGCGCACTTCTTCCCGGGCCCTGCCGAGCTTGCGGCCACGTCACGGTTGTACGCCGATCACCTGAAGGACGCGGGTGACGATCCCGAGGTCCGGGACGCCCTGCTGGGGGATCTGGAGCGGTGGTCGTGGTCCCGCGCGCTCGCCACGCTGGAAGAGTTGGGGTGGTCACGCGTGACGGGCGAACTCGTGAATCCAGAGGAGCTGCGCGAAGCGCTAGACGTTCTCCCGGAGCACGGCCGCCTCTTTCGCCGGTTGCTCGAGATGCTCGCCAAGACCGGGGTATTGGACGAGACCGACGACGGCTTTGTGGTGGTGGTGGGACCCGAAGGCCAGTTGCCTGACGTCATGCCGCGCGATCTTGACGAGTTCGCCACCCAGATGACCCGGCGGTATCCCGATGGTCAGATTGAGATCGGGCTCTTCCAGCGCTCGGGCCGCGCCCTGGGCGAGGTGCTCCGCGGTCGTGCGGACCCCCTCACGCTGCTCTTCGGCAGCGGCGAACCGACCGCGGCCGACCTGTACCTGAAGGCGCCGGCGGCGCACGCGGCCAACCGGATGCTGCAAGCGGCAATCCAGCCGTTGATCGCCGCGTTGCCCGAGGGCCGGCGACTCAGGATCCTCGAGGTCGGGGCAGGCACGGGATCCGCGACCGCGTTCGTGCTGCCGGAGCTTCCCGAGGGGCGTTTCGACTACATCTTCACCGACATCTCCGCCGGGTTCTTTTCCGAAGCGGAGGCGCGGTTCGGCGACGACGGCATTGAATACCGCCCGCTCGATATCGAACGGGACCCCATCGCCCAGGGCTTCGATTCTCACGGCTACGACTTGCTGATCGCCTCCAACGTGCTGCACGCGACGCGCTATCTGCGGGACACGCTCGGGCACTGTCGTGAGCTGCTGGCGCCGTCCGGTCTGCTGGTGGCGCTGGAAAATCTTCGCCCCCAGGGATGGATGGATCTCACCTTTGGACAGTTGGATGGCTGGTGGCGCTTTGCCGACGCCGATCGGCCACACCACGCTTTTGCTGATCCCGCGGTGTGGAAGCGGGCGCTCGGCGACGCCGGCCTCGAGGAAGCCGTCGTGCTGGGGCCGGACGAGAGCGGGACACCGGACAAAGGCGTGATCGTGGCGCGAGGTCCCGCGAAGGTGGTGGAGCCGGCGGGCCTTTGGATCCTCGCGGCGGATCGCGGCGGCGTGGCGGACGAGCTGGCCGCGGCGCTGGCGGCGCGGAACCAGACGGTCGTCCTGGCCGGTGCGGAGACCTCGGCCAACGGCAGCGCCGCGCCCGATGACCCGATGATCCGCCCGGCCGCCGTTGACGCGGGCTCTCGCGAGTCGTGGCAATCGCTACTGGCGAATCTGCCGGCGGATGCGCCGCTCACGGGCATCGTCCATCTCGCGGCGCTGGACGGACACGGGGCGCAGTCGACCGGCGAGGAGTTTGCGGCGGATGCGCGGCTCACGGGAGCCAGCGCATTGGCCCTCGTGCAGGGCATCGCGGACGCCGACGTGACGCCGGCAAACGGCGTGTGGCTCGTCACGCAGGGCGCGCAGGTGCTGGAACGTGAGCGCGGCGGGCAACTCACCGGGGCTCTGCTCTGGGGCCTCGGCAAGGTGATACGCCACGAAGCAGGCCATTTGCAACCGCGGATGATCGACCTGGATCCCAGCGCGCCGCCGCAGCCGGCCGACCTCGTCAACGACCTGCTCTATCCCGACCAGGAAAACCACATCGCGTATCGCTCGGGACGTCGCCAGGCGGCGCGTTTGGTCAGGTCCGACGCCGCAAATCGCCGCCTGACCTTGCCGGAGGAGTCGTCCTGGGTCCTTGTGCCGGATCGGGACGGGATGTTCGATCAACCCGAAGTCAAGCCGCTGCCCACGCGAGACCTGGCGCCGCATGACGTTCGCGTCGCGGTCGAGGCAACCGGCCTCAACTTCTGGGACGTGTTCCGGTCGCTCGGCTTCATTCAGGAAGGCGATCTGGGCCGGGAGATGTGCGGACACGTCGTCGACATCGGATCCGAGGTGTCGTCAGTCTCCATCGGCGACCGCGTCGTTGGCCTGGGTTTTGGCGCGTTCGGCCCGGAAATGACCACGCGAGAGGAGCTGGTGGCGCCGGCGCCCGCGCGAATGTCCGCGTCGGACCTGGCAACGATCCCGACCGCGTACGTTTCAGCCGCGCTTTCGTACGAATACTCAGGGCTGAAGGCCGGCGATCGCGTGCTGGTTCACGCTGGCGCGGGCGGGGTCGGGCTGGCCGCCATCCAGCTAGCGCAAGCCACGGGCGCGGAGGTCTTCGCCACGGCCAGCGCGCCGAAGCAGTCCTATCTCCGGTCGCTTGGCGTCGAGCACGTCTTCGATAGCCGACAGACGACATTTGGCCAGGAAATCCTGGAAGCCACCAACGGCGTGGGCGTTGACGTGGTGTTGAACAGCCTCACGAGCGAGGGATTCATCGACGCCAGCCTGTCGTGCCTCGCGCATGACGGTCGCTTCGTCGAGCTGGCCGCGCGCGACATCCTCAGCAAGGAGGAGATGGCGGCGGTTCGTCCGGACGTGGCCTACGACATCCTGGACATGGACAGTCTGAAGAAAACCGACCCCGCGTGGGTTGGGAAGGTGCTGCGAGGCGTCATGGCGCGGCTCGCGGCGGGAGAGGTCAATCCGCTCACTCACAGCCGGTGGCCATTGGCCGAGGCGGGAGCCGCCCTGGATTTCATGCGGTCGGCCCGACACACCGGAAAGATCGTCCTCACGCCGCCGCCTCTCATGCAGGGGCGGTTGCGACACGACCGCACGTACCTGGTCGCGGGCGGTCTGGGCGGCATTGGATGCGCCGTGGCCGGCTGGCTGGCGGACCGCGGCGCCGGCGCCATCGTGCTCAACGGGCGTCGCGATCCCAATGCGGAGGCGGAAGCCGTCATCGACGCACTGCGCGGACGCGGCGTTACGGTCGAAGTGGAGTTGGCCGACGTAACCGACGCCGCGGCCGTGGACGCCATGCTGGCGCGGATGGATGCCGCGCTGCCGCCGCTCGGCGGAGTCATCCACAGCGTAGGTGTGCTTTCTGACGCCGTGCTCACCAACCAGACCTGGGAGAGCTTCGAACGGGTCCTGTGGCCGAAGATCGTGGGCGCTTGGAACCTGCACCGTGCGACCGCAGACCGAGACCTGGACCTCTTCATACTCTTTTCGAGCCTCGTCGGCGTGATGGGGAATCCAGGCCAGGCGAACCATGCCGCGGCCAACGCATTTCTGGACCAGCTCGCCGGTCACCGCCGGGCGCTGGGTCTCCCCGGGCAGGCCATTGCCTGGGGCGCGTGGTCGGATATTGGCGAAGCCGAGGAACAACGCGAGCGGATCGAGGAGCGACGGGCAGCGCTCGGTGGCCGCTGGTTTACCCCTCAACAGGGTCTTCAGGCGCTTGACCGCCTGGTGCGCGAGGACGCCACGACGTCCGTGGTGATGTCGATGGACTGGACAGTATTCGAAGAGGCCGTCGAGGACCGTCCGCCCCTCGTGGACGAGTTGCTGTCCGCCGACGACAGCGCCGATGACGCGACCGCGGCTGACGACATCCTCACGCAACTGCGGAGCGCGCCGGCAACCGAGCACGAGCAAGTGCTGGCGTCCTTCCTCCAGCAGGAAGTGCAGGCGGTCCTGCGGCTGTCGGAGGCGCCGGCGGCCGCCGTGGGGTTCTTCGATCTGGGAATGGACTCGCTGATGGCGGTGGAACTGAGGAACCGCCTCAACCGCGCCTTCGACGGGGAGTACACCGCGTCCAACACCATGGTGTTCGACTATCCCGACATTGCCAGCCTCGCCGGCCATCTGACCGGGGAGCTCGGCGAAGTTGCCGGGGCGCCGGCGCTGCCGGAGCCGGAGGCGCCCGAGCCGAGTCCAGATGTTGAGCATGCGGACGATGGGATCGCCATCATCGGTATGGGGTGCCGCTTCCCCGGCGCCGAAGACCCGCTCGAGTTGTGGCGGATGCTGAAAGCGGGCGTGGATGCGGTCGCGGAGGGACGCGACGAGGCCGGTTCCTGGACCGGATTCTTCGGCGATCCCGCAGCTGAGGATCCCGTGTTTCGGCGCGGGGCATTCATCGAGGGCATCGAGCGATTCGACTCGCGATTTTTCCGCATTGCGCCCATCGAGGCGCGCGTCATGGATCCGCACCAGCGCGTGCTGCTGGAGACAACCTGGCACGCGCTCGAGGACGCGGGGATCGATCCGGGCAAACTGCGCGGCAGCCGCACGGGGGTTTATATCGGGCTGGGCGGCAGTGAATACCGGGAAGTGATCGCGGCCAGCAACTTTGACGACACCTTTGTCGGCACGTCGGCCAGCATGACTGCCGGACGTTTGGCCTTTGCGTTCGGACTGGAAGGGCCGGCGATTCCGATGGACGCCGTCTGCGCCTCATCGCTGGTCGCGGTGCACCAGGCAATGGCGGGCCTCCAGCAGGGCGAGGTCGACATGGCGGTGGTCGGCGGCGCGAACATTCCCCTGTCCCGCGGGGTCACCCGATTCCTCAACGACGTGGGCATGTTGTCGCCCAGCGGACGCACGCGCTCGTTCGACGCAGCAGCCGACGGCTTCGTGCGCAGCGACGGCTGCGGCATTGTCGTGCTGAAGCGGCTGCGGGACGCCGAAGCCGCCGGCGACCGGATCTGGGGCGTGATTCGCGGTTCGGCGATCAACCAAAACGGGGCGAGCGCGGGCCTGACGGTGCCAAATGGACCAGCCCAGGAGCGAGTGCTGCGGGACGCGCTTGCACGGGCGGGCGCGGCGCCGTCCGACGTGGATTACCTGGAAGCGCACGGCGGCGCTTCCGCCCTGGGCGACCCGATCGAGGTCCGTGCGGCGGCGACGGTCTACGGGCAGGGCCGCGACCCCGACCGTCCCTTGGTGCTGGGCTCGGTCAAGCCAAACATTGGCCATTCGGAACGGGCGGCGGGAATGGCCAGCCTGATTAAGACCGTCCTGGCAATGCACCAGCGAATGATCCCCCGGCAGCTGTACTTCGAGACTCCGAGTCCGGAGATTGACTGGGACCGGCTGCCGGTTCGCGTCGCGTCAGGCGACACGCCCTGGCCGCCGGTCTCCGACAGGCCGCCGCTGGCCGCGGTCAGTTCATTCGGGATGTCGGGTGCAAACGCGAACGTGGTCGTTGAGGGCTATGACTCGCCGCACAGTCCCTCCGTCGAGTCCGGCGACGTCCGCGTTCCGGCCGGGTCCGCGCGCTCGGTACCCGTATCCCTGCCGGCGACGCCGTCCGACCTGGCAGTGACGACAGACGGACTCGCCCAACGCCCGACACGGTTGCTGCCCCTATCCGCCAGGTCCGACCAGGCGCTGCGAGAGCTGGCCGAACGCTACGTGTCATGGCTCGGCGAGCCGGCCGCGAGCAACGGTTCCGTCGGAGGCTCCGACCTCGCGGACATGGCGTGGACGGCGAGCGTCGGGCGGAGTCACTTCGACTACCGCGCCGGCGTGGTGTTCCACGACGCGGCATCGCTGGGCGAGCGATTGCGGATCATCGCCCAATCGCCGGTCGAGCGGCAGCCGGAGACGTCGCGGCGCGTGGCGTTTGCCTACACCGGCCAGGGCGGCCTGTGGACCGGCATGGGCCGAACGCTCTATGACACCGAGCCGGTGGTGCGAGCCGTGCTGGACCGCTGCGAGGCGGTGGTGCAAGTCGAGCGCGGGTCGTCGCTGCTGGACGTGATGTTTGGCCGGGGCGATTCCACCAGCGACTTGAAAGACACCGCCTGGGCGCAGCCGGCGATCTACGCGCTGGAGTGCGCGCTGACGGCCCTCTGGGAGAGCCTGGGCATTCGGCCCGCCGCGGTGGTGGGGCACGGCTTGGGCGAGATTGCCGCCGCCCATGCGGCGGGGGTGTTCAGCTTGGACGACGGGATGCGCTTCGCCCTGGCGCGCGGCGCGCTCATGTCGGCCTTGCCGGGACCCGGGTTGACTCTCGAAGGCAGTCTCGAGGTGGCGCTCAGCGACATTGCGGTGGCGTCCCCGTCGTCAACCCTGGTCAGCGGTGTGACGGGACAGGCCGTCGGGTCCGACGACACGCTCGATGCGTCCTACTGGCATCGCCAGGCGCGCGAGCCGGTGGCCTTCGGCCGCTGCGTCGAGACGCTGGCGGCTCTTGGCGTGGACGTGGTCATTGAGATCGGCCCCGACGCGGTGCTGGGACCGCAAGTCGTCCCGGTCTGGCCCGGTGCGGCGTCCGATACCGACGCAGCCCCAGCGCCGACCGTGATCAGCAGCATGCGGCAGCCGGACGGTGACGGCTCGACCTCGGAATCCGAACGCAGCGTCGTGGGGGCGGTCGCCGCCGCCTATGCAGCCGGTCTCGAGATCGACTTTCCAGGGCTATTCGCGGGCGAAGCTCGGCGCCGGGTCCCCTTGCCGAGCTATCCCTTCCAGCGCCGGCATCACTGGGCCTAGACATCGGGTCAGCCTCAACGCACGCCGCTCGCTGGCACGGAGCGACCGGTGCGGCTGCCTTGGCTTGACGGCCCACCAAATTGATCGCCTTCCGCTCGCTCATTACACTGGCAGCCTCATTGCCTAGGTGGTTTCTCCAGGACAGGACTCCTCGTATGGCTAGCACCGCAGAACGCGTCCGACAGCTCGTTGCAGAGAATCTCGAGGTCGACGGTCAGGCAGTGGCCGTTCCGGCCGATTTGGGCGTCAGCCTCACCGAAGTGGGCGTCTCTTCGATGGAATTCGTCGCGTTTGCCAAAGTCATCGTCGCCGAGTTCGATGTCCCGCTCACGCCCGACGACTGCGCGGGCTTCAGCACCCTGAAGGACCTGGCCGCGCACATCGACGCGCAAGCCGCCTAAGGTCACGCTCCCGCTGGGGGCCATACTGTTGTCCATGGGGAGCCGCCGCGAAACGCCCGCCTAGAGGATGGATGCCTCGCCTGTCGAGGACTGGTGGCGCCCGTTCAAGCTGGTTGGCGCAGCCACGGTCATCCACGTCGATCTGAAGCCGGATGCGGCCCGAGAGGCCGTGGCGCTGGCCTGGCTGGATGAGCCCGAGCGGTCCCGTTGGCGACGCTTCCAATTCGCCGGTCCCCGGCGTCGGTTCGGCTTGTGCCGCGCGGCCCTTCGCGCCATGCTCTGTCGCCGGCACGAGTGCGGGAATGGGCAGTTGGCGTTCGAGACAGCCCGGCACGGCAAGCCGTTTGCCACCGTCGACGGGATGCCGGTACCCGACAGCTTCAACGTGAGCCACAGCGGCCGCCATGGGTTGATCGCCTTCGCGCCGGCCGGCCGCCTGGGGGTGGATATCGAGGAGCGCGTCGCCCACCGCAATCTCGACCTCCTAGTGGAGACCGTGCTTGGCGAGCAGGAGCAAGCGCTCCTCGCCCGCACGCGCGGTGATGCGCGGACCCGCCTGTTCTTCAAGCTCTGGACCATGAAGGAAGCGCTGATCAAGGCCCATGGGAAGGGCATGGCCCTGGATCCGTCCCGCCTGCAAATCCCGTCGGCCATGCTCGGCGGCACCACCCGGTCCACGTTGCAATCGCCTGCGATTCCGGGCGTCCGGTGGCGGCTGGATGATCTGAGCAACGAGCAATTCGCCGCCGCCGTCGCCCATGAAGTCTGCGAGGCGTCCGGCCCAAGCCGCGGCAACGGCAAGGCGCCGCGAACGCCGGCAAACCCGTGACGACCGAAGACACCGTGTGGGAGTTGCCTGAGCCGCTTTCCATTCTCGAAGTGCGCGTGGACGACGACACCGTAGTCACGCTGCGTCGTCATGGGAATCCGGCAGGCCCGCGTCTGGTCCTGAGCCACGGCAACGGCCTGGCCATCGACCTCTACTATCCGTTCTGGTCGCTCCTGGCCGATGATTTCGACCTAATCGTCTACGACCTCCGAAATCACGGCTGGAACACCGTCACCGCGCTTGCCGACCACAACCTGCCGACGCTGGTTCTCGACCACGACCGGATCATGCAAGCGATTGATCGCCACTTTGGAAGCAAGCCAACGGTCGGCGTCTTTCACTCGGTTTCGTCATTGACAACCCTGCTGTCGCCGACCAGGGGCGGCGAATTCGACGCGCTGGTGCTCTTTGACCCGCCGCTCTGCAAGCCTGGCCGAAGCTATGAGGACTTCGACGCCGCGGCCATGCGCACGGCCGCCGCGGCCCGCCGCCGCACCGAGCGGTTTCAAAGCACGGATCAGCTTGCGGATCTACTGAGCTTCATTCCGACCTACTACCGCAGCGTCCCCGGCGTGTTCGATCTGGTGGCGCGCGCCACGTTGCGGAAGTCCGCCGACGGCGAGGGGTTCGAGCTGCGCTGCCCGCGGGAATACGAGGCGCAGATCATCGACTACGCCAGCGCGTTTGCCGTGCTGGTGGACTTCGAAGCGATCCAGTGCCCCGTCAAGGTGGTTGGCGCCGACCCAACCTTGCCCTACTCCTATCTGCCGACCTTCGATCTCAGCCACGTGCTCACGGTCGACTACGACTTCCTGCCCGAGACGACGCACTTCCTGCTGCTGGAACAACCGCAAGCCTGCGCCGAGGTGGTGCGTGGCTTTCTGTCGGGAATTGACGGCTGACGGCCGGCGCCGACCGCGCCGGCCAGTGTCAGGGAGATCCGTCGACCCGCACGGTCACGATGTCGATGCCGTGGTACTTCTGGTGCCGGACCGAGGACGCGAAGTGCCGGAGCAGGCGAAACGAGACATCCCACTCAGCCGGTGATTCTTCGTGATCGGAGAGATAGGCCAGGCGATCGGCCAGGTTTTCCTCGTCAACGGCGGCCACGAACTCGAGATCGACGGCCCCACCCTCGGGACTTGCCGTGACGACCAGGCGCGGCGGCTTGTCCTCGGCCGGCTGCAGCAAGCTCGAAAGCGCCTCCTCGCCGGCGGAACGTAGCCGCTCGCTCGATGCGGCGTTCCACCGCATGGCCGCGGCGATCTCCTGCAGATAGGCGTCGAGTCGCGGCAGATCGGCCATGTCCAGTCGACCCTCGAAGCGGCGGCGTCTGGGCTTCGTCACGTCGAGGAAAAGGGTGAGTCCAATCGCGGTGGCGGCGCCGACGGTGATCCCGTTGCCGAGCAGCGAGCTCCACGGGCTGGGCACCACGCCTTCGAATACGTTGTGCTGCTCGAAGCCCACGCCCAGCGCAAACGCCAGGCTCACCACCAGGGTCGTCGGCGCGTCCAGCCCCCCGCGCGCGACCGTGCGCACGCCTTCGACAAAGAGCATGCCAATGGCCGTCAACAGGAACGCACCCATCACCGGGTTGGGAATGGTGAGCATCAGGCCCGTCAGCTTGGGCAAGACGGCCAGTCCCACGAGGATGATTCCCATGGCATAGGCGACGCGGCGCGCCGCGACCCCGGTGAAATTGATCAGTGAGACCGTCGACGCCGAGAACGCGGTCGCGGGCGGCGTGCCGGCCAGGCCCGACATGAGCATGCCCAACGCCGAGGCGTAAACCGTCCCCTGAATCAGGCGGAAGTCGGTCGCCCGCGGCCGTCGCCAGGCGACCTGTTGCACGACCACCCCGTCGCCCACGGCCTTGATCGCTTGGACGACGGTCACGACCAGGAACATCGGCAACAGCGCCCAGAACCCTGCCGTCGGCGTGAGGTCCAGTCCAGGAAACCCGCCCTCGGGAAGCCCGAACCAGTGGGCGTCGATCACGCGCCCGAAGTCATAGAGGCCCGCCAGCACCGCGGCGACGCAACCAGCCGCGATTCCCGCCAACGGCGACCAGATCCGCCATTTCCGAGGCGCGCGCAGGGCCAGGATCGTGGTGGCGAATACCGTGACGGCAGCGACGAGCGGTCCCGTGATGACTTCGGCGCTGTCTGGAACTTCCCGCAGCCGATCCCAGGCGACCGGGAGCAGGGTCACCGCAATGAGCATCAGCACCGTGCCGGACACGGCGGGCGTAATTACGCGTCGCAACTGCGGGAGCCAGGCCGCCACCGCGAAGTAGAGCACCGACGAAATCACGATCAGGCTCGCCAGCGTGGACGGTCCGCCCTCTACGAGCGCCAACACCGACACCGCGATGAAGTTGGGCGTGATCCCCATGATGACCAGGTGACCCAGGCCCACGCGCCCGATCCGGGCTGCCTGGAGGACGGTGACGATTCCGCTGACGATCAGGGCCGCCACCAGGGTCCAGGTCAGCTGGCGCTCGTCCTGGCCGGCCGCCACGCCGCTGATGGCGGCGGTCACCACGAGCGGACCCAGCGCGATCAACACACCCTGAATCCCGACGCCAATCGCCACCAACGGCGGACACCGCTCGTCGGGCTCGTACCGGATTCGTTCGTCGGCGGTGCCGGATGCCAAAGGAGCCCTCGCCTCAGCCGTTCGTTCGGCGCACGCCGGCCGCTGACTCCAGCGTCGGATCAGGCGTGGTCATGGGGAGGACTCTCGATCGCGCGCGCCCCAAGTATGCGCCGCCGGGCGGATTGCGCGATTCGCGCTTAGCTCAGTTGGCTTGAGCGCCCCGGACACGAGACCGAGCCGCGCATCAGCATGGGGAAGCGCCTGCGGAGCAGCTAGCGGCGGACCGGCCTGGCCGAAATCGGCGCGGCCCACGATTGCGACATCGGCGGTGGGCGACTTTGACATCGGAGCGCCGCATGGTGACCCAGCACGGGCGGCCCCCATCAATTCGTCGGTTGACTTGCGGGGTTGGACTCCCAACTTCGGAGACCGTTGAACAAAGGGTAGGGGCGACGCATGCGTCGCCCCTACGCATGGGCTAACAGTTGAGCGTCCGCTAGATTCCCGCCTTCGCGGGAATGACGGACCTCAAGTGGCCCGCGAGCGCAATGTCGCGTTGCTCGTGCCTTTGTCACTAACTACCTAAAATAGTATAATCCGTCTTCCGCCCGGCACCTCCCCCAGACGGCAGGCGCAACATGGCAATCGACCGCGACCAGAGATTTCGGGCGATGGCGATCCGTGGCAAATACCAGCGGCTGTATCGGCATCTGCGTGGGCTGCAGGCCCGGGAGTGGCGGACGTCCTTTGGCGAGATCGAGGCGATCATCGGCTTCGAGTTGCCCGCATCGGCGCGCCTCCACCGGCCGTGGTGGGCCAATCAGCGCCGCGGCGCCGGCCACAGTCAGGCGCTGGCCTGGAGCGTCGCCGGCTGGGAGACGGCCGAAGTGGATATGGACGCCGAGGAGCTGCTCTTCCGACGAAAGCGCCACAGGCCCGTAGCCAGACTCCCCCTCGAAGAGGCGTGGCCCGTCCATCCCACCGCGGTGTGGCCGCAGGGCCTGAGTCTCAGGCGCGAGGACCTCTACGAGGAGAGGCTCTAGCGTCGCCGTGTTCATCGACACGAACGTGCTGGTGACGTCCCGCATCCCCGGCGCGCCGGACCACGACGCGGCGCGGGAGAGCCTGGCACGCGCCTTTCGGGCCCCCGAACCGCTGCGGATCAGTCGCCAGGTCATTCGCGAATACCTATCCGTGGTCACCCGTCCGCAGACCTGGCCGGTGGCCATCACGCGCGATGAAGCTCTCGATGACGTAAGCCGCCTGATCGGCAGCTTCGAGATTCTCGAGGACGGCCCCGTGGTGACCGAATCGCTGGTGGCGCTGTGTCGAGACGTTGCCGTGGGCGGCCGGCAGATTCACGACGCCAACATCGTCGCCACCATGCTGGCCCACGGCGAACGCCGGCTGCTGACGTTCAACGCTGCCGACTTTCGCCGTTACGGTGACCGCATTGACTTGCTGGGTCGATAGCGGCCCAGGCATCGGCGGTCCGGCCATCGCGCGGCGCTAAGGTAGGACGCGCGTCTGGCAGCGCAAACCGGAGGCGTCATCACGGCAACTGCTCCACTGCTGCAATTGCGCGACGTGGTCAAGGACTTCGGCGGCGTGCGTGCCGTCGACCACTGCTCGTTCGACGTGATGCCCGGTACCGTCACCGGCCTCATCGGCCCGAACGGCGCGGGCAAGACGACGCTGTTCAATCTGATATCCGGGGCGCTGCCGCTCACGAGCGGCCGGATTCTCTGCAACGGTCACGACATCAGCGGCCTGCGGCCCCACCAGACCTTTGCCCGCGGCATCATGCGGACGTTTCAGATTCCGCGGGAGTTCCAGCGGTTGACGGTGCTCGAGAACCTGGCGGTGGTACCCGCGAACCAGCGCGGCGAGCGCATGTGGGCCGCATGGCTCACGCCCTGGACCGTGGCTCGCCAGGAGCGCCGCATCGAGGCCAGGGCGCTGGAAGTGCTGGAGTTCGTCCAGCTCGCGCACTTGGCCGACGAATACGCCGGCAATCTCTCCACCGGCCAAAAGAAGCTGCTGGAGCTTGCGCGGACCCTGATGGCCGAGCCCCAACTCGTGCTGCTCGACGAACCCGGCGCCGGCGTCAACCGCACCCTGCTCAACTCACTGGCGGACAACATCCGGCGTGCCAGCGCCGAGCGAGGCGTCACCTTCCTGCTCATCGAGCACGACATGGACCTCGTCACGCGCCTGTGCAACCCCGTCGTCGTCATGGCCGACGGCGCGGTCATCGCCCAGGGATCGCCGCGCCGGATCCAGCGCGATCCGGTCGTGTTGGAGGCCTATCTCGGAGGCATGGTCCATGGCGCTGCTTGAGGCCCGCGACATCGTCGCCGGCTACGGCGAAACCGAGATTCTGCACGGCGTCTCGTTGGTCGTGAACGACGCCGAAATCGTCACCGTCATCGGTCCCAACGGCTGCGGCAAATCGACGTTGATGAAGGCCGTGGTTGGCCTGGTGCCGGTGCGAAGCGGCGCCGTGACGTTTCGCGGCGTGGACGTCACCGACCACGCCCCCGAGCGGGTTGTGCGAGCGGGACTGTGCTACGTCCCGCAGTCCGCCAACGTCTTTCCGTCCCTCAGCATTCGCGAGAACCTGGAAATGGGCGCGTTCATCCGCGGCGATGACGCTCGGGCGCGCATTGACGAGATGTTCGAGCTGTTTCCGGACCTGGCGCGGCGCCCAAAGGCTCGCGCGGGCAGCTTGTCGGGAGGCCAGCGCCAGATGCTGGCCCTTGCCCGCGCCCTCATGCTGGACCCTAAGCTCCTGCTGCTCGACGAGCCCTCGGCCGGGCTGTCGCCCGCGATCATGGGCATGGTGTTCGAGCGCATCCGCGATATCAATGCCACCGGCGTGGCGTTGCTCCTGGTCGAGCAGCAAGCCCGCGAGGCCCTGCAGCTGTCGGACCGGGGCTACGTGCTGTCCGGCGGCGAAAACCGCCTGGAGGACCATGGACCGGCGCTCCTGGACAATCCCGAAGTGGCCCGCCTGTATCTGGGTGGGTGATTGCATGCGCGATGGGTCACCCTCACGGGCGGTCATGGGCGGTGTCGGATGGGCGGATTATTTCGTGGAGGCGCGGGAGGTGCCGGAGGGGTGGATTCCCGCCTTCGCGGGAAT
Source organism: Chloroflexota bacterium (assembly GCA_022821905.1). Taxonomy (GTDB): domain Bacteria; phylum Chloroflexota; class UBA11872; order UBA11872; family UBA11872; genus JAJECS01. The sequence goes on along the minus strand of JAJECS010000022.1, from coordinate 99,648 downwards.
GACGGCGCTCGTATGACCGCCCTGAAGGCCCCCGCCGAGCGCGTCCGCCTGGCGTGGATGCCGCAATACAGCGTGGCCGCCGCCGTTGCGGCCATGCTCGTTGTTGGATTCTTGCCCTTCGTCAAGATGGGCCTGGTGGTCAACGGCTTCGTGCTGGGGGCCATCATCGCCACCGGCGCCATAGGTCTCACGTTGATCTACGGCAACCTGGGATTCGCCAACATTGCCCATGGCGACTACATGGCCATGGGCGCTTACGTCGCGTTCACGATCATTACCGGTCTCCTACCCCTGGTGGGAATCGAAGGGCAGGGATTCGGGCCGTTCACCTTCGGCTATTCGTTGCTCATTGCCCTGCCGTTGGCTGCCGCCGTCGTCGCCGTCGGCGCAATCGCTCTGGACATCGGCATCTATCGCCGGCTGAGAAACCGCCAGGTCAACCCCGTAGTCATCGCCATGGCATCGCTCGGACTTGCGATCGCCGTGCGCGGTCTCATCCAGATCATCTGGTCGAGTGAGAAGCTCCAGTTCCCGCGTGAATCGCGGCAGGTCTATCACCTGCCCATGGACGTTCGCGTTCCCCCGGACAGCATCTTCATCGGTGGCCTTGCCGTCGTCCTCGTCATCGGGGTGTACGTGCTGCTGACCCGCACCAAGATCGGCAAGGCCATGCGCGCCACGGCCGACAATCCCGACCTGGCCCGCGTGAGCGGGATTCCGACGGAACGCGTCATCTGGGCGACCTGGGCCATTGGCGGTGGACTGGCGGCGATCGCCGGCGTCCTATTGGCGGTGTTTCAGGCGCAGCTGCTCCCCAGCATGGGCTGGGAGTTCCTGATTCCGCTGTTCGCCGCCGTGATCCTGGGCGGCATCGGCAATCCATACGGAGCCCTGGTGGGCGCGCTGGTCATTGGCGTGAGCATGGAAGTCTCAACCCAGTGGATCACGCCCAGCTACAAGCATGCCGTCGCCTTCATCATCATGATCGTGCTGCTGCTGGCCAGACCGCGGGGCCTCTTGGGAGGGTCCGCCTGACAGAAAGCCATGAGCCATCGATAACGTCATTGGGGTAGTCGACTACACGGTCGGGTTCGTCGTCATGGCGGGCATCTACGCGGTGTTCGCCCTCGGCTTGAACGTGCATTGGGGCTTCACCGGCCTCTTCAACATCGGCATCGCTGGGTTCTTCGCCCTCGGCGCCTACACGGCCGCGCTTCTGACCTCGCCTGCGGCGGACCCCTTGCTGTTCGAGGAGTTCGCGTTCGCCGGCGATTGGGCCCAACTCGGGTTTCTCGATCTCGGGATCGACCTGTGGTTCGTGCTGGCGCTGGCGGCTGCCGGAGCGGTGTGCGGCGTCATCGCGGTCATCATCGGCTACGTCACGCTGCGCTTGAACGACGACTATCTGGCCATCGCCACGCTGGGCATCGCCGAGAGCGTGCGGCTGTTCTTTCTCAACGAGAAATGGGTCGCCAACGGGTCGAAGGGCCTCTACCAGATCCCTCAGTTCCTGGAGGGATGGCTGCCGTCCGACAAATACAACTACCTCTACATGGTCGTCGTCATCGTCGTTCTGGCCGCGCTGTTCATCATGGTGCAGCGAGTCATGCAGTCGCCCTGGGGCCGGGTGCTGCGGGCCATTCGCGAGGACGAGGTCGCCGCCGCGGCCAGCGGCAAGAACGTCTTCCGGTTCAAGTTGCAGGCGTTTGCGTTGGGGGCCGTCATCATGGGCGTTGGCGGGGCGCTGTTCGCGCACCACATCCGCTTTGTTTCGCCGCTGACCTTCGATCCGCTGCTGGGCACCTTCATCATCTGGGCCATGCTGATGGTGGGCGGCTCGGGCAACAATCTCGGCGCCATCCTGGGCGCCTTCGTGGTCTGGGGGCTGTGGGTTGGCGCGCGGTTCCTGCCCGGCGAGCTCGCCGATCCGAACTACCGCTTCTTCATGGTCGGCGTGCTGATCGTCGCCGTGATCCTGCTGCGACCAGGCGGAATCCTGGGCGAGCTGCGGCGCGTGACGCGGCGCCGGGGGGAACGCTCGGCCGTCCGCCTCGACGACGGCTGACGGATCAGTCATTCCGAGCCGCAGACGAGGAATCTAAGGACGGTTGTGCATGCTCCGCGCCGCTGAGATTCCTCGCTGCGCTCGGAATGACAGTAAGGAGTCGCTCTGCCGCTACGGAGTCTCGAACCGTCCGGTCGACTTGATCTCGCCGCCGGTGATCTCCCAGATCTCGATGGGGCCGAACACGTCGCCGTTTTCGTCGAAGTCCACCGCGCCCGAGGCGCCCTCGTAGTTGACGTCGCCGCCCTCGGCGATCAGGGCCAGCGCCCGCCCGATGCCCTCCACGCCGGGACCGACCACTTCGCCCGGCGGATTCGCGATCGCGCGCAGCGCGTCCCGGATCGCCACCGAGTCCGTGGTCGTGCCCGCCTTGGCGGCCGCCAGCGCGATCACGGCCACCGCGTCGTAGGTCTCCGCCAGGTAGGGCTCCACCGGAAGCTCCACGGCGTAGGCGTCGGTGTAGGCGCTCGCGAACGCGGCGCGCTGCGGGCTGTCCACCGACCCCGGCGCCGTGCCCAGGGTTCCCTCGAGCCGGTCCCAGCCAATGGCCTCGTTCATCTCCGCCGACTTGGTGCCGTCCACGAAGAGGAATTTGTCGGCGTAGCCGCCTTCCAGCGACTCGCGCACGTAGATCTGCGCCTGCCCGGGATAGCTGATGGCGACGAGCGCATCGACGCCGCCGGCCGTGGCGCGCTCCAGCTCGGAGGCAAAGCTGGGCTGCTCGTCCTCGTGCGGCACGGCGTCGACGATGGTTCCCCCGAGCGAGGTGAACGTGGCGTCGAAGAGCTCGGCCAGGCCCTCGCCGTACGGGTTGTTGATGTACATGACCCCGACGTTGCGGAATCCCTGTTCCCAGGCGAGGCGCCCCAGCACGACGCCCTGCGCCGCGTCGGAGGGCGCGGTGCGGAAGAGGAAGTCGTTGTCGTCGAGCACCGTGATGCTGGGCGCGGTGGAAGCGCCGGAGATCTGCACGCGTTGGTTGGGCACGGTGACCGAGGTGGCGACCGGGATGGTCACGCCGCTGGCCAGGGCGCCCACGATGGCCACGGCGTTCTCGATTTCCACCAGCGCCCGCGCCGACTCGACGCCTTGCACCGGATTCACGCCGGTGTCGCGGCTGATGATGATCAGCGATCCGCCGCCGACGCCGCCCGCGCGGTTGACGTGATCAGCCGCCAGGGTGGCGGCGTTGCGATGGATGGGGCCAAAGAACGAGAGCGAACCCGTGAAGGCATTGAGCTGCCCGACGATCAGCGGCGGCAGCGTCTCGGCTTCCACGATCTTCTCTACGAGAACTTCGACGGTCCGAGGCGTCGGAGTCGGCGTCGCCGGACCGTGCCCGTGGACGGGGACCTCCTTGACGACTTCGCGAGTCACGACGATCTCAACCGGGACTTCCTTGATGACCTCGCGAGTCACGACGACCTGAACTGGGACGACCTCTTGTGTGACCGTTTCCGTCTCGCCGCAAGCCGCGAGCACTGCCCCGCCGGCCACGCCCAGCAGGCCGACACTCGCCACGCGAATCATGTCGCGGCGGGTCATCACTCGCCGGTCAGCCTTCGAAACTTCCATCATCGCTCCCACCCCGAATTTGCCGCTCGTCAGCGAGACGCTCACGCGACTAGCATAGCGACCACGAACGATGATTCCATGGTCGCCCGCGCCCCTCTAGTGTTCGCCGACCGCACCACTCGATGGCGGTTCGGCGTCGTTGCCGTCACATGCGCGGCGCTTGTGACGGCGGCGTGCGATGCCGACCCCGCAGACGCTCCGATCCTCACGATCACGGCCCGCGCCGCGCGCTCGGCGCCGGTTGGCGCAGCGACACCCGAGCCGGCGCCAACCGCGACCGTTTCCTCAACGCCGGCAGTTGCCAGCCCGGTAACCCCGCCCTCATCCGGAACGCCCGAGGCCCCGCCGGACCCAACCGCCACACCAACCAGTTCCTCGCAAACGGATCGGCTGCCGGCCGGTCAGGAGGCGCGGGTCGTGCGCGTGATCGATGGCGACACCCTCGTCGTCCGGTTGCAGGGAGCCGAGCACACGGTGCGGCTGCTCGGCATCGACGCGCCCGAACTCAGCGACAAAGGAGGGCAGGCGACGCTGGCGGAGCAGGCGAGCGCAGCCCTCACGGCGCTGGCAGGCGACGACGCCGTGACGCTGATTGCCGGCAGCGAACCGCACGACGACGGCGGACGGTGGCTGCGGCACGTGGCGCGCGGCGATCTCGTGTTTTCGGTCGAGCTGGCGCGCCAGGGCTGGGTGCGCGCTCACGAATACACGCCCAATACGCTGCTGTTCGGCGCCATTGCCGACGCCCAACGCGCGGCGCGCGAAGCGGCCCGCGGGCTCTGGGCGCCGCCCGTGCCGGGCCTCGCCATGGTGGTGGACAAGGTGGCCGAGACCGTGGTGATCGCCAACAACGGCGGCGCGCCGGTTGATCTGTCCGGGTGGCGCGTGGCGAGCCTACGGGGACCGCAGTCGATTGAATTGCCGGCAGGGACCGTCCTTCAGCCGGGGACGACCCTGACGGTGGCCTCAGGCAGCAGCCAGGGCGACGTCGCGTTCGGCCAGCGGCACGTGTGGCACAACGAGCTGCCCGATTCCGCCGAGTTGCGGCGCCCCGACGGACGGACGGCGCTCTACTGGGACGATCCGGCCGCGTCGGGCTAGACGGGTGCGGACCTAGCCGCGGCTCCCCGCCGCCACGGCCTGCCGGGCCCTGCGCTCCCGCGCGGCCGCGCGCTTGGCCGCGCGTTCGGCGTCAACCTGGGCCTCCGTGCTCGTGTCCACCTGCGGCGGATATGGCACGACCTGCCAAAAGTCCGACAGCACCTCGTCCCACCGGTCCAGCAGCGACTGCCCCAGGTGGCTGTCCGTGGCGGCCACGTGGCGGGTGATGACGTCCCGCAGCAGCTCAGCGCTTTCCTCGTCGGTCACCCGGCTCACCGTCACCAGCTCGTGGTTCACGTACGAGGGAAAGGTGCCGGCGGGGTCGTAGGCAAAGGCTCGTCCGGCGGACATCCCGGCGGCGAAGTTTCGACCCACCGGACCCAGCACCACCACCACACCGCTGGTCATGTACTCGCAGCCGTGGTCGCCGATGCCCTCGGCCACGGCGGTGGCGCCGCTGTTGCGCACGGCGAATCGCTCGCCCGCACGACCGGCGAGGTACAGCTCGCCTGACGTCGCGCCGTAGAGACACGTGTTGCCGGCGATGACGTTCGCCGCGGCCGAAAAAGGCGAGTCCGGCGGCGGCTGAACGGACACGACGGCCCCGCCGAGCCCCTTCGCCACGTAGTCGTTGGCCTCGCCGACCAATCGCAGCCGCAACCCGCGAATGCCGAACGCGCCGAAGCTTTGGCCGGCGCTCCCCGTGAATTCCAGGTGAATCGTGCCCGGCGGGAGGCCGTGATGGGAGACGCGGTGCGCAATCTCCCCGCTCAGGCGCGTGCCGACGGCGCGGCGGTCGTTCGTCAGGTGATAGCGCCGCTGCACGGGCCGGCCATCGTCGAGCGCGGGCCGCGCGGCTTCGAGCATGTCCACGTCCAGTGAGGGCCTCCCCGGGCGGTCGTTGCGAGCCACCTGCTGGATGCGCGGCGAGCGTCGAGTCTCGTCGGCGGGAGCCAGGATGCTCCCGAGATGGATGGCGGCGGCTCGATCGTGGAGCTTGTCCGGATCCGGCTCCAGCAGCTCCACCCGGCCCACGATGTCCTCGAGGCGACGGGCCCCGAATTGCGCCAGGATCGCGCGCACGCCGCGGGCGAGATGCAGGAAATACCGCTCGACGTACGCCGGTTCGCCGGTGAACCGCGCGCGCAGGTCTTCCCGTTGCGTGGCCACACCGACCGGACAGGTGTTGAGGTGGCACTGGCGCGCCATGATGCAGCCGACCGCGATGGCCGCCATGGTGCCGAAGCCGAACTCCTCCGCGCCCAGCAGCGCGGCGATCACCACGTCGCGCGCCGACTTCAGGCCGCCGTCCGTTCGCACCCGGATTCGATCGCGCAGGTTGTTGCGCACCAGCACGCGCTGGGTCTCGCTGAGACCGATCTCCCACGGCACGCCGGCATTCTTGATGGAGCTGAGCGGCGAGGCGCCGGTGCCGCCGTCGTGCCCGCTGATGAGCACATAGTCCGCATAGGCCTTGGCCACGCCCGCCGCGATGGTTCCCACTCCGGATTCCGCGACGAGCTTCACGCCAATCGCCGCCCGCGGGTTGACCTCCTTGAGGTCGTAGATGAGCTGCGACAGGTCCTCGATGCTGTAGATGTCGTGGTGCGGCGGCGGCGAGATCAGCGGAATCCCGGGCACCGTGAATCGCAGCCCGGCGATGTACTCCGAGACCTTCGACGCCGGAATCTGGCCGCCTTCGCCGGGCTTGGAGCCCTGCGCCATCTTGATCTCCAGCTGCTCGGCCATCGCCAGGTATTGCGGCGTGACGCCGAATCTCGCCGACGCGACCTGCTTGATGCGGCTGTCCGGCCACTCGCCGGAGGCGTCGGGGGCGTACCACGTGGCGTCTTCGCCGCCTTCGCCCGTGTTGCTGCGGGCGCCGATGCGGTTCATGCCCTTGCTGATGGTGCTGTGGGCCTCCGGGCTCAGCGCGCCGATCGACATGGCCGTCGTGCAAAAGCGCGGCAGCAGCGACTCCACCGACTCCACCTCGTCCAGCGGAATGGGAGGACCGGCGGGTCGGAACCGCAGCAGGTCGCGAATCGCATACGGCTCCCGATCGTCAACGGCGCGCTCGAAGGCCTCGAAGTCCGCCGGATCGTCCGTCTGCACCGCCCGCTGCAGCGCCTTGACCAGCGTGGGATTGGCCGCGTGGAATTCGCCGTTCCTGCGGAACCGCACCCACCCCGTATCGGGCAATCGCTGATCGGGTTGGCTGAACGCCGCCCCGTGTCTCGCCAGCACGTCCTCGGCGAGTTGCACGGCGCCGACGCCGCCAATGGTCGACGGCGTGCCCGGCAGACAGCGCTCGACCAAATCCGGTGCAAGGCCCACGGCCTCGAAGATCTGCGCGCCGCGATAGCTGCTGAGCGTGGAGATGCCCATCTTCGACATCACCTTGCGGATGCCCGCTTCGGCCGTGATCACGAAGTTGTCCGCGCCGGACTGGGCGTCGTGGCCGTTTGTGGTTGTGAACTCTTGGGCGCTCCGCAGGGCCAGCCACGGGCACACCGCGCTGGCGCCATAGCCCAGCAACGCGCAGAAGTGATGCACGTCCCACACCTGCCCGCTGGAGGCGATGATGTCGGCGCGCATGCGGCAACCGGCCGCGATCAGGGCGTGATGAATCGCGCCGACGGCCAGCAGGATCGGAATTGGCGCGCGCTCGGCGTCGACGGCCTCGTCGGTCAGGATCAGCAGATGCGCCCCGCGCTCCACGGCGTCCACGGCTTCGCGGCAGACGGCGTCGATCGCGTCGGCCAGCGCCTGCGGGCCTTCGCGTGCCGGAAACGTGACGTCCACGCGAGCCGCGCGGAAGGCCGGATCGGTGAGCGACTCGATGGCTGCGAGATCGGCCGGCCGGATCACCGGTGACCGCAAATGGATCAGGTGCGCCGCCTCCGGCACCTCGCTGAGCAGGCTGGCCCGCGGTCCCATGCGCACGTCCAGCGACATCACCAGCGACTCGCGCAATGGGTCGATGGGCGGATTCGTCACCTGCGCGAAGCGCTGCTTGATGTAGCTAAACACGCTTGGTCCCACCCCAGACAGCACCGCCAGCGGCGCGTCATTGCCCATCGAGAACACGGGGTCCAGGCCCTCGCGCGCCATGGGATCGAGGATGTGCGTCAGGTCTTCGCGGGTGAATCCAAAGGCGTGCTGGTATTGCGTCAGCGTGCCGTTGGCCAGGGCGGTCACCGCACCATCGCCGTTCGCTGCGTCCGGCGCCGTTGGGATCGACCCAAGATCCACCAGGTGCTCGGCCAGCCAGTCCCCATAGGGCGCTCGACTCGCGATGCCCTGCTTGGCTTCGTCGTTGTGCAGCAGCCGTCCCTGCTCCGTGTCGACGGCGATGATCTGACCCGGCCCGAGCCGGCCCTTCTCCACCACGCGCTCGGCGTCGATGTCCAGCACGCCAACTTCCGACGCCACGCAGATCGTGCCGTCGTCCGTGATCACGTACCGCGACGGACGGAGGCCGTTGCGGTCCAGGGCCGCGCAGACCCAGCGACCGTCGCTGAAGGCAAGGGCCGCGGGTCCGTCCCATGGCTCGGTGAGGCACCGGTGGTAGTCATAGAAGTCCCGCAGCGCGCGGGGCATTTCTTCCATGTGCTCCCACGCCTCGGGGACCAGCATCATCGCGGTATGGACGATGGATCGACCGCCGGCAACCAGGAACTCCAGGGTGTGGTCCAGGCTGTATGAGTCGGACCCCCGGTCGTCGGTCACGGGCAGCAGCGTGGGCAGATCGCGCCCCCACAGCTCGCTGGTCAGCGCACCCGCCCGCGCGGCCATCCAGTTGCGATTCCCGTCCAGGGTGTTGATTTCGCCGTTGTGCGCCAGCATGCGAAACGGTTGGGCCAGCTGCCAGGTCGGATGGGTGTTGGTGCTGTAGCGCTGGTGAAACACCGCCAGCGACGACGTGAATCGCGGGTCGCTCAGATCCGGGTAGAAGTGCCCCAGTTCGGCACCGACGACCAACCCCTTGTAGACGATCGTCCGGGAGGACATCGACACCACGTAGTTGGACTCGATCGCCTCCCGTGCCGCGCGACCCGTAAGCTCGCGCCGCGCCAGATAGAGCCGGCGCTCGAACTCGTCGGCGGATGGGATCGATGGGCCTCGCACGAGCAGGGCCTGTTGAATGTCGGGGCGGTCGGTGTAGGCCCCGGCGCCGAGGACGGAGGTGTCGACCGGCACCTGGCGCCAGCCGACCACCCGGATCCCGCGCTCGCCGCAGATTTCTTCCGCCAGCGTGCGGAAGCGCCGTGCGCCGCGCGGGCTGCGGTTGTCGAGAAACACCATCGCCACCGCGATGTCCGCGGGATCGACGGCGCGCTCGCCGAAGCTTCGGATGTGCGCGGCGAAGAACTCCCGCGGCAGTTGCGTGAGCACGCCGGCGCCGTCACCCGTCTTACGGTCCGCCGCAATCGCGCCGCGGTGGCCCAGGCGCGAGACCGCCTGCACCGCTTGTTGCACCGTGCGATGCGACCGCCGGCCCTGGATGTCCGCGATGAAACCGACGCCGCAGGCGTCGTGCTCGGCCCATGGGCCGGGCGGCCGCGGGGTGCGGTCGCCAGTGGTGAGAGGTCCGGTCGGGTGCATGACGCTGGGGGTAGAGTCAGCTAGTGCGTTGGCACGGGGCGAGCAGGGGCGTAGATCGAGGCATATGCAACGCTCCCTCCCGCTGGTGCATCAGTGTCGCGGTGATCGACCGGCCAGCCCTCGTCTGGATTACGACGTACTCGCCGGGCAGCCCCGAAGCTGCGTGGCGCAAGGGCATACGGCGCCCGCCACTTGGCGCCCATCGTACCGCAGGGACATCTTGAAAGCTGCCGATGTCATCCCGCCCGCGCCCTGTTGTAGCATCGCCGGCGGCGTAAGCCCCGGTCTGGCCTGTGTTTCGCACCCTCTTGATCATTGCCATCATCACCACCGTGCCGCTGCTGATCTACGGCGGCCTGCGACGGCGGCTGGCCTATACCATCTCCGTCACCGTCACCGTGTATCTCATCCTGATCGGCGTGCGATATCTCCACGGCTTCGTCTTCTTTCGCGAGGAGCTGTCCAACGTCATCGGCGTCGTGGCGGTGATGGCCCTCATCGGAGTTGCCGGCTACGCCGCCGTGCGCTATTACAGCGACCGCGCGGTGGCGCGAAAGCTCAAGGAGCGGCGGCAGCGGCCCGAGGCGCACCGCACGCTCGTCGATAACGTACGCCGGAGGCTCAACCTGTGAACGTCCGCAATTCCATCCCCGCCGCACATGCAAGGAGACCAACGTGGCGCTGACCATCAACGAGACGCCGGTGCACTGGGACGACGTCGCCCCGCCGGCGCGCCTGCCGCCGTGGATGGAAGTCGTGTGGATCGCCGTGCCGCGCTACCCCCGGCGGTTGTGGTTCCTCTCGAAGACCGGCGCGAGCTGGCAGCAGCGGCAGCGCGAGGAGATCGTGCGCAAGGGGCGGGAAATCTTGCTCGCCGAGCGTGACGCCACGGCCGACGTGGTCGTCGGCGACGCCTAGCGACCCGCGTGGACCTACGGCTGACCGGTCTCGCCGCCGCCGTCACCGGCGGCAGCGAGGGCATCGGCCGGGCCATCGCAGCCACGCTGGCGGCCGAAGGCTGCGACGTGGCCATCGGCGCGCGCCGCCTCGAACCGCTTCAACTGGCCGCTGAGGAAATCCGCGCCGCCACCGGACGCCGTGTCGAGCCGCTGCAGCTCGACGTGACCGATGCCCATCAGGCGCAGGACTTTGTCGATGTGGCGGCGCAGCGTCTCGGACGCCTGGACATCCTCGTCAACAACGCCGGCAAATCGGCCGCGGAGCCATTCGAGGACGTCGACGACGCGGACTGGGACGCGGATCTGCAACTCAAGGTCTACGGCGCGATCCGCTGCGCGCGGGCGGCCATTCCGCATCTGCGGGCCGCGGGCGGCGGCGCGATCGTCAACATGACCACCGTCGGCGGCAAGCAGCCGGGCGCCGCGTCGGTGCCGACCTCAGTGAGCCGCGCCGCGGGCATCGGGCTCACCAAGGCGCTGTCCAAGGACCTTGCCGGCGATCGCATTCGCGTCAACACGGTGATGCTGGGCTCGATTCGCAGCATGCAGTGGGAGCGCCGCTGGCCGCGCGAGGCGCCGGGCGATTCGCTGGAGGATTACTACGCCGCCATGGGCGCCGACATCCCGCTTGGGCGGATCGGTCGCGCCGAAGAGGTCGCCGACCTGGTGGCGTTCCTCGTCTCCCCGCGCGCGGCCTACATCACCGGCACGGCGGTCGCCATCGACGGCGGCACCGGCAACGTCATCTAGCCGCCAACACGTCTCTCAGAACCCGGCCTCGACGTCCACCACGTTCTCTAGCGGCTCGCCCGCCTTGTAGCGGCGGATGTTGCTTGCGAAGAACTCCCGGATCCGGACCACGCGCAAGGGCGACGCGCCGCCGTTGTGCGGCGTGATCATCACGTTGGGAAAGCTCCAGATCGGGTGATCGGCCGGCGGCGGTTCCTGGTCGAGCACGTCCAGACCCGCGCCGCGTAGCCTGCCGCCGCGCAGCGCGTCGACGAGCGCCGGCGTGTCCACCACCGCGCCGCGCGAGATGTTGATGAGATACGCGTCGTCGGGCAGCAAATCGAAGACGCTCGTGTCGATGAGGCGCTGCGTCGCGGCGGTGCTGGGGCAGCAGATCGCCAGGATGTCGGTGTCGGGCAGCATGGCGGGCATCTCGCTCACCAGCCGTACCTCGCGGATGTAGTCGTCGGGCTCCTGCGGGTAGATGTCAACAGCGCGCACCTCGACCTCGAGGCCGTCGAGCCGGCGGGCCAGCGCGCGTCCGATGCCGCCGGCGCCGACGACCAGCGCCCGCTTGCCCGTGAGCTCGTCCACCTCGATCGACGGATCCCAGCGGTGCTCCCGCTGCGCCAGCACCGCCGGTCCGATGCCGCGCGATAGGCCGGTGAGCAGGGCGATGCCGGTTTCGGCCACGTGGCTGCCCAGCACGACCTTCACGTTGGTCAATGCCAGGTCGCGTCCTAGGAGGCCGGGCGATTTCAGGTATTCCTCGACGCCGGCCGAAAAAACCTGGACCCAGCGCACGTTCGGCGCCGCGTCGAGGACGCCGGGGCCCAGCGGACGCCCGGAGCCGATGACTTCCGCCTCGCTCAAGCCGGGGAACGACGCGTCGAGCTGTGCCGTCCAGGTGAACTCGTCGTCCGGAAACTCGGCACGCATGGGGTCCCAGTCGGCGTTCGTGCCCAGCGGGTAATCGATCACAACGTTCAAGGTTTCCTCGGTTTCTGCGGCGCTGCGGCGCACGCGCGCCAGTGTAGGCGGCGGCCGCCGGGGCCACTGCTAGACTTCGCCGCGTTCCATCCCGAGGGCGCCCCGCTGCCTTCCGACCCCGTGCACCGCGATTCGCGCAGCCTCCCCCAGGACGTGTCCGAGCTATCCGCCGACGCGGTGCGCTGGACCTGCGATCAGGACGCGCTGGGCTTCGAGTCCACCGCCGAGCTCGAGCGGCCGGACGCGCTGATTGGCCAGGAGCGCGCCGAGCGATCGCTAGAGTTCGGCCTGGATATCCGCAGCCCCGGATTCAACATCTTCGCCATGGGACTTCCGGGCACTGGCCGCACCTCCATGATCTTCGAGCGACTTCGTTCCGTCGCGGACAGCCGCCCCACGCCGTCCGATTGGTGCTATGTCCACAACTTCGACGAACCGCACCGCCCGCGGGCGCTGCGTCTGCCGCCTGGCGCCGCGCCCGAGTTTCGGCGGCAGATGGCCGATCTGGTGGATGCGCTCCAGGTCGAGATGGCGCGGGCCTTCGCCACCGACGAATACGAGGCGCAGCGGCGCGCCATCGCCCTGTTGGAGCAGGCGGAGCGGCAGGCCGCGCTCCATGCCCTGAACCAGCAAGCCCAAGCCGCGGGCCATGCGATCGTTCAGACGCCGGTGGGTCTCAGCGTGGCCGCGGTGCGCGACGGTGAACCGCTCACGCCGGAGGCGCTGCGGCAACTGCCGGAGTCCGAGCGCCGCGCCCTTCAGCAAGCCCGGGAAGTTCTCGACGATGCCCTGGCGGACAGCATGCGGGCCCTGCGCCGGCGGCAGCGTCGGGCGCGCGCCGAACTGCACGCACTCAACGTCGACGTGGCCCGCAGCGTCGTCCGGCCGCTGCTCGAAGACTTGCGCGAGGCCTACCGGAGCCATGATGACGTCACGGCCCACTTGCTCGAGGTCGAACAGCACGCGACCGAGAACTTCGAAGTATTCCGTGAGAGCGACGAAAGCGACGCGACGCCGGACCGCGCGGCTCGATACCAGGCCGACCCCCTCCGGCCCTATCAGGTCAACGTGCTCGTGACCCATGCCCCCGACAGCGGCGCGCCGCTGGTCCGCGAGGGACACCCCACCTACCCCAACCTCTTCGGCCAGATCGAGCAGCGCCAGACCATGGCCGCCGTCACCACCGACTTCACCATGATCAAGCCGGGCGCGCTCCACGGGGCGAACGGCGGATTCCTGGTCGTGCAGGCCGAGGACGTGCTGCCCAATGCCGCGGCCTATGACGGGCTCAAGCGGGCGCTGCGCGATCAGGTGATCCGCATCGAGACCGCGGCGGAGGGATTTGGGTTGGCCCCTCCGGCGCGTCTCGATCCCGAGCCCATTCCGCTGGATGTCAAGGTGGCGCTGGTGGGTGCGCCCTGGGTCTACTACCTGCTGCACGACGTAGACCCCGACTTCGGCGACCTCTTCAAGGTGCGAGCCGAACTTGACACCGAGATCGAGCTCAACGACGCCAACATGAACCGCTATGCCCGGTTCATCGCCGCCTGCTGTCGCGACGAGGACCTGCCGCACTTCGACCGCACGGCCGTCGCGCGGGTGGTCGAGGAAGGCGTGCGTTTGGCGCAGGACCGCCGCCGCCTATCGACCCGGTTCGGCGACCTCAGCGACATCATCCGGGAAGCCGGGCACTGGGCGCGCCGGGCGGGGGCCGACCTGGTCGGCGAGGAGCACGTCTGGTCGTCGATCGACGAGCGCATCCGCCGCAGCAACCTCACCGAGGAGAAGATCCGCGACCGGATCGCCGACGGCACCGTGATGGTGGAGATCGAAGGCGCGGCGGTCGGGCAGGTCAACGGACTGTCCATCGTCGGCCTGGGCGGCCACGAGTTCGGCCAGGTGCACCGGATTTCGGCGCGCACCTACCCCGGACGCGACGGCGTGCTCAGCATCGATCGCGAGGCCAAGCTCACCGGGCCCATCCACGACAAGGGCGCCATGATCCTTTCGGGATTCGTGAGCGGGACCTTTGGGATCGAGGGACCGCTGAGCCTCAGCGCCACCCTGGTCTTCGAGCAGTCCTACGGCGGCATCGAGGGCGACAGCGCGTCCTCCGCCGAGCTCTACGTGTTGCTCTCGAGCCTCAGCGGCCTGCCCCTGCGGCAGGACGTGGCCGTGACGGGCTCGGTGAATCAACACGGCCAGGTCCAGGCCGTCGGCGGCGTCACGCAAAAGGTCGAGGGGTTTTTCGATCTGTGCCGCCAGCGCGGGCTCACCGGCGCGCAGGGCGTGCTGCTGCCGGCCGCGAACGCCAGGCACCTCACCCTGCGCTGGGACGTGGCCAGGGCCATCGACGCCGGACGGTTCCACGTCTACACCACCGACACGATCGGCGGCGGCATCGAGTTGCTCACAGGCGTGCCCGCCGGGTCTGGCGGCGCGAGCATGCGCTATCACCCGGACTCGGTCTTCGGCATGGTGCAGGCGCGTTTGGCCCTCTTCGGCCGGCGCTGGCACGACGGCCCCGCCCGCTAGGGATCGCCTGAATCGGTCGATGACGGCCGACCCAATCCGGTCACTCCGCGCGACTCGTAGGGACTATTGAACGGATTGCGAGACACGCAGGCCGAGTTCTCCTTGAGAATTCGGCGGTTCTCCGGCGACTCGACCAACGGGATCGCGGTCGCTACGTGCGTATCCTCACCTTCGGCGCCGCCCCCGGGGGTATACTCGCAGTTCATCGCCAGGCGGCATGGTGCGCGCCGCGAGCGACGCGCCATAGGCCACGCTCGGGGGGAGACGCCGGCATGGGCATGACCATCGACTCTGATATTCGGCGACGCGCCGCCGCCCGGCGGAGCCCGCTGACCTTTATCCGCGAAAATTGGCGCGCGATCACCCTCTACCTGGTGATCACCGGCGCGTTGCTGCTGGGGCTGACGCAGGCCACCGAGATCACGGTCGGAATCCTGCAATTCATCGCGCAGCTGCTCTTCGCGATGATGTTCCTGATCGTCCAGTTCGGCGCCCTGTTCTACATCCTGGGGCGGGGCCGAACCTATTGGGTACAGCCGGGTGAGACCGGCGTGTGGTTCTCCGACTACCGCGGCAACGATCAGATCCTCGAGGTCGCGCGGCGCGTGGTCACGCTGCTGCGCGGCGTGCGCGAGTTCAAGCGCATGGGCGGTGAGACCATCCGCGGGCTGCTGCTCGAAGGCCCGCCGGGCACCGGCAAGAGCTATCTGGCGCAGGTCATGGCCAGCGAGGCCGGGTTGCCGTTCGGCTACCTCTCCGCCCCGAGCCTGCAAGCCATGTTCATCGGCATCGGCCCGCTGCGCGTCCGCATGCTCTACGGCAAGGCCCGCAAGCTGGCGCGCCGGCACGGCGGCTGCATCGTCTTCATCGACGAGATCGACGCCATCGGCACCTCCCGCACCAGCCAGATGGGCGGGGGCATGGGCATGGGGATGATGGGCGGAATGATGGGCGGCGGCGGATTGGGCTTGCTCAACGAGCTGCTGCTGCAGATGGACCCGCCCAACTTCGACAACGGGCTGTTCGCGCGGCTGCTGCGCACGCTCGGCCTCAAGAAGGGCCGCGCCATGCCGCCGCCGGTGCTCACCGTCGGCGCCACCAACATCGCCTCCGTGCTCGACCAGGCGCTGCTGCGGCCCGGTCGCTTCGACCGCAAGATCCACGTCGACAAGCCGGACTTCGAAGGCCGGAAGGACATCATCGAGTACTACCTGGCCAAGGTGCGGCACGAGGAAATGCCCATCGACCGCATGGGCAACGACACCATCGACTACAGCCCGGTCGAGATTAAGTACGTCATCAATGAGGCCGTGATCCACGCCCACTTCGACGGGCGCGACGCCATCTCCTACGCGGACTTCTCGCGCGCACGTGAGAACCACGAATGGGGCCTGCGAGAGCCGATTCGCGGCCTCACGCAGGAAGACCGGCGCCGCCTGGCCTACCACGAGGCCGGCCACGCCATCGCCCAAGTCAAGCTCAAGCACTGGGAGCGGCTCACCAAGGTCACCATCATTCGGCACGGCAGCGCGCTCGGCCTGGCGGCCTACAAGCCGGTCGAGGAGAAGCGCGTGCTGGTGCGCGAGGAGCTGCTCGCCAGCATCCAGGTGTCGCTCGCCAGCCGCGCGGCGGAAGAGCTGTTCATTGGTTCGCCAACCGTCGGCGTGACGTCCGACTTCGCCCACGCCACGCACATGGCCTTCCACATGCTCAGCGTGTGGGGCATGGACGGCAGCTTCTACTCGACCCTGCCATTCGGCCCGGCCGTGTCGGCCACCGCGCCCGACATGAAGCGCAAGATTGACCAGATCCTGGACCAGGAGTACCGCAAGGTGAAGTCCCTGCTCACGCAGTACTCCGGCGCCATGCACGACCTGGCCCAGCTGCTCATCGATCAGGATGAGGTCGACGGCCAGGACGTCGAGGACCTGGTCACGCGCTACGACGAGATGATCGCCGCCGGCAACGAGCCCAAGGCGCTGCCCGAGCCGCCCGTGCTGGTGACGGCCGGCGTGTCGGCGCCCGAGCCCTACGTCTTCGGCAGCGACGACGCCTCGAATGGCGCCAGCGGTGCAAACGGTTCGTCCTCGGACAACGGGGCGCCAAGCGAGGAACGCGGGTCCGACTAGGTCCGATATTGGGCGGGTCCGGTGGCCCAGGCTGCGCGCAGCCTGGGAATCCTGCCAACCGCGCCCGACTCAGCCCCTATCCCCTCGCGGGACGCTCCCACCGCAGCCGGCCGTTCGGCGGGCCATTCCATCGGGGTGCGTGCTCGCGAAGAAACTCCACCATGTCTCCCAGCTCGGCAATCCCCCCTTCGATCAGGGCCTCGCCGGCCTCGCGCGTGCCGCGGATCGCGTCGCCCAGCGCCCCGTTGCGGGTTAGCGCGCCTTCGGGATTCGGCCATTCCAGGTCGAAGTCGGCCAGCTTCATGCGGAAGGCGTAGAAGCGCTCGTCCATCTCGGCGCGGACCAGGGCGTCTTCACGCACGAGCGTCGGGTCCAGGTAGTAGGAGTACGACGTCTCGAACTCGTCCGCGTGTCCGGTCGGCAAGTCGCCGCGGATCGAAGCCTGCGCCTCCTCGGGGTCGAGCATGCCGTGAGAAACCGCGCCCACGAAGTCCACGTCCAGCCGCATGCCGAAGTCCTGGATGGCGGCGCCGGCCAGCGCTTTGTTGCCGCCGTGGCCGTTCACCAGCAGAAACCGACGCAAGCCGTGGTGGACCAGGCTGTTGATCACGTCCTCCAGCAGGTCCAGGAAGGTCTCCGGGCGCAGCGTCATGCTCCCCGGAAAGTTCATGTGGTGATCGGAAATGCCCCACGGAATCGCCGGCGCCGCCAGCAAGCGCGGTCGCAGCCGTTCCGCGGCTAGCTCACAGAACGCCTGCGCGATCAAGTGGTCCTGCCCAAGGCCCAGGTTCGGACCGTGCTGCTCGGTGGAACCGATGGGGATGAGCACCAGCTCGATGTCGTCCAGCACCGACGCAAGCTCGGTCCACGACTGCTGGGCAAGGACCATGGGCGGCTGCGACGCGGTAGTCATGCGCCGCCGGTCCCATCGCGCCACCGCAGCAGCCGCCCCTGGGCGACCAGATCTTCGGGCGCTTCCAGCAGCTGCCCGATCAGATCGTCGGCGCGCCGCTCGATCGCCTCGATCATCTCGCGACCGTCCTCCACGGTTGCCAAGCGGGCGTCGCCGACGGCGCCGTTGGCGGTGAAGTCGGAGAAATCGGTGTTCATGCGAATGCCGCGACGCCAGAATCGATTGCGCGGCGAACGAAGCCCGCCGCGCAGGGCGGCGGCTTCCAATGCGCCGGTCTTCACCCGGTCGGGCCGCACGGCCATCAGCTCCGCCGTCTCCAGCTCGTCGGCGTGGCCTCCCGTGTTCGACTGCATGATGCGCTTGGCGAGCGCGTCGTCTTCCAGGTCATAGAGCGATATCCCCGCCATGAAGCGCACCGGCAAACGCGCGGGCAAGGTTTGCAGCGCCAGGATCAGGGCGGACTCGTTGCCCGTGTGCCAGTTGGTGAAGAGGAACGAGTCGAACCCGTGATGCAGCAGCGACGTGACGTTGTCCTCGATCACATGCAGATAGGTTTGCGGACGCAGCGTGACCGTGCCCGGAAAGCCCATGTGGTAGGCCGACATGCCGTAGGGAATGGTCGGCGCGACGAGAATCTGGGGATGGAAGCGCTCCGCCAGCCGCAGCGTCAGGTCCTCCGCGATGACGAGGTCGGTGTCGAGCGACGTATTCGGTCCGTGCTGCTCGATGGACCCCAGGGGAATCGCGACCAGCCGCACGCCGTTGCGCGCCGCCTCGACCTCGGGCCAGGTCATGTGGGTCAGTCGCAGGGGTCGTGGAAGGTCAGCCATGCACGGAGGGTGGCGGTGAGCGACGGCTATCATAACCTTGGCCTGACAGGTGAGCCGTGGGTCACGTCGCTCAGGTTCAGGCGTTTCTGCGTCTCTCTCCTGCCATCCGGTCCCCGCTCCCTTCAAGGGAGAGGGCTAGGGAGAGAGTCGAATGCAAATGTGCGTCCGCCTGACGTATGCCCATGCACGCAACAACACCCACGAACGACAGGTAGGCCGCGCCGTTGATTCTAGCTGTCGACATTGGCAATACCGACGTAACGTGCGGCGTCATCGACGACGGCGCGGTCCGAGCGCGCTGGGCCTTGCACAGCGACCTCAATCGCACTGAGAACGAGTTCGCCGACCTGTTGCGAGCGATGCTGGCCTACGTCGATGCCGGCCCGATCGTCCACGCCGTCGTTGGTTCCGTGGTCCCGGCGCTCACCCCGCGCATCAGCGAGGCCCTGTCCGCGGTCACCGCGACGCCGCCCCTCGTCGTGCGCGCCGAGACGGTGCCGGGAATTCGGCTGCGCGTCGATGAACCGGCGCAGGTGGGCGTCGACCGTGTGGCCAACGCCATTGCCGCGCGCGCGGAGGTCGGAGCGCCGGTCATCGTCGCCGACCTCGGCAGCGTCACCACCTTCGACGTCGTCGACGCCCAGGGCGACCTGCGCGGCGTCGTCATCGCGCCCGGCATCCGAGCGCTCGGCGAGGCGCTCACGGCTTCGGGGGCACAATTGCCGAAGATCGACATCGAACGACCCGAGGAGCTCGTGGGTCGCAACACGGTCGATGCCATGCGCGCCGGTGTCTATTGGGGCTACGTGGAGCTCGCGCGCGGCGTGATCGGCCGGCTGAAGGCCGAGCCCGGCGGGCCCTGGAGGGTCGTCGCCACCGGTGGTCTGGCGGCCAGGCTTGCCGCTGACGTGGGGGGATTCGAGCGGGTGGACGCCGACCTCACCCTGAAGGGTCTGGCCCGGATTCACCAGGCGATGACGGGCGAATGAGCCTGCTGGCGGGCGCGCGGGTCGTCCTCGGCGTCACCGGCAGCATCGCCGCCTACAAGGCGGCGGAGCTGGCCAGCGCGCTCACGCAGGCCGGTGCGCAGGTGGACGTGGCGCTCTCGCGCGGCGCCGAGCAATTCGTCGCCCCGATGACCTTCGAGGCGCTCACCCAGCGCCAGGTCGTCACGGCGGACACGCCGATGACGCCCGAGCATCGCATCGCCCACGTTGAGTTGGGCCGCGCGGCCGACGTCGTCGTCATCGCGCCGGCCACCGCGACCACCATCGCGCGTCTGGCGCTCGGCCTGGCCGAGGACGCCGTCTCCGAGATCGCGCTGGTCAGCGCGGCGCCCGTGGTGCTCGCACCCGCGATGGAGCCCGGCATGCTGGCGCATCCGGCCACGCAAGCCAATCTCGACGCCCTGCGCGGCCGCGGCGTGCATGTCGTCCCGCCGGACGAAGGACGGCTCGCGTCGGGCGCGACAGGACCGGGCCGGTTGCCGCCCGCCGAGACCCTCGTCGATGCCGTGCGGCTCGTCCTGGGGCGTTCGGGGCCGCTCGCGGGCCGCTCGGTCGTGATCTCAGCCGGGGGAACCCGCGAGTTCATGGACCCCGTGCGCTACATCGGAAACCGCGCCACGGGCCGGCAAGGCGTCGAGCTGGCGCGCGCCGCGGTCGAGCGCGGGGCGAACGTGCGGCTCGTCATCGGCGCGGCCACCGTGGACCCGCCCTACGGCGTCACGACCCGGCAGGTGGAGTCGGCCGACGCCATGTTGGAAGCGCTGGAGGCCGCGACCCAGGACTGCGACGCCCTCATCATGAACGCGGCGGTGGGCGATTTTCGTCCGGCCAATCAAGCGGCGGGCAAGATCAAGCGCCGCGCCGGAGTGCCCTCCGTGGCGTTGGTGGAGAACCCGAGCCTCCTGGACGCGCTCAGAGGAGATTTCGTACGCGTCGCCTTCGCCGCGGAGACCGACGACCACGAATCCAACGCCCAGGCCAAGCTTCGCGAGCTCGAGCTCGACGCGGTGGTCGTCAACGACGTGGCGTCCGCGGATCGCGGCTTCGCCGCCTCCACCAACGAGGTCACCATGCTCACGCGGGACGGTGGGCGCCGCGAGGTCTCGCTGCGGAGCAAGGCGGCGGTGGCCGACGCCGTCCTCGATCTGGTGCAAGAGCTGCTCGAGGCGAATTAGCCGCCAGTACGACCCGCGCACGGACCGCCCGCCCCGCGAGTTTGCGAGAGCCTGCCGGCACGGGTCCGAAATATCCCCGTGATAGCCTGCGGCATGAGCGAGCGTCGCGCTGCCCGGGCCGAAACGGATCTCGACCAACCCCGACTCATCGGCCCCGACGAGGTCAATCAGGCTGGCAGCCGCCGGCACGAGGCGTCCTCACCACTCCCATCCGCACCGGCGCCCGGTCCTTCCAGCGCCATGTGGATGCTGGTTGCCCTGGTCATGGGCGCGGCGATCGGCGCCGTGACCGGCACCGTGGCGGCGCTCATGATCTTCGGCTAGGAAAGCTGCGAATCAGCTTCTAGGCCGCGCCTCAATCCGTTCGATTCCCCTTCGACAAGCTCAGGGCGAACGGATTGAGGCGCATGCATGCCAGTACCAGCATTTGGTTTCGCGGCTTCCGAGCGCCGCACGGGGCGTCCGGCTAGGACTCGAACTCCGTCGCTCCGCCGGCCAGGCCGGACAATTCACCCCACGTCACGGGCACCTGCACCCCCACCGACTCGCCGCGGTTGTTGACGTCGGGCACCGGCGCCAGCACGTAGCCGTGGGCAATGCCGAAATCCAGGATCCGCCGCGTGAGCACCACGTCCTGCGCGCAGTAGTCGATCACCCGCTGCCGATCGTCCGGCCGCCCGGTCCGCCACAGCCGAACCGCCTCCGTGCCGTCCTCCAGGGTCTTCTCCTGGCCGAACATCGTCCGCGCGATGTTTTGCAGGCTCAGCCCGCGGCGGCGGCCGGTGACGCTCTGGATGGCCGCCAACAGGTCCAGGCTGCGCTCCCGCAGCGTGTCGACGGGGCCGTACGCCGTCATCACCTCGCAATCGAACCGCAGCGAGTTGAAACCGACCACGTGGGGGAATCCTTCGAGGTACTCGATGAGCGCGCCGGCGTCGGGTTCCTCCCAGGACCGCTGCGCACCCTGGTCGTCAATGGTCACCGCCACTGCCAGGCCGAAATCCCTGATGCGACTCCAGCCGCCCTGGACCTCGTAGCTCAGCCGCAGCGTCTCGACATCCCACACCACGTAGCGCCGGTCGTGCGCGGGTCTGTCGGGCGAGGCAGGCATCCGCGCATTATGCGGGACAGCGCGGCGGCACTCCCGTCAGCCGAATCCACCCCTGTCATTCCGAGCGCAGCGAGGAATCTAAGGAGCAGGAATCGAGCGAGCCAGCGGCGAATTCCTCAACGCGCGCCCACGGAACGCAAGCCCGCTCCGCCCAAGGGGCTCCCCCAACGCTCTGGCCAAAACTCTTGCCCAGCCCCGAACCGCCTGATACGTTGGAGCCGAACCTGTCGCGCGGCGGCTTGTCGGCGCGTGGCAGGAGCCGAATTGACAACGGCGTTGATGGGGAAGAGTAGGTCCCCCTCCAACCCTGAGCGAGCTGGGAACGGTGCAAGCCAGCGGGTTGCGAGGACCGAAGGTCGCCCCTGAGCCGGTCGGTCGATCCACGGGGAGGCCGGCCCGGTCGCCCACCGTTAGCGGGGCGCCGAGTGGTCCGGCGTTTGCCGGGCAATCGGGGTGGTACCGCGGGTTGAGCCCGTCCCCAGGGGACGGGCTTTTGTACGTGCCGAGGACAGGATGAACGATCACGTGACGGCAAGTCCGAGCAACGATGGCCGAGCCGCTCGCACCGGCGAGCCGCTTGGTTGGGCGCTGCCTGTCGCGGTAGGCGGCGCGAACCGGCGATAGCGCGCCGGTTCGCGGCTCCCCCTCGATCCCGCAACTCTCCAACTCTGACAGGAGCACCCCCCAAATGACCGCCTCTGAATCCAACGGCTCGACCAACGGCGCCGTGCCCGCCCGCTCGGGCGGCCAGGTGATCTGCGAAGCCATCCTGGCCGAGGGCATCGACGTGATCTTCGGCATGCCCGGCGGCGCCTCGCTGCCGTTCTACGACTCGCTCTATCACTACCAGGACCGCATTCGCCACGTGCTGGCGCGTCATGAGCAGGGCGCCGGCTTCGCGGCCAACGGCTACGCGCGGGCGACCGGAAAGGTCGGCGTGGCCACCAGCACCTCGGGTCCCGGGGCCACGAACCTCGTCACCAGCATGGCCAACGACCACATGGACTCGGTGCCCGTGGTCTACATCACGGGCCAGGTCGCGCGTCCGGCCATCGGCTCCGACGCGTTTCAGGAAACCGACATCACGGGCATCAGCATTCCCATCACCAAGCACAACTACCTGGTGATGCATGCCGACGAGCTGCCTCGCGTCATGGCCGAGGCCTTCTACCTGGCCAAGTCCGGCCGGCCCGGTCCCGTGGTGGTGGACGTGCCCAAGGACGTGTTCCTGGAGGAAACCACCGTTCCGGCGCCGGATCGGGTGAACCTCCGCGGCTACCGTCCCGTCCGCGCCGGCAACCTCAAGATGGTGCGACGAGCGGCGGAGGTCATCAACGCTTCCGAGCGGCCCATGATCATGGCCGGCCACGGCGTGGACATCTCCGGCGCCGCGCCCGAGCTCTTCGAGCTGGCGACGAGCGGCAACATTCCGGTGGTGACGACGCTGCACGGCGTCGGCGGATTTCCCGAGACCCACCCGCTGTCCTTCGGCATGCTCGGCATGCACGGGCTGGCCTACGCCAACTTCGCCATGGGCGAGACCGACTGCATCATCGGCTTGGGCGTGCGCTTCGACGATCGCGCCGTGGGCAAGGTCGACGAGTTCGGCCCCAACGCCAAGGTCGTGCACATCGACGTCGATCCGGCGGAAATCGGCAAGGTGCTGGACACCGAGGTGCCCATCGTGGGCGATCTCAAGCTCACCCTCCAGGCCTTGATGCCGCTGATCGAGCATCGCGAGCGGCGGCCGTGGATCGGTCAGCTCAATGAATGGCGCGAGAACCACCCGTCGCTCGACATCCCCGACAGCCCCGACACGGTGCTGCCGCAGGAAGTCGTGCGGTCGATCTACGACGCCTCGGGCGGCGACGCGCGCGTCATCGCCGACGTCGGTCAAAACCAGATGTGGGCCTCGCAGCACTTCTGGTACGAAAAGCCGCGCCGATTCTTCAGCGCCGGGGGCCTCGGCCCCATGGGCTACGCCCTGCCGGCGGCTATGGGCGTGCAGATGGGCGCGCCCGGCGAGCCCGTCTGGTGCGTCACCGGCGACGGCGGCCTGCTCATCAACATCCAGGAGTTCAACACGCTGGCCGCCGAGAAGATCCCAGTCAAGGTCGCCATTCTGAACAACGCCCACCTGGGCATGATTCGCCAGTGGCAGCAGTTCTTCTACGAAGGCCGCTACATGGGCGCGTTCCTCGACAATCCCGACTTCGCCAAGGTGGCCGAGGCCTTCGGCCTTCGCGGCGTCTCGGTGAGCTCGCGCGACGAGCTGCACACGGCCATCGCCGACGCCCACGCCTACGACGGGCCGGTCGTGCTGGACGTGCACGTCGACCGGGTCGAGAACGTCTATCCCATGATCGTGCCGGGCACGGGCGTCCGCAGCGTGATCGAGGACCCGCGATGAACGGAGAAAGCCGCAGCCACACGCTCGTGGCCATGGTGGCCGATCATCCGGGTGTCCTCACCCGCGTGGCCAGCATGTTCCGCCGGCGCGGGTTCAACATCGCCAGCCTGGCCGTCGGCAACTGCGAGGAGCCGGGCTACTCCCGCATGACCATCGAGGTCCGGGGCACCGACGACGAGGTCAAGCAGTTCGAGAAGCAGCTCTACAAGCTGGTGGAGGTCATCACGGTCCGCGATCTCACCGACGTCTCCGCCGTGCAGACGGAGACGGCGCTGGTTCGCGTGCGCGTGTCCGCGGCGGATCGCCCCGTGCTGGCCGACATCGCCGGGATCTTCCACGGCGAGATCGTCGACGTGGGGCGCGACTCCATGATTGTTCAGATCACCGGAGTTTCCGAGACAATCGACCGATTCCTGGACGTGATCGCCGAATACGGCATCGACGAGTTGACGCGCACTGGCGTCGTAGCCATGGCGCGCGGGTCCAAAGCTTCGCGGAATGGGAGCGCACGTGGATAGCAAAGTTCTCTACGAGTCCGACATCACCTCCGACGAGTTGGAGGGCAAGAAGGTCGCCGTGCTGGGCTACGGCAGCCAGGGGCACGCGCATGCGCTGAACCTGCGAGATTCCGGCGTTGACGTCGTGGTGGGCCTGCGGCCCGGCAGCTCCTCGCGGGAGCGCGCCGAGGACGCCGACCTGGTCGTGCTCGATACCGACGAGGCCGTCGCCGTCTCCGACGCCACCATGATCGCGCTGCCCGACCAGACCCAGGCCGAGGCGTTCGACACGCAGATCCGGCCCAACCTCAAGGCCGGTCAGGCGCTCATGTTCGCCCACGGCTTCAACATTCACTACGGCCAGATCATCCCGCCGCCGGAGATCGACGTGGTCATGGTGGCGCCCAAGGGACCCGGTCACATCGTGCGCGACATGTTCGAGCAGGAAGTCGGCGTGCCCGCCTTGATCGCCGTGGCGCAGGACGCTTCCGGCCGTGCGCGGGACGTGGCGCTCTCCTATGCCAAGGCGCTGGGCGCGGCGAAGGCCGGCCTCATCGAAACCACCTTCAAGGACGAGACCGAGACCGACCTCTTCGGCGAGCAGAGCGTGCTCTGCGGCGGCACCACGGCGCTCATCAAGGCGGCCTTCGACACCCTGGTCGAGGCCGGCTACGACCCGCGGCTGGCCTACTTCGAGTGCCTGCACGAGCTGAAGCTGATCGTGGACCTCATCTACCAGGGCGGCCTCACCTACATGCGCCACTCGGTCAGCGACACCGCCGAGTACGGCGACCTGGTGTCCGGCCCCCGCGTGGTCAACGAGGATTCGCGGCGGGTCATGCGCCAGCTGTTGACCGAAATCCAGGACGGCACATTCGCGCGAAACTGGATCCTGGAGAATCAGGCGGGCCGGCCCGCATACAACGCCCTGCGAAATGCCGACCTGAATCACGAGCTCGAACGTGTCGGGGGCGAATTACGCAGTATGATGGACTGGCTGCCAAAGACCCGCGAGTGAGAATTCGCATCGACATGGTGACCCTCGTCACCTCCATTCAGGTCCTAGGGCTTGCGCTTCCGAGCCCCTCTCCGCTGCGAGAGGGGAGCTAGGGAGCGTAGACGCGGTCGTCCCGCGACCGCCCACACCACTGACCGAGGGTTTGACCGATGCGACACATCCGAATCTTTGACACGACGCTGCGCGACGGCGAGCAGGCCGCCGGCGGCGCCCTGACCATCGACGAAAAGCTGGAGATTGGCCGGCAGCTCGCGCGACTGAACGTCGACGTCATCGAGGCCGGCTTTCCCCACACCTCGCCCGGCGACTTCAGGGCCGTCAATCTGCTGGCGCAGGAGCTGCGCGACGTCGAGATCGCCGCCCTGAGCGGATTCAAGCGTGAGCAGATCGACAGCACCTGGCAGGCGCTGGAGCCGGCCGCCAACCCGCTGCTCCACATCGTGATCTCGACTTCCGACATTCACCTGCAGCACCAGTTGCGCGCCCGGCGCGAGCACGTGCTCGATCTGACGCAGGACGCGGTGGCCTATGCGCGCCAGTTCACCTCGCACATCGAGTTCTCGGCCATGGACGCCACGCGGTCGGACCTGGACTACGTCTGCCGCATCTTCGCCGCGGCCATCGAGGCCGGCGCCACGGTCGTCAACTTCCCCGATACGGTCGGCTACGCGCAGCCCGACGAGTTCGGCCGCATGGTGGCCTACGTGACCGAGAACACGCCGGGGATCGACGACGTGGTGCTCTCGGTGCACTGTCACGACGACCTGGGGCAGTCGGTCGCCAACTCGCTGGCGGCGGTGCAGGCCGGCGCTCGTCAGGTCGAGTGCACCATCAACGGCGTCGGCGAGCGCGCCGGCAACTCAGCTCTGGAAGAGATCGCCATGGCGCTGCGCACGCGGCGAGAGTATTTCCAGGCAGACACCCGCCTGAAAACGAAGGAGCTGGCCCGAACCAGCCGGCTCGTGTCCAACTACATGGGCATGCTGGTGCCGCCCAACAAGGCCATCATCGGCGGCAACGCCTTCGCGCACGCCTCCGGCCTGCACCAGGACGGCATGCTCAAGGAGCGCACGACGTTCGAGATCATGCATCCCGCCGACGTGGGCGTGAGCGACAGCAGCATCGTCCTGGGCAAGACCTCGGGCCGCCACGCGGTGCGCGACCGCCTGAAGTCCATGGGCTATGTCCTGGATGAGGACGAGTTCATGGAGGTGTTCCGCGCCTTCAAGGACATTGCCGACCGCAAGAAGCAGGTCACCGACCGCGATCTCGAGGCCATCGCGCAGCAGCGGCAGCGCCAGGCGTTCCACCAGGCCTTCGTCTTGCAGCACGTGCAGGTCAGCGCCGGAACCGGCTCCATGCCCACGGCCACCGTGCGCCTGCTGTCGGACGACGGCACCGAGTTTTCGGACGCGGCCATCGGCGACGGCCCGGTCCATGCCATCTACCAGGCCATCAACCGCATCGTCGGCGTGCCCAACCGTCTCATCGAGTTCTCCGTCAATGCCGTGACCAGCGGCATCGACGCCATCGGCGAGGTGACGATTCGCATCGAAGCCGACGCCAAGGTCTTCAACGGCCACGGCGCCGACACGGACATCCTGGTCGCGAGCGCGCAGGCCTATATCAACGCGCTCAACCGGATGCTGGCCGGCTTGGGCAAGGACTGGTCGGCCAAGCCAGAGGCGCAGGCCATCGTGCACGCGCCGCCGAGCGAAGGCTAGGGGGCACGATGGCCAACACCCTGCTCGACACCGTATGGGACATGCACACGGTGCGGCGTCTCCCCAACGGCGAAACGCAGCTTTTCATCGGCCTTCACCTGGTGCACGAAGTCACCAGCCCGCAGGCCTTCCAGATGCTGGCCGAGCGGGGGCTGCGGGTGCGCTATCCCGAGCGGACGTTCGCCACGGTGGACCACATCATCCCCACCGACGCGCAGCAGCGGCCCTACGCCGACGGCATGGCCGAGCAGATGTTCGCCGCCATCGAGGAGAACGTGCGGGTTAACGACCTGCCGTTCTTCGACCGGTCGACCGGTCGCCAGGGCATCGTGCACGTCATCGGGCCGGAGCTTGGCCTCACGCAACCGGGCATGACCATTGCCTGCGGTGACAGCCACACCAGCACCCACGGCGCCTTCGGCGCGGTGGCGTTCGGCGTCGGCACCTCGCAGGTGCGCGACGTGCTCGCCACCCAGTGCATGTCGGTGGCCAAGCCCAAGCTGCGCCGCATCGAGGTCAATGGCCGGCTGAGCGCGGGGGTATTCGCAAAGGATGTGATCCTGCACATCATCGGCAGCCTGGGCGTGCAGGGCGGCGTTGGCTACGCCTATGAGTACGGCGGCACGGTGCTCGATGGCATGTCCATGGACGAGCGCATGACCATCTGCAACATGTCCATCGAGGGCGGCGCGCGTGTGGGCTACGTCAATCCCGACGCCACCACCGAGGCCTACATCGAGGGCCGCGAATACGCGCCGGCCGGCGACGAGTTCCAGCGCGCAGCCGCGTGGTGGCGCTCGCTCGCCTCGGGGCCCGGCGCCAGCTATGACGACATCGTCACCATGGACGGCGCCGACATTCCGCCCATGGTCACCTGGGGCATCAACCCGGGCCAGGTCACGGGCGTTGACGACGTGGTCCCGTCGCTCGAAGCGCTCGATGGACCGGGCCGCGTCACCGCCGAGGAGGCCCTGGAGCACATGTCCCTCGAGCCCGGGCGCCCCGTGGCCGGCATCCCCATCGACGTGGCGTTCGTCGGGTCGTGCACCAACGCCCGGCTCAGCGACCTGCACGAGGCCGCGCGCGTGGCCCAGGGCGGGCGTGTCGCCGATGGCGTCAAGGCATTGGTCGTGCCGGGATCGCAGCGCATTCGCGCCGAGGCCGAGGCCGCCGGATTGCACGAGATCTTCCAGGAGGCGGGGTTCGAGTGGCGCGAGGCCGGCTGCTCCATGTGCCTCGCCATGAACCCGGACAAGCTGCAGGGCGATCAGGTCTGCGCCTCGTCCAGCAACCGCAACTTCAAGGGCCGCCAGGGCAGCCCCACCGGACGCACGCTGCTCATGAGTCCGGCGATGGTCGCCGCGGCGGCCCTCGCGGGCGAGGTTGCCGACGTGCGGCGGATGGTCGCGTCATGAGCGACGGGGCAGTCATCGACCGCATCGTCGGCCGTGGCGTGCCGGTGCGGGGCAACGACATCGACACCGACCGGATCATCCCGGCCCGCTATCTGCGGGAGATCACGTTCGAGGGCCTCGGCCCGCACGCGTTCGAGGACGACCGCCGCGCGCTCAACGGGGCGCACCCGCTGGACGATCCGCGCTTCGCCGGCGCCGGCGTGCTGGTGGTGAACGAGAACTTCGGCTGCGGGTCAAGTCGTGAGCATGCGCCGCAGGCGCTGCTTCGCCGCGGCATTCAGGCAATCGTCGGCGAGAGCTTCGCCGAGATCTTCTTCGGCAACTGCGTGACGATCGGCCTGCCCTGCGTGACGATGGATCCCCAACACGTTGAATCGCTGCAAGCGCTGCTGGACGAAGCGCCGGACGCCGAGCTCGCCATCGACATCGACGCGCAGCAGGTCGTGACGGACCAGGGCGCCTACCCGGCCGCCGTCCCCGCCAGCGCTCGCGCGAGCTTCTTGACCGGCCGCTGGGACGCCCTCGGTCAGCTACTCGAAAACGCCGACGAGGTCCAAGCGACGAGCGCCCGCCTGCCGTACCTCACCGGCTGGTAGTGGGCTTCTTTGAGTGGCACCCGGTTTCGCGGTCGAACCATCGTTTTGCTGCCTCTTCGGCATCCGTTTCCTGAGCCTCGATCAAGTCAATCAGGTCGTCGAGTGTCAATAGGTTCTTGGTGAGGACCGCCCCCATTGCCGGAATGGTCGGCTTGCCATTGGCAGACCTGGAAAGCGTGCCGTGCGGGCGCATCAGGTTGTAGTGCCAGCATCGGAGCGCTACAGAGTCGAAGTGGCGCAGAGCAGGTGCGCTGGCGCAAGTGTTTGTAAAGTGGATTTGTGTCGTGACTTGCCGCACGGCACAATCCGGCACCGGACAGCGCCGGTGGCAACAAGCAAGGAGTTGCTACCACGACCGGTTGCGGGAATGAGGATGACATGACTCACCAAGGTCTTCCCGACCCCAACGAGATCGCCCATCGTGTCGTGGCGACGGTCACCTCGGACAATCGCGCCGAGGAATCTGACTCGCGGCATGCTGAAGCTAGTCGCAAGGGCTGCAATGCACGGGCGGTTGCCCTGAGCGCCGAAGAGCGCTCAGCCATCGGGACTTTGGGCACCGAAGCCCGTTGGGCGCAGCCTTCGTCGTAGGCCCTGGCTAAGGCCCGTCACGCGATCCGCCGAGCGCAATCCGAGGGGAGAACATCAGTGGATAAGTACATTGTCCTTGAATTCGTCATTCACCCAAATGACGACGGCAGTTTCACGGTCAGATCCGCTGACCTGCCGATTACAACTGAGGGCGACACGCTTGAGGAAGCTCAGGAGAACGCAATTGATGCCGTGACGGAGTTTGGGACGGCACTGCTCAATGCAGGCATGTTGGAGGAAGTACTTCGCCAGCATGGGGTAACGGTCTACGAAGGAGCTCCACCAACGGAATGGGTGCCAAAACCAGTTCCGCGAGAATTCGGTGAATCGCTCTGGACTCGTCAGCACCAGTTGCCAGTCTATGCCTAGCAGACTGCCTACCGCTCATTCGCGCGACGTGGAACGGATTCTCGGAAAGTCCTTTGGGTTTTCGCCGACAGAGAGTCAACGCGGAAGCCACCAGGTATGGATCAAGACATGCGCGGATGGGACGGTTCTTGCGCCGACGCTGCTGCGGGATCGGCAATACCGACCAAACACCCTCCGAGGCCTCCTGGAAGACGCGATGGTTTCACAGCAGTCCTTCGCAGCGATTTTTCACAAGCGGAGAAAGGGCCATCGGATATCTGACGCAACGCAACAGGTCCATCGAGACATCGGATAGGCTCGACGGTCGAGGTGACCCGCGATCCACCAGATTCCCGGTCTCCGAATGAGCGCCAACAGGCCCTACAATGCCCTCGGCGGCAGCGCCCGCCTTTCCGCCCCTGACAGGCACAAGTCCATGACCGCCCGACGCGAGGAATCCCCGCGACCCGTGAAGTTCGAGTTCACGGGCGCGGTCGACATTGCCGCGGCAGTCCCCGGGGCGGCTCGCTAGCCGAACCGCCGGCCGGTGGGCCACGGCCCACGCCCGATCGGGTTCTCAAACCTCCACACCTGCCGAGGAACTTCCGCATGCAACTTTCGCTCTACGACACCACGCTGCGCGACGGCGCGCAGACCGAAGGCATTTCGTTTTCGGCTGAAGACAAGCTCCGCATCGCCGAGCGACTCGACGCGTACGGGGTGCATTACATCGAAGGTGGTTTTCCGGGGTCGAACCCCAAGGACCGCGAGTTCTTCACGCGCGCCGCCGAACGATCCTGGAAGCACGCCCGCATCACCGCGTTCGGCGCGACACGGTACAAGGGCCTCCGCGCCGAGGACGACGAGAATCTTCAGGCGCTGCTGGCCTGCGAGACGCCGACGGTGACCATCGTGGCCAAGTTCTCCCGGTTTCAGGCCGAGTCGGTGCTCGAAACCTCGCCCGACGAGAACCTGGCGATGATTCGCGACTCGGTGGCCTTCCTCAAGGCGGCCGGCCGCGAGGTCATCGTCGACGCCGAGCACTACTTCGACGGCCTGGCCCACGACCGTGCCTATGTGGAGCAGTGCGTGCGCGCCGCGGCGGGCGCCGATTGGCTCGTGCTCTGCGACACCAACGGCGGATCGCTGCCCGCCGGAATCCGGGAGGGAACCCTGGCGGCGGCCGGCTGGACGGATATGCCGCTGGGCATTCACACCCACGACGACCTGGACGTGGCCGAGGCCAACGCCCTGGCCGGCGTCGAGGCGGGCGCGCGCCAGGTCCAGGGCACGGCCAACGGGCTCGGCGAGCGCTGCGGCAACGCCAATCTGCTCACGCTGATCCCGACGCTCCAACTCAAGCTCGGCCACGACTGCGTCGCGCCCGCGCAGCTGCAACAGACCGCCGCGCTGGCGCGCTATATCGCCGAGATCGCCAACGTGTCGCTCGATCCGCAGACGCCGTTCGCCGGCCACAGCGCCTTTGCCCACAAGGCGGGCTATCACGGCAGCGGCATGCGCAAGCACAGCGACGCCTATCAGCACATCGACCCACTGCTGGTCGGCAATGACTCCCGCATCCTCATTTCCGAGCTGGCCGGGCGCAGCTCGGTCGTGGCCAGAGCCGACGCGTTGGGCCTCGGCTCCGACACCGACGCCGCGCAGGTCGTCGACGAGCTGAAGACGCTCGAAGAGCGCGGCTTTCAGTTCGAGGGCGCCGAGGCTTCGTTCGAGCTATTGCTGCGTCGACTGTCCGGGGACTACGAGCCGCCGTTCGCCTTCGTGGACTTTCTCGTCTTGGCGGAGACCCGCGGCGGACGCGACATGCTTTCCGAGGCGATGGTGAAGATTCGTGTCGGCGACGAGATGTTCCACACGGCCGCCGAGGGCAACGGACCCGTCAGCGCGCTCGACCGCGCCGCCCGCAAGGCGCTGGAGCGGTTCTTTCCCGAGCTGGGCGAGATGCACCTGGCCGACTACCGGGTTCGCATCCTCAATTCCAGCGCCGCGACCGACGCGGCGGTGCGCGTGCTCATCCAGTCGTCCGACGGCGATGGGGAGTGGGGCACCGTGGGCAGCTCCGCCAACATCATCGAGGCCTCGTGGTTGGCGCTGAAGGACAGCTACGAGTACGCCCTGCTGCGAGCGCGGGGCAGTAAATCCGGGGCGGCCAAACCCTCGTAGCAGTTCGTGAACCCCGTTTAACACGGCGGCCCGCCGCCGTCCCGTCGCCTATGCCGCTGCTCCACGATCGATTCCGCGCCGCGGAGACGCCAACGACGCGTCACGCGGGAGCCGGACGCATGGCGAAATCTGGAGCGGCAACCGTATGACCAGCGGCGGCGCCATCGCCGCTGAGCTTCCGAGCCTCGCCGGGCTCGGGATTCCCCACCTGCGACGCCCCGTTGCAGGTCCGGTCGACCGGCGTGGCACTCTAGCGCCAGCGCGCATGACTAGCGAACGCCCGGAACCGGCCGAACGCCCCGACGCGATCCTCGGGCGTCGCCTTGTGCGCAATGAACCAGACGCGCTGGGCGGGGTCTACGACTTGCTGAGCCCGACGGTGTGGTCCATGGCGCGGCGCGCCTTTCCCCATGCCGTCGCCGAGGACGTCGTCCAGGACGTGTTCATGCAGGTTTGGACGCGCCGCCACCAGTTCGACGAGTCGCGCGGCTCGCTGGCCGCCTGGGTGCTGCGCATCGCGCGCAATCGCATCACCGACACGATCCGCGCCGCCAGCGCCCGTCCCCAGCTCTATCCCTACGAGGTCGATCTCGACGCTCGGCTGCCGGCCGACAGCGAGCCCGCCCCATGGGAGCACGCCTGGCTCACCGAACGCCGGCAGAAGCTGCGCCAGGCGATCCACGGCCTGAACCAGACCGAGCAGGACGTGCTCTGGCTGGCGTATTTCGGCTACACCCAATCGGAGATTTCCAAGCGGCTCGACGTGCCCTTGGGCACCGTCAAGACGCGCACGCGCGCCGGCCTGCGCAAGTTGCGCGAACGCCTGGGCGACCAGGACCTGGTCGGCTAGCTCCCATGGACGCAGCGACGCTCAACGACCTCATCAGCGGCTATGCGGTCGATGACCTCAGCGAGGCCGAGGCCCGCGAGCTCGAGGCGGTCCTGGCGCGCGATTCCGCGCTGCGCCGCGAGGCCGAGGCCGTGCGCCAGGCGCTGGAGACGTTGGCACTCGACGCCGGCGCCCAGGCGCCGCCGCCGGACCTGCGTGGTCGAGTCATGGCGGTGGCCGAGCCTCCCAGACGCCGCCTGCGGATGCCGTCATGGCCGATGCTGGGATTCGCGGGCATGTCCACGGCCGGCGCGGTGGCGGTCGCGGCGGTCATCGTGCTCACGCTGCGAGTCGGCGACCTGCAGGAGACGGTTGACGACATGCAGGACGAGCTATCGGCCCAGAGCGCCGCCCTCGTCGACATCTACGCGACGGAGCCCCACTCGGTGACGCTGCACGGGATGCCGGGCGCCGAAGACGCCTGGGCGCAACTCATGTTCGACGACGCCGGCTCCCAGGTCATGCTTGTCGTGGACGGCCTGCACGCACCGCGCCTCGACCACGTCTATCACCTCTGGCTGGTCGATGCGAGCGGCAATCGCGTCAGCGGCGCCAACTTCAGCACCGACCACGCGGGAAGCGCGGTCGTGCTGGTGGTGAGTGACCACCCGGTGCACGTGTTCCACGCCTTCGAGGTCACTGAAGAGCCGATGCACGCGACCCCGAGCGGCCCAACCGGCCCGCCCATGCTGGCCGGGGAGATGCCGCAGTAGCCGTAGGCCGTGCGGTGGCTCAGGCCTGCGTGATGAGCTGCGCCGCCACCTGCGTGATGTCCCGCAGAGCGTCGTGCGGCATGAATTCCTCGGTCGTGTGCACGTCCACATAGCCCACGCCCAGGCAGACCGACGTGATGCCCTTGAGATTGAACTCGTGGGCGTCGCTGCCGCCGCCCGTGCTGACGTGCCGCGGCGTCAGGCCCGACGCGATGATGGCGCGGTCGGCAAGCGCAACTGCCGGTTCGTCCTCCGATAGCTGGTAGGCCACGTAGAAGCGGTGCTCCTCGAAGTCAAATGAGCCGCCCAGGTCGGCTGCCGCGTCTGCGACGGATTCGCGCATGGCGGCCATCTGCTGGCCCAGCCGCTCCTCGCTGAGGCTGCGCGCCTCGGCCTCGACCCGCGCCGTGGGCGCCACGATGTTCGACGCCTGCCCGCCTTCGATGCGCCCGATGTTGGCCGTCGTTTCGTCGTCGATGCGCCCCAGCGGCATCCGGTCCACCGCCCGGGCCAGCAGGCTGATGGCGCTGATGCCCAGTTCCGGCTCGATCCCTGCGTGGGCCGCCCGCCCGTGCAGCGTGGCGGTGCAGCGAATCTGGCCCGGCGCGCGCATGACCACGGTGCCCACGGGTCCGCCGGCGTCGAACACGAACGACGTGCGAGCCTCGATGGACGCCGGGTCGAACGCCTTCGACCCGATGTGGCCCACGTCCTCGCCCACGGTGAACACCAGCTCGATCGGCGCGTGATCCAGACCGGCGTCTTCAACCGCGCGGACGGCTTCGATGATCGCGGCGAGCCCGGCTTTGTCGTCGGCTCCCAGCACGCTCGAGCCGTCGGACCGCACCCCGTCGGCGTCCACCACGGGCCGCATGGTCGGCGTCGGCTGTACGGTGTCCATGTGCGCGTTGAGCATGATCAGGCCGTCGCCGCGCCCCCGGCCGGGCCAGCACCCGATCAGGTTCCCCGCCGCGTCGTTGCGAAACTGGATGCCCAGCGGCTCCAGCGCCGGCCGGATGATCGCCGCCACCCGCTCCTCGTCGCCGTAGTAGCTGTCGACCGACAGCATGGCGAGAAAGTTGTCGAGCATGCGGTCCCAGTTGATCGGCACCAGGCCCGGACTCTCAGGCATGGGAGCTCCTCTTACCTGGCGACAACGATGGCCTGCGCGGCGACCTGCGCCAGCTGCCGCAGCGCCTCGTGCGGTGCGAACTCCTCCAAGGTATGCGCACCGGTGCAGCCCATCCCCAGGATCACCGACCAGATGCCCTTGGCGTTGAACTCGTGCGCGTCGCTGCCGCCGCCCGTCCGGACGTGTGACGGTTCGAGTCCGGCGGTTCGGATTGCGCGATTGGCCAACAAGACGACCGGGTTTTGCAGGTTGAAGCCGAACGCGTCGATGCGGATGGTTGCTTCGTACTCCACCGTGCCGCCGAACTCGTTGGCCGCTTCCTCCATGACCTCGCGCATGTGCTCGATCTGCTTCTCGAGGAGCCCTTGACGCAGGCTGCGCGCTTGGCCCACCAGCGTCACCTCGTCGGGAATGATGTTCATCGCCTGGCCGCCGTTGATCGTGCCGATGTTGGCGACGGTGTAACCCGTAATTCGTCCCAGCTTCATCCGGTCGATGGCCCGCGCCGCCATGGCAATGGCGCTGACGCCGTTTTCGGGTTCAATGCCGGCGTGGGCGGCCTTGCCGCGGAACACCGCCTTAAACCCTTCCGCCGCCGGGCCTTCCACCACCACCGATCCCACCGGCCCGTCCCCATCGAACACCAGTCCCCGCCGCGACTCGATAGCTTCGGGGTCGAAGGCGCGCGAGCCGACGTGACCCACGTCCTCGCCCACCGTGAAGACCACCTCGATCGGTCCGTGGGGCAATCCCGCGTCCGCCACCGCCAGCACGCCCTCCATGATGGCCGCCACGCCCGCCTTGTCGTCGGCGCCGAGCACGCTGGATCCGTCCGACGCGACCCCCTCGTCCGTCACCACCGGTTCCATGTTCGGCGTGGGCCAAACCGTGTCCATGTGCGCGTTGAGCATCAGCGGCTCGGCGTCGCTGTCCTGCGCATCCCAAGTGGCGATGAGATTGCCGTGGTCGTCGACCGTCGTCGTCAGGCCCGCCGCATGAAGCATCGGCTCCAGAACCTGCACGATCCGGTCCTCATGGCCGTGATAGCTGTCGATGCGCACCAGGCGCAGGAATGTTTCCAACAGGCGATCGTGATCGATGGGGACGAGGTCGGGCATGGGCCGTGGGTCTCCGCGTAACCAGTCAGCGCATTTTGACTGATTCCGCCGGTGAAGGTCGCCCAACGGTTCGATGGCGGGTCGATTCGATCAGCGCCGGGCGGTCTATTGGCTCCATCGGTGCGGGCCGGCCCATGCTGGTGGGGTTACGCAAAGGTCTCCCTTCGTGGGAATGACGGAGGGGATTGGCAGAGCTCCTTCAAGCGGGAAGGGATTCGTATACGGGTTGCTTGCGCCTCAGCCGTCGTCGGCGAGGGGGGCGACGCGGAGGGTGCGGTGGCGGCGGTAGGTGACCTGACCCGGTCCGGCCCCACGAATCGCGCGCACATTGCGGCGGCGGGTGACATCCACGTCGACGGCGGTCGAGGCGTGTCCGGCGCTGAGATGCGCGGCCAGACGGGCCACGGCGTGAAGCAACTTGGGCGCCGGGTCGTCGCCCGGATCGCGCAGCAGGACGTGCGCTCCGGGCATGTTGCGCGCGTGAAACCAGAGATCGTCGGGGGCGGACTCTTTGAACGTGAGCCGGTGGTTTTCGGCCGCGGTGCGGCCCGCGAGCACCTGGCGCCCCTGGATGCGGCGCACCGCCGGTGTCGTTGGCTGCGCCCTCCGGTTGCGTCGCGGCCGGCGCAGGTGGCCCGACTCGGCCAGGAGGGCTTCGATCTGACGCGAGACGGCCGGTGAATCGGAACGTCGCAAGTCGTCGGCCGCCTGCCGCAGGTAGGCCAGCTCCAGCTCCGCCCGCCGCAGGCGCCGTGGAACCAGCCGCGCGGCGCGCTTCAAGTCGCGATAGCGCGTGAAATAGGTTTGGGCGTTGGCCCCGACCGACTTGGCGGGATCGAGGTCGAGCCGCCGTCCGTTCGCCTCGAAGTGCGTGGCGCCGGGCGAGATCAGGTGAGCGTGCTCCAGGAGCGACTGGCCGTCGGCGCGCGCGGCGCCGATTGCGGCGCCGGTCGGGGCCGCCGTGCGCAGCGAAGCGATCCGACGCTCGACCCGGGCAATGGCCGCATCGAGCGGCTCCAGCACACGCGCCTTGACCGTGTCGACGGACGAGGCCGCATCGTCGGCCTCATAGAAGGCCTCCAGCGCCTCGCTCATCGAGCCTGCCGCTTGGCAGCGGCGGTCCAGGTGGGTGAGCGGGTAGGCGGCGAAGGCTTGCCAGCCGCCGTCGATCGGCGCCAGGCAGGGTTGCGTCGCGCCGGCTTCGACGTCGGTGGCGATTTCGCGCAGCGCCCCGAGCACGGCCGGCCAGACGGCAACATCAGTGCTTGGCGTTGCCGGATCGACTTCTGCGCGCGCCAGTGACTCGCGGGCGAGCGTGGGGCTCACGCCGGCCACGGCCTGCAGGAGGGCGCGCCAGGCCGGCACGCCGGGAGCGGTCCGCGCCGACACGTCGCCGGGCGAGGCAACGCTCGGGCCCGGAAGCGAAAGGCGGGCGGGTGGCTGGTACGGCGCGCGCGGCATGATGCGGCGTCGCGCGCCGTCGCCGGAGACGCGCCGCAGCGCATCGCGGATGAGCCCGTGCTCGTCCACCAGGATGGCGTTGGCCTGTCGGCCGATGATCTCCACGATCAGGCGGTGCTCGGCCACCGGTCCACTCGGATCGGGGCGCGCGCGCACTTGCAATTCCAGCACGCGCTCCAGGGGGAGTTGGTTGACCGCGACCAGACGCCCGCCGCGCACCCACTTGCGCAGCAGCAGGAGCAACGGACTTGC
Organism: Chloroflexota bacterium; assembly: GCA_022821905.1. Classification (GTDB taxonomy): domain Bacteria; phylum Chloroflexota; class UBA11872; order UBA11872; family UBA11872; genus JAJECS01. Next base: position 61,573 of record JAJECS010000022.1, on the reverse strand, counting down.
CGGAGCCTTGCCGGCGTGCAGGCGGCCGCTCACGAAGTGCACCCGCGAATTCACGGGGCCGGTCTCGATTAGCAGATGGTTGGCAGCGCGGTTGGCATAGATCTCCAGCCCGATCTGGTTGGGCTCCGGCGACACGACGCGCTGAATGCGTCCGCCGACGGCCCGATCCTCGATCTCCCGCCGCACCGCCGCCAGGGTGAGAACGTCGAAGTTCATCGTGGGTCGGGGATCGGAGGCAACGCGTCCCAGCGGCGCTCGACCCAGCGCGTGGCAATTGCGGCAGCGGCCTCAACCGAACGGCCGAGCTTGCCCGAGCGCTGCAGGTTGACGAACAGCGCAGTTGCAAACACGTCACCGGCGCCGGTTGGGCTGGCGTCGGCGACCTGGCGGACGGGTATCTCCGAACAGCCGCCGTCCGCGAATACCTGCACCGGCAACGTCCCGCGAGTGAGCACGCCGACCGCGGCCCGGCGCAGATGTTCGATGCCGGCCGTTGGGTCGACCGCGATGTCTTCGCTGCTCAGGACGAGCACGTCTATGGCATCCAGGAAATCCCGGGCGTCGGGCCAGCCGCGTGCATGCACGGCGCCGTCGGGTGCCACGCGGCGGAGCAGCCCCTGCGCCGTGAGGCCCGTGAGATCGGCGCGCGGCAGGTGGCCGAGCAGCGCTGGGCCGATTTCGCCCATGATCGGCGCCAAGTGCACGATCACGAACTCGCTTGGCAGCCCGTCGAGGTCGATGGTCTCGAAGGGTGCGGCGACGACCGGGGCGTGCTGGATTCTTCCTCCCGATCCATACGTGTTGCGCATTGCCGTCGTGGCCGGGGCGGCGCGGGCGATCCACCGAATACCGGGGCGTGCCCCGGCCAGCGCGGCCGCGTCGGCGGCGGCTGCGCGGGTAACCGCGGTGACGCGCATGCCCAGGCGCTGCGCGGCAAGGCTGCTGAAGTACGCCGTTCCGCCGAACTCCCAGCCGGATGGGTGGAGGTCTCGGGTGACGTGTCCGACCGTCAGGTAGGTCGGGTCGGGGCGCGCAGCGGCCGTGCGCGGGAGAGTCTGAGCTAGTCCTCGTGACGGCGGTTCTGTAGACAATCCAGCGTCGGGGCCGAGCGGCCACACCTGAGCGTCAGGCGTTGACCCCCATCCTAACCTTCCCCCTTCCAGGGGGAAGGGACCGAAGCAGAGGTCTTCTAGGCCTTGGGGCTGATTACGACCCGGCGTTCGTCGCCCTCGCCGATGCTGTAGGTGCGGACGTTTTCGTCGTCGGCCAGGGCCACGTGGATGAGCCGGCGTTCGTTGGCGGGCATGGCTTCCAGCGTGACGGGCTCCTGGGTCTCGTCCACCTGGTCGGCGAGGGTCTCGGCAAGCTCGCGCAGGTGGTCCGCGCGGCGCGCGCGGTAGCTGTTGACGTCGATGAGCACGCGGCACGGTTGGCCGAGCTGGCGTCCGGCCATGAGGTTGATGAGATAGCCAAACGACCGCAGCGTGGACCCATGGCGGCCGATCAGCTTGGAGAAATCGTCGTCGCCGACGACGTTGTAGGCGAGCGGATCCTCATCGACGAGCTCGATTTCCGCAATGAAGCCCATGCGATCGAGCATGCCGACGAGGAGATCCTCGACGATGTCCTGCAATTCTTCGCCGCTCTCGACCAGCGTGCGAGACGCGCGGGCGCGGGGCGCGGGCTGCTCGGCGGCAGGCGCCTCCGCGGGTTCGGGCGCCGGCGGGTCGTCGGGCGGAGGCGGGGCAGCCGGCACCTCGGCCGGCTCGGCGGCGCGTGCTTCAGGCTCCGGTTCCGACTCGGCGAGCAGCTCATGCTCGGTCTCGTCGATGGTGGCGGAAAAGGGCCGCTCGCGGCGCACCACGCGCACGCGGGCTTCGGCGTCGCGGCGCAGCAGGCGCGAGCCGCCGCTGGAAAGAATCTCGACGTCGACATCGTCGATGGTGGCATCGAGCTGCCGCAAGGCCTGGCGCAGCGCCTCCTCGACGGATGCGCCGGAGGCCTCGACGCTCTCCGGAGCGTCGGAAGAGTCGGTTGATTGGTCAGCCACTGCGCCTCCTTCGGCGTCGCCGCCGCTGCGGGGTTGTCGCCACGCCCTCACCTGGGCTTTGGCTCGCGGCCTCGCTGGTTTCCTTGTCTTCCGAGGTCTTTGCCGGGGTCGGGGCGGCCTGGCGGGCCGTCAGGTCGCGGGCGATGGGCCAGTGCGCGGGAATCAGCGCCCCGGTTCCGGTGGTGAAGTATTGCTGCACGATGGCAATGATGCTGGAAATCACCCAATAGAGCACCAGGCCCGCCTGAAACGACCAGGCGAAGATGACCACGATGATCGGCATGAATTGCATGACCCGATTCACCGTCGCCTGCTGGCCCTCGGCCGTGCGTGAAGCCATCATCCGGGCCTGCACGAACTGGAAGGCACCGGCGAGCAGCGCCAGCAGCGAGATGTAGAAGCCGCCCTGGCCGAATACGTCCTGCTGGATGGGGATGCGCGTGAACCCGGCGTTGCCGGCGGCGGTTTGCCCCTGCCGGCTGTCCCACCACTTCTGCACGAACTTCTCGCCGTCCGATTCACCCGGCGCCCAGTAGACGTAGGCCTCACGGGCCAGGGAATAATTCTCGTCACGCAGCGCGGCCACGTTCGCGGAGAATGCGCGGTCGGCGCCTTCGGCCTCGACGTTGACCATGCGCACGTTGTCATGCACGACCGGCCCGGAGATGCCGAGCGATCCGGGGTCGGCAATGAGCTCCGCGACGTAGTCCTCGACCGTTGCCCGCAGTTGAATGATTCGCGGCGGTATGGGCTCGCCGTCGAGGAGCATCTCCGAGAGCAGGTTGCGGGTGCCGATGTCGTTTCCGAGGCCATAGATGTTGATCGGGCCGGCGCCCAGGCCGAGCTGCGACCAATCAGTGATCTCACCGCGCAGAATCTGGGCGGCTTCGACCTTCGTGAGCCGGGTGAGCGGGCGATCGCGCTCGACGACGAACGCGGCTGCCTGCACGAGCCGAGCCTCCGAGGTGCCCGGGGGATAGTCGGCGAGCGCCTGCCGCTCCTGGACGAACGCCGCACTGGCGCGGCCGCTGCTGACCGCGGCCGCCGAATCGGCGGGGTCGACGGTGTCGATGGTGAAGCGGAAGTTGGCGTTTTGGCCGGCAAACTCCGCGGCAAGCTGCGACTCCAGAGGCGTGATCGGAAACGTCGTCGCCAGCAGCACGTCGGTGGGGGCCGTCGGGCTGGATTCGCCGAGGACCGGAATCGTCGCATCCTCCCGCGCCAGGTTGAACCAGAGGAACTGCTCGTTGAGAAGTCCGCGGCCGCTGAGGGTGAGGATGCCGCCGTAGAGCGCCAGCAAGATCGGCAGCTGCACGAAGATCGGCAGGCAGCCCGAGAGCGGGCTGACGCCGTGCTCCTTGTAGAGCTTCATCGTGGCCTGCGACTGCGCCTGGCGGTCGTTTCTGAACTTGCGGCGAATCTCCGCCATTTCGGGCTGTAGGACCTGCATGCGCCGCTGAGAGCGGATTTGCTTGACGGTGAGCGGGACCATGAGCGTGCGAATCCCGATCGTGAACAGGATGATCGCGACGGCGTAGCTGCCGACGCCGTCGCGGATGATGTTGAGCACCTCGCTGAGTGGGTTGACGGCCCACGTCTGCCAGGTTTCGCCGATGCTGGAGAAGACTTCCATGGCTCAGATCCGCGGCTAGGGCACCGGGTCGAAGCCGCCGGCGGCGAAGGGATGGCAGCGCGCGATGCGTCGCAGCGCGAGCCAGAGCCCGCGAGCCACGCCATGGCGCTCGACGGCGACGGCGGCGAACTCGGAACAGGTCGGCTCGTAGATGCAGTGAGCGCCAAACGCCCCGGACAGCCACCGCTGATAGCCGCGGATTAACACGAGCACCAGTCGCTTCACGCCGGACTCGGGGCTGGTGCGGCGCGTGCCCGCGCCAGGGATTGGGCGACAGCGCCGGTGAGACTGCGCCAGGGGGCGTCGGCCGCCGGTCGGCGCGCCTGCGCCACCATGTCGACGACCGGTTGCGGCGTTGCCAGGTGTGGCCGAAACGCCGCCCGCAAGCGGCGGCGCATGCGGTTGCGCGCAACGGCTGTGCCGAGGCGGCGCGGCGCCGTGATGGCCAGACGGGTCGTCTCAGCGCCTCCGGGCGCGACGAACAGCACGAAATAGGGGGAGGCCACGCGCGTTCCGCGACGCCGCACGCGCGCGATGTCGGCGGAGCGGCGAAGCCGATGGCAGTCGCTCATGGAACCCTCGCGGCGACGGAGCCGCTGTCCATGCCGGGCGTCAGCAGCCTAGACCGTGAGCCGCTTGCGACCCTTGCGCCGCCGGCGGCGAAGAACCGCGCGCCCGGACCGGCTGGACATGCGGGCACGAAAACCGTGCTCACGCTTGCGTTTGCGAACCTTGGGCTGGTACGTGCGTTTCATCGGAGGGGAAGGGCGCGGCGACAAGACATGCCGCGAGCCCGAAGTGTAGCACCGCGGGACCCTTGGACCGACTTCGGTGATTCCGTGGCGGCGCGCGGCTGGGCGCGAGAACGGACGAGCACCCTTGCTTCCGCTGAGGGCGTTGGCGGGCGTGGTTCGACAGAGCTTGCCGACAGGCTCACCACGAACGGAAAGGCGGGCTCACCGCGAACGGATCGCCCGACGATCGGGGCTAGCCGCGCTCCGCCATGGGGGTGTAGGCGCGGTCCGTGTGGCCGATGTACTCGGCGCGGGGTCGGATCAGCCGGTTGTCGCCGAGCTGTTCGAGCACGTGGGCGGTCCACCCGCTGGTGCGGCTCATGGCGAAGATCGGCGTGAACAGATTCACCGGCAGCCCGAGCGCCGCGTAGACCGTGGCGGAGAAGAAGTCCACGTTGGAATCGATCCCCTTCTCATCCATCATCACGCGCTCGACCACCTGGGAAATCTCGAACCACTCGGGGTGGCCGGAGGTGCGGCTGAGCTCCCGGGACATGCCGCGAAGGATGGTGGCGCGCGGGTCGGCGGTCTTGTAGACGCGGTGACCGAATCCCATGATGAGCTCGCGCCGGGCCAGCCGTTCGCGCACCCAATCCTCGGCCGCATCGGGCGACCCGATTTCGATCAGCATCTCCATCACGCCCTGGTTGGCGCCGCCGTGCAGCGGGCCTCGCAGCGCGCCGATGGCGCCGGTGACCGCCGAGTGCATGTCGGACAGGGTGGCGGCGATGACACGGCCCGCGAAGGTGCTGGCGTTGAGCTCGTGGTCAGCCTGCAAGACCAGGAGCACGTCCAGGGCGCGGGCCGCGGTCTCGTCGGGGCGCTCCCCGGTGTACATCTGAAGGAACGCGTCGGCGACCGGGCCCTCCGCCGAGGTGATCGGCTCGTTGCCGGCGGCGAGCCGGGCGAACGTGGCCACGACGGCAGACACCTGCGCGAGCAGGCGCACCGACTTGCGGGCGTTGGCCTCGAGGGAGTTGTCGCCAAGGTCGGGATCGAACGCGCCCAGCATGGAGACCCCGCTGCGCAGGGCGTCCATCGGCGGCGTGGACTGGGGGACGAGACGCAAGGCGTCAACGACCGGCGGCGGCAGGGCATAGGCCGAGGACAACTCGTTGAGCAGCCCGTCGAGCTGGCTCTGCGTCGGCAGCTCGTCGTGCCAGAGCAGATGCGCCACTTCTTCAAACGTGGCGTCACTGGCGAGATCGAATATATCGATCCCGCGGTAGGTGAGCTTGCCGGCCAGACCGTCGATCGAGCTGATCGCCGAGGTACCGGCCACGACCCCTTCGAGACCACCGGAGCGACTCGTCATCGCCTGTCCTTCATGAACCGGACGCGCCCGGCGCGCCGCCACCCGCAAATGCGGAGGACACTGAAGGCGGGGACAGCCCGGCTACGACCATCTTCCGAGTCATGGTAGCCGATGGCGCGTTACGCCTCAGGCGTCGGCGGCTGCGCGTGCGCCTGGGGCCAATGGGCCTCGAAGGCCGCCGCGAAGCGCAGCACGTCGGCGTCGGCATGGCGGGCGCCGATGATCTGCAAGCCAACCGGGAGACCGTCGCGCGTGACCCCGGCGGGGACCGTTGCCGCCGGCTGGCCGGTCATGTTGAAGGGGTAGACGTGGCGGAACCAGCGTTGGGCCCAGACGTTGGGATCGGCGGGCCGGCCGTCCGGTTCGTCGATCGGAAGGGGCGGCATCAAGAGCGTGGGCGTCACCACCACGTCGTGCTGTGCGAAGAGGTCTGCCATCTCGTCCCAGAGTCGACGCCGCGCCGACCCGGCCGCCATCATCTCCATGCCGGACACCTCAAGCCCGGCTTCGGCGGCGGCGAGCAAGCTGGACTCGCTGACGGCCCGCACCTCGTCCATCCGGTGCCCAACCTGGGCGCCAAGAAGCGTGGTGAACAGGGTGGCCCACTCGCGCGTCGCGTCGCTGAGCATCGGCGGAACGGTCGCAAGCTCGCATCCAGCCGCGCGGAAGGCGTCGAGCGAGGCCTCGCAGATATCCACCACTTCCGCATCGACCACATCGGCGCCCAGCTGCGGCGCCCACGCGACCCGAGCGCCGTCGGCGCCGGCGACCGCCGCCTCGCGGTAGTCGGCCTCGTCGGGCGGCAGCGTAATCAGGTCGTCGTCGTGCGGCCCCGCGATGATCGCCAGCCCGAGGGCCATGTCCGCCGCCGAGCGCGCCATGGGTCCCAGGTGCGATACCGCGTCGCGGCCGCCGACGATGGGCACATACGGCACGCGGCCCAGGGAGGGCTTGAGGCCAAACACGCCGCAACAGCTGGCGGGAATGCGAATGGACCCGCCGCCGTCGGAGCCGAGCACCAGCGGCACGTAGCCCGCGGCCAGCGCGACGGCGGAACCGCTGCTGGACCCGCCGCAGGTATGGGCGTGACTCCAGGGATTGCGCGTCGTCGGGCCCATGGGGTTGTGCGCGAAGGCCAGGTGCCCAAACTCCGGCATGGCGGTCATGCCGACGATGATGGCGCCGGCGCGTCTGAGGCGCTCGACGGCGGGGGCGTCGCGCTCGCCCACGTCATCGGCGAAGAGCCGCGAGCCGCGGTGGAACGCCATCCCCCGCACCTGCACCTGCACCTTGATGGCCACCGGCACCCCGTGCAGCGGCCCGAGGGAGTCGCCGCGGCTCACGGCGGCGTCGGCCTCGGCGGCCGCGGCCAGCGCCTGCTCCGGCGCCAGGTCCACGAACGCGTGGAGGCGCGCGTCCGTGCGTTCGATCCGGTCCAGGCTGGCCGACACCGCCGCTTGCGAGGTCAGCTCGCCGGTGCGAATCCAGCGCGCGATGTCAACGGCGCGCGCGTAGGCCAGATCGTCGGGTGACATGGCGGCGGCTCCGCAGGGGCATTCGGCCAGGCGGCGCGAGTGTAGGAGCCGGCACCCTGCGCCGCGAGCCGGGGAGATACGCTCGCTGACGTTGTGTCGAGAGGCTTGCCATTGCATGGCTCGTTTCCAATCTCCCGCAGGCGGTCAACGATAGGACGCATGCGGCACGCTAAGCCGCGCGCGTTGTGCGCCAGCGCGCGCTGGGTATCGCTGAAGATGCGGCCACTGCGCGGACGCCTGTCGTGGATCGCGGCGCTGGTGCTCGTGCTGACGCTTTCGTGGGCCTGCGACCCGTCCGACGACGCGAGGCCCGAGGTCGAAGCGCCCGCGGTGGTGGCGGCGATTGTCGGGACGCCGCCCCCGGCTCCGACCCAGTCCCAGCCGGCGCCTGCGACGGCCGTCCCGACGCGCGTTCGCGCGGAGGTTTCACCCACCGCCGTTGCTGAACCGGAAGCTGCCACGCCGACTCCGCCGCCAACGCCGACGCCCAGGGTGCTCACGCCCACGCCGTCGGCGACGCCGACCCCCACGGTCGTGCCGCAGCCGGAGTCCGCGGTGGCGCCCGAGCTCGCGGCGCTGCTGGCGGACATGGGCCCGAGGCTTGCGGCTTGGCGTGGCCTCGAGCCGTGGGACGTTCCGGCGTCGCTGATGACGCCCGAGGAGTTTGCGGTGTGGCTGCCCGCCGAGCTCGAGGAGGAGTACCCGGCGGATGAGGCCGCGGCGGATCAACTGGAGTGGGAGCTGCTCGGTCTGATTCGCCCCGACCAGGATCTCTACGAGCTGCAACTGGCGCTCTATACCGAGCAAGTTGCGGGCTTCTACGACTCGGAGACCGAGGAAATCGTCATCATCGGGGACCACGATGCGGCGGCCCCGATGATCATCGTGACGCTGGCGCACGAGTACGTGCACGCCCTCCAGGACCGCGCGTTCGATTTGGATGCGCTGGAGGAGAGCGTCGAAGGCAATCAAGATGCACTGGCCGCACTTCTGGCACTTATCGAAGGCGACGCGACGGTTGCCGAGTTGCAGTACGCCATGCGGCAACTGAGCCGCGAGCAGCTCGCCGAGTTGGGATCGTACGCGCCGCCGCCGGACAATGCGTTCTCCCGTTCGCCGCCGGCGCTGCAGGCCGTGCTGTTCTTTCCCTATCTGTCGGGCCACGCCTTTGTGACGGCATTGCTGGATGGCGGTTGGCGCGCGGTGGACGCCGCCTATACCCGATTGCCAGCGTCAACCGAGCAGATATTGCATCCGGCCAAGTACGCGGCGGGAGAGGCGCCGCTGGAGGTTAATCTGCCGACGCTCATCGACGCGCTGCCACCGGGCTGGAGCGAGGTGCGCCGGGACGTCTTTGGTGAGTTCATGGTGAGCGTGTGGCTTGAGGGATCACAGGCCGTCCCGCAGGCGGCAGCAGCGGCTGCGGGATGGGGTGGAGATGCCTATGCCCTGTATCAAAACGAGGATGGCCACGGGCTGTTGGTCATGAAGTTTCGCTGGGATACGGAGCGCGACCTGGACGAATTCTGGACGGCGATGGTCGACCATCTTGTCGGCGGCGGCCTGGGACAGGGGTCGTCGGAGGTGGATGCCACGACGGCGACTTGGTGGGGCGACGGGCGTGCGGCGCGCGCCGAGCGTCTGGCGGATTCAGTGATGGTGGTCATTGGACACGACGCCGCAGTCGTAGGGCTTGCCGCGCAGTTTCTCTCGCACGGCTAGGGGTCGGGACGGAGACGCGGCGGCCAGGCGCCGGCGATCGCGCCGCGGATATCATTCCCCGGATCGCTGAATCGAAGACACCAAATGCGTCAAGTCTCATCTGTGCGACCGAACACGCACCCACCGCGGAGGTTGACCGCCGACGAATCGGCGATGGTCGACAACGTGATGCGCCAGTGTCTGGCGGTGACGGCCGACGACCGGGTGGTGATCGTGACCGATCCTCCGAAACGGGACATCGGCGAGCTGTTCCATGCTGGCGCGCTGCGGCACGCGCGCGACGCGACGCTGCTGGTGATGCCGGTGGCCGAGCGCCACGGCAGCGAGCCGCCGCCGGAGGTGGCCGAGGCCATGGGGGCGGCGACGGTGTGCGTGCTGCCCACGTCGAAGTCGCTGACGCACACCCGGGCACGCACGGCGGCGACGGACGCAGGCGCACGGGTGGCGAGCATGCCGTCAATCACCTATGAGATGGCGCTGCGGACGCTAGCGGCGGATTACTCGGCCATTGCGCACGAATCGGAAGAGCTCGCGGCCAGCTTGAGCGCCGGGGCGGAGATCAGGCTCACCTCACCGGGCGGCTGCGACGTGACGTTCGGCGCGGTGGGACGGGACGCCATGGCCGACACGGGGCACTTCACGACGCCCGGCGACATGGGAAATCTGCCGGCGGGCGAGGCGTTCATCGCTCCCGTGGAGGGCACTGCGACGGGAACCGTGGTGATCGACGCGGCCTCGATGATCGAGGACGTGCTCCCGGATCCGCCGATGCGAATCGTCGTGCGGGACGGATTGGCCGCGGAAGTGGCTGGGTCCGGCGCCGCCCAGCTCGAGGCGGTGTTTGCGGACCTGGGTGACGCGGCGCGAAACCTGGCGGAGCTCGGGATCGGTACGAATCCCAATGCCCGGCTCAGCGGCAACATCCTGGAAGCCGAAAAGGTGGCAGGCACGGCGCACGTGGCATTGGGGGCGAGCCTGCACATCGGTGGAACCGTGGACGTGCCGTTTCATCAAGACGGCGTCATCGCGCGTCCGACCGTTTACGTCGACGGCCGCATGATCGTGCAGGACGGTCGGCGCGTGCCGTCCACCCGCTGAGCACACGTTTCCCGGCAACGCCACTAGAATCGCGGGCCTGCCATGAAAGGGCCGTCAGTCACGCCACACGACCCCGACGCACCGGTTGCGCGCATCTCGATTCGAGCCGTGGCGGTCATGGCGATCCTCGGCGCGATGCTGGGCGCCTGTGACCTGCCGGGCCTGCCGGCCACGACGGCTCGCCCACCGGCCACGGTCACGCCCGGTCCGACGCCCACCTGGACGCCGATTCCGTTTGCCACCGCCACGCCGACGCCAACGCCGTCCGTGACGGTGACGCCGGTTTCGGCATCGGATGTGGCGCCGCCGGCGACCCCGGCTGCATCGCCGACGGTCGAGCCGTCACCTGCTCCGGCGGCGGCGACCAATTCGCCAACGCCGACGGGTCCGGTGCCGCCCACCGATGCCGAGCTGATGGCGTTGCTGCCGGGTCGGGGCGACTTGCCGGAGGACCCCGGGCTGGCGGTGTTCCAGCCCGGCGACGGAGAAATCACTGCCGATGCGGTGGGGCTGGCCGACCAGTTTCTCGACCCCCTGGTGGTGCGGCGCGGCGAACCGTTCCTGCTGGCCCTGGTGCTGGTGGGGCGGGCCGTCGAGACTGTGGACCTGCAATTCGTCACGGAAATCATCGAGCGACCGGATAAGTTTCTGGAGAGTCTGGCGCTCGGCCTCGTGCAAGGACTCCAGGCGGCGGCGCGGGCGGCAGACGTCACCGAGCTCGAGCCGCTCCAGTCGCCAGGCATAGGAACCGCGTCGGGCGCCGCGCGGACGCGCGTGGCCAGCGGCGGCGACATCTATGAGGCCCGCGTGGCGGTGGCCCATCGTGACGGCGTCGCGGGGGTCGTCATGCAGATCGCGCGAATCGATGACACGGCGGAGCAGCTTGACGCGGTGGGCATTCTGCGGCGGATCGTTGAAACGAACCTCGTGCGTGGGTGAGACTCGCATTACTACACTGCGGGCAGGCAGTCGGATGCAGAGCGGCATGGCGACACGGCCGAGGCCCAATGACGACGGGCGGCGCCGGGGCGCTGCCGTGCCTCCGACGGGATAGGCCGGCGACACGTGGCGCGCACCGACGTTGGTCCCACGCCCCGGATCCTGGCGGTCGATGACGATCCGGCGATCCTGGACATGCTGCGTCGCGGCCTGGGTATCGAGGGGTTCGACGTGCGCGTCGCCTCCGATGGCACGCAGGCGCTCGAGGCCATCAACGCCGGAGCAGCCGACGTGGTGATCCTGGACGTGATGATGCCGGGGCTCGACGGCTTCGACGTGCTCCACCAGGTTCGGGCGAACAATGACGTTCCCGTCCTCTTCCTGACGGCGCGGGATCGTGTGGCGGACCGGATTCGCGGACTCGACGCCGGGGCCGACGACTATCTGCCGAAGCCCTTCGCCTTTGGCGAGCTGGTGGCCCGGGTGCGCGCGCTGCTGCGGCGGCACGGGCGGGCCGAGCGCCAGGTGCTGTCGTTCGACGGCGTGCAGATGGACCTGGGGGCGCGGCAGGTCACGACGATGGGCGCGCCCGTGAGCCTGACGCAGACCGAGTTCGAGCTCTTGCGCGCGCTGATGGAGCAACCGGGCCGCGTGCTCACGCGAGGTGAGTTGCTCGATCGGATGTGGGGCCACCAACCACGGGCCGTGTCCAACGTGGTGGACGTGTATGTCGGCTACCTGCGACGCAAGCTCGAGACGGCTGACCGCCCGCGCCTGATTCACACGGTGCGTGGGGTCGGCTACGTGCTGCGGAAGGAGGCCGCGTGAGCATCCGGCTCAAGCTGGCGCTGTGGTACGTGAGCTTTGTGGTGGCGACGGTGCTCGGCTTTGGGCTGCTGCTGCACTTCCTCCTTGCGGCGCGGGTGCGAAGCGAAGTGGACCTGGCGCTGCAAGGCCGCGCGGGCCACGTGCTGGAGCTCGGTGAGGCCGGCCAGCCGATCGCGGGCGTGCAACCGACGCTGCGTCTCCTGCCGGACTCGATCGCGACCAAACTGGCGCAACCCGACATCTACCACCAGTTCGTGAACCCGTCGGGCATGCCCGAGATGACGTCGGCGAATCTGCAAGGCCGGCAGCTCCCAGTGACTCCGGCGGTTTACGAGGCGCTGCGCACGGGAGAAGAGCAGTTCGAGGACGTGCGATTGCAGGACGGTACCCGCATGCGCGTCCTGGTTGCACCGATCGTGTGGCACGGCCAGATGGAGGGAGTGCTGCAGGTCGCCAGCTCGGTCGACGTCGCCGAGGGCGCCATTCTGCCGTTCCATGGCTATCTGCTCGGCGGCATGGCCGGCGTGGTGGCCGTGGCCCTGGTGAGCGGGTTGTACCTCACGCGCAAGTCCATGAACCCGGTCAAGGACCTGACGCGCACCGCGGAGGCGATCTATCAGGTGGGGGACCTCAGCCGACGGATCGAGGTTGGGAAGGGCGGGGACGAGATCAAGACGCTGGGGCGGACGTTCAACCGGATGCTCGACTCGATCGAGCAACTGGTGACCTCGCAGCACAGGTTTCTGGCCGACGCGTCGCATGAGCTGAAGACGCCGCTGACGGTCATCCGCGGCAATGCCGAGATCCTGTGCCGCGGCGCGGCATCAGGCGCCGACGATGAGGCCGCGGACGCGATTCTGCGCGAAGCCACGCGAATGCAGCGGATCGTGGACGACCTGCTGGCCATCGCCGAGCTGGACGCCGCGACGGACATGCGGTTCGAGCCGGTGGAGGTGCGCGCGCTGGCCGAGCGAGCCGTCCACGACCTCGAGCCGCTGGCGGGGAGCCGCGAGCTCTGGGTGCAGGGGGATGGCGAGGTGTTGATCTCCGGGGACGTCGACAGGCTCGAACGCGTGGTGCGAAACCTGGTGCAGAACGCCATCGCGGCAACGGAACCCGCGGGCCGGATCGAGGTTGACGTGCGGCGGAACAATGGCATGGCGCGGTTGGTGGTGGCGGACGACGGCCGCGGGATCGATCCCGAGCACGTGCCCCACATCTTCGACCGGTTCTATCGGGTGGACCCCTCGCGGTCGCGCGCGACCGGCGGCACGGGGCTGGGCCTGACGATCGTCAAGCGGGTGGCTGAAGCGCATGGCGGCAGCGTGGAGGCGGGGCGCAGCGAGCTCGGCGGAGCGGTTTTCGAGGTGCGTCTGCCCGCGGAGGGTCAGGCCAGCCCGGCGAACGACCGCGCGAACGTGCGGTATCACATCTGATCCACTGTCCCGCTGGGGCCGGCGAAATGCTTTCACCTGATTTTCATGATTCGAGCCCGCGGTCGCCCTATGCTCCACATGACGTGGCGGACGTCGCCCGTGCTAAGCGGAGGGGTGGTCGACAATGTCGTCGAACACTGACGTAGACCGGACCGTGGGCGCCAAGCTCATGGCTAATCTGCGCGCGGAAGGCGCGCACCCGGCGGCCTATCGCGCCGGCGACCTCGTGATGGATCCGGCAGTGGACCGTCCGAAGGTCGGCATCGTGTGCGACGGGGCAATCACCGTCTGGCGCCTGAGCCCGAAGGGCAAACAGCTTGCCACGGCCTCGCTGCGGCAGGGGGATTGGTTCGAGAACCTCTTCCCGAGCGAGACGTACGAGCGCACCTTCATCGAGGCCGATGCGCCCGCGCACGTGGCCTGGCTCGAAGCGGCCGCCTTTCAGCGTCTGCTGCGCAAGTACCCAAGCTTTAGCGTCGAGCTCGTCCGATCGCAGATTCGGCGCCTGGCCGGAGTCGAGACGCGAGCGAGCCACACCGCCTTGGCCAGCGTGGCCGACTCGGTGGCGCTGGCCCTGCTGCAAATGGCCGAACGCGAGGGCACCACGGACCTGGAAGTGACGCACGAGGAGTTGGCGCAACGACTGGGCACGGTGCGCGAAAGCGTGAGCCTGGCCATCAGCACGCTGCGGCGGGCGGGCGCCCTGGCGCCCGCGCAAGGGCGCAAGCGGCTGATCTCCATTTTGAGCCTCTCGAAGCTTCAGCAGCTCCTGGGCTACTACCCCTCGGGCACGTAGTCCACGCCCGTTCGGCAGCGCGTCGAACGGGCAACCCTAAGCGCCCAGGCGGGGGACCGCCTGGGCGCTTAGCTCGTCGTCGGGGGAGAGGCGGCGTCTGAGGGAGACTCCGCCGAAGATCGCGGCACAAACCTGATCCGCAACTGGCCCTCCTCGAGCCGCGCCCGCTGATGCTCCATGCGGGCCAGGGCGCGCGGCAGGACGATGTTGCGCCGCGCCGCGCCCATGCGAACCACGAGCTCGTCCCCGCGACGGATCAGCGCCGCGTCGCGGCGGTCGATGAAGGGCGCCGGAATCTGGAACTCAAACTCGCCGTCGATCTGGGCGATGTGATAGGGGCGCTCGCGCACCAGGACGGCAGCCGGATCGGCATCGCCGTGCATCAGCTCGCCCATGGCCCGCAGCCGGTCGAGCCCGACGACCTCCTCCGGAAACTGCGTGATCTGCAAGACGGGCACGGGATCGAACATGGAGTGGATTTCCCGCATATAGCGCTGCTGCATGCGCCGCCAGCTGGCGGCAAAGTCTCCCGTGGCCTCCTCGGGGACGAGGCGGTTCACCACGAGTGCGTCGGTGATGTGGTCGTACAGCGTCAGATAGGTGAAGCTGCGCTGGGCCTCGCGGATGACCATCTTCTCGGGGTTCACCACGATCCTGACCGTCGATTGGCCCGGACGGGTGAGCAACACCCGCAGCTTCTCCAGCTCTTCGACCAGCTCGCCCATGGCCACGAAGACTGAGTCGTCGGGCAGCGGCAGATCGGTGACGCGCCGCGCCATCGGGCGAACCATGCGCGCGAGTTGGCGATTGATCGGCAGCAGCTTGTCCATCCACCAGCGACCGACCTCGGGAAACGCCAGCAGCCGCAGCGTCTCGCCGGTGGGCGCGCAGTCCACGATCACCACGTCGAAGTCACCCGACTCGACGTGTCGAGTGATCCAGAGCAGGTTGGCAAGCTCTTCCATCCCCGGGAGCACGGCGATCTCTTCGGCCAGAAGGTCGCTCACGCCGCGCCACGTCAGCAGCGCCTCGACCCAGGACTGGACCGTGCCCCAATAGGTTTCGAGGTTGTAGTAGATGTCGCATTCCTGCGCCCACAGTCGCTCGGCCACCTTGATGGGCTCGGGGCCGAGCGGCCGGTCCAGGGAGTCTCCGAGGCTGTGCGCGGTGTCGGTGCTGAGGACAATGGTCCGCGCACCGCGCTCCGCGCAGCGCAAGGCGGCCGCGGCGGCGATGCTGGTCTTTCCCACCCCGCCCTTGCCGGTATAGAGGATGACGCGGGCGTCACTAGCGGGTGGCAAGGTCGGGCTCCAGGTGCGACAGGCTGACATGCAGCGGCGCTCCGCGTGCGGCGACTACTCGCCCGACGGTGGCCGCGGTCAACACGCACGCCGCGGCGAGCGCCTCGCGAAACGCGTGCTCATCCTCCGGTGGAATGGCGATGAGCAGCCCGCCGCTCGTTTGGGCGTCGGCAAGCAGCAACCGCTCATCGGCGGGAAGCTCGGCGATCCACGTCACCTGGTCACCCAGCGCGGCCAGGTTGCGCTCGGTGCCGCCCGGCACCTCGTCCGCGGCGATGAGCTCGCGCACCCCAGGAAGCACGGGCACCTGGTCGGCAAACACCGTGGCCGAGCAGCCGCTGGCCTGCATCATTTCGCGCAGATGGCCCAGGAGTCCGTAGCCCGTGACATCGGTCATGGCGTGGGCGCCGAACGTCGAGGCGGCTTCGGCTGCCGCTCGATTCAGCGTCCGCATGCTGGCCACGGCGGCGTCCAATGCCTCAGCAGGCGCGGCGTCGTGCTTGAGCGCGGTGCTGACGATGCCCGTCCCGATTGGTTTGGTGAGCACCAGCAGATCGCCGGGGCGCGCCCCCGCGTTGGTGATGAGCGCGTCGGGATGCGCCGTTCCAATGACGGCCATGCCGAACTTGGGCACCGGATCGTCCACGGAGTGCCCGCCGGCAACCACGGCGTCCGCCTCGAGCACCGTGTCGGCGCCGCCGCGCTGGATCTCCGCGAGCACGTCGAGCGACAGGGTGTCGCGCGGAAACCCGGCCAGGTTGAGCGCCAGCAACGGCGTGGCGGCCATGGCGTAGACATCGCTGAGCGCGTTGGCCGCCGCAATGGCGCCGAAGTCGTAGGGGTCGTCGACGATGGGGGTGAACACGTCGATGGTCGCCACGATGGCAAGGTCGTCGCGCAGCCGATAGACGGCGGCGTCGTCCATCGTGGCGGCGTCCACCAACAGGTCGGCGTGAGTCATCTGCGGCATTTGGCGCATCACGTGCGCCAGCTCGGTCGGACTGAGCTTGCAGGCTCAGCCGGCGCCGGGCGAATACCGCGTGAGCTTTGGTTGCGTCACATCTGAGGTCATTCTGGCAATCTACAGTACGCGGGAGGCGCCGCAGGGCTCCAGATGATGCTGTCCGTGCCGCGGAAACAAACCACGTCGGCGGGCCGCAACTGGCTGCGGCGGGTGCGGGCTGTCGCCCTGGGTCTTGGGCTGATCGCCGCCGTGACGACATCGGGCGCCGCCGCCCGAGAGCCAGACATCGATTCCGCCAAGCACGAGTCTCCCGTGGCGATTGCCGTGTCCTCGGGATGGTTCTATCCGGGACTCGGTGGCGACAGCACTGGCTTCGGGGTGCGCAACTTTGCCGATGGACCGCGATTTTTCGACGCCTTCAGGCGGTATGGCGGGCTCGACGTGATGGGGTATCCAACGTCGCGCCCGTGGATCGGTCCGGGCGGGTTCATCTATCAGCTCACCCAGCGCGCCCTGATGCAATGGTCGCCGGACGAGGACAACGTTCAGTTGGCCAATGTCTACGAGATCCTGCGCGAGGCCGGATACGACGACGCGCTCTATGCGCGCTCGATTCCCCGCACCGAACCCGACGACTCGACGACTCTGGCCGACGCGCGGGCCGTGCGGATGGCCTGGATGACCGATTCGGCGATCACGCAGGCCTTCCTCGCCGGTCCCATCGAGGCCGACAGCGTGGATGCCGCCATCGAGCTCCACGGCCTGCCCATGTCGCACCCGGAGGCTTTTGGCCCGTTCGTGGTGCAACGGTTTCAGCGCACCGCCCTGCAGCACTGGGTGGAAGCGGTGGATGGCGGCGAGCCGGTTGGCACAGTGGTGCTGGTCAACAGCGGCGACCACTACAAGGACTTGCTCCTCGACGACTCGCCGGTCACCGCGCCGCACGCGCATGACGACACGCGCATGCTGGATCTGCGCGATGAGGCGGAGGTCTTCGTGTCCACCGTCCTCGCCACCGCCACGGAGCGGACCTACAACGTCATCGACGACGCGCTGGCCGAGGCGCTGCGGCTGCTGGAGGGGGTGCCGTCGGCTGCGCCAGGCCTCGAGGCCGCCGCCGAAGTCTCCGCGCAGATCCGATTTCGGTCGCTCTCGCCGGACGTGTTCGCTGCATTCACGGCCCCGTCTCGCATCGGCGTCAGTCGCGACCTGCTCAATGAGCGCCGCGAAGCCGTGGCGGCCGTGCTGGCGCATGAGTTGCAGCATCTGGCGGACTTCCATGACCAACAGTACGTCCCGTCGGAGGCCGCATGTCTCGAGGCGGAGATCCGGGCCGTGACCGCGGAGGCGAGTGCCTGGAGCTCACTGATGGGTCCCGCCGGCGCGGAGAATCCGCAATCGGCCCTGGAACGAATGGAAAATGCCCGGCTGCGGGCGGTGCAGGCGGGAACCGAGACCATCCGCGCGCTGGTTGAGGACGGGTGGGCCGAGCAGTGTTCGCAGCACCACTGAGCATTGACGGTGCGGGCAGCCGCCGCCTAGCATCGTCCATGGCTGCTTGGAACGCCCCGGAGCCCCACATGCGTTGGGCGTATAGGCGGCCGGCGGTGGTCGCCTAGCGCAACGCCGCCGGCTTCGCGTGACCACGACGGTGGCGCGCCACCCGACGCATGCCGGCGCCAACGCCAGGCGCCTTCCACAACGAGTTTCAACCATGCCGGCCAATGCCTTTGACGTTCTCGATGCGCGCGGCCTGATCTCGGCCGCCAGCGACGCCGCCGCGCTGCGCCGCGCGCTCGACCGGCCGCTGACCTTCTACGTGGGGTTCGATCCGACGGCGACTAGCCTGACGGCCGGCCACCTGGTGACGCTGATGATGGCGCACCACCTGGAACGGGCGGGCCACCGGCCGATCCTGATCGCGGGCGGCGGCACGGGGATGATCGGCGACCCTTCGGACCGGGCGGACACACGGGCGCTGCTCACGGACCACGACGTCGCGGCGAACGTCGCGGCGATCCGCGGCCAACTGGAGCGGTTCGTCGATCTCAGCGACGGCGACGCCCTGGTGCTGAACAACGCCGACTGGCTGACGGGACTGGGATACCTGGAGTTTCTGCGGGACATCGGCCGCCACTTCAGCGTGAACGAAATGCTCGCCACCGACACGTATCGCAACCGCCTGGAGGCCGGCGAGAATCTGAACTTCATCGAGCTGAATTACCGCTTGCTGCAGGCCTACGACTTCCTGCATCTCTACCGGGAATACGACTGCACGCTGCAGATCGCCGGCAGCGACCAGTGGTCCAACATCCTGGCCGGCGTCGACCTCATTCGCCGCGTGGAGAGCACGCAGGCGTTCGGCCTCGTAGCCCCGCTGCTGACGACGGCGGAGGGCGCGAAGATGGGGAAGACTGCGGCGGGCGCGGTGTGGCTGGACGCCGACCGCACGCCGCCATTCGATTTCTATCAGTACTGGATCAATGTGGCCGACGCTGTGGTGCCGCAGGCGCTGGGCATGCTCACGACGTTGCCGATGTCGGAGGTTGCCGCGTTGCGCGACCTGCGCGGACCGGATATCCGGCGGGCCAAGCAAGCGCTGGCGCACAACGTGACGTCCACGGTGCACGGCCGCGAGGCCGCCGACGCCGCGCGCGAAACGGCCCGGTCGCTCTTTGCCGACGCGGCAGGCGACGCGGAGGCCGTGCCAACGACCGTGGTGACCGCGGCTGAGCTGGAGGCCGGCATCCCGATCGTCGAGCTGCTGGTGCGAACCGGTCTGACGCCGTCGCGGGGCGCGGCGCGCCGGCTCATTGCGCAGGGCGGGGCTTACGTCGGTGAGGATCGCGCCGAAGACCCGGAGGCCAGCGTGCACCGCTCACAAGTGCCTGACGACGGCCTGCTGCTGCGGGCCGGGCGCAAGCGGTATCACCGCGTCGCCGTGGGACCGTAGGTGGCCGGTGATCGCCACAGGCCGCTACCCTCGGAGTTGAAGCAACCGCCCGCCAAGGAGGCTCCATGGCATCTCGACGCCAGCCGGACGACGTCGTGCCGCCGCGCCGCGTGAAGCTGCGCAAGTCCGCCACCCCGGAGGACATGGCCGACGCGGGACTGCGCCGCGCGGCGGGGCAGACGATGCGCTGCGAATGGGCCCAGCGAAATCCCGACCTGACGATCTATCACGACGAATTCTGGGGCGAGCGACCGGCCGACGACCGCGAGTACTTCGAGCGCATGATGCTGGAGATCTTCCACGCCGGATTGAGTTGGACGCTGATCTGGAACAAGCGCGAGAGTCTGCGCCGGGCGTACGACACGTTCGACATCGAAGCCGTCGCTTCCTATGGACCCGCCGAGGTGACGCGGCTGATGAACGACCCCAAGGTGGTGCGCAGCGCGAAGAAGATCGACGCGGCCATCGCCAACGCGCGCACGGTGCTGGAGCTCCAGGCCGAGCACGGCGATCTGGCGACGTTTCTGCGTCAGCTTCCCGACGACGCCGAGGACAAGATCAAGGTGCTGCGGAAGACGTTCGCCTTCATGGGGCCGGGCGTGGCGCGCGGCTTCCTGGAAGCCACGGGCCTGATTCCAGTGCCGCACCACCCCTACTGCTTCAAGGCAGTGAACGTCGGCTGATCCGGAGGCGCTGACCATGAGGCTGCTCATCGGGACTCGCGAGGGCCTGCGAGACGGCGAGGGCGCCTCGCTGGGTCTGGGAGGACGGTCGATCCGCGCGCTGGCCGGTCGCCCGGATCACGCGTGGATGGTCGTGGACGGACGCGAGGTGTGGCGGTTCAAGGGCGGACGGGCAATCCTGGCCGCCGCCGCGGGGGCGCTGAGCAATCCCGCGCTGACGTGCGCCTTGCCTTCGCCCACGGGCGTTCTCATAGGAACCGACGGCGCGTATCTCCGCCGGTTGGACGGCGCGACGCTGGACTCGGTGGCAGGCTTCGATGAGGCTGACGGACGCGAGCACTGGTTCACGCCCTGGGGCGGGCCGCCGGCGACTCGCTCCCTAGCCATCGACGAACAGGGCGTGCTCTACGCCAACGTGCACGTGGGCGGGGTGCTGCGGTCGGACGACGACGGCGAAACCTGGCAGGCAACGGCCTTGGACATCCGCGAGGACGCGCACCAGGTCATCGCGCCCGCAGGCCACGACGGCCTGCTGCTGGCCGCCACCGCACGCGGGCTGGCCGTCTCACGCGACCGGGGCGACTCGTGGGAAATGGACGCCCGCGGACTGCACGCGACCTATGCGCGGGCCGTGGCCCTCAGCGAGTCCACGATCCTCCTCTCGGTCGCGCGCGGACCCGGCGGACAGGACGCCGCCCTGTATCGGCGCTCACTCGACGGCGGCGAGCCGTTCGAACGCTGCCGCGACGGCCTGCCCGACCACTTCGACGGCAACATCGACACCCACACCCTCGTGGCCGATGGGACCGAGGCGGCCTTCGCAGGTCCCGACGGGGCGATCTATGGCTCGGAAGACAGCGGGCGCACCTGGGGACGGACGCTCACGGGGCTACCCGCGGTGTATGCGCTCTTGATCGCATGAGATGCTGCCCAGGCGGACACCGTGAAGTGCAACGCTTCTCAACCTGCGGCGTCCCTAAACGGACATCGACGAAATGACGCCGGGATTGACGGACCTCATCTCCGGCGCTCCTTGGCGGGAGGCCGTTACCTATCGAGAAACCTGGCCCCACGAGTACGTGCTGAGCGAGAAGGACGGGCAGCAGGAGTTGCTAGACGCAATCTGCAACCGGTTCCGGGCTGGCGAGGGTGTCGCCTGCCGATTCTTCACCATGAAGAACACCTATCTGTTCGTCGGTGACCACAAGTACTGGCTAATGACCCACTGGGATGACCTGAAACCGGGCGAAAACTACGTCATCAACCGGGCTCGGCTGTACCGTGACCGCCGCGATTTCGTCATCCAGCCGGGCGACACCGGAATGCCGGAGCACTATCCGACAAACCCGCCCCACCAGGGGTGAGGCTGCCGCAGGAGACTTGACCATGGCTAGGGAAACTGCATTGTTGGCGTACTTGGTTCCCAAGCTGACGAGTCGAGTCGAGGATGCGGCTACCGACGCACTTGCATTCATTCTGAACAAGTCAGCCGATTGCCGCGATGCGCTGGACCGCCTGTTACACGCTGAGGACTTTGACCTGCCGCCGCTGATCAGCTTTCGGACACAGGTCACCTACGAAGATCAGTCTCGCCCTGACATGGTCGGTTACGACCAAGACGGCGGAGCACGCTTGCTCGTCGAGTCGAAATTCTGGGCCAGTCTGCAGGAGGAACAAGCCAGCGGTTATTTCGGAAAGCTACCGGAGTCCGGACCGGGGGCGTTGTTGTTTATTGCACCAAGCACCAGGACTGAAACCCTGTGGGCGGAAATCAGACGGCAAATGGAATCAGGTAAGGACGGAGTGCACCTGGAGCCGGTCGAATCGCCTGAGCAAATGCGAAGAGTCCGAATTGCCGGCTCGGAAAAGCAAATCCTGCTGGCTAGCTGGGCCCTGCTGCTGGACCGCCTGACCGTCGCCGTGCCCACGGACTCACAGATCGCTTCCGACATCCGGCAACTCTATGGCCTTGCACAGCGAGAGGACGACGAGGCCTTCCGGCCAGTGCTTGCGGATGCGCTAGGTCCCTCCCTGGCCAGAATGCTCCGGTGGCTAAACCGACTGATTGACGACGTGGTCGACGGACACGGAGTTACGGACGGTTGGATGTCCACTAGCGGCCTTAGAGCCGTGCCGCAAAGGGAGGGATACGGAAGATACTTCAGGTTTAGGGATGTTCACGGAGACGTGGTTGCTGGCAACTTGTTCCTATGTGTGAATCTTGAACAGTGGGCAACCAGCGCCGACACACCGTTGTGGCTCTGGGTCGGGGAAACTGTCCCGGTAGAGATAGGCCGATTGCGAGGACGCGTTCCTTCGCTGGTCCAAAGCAGGAGACCCGGAACATACGACATTCCGATCTATCTCAAGCCGGGGGTGGAGTACGAACGTGTGCTGGAAGACGTGATTTGTTAGCTGAAGAGCATCGCCGATCTCACTATCAGGGGATAGCGCCGCTGATCTGTTCGCGACCGTCGCAGATGGGCTCCACGAAACACCCTGAAGTCTCCGTTAGTTTGACCGTGCCATGTGGCCAACTCGTCCCGGCACCGCAGACCTACGAGGATGCCCCCGGCAGTTGCGCCGTTGATCTAGCGGAATTACCCCCTACCCGCGAAACCGCCGGATGACGGTGGCGGCGGCTGGGAGGGTGTAGCGACCGCCGGGGCCCAGGTCGGCGGGGGATTGGGGGCGGCCGGCGCGGCGCGCGGAGACACCGGCGAATATGCGCAGCTCGGTGCGGCGGCGCGTGTGTCTGGCGGCGACGTGGGCCATGCCGATCTGGCGACCGCTGGACGTGCGGGTGGCGCTGGTGACCGTGCCGATCCAGGCGCCGCGTGGGTCCGTGACGGGATCGCCCTGCCGCGCCGTGGGCACCCGCTCGTCGGCGATGGAAAAGCGCACGATGGACGACTGGCGCTCGGCCTCGCGCCGCACATAGGGGTCGCGGCCGACGAAGAACGGCTTGTAGGCCTTGACGAAGCGGCCAAACCCCGCGTTGCCGGGGGTGAGGTCCAGCGGCCCGGCAAGCTCGTGTCCGTAGAGCGGGAAGCCGGCCTCGGTGCGGGTCGAGTCGCGCGCGCCCAGTCCAACTGGCACGACGCCATCGTCGGCGCCCGCTTCGAGGATCGCGTCCCACACGGTGCGCGCGGCGTCCGGGTGCACGAAGATCTCGAATCCGGTCGCTTCACCCGTATAGCCGGTGTGGGAGATCTCGACCTCGGCGCCGGCAAGCGTGAAGGCGCGGACGTGGTTCATGCGCATGGCGTCCAGCGCGCTTCGCTCATCGTCTGTAGCGACGAGCCGCTGTAGGACCCGACGCGATTTCGGTCCCTGGAATGCCAGGTCGAGCCGCGCGGCGTCGCCTGCCGACGGGCTGTTGAGGTCCGCGAGCTCGGCGCGAACCGGCAAGCGCGCCGCGCCGTCGCCTGAAACGACCTGATGAACGCCGTCGTTCACGCCCGTCAGCCAGGCCCAATTCTTGGCCGCGTTGGCCGCGTTGACCACCGCCATGAATCGATCGCGGGCGAGGCGGTAGATGATGAGGTCGTCGAGGCAGTTGCCGTTTGCGTCGAGCAGATAGGTGTAGGCCGCGCGGCCCACCCGGAGCCGGGTGGCGCTGCCGGTGACGACGAGATCCAGGAACTCGGCGGCGTTGGGTCCGGAGACGGCGAAAACGCCCATGTGGCCCACGTCGAACAGCCCGGCCGTCTTGCGCACGGCCTCGTGCTCCGCCGCGATGCTCGTGTACCAGACCGGCATGTCCCAGCCGGCAAATGGGATCAGCTTCTTGGCGTGCTCGGCGTGGAAGGCGTGCAGGGGCGTGTGGTGCAGCTCCTCGGACTCGGGCTCCTGCCACTCGAACGGCTGCGGGCCATCGCTGGCGGGAGCGACCGGGCGTCGGCCCACGAACCAGGGTCGGGACGCATCGTCGGGAGGCGCGTCCGTCAACGGCGCGCCGGTCGCCGGCGGTGCGTCGCCGTCGGCCACGGATATCGTGACCGGCCCACTGAGCTTTCGGCTCGGCTCGTCGGGATCAACGATCACGTGGCCGTCGGAGGCCGCTCGGAGCCAGTCGGCCAGCGCATCGGCGCGGTCGGGATCGACGGCGATCAACGCGGAGGCCCCGGCAGCGTCGGCGGGCCTGGTCACCGTTGCGCTGACGGCGCCGCTGCCCGGAGGACCCGCCAATGCCACGTGACGCGTCTGGCCGGGCTCGAGATCGCGTAGGCGCCGGTTGGCGACTTCGTCCAGGAACGGCAGCGCGCGGGCACCGCGAACGAGCAGCAGGCCGGAGGTGCTCGCCGGCGGATCGCTGGGCGGGGCGCCCTCGGCGTGCCCGCGGCGGGCAAAGTCGAGCACCTCGGCGCGCAGCGACCGCATGGCGTCGTAGGCCATGCGACCGCGGTAGCGCGGCGTTCGGCGGCCGCTGTAGGCCACGCCGTGCATGGCGCGAAACGCGCGCGCCAGGATGCCGGCCAGGGTCTTCATGTCATCCGGGCCGTAGCCGCGCTGGGTGAGCCAGGGCGTGCCCATGCGAATGCCGGTGGGCGCGGCGAAGCCGCGGTCGCCGGGCACCGAGTTTCGATTGGCCACCACGCCGAGGGCGTCCAGCATGCGCACGGCCGGCTCGCCGCGCAGATCGCCCTGGGCTCCGACCCGGCGCAGATTCACCACGAACAGGTGGGTGTCGGTGCCGCCGTAGGCCACGCCCACGCCCTCGGCTTCAAGGGCGTCGACCAGCGCCCTGGCGTTGGCAATGATCTTGTGCTGGGTGCGGTGGAAGGCCTCCGTAGCCGCGAGCTTGAACATGACCGCCATGGCCGCAATCTTGTTGAGGTGCGGCCCACCCTGCTCGCCGGGAAACACGGACCGATCGATCGCGCGCATGAGATCGCGCCGGTGCGACAGGATCACCGCGCCGCGGGGACCGAACAGCGTCTTGTGCGTGGTGAAGGTGACGACATCGGCAATGCCCACCGGCGAGGGATAGGCGCCCGCGACGACAAGTCCGGCCGGATGCGAGATGTCGGCCATCAGCAGCGCGCCCACGTCATCGGCGATGTCGCGGAAGCGCTCCCAGTCCGGTGCCCACGGATATGACGTGTAGCCGGCGATGATCAGGCGGGGGCGGGAGGCCTTGGCTCGCGCGGCGATTTCGTCGTAGTCGAGCTGCGCGTCGGGACCCGGTATGCGGTAGCTAATCGATTTGAAGCGCCGTCCCGAGCGGTTGACGGACGCGCCATGGCTCAGGTGCCCGCCGTGGGCCAGGGCCAGCCCCATGATCGTGTCCTCGGGATCGAGCAGGGCTTCCTCGACGGCGTTGTTGGCCGCCGCGCCCGAGAGTGGCTGCACGTTGACCCACAGACGGTCCGCCGCCACGCGGTCGTTGGCGAAGAGGTCGGCGCAGCGGCGCTGCGCCAGGGCCTCCACGAGGTTGCTGAACTCATTGCCCTGGTAGTAGCGGCGATCGCCGTAGCGCCGGGTGCGGGCGAGCTGCCGGTCGAGGTCGGCCAGCGCCGCCTCCTGGTCGCGGATCATCGCGGCTGCCGCATAGCCCTCGGCGTAGATGCTGGTGAACGGCGACGCCAGCGCATCGCGCACCGGCTTGGGCGTGAGGCTTTCGGACGGGATGAGGATGAGCTTGTCGCGCTGCCGCGCGTGCTCGCGCTCGATGAGGTCGGCCACCAGCGGGTCGACGTCGGCCACGGCGCGATCAAGCGCGAGGTCGGCGTAGGTCGGGTCGAGGGACATCAGAGAATCCTTGAGCTCAGCGTCCTAAGCGTACGGCGGCCTAGTGAAGGCGACGAACGCCGCCGGCTATTCGACGACCCGCCGGCCTTCACGGAGGGCTCGGGAACGAGCCTCCTGCATGGTCATGCGCACACGACCGCCGAAGCGTTCATTGAGCCAGGGGTCGCCGCGGACGTGATAGCCGCCCTTCTCCCAGAAGCCGGCTTCCTCGTGGTCCATGAACTCCAGGCCGCGCACCCACTTGGCGCTCTTCCAGAAGTACAGGCTGGGCAGCACCAGGCGCAGGGGCCCGCCGTGCTGTTGCGGCAGCGGGCCGCCGTCGTGGTTGATGGCGAACAGCACATCGTCCTGGTCGAGCTCGGCCAGGGTGACGTTGGTGGTGTAGCCGGGGTCGGCGTGAATCATCACGTAGTCCGCGCCAGGCAGCGGCTTGATGCGCTTGAGCACCTCGCGCACGTGCACGCCCTCCCAGCGGTTGTCGTAACGGCTCCAGTGGGTGACGCAGTGGATGTCCGAGACGATCTCGGTGCGCGGCAGCGAGGTGAATTCGTCCCAGCTCCAGCGCGCGTCTTCCTCGACCAGCCCAGTCACGCGGAAGTCCCAACGGGTCATGTCGTAGGCGGCCGGCTCCTGGTAGTGCAGCACGGGCCACTTGGAGGTGAGGGTCTGGCCGGGCGGGAGGCGCGGCTCGCGCAACTCGGGCGGGCGCGGGCTGACGTCGGGCGTGTCCGGCGCCACCTGGGCGCGTGAGCCAAAGAGCCGGTCGAACATGGTCCGCTCCATGAGCAACGCGTATCTGTTACCCGATGGTACTCCCCGGTGCATCTGGCGGTGCGTGGGATCACGCACACAAGCCGTCGATGTAGACGTTGGCGCGCATACGACAAAAGTAAGGGGCCGACCGGAGGCGGCCCCTCCCGACCGTCGAAGACAGCCGGGGCGATTGCTCTACTTTCGAAGATCGACTCGCCGGTCGTCAACCGGGGTGTGGTTCACGCTTTTTCCCAATGAAGACGCGACCGCGCTGAAGGTTCGCCCTTGCTTTCAGCCGGCCGGCGAAGAACTCGACACAACCTGAGGGTCATACGCACCCACGATCATGGAGGCGATCTCGGCCGCCGTCGCCTCGGCGCGAACGTGTCCCGGAAGGTCGCGCGCCAGGATCACGATGGTGATGGGGCCGGTCGAGGCGTAGACGACCCCGGCGTCGTTGGAGATGCCGGCGAGATCGCCGGTCTTGTGGGCCACGGCCGTCCCGGCCGGCAGCCGGGCCGGGATGCGGTTGTTGCGCGTCTCGCCGAGCAGCAGGGTGCGCATGCCCTGGACGTCCGCCAGCGTCCGCGACCAGTTCGCCGGGCGCATGCCCAGCGCGACCTCCAGCAGCTTGGCCGCCTCGCGCGCGGTGGTCACCGGGTGCGTGCTGGCCACGTCGGTGGCGGTCAGGCCGAGTTGGCCCAGCGTCCACTGCATGTTGGCGTAGCCGATGTGATCGCCGAGCAGGATGGCGTGCGTGTTGTCGCTGATGGACATGGTCCGCTCCAGCGCGTAGTCGATGGTGACGCGCTGGCCGGGCGCGAGCGTTGCCGGGGGAACGACCCGCTCGAGCACGCTCTCGTTCATCTCGAGCAGGGTGTCGAAGCCGAGACCGATGACGGCGCGCTGGCGGTAGGTCTCGACGAGCGCGGCGATCTTCCACAGGCTCGCCGCCCGCACCACGGTGTCGGCGTCGATGGCGACCTCGGCGTCGGATCCGGCGGGCGCCGCGTAGATCGACCAGTTGCCCGGCTCGCCGGCCAGGCGGGCGTTGATGGCGGATTCCAGTTGGTCGCCGACGGTCTTCCCGGCCGCTTGGGTCACCGCCGCCGCCGAGTCGACCGAAGCCAGCGCCGCCTCCGGCATCAAGCCGGCGTCTCGCAGCACCTCGTCCATCAGCACCGACGTCACGCTGCCGGGCGCCGGGAGTCCTTCCACTTCATCGATCCAGTGCTGTAGGACGCCGCGCTGGAATCGCTGCGCCACGAATGGCCCGAGGCGCTCGGGGCGGGACATCGGCAACCCCCACCGATCACGGGCATGGTCGGCAGTCCACACCAGGCGGCCGATGGGGTCGGGGTTGGACTCGAACACTCCGCGGATCGCGTCGTCGGTGAGCCAGCCGGTGCGAATCTCGACAGCATGCTGGAACGACGTCGAGCCGTCGTGCTCGATGGGGCGGGGCACCTGCCGCGCGGCGTACAGCCAATCGGTGTGTCCCGCGCGGTCCATGATCTCGAGGGCGTTTGCCAACACGACTCGACCTTCGCCCGCCTTCCATTGCAGCAGGCCGTAGCGCAGGGCCTGATACTCGAAGCCACTGGCAGCGAATATCGCGCTGCGCGGCGGGCCCAGCACCGGCAGGCCGCCGAGGCCTCGGTAGCTGTCCCACCAGGTGACGTCGCCGACGTTGCGAACTTCGTAGCCGCGGCCGGACTCGTCGCTGGCTTGCGGGTAGTGCCGGCCGTCTTCGATGGGAAAGTCAACGTCCGGCGCGGCGTCCGCAGCGGCGGGCGCGGTCGTTGCCGACCCGGCGAGCACCGGAAGCAGCACGGACGCGGCGCCCAGCTTCAAAACGCGACGCCGGCCGATAGGACGACGGATCAGCGGCGTGCCTCCCCTGGAGCGCTGCCTGCGAACCTTACGCCACGCGCGGCACGCCGGCACCTGGGTATCTCCTCGAACCACGTGACGGCCGGTGGAGGGGATAGGGAGCGGTCTACCCGAGCGGGTCGGTGCGAGGGCCGAACGTTTGCAGCGGCTGATCGAGCGGCGGGAAGACATCGGCCATCGAGGGCTCGACCGTGCCGCTCGGATCGTCGGGCTCATGCACGAACGTCATCACGCGGAAGCGCAGGTCGGCGTTCGCGCGCTCGAGCTCGGACTCCGGGATCAGCAGCACCACGCGCCGTCCGTCGATGAAGGCGACGGCGTTCGACGGAAGCGCCTGCGAGGGCGCCTGCGCGACGCGGCGCTGGATGCGCCACACGGGATCGAGGGTCGGCAAATAAATGAGCTCATACCAATGGTCGGTGCCTTGATAGAGGTCGAAATCCCGCACGCGGGGCCGCCAGTTGTCCTGGGGATCGTCATTGGCTTCGAGCGCCAGGGAGACGCGCCAGCCGAGCGCGGAATCGGCCAGCGGGATCGGGTCGACCATGTCGATGATCGCGGCCACATAGTCGCCGGCCACCGCTCCGCTCAACCCACCCACGGTGAAATACGCCCGACGCAGAATGTCGAGCCCGACGCTGTCGATGGCGGCCGTGCCCAGGGCGACCCTCTGGATGTCGGCAAAGCCAAATCCTTCCATCGGCGACAAGTTGGTGATGTCGAAGTAGTCCTCCTGCGCGTCGCGATCGAACGTGCGCACGTCCGGATCGGCGGGGCCGACGCTCAGGGCGGTTCGGTGAGGCGTGAGGCCGAGCACCACGACGCCCGAATCGACTTGCCCAGCCAGCGACACCGTGATCGGGCGCACCCGCCAGTTGGTTTCCGCGTCGGCGCGCACGAGCACGAATGTGGCGGTCCGCGTGGCGCCGGCGTGCAGGGTCTCGCTGGCCACCGTGTCGGGAACGAGCGTGACCGAACCCGCGCTGCGCACCACGCGCGCCGTAAAGTCACCCTCCTCGCCGATGTTGGTGACCGCGCAGGCAGCCTCCAGCACGACCACCGCCTCGACCCACTGAAGCGGGCCGGGGCACTCCACGACGCCAAGTGCCGGACGAGAGCCGTCGGGTCGCGAGATCTCCGGCAGCGCCAGCCGGTAGTCCTCAACCTCGCCAAACTCCCAGCTCCCGCTGCCATCCCACGGCTCGCCGGCCAGGCTTTCGCGGGTGAGCAACACGCGCATCCACGCCCCTTCGGGCAGCACCTCGCCGTCGAGCATGGAGAAGCCCGGACTGACGAAGGTCTCGGACGCCCCCGGCTCGAGGTCCACTTCCCAGTTCCGCAGCACCCATTCCGCCGGGCTCGTCCAACGGCCGTCGCGATCGATGTCGATCAAGACATTGATGCGGCGCGGACCAGCGGGAGCGGCGAGGCCCAAGGAGACCGCGACGGTGAGCTGAGCCACAGCCCGCGGGGGCGCGAGGCTGACCGAGAGTCCAAGGACACCGTCGTCCCCCGCGTCCTGATTGACCAGGTTGGGCACGCCGTCGATGTCGGTCGGGTCGTCGGCGTCCGACTCGGTGGTCACGTCGGAGCCGAGCCGGTCGAGCCCGGGTCGGCGGACGTGGGCGCCCGGGCCCTCGGCCGTCAGCGACGACAGCCGCGTGGGAAATCGCCCGATCACCCGCGGGTTGGGGTAGCCGGCGGAGACGCCGTCCGGTGCGTCGCCAAAGTCACCCAGAGGTCGCGGAGCCGGGGTATCGGAGGCCGGCGGCGTCGGCTCGGGCGCTGGGGGAGGCGTCGGTGTGGCCGCGGGTGTTGACGCGATCGCGGCGGGCGATGGCGCGGCGGTCGGAGTCACGTCGTCGGGCGTCGTCTCGCAGCCGCCCAGCGCCAGGAGGGCCAGCAGTCCCGGCACGCACAGGGCCGCACGCCAGCGACTCGGGATGTCACGCGTGCTGGCCAGCCGCTGCAGGATCGGCCGATGGGCCTCGAGACGCGCCCGTGGGGCCATGCGCCTCAGGGAGCTAGGTGGAGGTCACCGAAGCGCGTGTCGCGCCGTTTGGCCGCGCCGCGCGCGCCGGCTCGGGCGCGTAGGTGGCGTAGGAGTCCGGCGTCTCCCACAGGGTCACACCGACCACCGGCAATCCAAGCTGCCGGACCTGCTGGAACAGCATCCGGGCCATGTTCTCGGTCGTGGGGTTGTCGTCCATCACGTAGGCGCGTTGGCCGAGACCCTCGATCGCGTCGATCAAGGGGTCGCCGCGCTGCAGGATCATGCGATGGTCGAGGTTGGCGTTGATCCACGATTCAACGGTACGCCGCACGTCGCGGAAATCGGCGACCATCCCCAGGTCGTCCAGCGAATCCGCCTGAAGGCGAATCTCGGCGCGACCGTTGTGGCCGTGGGGCTGGTTGCACTTGCCCTCGTAGTCCATCAGGCGGTGGCCGAAGCAAAAGTCGATGTGCTTGACGATCTCGTACATGACAGGCCTCCGTTAGCTCACGAGACAGTGCGTCCGCCATCGACCGGGATCACGGCGCCCGTCACGAAGTCGGTGCCCTCGACGACGTAGCGAATCGTCTGGGCGATGTCTTCGGGGTGCCCGATGCGTCCCAGGGGCGTGGCTCGCTCCACCGCGCGAATCGTCTCCTCGTCAAAGTCCGCGGGCATCAGGATAGGCCCCGGGGCGACGGCGTTCACCTGGACGTCGGGCGCAAGCTCCTTGGCCATGACGCGGGTGAGCGCCACGACGCCGCCCTTGGCGACGAAATAGGGCGCGTAGTTCACGTAGGGACGCTCGACGGCCCAGTCGGCGACGTTGACGATCTTGCCTCGCCCCTGCGCCTGCATGTGCCGGCCGAACAGCCAGCAGCCAAGGTAGGGCCCCTTGAGGTTGACGGCGATGTTCCGATCGAAATCCGCCTCGTCCAGTTCATCGAACGGCGTCGGGTCGTAAATGGACGCGTTGTTGATGAGCACCTCGACCGACCCGAACCGTTCCACCGCCGCGTCGAGGATCGCCTGCACGCCGGCGCGGGTCGAAACGTCCGCCTGGACGGCCAGGCTGCCCACGCCCCGCCCCTGAAACTCCGCGACCGCCGCCTCGGCTTCGCGCGCCGAGGTGCGGTAGTTGACCACGATGTTGGCGCCGCGCTCGGCCAGGCGCCCGGCGACATGGCGTCCCACCCGGATCGCGCCGCCGGTGACGACGACTGTGGCGCCTTGAAGATCCATGGGCGACTCGCTGGTGCGCAGCCGCCGTGGCCGCGCCAAGAGGCAGTGCAGTCGCCTCTAACCTAGCATGGGATTCGCGCGGGGCGGTGTACGTTCCCGCACACGCCGGGAGCACGTCGCATGCCGCAGCCGCGCACCGTCGCCGCGCTCGTGAGCGGACTCGACAGCGCGATCATGGCGGGCTTGCTGGCACGAGAGTTCGACCGGGTTGCGCCGCTCTTCGTACGCGCCGGGCTCAAGTGGGAAGACGCCGAGCGGAACGCCCTGGAGCGGTACTTCGAGGCCCTGGGCAATGCTTCCGTGCAGCCGCTGGTGGAGCTCGATTTGGGCGCGCGCTCGCTCTACGGCCGGCACTGGAGCACGGGCGGCGAGGACGTGCCCGACGCCAGCCGGCCGGATGAGGAGTGGTATCTGCCGGGCCGCAACCTGCTGCTACTCAGCATCGCGGCGACCTACGGCGCGATCCACGGAATCGCCCACCTCGCCATCGGCATTCTCGCCAGCAACCCGTTTCCGGACGCCCGGCCCGAGTTTCTTCGCAGCCTGGAGCGGTCGGCGGGTCTAGCGCTGGACGCGCCGGTGCACGTCCTCACGCCGCTGGCCGGCATGCACAAGGCCGACGTGGTTCGCGCCGGCGCCCACCTGCCCGTGCAGCACGCGCTGTCATGCGCCGACCCGGTGGACGGCGGCCACTGCGGCGTGTGCGGCAAGTGCGGCGAACGCCGCCGCGGGTTCATCGACGCCGGCGTGGATGACCCCACCAGCTATGCGCGACTGGGTCCGCTGTAGGAAGCCTCAGACGAATGCCGGATTGCGGCATCAATGCGCCCCAATCCGTTCTACAACCCCTTCGACAAGCTCAGGGCGAACGGATTGGGGCGCCGGGACGCGTGGCCGACCAGAGTTGCTTGATGCCCGGACGGTCGACCTCGGGAAAGGGGTTGAACGGCATGCAGTCCGCGAGCAGCAGACCTGCTTGCCGCAGCGCCGTCCGCACCTCCCGATCCTCGAACCAGCGCGCCCGTAAAGCAGAACGTCCTCGCTCGACGGTTTCACCGGATCGACGCTCGATGGCCAGGTGCATGACGACCCAGGGTTCCCGGTCGTCCCAGACGTAGCGCCGATCGATCGTGAGTCCCGGCCCACGATCCGTGCCCGGCTCGCGCCACAGCGCCTCGAATCCGGCGCGCGTGTTGAGGTCGAACACGAATGCTCCGCCGGGACGCAGGTGCGCCGCGACACGCTCGAACGTGCGGACCAGGTCGGACGGATCGGCCAAGTGGTTGAGCGACGCGTAGAGGCACGTCACGGCGTCCACGGACTTGGGCAGATCGAACGAGCGCATGTCGGCGTGGACCAGCGTCAGGGGATTCCCGGCGGCCTCGGCCTTGGCTCGGGCGGCGGCAAGCATGGCCTGCGACAGGTCGACGCCCGTGACGGCGACGCCGCGCTTGGCTTGCCGCAACGCGTGGGTGCCGGTGCCGCAGGCCAGGTCGATCAGGTTGCGGGGCGGCCCGCCCAGCAGTTGCGCCAGCCGCTCGTCGACATGCGGCGCGACGAGATGCGCGTACTCGGCCCCGTAGGTCTGCTGCCACTGGTCGTAGACGGATGCGAACAGGGTGTATCCGTCAGCACCGGACGCGGCATCCGCCTCCACTACAGGGCTAGCTGTCGCGCAGCCACTCCGGCACGAGGCCTTGCGCCAGGGCGTCGGCCCACGCGACATGCGACTCGGCGGCGTTTTCGCCGCTGACGTCTGCGGCAATGAGCTGCGGCGCGCGAATGGCGCCGTCGCGCACGGTCACGTTGCGGGCGACGATGGCCTCCTCGGCTCGGCTCGAAACGCCGGCGTCGATGTCGTGGGCTTCGATGCGCGCGCCGCGAACGATGCGCGCGCGGACCGACTTGACGCGCAGGAGCCCGATGACCTCGACCTCCTTGGGCGTGGTCAGCGTGGTGTTAGGGGCTTCAAGACCCTCGGCGGCGAGCGCCGCATCCACGATGGTCGGTCCGTCCACGGTCAGCTCATCGCCCTCGATGACGACGGTAAACCCGGGAAAGACGATCGGCGTCTCGACCTGCGTCACATCCGCCGGAATTCGGAGCTCCTGGCGGCCATCCACCGTCTCGACGCGGCACCCCGGCGGGACGATGGACCCGCGAGGGGAGCGCGCCGATTTGACCTCGCGGTAGAAGACATCCCCGGTCATGAGCGTTGACTCCTGCTCGTGGCGCGTATCGAGCATAGTCGGGGCGTGCGCTGCGCTCCACTCAACGGACTAGGAAGCCCCTAAACAAACAGCCGACATCTGCCGATATGCGCCCCCATCCGTTCGGTAACTCCTTCGACAAGCTCAGGACGAACGGATGGGGGCGCGGCTCACCGACTCAATGAGGAGAGTGTCCTAGGCACGGTCGAGCCACTCGGCGACGAGCCGGGTCTGCTCCTCGGCGGACAGCCGGTAGTCGCGGCCCGTCGCGGCGCGCTGGCGCGTGGCCTCGTGGAGACATATGGCCGCGGCCACGGAAAGATTGAGGCTGCGCACCAGGCCGACAATCGCGATGCTCATGACCTGATCGGCGGCGGCCAGCGCCTCCTCAGAGAGCCCGCGATGCTCATTGCCGAAGAGCAGCGCCAGCCGCCGCGCCGTGAGATCGGTTGCCGCGAGATCACGCCCCCGCGGAGGCGGGGCGGCGGCGGCCAGCACGTGACCCGACGCCCGCAGCGCGCTGACGCAATCGGCAGTCGAGCGGTGCACCGTGAAGCTCAGCCATTTGTTGGCCGAGGCGGACGAGGCCTTGCCGACGCGCCGCGGCTTGAACGGCGCCTCGCGCTCGAACACGAGGTGGACCTCCTGTACGCCGAATGCGTCGCAACTGCGAAAGATGGCCTCCGCGTTGTGCGGATCATGGATGTCCTCGAGCACGACCGTCAGGCCGGCCTGCCGGGCCGCCGCCACGGACCGCAGGCGGTCGATGCGGCGTGCGGTCGCCATCGCGTGTCTCCCCAATCCAACCGGGCGATTTTCGCTTACGCAGGCTCGGAAACAAGTAGCTGATCTTGGCGCAAAGGTGCCCCAAGCCGTTCGGTAGACCCTTCGACAAGCTCAGGGCGAACGGCTTGGGGCACCGCCAATTGGCATATTCAGAGCTCGCTTAGGCCGACGCTTCCAGGGCCGCGGGATTGATGCACCACTGCGGGGGCTCGCCGGCGAGGACGCGGCGAACCTCCGACGCTGCGTGCACCGCCATCCGACGGTTGGACTCCACCGTGAGTCCGGCGAAGTGGGGCGTCAGCAAGACGTTGGGCGCGTCAAGCAGCGGGCTCGATGCCGGCGGCTCTTCGGCGAACACGTCAATGGCCGCCCCGGCGATCTGCTCCGATTCCAGCGCCCAGGCCAATGCGTCCTCGTCGACCACCGGCCCGCGGCAGGTGTTGACCAGCACCGCCGTCGGGCGCATGGCCGCCAGCGCCTCGGCGTCGATGAGGTGCCGCGTGGCCGGCGTCAGCGGCACGTGCAGCGATACCAGGTCGGCCTGCTGAAGCAGCTCGGGCAGAGAGTCCGTCAGTTCAATGTTCTCGTCCGCCACGTCTTGCGGCGTGAGATAGGGATCGAAGATCAGCCCCCGCATGCCGAACCCCTGCACCAGGGCGTGAATCACCTTGCGCCCAATTCGCCCGCCCCCCACGACGCCCGCCGTGCGCCCGGACAGCTCGTGCACCGGGAGGGTCATGGCCGGCCGCCATTGGCCCGCGCTCACGATGGCGTCCTGGATCGCCAGCCGCTTGAACGCCGCCAGCGCCGCCGTCACCGCGTGCTCGGCCACCGCCGTGGCGTTGGCCTCGGGCGTGAAGCTGACCGGAATGCCGCGCGCCGTCGCGTGATCCACGTCGATGGCGTCCACGCCGACCCCGTGCTTCTGGATGTGGCGCAGGCGCGGCGCGGCGTCGATGACCCGCGCCGTGATCGGCGCCACCCGCACCAGCATGGCGTCGACGTCCCCTGCGTCAGCCATGATGGCGGCTTCGTCGGGAGCAGCGGGCGTGATGACCTGCGCGAACTCTTGCAAGTACTCGAATCCCGCCGAGTCGATTGACTCGGTCACCATGACGTTTGGGCGGGCGTCACTGTTCATGAAGGCTCTTGCAGAACCCAGGGCGACTCGGGGTTGTCCGTGGGGTGGATTCCCGCCCCGTATCGAGTACGGGGCAGGCTCTTCGCGGGAATGACGGAAGGGGCACGCACCGGGCTTGTCACGCGGCACGCCCGCTGGGCGCGTGCATGAGGTCCGTGTACTTCAGCGCGTTGCCGGTGTTGAGGAGCACGACGGAGGCGTCGCGCGCAAGGTCGCCGCGATCGAGCAGCCGCCGCAGCGCCGGCAGCAGCGCGGCGCCCTCGGGACAGGCGAAAACGCCTTCGCTCTCGGCAATCTCCGACATGGCCGCCATGAGCTCGTCGTCACCGACGGCCACGGCCGTTCCACCCGTCTCGCGAATGGCCCGCAGCACCAGGGCATGGGCGAAGGGCAGCGGCACCCGCAGCCCGGGCGCGACCGTGTGGGCATCGGCCACACGCTCGGCCGTCGCCGCGCCCGCTTCCCACGCGTCCACGATGGCGGCGCATCCGGCGGCCTGGACGGCGATCAATCGCGGCGGCGGACCTCTGAGCCAGCCCATCTCGTCAAGCTCGCGCATGGCTTTCCAGATGCCGATGAGTCCCACGCCGCCGCCCGTGGGGTAGAGCACGGCGTCCGGCGGTTTCCAGCCGAACGCTTCGGCGATCTCGAGCCCCATGGTCTTCTTGCCCTCCACGCGGTAGGGCTCGCGCATGGTGGAGGCGTCAAACCAACCGGAGCGCGCGGCGCGCTCGCCCACGATCCCCGCGGCGTCGCTGATGAGGCCGTCGACCTCGGTGACCTCGGCGCCGTAGGCGGCGCATTCCGCCTTGATCGGAGACGGCGTGTCAACCGGCATCACCACGTGAATCGGCAGGCCGGCGGCGGCGCTGTAGGCCGCCCAGGCGCTGCCGGCGTTGCCCGCCGTGGGAATGGCCAGCTCGCGCACGCCAAGGGCCGCGGCGGCGGCGACCCCAACGGCGGCCCCGCGGGCCTTGAACGTACCCGTCGGATTTGCGCCCTCCTCTTTCAGCCAGAGATGGGGCATGCCGAGCCGGTCTCCCAGCCGCCGCAAGGGCAGCAGCGGCGTATCGCCCGCGCCGAGATCGGCTCCGGCACCCGCCGCCACCGGCGGCAGGAGCTCACGAAAGCGCCAGATGCCTCGCGGCCGGCGGGCCACCTCGTCCGGCGAAACCGCGCGCGCGACCCGGCGCAGGTCGTAGCGCGGGAGCAGCGACTGGCCACACTCCTCGCAGACCGTGTGGACCTGGCGCGGGTCGTGCGCGCGCTCGCAAGCGCTGCACGTCAGCGTCTCTAGGAAGTCATGCACGTGCGGTCCGCTCAACACCGGTCCCGATGTCGGTTGCTCCCGGCAGGCGGCGAGCGTATCGCACCGCGCCCGCCCCAATTCCAGGCGTCGCCGGTCCAAGTCGCCGCGGGCCTACTAAACTTGGGGACGCGAGTCGACGTGCCGGCGCTGGCCGGCGTGAGGAGCACGACCCCTGAGCACGCTATCGGTGGTGGGCACGGGCTATGTGGGGCTGACCGTTGGCGCGTGTTTCGCCGACCTTGGGCACGAGGTGACGTGCCTGGACATCAACGAGGCGAAGATCGAGTCGCTGCGGGCCGGCCGCGTGCCAATCTACGAGCCGGGCCTGGAGACGCTGATCGATCGCGGCGTGCGCGCGGGCCGGCTGCGATTCTCGACCGACTACGACGAGGCGATTCCCGGTCGCGAGTTCATTTTCATTGCCGTCGATACGCCGACCGGCGCCGCCGGCGAGGCCAGCCTGGCGGGCGTCGACGCAGCTGTTTCGTCTCTCGCGCCTCGCATGACGACCGGGGCGACGATCGTCACCAAGAGCACCGTGCCCCTGGGCACGGGGGACCTGATTTCGCGCATCCTGCGGGAGCACGGAGTCGACGACTTTCCGGTGGTCTCCAATCCGGAGTTCCAGCGCGAGGGGTCGGCGATCCAGGACTTTCTCAAGCCGGATCGGGTCGTGATCGGCTCGGGCGACGAATCGGCGGCGCGGCGCGTGGCCGAGCTGTACCGGACCTTCGACTGCCCCATCATCATCACGGACCTGCGCACCGCCGAGATGATCAAGTACGCCTCGAACGCCTTTCTGGCCACGCGCATCTCGTTCATCAATGAAATGGGCGCGATCTGCGAGGCGCTGGGCGCGGACGTCGAGGTCGTTGGGCACGGCATGGAGCTTGATCGCCGGGTGGGGCGGGGCTATCTGAACGCCGGCATCGGCTGGGGCGGAAGCTGCTTCCCGAAGGACGTGCGCGCCCTTGAACATATGGCCCTCGTGCACGGCTGCCACCCGCAGCTCCTGCGCGCCGTCATGGAAATCAATCGGGACGCACGGCATTCGGCGGTGCGAAAGCTGCGCGATGGGCTGGGCGATCTGCGCGGCCGGACGGTCGCGGTGCTGGGCCTCTCGTTCAAGCCGAACACCGACGACGTGCGCGACGCCCCGGCGGTGGACATCATCCACCTGCTCACGGGCGAAGGGGCCGAGGTGCGCGCCTACGATCCGGTCGCCGGGCCGCGGGCGCTGGAGGAGCTCGGCGACCGCATGACGCTGACGGCGTCGCCGCTCGAGGCGGCGCAGAGCGCCGACGCGGTGCTCATCACCACGGAGTGGAACGAGTTCCGGGAGCTGGACTGGGCCGCGATGCGGGCGGCGATGCACGGAAACGTGCTGGTGGACGGCCGCAACATGCACGACCCCGCGCGCATGGCCCAGCTTGGGTTCGCCTACTACGCCATGGGCCGCTCGCCGCGAGCGTCGGCGCACGAGACGATGGCCTCCGTGGCCAGCGGCGCGTAGGCGGCGATGCGGCGACGGCCGCGGCTGCCAGCCCCGCGCCCAAACCCGCCCCACGCGGCGGCCCCCTAGGCCAGGCGGCGCATGCAGGACTCGGACCGAACGGTAGGACGCGGCAGCGAACTCTTCGTCGGCATGCTGGTGGTGGCGTTTCTGGTATTCCTGCTGTGGTTCCTGCTGCTCCGGCCGGAAGATCCCGGCACGGCCGAGCCCGTGCCGACGCAGTCGCCGGTGGTGAGCCCGACGGCCATCATCGACGATGTCAACCGGGCGTACGAAGAGGTCATCGCGACCCCGACGCCCAACCCCACCCCGACGGCGACGCCGGTGGCGCGACCCACGCCGACCCCTACGCCATTCGTCTACACGGTGCAGGCCGGCGACACGCTGTCCGGCATCGCGGGGCGATTCGGATTGACGGTGGAGGATCTCGTGCAAGCCAACCGGCTGGTAAATCCGGACAGCCTGCAGATCGGTCAGCAGATCACCATTCCGTCGGAATAGCCGCGCGCGCGGCGTCCACCGAGTGATGCGCGCACCCGCTCGCACCCACCGCGCCCTCGCCATCGCCGCCCACGTGCTCTTCTGGATGTCGCTCTACGTCTACGTGCCCGTGCTGCCGACGTATGCGCGCGACCTGGGGGCGTCGCTGGGGATGGTCGGGCTGGTGGTGGGCGCTTACGGCCTGACACAGCTCCTCTTGCGCATTCCAATCGGGGTGTGGTCGGACCGCGCGGCGCTCCGCAAGCCGTTCTTGATTGGCGGCATGCTGGCCAACGCGGCGGGGGCGGCGGCACTGGCGCTCTCGCCCGTGGCCTGGCTGCTGGTCGTCGGGCGGGCGGTGACCGGCCTGGGCGCGTCGACCTTCGTGATCGCCTCGGTGCACCTGGCCGAGTTCTTTCCCAGCAGGATGGTGGCCCGGGCGACCGGCATCGCGGTGGGGCTGAGCGCGGCCAGTCAGGTCGTGATCATGCTGATCGGCGGCGCGGTGGCCGAGGCCAGCACGGTTGCCACCACGTTCTGGATCGCCGTCGGGCTCGGCTTGGCCGGGGTGGTGGTTCTGCTGCCGCTGCCGGATCACGCCCGCGCTCCGCAAGAACAGCCGCCGCGGGTTCAGACGCTGGCGCGCGCGGGCACGCAACGCAGCACCCTGGTGGCCGCGGCGCTGGCCGCTCTGCTGCAATACGCCCAGTTTGGCCTGACGTTCGCCTTCGTGCCGCTGTGGGCGGATTCGCTCGGCGCGAGCAACTTCGACCTCGGGTTGCTCGGGACCGTCGCCGTCACGGCCAACGGCATCGGCGCGCTGGTCCTGGTCGTGGCCGGAGCGCGGCTGGACGGCCGTCTGGCCGCCGTGTTCGGGTTTCTGCTGACAGCGATATCGAGTCTTCTGATTCCGATTCTGCCGAACCTGGCGGTGCTCACATTCGTGCAGGGGATCGGGGGATTCGGGCGCGGTCTGGTGTTTCCGGCGCTGATGGCGCACAGCATCGAGCGCGCGGCCCCCGCCGAGCGAGCCACGGCGATGGGCGTGTTTCAGGGCGTCTACGCGCTGGGCATGTTTCTCGGTCCCGTGAGCGCGGGCGTGCTGGGCGAGTGGCTGGGGCTGGACCGCGTCTTCCTGCTGATCGGGGCGCTGATGGTCCTGGGAGCGCTGGCGGCGGCCCGGTTCGTGGCCCACGGGGATGATCGGTTGTAGGAACAATTTGACGCAATGTGGTCCACCGCAGAAGGGCGGCAGTGATTTTGTTCCCAAATCCCATAGACGGTGGATGTGGGGCGTGCTAGCATTCCGCCCCCGCGAACGGCGGGGCTTCAGCGAGGTGCATGGTGCGGCGCAAGCTGCAAAAGCGAGCGTTTCGCGATATCGACCGTGGCGCCCTGGGCGCGATGCTGTTCGGCGCCCGCAAGCGCAAGCACCTGACGCAGGCCGAGCTGGCGAGCCGCATCGACCGCGACCGCCCGTGGGTGAGCGACGTCGAGACGGGCAAGATCCTGCACGTGCCGGACAACGACCTGGACGCGGTGGCGGAGATTCTTGGCCTGGAGGTGGCGATGCTGCGGCGGGCCCGCGCCCAGTCCGCCCCGCGCGGGACGGGCGCCTCGCCGGCGGCGAGCGGCACCGTCGATCGCGGCTGCGGCACGTGCGGCGCGTCCAATCCCTGGGACGCCCGGTTCTGCGTGAACTGCGGCGAGCGCCTGCCGCTGGAGACGGTCTGCGAGACCTGCGGCCGCATCATTCGCGCCGACTCTCGATTCTGCGCCTACTGCGGCGAGGCGGTCGCCAGCGCGACGCCGGCGACGCAGGCGTAATCCCAGTCAGTCACGCGAGGCCGCCGGGCCGCGGTCGGGTCATATACTGCGAGACGGGACGCACTCGAACGAGGGGCGCGCGACCATGACTGAAAGCGCAGCGAACGGGGCCGAGCGGCACGGCGTACCCCTTCGCATCACGATAGAGATCGACCGGCCGCACATAGGGATGGGCAAGGCGACGGGCCACATGCGCGGCGCCGTCCGCGAGGTGCTGCTGAGCCTGCGCGAGGTCCTGGACGCCGGCATCCACACGCTCGATCCGTCGGAGCGTCAGGCCTCTTCAGCCGAGCAGATCAAGATCGAGTAGCTCGGCGCCGTCCGGCCGAGTGCCGGCCGGCGTTCCGGCACCGCCGCCTGCTGTGAAGTCGCATGAATGCCGTCGGCTTTTGTGACGATTCCGACCGACGCAGCCGCCGGCCCGGCCTAAAGTTGGGGTGCTTGGATATCTCACCTCCCCTCAGGGGCGAGCCATGGTCGCCGACACGGCGGACAACCTGACCCACGCAACCGACGCCGACTTCCAACAGGAAGTCCTCGAGGCCGACGGCCTCGTGATCGTCGATTTCTGGGCTGAATGGTGCGCACCGTGTCGTATGCTCGCGCCGATGTTCGAGAAGCTGGCCGGCGAGTTCGCTGGACGCTTGAAGTTCGTGAAGGTGGACGTGGACGCCAGCCCCGACGCGCCGAATAAGCACGGCGTTCGCGGCATCCCGACGCTGATCCTCTTCCGGAACGGCCAGGAAGTCGATCGAGTGGTGGGCGTCCCGCCGGAAAGGCACCTGCGGGAACAGTTGGAGGGTCACCTCCAGCCCGCCTAGGCGCTTTCCCGGACTTCATCCGGGTGCAAGGCCTCCGCCCGGCCTTGCACCCGGATTTCTTTAACTCAGGCCCGTCCGTCCGGGATGCGCCAAGCGGCGCGCGCAGTCTTGCTGAATATCCAGTCGCGGTCGTCGTCGGTCAGCCCCGGCAGCCCCCAGGCGGACCTGAACGCCTGGCCGTAGGTCGCGTGGGCGAGACAGACCGGCCAGTCGCTGCCCCACATGACGCGCGAGGCCCCGAACGCGCCGAGTACGCGCTCGATGAAGGGCCGGGCGCGCAGGTAGGGATAGGCGTCGCCGGTGTTGTGGGGATAGCCCGAGAGCTTGACGTAGACGTTGGGCAAACGGGCGAGGTCCAGCAGATTCTCCAGCGAGGCCGGATCGTCGTAGTCGGGGAATCCCAGGTGGTCGATCACGACCGTGACGTCGGGATGCCGCGTCGCCATGGCCGCGGCCTGGGGGAGCTGACGCCACTGGATGAGCAACCCGATGGTGGCGCGCGCCTCGGCGGCGGCCTCCCAGAGCGGGTCTTGCGAAGGGTCGTCGAGCCAGCGCGTGGCGGGGTTCTCAGTCGCCGCCAGCCGGATGCCGCGGTAGCCGGGCCGCTGCATGAGCTCCCGGAGCTGCCGCGGCGCTTCGGCACGCATGGGATCGACGCGCCCGGCGACGACAAATCGATCCGGATGCGCCTCGGCGGCCTGGGCCAGGTATGTGTTGTCCCAGAGGTAGTAGCGCGGCTGAATCAGCACCGTCCAGGCCACACCGCCGACTTCGTCCTGCGCCGCGAATAGGTCTTCCGGCGCGGCCTCGCGGTCGGGCTTGAAGTCCGAGTCTGGGTGTTTGCCAAAGCGTGGGTCGCGAAGCGTCCAGATGTGGACGTGCGATTCAACCAAGTCCATAGCGCAAGTCCTTCAGCCAAGTTGGCGCATGATGCCAGGCCGCCGGACAGATTATTGACCTTGGAAGAAACGTCGGGGTGCACTCAGGCGGGCAGACGCTCTTGAGCGCACTCGATGATTCCGAGCTTGATCGGGCCTGGATTCCCGCCTCCGCGGGAATGACGGAGGGGTTACGCAGAGGTATCCGTTCGCGGGAATGACGCGAATCTTGCCTATTACTCCGGGCGGCACGTAGCCTTCCATTGCCATGCCTCAGATTCCACAACAACCCAAGCGACCGCTTCGAGGTCCCTCGCGAGACCGGTCGCGCCGATCCCACGCTGCACGCAGCGCGGGCCACCGAAGCACGCCGGAATCAACGGCGCGTTCCCCGCTCGACGTGGCAGGCATCGACCTCGACCTCACGACCGACGAGATCGTCGACCTAATTCGCGAGGGCCGCGAACGGGGCTGAAGACTAGAGCGAAACGGCCCGAATCCTGCTGCTTCTCTCGACTCGATAGACGTACGGCGGCTCAGTGTCCTGAACACGCTCGATCATCCGCGGGAGCGCCCAGAGGAGCACACGGGTTGTCTCCCAGGCCAGCGCGCTTGCGCCCCAGAGATAGAACACCGAGGCGTTGTGCTGCCTGACCGCCTCACGCGTGACACCGACTCGGTGGAATCGATAGTCCTGCGTCACGGCTACCCAGCCCTGTTGGGCCACCGGCTCCATCCAGGCGTCATCCTCAAGTCCTGCCTGTCCTCGACCAAAGACCTCCTGGTGATAGCGGATCTCGACCGGAAAGCGCTTGAAGGCTTTCAAGGCCCGCGGTATCTGGACGCCGACGCACCGATCGAAGAAGAAGGTCAAGCGGCCTCGAGTTCCAGTCCCTCGAACTCCAGGCCGGCGATCACCTCGTGGTCTTCGAGGCTAAAGTCGTCGCAGATTTCCTCAACCGACTCGCCGGCCTGGATGCGGCCGCGCATGGCCCAGGTGGGAATCCCGCGTACGCTCGGCGCTCCAAATGCGATGCGCGGATCGATTTGCACCGGAGAGCTCCGGCCGGCCACGTGCCAGCAGAGCGCCAGACCATGCTCGTAGTCGAACGTATGGAACTTCTGTCCGAGCAGCTCGGCCCAGGCCAGTTGCCCCTGCTCGTCGCCGATGACTACTTCGGTGAATTCCGAAAGCTCCTGTAGATCTCCCCA
This sequence comes from Chloroflexota bacterium, assembly GCA_022821905.1. Lineage (GTDB taxonomy): Bacteria > Chloroflexota > UBA11872 > UBA11872 > UBA11872 > JAJECS01. Next base: position 17,714 of record JAJECS010000022.1, on the reverse strand, counting down.
CTCCCGCAGAATCCGCGAACCTTCCGTGCAGAAGCGCTCGCTGGCGAATGGATACTCGGTCTGGAGCAGCGCTTGAAAGTAGGCGCGCGCGTTCCGCAAGTTCTTCAAACGGACGCCGTAGCTCCTGAACACGGCAACGAAGGCCACTTCGACCGCCTCGAAGTAGTTCAGTCGTTCCCCCGCGTTGCGGCGAGGCAGCGCCGGGCCGGACGATTCGCTTCCCCGGAACCAATAGCCAACGGTCTGCGGCTTGGCCTGTGCATACCGCGCCGCCTCGGCGACGGTATACGTGGGGAGCGTCAGCCGCTTACGCCAGAGGTCGGACCCCTCAAGCGATCCAGATTCTCGATCTAGAGTCGCAGTCACGCGGGGCGGGTCCGATATAGATACCACGATGGCCACTCCTCCGCTGCCGCTGCTTTCTCCTACCCCAGGCTACTCTGTCGGGATTACCAGATCTATGAAAGAAACCCGACGTGGGCCGTCTACGTCAGCAGTACGTGCCGCATCGACGGCCGCTGCTGCGATGTGCGGCGAGACCCGGCTGCGCGATCTCTTTTCGACGCCAAGAAGATCAGTTCTCGGGTTCAATGGGGTCATTTGATGCTGTGATGCGTGCAGGAAGCGTAAATGAGTAGATCAGAAGCAATTCGGTAAATTCTTTCATTAATCTGGCCTGATCTCCGGAGAAGTCTTCGTCTTCTTCGTGCGTAGCCTCATTTCCATCCAGACGAATCTTATGAGCCCAATCCTTCATTGCCGGCGTGATGAGTCGATGCTTGTCAAGAGAATTGATGCGCTGAATAAGTCTCATATTCCTGAATTCTATCCCTTCTGGTGCCATCTCTGTCGTAGCCCGCTGCAAGACCTTGCGAAACATCATGCCTGCGCTTGTCCATTTCTGACGCCGCAGGTTGTCTAGTGCCTCCTCGAAGTCACGAGCGATGGCGTCCGGTACGTTTGCAGGTGCGCGGAATTGCTGTATCCGTGGACGTATCCCATACAAGTCAAAACCGGCATCACGCGGGTCGCCGGGACAGTCACTTGGAAGGGAGTGAGAAGGACCTACAAGCTTGACAACGATTCCTTCCTCGCACTTTCGGCACACCCAGAAAGTGTTCCAAGTATGGGGGTTACTGGTCCACTGATACTGACCTTTAAACGTAAAGGTTATTCTGTTAGACAAACAGTATGGGCAAGTCAAAACCATCTCGGCCACAATAGATTCCTAGCTAATCCAACAGGCCAGTTTACGCCGAAAAGACATACCCTACAGCAACAAGTACGGCTGCTCGATGAGCTCCCGGATGCGGGCGAGGAAGCGGGCGGCGGGGGCGCCGTCGATGACGCGGTGGTCGAAGGTGAGGCTGAGGGTGACCGAGAGCTGCGCGACGACCTCGCCGTCGCGGGCCACGGCCTTTTCGCGCAGCGCGCCGACGCCCAGGATGGCCGATTCCGGCGGGTTGAGCACCGGGGTGAAAGCGTCGATGCCGTAGAGCCCCAGGTTGCTGATCGTGAAGGTACCGCCGGTGATGTCGTCGAGGGCGAGCTGGTTGGCGCGGGCGCGGTCGACCACGCCGCGCACGTCGGAGGCAATCTCGACCAGCGACTTGCGGTCGGCCTGCTTGACGTTGGCCACCACCAGGTCGCCGCCGGCCTCGATGGCGAGGCCCACGTTTACCGAATCGTGCAGCCGGATGGCGTCGCCTTCCAGACTGGCGTTGGCGCGGGTGTGCTCGCGCAGGGCGTGGGCGCAGACGCGGATGAGCAGGTCGTTGTAGCTGATCTTGAAGCCCAGGGTCGGTTCGTGGCGGGCGGCCAGCTCGGTGCGCAACTCGTGGAAGCGGCGTCCGTCGGCCTCGGTGACCAGCGTGACCTGTGCAGTTTGCTGGAGGCTCTGCAGCATGCGCTCGGCGATGACCTTGCGCACGCCGGTGACCGGGATGCTCGAGCCCGCGGCGGGCTCTCCGGTCGCGGCAGCCACCGCGGGCATCGGCGCCGGCGGCGCGATGGCGGGCGCCACGGCGACGGCCGGTGCGGCCACCGGCGCGGCGGCCGCGGCTTCTCGCACGTCGCGTTCGATGACGCGTCCGCCGGGACCGCTGCCCACGAGGCCGGCCAGCGCCACGCCCAACTCGCGGGCGATGCGCCGGGCCAAGGGCGAGGACTTCACGCGTCCGTCGGCAGCCGCCGGGGCAGGTGCCGCCGCCACCATGGGCGCGGGCGTCGGAGCCGGGGCGGGGGTGGGGGCGGGCGGTGGCGCCGCCGGAGCGGGAGGCGGCGCGGCAGGCGCCGGGCCTGGAGCGGGCGCGGGCTCAGGCGCTGCGGCGGGGGACGCCTCGGGTGCGGGCGGCTCCTCGCCGGGCTCCAGGATGTACGCCAGGGTTCCCTGCACGGGCACGGCGTCGCCGGGCTGCGCGGCAATCCCGCCGAGCACGCCGTCCTCCGGCGCCTCGACGGTGGCGTTGATCTTGTCGGTTTCGAACTCGAGGATCGGCTGACCCTTGGTCACCGTGGCCCCGTCCTCCACGAGCCAACTGCTGACGATGCCTTCTTCCATCGTCATGCCCATCAGGGGCATGAGGACCGGGGTGGCCACAGGCGGGTCCTTTCGTTAGCGGTGGACGCTAGCGGGAGCCTTGCAGCGACTCCCGAATGGCCGCGGCGATCCGCTCCGGGTCGGGAATGGCGCCCTTTTCGAGCGGCTCCGAGAACGGAATGGGCGAGTGCGACCCGGCCACCCGCAGCACGGGCGCGTCGAGATCGTCGAAGCCGTGCTCCTGGATCTGGGAGGCGATCTCGGCGCCGAAGCCGCCGAAGCGCGCCGCCTCGTAGACCACGACGGCGTGATTCGTCTTGTTCACGGAGGCCAGGATGGTGTCCACGTCGAGCGGATAGAGCGTGCGGACGTCGACCACCTCGACGTCGATGCCCTCGCCGGCCAGCTGCTCGGCAGCCTCCAGCGCGTAGTGCACCTGGCGGGCGTAGGTCACCACGCTCACGTCACTGCCCTCGCGCTTCACGTCGGCCAGGCCGAGGGGGATGGTGTATTCGTCCTCGGGCACGGGGCCGCGCATGGAGTAGATGGCCTTGTGCTCGAAGAACACGACCACGTTGTCTTCGCGGATCGACGACTTGAGCAGGCCCTTGGCGTCGTGGGGCGACGAGCAGGTGACGACCTTGAGCCCGGGCACGTGCGCGAACCAGGCCTCGAGGCTCTGGGTGTGCTGGGCCGCGTTGCCGGTTCCGGCGCCGAAGGGCGCGCGGTAGGTGATGGGCAGCTTGGCGGCGCCGCCAAACATGTAACGGTTCTTGGCGGCCTGGTTGACGATCTGGTCCATGGCGATGCCCATGAAGTCCGAGTACATGAACTCGGCCACGGGCCGGCAGCCGGTGACGGCGGCGCCCACCGCCGCTCCGCCGATGGCGGCCTCGGAAATGGGCGTGTCGATGATGCGAGCCTCGCCCCACTTCTCGAGCAGGCCGGCCGTCACGTTGTAGGCCCCGCCCCAGATGCCGACCTCCTCGCCCATGACGAAGACATTCGGGTCGCGGGCCATCTCCTCGTCCAGGGCTTCGTGCAGCGCCTGGCTCATGAAGATCTGGCGGGTGGCCGCCTGGGCCGGGGCGTCGGGTGCGCTGGTGACAGCCATGGCTAGACGTACACGTCCTGCTCGATGGCATCGAGCGTGGGCCAGGGACTGGCCTCGGCGAACTCTTCGGCCTGCGTGATGGCTTCCTCGACCTCATCGTCAATCGCTTGCAGGTCCTCGTCGGTCAGCGCCTTGGCCTCGAGCGCGACCCGCTTGAAACGCTCGATGGGGTCGCGCGCGATCCACTTGGCGATCTCTTCCTCGTCGCGATAGCCCTTCGAGTCGTGGATCGTGTGACCCTTCTGGCGATAGGTGATCGTCTCGATGAGGGTCGGGCCTTCGCCGTTGCGGGCGCGGTCGATGGCCACCTTGGCTCGTGCGTAGACCTCGAAGACATCGTTGCCGTCGATGCGCTCGCTGGGCATGCCGTAGGCCGGACCCCGGTCGCCCACCGGCGCGGCGTTGGCGTACTCGGTGTGGGTGGCCATGCCGTACTGGTTGTTCTCGCAGACGAAGACCACCGGCACGTTGAGCACCGAGCCCATGTTTACGCCTTCGTGAAAGGCGCCCGTGGGGCCGGCGGCGTCACCGAAGAAGCAGACCGTGACCTTGCCGTCATTGCGCAGCTTGGACCCCAGCGCAGCGCCCACGGCGATGGGCACTCCCGCGCCGACGATGCCGTTGGCGCCGAGATTGCCGCTGGCGACGTCGGCAATGTGCATCGAGCCGCCCTTGCCGCCGCAATAGCCGGTGGTGCGGCCGTAGAGCTCGGCCATCATCTTGTCCAGGCGCGCGCCCTTGGCGATGCAGTGACCGTGGCCGCGGTGGGTGCTGGTGATGAAGTCACCCTCGTTGAGCGCGGCGCAGACGCCGGTCGCGGAGGCCTCTTCGCCGATATAGAAGTGCAGCGCGCCGCGCATCTTGGCCGCCCGGTAGGCCACCTCGGCCGTTTCCTCGAAGCGGCGGATGCGGCGCATGGTGCGGTACATCCACAACAGACGCTCTTGACTGAGGCCGGCTAGCGAGCCATTAGACGAGGCGATGGGTACGTCCTCGGGTGCGTGAGCGGGTGAATTCGCCCGCTGCCGAAGGCGCCGCAGTATATCACCGGCCATCAGCGCGACGGCCCGCCGCCGCATCCCGGGAAAATCGATGCCCCCGGGCGGGCGCGGACCGCGGCGGCGCCCGGAACCGCCGGGGCCTGCGGCCGTGCCGCCGACTCGCCCCTGGCTAGACGAGGCTGGCGACGAAGTCGCCGGCTTCGGACGTCGACATGCCCATGCGGCCGGCGCTCATGGACTCGAAGCGCCCACTTTCGAGGGCCTTGACGACGGCGGCCTCGACGCGCTGCGCCGCCGCATGCTCGCCGATGTCGGTCAGCAGCATTTGCATGGCGTTGATCGCCGCCAGCGGGTTGATGACGCCCTGCCCGGTGTACTTGGGCGCGGAGCCGCCGATCGGCTCGAACATCGACACGCCCTCCGGGTTCACGTTGCCGCCGGCGGCGATGCCCATGCCGCCCTGAATCATCGCGCCGAGGTCGGTGATGATGTCGCCGAACAGGTTCTCGGTCACGACGACGTCGAACCATTCGGGGTTCTTGACCATCCACATCGTGGCGGCGTCAACGTGGGCGTAGTCGCGGGTGATGTCCGGGAAGTCGGCGTCGCCGATCTCGTTGAAGGCCCGCCACCACGTGCCGTGGACGTAGGTGAGCACGTTGGTCTTCGCCACTAGGTGCAGCTGGTTGGTGCGCGCGCGGGCGCGGGTGAGCTCGAAGGCGTAGCGCACACAGCGGGACGCGCCGTGATAGGTGGTGCAGTGGATTTGCGTGGACACCTCGTTCGGCGTGTTGGCGTACTGCACGCCGCCCATGCCGGTGTAGATGCCCTCGGTGTTCTCGCGCACGATGATGAAGTCGATGTGCTCGGGGCCCTTGCCCGCCAGCGGCGTCTCCACGTTGGGGTAGAGCTTGACCGGGCGCAGGTTGATGTATTGGTCGAGCTCGAACCTGATCCGCAGGAGGATGTTCTTCTCGAGAATGCCGGGCAGCACGTCTGGATGGCCGATGGCGCCGAGGAAGATGGCGTCGAACTGGCGCAGGTCGTCGATGGCGCCGTCGGGCAGCGTTTCGCCGGTGCGCAGATAGCGCTCGCCGCCGAAGTCGAGGGTGGTGGTGTCGTAGGTGAAGCCGCCAACGTGAGCGGCGGCCTCGAGCACCTTCAATGCTTCGGCGGTGACCTCTGGACCGGTGCCGTCGCCCGGAATCAGTGCGATGTTGTGCATGCAAGCCTGTCCCCGTTCGCCCGCACGGACGGGCGCGCGCCTAGGATACTTGGCACGCAATGATCGGCTAGGCGGCTCTCCGCCGTGGATCACGCTGATCGGGACAGCCTCCGGCCGGTGCGGAGCCCCTCACCCTCCCCCTCTCCCCGTGGGAGAGGGAACCGGAACGACGACTTGGGGAAGGAAGTCAACTTCTGCAATGCCCCTAGCCCACTAGGAGTCAGTCCAATAGTCGGGCACGACGGTCAGGCGCAGCTCCTGCACGTCGGCGTGGTCCACGCGGCGGCGCACGTCGTCCATGATCTGGGGCAGGTGCATGGCCACGATCTGGGCGGACGCATTCGATCGGCAGGCCAGAATCGCGGTCGTGCCGATGTAGCCGGCCGGCTGGCAGCGGGCGGCCGCATTCTTGCCCAGGACGGCCTGCAGGGCGCCTTCGATCGCCTGCGTGGTGTCAAGCCGGCGGCGGCCGTAGCGCATGTCGGAGCGCTCGCCGAGCTCGGCCAGCAGATCGGCCAGCGGCCGGGCCTGGCCCGCTCTACGCCGGGGCATGTGTGGCCCGAATGCGACCGCGTTCAACCACCAAATGCACCGCACGGTCGAGCAGCGGGGCGTCCAGCCCAGCCGGATCGGCGGTGGTGACGATGGTCTGCGCCGAGGGAGTCAGGCGCTCCAGCAGCAGGCGCCGGTGGTGCGGGTCCAACTCAGCCGCCACGTCGTCCAGCAGCAGCACCGGCCGTTCGCCGGTTCGGCGCTGGGCAAGCTCGAACTGGGCCAACTTGAGTGCCACCCCGGCCAAGCGTAGCTGGCCTCGCGAGCCGAAGCTGGCCAGCGGGTGCGTGCCGAGGTGGAGCGCCAGGTCGTCGCGATGCGGACCCAGGCTCGTCGCCCCGCGCTCGATATCGCCGGCCCGTGCCTGCCGCAGCGCCTCCACGTGCTCGGCGGGATCGGCGGCCGTCGCCGTGGCGGCGTAGCTGACGGCAAGAGTTGGATCGCCGGTGATCTGCGCATACTCCGCCGCGATCAGCGGCTGCAACGCTTTCACAAAGTCCTCCCGAGTCCGCACGACCCGAACCGCGAGCGGGGCGAGACGCGCGTCCCAGAAGTCCAACTCCGGCGGCCGGCCGTGCCCGGCGCGGATGCGGCGAAGCAGCGCGTTCCGCCGCGTGAGCACGACCTCATACTCGGAGAGCGCCGTCACGTAGTCCCGATCGAGCTGCGCCAGCGCCATGTCCAGCCACCGCCGCCGCTCGCGCGGAGGCCCGGTGAGCAGCGTCAAATCCGCCGGCGCAAAGCTGACGGCCTGCAGGCGACCCGGCAGATCGGCCAGCCGCCGGGCGGCACCGCCGATGCGGACCCGGCGTCGCACGCCGCCGCCGGCGCTCGTTCGCGCGACTACGAGCTTCAAATGCTCCTCCCCGGACGCCGCCTGAACCTGCGCCCCGATCCGCGCGAAGTGCGCCTCATCGGGCGCATCGACGTTGATCCAGGCGGCCTCGGGTCCACCGCGCATGCTGCGGCCGGTCGCCAAGATATGCACCGCGTCCAGCAGATTGCTCTTGCCCTGAGCGTTGCCCCCCTGCACCACGAGCGGGCCGACCGGCAACTCGAGATCAAGCCGGGCGTAGTTGCGAAAGTTGAGCAGGTGCAGCGCGGCGACGTGCATTGGGTGCGGAGCGGCGACTCTCGCCTGGCGGAATCAGTTGCGCGATTGTCCAACCTTCGCGCACGTCAGATCGGCGACTCGACTCCGTCGATGGCGGCCGCACGGCGGATGGCGAGGACCGTCTCCGTCAACGACCCCCACGCGTTGGCGCCCACGCGGCGCAACTCGAAGCGGCGGTCGAGTGAGTGCACCGTGCCGGCCACGGTGGTGACCGCCGCGCGGTAGCCGGAATCTCGGACGAGCTGGACCACGTCGTCGTCGTAGAGGCCATTCGGGTAGGCGAAGTAGTCCACGCCGTCGACGTCGCGCTCGAGATCGGACCGGGAGAGAACGACCTCGGCCTGCGCCGCGCCCAGGTTCTGCTGGATGAGGGACGGCAACCTGGCGTGATTCAGCGTGTGCGAGCCCACGGTCATGCCGGCGGCCCGCACCTCGCGGATCTGGTCGATGGTCATGTGGCCTTGTCCATGGCGGTCGAATCCCGGCAGCACGAAGAACGTGGCGGGGACGCGCAGCTCGAGGAGGACCGGCAGCGCGTCGTGGTATTGACCCAGCCATCCGTCGTCGAAGGTGAGGACGAACGCGCGCGGCGGCAGCTTGGTCCATCCTTCCATGGCCGCGACCAATTGATCGAACGACACCGGAACGAGGCCCTCATCGAGGAGCGGTGTGAGGTGGTCGCGGAAGGCGTCCGCACCGCGGGTGAGGTGATAGGTGAGCACGGGGGCGACCACGGGCTCGGGTGTTGCGATAACCGGTCGGGCAATCGGTGAGGGTTGGCCTTCGCCGCGGTCCCGTTCCTGGTAGCCGAGCCCGACATAGAGCTCGCCAAGATTGCCGCGCACGGGGCGCCGGGTTCCGGGCGATACCGGCATGAGACGCACCACCTCGCGCTGAAACAGCTGGGTCGGCGCGCCGCGCCAGTTGATTGGCGAGCCCACGCTCGCACCCGCGCGGGCTCGCCGCTCGGGCGTGTCCAACGCGGCCTCGAAGACATCCAGCGTCTCGGGCGAGGGCTCCGTGCCGGCCAGCGCGCGGGCCATGTGCTCGCCGAGGTCCGTGCGCCGCGGCACGCCAACCGGCAATGCCGTGGAACGCCCCGGCGCTTCCAGGCGACCGTGGGTGAAGTATTGGACCAGGGTGTCGTCGACGAACACACCCGGCGTGAGGGGATAGCCAAGCTCGCGGGCGGCGCCGGCGCTGCGATAGGCGTGCAAGAACGCCGCCTCGACGGGAATGCCAGTCAGGCCGCGCCAGCGCTCGACGTGGGCTTGGGCGTCGCCGCGGTCGTCGGCCACTAGTCAGCCTCCGAGGCCGCGAGCGGGCACGGCGGCAGCGCCGCTGGGCCTGCGCCTAGCTCGGCAGCGCGCCACTCTGCGCGGCGACCTGCGCGCGGTAACCGTCGGCCATGTTCGTGGCGTCGGTTACGGCGGGGTCGGGCTCGAAATCGCCGCGCGCGGCCTGGACGACCGCGCGCAAGTTGGCGTCGGGCACCTGGGGCGGCACGGCGCACTCGGGCGCGATGATGTCAACCCCGGCGGCCAGCAGGTCTTCGATCTCGACGGCGACATCCTCCGGACGGCCCGACAGCAAGGTGATGAAGTTGCTCGCATTGCCCACCAGCTTGTAGTCGCCGACGGCCTTTTTGGCCTCGTGGGGGTTGTTTTCGGTGGCGAAGTGGAAGGCCTCGAACCCGGCCTCGGTGATGTAGGGCATGCGGTCGATGGTCTTGCCGCAGCAGTGGAGAATCACCGGCCCCTCGATCAGGGGCGTGATCTTCTGGTGCACCGGCAGCAGGTAGTCGCGGTAGGTCTCGGCGCGCACCAGGTCCCCGGTGGAGTGGTCGGCCAGCGTGATCACGTCGGCGCCGGCCTCGAGCTGTGCGTTGGCGAACATGACCGACACGTGCCGCAGCCTGTCGAGCACCTGGTGCACGTAGTCGGGGTCGAGGATCACGTTGATGAGGAATTCCTGCGGCCCGAACATGTGATAGGCCAGCGTCCAGGGACCCATGACCTTGCCCACGATGCCGGCGTCCGGGTGGTCGGCGCGGAGAATCTTGATCGCGTCGATGATGGCGCGCGATTCGCGGCGCTCCAGGAAGTCGTCGGGAATCTGGATGTCATCGGGGGTGACCCAAGGGGGCGGCGGCTTCACCGCCGGCATGCGGGGGCCGGTGATGATCTTGCCGCTGGACTTGTCGAACTCCCAGGGGTCCGAGCCCCAGTCAATCGTCGCGCCGAGGGCGGCCGCGCCCATGATGATGCAGAAATAGGGGGCGATGGTGTCGAAGCCGAGATCGGTGTAGCTGCGTTCGGCGAGCATCGCCACGGCTTCGGCGGAGTAGTGGGCTTCGGGCCACTCGATTCCGAGCAGGCGCATCTGCTCGTAGGTGGCCAGGGACGTCGGACTTCCCACGGCGATCGCGTCGGTGGGCTTGCCGAGCAGCGCATTTACGTAGCGTTCGCGGCCGGTCATCGTCCCCGCGCCGTGGGTCGCAGTCATTTGGCTCTCCCGGTCTGCCGCCGGCCCGCTGGTTGCCGTGCCCAGTATAGGTGGGAGGCGGCGTCGCCCCGGCGCACGGTGGCGCAAGAGTCAATTGCCCGTTAGCATCTTGTAGCTCCGCGAGAGGCTGCGGAGCACTTGCCGACATGAACACTTTGACGCCATTCCCCACCATCAACCTATCGGAGGCTAGCCATGGCTGCCCCGCTGATAGCGATCATCGCCGGCGTGGCGATGCTCGCGCTGGGGCTTGTGGCGGGCTACTTCTATCAAGTTTGGCTATCCGGATCGCGCATGCGCGCCCTGGCGCAGCGGATCGAGGAGGAGCTGAAGGCCGCCGAAGCCCAGCAACGAGCCCTGATCGAGACCACCACGCGAAACGCGCGCCAAGCCTGGGAAGCGGGCGAGCGCGAACTGGCCGACCGTCGCCGCGAGATGCAGCGCCACGAGCAGCGCGCGCAGCAGCGGGACGAGCGACTGGAGGCGCGCGCCGGAGCGCTTGAGGAGCGCGAGCGCGCGTCGCTGGCCCGCGAGGCCGAGCTCGACGCCGAGCGCCGCAAGCTCGAGGCCGAGGCGCAGGCGCAGGAAGAGGCGCGCCAGGAGCACCTGGCGGCGTTGGAGCGCGCGGCCAGCCTGACGCGCGACGAGGCGCGCACGGAGTTGGTGCGCAGCATCGAGCAAGAGGTGACCGCCGACGCCGAGCAGATGGTGCGCCAGGTCGAGGCCGACGCCAAGGAGCGGGCGGAAGCCCGCGCCCGTTGGCTGGTGGGGCTGGCGCTGCAGCGCGTGGCCGCGTCCCACACCACCGAGGTGACGACGTCGGTCGTCGACCTCAAGAACGACGACATGAAGGGCCGGATCATCGGACGCGAGGGCCGCAATATTCGGGCGCTGGAAGCGGCCACCGGGGTCGACGTCATCATCGATGACACGCCCGAAACCGTGGTGCTCTCCGCCTTCGATCCGGTGCGGCGCGAGGTGGCCCGGGTGGCGCTGCGGCGCCTGACCGAGGACGGCCGCATCCATCCGGCACGAATCGAGGAGGCGGTGGCCAAGGCCCAATCCGAGGTCACGGAAATCATTGCCCAGGAAGGCGAACGGGCCGCGTTCGACGCCAAGATCACCGGCCTGCCACCCGAGATCCTGCGCTACATGGGGCGCCTGCGATTCCGCCACAGCTACGGGCAAAACGTGCTGAGCCACTCCCTCGAGGTGGCGCTGCTTGCGGCGACCATGACGAGCGAGGTTGGCGGCGACGTGGAGCTGGCGCGCACGGCCGGTTTCGTGCACGACATCGGCAAGGGCATCGACCACGAGGTGGACGGCCCGCACGCGCTGATCGGCGGCGAGCTGTTGCGCCGGCACGGCGTGCGCGACGACGTGGCGCACGCCGCGGAGGCGCACCATTTCGAGGTGGAGTTGCGCAGCTTCGAGGCCTTCGCCGTGGCGGCGGCGGACGCGATCTCGGGCTCTCGCCCGGGAGCGCGTCGCGAGACGGTGACGCGCTATTTGCAACGCCTGGAGAAGCTGGAAGAGATTGCCAGCTCGTTCGACGGCGTGAAGTCTTGTTACGCCATCCAGGCCGGGCGCGAGCTGCGGGTGATGGTGCAACCCAGCTCGGTCGACGAGTTGGGCATTCACCGCCTGACGCGGGAGATCGCCGACCGCGTCCAGGAGTCGCTGGAGTACCCCGGCCAGATCAAGATCACGGCCATTCGGGAAACGCGCGCGGTCGAATACGCCAAGTAGCGTCGGAGCGGGTCGCCCGATTCGACCTTATGCGCGGTGCGTCTGGATTCCCGACTCCGCGGGAATGACGGACGGGCGCGGGACTGACAGGCTGAAGAGACTCCCAGCCGCCTTCCGGCACGCTTTGACAACGCGGTTGCCGCCGCGTTAGGGTTTACCGAAAGAAAAACTTTTCTTTATGAATCGTGCCTCCAACGACTCCGCCGGACGACTGGGACATCCTGGGGATGCGCTCGTATGCGCGGGCGCTCGGGTCGGGCACCCGCCTGCGGATCCTGCAACGGCTGTCGGAGAACCCGGATCAGGGGGTGGCCGAGCTGTCCGAGGTGGTCGGCCACAGTCCCCCGCTCGTGTCGTGGCATGTGCGCCGCCTGCGACAGGTCGGCCTCGTGCGGGCGCGGCGTGAGGGGCGGCTGGTGAAGTACTCGCTGGTCGCCGATCAACTGGAGGCCCTGCATCAAGAACTGACGACCTATTTGGAGCATTTGGTCACCGTGCATACGGCACACACATCGGATCGCCCGAATTCGGGCGCCGCACGTTCGTAAGGGAGTCACCATGTCCACGGTTCGCGTCGGAATCATTGGCGTCGGAAATTGCGCCTCGTCGTTGGTGCAGGGGGTCGCGCACTATCGCGACGCGCCGGCCGATGAGTTCATCCCCGGGCTCATGCACACCGTGCTCGGCCCATATCACGTTGGCGATGTCGAGTTCTCGGCGGCCATCGACGTCGATCGGAACAAGGTCGGGACCGACCTGAGCGAGGCGATTTTCGCGGCGCCGAACAACACCGTGAAGTTCTCCGACGTCTCGCACCAGGACGTCACGGTGGCGCGCGGCATGACGCACGACGGCATCGGGCGCTACATGGCCGACACGGTCGTGAAGGCCGACGGGTCGACGGACGACATCGTGCAGCTGCTGCAGGACACCCACACGGACGTGGTGATCAACTACCTGCCGGTGGGCAGCGAGGAAGCCACCAAGTGGTACGTGGAGCAGGTCTTGCAGGCGGGCTGCGCCATGGTGAACTGCATGCCGGTGTTCATCGCGCGCGAGACTTACTGGCAGCAGCGCTTCGAACGGGCGCAGGTGCCCATCATCGGCGACGACATCAAGTCGCAGGTCGGAGCCACGATCGTGCACCGGGTCCTGACCCGGCTGTTCCGGGACCGCGGCGTCAATCTCGAGCGCACCTACCAGCTGAACGTGGGCGGCAACTCCGACTTCAAGAACATGCTGGAGCGCGAGCGGCTGGAGTCGAAGAAGGTGTCCAAGACCAACGCGGTGACGAGTCAGCTGGAGTACGACATCGGGCCGGCCAACGTCCACATCGGCCCGAGCGACTACGTCGAATGGCTCGGCGACCGCAAGTGGGCGTTCATCCGCCTGGAGGGTGAGTCCTTCGGCGGCCAACCGCTCAACGTGGAGCTCAAGCTCGAGGTTGTGGACTCTCCGAATTCGGCGGGCATCGTGATCGACGCCGTGCGCTGCTGCAAGATCGCCATGACGCGTGGGGTCTCGGGGGCGCTGGAAGGCCCGTCGGCGTACCTCATGAAGTCGCCGCCCATTCAGTACACGGATGCCGAAGCCCACGACATGATGGAGGAGTTCATTGCGTCGGCCACGATTGCGGCCGGATCGGCGGCCGATCTCGCGTAGATGATCGCTCTGTTCGAGTTCGGCTCGCATGTGGTCGGCTGGATTCCGCGACCGATCTCGGCGGCGGTCGCGCGCGTGCTGGGCACGCTAGTCTTCCTGCTCGTGCCGCGCGTGCGCCGCAACACCATCGCCAACATGTCGGTGGTGCTGGATCTGCCGCCGTCAGACCCTCGCGCGCGGAATCTCGCCCGGCGGTCGGTGGTGGCGTTCGTCGACCACGTGATCGACTTTCTGCGCAGCTTTCGGCTGTCGCAGGCGGAGTTGATCAGCCGGACGGTGCGCATCGAAGGCTACGAGCACTTCAAGGCGCTCCACGAACAACGCCAGGGCGGCATCATGATCACGGCCCACTTCGGGAACTGGGAGTGGTGCGGCGGGCTGGTCTCGCTGGACCACCGGACGCACGTGGTCGCCGAGACCATGCGCAGCCGCGCGGTGACCGGCATGCTGGACCACGTGCGGGCCAAGCTGAACCTCCAGAGCATTCAACTCGGGAACGCGGCGCGGGAGATTCTGCGAGCGCTGCGCCGCGGGGAGTACGTCGCCCTGCTGGCCGACCGGCCCACGCCGGGGCGCGGGATGCAGGTCGAGTTCTTCGGTCGTCCAGCGTGGGTGCCGCCGGGGGCGGCCGCCCTGGCCCAGCGCGCCGGCAGTCCGCTGTTGGTGGGCGGCATGACCCGCAACGGCGACGGCACCTATACCGGGCATGCCATGCCGCCGATCTTCTGGGACCGCGGCATCCCGCGGGACGAGGCCGTGCAGCGAGGCATGCAGCAGGTGATGTGGGATCTCGAAGCGCTGATCCGCAAGGCGCCGGAGCAGTGGTATATGTTTCGGTCCATGTGGGAGGCCGCCGGCTAGTGCGTATTCTTCAAGTCTCGCCCTACGACTTCCCGTATCCGGGCGGGGTGACGGAGCACGTGCTGGCGCTGGATCGCGAGTTCCGGGCGCTGGGGCACGAGGTGGCGATCATGGCGCCGTCGTCGGCCGAGACGCCCGAAGTGGAGACCCCAAATTTCTATCGGGTCGGCCGCCGCATCGTGCCGCTGCCCGTGAACCAGTCGACGGCGCGGCTCACGCTGTCGCCGGCGCTGCTGCCGCGCGTGCGCCGATTCCTGGACGATCGCCAGTTCGATGTCGTCCACCTGCAGGAGCCGCTGGTCCCGGCCTTGCCGCTCACGGTGCTGCGCCACTCGCAGGCGCTCAACGTGGGCACGTTCCACGCGGCGCGCAAGTCGGCGTTCGTCTATCACACCACGCGTCCGCTCATCCGGCGGCTGCAACGCAAGCTGGACGGCAAGATCGCCGTGTCGCAGGCGGCGCGCGACCTGGTGTACCGCTCCTACCGCGGCGAATACCGCATCATCCCGAACGGCATCGACGTCGACTTCTACGGCCGGGACGTCGAGCCGCTGCCCCAGCTTGCCGACGGCTTCTTCAACATCCTGTTCGTGGGGCGCTTCGACAAGCGCAAGGGTCTATCGGTGCTGCTGCGCGCGATGCAACTGGTCCAACAGATGCAGCCCCGCACCCGGCTGGTGCTCGTGGGGGCCTACCGTCCCCGCCAGCGGCGTATCTACCAGCGCCAGGTCGACCAGCTGGGCCTGCGAAACGTCGTCTTCGCCGGCTACGTGAGCCAGGAGGACAAGCAGCGCTACCTCAAGAGCTCGCACGTCTTCTGCTCGCCGGCGCTCGGCGGGGAGAGCCAGGGGGTGGTGCTGCTGGAGGCCATGGCCGCCGGTCTGCCGGTGGTGGCCAGCGACATTCCGGGCTACCGCGCGCTGCTGCTGGACGGCGAGGGTGCGCTGCTGGTGCCGCCCAAGGATGACGCGGCGCTGGCGCGCACGCTGCTGCGCCTGATGCGCAATGAGACTAAGCGCACGCAAATGTCCGCGTTCGGCGAGCAGCGCGCGCAGGCGTTCGCCTGGCCCAAGATCGCGGCCCGGGTGGTGGACTACTACGAAGAGTTGCTCAACGAACGCGAGATCGGCGGGCGCTACTGGGCCTTCACGCCCAGAGCGGCGGAAGCGGCGGCTCGCTGATGATCAACCAGCGCATGCAGGCCCGGTCTCGCCGCCTCGCCGAGCGCGTGGTGGCGCCGTTGGCGCGCACGGGCATCGACCCCAATGTGCTCACCATCACGGGGCTCGTGCTGGCATTTCCCACGGCCGCGGTGATCGCGCTCGGGTGGCAGGTCGCCGGCGGCGTGATGCTGCTGTTCAGCGGCGGATTCGACATGTTCGACGGCGCCGTGGCCCGCGTCAGCAACCGGCGGTCGGACTTCGGCGCGTTTCTGGACTCGACCATGGACCGCTGGGGCGAAGGCGTGATCTTCACCGGACTCACCTGGTATTTCGTCGACGTGGGCGCGCGGGCGGAGGTCGTGCTCGCCCTGCTGACGCTGATCGGGTCCATGCTCATCAGCTACACCCGCGCCCGCGCGGAGGGCCTGGGCGTGGAATGCAAGGTCGGCTTCTTCCAGCGGCCGGAGCGGCTGATCGTGCTGGGCATCGCCCTGCTGACGCCGTTCGGGGTGCTGAGCGGGGCGATGTGGTTCCTGGCGATCGCCACGCAGCTCACCGCCGCCCAGCGCGTGCTGCACGTGCACAGCCAGATCGAGCGCGCGAAGAAGCAGGCCGCCAACAAGGACGACAGCACCGCCTAAGGAGCGGACGCGCGGGCGCCGTTGGCGTGCCCGGTGGCCCAGGCTGCGCGCAGCCTGGGAGATTCATCCGCGGCCAGTCCCACGCTGCACGCAGCGCGGGCCACCGGATTCGGGCTGAGGCGCGGGTCGCGTTTTGATTGGGGCGGTTCGCGAACCGCCCCTACATCCGCCGTTCGCGGCGACCGGCTACCAGTTCGTGACGGAGCCGTCCTCGCGGCGGAGTTCGAGCACCGGGCGCATCTGGAACGGGTGATTCGCGGCGGCTTCCTCGTCGATGTCCACGCCGATTCCGGGCGCGGTCGGCGCGATCAGGTGACCGTCCTCGAAGGTCATCTGCTGCGGGAACACGTCCGACAGCGCGCCGGGAACCTCCGGCAGCTCCTGCACGCCGACCAACGGGCTGGCGATATCCAAGTGCACGCACGCGGCGAGCGAGATCGGGCCCATGGGACTGTGCGGCGCCAGGTATTGGTGATGCGACTCGGCCCACCCGGCGATCTTCTTGGCCTCGGTGAAGCCGCCGACGATGCAGAGGTCGGTGCGCACGTAGTCGATCAGGTCGCCCTCGATGAGCGGCTGGAACTCCCACTTGGAGGCCAGCTCCTCGCCGCCAGCGATGGGCACGTGGGTGTGGCGGCGCACATAGGCGTAGGCCTCGGGACGCTCGGAGCGCACGGGGTCCTCGGCGAAGAAGATGTCCAGCGGCTCCAGGCCCTTGCACAGCCGGACGGCCTCGTTGGGATCGAGCCGGGTGTGGAAGTCGACGCAAATCTCGATGTCCGGCCCCACGTGCCGGCGCATGGCCTCGGTGAACTCGATGCAGGCCGGCACGGCGCGCCGCGGTTCCAGCACCCCGCCCTGCGCCTCGACGCCCGGGAAGCCGTAGCGCACGAAGCGATAGCTCTGGGCCAGCGCGCGGTCGGCATCGGCCAGCAATGCATCCACGGTCTTGCCCGTGACGTGCGGGTAGGCGACCACGCCCTCACGGCACTTGCCGCCGAGCAGCTCCCACACCGGAACGCCGAGCGCCTTGCCCTTGATGTCCCAGAGAGCGATGTCGATAGCCGAGATCGCCGCGCCCAGGATGGGACCGGCCTTGAAGAAGCTGCCGCGGAACATGCGCTGCCACAGATGGTCGATGCGGCGCGGGTCCTCGCCGATCAGCAGCGGGCGGAAGTGCTCGATGACGCCCTGGACGGCGCGCTCCTTGCCCGCGATCGCCGACTCCCCGAGGCCGTAGATGCCCTTGTCGGTCTCGACCTTGGTGATGAGGTAGTTGATGTCGCGGTGCTCGGCGTAGATCGGAATCGTGCGGATGTCGGTGATGCGCATGGCGGTGGCTTTCCGTGCAGGGCCGCTGTTGGCTTCGATGATAGGCGGAGGCTGCAGGCAAGTTCGGTCGCCGTGCTCGAAATGCGGTGCGGCCGGCGGTCGTCACCCTCACCCCGACCCTTGTATGTGCCAGGGCGGGTATGTTCCGAGGACTCTCGGAATGTCCGAGGGCATAGCCCGGGCCGGGACAGACCGATTGACCCTGGGGCCCTTGCGAGCCCGTGGGAGAGCGGGGTCGTCCCGGCCCAGAGCGCTG
>JAJECS010000013.1 GCA_022821905.1 Chloroflexota bacterium | reverse complement strand
GCCGCGTCTGGCGCGGCTGGCCGTCATACTCCACGTCGGCAAATGTGCGTTGCGGCGGCATCCTGACCCTCACCGAGTGCCCATCCCGTGGGAGCATAGGCGGCGCCCCGGCCGGCTCGCCTTTTTTCAGAGGTTTCCTAGATATCCAGTGCGGTAGCCGAGGAACACTCCACCATTGAAATAACCGAATAAGTCTCCGTGAAAGAATCCAACGGTGGCGCCGATCCCGAGCGCCAGCGGCGGCGGCGCGCCCACGTCGTAGGCGAACCCGGCGACGGCGAGGACGAGCGCGACGACCAGGAAGGCTGCGAGGGCGTCAAAGGCCGTCCAGGTAAAGACTCCGCCCACGTTGATGATGCTGGCCGCGAGCAAATCGGCGCCGTAGTGGTATCCGATCCCGGCGTCGACTCCGAAGGGGGTCACTGGTGGGAACTCCCCACGGGCCAAACGGAATGCCAGCCCGTAGTGCCAGGAGGTATCGAATGGGTCCTCGTGCATTCGGTCCGCATAGGCCAGGGCAAATGCGCCCACCGCTGCTACTGCCACAGCCAGCAGCGTGATCGCTGTCCCACGGGACATGCGTCGAGGCGTTCCGACTCGCCAGGCCACAACCACCCCCAGCACCGTCGGCGCAATCAACCCAAACCAGGCCGACGGAGCACCCGGCATGACATACGCCGCCAGGTTGGTGACCAGCAGCACCACCGCCACGCCCACCATCGGCGCATAGAACGGCCAGACGAGCCGCGGCCGGTCCCGAAAGACGGCGTAGGCGAGGAGCGCGCCGATGACCGCGATCCACAGGCAGACCGCCACGGACGCGATCACGCCGGGCCAGGGAGATGCGGCGGGATCCAGGCTCATGGAGTCATGCCAGGCGGGGCAATCGGCTTCGGGTCTCTTTCATCTTGCGCGAATCGCAAGATGGCTCGATGACGCACCTAGACGTTAGTGCCGTCGCCTACGCCGCCGCGGGCGGATCCACGCGCACGGTGATGATGTCGGTGCCGTGGTACTGCTGGTGGTTCACCGACGCGGCGTAGTGCCGCAGCAGCTGCAATGAGAGCTCACTCTCCGCCACGATCTCCGAGTCGTGCTGCTGGAGCTGCCGGACGCGGTCCTCCAGGTTCTCTTCGCTGCCGCCGCCAATGAACTCCAGGTCCGCCACCGGCCCCTCGCTCGAGGCCACCACGACCAGGCGACGTCCGTCGTCATCATCGTCGTCGTCGTCGAGACTGAGCTTCATCGGCGCCAGCGTCAGCAGCGTCTCCTCCGCCACGGCGTTCAGGCGGTCTTTCATGGCGGTGTCCCAGCCTCGGCGGTCGGCGAATCTGGTGATGAAGGCCGAGAGCTCCGGCAAGACCTCGATGTGGAGCCGCGATTCGAAGCGCATCCGACGATGGCTGGTGAGTTCCATGAACAGGATCATCGCCACCACGGCGAATCCCCCGGTGGTGACGCCGCTCTTGAGCAGCGTGCCCCACACGGTGCCCAGGTCCGGCAGGCTGAACAGCCCGAACTGAAACGCCGCGCCGATCCAGAACGAGAGGCCCGCGATCGTCAGCCGCTGGCGGTTGTCTTCAGTCTGGATCGCCGTCCGCGCCCCGTCCACGAACAGCGTCCCCGTCACCAGGATCAGGTAGCCCGCCATCACGGGGCCGGGCAGCGAGCTCAGCAGGCCCGAAACCTTGGGAAAGAACGCCAGCAGGATGAACAGCCCGCCGATGAGGTAGCCCACCCGGCGGGACGCGACGCCCGTGACCTGCGTGAACGACACGATGCCCGGACTGACGATGGTGGGCACCGAGCCCGCCACGCCCGCCAGCACGTTGCACACCCCGGTGCCGGCCAGCGCGCCCTGCACCTGGCGAAAGTCGATGGCCAGGTCCTCGCGCCGCGCCACCCGCTGCAGCGAGATGGACTCGCCGTTCACCTGGATGGAAATGATCACGCCCAGGAACAGAAATGCCGGCAGCAACGTCCAGAAGGGAATGCCGAAGTCGAAGCCCAGCTCCGGCCCCGCGCTGGGAAGCCCCACCCAGCCGGCTTCGGTGACCCGCTCGAAGTCGTAGATGCCGAACGCCGCGGCGGCAATCGAGCCAACCACGATGCCGATCATCGGCGCCCACAAGCGCCAGGCCGGCGAACCGCGCAGGGTCAGCGCCGCCACCACGATCAGCGTCACCAGCGCGGTCAGCGGCGCCGCCACCGGCTCGACTTCCGCCGCGTCGTTGAGCAGGCCGAAGACCACCGACGCCAGCGTGATGGACAGAATCATCATCACCGTGCCGCTGATCGTCGGCGTCACGAAGCGCCGCAGGATGAACAGCCACCTGGAAATCGCCAGCTGAAACGCCGCCGCGGCCAGGATCAGCCACATCAGCGTTGACGGGCCGCCGTCCTTCAATGCCGTGATGCAGAACGGAATCGAAAAGGCTGCCGTGAACAGCGGAAGCACGGCGCCCGCGCCCACGGGACCCACCCGGCGAACCTGCAGCAGGGTGGCCACGCCAACGACCAGCAGCGTGGCGAAGACCATCCACCCCAGGTAGGCGTCGTCCTGCCCCGAGGCGTTGGCCACGATGACCGGCGTGACCAATAGGGCGGCGGACGCGATCAGGCCGAACTGAAGGGTATAGCCCAGCGAGGCCAGCAGCGGCGGGTTCTCGTGCGCCTCGTAGCGTGGCTGCTGCAGGGTCGCCGCCGCCAGAACTACCTCCCCGCAACCGTGTCGCGCGGCAAGTCTGGGGGCACTATACGACGAACCGGGGTCAGGCGATGGATCGACCGGGCTGCGCCGGCGTCAGGATCGTCATTCCCGCGAAGGCAGACTCTTGCGAAATCCCTCGGTCATTCCGGCGCCTTCGTCATTCCCGCGAAGGCGGGAATCCACCCTCACTGAACCTGAGCGCGCGCCGGGTGCTTGGCGTCGGGCGGGTCTGAGACCCGCCCCTACCGGATCACGCAAAGGCCTCCTGACGCCGGAATCTCGCCAAATACATGCCGGGAACTCACGCGGCACCCCGAGCGCCCATCGGCTCCCGCGGTTCATCTGGATTCGGCGCGCCGCGCGATCGACTTCACCAGCCCGCCGAAGATCCAGGCGTGCACGGGATACAAGCCATACCAGTACGCCAGGCCGGGCAAGCCCTTGGGTATGAACGCCGCCGTTTGCTCCAGGTGAGACGCACCGTCCGCGGCCTCACGCGCCTCGAAGGTGAGCCAGGCTCGCCCCGGAACCTTCATCTCCGCGCGCAGGCGAACGGACCGGTCGGTCTGCAAATCCTCGACCCGCCAGAAGTCCAGCGCGTCGCCGATGCGCAGGTCGTCGGGACTACGCCGACCCCGGCGCAGGCCGACCCCGCCCAGCATGCGGTCCAACGCTCCGCGCAGCCGCCAGGCCCAGGTGGCGAAATACCATCCGCGCGAGCCGCCGATGCCCGTGAACACCCGGTACACGTCGCGAGCAGGCGCCGCCACCCTCACGCGGCGGCGCTCGATGATCATCCCGTGGCGAGACTCCAGCCCCACCGGTTGCTCACGCCAGGCCGGCGCGCCCAGGGCGTCGCTCCACGACGTGTCGATTCGTCCCGCGTCCAGGTCGTCGATCACGCCGTCGATCGCCCCGGCATAGTCCATCGGCTCCACGTCGGGAAAGAGCCTTCGGGCCAGGTCGTTGGTCACCACCACGTCGTTGTGCAGGCCCTCGATCAGCGCCGAGCTGATCCCGGCATGAATGGGGGTGATCCAATGCACCCAATAGGCGGACAGGCGGGGCGTCAGCACCGGCACCGGAACCAATAGCCGCTTGAGCCCGCGCGCTCTGGCGTATCCCAGCATCATGCCCCGGTAGGTCACCACGTCCCTGCCGCCGATCTCTATGGTTCGACCATCGCTTGTCGGCGTGTCGAGGGCGGACGCCAGGTACTCCAGCAGATCGTCGATGGCGATGGGCTGGACGAGCGAATAGATCCACCTGGGGCAGATCATCACCGGCAGCCGCTCGACCAGGTAGCGGATCATCTCGAACGAAATGCTGCCCGCGCCGACGATCACCGCGGCCCGGAACTCAGTCACTGGCACGCCGCTCTCCCGCAGCGCCTGTCCCGTGGACTGCCGCGATCGCAGGTGGTGGGAGAGCCTGGACGCCGGGTCTCCCAGGCCGCCCAGGTAGATGATGCGCCGGACGCCGGCGTCTCGGGCGGCCTCGCCAAAGGCGCGTGCGGCCCGGATGTCCCGTTCATGGAAGTCCGCGCCGCTCGACATGCTGTGGATCAGGTAATAGGCCGTGTCGATCCCCGCCAGCGCCGCGGCCAGCGATTTGGGATCGAGGACGTCGCCCACCGCCACGTCCACCCGCGGATGCCACGAGCGGCCCAGCGCCCGCGATCGGCTGCGGACCAACACCCGAACCCGACGACCCGACTCGACGAGCCGCGGCACCAACCGCCCGCCGATATACCCCGTCGCCCCCGTGACCAGGATCGTTTCGGGTCGATCCATTGGCATCCGCGCCCCGACGATGTTGCGACGTTCTGTCGCAGTGTGCTCACGTGAGCCTAGGCAACCGCCGATTGAATCCAAACATCTTCGGGGGATTCTTTACGAAGCGCCCCCGTCATGCCGGCGAACAGCCTGCCCCAGACTTGATTCGGCGCGGGAATCCGGCCCCCTCCACCTGGAAGGGGGAGGGTTGGGGAGGGGGTCAGGCTAGGGGCGCCCCAGGCCTCCCGGCCATACCCGCCGCCTCCTCCGCCATTCCGGCGCAGAGCCTGCTCCCAACTCAATCCAGGGCCGAAATCCAGTCCGGCCGAATCCGAGAGTCCGTCATTCCGGCGCACGCCGGAATCCAGTCCGGACGATTCCACGTACACGGGAGGCGTCTGGGTAGCGGCGGGCCTCAGACCCGCCCGTCTCAGGTTGCGGAAAGACCTACCTTGACGCAGGCAGTTCGGTACGTGCCCCCTGCCTCAATTTGGGATTGGCGGCCTGGTGGCTGGCGTACCTTCTACGAGGCCAGGGGCACCATTCCCGAGCCGCGTATCACGTGGTCCCGCGTCAGCAGAGGAACGTCGTGAATCACGCTCGTGGCGGCGATGATCTCGTCCGCCGGATCGCTGCGGAAGTCCAGGCGGGTCGAGGTTCGGGCGATCGTCAGATCGATCGGCCAGACATGCAGACGCCTGAGGGTGCGAGCTACCTCACGGTCGTCGAGGTCCATATCGAGCCGGCCGAGTTGCACGAGCTTCGCCAGCTCCCAGAGCACGATTGACGAAATGGACCAGCGACGGCTGGCCATCAGCCGCTGCTCAACCGGAGCAAGTTCGCCCCGGAGGGCGTCGACGAGAATGTGCGTGTCAAGATTCAGCATCGGCATCCCAGCGCAGGCCGGTCGTCAACAGGTCGCCCTTCACCTCGATCTTGTGCCGCAGGCTGCCGATCAACTCGGCGCCCTCACTCTCGTAGGGAATCACGCGGGCCACCGGCTTGCCCCGCTTCGTCACGATTAGGCCGTCGGCGTCGAGTTGATCCAGCAACGCCAGGCACTGCTCTTTGAACTTCGCGGCCCCGATCTCATGCACCATCGCCCCCTTTGCTATAGACATATTGTATGACTGGTCAGATGAGATGTCTATATAGACGCGCACCTTTCACACCGAGCCTCGCGTTGGCTTCCGAATGCCGCAAGGAAAGATGCCGGGTGAGGCGTCGCGCGCGACGCCTCGAACTGGACGCCCTTTCCTGATGCTGCCGCCCCCGAAGCGATACAGCGTCCGATGCCCCACCCGCATCAGCCAGATCTGGGCGTCCGGGTAGTGGCGCCGAAGGCTCTCGGATGCGGCAATGGCATTCTTGCCGAGGGCATAGCTACCGCTCTCCACGTCAATGGCGACGACTTCTCCGTGGTGGCTGGCCTCGACCAGACGTCGGATGTCCCGCTCGTAGACCTCCTTGCCAAGGCGGGCCGTTTCATCGCGCGGCGGGCGCGGGAGCCCGGCAGCCCTATCTCTTTTCGCGTTCGTCGGGGTTTCCGTCTCTCTCATCCGCTCGCCTCGCAACAGGAAGATTCTACTGCTTCGCGACGGCCGCCAGCATGAACACGTCGGACGGGAGCACGACAGGACCGCGAGGCTGAACTCGGCGAAAGCTCCAAAAGGCTGCTCAATCCGGTCGGCCCACCTGGATTCGAACCAGGGACCGGCCGGTCATGAGCCGGCTGCTCCGACCGACTGGAATTATACAGTGTCGCCTTCTGTTGAATGACTCCTCGCAAGAGCTCCGTTCGACTTAATCCAAATCTTGGAAATGCCGACCCTTAGCGACTGCCTTGCAAGCTTCGAACGTGAAGGCATTCCTTTGCGCATCGCTTTCGCTCATGTTCCATCAACCACGAACGTATTCAATGAAGTGATCCGGTGGATTATCGTCTTCTGATCCGCGAACTATCCGGTGGGTAATTTCCTATAGGAATAGTCGTCCCATCCGTGCCAGAAGCGTCTCGCCTAACGGAAGTCTTGACGAAGCGTTGGCCCGGTCTGGCGCCTTGACCGGCCCCATGAAGCCCCTTATCTTCCCTATCAGCCCCTCACGAATTTTATGGAGCGACCAAGAGGCGTGGCCCATTTCGCTGCATTGACCGTCGGCGCTCTGCGCGACTTGGCTCCCATCGTCATCGTCATCGCCTTCTTCCAGATCGTGGTCTTGCGGCAACCCTTCCCCGACCTGCTGGGCGTCATCGTGGGATTGCTCTGCGTCATCGGTGGGTTGACGCTCTTCATACAGGGACTGCAAAGCGGTCTCTTTCCCCTTGGGGAGGGGATTGCGCAAAGCTTCGGCCAAAAGGGCAGCGTAGCTGCGGTGCTTGCCTTCGCCTTTTGCTTGGGCTTCGGTACGACCGTAGCCGAACCCGCCCTGATCGCCGTAGCCGCCGAGGCCGCCGACGTTGCTGCGGAAGCCGGCGCCATCGTCGATGGCGACCAGGCGCGCGGCTCATATGCCTTCCAGCTGCGGATGGTCGTCGCCGTATCCGTGGGAGTGGCGCTTTTGGTGGGTGTCCTGCGCATCTTGAAAGGCTGGCCGATACATAGGCTGATCATCGGTGGATATCTGATGGTCGCCGCCATGACCTTGATCGCACCCGCCGAGATCGTCGGAGTGGCCTACGACTCAGGCGGCGTGACCACCAGCACCGTCACGGTGCCGCTCGTGACGGCGCTGGGCGTCGGGCTGGCCTCGACCATCCGAGGCCGCAACCCGATGGTCGATGGATTCGGTCTCATCGCATTCGCCAGCCTGACTCCCATGGTCGGCGTGCTCGGCTACGGGATCGTGACGTAATGGGCGACTTCGCGCGCACGTTCGCCGACGCGATGCTGTCAACGGCTCTCGACGTTGTGCCCATCGTCGTGATTCTCCTTGTGTTCCAGGTCGCGGTTCTGCGCCGCAAGCCGGCCAACCTGCGGCAGATTGCAACCGGTTCCATCTTGGTACTGTTGGGGCTTACCCTGTTTCTCATAGGTTTGGAGAACGCGCTATTTCCAATCGGCAGCACGATGGCGCGGCAACTCACCGCGCCGGAGACCATCGGGGTAGAGAGGCTGAGCGACGGCGTGGACTGGCAGGATTACCTGCCGATCTACGCGTTTGCCGCCGCCATCGGCTTCGCAACGACGGTGGCTGAGCCCTCGCTCGTTGCGGTGGCGCTGAAGGCCCGCGAGGTGTCTGGCGGCGCGGTTCACGCCTGGGGACTCAGGTTAGCCGTGGCTTTCGGCGTGGCCGTTGGTGTGGCGCTGGGTTGCCTTCGCATCGTCACCGGCACACCCTTGCCGTGGTACATCATTGCCGCCTACGTCGTGGTGATGGTGCAAACGTTCCGGTCCAGCAAGACCATCGTCCCGCTTGCCTACGACAGCGGCGGCGTCACCACGTCGACCGTCACCGTGCCTGTGGTTGCGGCACTCGGGTTGGGTCTTGCCTCGAATGTTCCTGGTCGAAGTCCGCTGATAGATGGTTTTGGACTCATCGCTTTCGCCAGCGTCTTCCCAATCATGTCCGTCCTGGGATACGCTATGGTTGCGTCGTGGCTGAGCCGCAGGCGAAAGTCGAAACTTCGTGAGGAGGATTGAGCGGTGAAGCTAAAGTTAATTGTCGCCCTGGTGAGCGACGATAAGACTGACGCAGTGGTGGAAGCGGCGCGATCAGCCGGTGCAACCGGCGACACGATCATTACCAGCGTAAGGGGCGGCGGCCTCAGGCCCGAAAAGACTTTCTTCGGCCTCGACCTGTCCGCCAAGCGCGACGTCGTGCTGTTCCTCGTGGTCGACACGCGTTCGCGCGAAATCCTGGAGCGTATCCGCGACGCAGGACGTTTGGATTCCGAGCCAGGCGCCGGCATCGCCTTCCAGGTGCCGATTGAGGATGCGGTGGGTCTGGCGACGCAATTGCCCACGATCCTGGAGAAGGTGGAGGCCGAGATATGACAGAGGAAGTCTCCCTACGGGTAAGAGATCTCATGGTCACGGAGATGCACACGATTGATGGGCTCGCGACCGTGGCCCAGGCGATGGCGTTGATGAAGCGGCACGAGGTCGACTCTCTGGTCGTCAACCGACGTAACAGTGACGACGAGCTGGGGGTAATAACGGTCGGTGACATTGCGCGCGAAGTGATCGCGAACAACCGCTCTCCCAAGCGGGTTAACGTCTACGAGATCATGTCCAAACCGCTGTTGATGATGCCGGATGACATGCTCGCTAAGTACGCGGTGCGCCTGCTCGTACGCTTCGATCGATCACGTGCTGTGGTTGTCGACCGCCAGCGGAATGCGCTCGGTCGGGTGACCCTGCGCGACCTGATCATGGGTTACGCCGAGGAGTGACGTCCTAGCCCCACCTGGCGCCCCCTCGCACCTGAATAGGTCGAGAACGGCGGCCGACGAGAGCGGCCATTGCCGTCGGCAGAAATAGCCTTACGCCACGGCTCGAGAGCTCGAGTCCCCGCAACCCTCAGCGAGCAACTGGTGGGCCCACCTGGATTCGAACCAGGGACTGGCCGGTTATGAGCCGGCTGCTCTGACCGCTGAGCTATGGGCCCATGGCAGGCCCGCAACGGGCATATGTGGCGGTCCCGACCGGATTCGAACCGGCGATCTTCTCCTTGACAGGGAGATATGCTAGGCCACTGCACCACGGGACCAGCGTTGCGGGCGCGCCGCCGACCATGGTATCCGACGCCACGGTGGCGGTGGGCCGGGTAGGATTCGAACCTACGTAGCCGTAAAGGCGCCGGATTTACAGTCCGGTGGTATTAGCCGCTCACCCACCGACCCGCGAAAGGCGCACCCGTTCGCTTGCGTTGTAAACAGTCGCGCGGGCACGGCAACCGCTCGACCGCCGCACCCGCCAATCCCCGCCATGGTACCAAGCATCCGGCGGATCGCCGCCCCCGCTAGCTAGCGCATGGAGTGGCTCACCGAGCAGCAAGCCGTGCTCGCGCCCTATTTCTTCCTGCCCCATCCCGTGGCCGTGGTGGCCGTGCTGGCCTTCGGCCTCTTTTGGTCGAGGCTCGGACCGCCGCTGGCGCCGGACCGCCCGGCGGCGTGGTTCGGGTTCGTTGCCGGAGCCGCCGTTTACGCCGTCGCCCAGGTGTGGGTGCGCGGTGAGCCCACGGTCGCCGTGATGGACCTCATCACGCAGAACATCGACCCCGCTCGCGTTGACGACGCCCGGCCGCTCACCGGCGTCGTCGAAGCGCTGATCGCCGGTTATGCCCAGGAGATGGTCAAGCTGGTCCTCATGCTTGTGGTGCTCTTCGCGATGGCCTACTCGCGTGAGCCGCGCGCGGTCACCACGGCCGCCGCGGCGCCCGCGCTCGGCTTCGCCCTGTTTGGCGCCAATGCCTCGCTCTCGCCCGCCATCCAGCAACTCCCGGTGGGCGGCGACCTGGTCTTTCCGATCGTCCAGCAGTGGCTCTGGATCGGCCTTCACCTGGGCACGGCTTATCTGCTCGCCAAGGGCTGGCTGACCGATCGCCTGGGCGTCTACCTGATGAGCGCCGGGCTGCTGCACGCGGCCGCCGTCTACACCGCCACCCTCGAGACGCTCGGCTGGCACCCCGTGGTGGTGACCGTGATCCTCGCGGCGGTCGCCCTGAGCGCCTTCTCCGGCGGCGCCGGCGCCATCCCGGCGCGGCGCTAGCTCGAACGCCGGCGACCGACGCGCCCCGTGACCAGCGCAGCCGCAACCGCCCCCACGGCCACGACGAGGCTCACCACCCCCAGCCAGTCCCCGCTGACGCTATAGGGGGATCCCGGCGTCGTGACCGCCACGTCGGCAGCCAGCATGGTTTCCAACTGGGTGGCGAGGGGCGTGGCCGCGACGATGCTCCCATCCGGTGAAACGATGGCCGACCCGTAGCGCCAATCGGCTTTGACAATCGCCAGACGGTGCTCCGCCGCTCGCACCCGCAGGTGCGCCAGCTGCGTGCCGGCGTAGGCGGCCCAATCGTGCGTCGGCACCGCCACCACCTGGGCGCCGTCCCGGGCCAATCGCGCCAGCGCGTCCGTGTAGCTGCCGTCCGGCCCCAGGGCCAGCGCAACGGCCACGCCGTCGACCGCATAGACCGGGTGCAGCCCTTCGGTGATGCTGCGCTCGCCGATCACCCAGACCGGGTGCGCCTTGGTCGACGGAGCCGAAAGCCGGCCATCCGGACCGACCAGCACCGCTTCGTTGCGGGTGTGATCGATGTCGATTCGAATGAAATAGGGCCACACGATCTTCGCGCCCGACCGCGTCGCCACGTCGGCCACCTGCCGCGCCAGCGCCTGCCCGGTCGGCGTCAGGGGATCCACCCAGCCGGACGCCTCGGGCCACACCACCAGCTGCGCATCCTGCGCCGCGACCGTGGGCGGCCCATGCAGCGCCGTGATGACCTCGGTGAGCTCGGCGTACTGCCGGCGAACGATCAGTGGCCGCGTCAGCGGATGGTCCGGCACGTGCTCGCCCGGCTGCACCACCGCGGCGCGCAGCGTGCCGGTTGGCGCCGGCGACGGCAGCAGCGCCAGGATTCCGCCAAGGACCCAGGCCCCGGCCACCGCGCCCACGGTCCAGCCCAGCGCCCGCCGCGATCCAGTCCATCGTCCCCGCGCGACCAGGATTAGCGCGACGATGGCGCCGTTGGTGGCCATCACGATGATCGGCACCGGCCACATGCCGGCCAATGGCAGGAACGCCCGCAGGGGCGCCACGTCGATCTGCGCGGTGGCGGTCATGCCCCACTGGTGGCCGGCCGTCGTCACCAGCCGCAGGTACTCGACGCCCGCCCACACCAGCGCCGGCAGCCACACGACTCCCCAGCCTCGCAGCGCCGCATGCAGGCGCGGCGTCAGCACCGGCAGGGCCAGCAGCCCCGCCACGAGGCCGAACGCCGCCGCCACCGCCGCGCTCACCCCAACCCACGCGGCGCCCGTAATCACCTCCGGCGGATCGATGCTCAGCGCCAGCAGACCGAAGAGAGTGCCGCAGCCGAGTCCCGCCAGCACGCGCGCCGCCGCATTCGAGCGACCGAGCGCGTGGACCGCCAGCATCAGCGGCACCCAGGCGACGAACCCGAGCGCCGTCCACGAGAGCGGCGGAAAGCTCGCGGCATAGAGCGCGCCCGAGGCGATGGCCGCCAGAGCCGGCGGGACCCACCGCGCCATATGCCGTCCGGCAGCGGCTACCATTCGAGTCGGCTACCGGGACGCCAAGCGTGTGGGAAGTTGCTCGTGGACCTTTGGCAACAAGACTTGGACGCGCTCACCGCACCAATCACCGAAATCGACGGAAAGACCCTCACGCTACTCGGCGTCGTCCAAATCGTCATCATCCTCGGGCTCACCCTATTGGCGCTGGCGCCGGCGCGGCGGTATCTGCGGCGGGCCTTGAGCGAACGGCTCAACCTCGACAAACGCTCCACGGTGTGGATCGTACGCCTCACCACCTGGCTAGTGTTGCTGGCGAGCGTCGACTTCATGGCCCAGCCGGTGCCGCGGCATGCGCCGGCGGCGGAAACCGACGACGCCGAGCAGAGCGAATGACGACGTGACCCCCGACGGACGGCCGCCCGACGCGTCTGGCCACGTCGCGACCGCCGACCGCGCCGAGCGCCGCTTTCACCAGGGCGTGCTGGCGGCGTGGTATGCGCTCGGCATCGCCGTGGCGAGCACCGCGGTCGCCCCGTGGCTCACGCTCATCGGCGTGCTTGTCCAGTTGACGGGATCGGTGAGCCCGCGCCTCAGCCTGCCGCGCGCCCTGCACCGGTGGCTCGTCGCGCCCACGCAGCGCCCATGCGCGCCCGAGCCTCGGGTGACATTCGATCGCGCCGACGCCTTGACCGGCGCCGTGGCGCTGGCAGGGGCGGTGTTCGTCGTCACAGAGTCCTATCCGCTCGGATGGGCGCTCGTCGGCGTGTCCATCGTCTCGCTGGCGCTCGATGCCGCGATGGACCGCGGCCCGCTGCGGCATCTCGCCAATCTCCTGGCGCGGCTGGCTGATCAACGGTCGTAGCGTGGCGGGTTCCTCCTCGGTGCGGGCGTCCGCGGCACTCGCCGCGCTTCTGCTCACCGTGCTGATGGGGGCCACGTGCGCAGGTCCTTCAGGCGCCGCGCCCGACGCCGGCGGCGTGGCGACCGTCGACGCCGGCCTGCTGCTTGCCGTGCTCGTTCCGCCCGTGATCCTGGTCTCTCTCGCCTGGTTGGCATACGTCTTCCGGCTCCTCTTTCGAGAGCCGCCCGAAGGACCACCGCCCCGCAAGCAGTGACCATCGCCTTTCCTGGCGTAATCTGTTGTTACAGGGGTGCGGGAGATTGGCAGTGCTGGTCGAGGACATAAGCCTCACGATCGACGGGCGACCTGTGTCGGTTTCGCCTGGCGCGACGCTGCTGGATGCGGCATCCGCGGCCGGCGCCGAGGTCCCCACGCTCTGCTTTCACCCCAACATGGCGGCCTCGGCCAACTGCCGCCTGTGCGTGGTGGAGCAATCGCTCAGCCCCGACGGCGCCGACGCCGAACCGCCGCCCGGCGCTCCCGACCGCCAGGCGTCCAAGCTGTTGCCGTCGTGCCGCGCCAAGGCCGAACCCGGCCAGGTCGTCTACACGCAGAGCCACAACGTGCTCGCGTCGCGCCGCGGGTCGTTGCGCCTGCTCCTCGGCGGCGTCGATCTGAGCGAAGCGCCCGAGCTGGAGGACCTCTGTGCCGAGTATGGCCTCGCGGTCGGCACCGCCGCCGAGCGCGAGCCGTTTCCCATCTACGTCGACAACCCCTACTACATCCGCGACTACAACAAGTGCGTCATGTGCTGGCGCTGCGTCGACGTCTGCGGCGACCAGGTGCAGTTCACCTTCGCCATCGAGCCGGCGGAGCGCGGGTTCGAGGTCCGCGTGGGCACGTCCGAGTACGACGGCATGATGGACACCACCTGCGTCTACTGCGGCAACTGCGTGCAGGTGTGCCCCAGCGGCGCGCTCAAGGGGCGCGCTCACTGGGAAGCCGAAAGGCGCGGCCTACTCACCGACGACCGCGTCGTTGAGACCACCTGCTCATTCTGCGGCGTCGGCTGCGGGCTCACGGCGCACGTCCGCGATGGAGCTATCACCCACGTGGACTCGCCCGACGATCACCCGGTCAACCAGGGCTGGCTCTGCGTCAAGGGCCGCTACGGCTGGGACTACGCGCAGCATGAAGACCGTCTCACGCATCCCCTCATTCGAGTCGGCGCCCGCGGCGAGGGCCGCTGGCGGCGCGCGAGCTGGGACGAGGCCCTCGATCTGACTGCGCAGCGGCTGGCGCACCACCGCGACTCGAATGGCCCCGACTCGGTGGCGGTCTATGCGTCGTCCAAGTGCACCAACGAGGAGAACTACCTGCTCCAGAAGTTCACCCGCGCGGCCCTGCAAACCAACAACATCGACAACTGCACCCGGCTCTGCCACGCCTCGTCGGTCGCGGCGCTCGACTTGGCCATGGGCACCGGTGCCTTCACCAATTCGCTCGATGAGATCGCTGAAAACGACGTGATCTTCGTCACGGGTTCGAACACCACCGAGACTCACCCCATCACGGCCCTCAAGATGAAGGCCGCCGTGCGTGACGGGGCCCGGCTCATCGTGGCCGACCCGCGCGCCATCGAGCTCACCCGCTGGGCCGACGTGCACCTGCAGTTCCGCACCGGCACCGACGTGCCCATGTACAACGCCCTGCTGCACGTCGTGATCCGCGACGGACTCGTGGACGAGGAGTTCATCGCCGCGCGCGTGAACGACTTCGAGGCCGTCGCCGAGTCGGTCCGTGAGTGGACGCCCGAGCGGCAGGAGGCCCTCACCGGCATTCCGGCGGCGGACATCGAGCGGGCCGCCCGAATCATCGGCGAAGCCGGAAAGTCGGCCTTCTACTGGGGCGTGGGCATCTCCGAGCAGACGCACGGCACCGACGCTTGCCTCACGCTCATCAATCTCGCCCTGGCCACCGGCAACGTGGGCCGGCGCGGCACCGGCCTCAATCCCCTGCGCGGCCAGAACAACGTCCAAGGCACCAGCGACGTGGGCGCCATTCCCATGTATCTCACCGACTACCGCTCGGTCGAGGACGCGCGAATCCGCGGCGTCTTCGAGAAGGCCTGGGGCGTGGCGCTGCCCGCCGCCCAGGGGCTCACGACCATGGAGATCGCCGATGCCGTGGGGCGCGGCGATCTGCGGGCCATGTTCATCATGGGCGAAAACCCGCTCATGTCGGACCCCGACCTCAACGCCGCTCGCGAGCATTTCAACCACATCGACTTTCTGGCCGTGCAGGACATCTTCATGACCGAAACGGCGCAGATCGCCGACGTCGTGCTGCCGGCCGCCAGCTGGGCCGAGAAGGACGGCACCTTCACCAACACTGATCGCCGCGTGCAACGCGTCCGGTCCATCCTGGACCCGCCCGGCGAAGCCCGGCAGGACTGGGAAATCGTCCTGGACCTCTCACGGCGGATGGGCTACGACCCTCGCCTGAACACCCCGGCGGAGATCTTTGACGAGATCGCGCGGCTCACGCCCAGCCACGCCGGGCTCAGCCACGCCCGGCTCGACCGCGAGGGGGGCCTCCGCTGGCCGTGCTACGACGCCAACGATCCCGGTGCGCTGTGGCTCTTCGGCGACCGCTTCCCGACCAGTGACGGCAGAGCCACCATGACGCCGGTCGACTGGACCGAAAACGTGGAGATTCCCGACGCGGAGTATCCCTTCATCTTCAACACCGGTCGGGTGCTCTACCACTGGCACACCGGCTCGGTCAGCCGCCGGTCGCGACTCGACGATGCCTATCCCGAGCCGCTGGTGGAGGTGTCGCCCGAGGACGCCGACCGGCTCGGCATTCCCAAGAGTGGGCTGGTGCGCGTCAGCAGCCGCCGCGGCAGCCTCGAGGCCCGCGCCTGGATCACCCGCCGCGTCCCGCCCGGCACGGTCTACATGGGTTGGCATTTCGTCGAAGCCGCCGCCAACCTGCTCACCATCAACGCCCTCGACCCAATTTCCAAGATTCCCGAATACAAGATCTGCGCCTGCAAGATCGAGGTGCTGGAAGCCCAACCGAGCCGCCAGTCGCGATCGCTCACCAGCGCCAGGGCCTAGGAAGGCTCTGGCTGACCTCCTTCCCCTGGAAGGCAATCGTCGCGAATCTCCTCCGTCACTCCGCCGGGCGCCGGAGTCTAGATCGGTCGAACCTGGGGCGTACTGGAAGCTCGACGTAGGGGCGAGTCTCGGACCCGCGCTCGTCGACACGCCCGGCCCGTCCTGAGATTCGGTCCGCCGGAGCGATCTCGGCAGGCCGGTCCGCGACGACGCCATTGTGCGGGTCTCCGTGAATTCGCAAGTGGTCTTGCTAACTGAAGTGCGTGTGTGTTTACGAAATATGTGGTGAAAGGGCATATTTTCGGCAGATGCTGTTTACATAAAGCAATTTTCTGATATAGTGAGCCTAGAGGAATGTTCGACCGTCGTTCGTTCCTCAGGCACGGCCTGGGGCTGCTGTCGGGAGGCGCGGCAGGAGCACTTTGGGGAGGGCTGGCCGCTGCGTCGGGTCCGCCGGACGCATATTCCGTTCCCGGTGGCCCAACGCCGGACGCCGGGTCCGAAGGCGCCGGTCGCAGATCGATCATCGAGCTCATCTGCGAGGCTGCCGAGCTCGATCCTACTGAGTGCGAGCCGTGGTTAGACCTGCCGCCGCCCGCGCCACCCGAACCGCTGTCGGTCTTGCAGGCACAACCGATGCTCACGGTCTACGGCCGCAGTTTCGGCGTGGCCCCGATCCTCGGGATGCTCGGGGCGCTCAACTCGTTCGACGAGCTGGAACAAGGTGTCGCGCCCTGGGTCAACGCCATGTCGGAGCTCGCCGAGGCGCCCGTCACGGTTGCGCCGCACCTCATCTACGGGCTGGCGCGCCCGTGCCAAAGCGACGATGACTCCTGCATGATCTTCCTCGATGCGTCCGGCGTGAATCTGATCGAGGACTACATCAAGCCGGCGGCCGACCGCGACATGGCCGTGATCCTCGACACCCAGATCGGCCGGCTCCACCCCACGTATTTCGTGCAGCGGATGATCGACGCCGGGTACCTGGCCTATCCCAACGTGCACGTGGCGCTCGATCCGGAGTTCGCCACCCAGCCGGACCAGGACATGCCGGGCCATCCGATCGGGACCCTCTCGGCCTACAGCATCAATCAGGTCCAGGCCCTCCTGGCCTCCTACGTGCGCGACGAGGGCCTCTCCCACAAGAAGGTGCTGATCGTGCACCAATTCGTCGACGACATCTCGGATTCCTGGTCGATGGTGCCCCGCAAACAGGAAATTGAGATCTACCCGGAGGTGGAGTTGGTCTTCGACGCCGACGGCTTCGGCAGCCCCAACGCCAAGGTGCACAAATACAACGCCATCACCGACCCCACGGCCTACCCGCAGATCGAGTGGCGCGGCATCAAGATCTTCCAGCACAACCCGCATGCGCCCCGCTTTTCGGATACGCCCGTCATGACCCCGCGCCAGATCTATGGCCTCGATCCCACGCCGGCCGGGTGGCGCATGTGGGCGCCGCCGCACTTGGTTGTGGTGGCCTAGTCGGCGTCATCCAGCCTTTCGCGGCAACCCGGCCGTGCAGCTACGCGATATGTGGGGGATTCTCGTGAAACACGCCAATATCTTGTATCCCCAACCGATTCTGCTGGTAAAATTACACATAAGGAATGCTTGATCGTCGCTCATTCCTCAGGCATGGCCTGGGGCTGCTGTCGGGAGGCGCGGCAGGCACGCTCTTGGGGAGGGTGGCCGCTGCATCGGCGGCGACCGACCCCAACGGCGCGGTAGGAAGTATTCACCCACCCGCCGAATTCGACCCTCCTCAACCTCCGGAATCAATCGCGGACCTCATCTGCGAGGCTGCCGAGCCCGACCCTGGCATCTGCGACTGGTGGTCGCACGTGCTGCCGGCCACGCCGCTCGGACCGCTATCGGTCCTTCAGAGACATTCGTTGCTCTCGGTCTACGGTCGCAGTTTCGGCGTGGCCCCGGTGCTCGGGATGCTCGGGGCGATCAACTCGTTTGATGAGCTGGAACGCGGCGTCGAGCCCTGGGTTCACGGGATGTCGGACTTCGCCGAAGCGCCCGTCATGGTGGCGCCGCACCTGATCTACGCGTTGGCTCGCAACTGCCGCGGCGCGGACGACAGCTGCATGATCTTCCTCGACGCGTCGGGCGTGGATCTGATCGAGGAGTACATCAAGCCCGCGGCGGATCGCGGCATGGCCGTGATCCTCGACAGCCAGATCGGCCGCCTCTCGCCCACCTACTTCATCCGGCGAATGATCGACGCTGGCTACCTGGCCTATCCCAACGTGCACGTGGCGCTTGATCCCGAGTTCGCCACCGCGCCGGACCAGGTCACGCCGGGCAAGCCGACTGGAAGCCTCTCCGCGCACAGCATTAACCAGGTCCAGGCCATTCTGGCCAGGTACGTGCGCGAGGAGGGCCTCTCCCACAAGAAAGTGCTCATCGTGCATCAGTTCGTGGACGCAGTCTCTGACTCCTGGTCGATGGTTACCGGCAAGCAAAGTATCCAGATCTATCCTGAGGTTGAGCTGGTCTTCGACGCCGATGGATTCGGCAGCCCCAACGCCAAGGTGTCCAAGTACAACGCCATCACGAGCCCCACGGCCTACCCGCAGATCGAGTGGCGCGGCATCAAGATCTTTCAGCACAACTCGCGGGCGCCCTGGGCCTCCG
The DNA here is from genome assembly GCA_022821905.1 of Chloroflexota bacterium. Taxonomy (GTDB): domain Bacteria; phylum Chloroflexota; class UBA11872; order UBA11872; family UBA11872; genus JAJECS01. Next base: position 112,428 of record JAJECS010000013.1, on the reverse strand, counting down.
ACACGCCCGTGATGACCCCGCGCCAGATTTATGGTCTTGATCCCACGGCGGCCGGGTGGCGCATGTGGGCCCCGCCGCACTTGGTCGTGGTGGCCTAGCCGGCGTCACCACGCTTCTGCAGCGGCTCAGGCCGCGCAACCTGGGGCACGATTCAGAGCGCGTCTTCGGACGACGGCGTATCCAGGCTGCGACGGCATCCTGAACTGAGGAGAGAGGCACGTAATGGCGACGGCTCCGAGCGCGGCGCGCAGTGCTTCAGATGGTCCGCCGTCAAGGCTGCGCATCGCCATGTGGAACATCTGGGGCTTCTCCTGGGAGTGGGAGCGCCGCCGCCCGCTTGTCGCCGCGGAGCTCGCCGACCTCGAGCCGGATATCGTCGTGCTCCACGAAGCTCGTGATGCGCACCGTCCCTGGGAGTCTGGCCAATCCACGCCGGAGCAGGTGGCCGGCGACACCGGCATTCCGCTCATCGAGTGGATCGACGCGCCGACCGTGGACCCTTCCGCGCGGATGGGTCCCGCCCTGCTCGCGCGCGTCCCTCCGGCCAGCACATCGCGACGTCGGCTGGCCGACCGCGATAGCGTCGCCGACCTCGGCTTTCACGAGCCGTGGCTCCTCGCTGCACAGTGGGAGATCGGTGGATTCCGGGCCACCGTGGCAACCACGCACCTGCCAATGTCGTCGTTGCGGGCCGCCCAGCAGGCTGCCGTGCCTGAGTTGGCCCAGGCGCTGGCCCCGCTGGCCGGCGAGTCCGACCTGCTCGTGCTGATGGGAGACGTAAATCTGCAGTCGCACAGCTCCTTGCTGTTCAATCTCATGCAGACCGTAGGACTCGAGTCGGTGCCTTCCCTTTCCACCGCGCCCCCCACGTGGCCCACGAGTTCGTCCATGTTCAACCGGTGGGCCGTGGAGTCCGGGTATCGGAACTCGGCGCACCATCCCGAGGCCCAGCCCATTCGCATCGACCACACCCTGGTTCACCGTCGCGCGTCCGCCCCGCTCCGCATCGCCGACAACGGGCGCTTCGGCACCAGGCATTGCACCGACGATCTGTTCGCGTCCGACCACTGGGGCCTCTGGGTCGATCTCGCCGTCGCCTGACGGCGACGCGCCGGGTCTTCGGGTCCGCCTCAGTCGTTCTCCACCCGCACCCGCAGACGGCGCATGTCGGTCGCGCCGCCCTCGGCCGCGGTTGCCCGGCCGTACAACGTGAGATAGCTCAGTCCCAGGCGCCCGTCCCGGATGGGTACGGTGCGCTCGCCATCGCCCACTGAGGCGGTCGCCGTGCCGGCGGCGATGTCCCAGCGAACCGTCACCGGCGTCCAGGCGCCGGCGGCCAGCGCCTCCGCGTCCAACGCGAGTTCAACTGCCGCATCCGGTCGCCGGTCGTCCGGCCGCCAGAAGGTCTCGTCGAGCGCTAGGTCGACGCCGGCGGAGCCTTCGTCGCGGCGTATCTCGAAGGACACCGTGCCTCGGGCGCCAATGGGGAAGTTGCGCTCGACGCCCAGCGGCAAATCGCCGGTGTGCCGCAGTCGCAGCACCCGCCCGCCGTCCGCATCCACCACCGATGCGCCCGCGGTGCCGTTCGTCGACCACCCGTCCAGGCCGTGCTCGAAGTCGTCGCGGTCTTCCGTCTCGTCGAGCCGGTCGGGGTCCAGGATCACGTAGTCCAGCACCACGTGCATCCAGGCGTCGGTGATGTGGTTGAACATCATCAGCACGCGACCGTCAGGCAGCTCCAGCATGCGCGGGTAGCTGGCCTGGTCGTTCAGCAGTTCGGGCAACGCTTGCCGGGCGTACTCGCGGTAGCCGTGCCAGGTGCGCCCGTCGTCGTGGGAGACAGCCGCGTTCAGCACGTGCCGCGAGCTGTAGACCTCCTTGCGCTCGCCGCCGAATGGCGGACCCTGGGTGTTGTTCCAGGTAAACAGCAGCCGCCCGTCGCGCAGACGCAATAGATAGCCCGGAGAATTGGCCGATTTGAACCGGCTGCGCGCTGCCTCCGACCAGATCCGGCCATCGTCCGAGTACGACTCGTACTGCCAGCGACTGGGCGTGCGGATGATCTTGTAGACGCGACCGTCGCCCAGCTGGGTCAGCGTGGGCTCATTGGCCCCGGAGTGACTGTGCCGTCCCCCCGAGGCCACGTGCAGGTCGGTCGAGTCGTTGCGCCAGGTGCGCCCGCCATCGTCGGAGTAGCAGGTCTTGCAGCAATACATGCCCTCCGTCTGGTCCCAGTCGTAGTACTCCAGCGGCAGCAGAATTCGGCCGTTTTCGAGCTGGGCGGCCTGGCGCAGGGCGCCGGTGTAGGGGTGGCCGTAGTCGATGCGCTGCGGCCCGTCCCAGGTGGCGCCGCCGTCGCGCGACACGACGTGATACACGTCGCAGCGCAGCTCGTCGCGTCCGGGACGCTCGATGTCCTTGGGCCAGATGAGGACGCGCTTGCCAAAGAGGTGGATGGCGCCGTCGCGATCCACGAGCATCGGGCCGCTGCCCCAATAGCCGAAGCCAAGGGGAAGCTCCATCACGCGCTGCGGCTCGTCCCAGGTGACGGTGCCGTCGGCGTAGCTCCCGTACCGGACGGTGAGATGCTGCCCCGCCCACGGGTCGTCGAAGATGCCTTGCTCGAGCGCGATGTAGAAGCCCGGGCCTTCGGTGGTCCAGCTGCAGAGGCGACCGTCGGGCAGCAGCTCAACCGCGTTGATTGATTCGCCGAATGTGTGTCGTTCGAGTCGCAACACGGTCCTTCTCCTTAGTCTCAGGTCGTCCGTGACGCGGGCATTGTCGCGCGTTTGTCCGGGCGTCGGTGGATGATGTCCCTCGCCTGACTCGCTGGCTCTATGCTGGCCGCGTGGACCGACGCGCGAGTCGAGGTGGCGTTATGGACGAAATCCACGACCTGTTTGTTTCCGGGGAGCACGGATATCACACCTTCCGCATTCCGGCCCTGGCGGTCTCCACCGCCGGCACCGTGTTGGCCTTTGCCGAAGGCCGGCGCAACGATCGCGCCGACACCGGTGACATTGACACTGTCCTGCGACGGCGCGAGCGCGGCGCATCCGACTTCGACGCCATGCGTGTCGTGGTTTCCGGCGGCGGCGACGTGGCCGGCAACCCGGCCCCCGTGGTGGATCGCGACACCGGACGCATCACGCTGCTCTTCTGCCGCAATCCCCACGACGGCCCCGAGGACCTTGTCTGGCAGGACAAAGCCCAGCGCACCGTCTGGCAGACCCACAGTGACGACGACGGGAAAACGTGGGCATCACCCCGCGAGATCACCAGCGCGGTGAAGCGGCCCGGCTGGACGTGGTACGCCACCGGACCCTGTCACGGCATCCAGCTGCAAAGTGGACGATTCGTCATCCCTTGCGATCACGGCGTCGGCGTGCAGCACGAGCGCTATGTCGATTGGTGCCGCTCTCATCTGCTGCTGAGCGACGACGGCGGCGCGACCTGGCGCATCGGCGCAACCACGGGCGACGGCACGAACGAGTGCGTGGTCGTCGAGCTCGACGACGGCAGCCTCTATCTCAACCGGCGCTGCGACCGGCGTGAGGAGCAGCCGCTCTACCGCCGCCGCTACGCCCGCAGCGTGGACGGCGGCGAGTCGTTTGCCGAGGACGACTGGCACCACGACCTCATTGACCCCCACTGCCAGGCCTCGGCCGTTCTCGCCGGCGGTCCCGGCGGACCGCTCGTATTCGCCAATGCCGCCAGCCAGGCGCGGGAACGGCTAACCGTGCGGCGCAGCGACGACGGCGGCCGCACCTGGTCGAACGGCCTCGTCGTGCACCCCGGACCTTCCGCCTACTCCGACCTGTGCGACCTGGGCGACGGCGCCGTGGGCCTGATCTACGAGAGTGGCGAGGAGATGACCTACGAGCGCCTCCGCTGGACGCGGCTCAGCGTTGACGACTTAGGCGGCGGTTAGCCACCCGGGATGTAGAGCGTCCGGTCTGCCACGGGCAGAGACACCCGCGCGCCGCCGTTGAGATGCGAGTGCGCGATGCCGAACTGCGCTTCCACCGACTGCATGGTGACGTCGATGTTCCCCGTCGTGCGCTCGCCGGTCTCCAGTTCCCGGATGATGCTGCGGATCGTGAGCACCGCGGGGCTCTCGGCGATCCCTCGAATCGTGCGCTCGCGAACGTCGGCGTACTCGCCCCTGATCAGGCGCACCGAGGAGTGATCTCCGTTATCCCACACCACGGCCCGTCCCTCATCGCCGTGCACCTCGATGTCCCACTGGCCCCGGCGGGGGATGAAATATCCTTCCACGCCGGTCGCGTACCCGACCCGGAAGAACCCCACCATCGGGTCGGCAATTTCCTCGCCAGCCACCGGGACATACCGATGTCCCGCCGGATCGTAGCTGGGCGGCGGACGCCGCGGCGCGGGGTCGAAGGGATCGCCGGGATCGATTAGGCGGCCTTCCACCCATACGGGCTGCGGGTCGCCCAGGAGCATCGAGGCCGTATCCAGCGTGTGCGGGTGGTGTTTGATGATGTCCGTGTAGCCGTAGACGACGGCGAATTGGGGCGCGCCGACGTCACCGGCGGCGATGGCGTCCCGCATGGACGTATACACCAAGTCATGCCGCCGCATCGCCCCCCAGTTGAACGCCACGCCGTTGTCCGTGCAGGCGCGGTGGATGCGGTCGGCCTCGGCCAGTGAGGCGCACAGCCCCTTTTCGCTGTAAATGCCCCGCACGCCGTGCTCGGCGGCATAGATCAGCGGTTCGGCGCGGGCGAACGAGGGCGTCGTCACGCTCACGATGTCCAGCCGCTCCGCGTCGATCATCTCCCGGTAGTCGAGGTAGGTGTTCGTCACGCCGAAGCGCTCGCTGAAGCGCTGCAGCCGTTCCGCGCCGCGGTTGGCCACGGCCACCACCTCGGTCTCCTCGATCGCCTCGTAGGCGCTAAAGTGCCCGTAGGGCTTGCGCCGGTCGCCGACCGGCAGCTCGTCTTCGATCAGTCCGCCGCTGCGGCCCGTTCCGATGATCCCAACGCGATATTTCGCAGCCATGCCGTTCACTCACTTTTCAGGGCCGATGCCCCAGCCTCTGCGGTCCATCATGCCTGCATCCGGCGACTCCGTGTGAAGCCGTTCCCGATACGACCGCCCGCTCGGCCTTCCTATACTTGCCGGCCGTACGGGCAATGCGCCGTTGCTTGGAGACGCCCATGGACTACCGGAGGCTCGGCCGATCCGGATTGGAAGTCTCGCTCGTGGGCGTCGGCTGCAATCAGTTCGGCGGACGCTGCGATCGCAAGCAGACGCGCGCCGTGGTCCACGCCGCGCTGGATGTCGGTATCACGCTGTTCGACACGAGCAACAGCTACGGGCAGAACGGTCGCTCGGAGAAGTTTCTGGGCGCCGCGCTCAAGGGTTGTCGCGACGACGCGGTCATTGCCACCAAATTCGCCTCCCCGATGGGAGACGGCCCCATGCAGGTGGGTGGCTCGCGTCGCCACGTCATGCAAGCCGTCGAGGACAGCCTGCGCCGGCTGAAGACCGATTACATCGACCTCTATCAGATGCACCGGCCGGACCCCAACACGCCCATCGAGGAGACGCTGTCCGCGCTCGATCTCCTCGTCCGCCAGGGCAAGGTGCGCTACCTCGGGCATTCCAACTTCGCCGGTTGGCAGATCGCCGCCGCCGCGGCCGCCGCCGAGCGCGCCAACCTGACCCCGTTCCTCTCCGCGCAGAACCATTACAGCCTCCTCGACCGAAGCGTCGAGGCGGAGGTCATTCCCGCCTGCGAGGCCTTTGGCTTGTCGCTGTTGCCGTATTTCCCACTTGCCAGCGGCTTGCTCAGCGGGAAATACCGGCCCGGCGAGGCGGCGCCGGCTGGGACGCGACTGGCCGAGGGCTCCCAGGGCAATCGCTGGCGCACGCCGGCAAACGTCGCCAAGACCGAGCGGCTGCGCGCCGTGGCGGACGCGAGCGGACGAACCCTGCTGGAGCTGGCCATGAGCTGGCTTGCCCGCCAACCGGTCATCGCCTCGGTCATTGCCGGCGCCTCCCGGCCCGAGCACGTCCGGCAGAACGTGGAAACCGTCGGCTGGGCGATGAGTCCGGACGAGCTCGAAGCCATCGAAGCGGCGGTGAGTGATCCGCCCGAGGCGTAGGCGCGCCAACGGATGAGCAGCCCGTGACAACCGAAAGCCCCGCGACTCCGACGCCCGACGAGATCTACGCGTTTCAGACCAGCGGCTACCTGGTCATCCCAGGGTTTCTCACGCCGGACCACGTCGCCCTACTCACCGAGCGGCTCGAGCGCGTCATGGAACGCCGCCGTGGTCTGGCCGAGTCGAACACGCCGACCAGCGGGGGTGCCGACGTCGACGGGCCAAACACGCGAATATTCCACATTCTCGAGGACGATCCGGCGCTATTGGATCTCATCGACTACGCGCCCCTCATGCCCTACCTCCATGCGTTCCTCATCCGCAATCCCCATTTCCACGCGTCGGACGCCATCTGGGAGGTTGGGGCCTCGGACCGGCCGCCGCAGTGGCATCCCGACGGCGGCTATCTGCGCGTGCTCGGTCGGCCCACGCCCTTGATGCAGCTCAAGGTCGGCTACTACCTGTCGGACATGCGCGAGCCCGGACGGGGCAATCTCACGCTCGTGCCCGGCTCGCATCGCAGCGCCGCCGAACCGTCCCAGGAGCAGCAGGCGGGCTACGACACCATGCCCGGCGCCGTCCAGGTCTGCGGGCCGGCGGGGACGGCATTCATGTTCCACAACGCCGTGTGGCACACGCGCGGGCCGAGCATCGATCCCGACGCCAGCCGCATCATGCTGTACTACGCCTACGAGCATGGCTTCATGGTCGCCAACCCCGAGCACTGGAGCTACTCCAAGGCCTTCTACGCCGGCCTGTCACCCGAGCGCCGCGCGCTCTTCCACGGCTTCGTCTTCGACCCGCCCGAGCGCCGCTGGTCCTGACCCGGCCCGTTGGTCGCTCGGGACCTCTCGCGTCGGCTCGTCGCCAGCCGGCTGGCCGGACCACGAGATACTTCGGGTGATAAGGTGTTTGGACAATGCTCGATTTGCAGGCGCCAGTCTTTGGCGTGCAGGCGGCCCGAGCAGGAGGGGGAGGGGTCCTATGAGAAACGCAATGCGTACATCGGTATCGCGGAGGCGCGTTTTGCAAGGCGCGGCTGCCGGACTGTTTGGTGCCGCCGGCGCGGCCGTGCTTGCGGCGTGCGGTGAAACGCAGGTCGTGACCAAGGAAGTGATCAAGGAAGTCCAGGTCGAAACGGTGGTCACCAAGGAAGTGATCAAAGAGGTCCCGGTCGAGACGGTGGTGACGCAAGAGGTCATCAAGGAAGTGCCGGTCGAGCGGGTCGTGACCAAGGAAGTCATCAAGGAAGTCATGGTCACGGCAGCCCCCTCGGAAGAGATGGTTGGCCCCGCCAGCGGCGGCACGCTGGTAATGGGCACCGGCAACCCGGCGTCCAACGCCTGGAACCCCTACGCCCAGTGGAGCAGCAGCCACCACTTCGTCAACGACGTGGTCTGGCTGCAACTCTGGTATGGCGACCAGTGGGGCGATGGCCGCACCCCGTCGCTGCCTGGAGGCTGGGGCCCTGGGGTGGCGAATTCGTGGGATGAGGTCGAGGGCGGGCGCGTCTACGACTTCCACATCAACCCCGATGTCAAGTGGCATGACGGCGTGCCTGTCACCGCCGACGACGTCATTTGGGGCTTCCACATGGCCATCCACCCGGCCTATGGCGCCAAGTTCGGCGACATCACCTATATCGACATCGAGGGTGCGCAGGCCTGGGCCGAGAACCCGACCGACAACGTCGAGGACGCGGGGGGCGTGGCCAAGGTCGACGAGATGACCGTGCGGGTCTCGCTGCGGCGGCCCGACCCCGGATGGTGGGGGCGACCGCTCAAGGACCGCTCCATTCACCTGCCGCCCTACCCGAAGCACATCTACGAGAACATCGCGCCCGAGGACGCGTTCGAGGGCACGGAGTACGCCTCCAAGCCGATTGCCAACGGGCCGATGAAGGCCGTGCGCTTTGTCGAGGGTCAGTTCTTCGAAATGGAGTCCTACTCCGACTTTGCCTACGGCGCGCCGTACGTTGACGGCAAGATCATTCGCTATGGCGACCGCGACGCCATCGACGCGGCCTCCGAGGCCGGCGAGATGGATTACATCCGCGCCGGCAGCGTGGAGTCGTTCCAGCGCCTCGGTCAGCTTGCGCACCTGCAAGGTCTGCCGCAGCGCTCGCCGTTCGGCGCCAATCTGTTCCTCAACTGGGACGCCGAGATCTTCGCCAACACCGACCTCTCGTTGCTGACGGAGGCGATGATCCTCGCCATCGACCGCGAGACCGTCATCGAGACCCTCGACGGCGGCACGCGCTTTCTCACCAACTACTGCTTCGCGCATGTCGGGCTCATCGCCGACCCGCCGCCGGGCACCTACCGCGAGTTGACCTACAACCCCGACGAGGCCCGGGAGCTCATCGCCGAATCTGGCTTCGACACCAGCCAGGCGATCAGGTTCATCAAGTGGGGCAACCCTGGGCCGCGCGACGTGGCGCTCCAGCAGTACTGGGCGGACGTGGGCCTGAACGTCGAATTCTTCAAGATCGACGTCTCGGCAGTTGTCGAGGAGCTGTATCAGAAGCGCTCCCATGATTTGGTCATTGCCAACATGGGCGGCTTCAACACGCTCAACGACGGCTGGCAGCGCGTGAAGTGCGGCTGGGTCTACGACGATGGCGGCTTCAACCACTCGAACATTTGCGACCCCGAGCTGGACGCGCTGTACGAGAAGGCCAATGAGGCCACCGACACCGCGACGTTGCAGGAGCGTTGGTACGAGATTGCGGCCTACATCCACGGCCGGGGCACCATGGTCGTTGGCCCCATGTCGTACGGATCGGTGCGCAACATCTATCACCGTCGTGTGCAGGGGCCGCTCTGGCAGCACACCTACACGCAGCCGGTGCGGTCGAAGGTCGAAGAGGTGTGGATCGACCCGCGCTGGGACGGCACGGACTTCAGCGGGTAGTCCTCGGATCGAGCCGGCTTGCGGGCCGACTCGACGCCCGTTTACCGAGGCGGCGGGGAGCAATCCCCGCCGCCTCGGCGGCTTAAGGATCGACCCTCCGGCGGCCCAGGCCGCGTGCAGCCTGGGATTCCCAGTCGATCGCCGGCCCGCGCTTCGAGCAGCGCGGGAATGGGGCCCGCGACGCGCCCCACCAGTCATTCCGAGCCGCCCTACCTGTCATTCCGAGCCGCAGGCGAGGAATCTAAGACGCTCGACCCCGCATGCGGGGATCAGGCACGGGCAACCCGCCGCCAGCCGCCGCGTTGCCTCGGGAAGCGGCTTCGCTAGTTTCCCGACCCGCTGCCCCGCACGTCGAACGCGTCCCGCAGCCCGTCCCCAACGAAGTAGATCGCCAGCACGGCCAGGACGATCGAGAGCCCGGGCGACAGCCATAGGGCCGGTGCGGCGTCGATGAACGCGATCCCGCGGGCGTTGCTGATCATCGTCCCCCAGCTTGCCGCCGGCTCCGAGATGCCAAGGCCCAGGAAACTCAGCCCAGCCTCGGCCAGGATCGCCCCGGCGACCCCCAGCGTGACCGCCACGGACACCGGCCCGACGACGTTGGGCAGCACATGGCGCCGGATGATGTGACGCAGGCTGCCGCCCAGCGCCTGTGACGCGATCACGTAGTCCAGCTCGCGCTGAACCAGAATCTGACCGCGAATCAGACGCGCGAGTCCCGGCCAGCCGAAGATCCCAATGATCACCATCACGTTGAGGATGCTCGGGCCAAGAATCCCCGCCATGATGACGATGAGAATGAATGACGGAAAGGTCATGATGAGATCCGTAAAGCGCATAAGAATGTTGTCGACGCGACCGCCCGCCAATCCCGCCGAGGCCCCAATAGCAAACGCGATTGCCAGGTAAATCGATACCGCCACAACGCCCACGGATAGTGAGACGCGGGATCCGTAGACGACCCGACTGAATGTGTCGCGACCGGAGCGGTCGGTCCCCAGCCAGTTCAACGAATCCGGTGGGGCCAGCAGCTTGTGGAGGTGGTTCCGCGTCGGGTCGTAGGGAGCCACGAAATCCGCGAAGATCGCGATCAGGACCATATTCAGAAGAATGGCGAGCCCGAGGACAGCCAGCTTGTGCGACATGAAGCGTCGCCGCGCCCGCGTCCAGGGTGAAAGCTCCGGCGGAAGGTCGAGGAGCTCGATCGCCTCCGTGCGTCGCGGTGCGGTCGTGACTGCCGCGCTACTCTCCGCCTCGGCGGGTTGAGGATGATTGTTCGGTGGGGTCGTCTGTGACACGTGTCCCAGCCTTACGAGTGACGCACGCGCGGATCGACCCAGGCGTAGGCCACGTCCGTGAGAAGGTTGGCGGCGAGGACCGCCGTGGCGCCCATCAGCAACACGGCCATCTGCACCGGATAGTCACGTTGCAGCAACGACGTGTAGGCCAGCGAACCAACGCCGGGCCACGAGAAGATGGTCTCGATGATGAGCGCGCCGCCGATGAGCGCGGGCAACGAAAGCCCCAAAACCGTGACCAGCGGCACCAGCGCGTTGCGAAATACGTGCTTCCATAGGACGAGCGTTTCACTCAGCCCCTTGGCCCGCGCGGTCAGCACGTACTCGGCGGAGAGCGTGTCGAGCATCGACGCCCGCGTATAGCGCATGTACACCGCGATGTCCTGCAGCATCAGGGCCGAGATCGGCAGGATCGCGTGGCGGACAACATCCCCCAGCTCGGGATCCCGGCCGGCGGTCCACATGCCAAATACGGGCAGCCACCCCAACCACACGGCGAAAATCAACATGCCCGAGAGCGCAAAGAAGAATTGGGGAATTGAGATCATGAAAAATGAGACGACCGATAGGGAATAGTCGACAATTGAATATTGCCTGAGAGCCGAAAGAACGCCAAACACCACCCCAATGGACACGGCAAGTGCCAACGCTACGCCCATCAAGCTTATAGTCACCGGTAGTTTTTCAACAATCATCTCAATCACCGGACGCTTCGTTTGATACGAGAAGCCAAGATTCCCTGTCAACGCTTCTTTGAGCCAGATGACGTATCGCACCGGTCCCGGGCGGTCGAGACCAAGCCGGCGCCGCAATTCCTCCACGTCTCGAACTGAAATGGAGAGCTGGTCTTCCGGGTTCAGGAGCGCTGTCAGCGGGTCTCCTGGCGCCATGTTAATGATCACGAACGTGATGATCGAAATCCCAAATAACAGCGGGATAGATATCAAAATCCGCCGGGTGATGTATTGAGTCATCGCGGCAGTTCCACGGGCTGGCGAATGCCTGGCCTGCCACCGCGGCGCCGCATCGCCAGCAGAGTCATGCTACGTGGCGCATACTCGCTCCGCAACCCTCGGTAGGGCCGTGCCGACGACGCTCGGCTCGTAAGCCTCGAATCCATGGTAAGTATCCTTCGAGCTGTCGTGGCGACGCTGATCGTTGCCGGCGCGGGCGTGCTGGTCACGGCGGTGGTCGCAATCGTCCTGAGTCAGAACGCCATGGTCGTCAATGGGTGCGTGATTCAGTCGGGATTTGCCGAGGCATGGCTCCAGGAGCCCACCCGCTGTCCCGGCGTTGACCTGCGTGGGGCCGATCTCGCGGGCGTGCACCTTCAGAAGGCAGACCTTGCCGGTGCGAATCTCTCCGGTGCGGACCTTCGGGGTGCGAACTTGCGGCTGGCGATCCTCGTCGATGCCGACTTCAGCGAGGCGCGGTTGGACGGGGCCGACCTCACCGGCGTCGCGGCCCACCGCTCGCGCTTCGTGGGCGCGTCGCTGGCGGGCGCGCAGATGGTGTGGGCGGAGCTTCGGGATGCCACGCTAACCGATGTACGCATGGCAGGGGTCGAGGCGCAGTCGATCCAGCTGCAAGGCGTCACGGCCCCACGAGCCGTCATCACCGATGCCAACCTGACGCGGGCGTCGTTCACCGACGCCAAGCTGCCCGACGCCGATTTCACCGACTCGGTGCTGGCAAGCGCGCGGCTGTTCGGCACCGACGCCAGCGGCGCCACCCTCACGGGCGTGAACCTGACCCAGGCCACGATCCGCGACGCAACCCTTTCGGAGGTTCGGCTCGACGGCGCCCGCCTCTACAGCGCCGAGGTTAGTCGCACGGACCTGACGGGCGCGGATCTCAGCGAGGCCAACCTGCGCTTCGTCGACTTCACCGAATCCAATCTCTCCGGGTACGCCACGGTTGGGCGCAGTGCCGATCTCCGCGGGTCCGACCTGCTGGCGGCGACGCTCGACCGTGCCGACCTTTCCCATGCCACGCTGGCCGGCACGCATCTGTATGGCGCTGGGCTTCGCGGAACGAACCTCCGTCATGCCGACTTCACCGGCGCCACCTTGCACTTCGCCGACCTGCCCAATGCCGACTTGAGCTTCGCCAAGCTAAGCCGCGCGGACCTGGGGCGAGCGCTGCTTATCGGCGCCAGCTTGCGGGGCGCCATCATGACGAATGCCGATCTCCGGGCCGCCAACCTCAGCGGCGCCGATCTGACCGACGCCTCGCTCGCCGGTGCGGACCTCGCCGGCGCCAATTTTGACAGCGCCGTCCTTCCGAAAGGCTTTGTGTTGCCGGACGCTGCCGCAACTCCGGGCGCGGCCGCGCGTTGACGGCTTTCGCTCACCTGCCTAGCATCTGAAGACACCGTCAGGCGTGTGAGTATTCGGCGCCTGGCGGTAGACAGGACGTATTGCCGGTGATAATTCGTGCAGAGACGCTGACGTGACGGCTTTCCTCTCCGGCATTTGGCGTATGCCCGGCAGCGCGCGGTTCATCGTGGCCTCGGTGATTGTCGTTGGCGTCGCCCTTGCCCTCCTTCGGATCGTGTACGCCCCAGGTGAAGCGGCGCTGCTTGCCAGCATCGAGGCTGCCCGGCAAGCCGAAGAGCGCGCCAGGGCCGGCTCGAGTGTTGCGGCCCCTCCGACGCCAACAGTGGCCGTTGCGGTAACCGAGGCGGCGTCCTCAGCGACGGCCTCCGACTCGACGGCTGCCCAAGCGGCCACGGCCCAGGCGACCCCGGACCAGGCCAGCGCGACCGCCGCTGCCGCAACACCGGAACCGACCGTTGAGGTCACCGATCTCGCCGTCGGCGAAACGGCCATCTCGGACACGAATCTCCAAATCACCCTGCTCGACGTGTACACCGTGGTCTCCATCCCCCAGTACTTTGGGCGCGACGTCATGCCGAAAAACGGGGTGTACGTCGTCGTGGTGGCCAGGTTCCAAAATCGCACGTCGACACTCATCCAGTATTCGCCCGAACGGGTGAATCTCATCGACGACAACGGCGCAAGCTACGGCTTTGACCAAGTGGGCACGAACGGGCTTTCCACCACGCCTAAGCCCGCCTACGAAGGCCGACCGCTGATATTCGCCGAGTCGTTGCTGGCCGGCAGCGAGGAGACGGTGTCCATCGTGTTCGATCTCGAATCCGCCGCCGACGAGTTTCGCGTCCAGATCGAGGACTTGACGTATAGGGCCGCGGTTCGCGAAGTCGAGCTGTGACCGGAATCCGGGATCGCCGGCGCACCTCGAACCGCGCCGAGTGAGGACGCAGCGCTGATGCCCAACGACAACCCATCGGTCAACAACCCTGCCGGCGTGCATCCGCCCATCGGCGCCTACTCCCACCTGGCGCAGGCCTCGGGCGGCCGGACGATCTATCTCGCGGGGCAGGTTGGGCTCGACACGGCCGGAAGCCTCACCGGCGACGGCGGCGCGCATGCGCAGACGCTCGAAACGTTCCGCAACATCGGACGGCTGCTCGAGAGTGCGGGCGCGACGTGGGCGAATGTCGTGCAGTTCACCACCTACGTGGTGGGACGGGACGCCGTCCAACCGTTTCTGGATGGGCGCCGCGAGGCCTTCGCCGAGACTTATCCCGACGGCGACTACCCGCCGAACACGTTGCTCATCGTGCCGGGACTCGTGCGCGAGGACTTGCTGGTCGAGATAACCACCATCGCGGTCGTCGACTAAGCCAACCACCGCCGGTCGTTCCAGCGCCGCCTGCGCGCCGTCGTCTCAGCTTGCGGGCGGCGCCAGTTCTTCGGCTTCGGCGGCCTCAGCCTCAGCCTCGGCCTCGCCCTGCTCGACCGCCTTCAGGCGTTCGTTGGTGACCACCATCAGCTTGCAGCTTGCCGCGCCGTCCGACATGCGCGTCGCGTACATCGACGTCATGTCGAACTGCTCGAAGAACGCCGTGTCGTAAACGTTGCTCACGTCGCACACCGGGTGCGCGTCGCCCGACTTGAGTCCGTAGGGACACTCGAACAGCTCGACAATGGCTGACTCGGGCGCCTTCTGCCGCACCGTGATGTGCTCGCTGCCGACGAGTTGACGCCGTTGTCGCACCCACGCGGCCACCAGTTCCAGGACATCGGGGTCTTCGTCGCCCTCGGCGGCGGCCACGGCGTCGGCGCGCGCCTGTGCGCGCAGCGCCTCCTCCGCCTGCTCGCGAAACGCGGAATCGGTCTCCAGCGCCTTCATGATGATGAGGCGCATGAACCCGCCCAGCTGATTCCGCAGCCCAGGCTCGGGCACCTTGCCGATGCCGACCGCCGGCGCGGCCTCCGGTGACGCCGCCGGCTCGGCCGGGGGCGCCGGCACGGGCGGCTCGGGAAGGGCTTCTCGTGGCGGAGGCAGGACAGGCGCCGCCGGGTGCAAGTCTGGCGGCCGTTCCGGCTTGCCCACGTCCGGCGCAAAGGCCTCCAGCCGCGCTGGGGAGGAGACGCTCGGGGCTTCCGGTTTCGGTGTTGGCGCCGCGTCCACGGCGCCGTTGTCCGCCGCGGTGACTCCATTGGCGGAGAACGTTTCCGAAATCGCGAGCGCCATCGCGTCGGCGGCGTTCGGGGCGAACGACGGCGTGGGCGCCCTCTTCGGCTCGCCGTTCGCCGATGTCGCGCCGTTGGCGGTGGATTCGGCGGGCGGCGGGAGGGCTGCCGCGGAAGCCGTGTCCCGCCCACTAACTGCGTCGACCGCGCCCTGCACGTCCGACACCACTTCGTCCCTGATGCTCGTGACCTCGTCGGTGGTCTCTTGGACCGTCTGCCCGAGCTCGCGCCGAATCTCCGCCAGCTCGCTGCGGGTGGCGTCGGCCTCCTTGCGCAGCTCGCTCATCTCCTCCTGTATGAAGGCAAATTCCTCGGCGAACTCGCGTCGGAATTCCCGCGACATATCGCGCAGCTTCCGCACCCAGCGACCGACGTGGCGCATGGCGATGGGCAGCCGCTCGGGGCCCAAGACGATGAGCGCGACCATGATGATCGCGATGAATTCTTCGAGGCCGACGCCGAACATAAAGCTGGCCTAGTGCGTGGCGCGGGCTTCGCGGTGAAGCAGGAATTCCATCCTATGGGGCATCGGGCTCTCGGACAAGAGGTTGTGCTATTCCGCGGCTGATGCCGCGCGGGCCCGCAAGGCGTCTCGAACGGCCGCGCCGCACTCCGTGGTGGTGGCGTCGCCGCCGAGATCCGGTGTCAACGCGCCGGACGCCGTCACGTCGCCCAACGCAGCCATTAGCAACTCGGCCTCCTCGGGATGGCCAAGGTGCTCCACCATCATCGATGCGGCCCAAATCGTCGCAATCGGAGACGCGATGCCCTGGCCCGCGATGTCCGGCGCCGACCCATGCACCGGCTCGAACATGGGCGGGTGCGCGCCCTCGGGGTTGATATTGGCGCTCGCCGGCACGCCCAAACTGCCCATCAACGCGCCGCCGATGTCCGACAGAATGTCGCCGAAAAGGTTCGAGGCCACGAGCACGTCAAACGTCTCGGGACTGCTCACCATCCGCGCCGCCGCCGCGTCCACCAGATTCCGGTCGGTGCTGATACCGGGATAGTCGGCGGCCACTTCCTCGAAGACCTCGTCCCAGAACACCGGCGCGAACTGCAGCGCGTTGGACTTGGTCACGTTGGTCACGTGGCGCCGGCCCAGACGCGCGGTCAGGTCAAATGCATAGCGAATGATGCGCTCTACGCCCTCGCGGGTGAATACCGTGGTCTGCAGCGCCACCTCGTACGACGAGCCCTGGTGCACGCGCCCGCCGCATCCCGCGTATTCCCCTTCCGAGTTTTCCCGCACGCACAGGAGGTCGAAGTCGCCGGGCCCCTTGCCCGCCAGCGGGGTCGGCAGGCCGGGCAGCAAGCGCGCCGGGCGCAAGTTGACGTAGAGCTCGAACCCCTGCCGAACCCGCAACACGCCCTGGTGCTGGGAAATCTCGTCGGGCACCACGTCCGGCAATCCGCAGGCCCCGTACAGGATCGCGTCGAAGCCATCCAGGATGTCGAGCGCGTCGTCCGGCATGTACTGGCCGTGCTCCAGGTAGTAGTCGCAACTCCAGGGAAACTCCTGCATATCCCACCGCATGGCGCCGGTCGTCTGGGCCAGCGTGTCCAGGACCAGCTGCCCTTCCCGGATCACGTCAACGCCGATGCCGTCACCGGGAAGCAGGGCGATGTGGTGAGTGCTCATGGAGTGTGCGGGAGTGAGGAGTCGCGCTGGCGAGTATACGGACGCGGATCGGGCGCGTGATCCGGGAATCGGGCTACCTACCGTTCGTCATTCCCGCAAGAGGCCCGTCATTCCGCCCAACTGGTCATTCCGAGCGGAGCGAGGAATCTAAGGGGCAGGCCATTGGGCACAACGCCGGTCAACTCCTGAGAGCCGCCGTCCCTTCGCCAGGTGTTGCACCTCGTTTGTGAACCGAGGGAATCCCGCCCCGGCTTGTCTGCCGACGTGCTCTCCGCCCGCTCGCTACCCCTCGCCCCGGCACCGCTCCACGAATGCGTTGATGGCGGCGGCGACATCTTCGGCCGCCTCCACCTGGACGAAATGCCCCACGTCGTGGATCAAGTTCAACTCGGAATTGGGGATCATCCGGCGGAATTGCCGCGCGACGTGGGGACCCAGATACGGATCGCGGCCACCCCACAGGATCAGCGTGCGGCACTTCAACTGCGCCAGCAGGTCCAACCGCCGCTGGTTGGCGTTGATCTGCGCCGGCAGGCCCTTGGTGATGCGGTGCAACGCCTGGCGTGCGGTGGAGGACGCCGCAAACGTATCGCGAAACGTGCGAGTCAACTCGTCGGAAAGATCTGTGTGCGCACCCCAGACGCGGCCAAGTTGCCAGCGGAAGAGGTTGCCAAAGAGTAGCGAGCGCATCACGCCCATGGCCCGCTGCAAGACCGGGCCCACCAGCGGCACGTGCAGAGCCTTCAGCGCCGGCGGCATGCGGGCCGAATTCCAGCCGTAGTAGGAGTTGAGCAGCACGAGGCCGCGGGTCCGCCCGGGATTCGCCGCCGCCCAGCGAATCGCCGCCGGCCCCGTCATCTCGTGCCCCACCAGCACCACGTCGTCGAGACGGTGCGCCTCGATGAACTGGGTCAGATTGCGATCGATCGTGTCAAAGCTGAACTCGAGCCCCTCGTTGGGCTCCGAGAAGCCCCAGCCAAATAGGTCCGGGGCCAGCGTGCGCCCCGTTTCCGCGAGCAGCGGCTGCAGGATTCCGTAGACGCGCGAATCGCTGGGCAAGCCGTGGAGCAGCACGATGGTCGGGCGGCCCTGCCCGGCTTCGCGGTAGTGGCAGACGCCTGAGGGCAGCGCGATGCGCTGGCCGTCTGGCGGCGCCCAATGGTCGTCCGCCGGATTCACGGCGGAGCGCGCCGCAACGCTTGCAGGGCCCACAACCACTCCCCGACGCCCCAGGCCTGGGCAAACGCGCCGTCCGGCGCGTATGGCGACTCCGGCTGGAAGATCTCGCTGACCGTGCCGATCGCGCCTTCAGCGAGGTGCCGTTCCAAGCCGTCGTCGATCCATTCCAGATCGCGCCGCGTCCGACCGAGGGCCACGGCTGCGCGCACGTACATGCCAAGCAACCAGCTCCAGACTGGTCCTTGATGATAGGCGCCGTCGCGCTGGACCGGATCGCCGCCGTACTCACGCCGATAGGCCGCGTCGCCCGGCGACAGACTGCGCAGACCCACGGGCGTGACCAGGTCGCGTTCCACCACCTCCAGCACCGACTCGGCGCGGGCCGCCGGCAGCAGATTCGCACCCACCGCCAATGCGATCACCTGATTGGGCCGGATGGCTGGATCGTCACCGGACGGACCATCCACCACGTCGTAGAGGCAGCCGGTGTCGGCGTTCCAGAACCGCCGCGCAAACGATGCCGCGACTTGGTCCGCGAGCTTGCGGGTGTCGCCCGCGTCCCACTGCAGGTGATCGAACATGCGCGCGGCAAAGGTCAACCCGCGCCACCACAGCGCATTGATCTCCACGGGCTTCCCGCGTCGCGGCGTCACCACCCAGTCGCCGACCTTGGCGTCCATCCAGGTGAGCTGCAGCCCCTCGGCGCCGGCGGTGAGCAGCCCGTCTTCCGGGTCCATGCGGATCCCGTGGCGCGTGCCGCGAACGTGCCAGTCGACCACGTCCAGCACGGCGGTGCCGAGACCTTCCAGGATCTCCGTGTCGCCGGTGGCGTCCACATACGCCTCCAGCGCGTGGAGGAACCACAGCGCCGCGTCGAGCGAGGTGTACTCCGGCGCGTCCCCGGCGTCCGGCCAGCGGTTCGGGACCATGCCCTGGTCCACGAAGCTTGCATACGCCACCAAGACGGCGCGGGCCACGTCGGCCCGCCCCGTCGCCAGGCACAGACCGGGAAGCGCGATAAACGTGTCTCGCCCCCAATCGCCGAACCAGGGATAGCCGGCGATCACCGTGTTCGGCAGCGCGGCGTGCGCCGGTCCGCCGCGGCGCACGAGGACCTGGTCCGCAGCCAGCCGCAGGTGGGCTTCGAGATCGCTCGTGCATCCGTTCACCAGCTCGGCGGCGCGCCCGTCCGTGGCGGCCGGCTCGCGCTCGACGTTTCCTACGTCCTCCGGCTCGCCCGCGGCCAGCACCAGCGAAGCCGAGCCCCCCGGCTGGATGGTCGTCCGAAAGACGCCCGGCGTGAACGCGTCCTCGTGATCGTCGAACCCACGCCCCCGCTCGATCGCGCGCGCCAGATTCCAGTGCCAGTCGGGCGCCTCGTGAAACTCCCAGCCGCCGTGATCCACGACCAGCGGCGGCGCGTCACCTGACCTCATCGTCACGCGGGCGTCCGCGGCTTGGGCGAGTTCGACCTCACGCGCTCCGGTGACCAGTTGATGAAACCACCGCAGCGTCACCAGGGGCTGCCATTCCAAATCGACCGGCGCCTCGCCGTCGTTGTGATAGCGAATCACCGTCTGATTGGCGCCGTAGGGCATCCACAGGTCGCCCCGCAGCGTCTGCCCGGCGATGTTCCAGGTCCAGTTCGGTCGGCTTCCGACCAGATCGAATCCGGCCAGGTGGCGGTAGCCGTCCGGGTGGACCGTGCCGTCGATGTATTCGTGCGTGCTCAGCCAGGTGCGCGCGCCGTCAACCGCGGCCTGGACCTGCGCGCCGGCCACCATCACCCAGCGGGCGTTGGGCGGGGGCGCCGCGGCCACGAGCAATCCGTGATAGCGACGTGTGGCGGGCCCGCCCACCGTGCCCGCGGCATAGCCGCCAAGGCCGTTCGTGACGAGCCACTCGCGTTCACGCAGGGGATCGAGCTGCTGTCCGAAGAGGGACGCAGCCAGGCGGAGGTTGGGTACCTGCGGCGGGGAGGACACGGCGCTCCCCATCTGCTCGTCGGCGGCGCCCGAGTATACGCGGCGGCGCCTGCCGGCCTCCCTATAATCCGCCAATCTCATGTCGTCTCCCCTAGCGTCGCCTGCACGGCGCCCGCCCGCCCCCTTTGTCATCGCGATCGGCCTCACCGGCGGTCTGATCAGCGGGCTTGTGGGCGTGGGCGGCGGCATCGTCATGGTGCCTCTGATGGTCGCGATTCTGGCCATGACCCAGCACCGGGCGCACGGCACCTCGCTGGCCATGATCGTGCCCATTGCCATCAGCGCGGTGATTCCCTACTGGATTGCGCACGGCATGGATTGGCTCATCGTGGCCTCGCTGGCCGGCACGTCGGTCGGCTTCGCGGTCGTGGGCGCCCGGCTCACCAAACACCTCAACGCCACGGTCCTGCGGCGCGGGTTCGCCGTGCTCCTCATGCTCACGGCGATTCGCCTGCTGCTCTCGGCCCAGAGCGCCGCCATGTTCGGGCAAATGGAAGGACTCCAGGTCATCGTCGCGGCGCTGATCGCCGGCACGGTCACCGGGTTGGTGGCCGGGACCATGGGCGTGGGCGGCGGCATCGTCATGGTTCCCGCCATGGTCATCGTGATGGGCATCGAGCAGCACGTCGCCCAGGGCATCTCGCTGGCCGTCATCGTGCCGACCGCGATCTCCGGCGCCGCGCAGCACTTCCGCCAGGGCAATGTCGATTTCCGCTGGGCCCTATACATCGCCGCCGGGGGCATCGTGGGCGGCGCCGTGGGCGCGCAGTTTGCCCAGTTCATTCCCGCCTTCGGCTTGCGCATCTTGTTCGCCGTATTCGCGCTCTACTCGGCGCAGCGCATGGTCGGCGTCCAGGGATGGCTGCTGCAGCGCATCCGCGCCGCGCGCACCACCGCGTCGTGATTCGGCCACGGCGGGTCTGGACGAGTCCCTGATGGCCGGATTCCTCGACGGCGCCCTGGTGCTCGACTTCACGCGGGTACTTGCCGGCCCGTTCTGCACCATGACGCTGGCCGATCTGGGCGCGCGCGTGATCAAGATCGAGAGCCCCGAGGGCGATGAGGCCCGCGGCATGGGACCCTTCGTCGACGGCCACAGCCTCTACTTCGCCAGCATCAACCGCGGCAAGGAGAGCGTGGCGCTCAACCTCAAGCACCCGCGGGCGGTCGAATTGGCGCTCGGTCTCGCGGATCGCGCCGACGTGCTCGTCGAGAACTACCGACCCGGCACGCTCGAACGGCTTGGGCTCGGGTACGAGGCGGTCCAGCAGCGAAACGCCGACATCGTTTACGTCTCGCTCTCGGGCTTCGGCCAGGTCGGTCCCTACCGTGATCGCGGGGCCTACGACGTCATCATCCAGGCCATGGGCGGTCTGATGGGCATCACCGGACCCGCCGGGGGCGGCCCCACGCGCGTGGGAGCTTCCCTGGGCGACATCGTTCCCGCGCTCTACGCGACCGTCGCCGCGCTGGCCGCGCTCCAACGCCGCGAACGCACCGGCGAGGGCTGCCACGTCGACCTCGCGATGATGGACGCGGTGGTGGCCGTGGTCGAAAACGCCATGGCGCGCTATTGGGTCAGCGGCGAGGACCCCGGCCCCATCGGCAATCGCCACCCCGCCATTGCGCCCTTCAGCACCTTCGCCACCGCCGACGGAGAGATTGTGATCGCCTGCGGCAACGACGCGCTCTGGCGGCGGCTGTGTGCCGCGCTCGGGTCACCGGCCCTGGCGGACGACGCGAGGTTCACCACCAATGCCCTTCGCGCCGAGCGCGCCGAAGAGCTGGCCGTTGCCATGGAGGGCGTCCTGCGGGCGCACGGGACGGACCACTGGCTGAACCTGCTGCTCGAGGCCGGCATCCCCTGTGCGAAAGTCAACCGCATGTCGGATCTCTTGAACGACCCCCACCTGCGCGCCCGCGACATGATCGTGGAGATGGATCAGCCGCACGTCGGTCGGCTGCCGGTGCCCGGCGCCCCAATCAAGGCGTCGGGCGTGGAGATTGACCTTGGAGATCCGGCTCCAGCCTTGGGCGCCCACACGCGACCCTTGCTGCGGGAACTGCTCGGCGTAGACGCCGCGGAGATGGAGCGCCTCGAACGCGACGGCGCCATCGGCGTCCCCGAAGCCCCGTCGCCGTGACAATCGAAGTCGCGGCCGACGGATCGCATCGGGTGACCATCGACACGCCCATCGAGATACGGCCCGCCGCGCCCGACGATCTCGAGCCCATGAGCGAGTTGTGGGGTCCCGAGCGGCGGCTCACCCAGCGGCGCGTGCTGCGGCGGTACTTCGACGAGCAACGCCAAGACGTCCAGTCCGGCCTTGTGGCGACATTTAATGGAACGCTCGTCGCACAGATGTGGATCCGGCATCGACATCTCGACCGCGGCATCGCGGACGGACGGCGAGCCGCATACCTGCATACGCTCATCGTGTCGCCGTCGTTCCGACGGTTGGGCATTGCCGAAGCCCTGACCCGCGCCGCCTCCCGCGAAGCCGAGGCGCGCGGCGCCGACGTTCTCACCATCGGCGTTGACGGCCCCAACGCCTACGCTCGGCGCTTGTATGAGAAGTGGGGCTTCGAGGCCTACCACGCGACCACCGACCTGCGCGGCGAGCTCGTCTTTCTGCGCCGGCGAAGCTACGGCGCAGAGCCGGGTGCAGGGCCCTAGATGCTAAGCTCGCCGCGGTTCAATTGGCTGTTTTATTGCAGCCCGCCGCACGCCGTCGTGCGTGCCCTCCGCGCCTAGGACCCGACCGTGAAGGCTTTTTTTCAGGGCTCGCTTGTAGATTTCGCTGACGCCAAGGTGAGCGTCATGACGCACGCGCTCAACTATGGGACCGGCGTAATCGAGGGCATCCGCGGCTATTGGAACGACGACGACGGCCAGATGTACCTCTTCCGCGCGCGGGAGCACTTCGAGCGTCTGCGGCAGTCCGCCAAGATCCTGCGCATGGCGATCCCGCATACCGACGACGAATTGGTCGACATCGCCTGCGCGGTCGTGCGGTCGGGCGAGTTTCGCGAGGACGTCTACGTGCGCCCGCTGGTCTACAAGTCGACCCAGCAAATCGGCTTGAGCATGGTGAAGCCGACCGCCAACGGCCCCGCGCTCATCGATGACGAGATCACCATGTTCGCCGTGCCCTTTGGACCCTACCTGGACGTCGAGGTGCCGATTCGCTGCACCGTCGCGTCGTGGCGGCGGATCAACGACAACATGATCCCGGCTCGCGGGAAGGTGGCCGGGCTGTACGTCAACTCCTCCGTCGCCAAGACCGAGGCCGTCGAATCGGGATTCGACGAGGCCATCATGCTCACCGAAGACGGCCACGTGAGCGAGGGAACCGGCGAGAACGTGTTTCTCGTGCGCAACGGCGTCCTGGTCACGCCGGCCGTGAGCGACGACATCCTCGAGGGCGTGACGCGACGCACCATCATCCAGATTGCTCGCGACGAGCTGCAAGTCGATTCCGTCGAGCGGAGCGTCGACCGCACCGAGCTCTACATTGCCGACGAGCTGTTCCTGGTTGGCACGGGCGCGCAGATCTCGCCCGTGCGCGAGGTTGACGGGCGCGTGATCGGTGACGGCGGCATCGGCCCAATCACGCGCGCGCTCCAGGACTTATACTTTGACATCGTGCGTGGCGGAAACGCCCGCTACCGATCGTGGTGTGCGCCGGTCTATCCGGTTCCGGCGGCGCAGACCTAGCAGGGGGGCAAGGAGGTCATCGTCTGAGTTCGCGGCCCTCCCGCACGGCCACTCGCCCATTCGTCCCACCCACCCTTCGTTCAGCCGCTGCCACTGCGCAGGTGTTCCATGGCTGCGCCGGCCGCTGACCCCGCGCCCCATGAGGCGCCGGAAGCGCTCCAGGCGCAGATGGGCGTTCGGTTCGCCAACCCCGCTCTCTTGCGGCAGGCGTTGGTGCATCGCTCGCTCATCAACGAAGCCGACCTGGCGCCAACCGATTCCAACGAGCGGCTGGAATTCCTGGGCGACGCCGTTCTCGGCCTCGTGACGACCGAGTTGCTGTACCAGCGTCATCCCGACTATGACGAAGGGGAGCTGACCCGGGCCCGCGCGTCGCTCGTCAATCTGAACGCCGCGGCCGGCTTCGCCAAGACGCTTGGCCTTGGGGCGCATTTGATGCTCGGGCGCGGCGCCGAAATGACCGGCGCCCGCAAACGCTCCTCGGTGCTCGGCCGCGCATTCGAGGCCCTGATCGGCGCCGTCTATCTCGACGCCGGGCTGGAAGCGGCCAGGGACTTCATCACTCCCTTTGTGAGTGACGCGCTCGGCGCGCGCGGCCGCGCTGGTCCACAGAAGGACTACAAGACGCAGCTGCAAGAGCGGCTGCACGTCGAGCGCGCGGCGACCCCGGTCTACGAGCTCGTCGACGCGAGCGGGCCCGACCATGACCGCCGCTTCCGCATGGCCGTCACGGTCGACGATGAGCAGCTGGCTGAGGGCGAAGGATCGAGTAAGCAGCGGGCCGAGCAGGACGCGGCGCGCGCCGCGCTTCGTCTGTTGAACGGGAGCGGTTGACCGGTGCATCTGCGACGCATTGAGTTGCAAGGCTTCAAGACCTTTTCGCGGCGCACCGTGGTCGAGCTGCCGCACGGGGTAACCGCCGTCGTCGGTCCCAATGGCTCCGGCAAGAGCAACCTCGCCGACGCCATCCGCTGGGCGCTCGGGGAACAGACGCTGCGAACCCTTCGCGTCCGCCGGTCCGAGGAGATGATCTTTGGCGGCACCGCGTCGCGCCCGCGCACGGGCATGGCCGAGGTGCTGTTGGTATTCGACAACGCCGACGCCTGGCTGCCCACGCCATACGCCGAAGTCGTCGTCGGCCGCCGGCTGTTTCGGTCCGGAGAGAGTGAATACACCCTCAACGGCGCCCGGGTGCGGCTCCGCGACATTGTCGACCTGATGAGCGCGGGCGGGATCGGGGCCGGCGGCGCCTCGATTGTGAGCCAGGGTCAGATCGACGCGACGCTGCGGCAGCGTCCGGAGGAGCGGCGCAGCTTCCTCGAAGAGGTGGCGGGCATTGGCAGGTTCCAGGCCCGCCGCGACCAGGCCGAGCGGCGTCTCGCCGGGACGCGTCGCAACTTGGAGCGATTGCGCGATCTCGTGGCCGAGATCGAGCCGGGGCTTGAAACTCTCCGGCGCCAGGCCGAGATCGCGGAGCATGGGCGGGAGCTCGAATCCGAGCTGCGGGCCGCTCGGGTGGCGCTGCTGCGGCACCGGCTGGATGCCGTCGGTCGGCAGATCGCCGAAGCCGAGGAGCGCGAGCAGACCGTGGCGCGGCGGATGGCGGCGCTCACGGCAACTCCCGCCGACGAGTTGCGACGGCAAGCGTCGGCAGCCGATCTGGACGCGCAGAGCCATGACTCCGAACTGCGCCGGCGACGCGAGGACGAAACCGCGGCTGCCGGCGCCCTGGGCGCCCTCGAGGCTCGTCAGCACCAGTTGCGCGAACGCCTGGTGCATCTGGAGGCGCGCGCCGCCGACGTACCCACGCGCGCCCAGGCCCTCGGCGCCCGCGAGGCGGCGCTGGAAGCTGAAGCCACCCAGGAGGACCGCACGCGCCAGGATCTTGCGCTGCGGGTCGAAGGTCGCGCCGAGCGACTGGAGCGCCTTGCCGCGGCGCTCGCCGATGCGCGAGCGGCGGCCGACGCCCGGCACGCGCATGCCAGCAAGGTCGCCGAGCTCACGGCCCGCGACGCCATGGTGCGTGAGCGCGCCGATCAGCTCACGAATGAGAAATCCCGCCTTGCCGGCGAGCAGGCCACCCTGGCGCACGCCCAGCATGCGGCGGACGAGGAGGCAGCGGCGAGTATTCAGCGGGTGGCGGGCGCGCGGCGACGCGTGGAGCAAGCCGCGGCGGACGACCAAGCGGCCGAAGCCGAGGCCGGCGCCGCGCACGCTGCCCAGCAAGCGCGGGCCAATGACCTCGCAGCCGCCGAGCGTCTGCTGGCCGACCGCGCCGGCCGGCTGGAAACTCTCCGCGCCGAGCGGCGCGCCCTGCTCACCGCGCAGGCGTCAAAGCGGGAAGCTGGGCCGACCGACGCGGCGCTGCGCGACCGAGTGCCCGGCGTCCTGGGACGGCTTCGCGAGTTGCTGCCGGACGCGCTCAGGTGCAAGGAACCGCTGCTCGAGGCCGCGCTGTCCGATGCGCTGAACGACTGGATGGTTCGCGATCGCGCCGACCTATCGGCCGCCGTCGCCGCCATTCGGGCGCTGGACCTCGCCCCGGCGCGCCTGCGTCTCCTCGAGGCCTCCGGTGCGCCGGAAATCTCGGACGGCATGC
This sequence comes from Chloroflexota bacterium, assembly GCA_022821905.1. Taxonomy (GTDB): domain Bacteria; phylum Chloroflexota; class UBA11872; order UBA11872; family UBA11872; genus JAJECS01. The sequence goes on along the minus strand of JAJECS010000013.1, from coordinate 86,398 downwards.
GAGCGGACCCCGACGTGCTCGGCAGCCTCGACGCCTACGTGAATCTCACCGACGACAGGCTCCGTCGTCTCCTGCGGCGGATCGTCGTCGTGGCCGATCTGGATGCGGCGCTGCGCGTGCGTGCGGCCCACGCCGACAACGGTCCGATGCCCATGATCGTGGCCCTCGCGGGCGCCGCCATCGACGCGGACGGGTCAATTCGAGTCGGCGCGACGGAAGTGACCGCCGATCCCATCGCCGAACGGCTGGAGCGCATTGCCGAAGCCATCACGCAGGCGGGCCGGGATCGCGACCAGTCGGCGCGGGCACTGGAGGCGGCATCGGAGTCGGCCCAGGCAGCCACGGCGCGCGCCGATGCCGCGCGCGCATCCCGCGCCGAGCGGACCGCCGCGCACGCTGCGGCGCGTGAGGCGCTGACCGTGGCCGCGGTGGCGACGGAACGCGTCTCGGCCCGGGCCACCACGCTGGCGGAGCGGCATGCCGACGCCGCGGCGCGTCTCACCGCCCTGGACGCCGAGCTCAAGCGCTTGGCGGATGAGCGCGAGGATGTCGAGCGCGCCCGCAACGCGCTGCCGGCGGAGTCAAGCTCGCCCGCGCAAGGCCCGGCTGACCTCGCGTCAGTGGAGCGCGAGCACGCCGCGGCTGCCGCGGACCAGCGGGCCGACACGGCGCGTGTGGCCGAGCTCCGCGCCCGGAGCGTGACGCGCGCGGCATCGCTGCAACAAGTGACCGCCGAGCGTGAGCAGGTGACGGCGCTCGCCGATGAAATCGCCGCTACCCGAGCCGCCACGCGCCAGGAGCGCGACGCGATCGGCGCGGAGCACGACGACGCCGTAGCGGCGGCCGAGGCCGCGCGTGAGGCCGCGCGGGCCGCGGAGCGTCAGCTGCTCGAGGTCCGCCTGACCGCTCAGCGTCTCCACTTGCAGGCCGCTCAGCGGGCGGACGAAGAGCGGCGCGTGGGCGAGGACCTTACCGCGGCCCAGCGCGAGACCGAGCGGCTGGCCGAGCGGCAGGCCGAGTTGCGGCGCGCCGCTCGCGACGATCTGGGTCTCGCGGACCTGACGCCGAAGCGTCTCGACGAGCCGCTCGGACGCGTCGAGCGTCGGGCCGCCGACCTGAGGCGGGACCTCGCGGAGCTGGGTCCGCTGAATCCGCTGGCGCCCGAGGCTTACCGCGAGCAGCAGGCGCGCGTCGACGATGCGCGGTCGCAGATTGCCGATCTCGAAGGGGCGGAGGCGAACCTGCGGGCCCTCACGGCCCGCCTGCAGCGGGAGCTCCACAGCCAATTCGTCACCACATTTGACGAAATCAACGCCCACTTCAGCCGCCTCTTCCGGGAGCTCTTCGGCGGCGGCTCGGCCACGATGGCGCTCACCACCCCCGATGACGTCGAGACCACGGGCGTCGAGTTCCACGTCAAGCTCCCCGGCCGCCGGAAGCAAGAGCTGGCCGCTCTCTCGGGCGGCGAGCGCGCGCTCGTGGCCGCGGCGTTGATCATGGCCCTGCTGCACGTGCGGCAGAGTCCGTTCTGCGTGCTCGACGAGGTCGACGCCGCGCTCGACGATGCCAACGTCGCGCGCTTCTGCCGCCAGCTCCACAAGCTCGGCGATCGGAGCCAACTCCTCGTGATCACGCACAACGCCATCACGGTTGAGTCGGCGGCGGCGATTTACGGGGTGACCATGCACGAGGACGGCGTCTCGGACCTGCTCTCGCTGTCGCTGAACGGCGCTGCGGCAAACGGTGTGAACGGGCATCAGGCCGCCAACGGTCACCATGCCGCGAACGGCCGGGCAGCCTCCGCGAAAGCGCCGTCGCTCACCTAGCCGGCACAGGAACGAGCATGACCGGGCGTAGCCCGAGCCGGAGATGGGCTGCACTGCTGGCGCGCACCCCGCGGCGTCCCATGGGCCGGCGCCGGCGCGTGCCGGTGGCCCGTCGGCCGGCTCCTGAAAGCCGCACGGCCTCACCGCGCGCCTGGCTGCTGCTCGGGGTCACGGCGGCCGGAGCCGTGGCCTTTTCCCTCATCTTGGCGGCCCTCGGCAATCCGGTCGAAGGCGTGGACGAGATCCTGGGCGAGGCCCAGCTTCTCCTGGCCCCGGCGCCGGAGGCGGCCAACCCCGAGGCGTTGCTGGTCCCGCGAGCCGACGACGGCCGCGCCGCTCAAGCGACCGTGCCGGAGTTGCTGGGGCTCACCCGGTCGGCCGCCGAAGCCGCCGCGGCCGACGCGGAGTTCCGGATCGTGTTTGACGAAGACTTCAGCGAAACCGTCGCGGAGGGTTTGGTCAGCCGGCAAACGCCGGATGCGGGCAGCCTCCGGAGCACCGAGGAGCCGCTGCGGGCCACGTTGAGCTTGGGACGACCGCAGGCGGCCGTTCCCAGCGTGGTCGGTCTCGCCGCGGCGGAGGCGCGCGCCCGACTCGCCGCCGGTGGCTTCCAGGTGCTGGAGGTCGCAGCGTTTAGCCGCGACGTGCCGGCCGACCACGTGTTGCGACAGGATCCAATCGCCGGAAGCGTGATCAATCGGCGCTCGGCCGTTGTGCTGCACCTCAGCCGCGGCGTCGAAACCGTCACCGTGCCGCCGCTCGCCGGCAGGTCCGAAGACGACGCGCGCCGCGCCGTGGAGCTCGCCGGGCTCGCGCTGGCCGAGGTCGTCTACAAGGAGACCGGCAGCGTGCCGAACGGGGTGGTCGAGTCCCAGCATCCTGCATCCGGCGCGTCACTCGCCCGTGGGAGCGAGGTGGAGTTGACCGTCGTTCGCGTGGGTGAGATCGAGGTGCCCGAGCTGCGCGGATTGTCGGCCGCGGCGGCCGAGCGCGAGCTGCTCGACCGCGGCTTGTTCATCGGCGCCCTCACCAGGCTGCCCACGGCGGGCGTGACCGACGAGCAGGTCATGGAACAGGAGCCCGGCGCCGGCGCGCGCGTGCCTCGTGGGTTCAGCGTACGGCTTACGGTGGTGATACCCGGCGACGCGCAGGCGGTGCCGCCAAGCGGATAACCGAAGGCTGGCAGCCTCGGTGCGGGCGCACGGCGGCCCCGATCCCCGCCCCGTCAGCCGCCTGCCGCGGTCACGGCCGCCTGGGGTCCACCTCCGGAATGCGGTCCGCGCGGAGTCGGCTTAGCGCCGCCGCCAGCAGCTCGTCGTCGTCACCGCCGTAGGGACCGTCGGACGATGCGCGCGGCAGGTCCGGCGTGAGTCCCATGTCGTTGAGATTGACGTCGTTCGGCGTGATCCAGATTCCGCTCGTCACCCGCATCACGGACTCGTCCGACAGCCGATGCAACTCCTGCATCGAGCCCTTCCCGAAGGTCTCTTCGCCCATCAACTGTGCGCGACCGTGCGCCTGGAGTGCGCCCGCCACGATTTCGGAAGCGCTGGCCGATCCGCCATTGACGAGCACCAACATGGGCGTCGTCGTATCGCCCCCATCGTCCTGCACCCGCCAGCGCGTGCGTCCCTCATGGCGGTGATCCTGGATCAGGATGGTCTGGCCCCTGGCCAGGAACTGGGCCGAAACCCGCACGCTCGTGTCGAGCAGACCACCTGGATTGTTGCGCAGGTCCAGCACCAGGGCGGTGATGTCTTCCGACCGGAGCTCGTCCAGGGCTTCACGGAGCTCCCTGGACGTGCGGCTGCCGAAATTGGCGATTCGCACGTAGCCGATCTCGTCGAACCGATCCTTCGTGACTGACGGCACCAGAACGCGCCCGCGTTCGACGCTGACGTCGCGCGTGGTCTCGCTGCCCTCGGGCTGCATCGTGAGGACCACCGTAGTCCCCTCCTCGCCGCGCACGCGCCTGCCGAATTCGTCCAGCGCCATCCCGCGCGTGGACACGCCATCGACCGCGACGACAAACTCATTGGCGCGAATCCCGGCACGCTCAGCTGGTGAGTCGGGCAGCGGCGTGAGCACAAACGGTGTCTCGTCGCGCAGCTCGATGCGAATGCCCACGCCCACGAAGCTGCCGCGAATTCGCTCGCGCGACCGCTCGGCCTCCTCAAAGTTCTGGTAGACGGTGTGACGATCCTCGGTCGCGGTCGCCAGACCGCGAATCGCGCCCTCCCGCAGAATCTCCGGGTCGAGCGGACCGCCGTAGTAGTGGTTCTGGATGACCGTCCACGCCTCCCAGAACAGATCGAAATCGATGTCCTCGAACTCGGCCGGCGTCTCGGGCCGAGCGCCGGCGGTCGGGAAGGCCAGCGGACGGACTTCCTGGTCTGCGTCAACATCGGCGGGGAGGTCGGGGGGAACGGCGCCGGCGAGCTGGGCCTGGGGTCGAGGTTCCGGGTCCCCCGCGATGGTCCCGGTAACGAAGCCCGCGCCGAACACCGCGCATAGGGCAACGACGGCGACCGCAATCAGCACGGCCGTCCGCAGGTTGCGATTCATGCGAGGAGCCCTTGGCGATGTCGCCCCAAAACCCTAGCGCAGCGCTGCGTCAGGGTCAGTGGCGCAGCACACGGTGGCGCACCCGGGGGCGCCCATTATGCCCAAGCGGGCTTAGCTCGGGCCGTTCGTGGCGGGCGGCGGAGCTGCCGACCCAACCAACGTGTCCGATTGCACGCAGCCGTTGTCCATGTGGATCACGCGCCGGCGTAGGCGGTTCACCGTGCCCGTGTCGTGCGTGGCGACCACCGTGGTCACGCCGTCGGCGTTGATGTCCAGCAGCAGGTCCACGATCTCCGTCGCCCGCTCGGCGCTCAGGCTCTCCGTCGGCTCATCGCAGAGCAGAATCTCCGGATTCGCGACCACTGCGCGCGCGATGGCCACCTTGCGCTGCTCGCCGCCCGAAAGCTCCCGGGGGAAGCGCGCCTCCTTGTCGGCCAGTCGCACGCGTTCGAGCACGGCATTCACATCCGACGCGACGGACGAGCCGCCCATGCCCCGCACGCGGAGCGGCAGCGCGACGTTTTCGGCAACCGTGGCGTTCGGCAGCAAGCGCGTGTCCTGGTAGACCACGCCCATGCGCCGCCGCAGCCGCGTCAGCCCCGGCCCGGTGATCTCGGCGGTATTGCCGCCCCCAACGAGGACCACGCCGGCATCCGGCTGCTCCTCGCGGGAAATCAGACGCAGCAGGGTGGTCTTGCCCGCGCCGTTCGTTCCCATCAGAAACGCGAACTCGCCGCGCGAGATCGCCAGCGTGACGCCGTTCACCGCCCGCACGTCGCCATAGCTCTTGGTGACCGACTGCAGCACGATCACGCGGCGCGCCTCACACCGACAGGTAGCGGCGAACCGAGAAATAGCTGCCCAGGCTCCCGACGATCAGCCCCACGAGCAACGTAAAGACCGCCAGGTTGCGCACGAAATCGGTGTCCGTCGACACCGGCAGGAAGGACACGATCCGCGTGACCACCGGCGCCGCCTGCGCGTAGAGCACCACCAGCGCAATGGCCGCGATGCCGGCCCCGACGCCGCCAATGATCGCGCCTTCGGCCACGAACGGACCGCGCACGAACCAGTCGGTCGCGCCGACCAGCTTCATGATTTCAATCTCCTGGCGCCGCGCGAACACCGCGATCCGAATGGTGTTGACAATCACGAACAGCGTCACGCCGGTCAGGGCAATGATGATCACCGAGCCGGCCACCCGGGCCAGGTTGGAAATCCCAATCACCTCTTCGACCACGTCCAGCGGCACCACCACGTCGTCAAAGACCGTGGTCATCGTTTGCAATTCCTGCGCCAGGTCGGGCACCACGGATGGATCGTTCAGGCGCAGCTCGACGCTGGCGGGCAGGGGGTTGCTCTGCAACACGTCCAGGATGTCGCGCTGATCCACGAACCGCGACTCGAAAATCGCGAGCGCGTCCTCCTTGGACACGAACTGGACTTCGCCGACGCCGGGCCGCGTCCGCAGATCGTCGATGATCGCCATCACCTGCGTGGGGCGCGCCTCGTCGCGCACATAGGCAATCAGGTTGCTCTTGCGTCCCAGCGCCGTCACCATCTGGTTCAGGGTGTCGTTGATGGCCAGAAACCCGGCCAGCGTGATGAGCATGATGGCCGTGGTGACGATGGCGCCGCCCGTCATGGTGCGGTTGCGCCAAAGGCCCGTGAGCGCCGAGCCGAGCAGGTAGCGCGCGACGTGCAGCCTAGCCATAGTAGCCACCCTCGGGCTCGTCCCGAACCACCCGCCCGCGCTCGATTTCAATCACGCGCCGCCGCATCGTGTCGACCAGCATCCGGTTGTGGGTGGCGATCACCACCGTGGTGCCCCGCGCATTCAACTGGACCAGAAGCTGGATGGTTTCCCAGCCGGATTCCTGGTCGAGATTTCCCGTCGGCTCGTCGGCCACCAATATCGGGCACCGCCGCACCAGCGCGCGCGCGATGGCCGTTCGCTGTTGCTCGCCGCCCGAGAGCTGATGGGGGTAGTGGTTGGTCCGCCGGGTGAGTCCCACCGTCGCCAGGGTCTCCTCCACCAGCCCGTCGGACAGGTGATCGAACTCGTTGGTGGCCTTGAGCACGAACTCGACGTTCTGCCGGACCGTCAGCGAGGGCAACAGCTTGTAGTCCTGGTAGATCACGCCCACGCGCCGCCGCAGCTGGGGAACGTCGCGGCGCCGCAGCCGGGTCACGTCGGTGGCTTCCACGAACACGCTGCCGGTGGTGACGGTCTCGTCGCGGTTGATCAGCCGAATGATGGTCGTCTTGCCCGCGCCGCTGGGACCGACCAGGAAGGCAAAGTCACGCTCGGGAATCTCGAGGCTCACGCCGTTGAGCGCTTGCGTGCCGTTGGGATAGACCTTGTGCACGTCCTCCAGAACGATCATGGCCGTCGCCCGCGCCGTGCACCCATCGATGCCCGGTGATGCTGAGAAATGGCGTCCCGGCTCACGTTAGTACCGAGCATATCCGCGCGCGATGCGTCCGCGCCGGACGACGAGCACGGTTGCCGCGGCGGCGATGACGGCAATCGCGGCCGCGGCGGCAACGACGGGCTCGGACGTCGAGCGGGCGGGTGGCGTCCCTTCGCCGTCCGGTGGCGCCATCGCGGCGGCGACCTCGGGCTGCGTCAGGGATTCAAATGACGGGCTCTCCACGCCGTAGCTTCCCAGCCACGCGCGATCAAGCTCGTCGAGCGAGATGCCCAGCGCCGCCTGCACCGCCTCGTCGTCGGACACGCCGCCTGCGTAGGCTTCCAGCAATCGCGCCACGCCTTCCTGGCCCCAGGTCTCGATGATGTACGTGACGAGCGAGTTGCTCTGGGCATACGCGTTCACGGCCGCTCGGCTGTCCGCCGGGAAGCTGCCGGTGATGCCGCGGAGCGAAACGAAATCGCCCTGGGCAACGAGCCTCGTCATGATGTCGCCGTAGGCGAATCGCTCGTTGATCTCCGCCTCCACGGTCGTGGCCAGACCCTCATGGAGCCAGGCGGGCAATCCTCCAAATGGGTTTCTCGTGCGATGTTCCAGGACGATATGGGTGATCTCGTGCGCAACCGTGGCCTGGAGGTCGAGCGGATCGCGATCGGCCGCCGGGGCATGCAGCACGGTGACGTTCAAGTCCGCGATCGCGGCCCCGCCGACCCACGGACTCGCCCCGCCTCCCAGGTCCCGGCGCATATGCCCGATGTCGGCGTACAGGATCAGCCGCGTGGGTCGCTCAAGCTCGGCGCCGAAACTGTGGCGCATGATGTCCAGGGCCGCGCGAATGCCGGCCCGCGCGTCCGTCTCGACCGCCTCGCCGCCGGCGTAGTACCAGATCTCGACCATGCCTTCGCTCGCAGTCGTCCAGGGCAGCGTCACGTCGAAATAGCTCACGGCCGCCGGCGCGGTTCGAATCTCCGACCCATCGGCCGCACGAATCACGAACCGGTACTCGACCTCGGTGCCGACCACCAGCGGGACGCGAGGTTCCCAGGCGTACGCGGCGCGCAAGAGCCCGTCGGCCACCGCGAATTCCGCTGTCGACCGGCGGACCACGATGCCGTCCGGAAGCCCGTAGCGCACCTCGACGCCGGCAGGCGCCGCGTCCGCATGCGGCATTTCCAGGCGAAATGTGATGCCGGTGCCGAAGTTCACGTCCGCGGTGAGCACCGCCGCATCGACTTCCGCCGCCGCCGGCGCGGTCCATGCTCCCACCAGCGCCAGGGCTACCAGCATCGCGACGAGCGGGCCTCGGATGATGCGCCGCCTCATGACGAGCGCTCCACCGTCGAAGGCGCCGTCGCTCGCAAGTAGGTATCGATGAAGACATCCAGATCGCCGTCAAGCACCGCTTGCGCGTTGCCCACCTCCACGCCGGTGCGCACGTCCTTGACCATGCGGTAGGGGTGCAGGACGTACGAGCGGATCTGGCTGCCAAAGTCCACGGCCTTCAGGTCGCCTCGCAGCCGCACCTGCTCGGCCTCGCGGGCGGCAATCTCGCGCTCCAGCAGCCGGGCGCGCAGCACCTGCATGGCGACCTCGCGGTTCTGGTGCTGCGACCGCTGGTTTTGGGAGCTCACCGCGATGCCCGACGGCTGGTGCGTGATGCGCACCGCCGAATCGGTCTTGTTGACGTATTGCCCGCCGTGACCGCCGGCCCGAAACGTCTCGACGCGGAGGTCGGCCGGGTCGATCTCGACGTCGCCGGCCGCTTCCAACACCGGAATCACGTCCACGCGGGCAAACGAGGTGTGGCGCCGGTTGCCGGCGTCGAACGGCGACTGGCGCACCAGCCGATGCACGCCGCGCTCGGCCTTGAGGTACCCATAGGCAAACTCGCCCTCGATTTGCACCGTCGCGCTTTTGATGCCGGCCTCTTCGCCGGGCGATACCTCGATGACGGCGGCGCGGCACTTGCGCCGCTCGGCCCAGCGCGAATACATGCGCAGCAGCATTTCGGCCCAGTCCTGGCTCTCCGTGCCGCCCGCCCCGGACTGGATCGACAGAAATGCATCGTGGGCGTCGAATTCTCCGCCGAGCAGCAGCTGCGTCTCCAGCGCATCGAGGCGGCGAGTCAGCGCGGATGCTTCGGCTGACACGTCGGCGAGCATGTCGGCGTCGTCCGCCTCGGCCAGCTCGGCGAGCTCCAGGACCTCGGCGGCTGCCGCTTCAAGCTCGTCCCAAATCTCGATCTGCGACTTCAGGCGCGTGATTTCGCGCATGGTGTCGCGGGCCCGGACCTGGTCTCCCCAGAATTCGGGCTCGGCGATCTGCGCCTCTAGCTCGGCCAGGCGCTTGGCGTTGGCGGCGAGGTCAAAGATGCCCCCGAAAGTCACGCACCCGGTCGCACAGCGAGCGTGCGGACTGCAAAACGTCGGCGGCTTCGAGAGCGGCTGGCATGGCGCGGCGGCTTAGCCCGACCGGACTTTCTTGCCGCGTCGCGCCTGGCGCTTGGCGCGCTTCTTCTCGTCACGCTCCCGGCGTCGGCGCTCGCGGCGCGTCAGCCGCGGCGCCTGGCCCCGGCCGCTGCCGTTCGCTCGATTCGCCACGCTCCCCGCGGCCGCCGCCGCGGCGGCGGCTTGCTCCCGGTGGCGCGAGAGGACGGTGCCGGCCGGGAGCTGCTGCTGCACCTGCGCCCGAAACACGCGCCGCAGTATGTCGGACTGCATGGTGGTCATCAGCTGCTCGAACATCTGAAAGCCCTCGCGCTTGAAGGCCACCAGCGGGTCCTGCTGCCCGTAGGCGCGCAGCCCAATGCCCTGCCGCACGTCCTCGATGGCGGTCAGATGCTGGACCCAGAGATAGTCCGTGTTCTGCAGCATGATCCAGCGCAGCAGCGGCTGCACCGTGTCATCCGGCAACTCGTCGATCTTGCGGCGCCAGTCGTCCTGGGCGCGGGCTTGCAGCGCCTCTTGCACGTCATCCGCGCGCAGCCCTTCGAAGTCCTCCGCCCGCAGGCCGCGGGCGGGTCCGCCGGGGATCGCCAGATATGACTGCACCAGCTCTTCCAGCTCCTCCGGCTCGGTTTGCGGAGAAATGTCGTGGGCCGCCACCAGGTGGTCGACCTCGTGCTCGAGCATCTCGCCCACCATGTCGACCAGGTCTTCGGCCTTGATGATGCGATCGCGCTGCTGGTAGATCACGCCGCGCTGCCGGTTCACTACGTTGTCGAACTCGATCACGTACTTGCGCGTCTCGTAGTTGTGGGCTTCCACCTTGGTCTGGGCGGATTCGAGCGCCTTCGTCACCATGCCGCTCTCGATCGGCTGATCCTCTTCCACGCCGAGCCGCTGCATCAGCCCCTGGATCCGATCCGAGCCGAACCGCCGCATCAGCTCGTCTTCCAGCGACACGAAGAACTGGCTTGCCCCCGGGTCGCCCTGGCGGCCGGAACGACCGCGCAGCTGGTTGTCGATCCGGCGGGCGTCGTGCCGCTCGGTGCCGATGACGTGCAGTCCGCCAAGCTCGATGACCTGGTCGTGCTCCCCCTGCCACTGCGCGGCTGAACGCCCCTCGGGCCGGCCGCCGAGGATGATGTCCGTGCCGCGGCCCGCCATGTTCGTCGCGATGGTGACCGCGTCCAGCCGGCCCGCCTCGGCGACGATCTGCGCCTCTTGCGCGTGGTACTTCGCGTTGAGCACGTTGTGCACCACGCCCTCGCGCCGCAGCATGCCGCTCAGCTCCTCGGACTTCTCGATCGACGTCGTGCCCACGAGCACCGGGCGTCGCTCGCGGTAGGACTCGACGATGTTGCCGATCACGGCCCGGTCACGGGCCCTGGCCGAGGCATAAACCAGGTCGGGAGCGTCGTCCCGGATCATCTCGCTGTGCGTCGGGATCACCCGCACGTTGAGGTCGTAGATGGTCTGAAACTCCTGCTCTTCCGTCTTGGCGGTGCCCGTCATGCCGGCCAGCTTGTCGTACATGCGGAAGTAGTTCTGGAACGTCACCGTGGCCATCGTCTGGCTCTCGCGTTGCACGGCGACGTTTTCCTTGGCCTCGATGGCCTGGTGCAGGCCGTCGCTGAACCGCCGCCCGTGCATCAGGCGTCCCGTGAACTCGTCCACGATCACCACCTCGGCCCGGCGGTCGCGGCCATCGATGACCTGGCCGTTCGCAAACAGCACGTAGTCCTTGCCGCGCGTGTACATCACCTGCGCGCGCAGCGCCTGCTCCAGGTAGTGGACGAGTTGGAAAGACTTCTCGTCGTACAGGTTGTCGACCTTGAGCAGCCGCTCCATCTTGGCGATGCCCACCTCCGTCAGCGACACGGCGCGGAGCTTGAGATCAACCGTGAAGTCGGTAGCCGCATCCAGGCGCGTCACAAGGGCCGCGAACTGGTAGTACTGGTCGGTGGATTCCTCGGCGGCCCCCGAGATGATGAGCGGCGTCCGGGCCTCGTCGATGAGGATGTTGTCGACCTCGTCCACGATGGCGAAGTTGAGCCCGCGCTGCACCCGGTGCGCCAGGTCGTGCACCATGTTGTCGCGCAGGTAGTCGAACCCAAACTCGTTGTTCGTGCCGTAGGTCAGGTCGGCCGCATAGGCTGCGCGCCGGTCGTCCGGCGGCAGGTCGTGCTGGATCACGCCGGCGGTCAGCCCCAGCCGCTCGACGAGGGCTCGTCCGTACCAGCCGGCGTCACGCGCCGCCAGGTAGTCGTTCACCGTCACGATGTGCACCCCGCGGCCTTCCAGCGCGTTGAGATAGGCCGCCAGGGTCGCCACCGACGTCTTGCCCTCACCGGTGCGCATCTCGGCGATGTCGCCGTCGTGCAGCACCATCCCGCCCATCAGCTGCACGTCGAACTGGCGCTCGCCCGTGTGCCGGCGCACGGCCTCGCGCACGGCGGCAAAGGCCTCCGGCAGCAGATCGATCAGCGGCTCGTCGGCGTCCAGCCGCTCGCGCAACTGATCCGTTACGCCAAGCAGCTCCCGGTCCGATAGCCGCTGCGTCTCCGGTTCCAGCGCGTTGATTTCGGCAACGCGGGATCGGAGCTGTCGCGCGGTGCGCTCGGCATCGTCGCCGACGAGGTGTTTGAGAATGCCCAGGGCCATGGCAGCAAAGAGGGTCGGCCGCTTGCGGCCGCTACTTCAGTCGAGTATATCGGCGGATTCGGCCGCTGACCGTGGCATCGCCAACCGGCCCCTGCGGGCTCAGAGGCTGATCACCTGCTCGTAGAGCTCCACGATCTCGGCCTCGGAGGCCAACCGGGGATTGTTGCCCGGACTGCCGCTCGCCAGCGCATCGCGCGCCATCTTCGGCATGGCGCCTCGAAACGCCGCGCGATCGACGCCCCAGGCGGCAAGCGTCGGCACCTCGACCTGGGCGCATAGCTCCTCCACCATCCGCATGGCGCTCGCGGCGGCCTCCTCGTCGGTATCGCCGGCGCCGGCCGCGCCCATGGCTCGCCCGATGTCGGCATAGCGCGCCACGGCCCCGGGAATGCTGAACGCCATCACCGCCGGCAGCAGCATGGCGTTCGACAGCCCGTGCGGGACGTGGAACAGGGCGCCGATGGGCCGCGACATGCCGTGCACCAGCGCCACCGAGGAATTGTGAAATGCCATGCCCGCGTGCAGCGAGCCTCGCGCCATCGCGTCGCGGGCCGCCAGGTCGTCGGGGCACTCATACGCCCGCGCCAGCGACCCGGCAATGCGCGTGACGGCGTCGATGGCCAACGCGTCCGTGAGGGGATAGCTCTTGCGGGAAACGTACGCCTCGATGGCGTGCGTCAGCGCGTCCAGGCCCGTGGAGGCCGTCACCCCCGGCGGCATGCTCACGGTCGGCGCCGGGTCGACGATGGCGGCCGCCGGCACCAGCTGCGCGCTCATCAGCAGCATCTTCACGTCGCGCACCGGGTCCGTGACCGCCACGCCGCGCGTCACTTCCGCGCCCGTGCCGGCCGTGGTGGGAATCGCGATCACCGGCAGCCCCGGACGAGGAATTCGCTCGTAGCCCTCGTAGTCGGGCAGCCCACCCGGATTGCCCGCCAGGACGGCCGCCGACTTGGCCGTATCGATGGCGCTGCCGCCGCCGAACGCGATCACGCCATCCGCATTGCTCGCGCGAATGTGCCCCAGCGCGCGGTCCACGTCGTCCGTGGTGGGCTCCGCCCCCAGCGCATCGTCGACGGTCACCTCGACCTCGGCCTCGGCCGCATACGCCTGCAGGACGGGCATCCACGGTCCCCCGGCGAGCACGCGATCCGTCACCAGCACCGCACGCTGGATACCCAGGTCGGTCAGGGTCTCCGGCAGCCGTGACAGGGCGCCTTCGCCGACGTGGATTACGGGCGGTACGCGAAAGTCTCGACCCTGGGGCAATTCGGCCATGACGGTCTCCTCTGGCGGCCCTACAGCGACCGCTCGGCGACTTCCTCGAATCGCCCGAGCGAGCGAATGAAGCGCAGGTTCATTTCACCGACCGGCCCGTTGCGTTGCTTGGCAATCGTCAGGCGCAGGTCCACGGGCTTGCCGATCACCTCGTCGTCGCGCTCGGGCTCGTGCAGGAAGACTACGACGTCAGCGTCCTGCTCGATCGACCCGCTTTCGCGCAGGTCCGACAGCCGGGGCGTGGGGTTGGGCCGCTGCTCGACGGCGCGCGAGAGCTGGGCGCAGGCCACGACGGGGATGTTGAGCTCGCGGGCCAGCGACTTGAGCGAGCGGGTGATCTCGGTGATCTCTTGCACCCGATTGTCGCGATAGGTTGCGGAGCTCATCAGCTGCAGATAGTCGACGATCAGCAGCCCAATGGTGTGTTCCAGGTGCATGCGCCGGGCCTTGCCCCGCAGCTCGAGCACCGTCAGCGACGGCGAATCGTCGATCAGGATCGGGTATTCGGCGAGTTCGGCCATCGCCGCCACGGCCTTGGCAATCTCGGCGTCGTTGAGTTCGCCGTCGCGAATCCGCATCGAGTCGACCCTGGCGCGGTTGCCCACGATCCGCTGCGCCAGCTGATGCCCCGGCATCTCCAGCGCGAAGAATCCCACCGGAACGTCGTTGTGCATGGCGGCGTGCAGCGCCAATTGCAGCGCAAACGCGGTCTTCCCCATTCCCGGCCGCGCCGCCAGGACGATCAAGTCGGAGCGCTGCAGGCCGCCCGTCAACTGATCCAGCTCCCCGATGCCGGTAGCCACGCCGCTGAGGACGCCTCGGTGTTGCAGCCGGAACATCAGCTGCTCTTCGAAAACGTGCATCACCGCGCGCAGCGACTCGAAGTCGCGCGTCCCCATCTCGTTGGCGATGCTGAAGATGAGGCTCTCGGCCAGGTCCAGCACGTCGTCGGGGTCGGCCCCCGCGCGATAGGACGCGCCCGCCATTTGCGTCGCCGCCTGGATGATCCGCCGCAGGATGCCGGTCCGCCGCACGATGGAGGCGTAGTGCTCCACGTGGAACGCCGTCGGCACGGCGTTGATCAGGTCGGCGATATACGGCGGACCGCCCGCGAGCTCCAGGCTCTCCGTCCGGCGCAATTCGTCCGATACCGTCACCGAGTCCGAGCGCTCATTGCGCGAGGCGATGTTCGTGACGGCCTCGAAGATGGCGCGGTGCTGCTCGCGGTAGAAGTCGTCGGGCTGAATCTTTCCGCTCACCGTGCTGACGGCATCCGAGTCGATCAGCAAGCTGCCCAGCAACGAGCGCTCGGCATCCAGATCCTGGGGCGGAAGTCGTTCGATCTCGGTCGTCACAGCGGCAAAACCGTCCGTTTGGGAGTCAATGGCGGCGTGCCATTAAGGGGACATTTGAGCGCACTCGCCACGGTGTCTTGTGCCGGGCAGCGTAACCGCGGCGCATGGGGCATTGAATCCCCACAATTCACACTCGCCCGCACGGCCGCCGTGTGGACGGTTCCCTATGTGCCGAGAGTACCAGACAAATTACGAACGAGCGGTATCGTGCACAGTTACTGCCGGGACAATGTGGGTGTCAAAGATGTCGAACGGAGGCGGACCGAACTAGCGCGAGAAGTCGAACTCCCCAACTTCGACGGCACCTGGCTCGGCTTCCTCCGGCTCTTCCGGCTCTTCGGGCTCTTCCTCCGGCTCCTCGTATTCGATCACCTCGAGCGTGATGGAGGCTTCGACGCCCGCCGCGACCCGAATCGGCAGCAGATAGCGGCCCAGCGACCGGATCGGACTGTCAATCTGCAGCGTGTGGCGGTCGATCTCCACCCCAAGCTGCTCGCGAATCGCCGAGGCCACGTCCTGGTTTGTGATCTGGCCGTGCATGCGTCCCTGGTCGCCCACGACCACCGCGATGGTGATGGCCTGGCCCTGGAGGGCGCCCGCGATGCCTTCCGCCTCGGCCCGCGCGGCCGCCTCGCGCCGGTCGGCCAGTTCCTGGTGAAAGTGCGTGTCCGCCAGTCGCTTGGCGGTCGCGGTCACCGCCAGGCCGCGCGGCAGAAGGTAGTTGCGCGCGTAGCCCGCGGACACGGATGAGACATCGCCAATCTGTCCCAGGCTCGGCACGTCTTTGATCAGCACGACTTTGACGCTAGGCATGTCAGGATCGCTCGAAGGTTTCGGAATGTGAAGCGGCGTAGATCATAGGCCGAATCTACCCGCCCTGCTCGCTGAGGGACTTGAAGAACGCCGCATTGCTTTGCGTGCGGCGCATGCGGTCGAACATCAGTTCGGTGGAGTTCGAGGAATCGTGCGAGTCCATGGCATTGAGCATCCGGCGCAGGCGCCAGAAATATTTCAGCTCGTCGTCGGCCAGCAGCAGCTCCACGCGCCGGGTCCCGGACCGCAGCACGTCCACGGCTGGGAACGTGCCGCGCTCGGCCAGGCGCCGGTCGAGCATCAGCTCCCAATTCCCGGTGCCCTTGAACTCCTCGTAGATCACCTCGTCCATCCGGCTGCCCGTTTCGATCAGGCAGGACGCGATGATGGTGAGGCTGCCGCCGTCGTCCACGTTGCGCGCGGCGCCGAAGAATCCCTTGGGCGGATAGAGGGCTTGGGGCTCGATGCCTCCCGACAGCGTGCGCCCGCTCGATGGCTGCACCAGGTTGTAGGCCCGGGTGAGTCGCGTGATGCTGTCCAGCAGGATCAGCACGTCCTCGCCGCCCTCCACCTGGCGCTTGGCGCGCGCCGAGGTCATCTCCGCGACGCGCGTGTGGCTCTGCGGCTGCTCGTCAAACGTCGAGCTGATCACCTCCGCGCCCTCCACCGTGCGTTCCCAGTCGGTGACTTCCTCCGGGCGCTCGCCGATCAGCGCCACGATCACCCGCACGTCGCTGTAGTTGTGCAGCACAGAGCGGGCGATGCGCTTCATCAGCTCCGTCTTGCCGGCCTTGGGCGGTGAGAGCACCAGGCCCCGCTGGCCGCGTCCGATCGGCGACACGATGTCAATCACGCGCGACGTCAGCTCGGACTTGTTGTACTCGAGGCGCAGTTGCTCATTCGGAAAGACGGGCACCAGCTTTTCGAACAGCAGGCGGTTGCGCGCGCGTTCGGGGTCGAGGCCATTGACGGCCACCACGCGCACCAGCCCGTGATATCGGTCGTTCTGGCGCGCCGGTCGCACCTGGCCGCTGACCAGGTCGCCCGTGCGCAGGCCAAAGCGGCGAATCTGCGACTGCGAGACATAGACGTCTTCGGGGCTCGGCATCCAGTGCGCGTCGCGCCGCAGGAACCCATAGCCCTCGTCGACGATCTCCAGCACGCCTTCCAGAAACAGGGACCCCTCGCGCTCGTTGCGCGCTTGGACGATGAGGTTGATCAGCAGCTCTTTGGTGGCGTCGACCTCGCCGTTGGGCTGCACGCCCAGCTCGGCCGCCAGGGCCTGGAGCTCGTCCATCGAGCGCGCCTCGAGCTCGGCCCATTCGATGCCGGGGTCTTCTTGGATCTCATAGTTCCGCTGCCGGCCTTGTCCGCCGCCACGACGGCCTCGTCCGGGACGCCGGGAGCGCCGACTCGACCCGCCGCGACCGCCGCCGGAGTCCATCATCATCAGTTCCTCCCCAACGCGGCGCGGCCAAGCGGAACCGTGCGGATCAAGCGCGCGCGTAATTCGTGGGACGGTGGCATAGGCCGGCGATATGGCTTGCGCATGGGGTACCTACGAGGTCCAAGACGCACAACGAACCACTGCGAACGCTGTGAAGTCGCGGACCCGGTTCGTTGCCGGGGGCGCCCGCCGTCAAGTATGCGGGCGGCTCGAATCACGCTAGCACCGCGCGAAATTCAATGTCAAGACGCCCGGCGCCACGGGTTGTGGGTCACTCTCGAGTCCGTCATTCCCGCGAAGCTAGTCCCCGCGCAGGCAGGGAGCGGGAATCCATCAACGGAAGCCAGCCCGACAAATCGAGGATGCCCGCCGGGGCCGGATCGCACCATGCGGCGCTCGGAGGTCTAAGTCGCCCACTACCAGCGCCAGCGCCGATCCACTCCTGAACGCCGCCACTCGCGCCGCCGGATTCCAGGTGGCATCGAGGCATTGCCGGCCGCAACGGGGCAAGGGACGCGGCCCATCGACGGCCAGCGCATCACGTCGTGTCGAGCGTTGGTTTGGGCGCCAAACCAGACTCCGCGTCACGTGGGATTCCGCTGGTCCCGGCTGGGTCCGCCGGCGCCGCGCCGGTCGGTCGGGCGCGCCTCCAAATCACCGGCTGCCTCATGGTAGGCTGGCGCGTCCGCCAGCCTACTCATCTAACGCACAACTGCCATTGGACAACCGGTGCGCCTCATGCGCGCCCTGATGCACGGCACGCACCTGAGGCCTAGCGCCACCGGGGCGGTGCAGCGGGTCATTCGGCGGGCCAGCCTCGGCGCGGCCCTCCTGCTTGCCGCCCTGGTGTTGGCGGCCTGTGGTGTGACGCCGCAGACCATCCTCGAGCCCACCACCGAGGCCGCGCGTGCCTCGCATTGGCTCTTTCTGGTCGTCTTTTGGGCCGGTTTGGCCGTGTTTGTCGTCGTCGAGGGCGCTCTGCTCTACACGATCTTTCGCTATCGCCGGCGACGCGGTGACTCCCTGCCGGCACAGACCCACGGCAATCTCAAGCTCGAGATCGGGTGGACCATCGCCCCAACCATTCTGGTCGTCCTTCTGGCGGCCTTTACGGTGCCGGTGATCTTCGCCAATGCCCAGGAGCCGGAGGACGACGCCATTCGGGTGGAGGCCATTGGCCACCAGTGGTGGTTCGAGTTCCACTACCCGGATTTGGGCGTCGTGACGGCGAACGAGCTGCACCTGCCGGTTGGCAAGCCCGCCGCCATCATCATCAAGAGCGAGGACGTGCTGCACAGCTTCTGGGTGCCGGCCTTGCGCGGAAAGCTGGACATGGTTCCCGGCCGCACCAGCGTGTTCCGCATCCTGCCGGAGCAGACCGGCACCTTCCCGGGCCAGTGCGCCGAGTTCTGCGGCACCGCCCACGCGCTCATGCGCTTTACGGTTGTCGTGGAAGAGCCTGACGAGTTCGACGCGTGGGCGGCCCATCAGCTCACCGACCGCGTGCCGCCGACCACCGAGTTGGCGCAGGCCGGCGAGGCCCTGCTCACGCCGGCCGGCTGTGCGCTGTGCCACACGATTCGCGGCGTCACCGACATCGGCACCATCGGGCCGGACCTCACCCACGTCGGGAGCCGCGCCCACATTGCGGCCAACACGATGGGAATGTCGCGCACGGACCTGGAGCACTGGCTCAGCGATCCGACGGGCATGAAGCCCGGCAATCTGATGATCTTGCCGCGCCCGTTGACCGACGACGAAATCGAGGCGCTTACGGAATACCTGATGGGTCTCAAGTGATACGGTGCGGCCGAGTCGCGGCGGCCCATCCGCGGAGCAGTTTCTGATGGCCACTACCACGGTCAGCGTCCGGCCCAATACCTACGCCGGCACGGCGTGGAGCTGGATCACCACGGTCGATCACAAGCGCATCGCCGTGCTGTATTTCGTGACCTCGCTGGCGTTCTTTGCGCTGGGCGGCGTCGAAGCGCTCCTCATACGGTTGCAGCTTTCGCGTCCGGAGCTCGATCTCGTCCATCCCGATCGGTTCGCCGAGCTCTTCACCATGCACGGCACGACCATGGTGTTCCTGGCGCTGATGCCCCTGTCAGCGGCGTTCTTCAACCTTCTGGTTCCGCTCATGATCGGCGCGCGCGACGTGGCCTTCCCGCGGCTGAACGCGCTCAGCTATTGGGTCTATCTCTTTGGCGGCATCTTCCTGAACATCAGCTTCATCGCCGGCGGCGCGCCGGCCATGGGCTGGTTCGGGTACGCGCCGCTGACCGCCACGGAGTTCGCCGACACACATGCGGTCGACTTCTGGGCATTCGGGCTCCAGATCCTCGGTGTCTCGTCGATCCTGGCCTCCATCAACTTCATCGTCACGATCATCAACATGCGGGCGCCCGGCATGACGTTCAACCGCATGCCGATGTTCGTCTGGATGACGCTGATCACCGGGTTCTTGATCATCTTCGCCTTCCCCGTCATCACCATCGGGCTGGTGCTGCTGCTCTTCGACCGCTACCTGGGCACCAGCTTCTTCCTCTACCAAGGCGGCGGCGACCCGATCCTGTGGCAGCACCTGTTCTGGGTGTTCGGCCATCCCGAGGTCTACATCCTGATCCTGCCCGCCATGGGCATCGTGTCGGACGTCCTGCCCACGTTCTCGCGCAAGCCGCTGTTCGGCTACGCGGTCGTGGCCTACTCAGGCGCGGCGATCGCGCTGGTGGGCTTTGGCGTGTGGACGCACCACATGTTCACCGTCGGCCTGGGTCCCGTGGCCGACACCGCCTTCGCGATCTCCACCATGGCCGTGGCCGTCCCGACCGGCGTCAAGATATTCAACTGGATCGCCACGCTCTGGGGCGGTTCCATCAGCTTGCGCACGCCGATGCTGTTCGCCATCGGCTTCATCGCCATGTTCATCCTTGGCGGTCTCACCGGCGTCAGCCTCGGCTCGCCCCCGGTGGATACCCAGGTGCAGGACACCTACTACGTTGTGGCCCACCTGCACTACGTGCTGTTCGGCGGCACGATCTTCGGGCTCTTCGCGGGCATCTACTTCTGGTTCCCCAAGATGACCGGCCGCATGCTCAACGAAGGCTGGGGCAAGGTCCACTTCTGGCTGATGATGATCGGCTTCAACCTTGCATTCGGTCCGCAGCACCAGTTGGGCATTGATGGCATGCCCCGGCGGATCCACACCTACGGCGCCGACATGGGATGGGATGTATGGAACCTGATGTCCACCGTGGGCGCGTGGACCATTGGGCTCTCGATGCTTATCTTCGCCATCAACGCCGTTCGGTCGATGCGCACCGGACGTGATGCCGGGCCGGACCCGTGGGATGGCGGCACGCTCGAGTGGTCGATGTCGTCGCCGCCGCCGGTATACAACTTCGCCGAGGTGCCCGTGGTCGACGACCGCTACCCCGTGTGGAAGGAGAAGCACGGCGGCGGGCACACGGGAGCCGTCGTGACCGAGCCGCCTGCCGCGGACACGGCGCACGACGACGACGAACCGCACATCCACATGCCCAACCCGTCCTACTGGCCCATCCTGGTGGCCGCCGGCATGGTTCTCGCGGCCTGTGGGCTGATCTTCCACCAGGTGTTCCTGTTGGTCGGCGCCTTGATCTTCGGGATTTCCCTCATCGGCTGGCTCGAGGAGCCGCCCGGATGACCGTCGACGCCCACGCGCACGAGGAGCACCCCACCTCAACCGGCCTCGACAGTCGCAAGGTCGCCATGTGGGCCTTCCTGGGCTCCGAGACCATGTTCTTCGGCAGCCTGATCCTGGTCATGCTGATCAACAAGCACAACACCTTGGGGGTCATGCTTGGACACGGCGATCACACGTTCGAAGCCGGGCAGGGAATGCTCGACCTCGTGCTCACGTCCTTCACCACGTTCGTGCTGCTCACCAGCAGTCTGGCGATGGTGCTGTCGCTGGCCGCGTTTCGGAATCGCAGCCTCAATTGGGGCCGCTTCTGGCTGATGGTGGTGGTCGCGTTTGGGGCCATCTTCCTCGGCGGCCAGGTGTACGAGTTCACGGCGTTCGTGCGCGAGGGGCTCACGCCGTCCACCAATCTGTTCGCCGCATCCTTCTACATGCTGGTCGGCTTCCACGGCGCGCACGTTGCCATCGGCATTCTGTGGCTGCTCGCCGTGGTGTATTACTCCTACCGCGGCCGGTATCAGTCCGCCGACACCTGGGGTGTCGAGATGGTCGGCCTGTACTGGCACTTTGTGGACCTGGTGTGGGTGGCCATCTTCACCCTGATCTACCTGATTTAGGACGAGTGACGCACTGATGTCAGCCGAGCATCCCCCCGACGCCCACGCTACCGAGGAGCACGAGGAGCACCACGGCTACGCCCACTACGTAGTGGTGGGGGTCATTCTCACGGTCGTCACCATCGTCGAGATCATGATTCCCAGCATCGACGCCATTCGCAATGCGCTGGGTACGGTGTGGACGACCACCTCGTTGCTCGTCCTCTCGTTCGCCAAGGGCGCCGGCGTGGTCATGTACTACATGCACCTGAAAGGGGACGACCGCCTCTTCACCGCGCTCTTCATGTTCCCGTTCATGATCGCGACCACCATCGTGATCATCCTGTTCCTCTTCTGGACGCTCACCGGCCTGATCGCTTAGTCGCCTGCGTTTTGGCCCCTTCCCCCTGGAAGGGGGAAGGTTGGGATGGGGGTCCGCGGCTGATGTCCCACACAGTGCTGCCCACCCGCCCCGCCCTGCGTAGACTTCGGCAATGAGCTTCTATCTGATCCCCGAAATCACCCTGGGGCTCCTCGTGCTCACGGGCGCCTATCTCTACGCCGTGAGCCCCCTGAATCCGGACCGCGTGGAGCCGGTCGCATGGCCCCGGATCGCCGCATTCGTCACCGCTGCCGTCACGCTGTTCGTGACGCTGCACCCGCCGTTCGACACGCTCGCGGCAACGCATTTCAGCGTCCACATGTGGCAGCACGGCTTGCTGGTGTTCGCCGCGACGCCCCTGCTGCTCATTGGACTGCCCGACTGGCTGCTGGCGCCCATCTTCCGGGTGCGCGCCGTGCGGTTCGTCGCGCAGCAGCTGACGCGTCTACCCGTGGCGCTGGGGCTCAGCACCACCGCGTTCTGGATCTGGCACATGCCGCCGCTGTACGAGCTCGCGCTCCAGGACCGCATCGCCCACGACTTCGAGCACCTCACCATGATCGTCGGCGGCCTCATCATGTGGTGGCCGGTCCTCAGCCGCGTGCGCGCCGTGCCCCCGGCCGTGGCGCCCATGCAGATGCTCTACCTGCTGCTGCTCTCCATCCCGTCGGGATTCTTCAGCGCCATCTTCGTCTTCGCCAACGACCCGCTGTATCCGACCTATGAGCTTGCCCGCGGCGCCGAAGCGCTCGTCGACCAGCGCATCGGCGGTCTCATCATGAAGCTCGGCGGAACCCTCGTGCTGTGGACCATCCTCAGCGTCAAGTTCATCCGCTGGCTCAACCAGCGTCCCGACGTCCACCCCGCGTCACCCGGTCCACCGCACTAGCACTCCACCCGGGCGCGGTGGCCCACGCTGCGCGCAGCGTGGGATTCAGCCGTCCTCTCGCGTTGCCGAGTCCGTCATTCCCGCGGAGGCGGCAATCCAATCCCCACTCATGCTTTAACCGCGCAGGCTATCCCGCGATCCGTGTAGGGGCGCCCCTATTGGGTGCCCGTCCGGCGTCCCCGGTGCCTGGCTGGCAGCGGAGATGACTCGGCCGCTACCCGCCGGTCACCTCGAGCGTCGCTCGCTGACCCCGCACCGCATGTCCCACGATCGGACACGTCAGCGCATGCGTCCCCGGCGGGACGTCGACGTCCAGATACCCCACCTGTCCCGGTCCGATATTCGGCGACGTGACGGGATCGCGATCCACCGCAAGCTCCAGCGAGTGGGTGAACGTGCCCTCGTTCGTGATGCGGAAGCGAACCCGCGAGGCGCTCGTGGTCATGGTCGACGGCACGATCTTGAAGTCCGACATGGTCACGTCGATCACCTGGCATCTCGGGAGCTCGCATGCCGTGGTCGGCGCGGTCAGAAAGTCGGGCGGCGGATTCTCGGCCACCGCATACGCCAACCCCTCGCCGCAGGCCGCGACGAGGAAGGACGCGACCAGCAGCAGCGGAATCGTCGCGCGACGCACCGGTGTCAGGATGTGAGGACCTCGAAAGTTGGTCGGCAATCGATCGCCGACGGTCAAGCATAGGAGCGCGCTCCCGCGCCGTGCAACGACAAGGAGATTCCACTGAATCTCGCCTACGCCGCCCGTGCTCGGGTGTATACAATTGCGTGGAGATTGGTATCCGTGCGCTGGATGGAGTTGCTGCGTCCACGCCTCGACCGGACCTCGCGGGCGAACGCCCGAGTCTAAACTGACCCCTCTGCTCCGGATCGGCAGATGCAGCTTCCGCGATTGCCGGGTGCTCGCGCCGCGCGTCGGCCTCGGACCGGAACCGTTCACGCAGGGATGGGAATTGACGCACTGCTGAAGACAAAGGTTGGCTGTCGTTGACGCTTGAAGTAGCCCTCGTCCTTGACGAAGAAACCCTCGAAAACGGCTTGGCTGAGCTGGTGGCGCTCGGCGCCGAGCCTGGATTCATCTATCGCGACGCCATCAACCGGGTGCTGCCCGACACCACGCAGATCCCCGACGACATCGTGCAGTGGTTCCGCGAGCGGCTTGCCGAGGAAGAAATCGAGCTGCGCGACGAGCGGCCCGAGGAACGCACCGAAGAGCCGGCGCCGATCACCACGGCCCGCAGTCAGCGCGAAGAGCAGTTCGAGCTCGAATCGGCGAGCCAGGACACCGTGCGCAGCTACCTCAACGAGATCGGCCGCATCCTGCTGCTCACCGCCAAGGAAGAGGTGGACCTCGCGCAGCGGATCGAACGCGGTGACGAAAGCGCGCGCGAGCATCTGATCACGGCCAATCTGCGCCTCGT
The DNA here is from genome assembly GCA_022821905.1 of Chloroflexota bacterium. Taxonomy (GTDB): domain Bacteria; phylum Chloroflexota; class UBA11872; order UBA11872; family UBA11872; genus JAJECS01. The sequence continues at coordinate 62,592 of JAJECS010000013.1, read as the reverse complement.
CGTGAGCGTGGCGAAGAAGTACACCGGCCACGGCATTCCGTTGCTGGACCTCATCCAGGAAGGCAACGCCGGGCTCATGCGCGCCGCCGAGAAGTTCGACTGGCGCCGCGGCTACAAGTTCAGCACCTACGCCACCTGGTGGATCCGGCAGGCCGTCACGCGCGCCATCGCCGAGCAGAGCCGCACCATCCGCCTGCCCGTCCACGTGCACGAAAAGCTCACCAAGTCCTACCGCGTGCAGCGCGACCTTCAGCTCCGGCTTGGACGCGAGCCCACCGACGACGAGATCGCGGGCGAGATGGAAATGTCGGAGGACCAGATCGGCGAGCTCAAGCAGGCGGCCAGGTTGCCCATCTCATTGGAAACCCCGATCGGCGAGGACGGCGATACCGAAATCGGGCACCTCATCCCCGACGACGACGCGGTGGAGCCCATGGAGGCCGCCACCCGGCAGCTGCTGACCGAGCAGCTCGACAACGTGATGGAGATGCTGGACCCGCGCGAGCAGAAGATCCTGCGGCTGCGCTACGGCCTCGACGACGACACCCCGCGCACGCTGGATCAGGTCGGCCAGGAGTTCGGTTTGACCCGCGAACGCATCCGCCAGATCGAATCGCAGGCCCTGCGCAAGCTCCGCCATCCCCGCCTCGCCCGCCGCCTCAAGGACTTCCTGGCCTAGCAGCACTTCCCATGAGTGGTGTTGACAACTTGGGGCGGTTGGGGCTACCGGTCGTGTCCGGGACGCCTCGCGCTTGTCAGACCGGCCGCGTCGGTTCTCGTCCTAAGCAAGTGCGCGTCCACCGGCTGCTGGGCAGCCGTCGCTTGACACGGTGGACCGAATGCCGGCGACGATACATGGAACTGTGGGCAAGCGGCCGACCTTCGACAGCTTGACGAAGGGTCGTCCGGCGTAGTCGACCAAGCGAAATGGAAGGTAATTTCCGCTGCGGCTGTCAATTTGACCGATTTGTATACTCCAAAACTGCCGGCGAGAAACGAAAGGGAGGGGGGTCGAGACCATGGATGACAACCGGAGGTGCTCGATCGAGTTCTACTTTAATCCTGAGCTTGACCCGCCGGTGTTGATTGCGCTGCGTATGACGTACACCTATGAAGACGCGGTGTGGGTGGGCGTGTGCGAAGAGCTTGGCACGTCGACGTATGGGAACGATCTCGACCAGGTATCGCACGAACTAAGGGAGCTAGTGCTATTCGAACTCAACGCCGTTGAAGCCGACGGCGAGCGCGCCAGCGTCTTCGCGTCCGGCGGTATCGAGGTTCTTCCGCTACCGGAAATGGTGCTCGACTGTCTGCGCGACGTACAGCAGTCTCCGTTGCCGGCGCTTGAAACGGTGTCATCGGAAACCTTGCCGCCGTGGCTGCCGCAATACCAGCTGTCGTTGGCTCCGGCTGTCGCATAGCATCGCGCGCGGACGTGGGATCAGGTGGGCGGCTTACGATCTCGCCAAGAGAGTTGATGGAGATCCTGCGACATGAGGGATGGACCGAGCGTCAGAGCCGTCATGGGCGGCTGTTCACTACCGGGAAGGGCGATACCTACCGTCGAACCACGGTTCCAGAAAAGCACAGCCCGATCCCTCGCACCACGCTTGGCCAGATTCTAGGACCCAAGCAAACGGGTTGGGGCCGACGCGGTCTTATTGAGCGGATGCGCAAGATGCGAGGGGCGCTTAAAGCGGCGCCTGAAGCGTAGCCGCCAGCGCGAACCGACGATGCCGGAGCCGATTCTGGACACTCCGGCGGATATCACCAGGGTCTGCGTGCAGGGACCGCCCAAGCGTGATTCGGAATGCCGGGAACCACGGAGCAGCCCGAGTGTCTACGGGCTGGAGATCACCTGGACCGACCCAGTGTTGCTTCGTAGTGGAAGCAAATGCCCAGACGTGCGTAGGAACCCCAATCCACTCGCCGCGTCCCCGCCTGAACGCACGAGGCCCGGCGCCTAGCGCGCCGGGCCTCGTGCAAGCCGCTCGTCGGCTACATCATTCCCAGGTCGCCGGCGGGCGGAATCGGCGACGCCTTCTTCTTCGGCGGCAGGTCCGCGATCAGCGTCTCCGTCGAGAGAATCATCATCGCCACGCTGCCGGCGTTCTGCAGCGCGGCCCGAACCACCTTCGTCGGATCGACCACGCCAACCTCGGTGAGGTCCGCAATCTGCCCATCCGCTCCGTTGTAGCCCATCGGGCCTTCGGCGTCGGCGACGCGCTGGACGATGACATCGCCCGTCTCGCCGGCGTTGACGGCAATCTGCCGCAGCGGCACCGGCAGCGCGTCGCGCACGATCCGGGCGCCGATCGCCTCGTCGCCGGAAAGCTCCTTGTGCACCTGGTCGACCGCGGCCATCGCGCGGACGTACGCCGTGCCCGCGCCGGGCACGATGCCCTCGTCCACGGCGGCTTGCGTCGCCGACAGGGCGTCTTCCACGCGGTGCTTCTTCTCCTTGAGCTCCACCTCGGTCGGGGCGCCCACGCGCAGCACCGCCACGCCGCCGGCCAGCTTGGCCGCGCGCTCCTGGAGCTTCTCGCGGTCGTAGGCCGAGTCCGTGTTGTCCATCTCCGCTCGAATCTGCTCGATCCGGGCGTTGATGTCGCGCGTCGATCCGGCGCCCTCGACGATGGTGGTTTCGTCCTTGGTCACCATGACGCGGCGAGCCTTGCCAAGCACGGACAGCGGCGTGTCCTTGAGGTCCTCGCCCAAATCGCGCGCCACCACCGTGGCATTGGCCAAGATCGCGATGTCCTCGAGGATCGCCTTTCGACGGTCGCCGTAGGCCGGCGCCTTGATCGCAATCGAGTTGAGGAGGCCGCGGGCCTTGTTGACGATCAGCGTCGCCAGCATGTCGCCTTCCACGTCCTCGGCGATGAACAGCACGTTGCGGTGTCCGCCCTGCACCAGGCGCTCCAGGAAGGGCAGCATGTCCTGGGCGCTCTTGAGCTGCCAGTCCGTCACGAAGATGCTGGCATCTTCAAGCTCCGCCGACATGCGGTCGGTGTTGCTGATCAGGTAGGGCGAGATATAGCCGCGGTCGAGCTGCATGCCGTCCACCAGCTCGAGCTCGAGCGCGTTCGTCCGGCCTTCTTCCACCGAAACCGCGCCGTTCTTGCCCGCGCGGTCAAGGGATTCGGCGATCATGCGACCGACGTCGGGATCGCCCGACGAGATCGTTGCGACCCATTCCATCTGACGCGGGTCGTCCACCTCGCGCGACTGTTCGCCAATCGCCTCGTCGGCCGCCTTGAGCGCCTTCTGGATCCCGCGCTTGAGGATCATCGGGTTCAGATCGGCCGCGATCGCGCGCAAGCCGCCGTGAATCATGGCCTGTGCCAGGACCGTGGCGGTTGTCGTGCCGTCGCCGGCGATGTCGTTGGTCTTGCTGGCCGCTTCCTTGATGAGCTGGGTGCCCATGTTCGCGAAGTTGCTTCCGAGCTCGATGTCTCGGGCGACCGTCACTCCGTCGTTCGTGACCACGGGAGCCCCGAAATTTCGGCCCAGCGCGACATTGCGTCCCCGGGGACCCAGGGTGACGCGCACGGCGTTGGCGACCGCGTCCACGCCCTGCAGCAGGGCGCTGCGGGCCTCGGCGCTGAATCGGAGCTCTTTGGGATTGCCAGGCATACTCGGCAGCCTCCTGAATGTGTGAGCTGTGTGGGAAAGGCGCGCGGGCAATTGCGGGGCCCGGCGCGCGGGTCAGCCGATGATTGGCTTCGTTAGCGCCAAATTGTAGCGCAGAGGCATGGAGCAAAACAGAACGAACCGCCGATAGTTCGATCGGCCGCCGGCACGGCTAGCGCCCCTTCCAATAGGGATTGGCCGACCACCGCCTGACCGGCGCCAGCCCGAGCGCCCGCGCGACCTCGGCATTGGCCAGCAGGCTCTCGCGCAGACGGGCAAGCGCATCGTCGCGGCTCGCGCCGTCCAGGATCATCACCTCCCGCCGGCCAATCTGCGCGGCGGCGTGCCAGGTGGAACCACCGCGCCACACGGATACCTCCACCTCAACGCCTCCCAGATCGAGCGCGGCTGCCGCTCGGGGATCGTCGCGAGATTCCGGCGCGTCGCACATCGGCGTTGCCAGGGGTGAACGGCGCCAGAGTGTATCGGGCCGGCCGGCGTGGACGCCGCGCCGCTCGCACGACAGAATCAGGCACACCGCCGTCATCCGAAGAGTGCCCCGGGCATGGCAACTGAGCTATTCGACGTCGTTTCGCCCGAAACGGCGTTGGCACGGTTGCTCGAAGCCGGCTTGCCCGAGCCTCGCGCGGAAACCGTGCCGTTGTCGTCCGCTGCCGGTCGGGTGTCGGCGCAGCCGGTTCGAGCACCCGAACCCAGTCCGTCCTTCGACCGGTCCTTGATGGACGGGTTCGCCGTGCGCGCGTCAGACACCTTCGGCGCGACCGAGTCCTTGCCCGCCGCCCTCACCGTGATCGGCGAGGTGCCCATGGGCGCGCCGCCGACCAGGGGCATTGCGCCCGGCGAGGCCATGCTCATCCACACCGGCGGCATGTTGCCTCCGGGCAGCGATGCCGTCGTGATGGTGGAGCACACCGAGTGGATCGATGACCGGATGATCGAAGTCATGCGGCCGGTCGCGGCCCGGGACGCCGTGATCCGGCGCGGTGACGACGTCGCCGAGGGGGCGGTGATCATCCACAGGGGCGCACGACTGCGATCGCAGGATCTTGGCGGGCTGGCCGCGCTTGGCGTGACGCACGTCTCGGTTGCCCAGGCTCCGATCGTGGGGCTCATCGCGACCGGGGACGAGGTCGTGCCGCCCGACCAGACGCCGGAACCGGGCGAAGTCCGGGACGTGAACTCGATCACCCTCACCGTGGAGGTGGAGCGCGCGGGCGGCGTGGCGCGAACCTACGGCATCGTGCCCGATGTGCGCGCCGCGCTGGCGACCGTGGTGCGCGACGCGCAGCGGGAGTGCGACATCGTCGTCGTCAGCGCCGGAAGCTCGGTGAGCACGCGCGATCACACGGCGGACGTCATCGGGTCACTGGGGACGCCCGGCATCCTGGCGCACGGGTTGGCCCTCAAGCCCGGCAAGCCGTCGATCGTGGCCCTCGCCGGCGGCAAGCCAGTATTCGGATTACCCGGAAATCCGGTCTCGGCGCTGGTCGTGTTCGACCTGCTGGTGGCGCCCACGATTCGCCGGCTGCAAGGCGCCCCGGCCGACAGTCCCGAATCACCGCTGCGTGTCCGGCTGGCGCGCAACGTGGCATCCACCGCGGGCCGCCTGGATTTCATCCCCGCGCGCCTCACCGAGCGCGACGGCTGCCTGTGGGCGGAGCCCATCTTCGGTGCATCGAACCTCATCTTCACGCTCGTACGCGCCGACGCGCTGGTCCGGATCCCGGCCGACGCCAACGGCCTCCAAGCCGGCGCGTTCGTCGATATCCGTCCGCTGGCATGACCGCGTCCTCCATATCGGGCGAGCGACCGAGCCACGACGTTCCACCTGGGGGCGGCGGGCGCTTGCCGTATTTGCAGGACGTGCCGCTCGACCAGGCGCGGGCGCGTTTCGATGAGGCGCTGCGCGGCGCGGGCGCCCTGGCGCCGGGGCCTACGCTTTCAGTGCCCCTCGAAGCCGCGGTTGGACGGGTGACGGCCGCGGCGGTCTGGGCCCGGACGTCGAACCCCCACTATCACGCCGCGGCCATGGATGGCGTCGCGGTTGCGGCGGAGACGACCCGCGGCGCGTCGCCTACGTCGCCGCTGCGCCTTGGCTTGGGCCGGGACTCCGTGTGGATCGACACCGGCGACGCCATGCCCTCGGGCATGGACGCGGTGGTGATGCTGGAAGACCTGCACGAGGTCGGCGACGGCAGCGTTGAGATCCTGGCGGCGGTCGCGCCCTGGCAGCATGTGCGTCCGCTCGGCGAGGACATCGTCGCCACCGAGCTGGTGCTTCCCGCCGGCCACACGCTTCGCCCGGTGGATGTCGCCGCCGCCGCCGCGGCCGGCCACGCGTCGCTCGAAATCCGCCGGCCTCCACGTGTGGCGGTTCTCCCCACGGGCTCGGAGTTGGTGCCTCCGGGAGCCGAGGCCGGTCCGGGCGAGATCGTGGACTCGAATTCGCTCATGCTGGCCGCAACCGCACGTGAGTGGGGCGCCGAGGCCGAGCGGTTGCCGCCGATACCCGACGATTTCGCGCGCCTCCGAGCGGCGGTGGATGCGGCGCTCGACTGCGCCGACATCGTGGTGATCAATGCCGGCTCATCGGCGGGCGCGGAGGACTTCACGGCGCGCGTCATCGCCGAGCACGGCGAGGTGCTGGTGCACGGCGTGGCGATCCGGCCGGGCCACCCGGTCGTCCTAGGGGTTGCTCGCGGGCGCGCCGTCGTGGGGATTCCGGGGTATCCGGTGTCCGCGGCGCTGGCGATGGAGCTGTTCGTCGCACCGCTCATCGACGCCATGCTCGGGCGTCGGCGAGGCCGCCGGCCAACGCTCGAGGCGGTGGTCCCGCGAGCCGTGGTATCGCCCATGGGCGACGACGAATTCGTGCGCGTGAAGATCGGACGCGTCGGAGAGCGCACCATCGCCGCCCCTCTCGCGCGCGGCGCCGGCATGATCACCTCGATGGTGCGCGCCGACGGCGTCATCCGCATTCCCAGGATGTCCGAGGGTCTCGCGGCTGGATCGTCGGTCGATGTGGACCTGCTCACCGATCCGGACGCCGTCGACCACACGGCGGTGCTCATCGGCAGCCACGATCCCGCCCTCGACCTCCTGGCCAACGAGGTCCACCGGCGGTTTGCCCCGGCGGCGGTGGCCTCGACCAACGTCGGCAGTCAGGGTGGGCTGGTGGCGCTGCGACGGAACAACGCGCATGCCGCCGGCTGCCACCTCATCGACCCGGTCACCGGCGCCTACAACGTCGCGGACGTCCAGCGCATCCTTCCCGGTCGCGATGTTGTCCTCGTCACCTTTGCGCACCGGCAACAAGGACTCATGGTCGCCCCGGGCAATCCCAAGCGAGTCCACGGAGTCGATGACTTGATGCGCGAAGACGTCGTCTTTGTAAACCGGCAGCGAGGCTCGGGAACCCGGATGCTGCTGGACTACGAGTTGCAGCGCCGCGGTCTCGCAGGCGCGGCAATTGGCGGCTACGACCGCGAGCTATATACCCACGTCGCGGTGGCAGCCGACGTGGCCGCCGGTGGCGCGGACGCCGGGCTCGGCGTGCTGGCCGCGGCCCGGGCGCTCGAGCTCGACTTCATCCCGCTGCTCGAAGAGCGCTACGACCTGGTCATCCCGCGCGAGCACTACGAATCGCCGGTGCTGCGGCCCGTGCTGGAGGTGCTGCGCGACCCGGCGTTTGCGCGCCAGGTCGAGGCCATGGGCGGCTACGACACGTCGCGGATGGGGCAAATCGCCGCCGAGCTTCCAGAGTCGCCGACCCGCGAATCGCTGCCCTAGCTTGGCGAATACGTCGGAGCACGCGCAGGCGGTGGACGGACCGTCCGTTGACACCGAGTCCCGGCCGCATCTGCGGGTCTATCGCTGGATCGGCCTCATTCTCGTGCCTGCGGTCGTGGCGCTGGCGGTCCTCACGCCCGGTGCCCAGCCGGAAACTGCTTCCCCTGAGGTCGCGCCATCGCCCTTGGCGATCGAGCTCTCGACCGCGACGCTCCAGTGGATCAACACGGCGCCCGCCGAGGCGCTGGCCGATGAGCTGCCCGGCATCGGCCCCTTGTATGCGGAGCGAATCACCACGCATCGCCGCCTGTTCGGCTCAATCACCGAAGCTCGGACGCTCATCGACCTGGGCATACCCGCGCGCGTGGTGCAACAGCTCCCGGTTCAAGTGCCCGCAGCACCGTGACGGCCTGGCTGGCGGCGGCGATCCTGCTCGGCATTGCGCTCGCAGGATGGTTGGGTCCGGCACCGGCCTGGGCGGTCATCGGCCTCGCCGTCGTAGGCGCGGCGGCCGCCCTGACCGGACGCCGCCCCCTGCTGGTGGGCGCCGTCGTCGCCGCGCTGGCCCTCGGCTTGGCGCGCGGCGGACATCACGTCGCCTCGCAGCCGCCCGTGCTGCAGGCGCCTGCCGGCGCGGCGCTGACGGTGATGGGTACGGTTCTCGACGACGCGCCGGGACCTCGTCGAACACTGCAAGTCGAGGCTGCGGCGACTGGTGAGAATCAGGAGCCGCGGCCAGCCGCCGGGCGCCTACAGGTCTTTGCTCCCCGAGCACTGGCGCTGCCGGACGCGCGCGTGGCGGTCAGCGGGGTATTCGTGCCGGCGCGCCCGCGGGTTACGAATCCCCTTGCCGGACACGCCGACACCTGGGCGGGGACGCTCGACGACGCCCAGCTTGCGGTCATCGAGGCCGGTACGGCTGCCGATCCCCCGGCGCTTCTGCGGCTGCGGCGCCACGTCGATGCCAGCATTCGCTCGGCCTTGCCCGAGCCCCACGCCTCGCTGCTCTCGGCCATGCTCGTCGGCATTCGTCAACGGCTGCCCGACGAGTTGCGAGACGATTTCCTGACCTCGGGCTTGATTCATATCGTCGCCATCTCGGGCTTCAACATCACGTTGATCGCGCTCTGGGTGCGGAGGCTTGCCGGCTGGGGGCTCGGCCGTTACGGAGTCGGCCTGGCGGCCGTGTTGCTGCCGCTCTACGCGGTGCTGGCCGGCGCCGAGCCGGGCGTGATTCGGGCGGCCATCATGGGCGACCTGGTGCTCCTAGCCTGGATCATCGGGCGTGACGCCGACGCCCTGACTGCCCTGGGTCTGGCGGGCGCCGGCATGGCGTTGGTGCAGCCCCAGGCGCTCGGCGACGTCGGGTTCCAACTGTCATTCGCCGGAACGCTGGGACTGATTGTGATCGCGCCTCGCCTTGCGGGCGTGCTTACCGAGCGCATCCGATTCCCCAGGTGGAGCGCCGAGCTGGTCGCCACCACCGTGGCCGCGAGCCTGATGGTGACCCCGATCATCGCCCACACGTTCGAGCGCTTTCAGCTCATGGCGGTGCCGGCCAATCTGCTTGCCCTCGCGGCGCCCGCCGCCATCATGGCCACCGGTGCGCCAGTCGCCATTTGGGCGTCCGCCGGGTGGCCGGCCGCCGATGTGGTTGGGTGGGTCGCATGGCTGCCGCTCGAGTACTTGATTCAAGCGGGACGGCTCGCCGCGCAGTTGCCGGGCGCCTCGCTCGCGACCACCGGATTCGACTTCCCGCAGGCGTTGGCCTCGTATCTCTGCATTGGCGCGGCGCTGGTCCTGCTTGGGCGCCCGCCGCTGCGTCTCGTTCGCGCACGCCTCTGGAGTCTGGGGAGTCTGGCTCTGCCCCGGCGTGCGGTGTACGGCGTTGCGCTCGCGGCGTTCGTCGCGACGCCAGTGATGGCGGTCGCGGGAATGCCTCGCCTGTTTGACGACGGCGCCACCTTGGCGACTGTCGACCTCTCGGGGCGTGCCCCCACGGTCTACGTCAGGAAAGGCGATGACCGGGTGGTCGTCGCGGGAAGCCGGCTGGACCGGTTGTTGCTCGACCGCGCGCTGCCGCGCTGGGATCTCCGGGTCGACAATCTGGCTGTTGCTTCGTCGGGCGGCGAGCTCTCGCACATGGCCCTCGACCTCGTGGCTGCCCGAGACGTAGCCGTGGTGCAGGCGCCGCCCACCCACGCGCTCGGGGCGCACTTCGTCGCGCCCAATCGCGCTGGCCGCGCGCCCGTCGTCGCGGACGCGAGCCGGACCACCGGCGCTCTGGAAACCGAGCTAATAGCTGCCGAAGGCGGCGCGTGGGTGCTGGTGAGGTCAAGCGACGCGACGTTCGCCGTCGCCCCGCCGACGGTGGCGCAGCCGTCAATTCCACCGGGTTTGCACGCCGACGTGCTGGTGCTCGGGCGAACCACCACTCTCGGAGCCATGCCCGCCTCCGCAGTGCGGGATGCGGGCGTGGCGATGGTCATCGCCCCACATCCGCGACTCCCCGAAATCGTTGCGCGAGCCGTGGATGAGGCCGGCGAAATCGTCGTGCCCGAGTCCCAGGCCGACCCCGCGCGGCTCATCGGCAGCGCCCGGCTCCGTGCCGACCGGGGAACCATCGAGGTGCGGCGCTGAGCCTTGCCCGGCCGATCAGCAGGTAGGATCGCCAGCGTCGGTTCTTCCTCGAGGTCGCGACCCGTGAGTGAGCGCGTCACCGTTATCGGCGCCGGGGCGATGGGCGGAGCGGTGATTTCAGCCCTGGCCGCGAGCGGCACGGTTCCCGCCGCGTCGATCGTCGTCAGCGAGATCGACGACGCGCGCCGCGAGGCCGTGGCGGCGGCAAGCGGCGCCACCGCCGGCCAGGGGCTGCCGCACGACGTAGCCGGCGCGCAGGCACTGGTGCTGGCCGTGAAGCCGCAGTCGTTTGCCGCGGTCGCGGAGGTCCTCCGGCCCGCGCTAATCCCGTCGCAGCTGGTGATCTCGATCATGGCCGGCGTGCGCCTCGAAACCATGGAATCCGCGCTGGGCGCGTCCCGCGTCGTTCGCGCGATGCCCAATACGCCGGCCCAGATCGGCCGCGGCATGACGGTCTGGATGGCGGGCGGCGGCGTCGACGATGCCGACCGCCGTCGGACCCGTCGGATCCTGGGATCGTTTGGCGCCGAGATCGAGGTGCACGCCGAAGACATGCTGGACGCCGCGACGGCGGTGCACGGCAGCGGCCCCGCCTACGTCTTTCTGGTCGCCGAGGCGTGGATCGACGCCGCCGTGGCCGTCGGGCTCGACCGGGAGATCGCCACCACGCTCGTGCGGGAGACCCTCATCGGTTCGGCCGAGCTTTGGAACGCCGGCGACATGAGCGCGGAGGCCCTGCGGCATGCCGTCACCTCGCCCGGCGGCACCACCGCGGCCGCGCTCGACGTATTCGAGGAGCGGGACCTGCGCGCGGCGTTCGTCGCCGCCGTGGACGCGGCCTACCGCCGATCGCAAGAGCTCGGCTAGAGGCTCCAAGGACCGTCCAGACCCGGCGACCCAATCGGACCCGTGCTACGGTTTGCCCCGCGTGTGAAGGACGCCACGAGGTGCCCCTTGGCCGTCAACTTGACGCCCGAACAGCTCGAAGAGCTGCGCCAGATCGATTCAGCCACGATCGCCAACGCGATCGAAGAGTTCAACGTCCGGGACAAGACCGAGGGGTATATCGGCAGCGACGTGCGTTGCCTGTTCCCGGAGATCGGCGAGGCCGTGGTCGGCTACGCGGTCACCGTGAAAGGCGATAGCACGACCCACGGGCGCCGCCGCAATCCCTCGCTGCAGATGGACCTGTGGGAGCTGGTCGAACAGTCTCCGAGCCCAACGGTCCTCGTGATCCAGGACGCGGGAAACAATCCGGCCAAGTCCTGCCATTTCGGCGACGTCATGGCCACGATTTTCCACGCGCTGGGCGGCGTGGCCGTGGTCACCGACGGGTGCGTGCGCGACCTCTCGGAGGTGCGCGAGATCGGCGTGCAGTACTTCGCCCGCGGCGTGACCGTGTCTCATGGAACGTCGGTGTCCCTGGAGCCCGGCGAGCCGGTGATCATTGACGGCACGCCCATCAAGATGGGCGATCTCGTGCACGCCGACGAAAACGGCGTGGTGGTCATCCCGGACGAAGTGGCGGGCGAGCTCGCGGAAGCGTCGCGGCAGGTGCTGGCCTACGAGGCCGGGCGCAAGGAGTTCGCGCAGCAGCCGGGCTTCACCGTGGCCAAGCTCCGGGAGTTGACCGGGCTCTAGTCTCGGGCCCCTACGTGTAGGACGTCCGCAGGCTCCGGCGTTCCTGGTGGCGCTCGACCGCCAGACGGATCAGCCGGTCCATCAACTCGCGCGCGGGAACGCCGCTGGCTTCCCATAGCTTGGGATACATGCTGATCTCGGTGAATCCGGGAATGGTGTTGATCTCGCCGATCACCGGCTCCAGCGTCTCGGCGTCGACCAGAAAATCCACCCGCGCGAAGCCGGCGCAGTCGAGCGCGCGAAAGGCCCGCACGGCGTCCGCGCGAATGCGATCGGCAAGCCGCGGTGGCAGATCGGCCGGCACGATGGCCTGTGATCGATCGTCCTCGTACTTCGCGGCGTAGTCGTAGAACTCCGTCGCGGGAACGATCTCTCCGCACACTGATGCCTCAGGCTCGTCGTTGCCGAGGATGCTGACCTCGATCTCCCGCGCGTTCGGGATGCCCTGCTCGACGATGATCCGGCGGTCGTATTCGGCGGCGGCGGCCATGGCGGCATCCAGCTCACGGGCGTGATGGACCTTGGACACCCCCACGCTGCTCCCCAGGTTGCAGGGCTTGGTGAAGAGCGGATAGGTCAGCCGTGCCTCGACTTCGGCGCGCACGGCCTCTGGGTCGGCCCGCCACGCGGACACGGTCACGACGTGCCAGAGGCCCACGGGAAGACCGTGATCACGCAGGATCGCCTTGGCCACGCCCTTATCCATCGCGACCGCCGAGCCCGTGACGCCCGAGCCCACATACGGCAAGTCGGCCAGCTCCAGCAGCCCTTGCACCGTGCCGTCTTCACCGTAGGTGCCGTGAAGCACCGGGAACACCACGTCGAGCGCCCCTACCGATGCCCGTCCCGCGGCGGGGAGGTGCGCCGTCGGCAGTGTCACCGGCAGCGACGCGCCGGAGTCGGTGGCGGGAGCCGCGCTGAGCTGGCGCATCGGATCGGCGTCCAACAGCCACTCGCCCTGCTTGCCAATGCCGATCGGCACCACGTCGTAGATGGCGCGGTCGAGGGAGTCCATCACAAACGCCGCGGAGCGCAGCGAAACCTCATGCTCGCCAGAGCGTCCGCCGAAGATCACGCCGATTCGCAGGCGTTCGCCGGAAGACTCCATGTCCCTAGCCTAGCGACTCCGCGCGGCTTGCACGGGCGCAAGACGTGGCGTCACGATGTAGGCGCCCTCTCCACCCGGTCGCGAACGCATGCCCAGTGGGCTCATCATCGGCATTACCGGCTTCACCGGCAGCGCATTGGCGCGCCGGCTGGCGGCCGCGGGTTGGGATGTCCGCGGCATTGACGAGCACGAAGACGCGGCGCCCGAGCTTGACGAGCTTGGCGTCGCGATTGAGCTCGCCGACGTGGGCGACCCGGACGAGCTGGAAGACCTCGGCCGGGACGGGGACCACGTCTTCTACGTGATGCGCAGCGTCTCGGACACCGAGGACGACATGGAGCGGCGCACCATCCGCGGCGTGATGAACGTCGTCGAGGCGCTGCACGGGACCGAGATCGCTTCGTTCACCTATGGCAGCACCATGGCCGTGTATGGCTCCGGCTCGCGTGACACGTTGACGGAAGAGTCGCCGTCGGCGCCGAATACCCTCCTGGGACGGCTCAATCTTGAGACGGAGCAATACCTTCAGGAGCAGCACGAAGCCGAGGGGCTTCCGGCGCGCATCGTGCGAGCGGGGACGGTCTACGGCCCGGGCGGTGGGACGCTCGAGTCGCTGCGGGGCGGCAACCTGCGACTTATCGGCGGCGGCAAGCATCCGACCAGCCGCATACACGTGGAGGACGCCGCCGCGATTCTCGAGGCCGTCGCGCTCCGAGGACGCTCCGGCGAGCTGTACCTGGCGGTCGATGATCATCCGGCCCCGGCCGGCGAGTATTTGGGGTACCTGGCGGCGCAGGTCGGGGCGCGTTCGCCGCGGTCGTCGCCCAAGTTCCTGGTGCAGGGGCTGGTGAAGCTGCACGAAGGTTTCACTCGCGTGACGCGCACCAGGGCGTCAATCTCCTCCAGCCTGTTCGGCCTGGTGACCGGCTCCTACCCAACCTCCAACGAAAAGGTTCGAAGGGAACTCGGCGTCGAGCTGCGCTACCCGACCTACGTCGAGGGAGCCGCGACGCTGCTCACACCGGAAGAGGACGAGGGCTAGCCACCGGATGCGGCGCGGGGCATTCGGATGACCGGCGAAATCGTCTTCGTGCTGGTGGTCGTGGGCGTGGCGGTGGTGGCCTTGGCGAGCGGACGCGTGCCGTTCGAGGTGACGGCCATCTGCGTGCTCCTGGTCCTATTCCTGGGCCGCGCCATCGACCTGGAGGCGGCCCTGCGCGGGTTCTCGAACAGCGCGGTCGTGACGATCGGCGCGGTCATGGTGATGAGCGCCGGTCTCGCTAATACGGGTGTGGCCCACTTGATAGGCCGGCTGATCGGACGGCTCGCGGGGAACAGCGAAGCGCGGCTCATCGCCGTCACGGTGCTCGCCGCTGGATTGCTTTCCGGTTTCATGAACGCGATTGCCGCCGGCGGCGTGCTGCTTCCGGCCGCGGTGGCCGCCGCCCGCGAGCTCAGGATCCCCATTTCGCGCGTGCTGCTGCCGCTGTCATACGCCACCCTGCTCGGCAGCGCGCTCACCCTGGTGGGGACGCCGTCGAATCTGCTGGTGAACAGCGTGGTCGCCCAGGAGGGCATCGAGCCGTTCGGCCTCCTGGAGTTCACGCCGTTCGGGGCGGCAATTCTGGTTGCCGGGACTCTGGCGCTGGTGCTGGGACGGCGCCGCTTGCTTCCGCGGCACGCGTCCGGAGCCGCCGGTGACGCGTTGCTGCCACGGACCCGCGACGACCACGTGCCCTATCGGCTCGAGGAGCGTCTCTACGAAGTCGCCGTGCCTCCCGTGAGCCCGCTCGTGGGCCTGACCCTGCGCGAGAGCGGCATCCGCACCGACTTCGGCATCTCGATCGTGGCAATCCAGCGAACGGGTCGAACGGACATCGCACCCGCGCCCGAGATGATGTTGCACGCGCGTGACGTGCTGGTCATGAGCGCCCGCAACCGCGACATCGCCCGGCTCAGGGAGCGATTCGCCCTGCCGGAGCCACGGCCGTCGACGCTGGGCGCCGCTGCGCTGCAAACGGAGAACGTGGAGTTCGCCGAGGCCTCATTGGCCCCGCGCAGCACGCTGGAGGGCGAGACGGTGCCCTCACTCAACTTTCGGGACCGCTATGGGCTGAGTGTCCTGGGCATCTGGCGTGATGGGGCGCCCCGCCGAACGCATCTGGACGATATGCCGCTGCGGGTCGGGGACGCTCTGCTGGTGCTGGGGCCGCTGCCGCGAATCGCCCAGCTGCGCGACGACCCTGACTTCGTGGTGGTGACCGAGCGGGTGGGCCTGACGCTGCGCCCGCGGCAAGCGCCGCTGGCCATCGCGATCGTGGCCGGATTCGTTGCGGCGCTCATGCTTCAACTGGCGCCGGTGGCGATCGTGGCGCTGGCGGCGGCGGCGGCAATGGTCGCCACCGGCTGCGTTCGCGGCCGCGAAACGTTGGCCGCCGTCGACTGGCGCGCCATCGTGGTCATTGGCGGCATGCTGACCCTGGCCGAGGCCATGCGTCAGAGCGGCGCGGCGGCGCTGGTCGGAGAGTCGCTGGCCGAGTCGCTTGGCGACGGAGGACCATGGATCGTGCTGGCAAGCATGCTCCTGCTCACCGCCATGTTCACCCACGTCCTGGGAAATCACGTCACCGCGGTGCTCATGGCGCCCGTGGCGCTCAGCGCCGCCGCTCTCGTGGGAGCGGATCCACGCATGTTCGCCATGGGAGTGGCGCTGGCGGCCTCGATCGGATTCATCACCGCCTACGCGCACCCGGTCAATCTGCTCGTGATGGGACCCGGAAACTTCCGTCCGCGCGACTTCGTGCGCGCCGGCATCCCCATCGCCCTGCTTGTGTTGCTCGTCGACTTCGGCATGCTGGCGCTGGTGTTCGGCGCCGGAGGTTCATAAACCCAAAGGGGGACCGTCCAGATGATTCGAATCGCCATGATTGGCAGCGGGTTCGTGTGTGACTTCTTCATGCGCGCGCTGCGCTACGTGCCGGGCCAGCAGGTCGTCGTGAACTTCTCGCGGAGCGAGGCTCGGGCCTCGAAGTTCGCGGCCGAGTGGGGCATACCGGAGTGGACCACCGACATGCATGCGGCCGTCGCCCGCGACGATGTCGATCTGGTCGCGGTCGGCTTGCCGAACGACGCCCACGCGCCCGCCTGCATTGCGGCCGCCGAGGCGGGCAAGGCCGTCGTCTGCACCAAGCCGCTGGGGCGCAACGGCCCCGAGGCCAAGACCATCCTCGACGCGGTGCGCGAGCACGGCGTGTGGCACGGCTACGCCGAGACCGAAGCCTTCATGCCCGACGTGCTGCGGGCGCGGCAGGCGGTGGAGGACGGCGCCATCGGCAAAGTGCTCATCGTCCGCGCGCGCGAGGCGCACACCGGCTCCCACGCCAGCTATGCCTGGGATGTCGAAAAGAGCGGCGGCGGACCGCTCCTGGGCATGGGCATTCACGCCGTGGCCGCCTGTCGCATCTTCGTCGGCAAGGACGTGATGCCCAAGGAAGTGTTCTGCTGGGCCGACACCCTGGAACACGACGTGCCGTTCGAGGACAACGCCATCGCCCTGATCCGCTTCGAGAACGACAGCCTGGGCCAGGTCGAGGCCGGCTGGAGCAACCACGGCGGCATGGACGTGCGCACGGAGGTCTACGGCACCGACGGGCTGATCCACATCAACTCCACGCACGGCACCCCGATCCGCGCGTTCAGCCTCAACTCCATCGGCTACGTGCAGGAAAAGGCCGATTCCGACACCGGCTGGACCTTCCCCCAGGCCGACGAGGCGTGGCAATACGGCTACCACGGGCAGATGTTCCACTTCGTCGAGGCCCTAAGCCAGGGCAAGCCATCCGACGAGGATTTCGTCGACGGCTACATCGCCAACATGGTGATCGACGCGGCCTACCGCAGCGCCAAGTCGCGCCAGTGGGAGCCGGTGAACTTGGAGCTGTAGTCGGGCGGTGGCGTCGGCGTTGACGGGCCTACGTGGGCCGACGTTTATCGAGCCTTATGCTAAAGTTCGAGCTACGCCATTAGCATCAAGGATAGACGCTAGTTACGAGATCTGCTGAGAGTGTACTCAAACCAATACGTAATACCAGTGAGAGGTGTAGCTCTTATCGCACTAACCTCAGGAGGTCTATACCTCTTGTACTGGGCATTCCTTACCTGGAAGCACTATTGTGACCATACCGGAAGAATAGCACACCCATTCTTGCACGCACTGATGTTTTTGGTGCCGATTTATGGCCTATTTCAAGTTCATAAGCACGTGCGAGTGTACAATGGTCTTATGGAAGCACGAGGATTGGCATCATCCATCAATCCTGTGCTAGCTGTGATTGCATTTGTATTTGCATATGTGTATATATTCTCCGGCATGACGTGGATATATCGCTGGGAAATCGGGATGGACATCCAAATCCTTGGTATGGCTGTAATTGTTCCAGTGGTATTTCTAATCAATGTGTTAGCTACGGCTTGGCTCTTGTCGTATATACAGAAGGACTTAAATCGCTATTGGCAGTCGTTTCCGAGGTCAGGTATAGCGCCCTTGGGCAAAGGTGAATTTACTATTGTATTGATCGGTATCGTGCACTGGATCGACGTTTTCAGTGGCTTTGCAGGAGAGTCTTGAATTTCTCTTTTCTGCAGGGTCTTGCGTTCGGGGCCGCGATCGACAATCGAGAATGTATCGTGAGGCCGTCGCCGGTTGATCCGCATGCAACGGTCGCGCCCTAGTAGAGTCGGCGTACACTCGCTCGGGATTCGAAGGACGACCGGCCGACGCAAATCATGCAGGAGTATCACCGCAACGCGGCAGAGGCAATAGCCGCTGCCGTCTTCCCCACGGACAGCCGCGGCCTTGGCGCATGCCGCGGGCTGCTGCCCGGCGACGCCTATGCCCGCGCGGCGACCGCGATCGCTGGTCGGCCGCCTTCGCGGGCCATGCTCCTCACGGGGTTCCCTGTCGGCGGGATCGGCGAGACCGACGGGCCGCCGGGGGCGATGGCGGTGGGCCAAACGCTCGCGGCGCTCGGCTGGGACGTCGTCACTGTGGCCTGCGACACCACTGTTCCCGTCGTCGATGCGCTGCTCGCCGACATCGGCCGGGTCATTGCCGCGCCGAGCACCGAGCGCGGCGCGCAGGCGACATGGGAGGCCCTGCGCCGCGAATACGCGCCGGAACTGGTGGTGGCGATCGAGCGGCCGGGCGCCACCGCGGACGGACGTCGCCTGACCATGCGCGGCGAGGACATCACCGGCATTGCCGCCGCGTTGGACTCCCTCATGCGCGCGCCCCTTTCGGTGGCCGTCGGTGACGGCGGCAATGAGATCGGCATGGGCGCCATCGCGCCGTACCTCCAGGCCAAGGGCCTGATCCCAGGTGTCAGCGTGACCCGGGCCGACCACCTGCTGCTGGCCGAGGTGAGCAATTGGGGCGCCTACGGCCTGGTCGCCATGCTGGACATCGTGACGGGGCGCGACACGCTCCCCGCCGCCGCCGCCGAGGCGCGCTGGATCGAGCGGCTCGTGGCAGCCGGCGCGGTGGATGGCATGACGCGCTCGAACATCGCCATGGTCGACGGGCACTCGCTCGAGGTGAACGCGCAAATGCTCGCCAGCCTGCGGGAGATCGTGGTCCGTTACCGCTAAACGTCACGCCCGATTGATCGAGTGATTATTCCCTCGGGGACTGGCGATCAGCTTCAGTCCGGTCCCTTCTCCGCTCGCGAACGGCGAGTGGCAACGCTGTAATGCCCGCTTCCCTGGCTAGCGGCGAGCAGGCAGGGTCCGGTCCCTTCTCCCCTGGAGGGAGAAGGTTAGGATGAGGGGGAAACCCGTTACGGGCACCGGCATGACCACCACCGCTCGACTCGAAACCGGCGCCGCCGTGCGGGCGGCGTGCCGCGATGGATCCTGGCGCTCCACCACCGCCGGTCTGGCCCCGGGATATGTCCAGGCCAATCTGGTGATGCTGCCGTCGGCGATGGCCGACGACTTCGAGGCCTTCTGCATCGCCAATCCACAACCGTGCCCGCTATTGGAGCGCACCGCCGTTGGCGACGCCGAGCCTCGGCAGTTCGCACCCGGCGCCGATATCCGCCGCGACGCGCCTCGCTACCGCGTCTACGTCGACGGGGAGGCGCTCGGCGGGGAGCCCACCGATGCGCTGGCGCACTGGCGCGACGACATGGTGGGATTCCTCCTCGGTTGCAGCTTCACCTTCGAGGCCGCCTTGGAGGACGCCGGGTTTCCGCTGCGACACCTGGAGCAGGACGTGATCGTGCCGATGTACCGCACCACCGTCGACTGCACGCCAGTGGGTCCGTTCGCCGGTCCCATGGTCGTGAGCATGCGGCCCATCCCCGCCGATCGGGTGGACGAGGCCCACGAGATCACGGCCCGCTATCCGCGTGTCCACGGAGCCCCGGTGTGCTCCGGCGATCCGGCGGCGCTGGGCATTGCGGATATCGCGACACCGGATTGGGGCGATCCTGTGGAGATGCGGGAGGACGAAGTCCCAGTGTTCTGGGCCTGCGGCGTCACGCCCCAGGCGGTGGCGCAGGCCTCGCGCCCGCCGCTGATGATCACCCACGCCCCCGGCCACATGTTCCTGACCGATTGGCGCGACCATGAGCTGGCCGGCGACGCGCCGGCGCTCGGCTAGCCCCCGAACAGCCCCTTTAATCCCGCCGGCATCTTGCCGCTGCTCATCATCTGCATCATCTGGCGGGCTTGCTTGAACTGCTTCAGCAGCTGATTCACGTCCTGCACCGACGTACCGCTGCCGTCCGCGATGCGCCGCCGCCGCCGGCCCGTGATGATGTCCGGCGAGGCGCGCTCCTGGGGCGTCATGGAGAGGATGATCGCCTCGAACCGGCGCAGTCCTTCGCCCTCGACCGCCTCCCGCACGCTTGGATCGTTCATCGCGCCGCTCATGCCCGGCAGCATGCTCATCACCTGGCTCAGCGACCCCATCTTCTTCACCTGCTCCAGCTGATCCAGGAAGTCGTCCAGCCCAAAGGACGCCTCGCGCATCTTGCGCTGCATCTCCTTGGCCTGGCGCTCGTCGATGACCTGTTCGGCCCGCTCGACCAGCGACAGCACGTCGCCCATCCCCAGGATTCGCGAGGCCATGCGGTCGGGATGGAACGTTTCGAGCGGCTCGACGGTTTCCCCGGTGCCGACGAACTTGATCGGCACCCCGGTCACGGCGCGCACCGAAAGTGCGGCGCCACCCCTGGCGTCGCCGTCGAGCTTGGTGAGGATCAGGCCCGTGAGCGGGCTGCGGGCATGGAAGGCCTCCGCCACGGCCACCGCCTCCTGGCCGGTGGTGGCGTCGGCGACCAGCAGCGTCTCGTCGGGCTTGATGCGCTTCGAGATGCGCCCGATCTCGTCCATCAGCGCGTCGTCAACCTGCAAGCGACCGGCGGTGTCGAGAATCACGTGGCTGTGACCCCCGGCGCGGGCGCGCGCCACGCCGTTGACGGCGATATCCAGCGGCGAGGGGCGGGTGCCCTCCTCGTGCACGGGAAGGTCAACCTGTCCTGCCAGCGTGACGAGCTGGTCGATCGCGGCAGGACGTTGCGTGTCGGCAGCCACCAGCAGCGGGGTGCCGCCGCGTCCCTTGGCGCCCAGCGCCAGCTTGGCCGCCGTCGTGGTCTTGCCCGAACCTTGCAGGCCCACCAGCATCACGACAGTGGGCGGCGTCGACGCGGTCTGCAGGGGCACCGCCTCGGCGCCCAGCAAGTCGACGAGCTGATCGTTGACGATCTTGATGACCTGCTGCGCC
This sequence comes from Chloroflexota bacterium, assembly GCA_022821905.1. Taxonomy (GTDB): domain Bacteria; phylum Chloroflexota; class UBA11872; order UBA11872; family UBA11872; genus JAJECS01. The sequence continues at coordinate 41,974 of JAJECS010000013.1, read as the reverse complement.
GGCGTGACGCTCTCTAGAACCTCCGCGCCGACGGCCCGCTCGCGGATGCCCGCCACCAGGTCGCGCGCCACCTTGAAGTTGACGTCGGCCTCGAGCAGCGCCATGCGCACCTCGCGCAGGGCGGCCGTGACGTCCTTCTCCGAAAGCCGCCCGCGCCGACCGAGGCGCTGAAACACGCCCCCCAGCCGCTCGGTCAGGGTCTCAAACATCGGCGGTGATTTGGCTAGGCGTGGTAGCTCTCCTGCAAACTCTGGCCCCTGCCGGAATCGCCGGCGAGATCAGTCCGGTCCCCTCTCCCTTGATGGGAGAGGGCTAGGGTGAGGGTGAAGGTCCCGGCAGCCAGCCAGAACCCCTCATTCGATTCTACGCGGCTGCACCCATCATTGCCGGTTCGGTAGCATGGCGGGCGGCCAAGGCCGCATGGGGCATTCGTCTAGCGGCCTAGGACACCGCCCTCTCAAGGCGGAGATCGCGGGTTCGAATCCCGCATGCCCTACCCATCTCTCAAGCAGATTCCGCCCGCACCTGCAATCCGGGCTGCATCTCTTGCTGCTTCCGGGAGCGGCGATCTTTGTCGCGGTGTTGGGGGGTCAACCTCGTGGGTGACGGCCTGCGGGACCTGCTGGACCCGCGTCTCCGGCGACTAGGGGATTGACTGGCGAGGACGAACAATCATGAGTGCCAGCCTGTGCAGGCAGGCCCAGTCTTGCAGCGCCGCTTGAGTTCTTTGCGGCAAAACACATTGGCAGCGAGGACTGGCTTGAGTTCGCCTTAGTGATCTTTGGTGGAACACTGTTTCACTGCTTTGGGTCGTGCTTCACTACTTGCTCACTCGCCAAACCGTCACGCCACCCTGAGCGTCGAGCGCAGCAAGCGCGCGTCCATCCGGCCGCCAATACAGGTCGCCGACCACATCAGCCACCGGCGCAACCCCGATCGGATCGCCGTGTCCATCGCGCCTTAGTGACCACACCGCGACGTCGCCGTCCCGAGCTCCCGAGGCTAAGCGCATCCCGCGGCGAGCAAAGGCGAGCGCGGTCACGTTTTCAACATGATGCTCCATAACGCCGGGCCGCGTGCCTTCGGGACCACTGCCCTGAAAGCTCCAGACCGTCACTTCCTCGCCTCCGCCGGTGGCCAACAGGGTGCCGCTGTCATCGAAGGCCAGGGCCGACGGCTTCGCCGGGTACCCCGACATCATCGAGTCCTGCTCCGTGGAGCGGCGCCAGAAGTGCACCGAGTTGTCCTGGCTGCCGCAGACCACGATGTCTCCGTCCGGGCTTAGGACCAGCGACACCAGGGACCCCATCCACTCCAGCTGCTGGCGGACCTCCCCGGTGGACGCGTCGAAGAACGTCACCCGCCCATAACAGGCCGTCGCCAGATCCCCGGTGCTGGACCACGCGATCGCGCTGACGGTGCTGGGATGATCGTCGGACTGCCAGGCTTTCTCTCCATCCGGCCCATACGTGTGAACCTGCCGGGAGCAGGAGGCTGCCAACCACGTGCCGTCCGGCGACCACGCCGCGTGCTCCACCCAACCGTTTCCGACGTCGAGAGCCTCCCGGACCCGACCGTCGGCGGCGCTCCAGACCAAGACTCGGCCGTCCTGGCCGGCCGTCGCGAACTCGGGGCGGTTTGGGTGCATCGCCACCGCGAGCACCCCGCCTTCATGGACTTCGCGCTGCGTCCAGATGGTCGCGCCAGACGTGCCGTCGAATGCGTAGACGCCACCCGCGGCATCCCCGACCACCAGCGCCTCACCGCGCCGGGTCCAGCCCCCGGCGATGGCGTAGTCGCCGACCTCCGCCGACCAGCCCCGGCGAAGCACACCCTGCGGCCTGTCGACACTCAAGTCAGACAGGCCTCGAATCCCTGCCGCATGGACGGCTCGTCGAGGTTGCGTCCGATGAATACGAGTTGATTGCGGCGGGGCGCGTCCCCCCAGGGCCGATCCGGCTGTCCATCGAAGAGCATGTGCACCCCTTGGAAGACGAAGCGGCGCGACTCACCCGCGAGGCTGATGAAACCCTTCATGCGGAAGATGTCCACCCCGCGTTCACTGAGCAGCTGGCCCAGCCACAGGTTGAGCCTGTCGGGATCGACGTCGCCCTCCACCTCGATGGCGATCGATCCGACTTCGTCGTCGTGCTCATGCTGGGCCACCCAGGTTCGCTCGACCTCGACTGGGACCGCTTCCTCGGTGCGCGGGGCCCCGTTCGCTGTGGGGGTCGCGCCATCCACCTTCGTCAGTTGCAGATCGAACTCCTCCGCGGTGTGCTGGGTGAAGACGCCAACCCGCACGGGGGTATCGACCTCCAAGAAGAACGGCTTGCGCCCTGGGGAGTCAAGCTCGAGGTTCAGGTGCTCGCCGACACGAATCTGGTCCCCGGGGCGAACGAGATCCGCAGGTTCGGCGTACCGACGTACACACCATTCCGCGCCCTCGCGAAGTGCGGCGTCATCCGTGCCCTGGTCGGGTACGACGACGAGCGACATCGACGGATCGGGCCCATCGTCCAGGCTGAGCTCGTAGCGGCCGACATCGAGCGAATAGACGCCGGTCCATTCGAACGGGTATTCCGGCTCGAGAAACGTGGGCCGACGCCCGAGCACCTCGTCCAGGTCGAAGGCGCCGAGGTTGAGGACCGTATCGACGGGGACCTCCGCCCGCTTGCTGCGGACGACTCGCGCCATGCGGTTCATGTCGCGGAGCCGAGCCTCGAGCCCGTCGAGCGCGTCGTCATGGACGAGGTCCGTCTTGTTGAGCACCAGGACGTCCGCGAATGCGATTTGCTCCGTGCTTTCGTCGCTGCGGCCGAGTTGCTGCTCGATGTGGGCGGCATCGACGAGCGTGACGATCCCGTCCAGCGCGTACTCCGCGCGAATCTCGTCGTCCATGAAGAAGGTTTGAGCGACCGGACCGGGATCGGCGAGCCCCGTGGTCTCCACCAACACGTAGTCGAACTTGTCTCGGCGTTTCATGAGGTTGCCGAGCACGCGAATCAGGTCTCCGCGCACGGTGCAGCAGATGCAGCCGTTCGACATCTCGAAGATCTCTTCGTCAGCGTTGATGACGAGCGCCTGATCAATGCCGACCTCCCCGAATTCGTTTTCGACCACGGCGATGCGTTTGCCGTGCTCCTCCCGCAAGATCCGGTTGAGCAGGGTCGTCTTGCCGGAGCCAAGGAAGCCGGTAAGGATCGTCACAGGTATGTTTCGAGGCGTGTCCATCTAGTCCTCCTGGCGCGGCCGTGCGAGCACCGGAATCTCTACGTCGAATCCCCACGCCGCGCAGACCTGGACAAGGTCCGATGCGTCAACGTCGTCCATCGGTTTGCGTAGCTTACGCTGAAGCTGTGGCGCATCGGGCCGAAGCAGACCAATCACGGTTTCGAGGGGGGCGCAGCCTTCTTCGAGACACGCCAGCTCGGTGACCGTGACCGTCATGTCATCGGAAAGACTCAGCGCTTCGCGCATTGCCTTCTTGATACGTCGAGCCCGTTCGAGGTTCGGGCGGCGTGGTGATGTGTTGATCAACATTCGGTCGCCCCTCCCTCGAGATGGCGAAACCAGCCCGGATGGCCCGCGGATTCGACAGCCCTTCGCTTGCTCGGCGTGTCCATCCAGAACCGCACTCGGATGGTGTTGCGATATCGTCTCAATAATAGGCCCGTCGATGGTACACACCGGCGCTGTCGCGCTCAACCAGCGATCACCCTCGGAACGATTGTTACCGAGTGCGAGGGTGGCGCCTCGGAAGATCGGCGAACAGACTCACGGTTGTCGCCACGATCAACGATAAAGCGGAGCCGGCCAACAGCCAGGGGGCCAACGGTTGGAGATTCGCCCACGGCATGTGCGAAAGCCTGCCGCCGCGGACGAGGCCACGTGCACCGCCCGCGACCTGAACGCAGAGTGGGGGAGGGCTGCGCCCTCGAAAAGGTCAGGGGGCGGATACGGACCGGGGAGACCATTGCCACATCGGCGTCCCTGGTGGCCGAGGAGATCAAGGCTCTTCTGAGTGCGGTCGGCTCTTGGAAGGCGGAAGCGACAGCGCAGATTGAAATCGCGAGCGGAAAACCGGGCATACGAGGGCTCGAGTTCGGGACGGACGCTCTGCAATTCGGGCGGCGCGGCTCGATTCAGGCGCTCCAGCCGCGATGCGCCTCGCCAATGTTCGCGCGATACGGAACGCTTGATTCGGTGGTCAACGAGCGGCCTAAGTCCGAGTCGAGTCAAACTTGAGGCATTCCTCGCAGACCGACTTCGGCACCAGCCCCCAGCGAATCATGTAGTTGAATACAAAGCACCCGGCGCAGAAACCCAGAAATGACTCGAGCGCGGCAAATGCCGTCAGCACCGCCAATACGACGCCAGCCGCCACCGACAATCCGGCGGCGAAGTGCAACACCAGTGCGGTCACCGAGAAGATGAGCCCCACCGTTTGAGCAAAGCGCTTGGGCGGTCCCGGGACGAGCCGCGGTTGAGCAATTCGCGGCGCGATCACCCTGGTCGCCAGCAGGCCCATCGGGCTAAGCGTCGGTCCGGTGGCTACCCTGGCCAAGAAGCCGTATGCAATGAGGAACATTAGCCACCACTGACCGGTTATCAACACGATAATGGATAGGATGACTACCATTCCGGCTACGATCCTTGCAGCCACTTCGTTGACCGGGTTTGGAAAGCTAAAGAAATTGCGAATCCGAGGTGGAATCCGCTCGCCAAATAGTTGCGTATTCACAGGTCGATCCTCGTCTGATCCGCATATAACCCGAGATCATACAACGGTTGGCCTTCTTACCCGCGGCAAAGCTGTGGCTGGACGGCAGTTTCAGCAGGACATCCGGCCAGGGCGACGGCAGTGGATCGGGAATTCGATCACCCGGCACTGCTTCGCGGTGGGGATGTGTGGGCCGAAGCTCGCCCCGGGACCGCGAGCGACTGACGACGTGTAACGGGAAGCTCGAAGGGGTCGGCGGGTACTTAGGTTAGGGCCGGCAAGTTAGGCGTCGCCCCGTCCGCGCCACTGGGGATCCTCGGTCCCCGAGGCGGCGTTGGCCGCGCGGGCCATCTCGAAGAGCACGTCCGACAACCGGTTGAGAAACACCGGCGAGCCTTCCGGCGCGGGGTCAGTCACCACGCGCCACACGCCGCGTTCGGCGCGGCGGCACACCGAGCGGGCCACCTGCAGCGCGGCGGCCAGCGCGTGCCCGCCGGGCAGGATGAAATGCCGCAGCGGCGGCAATGCATCTCGATACTCGGCCAGCCAGTCGTCGAGCGTTTGCAACGAACCGGGCGCGAGCGAGGTGCTGCGGGCGCGGCCACCCGGATTCGCCAGGTCGGCGCCGACCTCCAGCAGCCGTTCCTGCACCCACCGCAGCCGGTCGCCGACGTCGGCGACATCCGGCTGTGCCGCGGCGAATCCCAGCCACGAGTTGAGTTCGTCCACCGAGCCCAGCGCCTCGATCCGCTCGTCGACCTTTCCCACCCGCGCCCCGTCAAAGAGGCTCGTCTCGCCGTGATCGCCGTGGTGAGTGGTCATGCGCCGCGCCCCATGAACTCGCGCTCGAAGAAGTCCGCCGTTGCGGTGACTGCCAAGCGCGCGTTCCGGGTCAGGTAGTGCCCCACGCCGGGATGAATCGTCAGTTCGCTTTCCACGCCCGCCTCTTCGAGGGCGGCGTGAAGTCGCGACGCCCAGTTCGGCTTGACCGCGAGATCGGCCGAGCCTTGATGAATGGCCACCGGCCCAGCGAGGTACTTCAGGAAGTTTCCCGGCGACAGGTGATAGCGGAGGTTCTCCGAAGACGACAGCGTCGGTAGCCGGTAGTAGTCCACGAGGTCCTCGGCCCAGGCGCTCAGCGGCGCCCACATGCCCACGGGTTTCACCCGCGCGTCAACCTCGGCGGCGCGCAGGGCCAGGTCGCATCCCAGGCTATGGCCCCACATGCCCACTCGCTCGTGTTGGGCGTCCGGCAGCGAGGGGATCGAGGCGACGAGATTGAGCACGTCGATCGCGAAGTCGAGCCGTGCGCCGGTGTTCAGCCGCGAGTCGTCCTCGGAACCGCCAAGCCCCCGATAGTCGCTGGCGAGCGTGATGAAGCCTCGCGGAGACAGCTCGGCGGCCAAGGCGCGCGTGCCATCCCCGCTTTCGTACTGCACCGGCAGCGTGAAACCATGATTGAGCACCACGACCGGGTGCGGTCCGGCCGATTTGGGAATCGTCGCCACGCCTGTGACCAGCAGCCCGTCCGAGCGGTACGTCATGGCGTACGTCGCATAGCTGGTGCGCTGGTTGAGCGTGCGGTGCAAGCGAATGTCGCCGGCGCGATAGTCCCGTGCCCGCAGCGCCTCGATGGCGAACGGCGACCCACCGGGATAGCGGTCGTCGGCATTGCCCACCACCGACCACGCGTCGCATGCCTGTGTGGCGCCGGCCGCCAGGGCCGCGCCGCCCCCCTGTAGCAGACGGCGTCGCGATAGTCGGAATTTCCGCATTCGGTCGTTTCCCGAGCGCTTCATGGGTCTGATTGCACGCGAGTTTAACGGCGGCCTCACGACGATTGGTTCCGCCAGTCCGCGTAAACGTGACTGGCCATCCTGCTCATGGATCTCCTCATCGTGGCATGCGGTCGACGCCGCTGCCGTGGGCAAGGCCACACATCAAGCTGCGCGGCAATTCAGCCGTCTCCGGTCGTGACGCACGAACGTCCGACGCCCTCGGTGGACGGCCGGCGAGCGCGCCTGCCGGCCCTTTGCCGTGGAATGCGGAATTCGCCTACGGAGACCGGATGATTTGCGTGTCTCCGTCCGCTCAGTTGCCTGTCGCGACGGCGCGTTTGGGCCCCTTCGCGGTGCTGGTTGCCCCATTTTGGAAGCTGCCGAAACCACCCTCACGGAAGCCGCGACGAGCAGGCGTGCGGGGCCGGCCCAGCGCGAGTCTGACTAGGTGTTACAAGCTGTTGAAGAAGGCGCTACAAGATTCCACCGTCAGTTCGGCCGGCACTTCGATCTCGACCCCGACGTCGACTTAGGCGGGGACTTCGATGATCTCCGGCCGCTTGCCGGTCCACATGCGCCACGGTCCTTCGGTCTGGACGCTGAAATGGTGGCTGCCGGCGCGCTCGACCTCGATGCGCAACGCGCCGCTGTAATGCCTCGGTCCGTCATGCACGACCACTGCCGTGCCGTCCGGCCGGTGCATGACAATCTGGATGGGACCCGCTTGCCACCCGCCAAACTCCGAGTTGATGGTATGGACCCCGCGCAGCAGGTGCAGGGTGCCGCTGCTCGCGCCGTAGCCGGAGATTTCTCGGTAGACGAGGTCGTCGGGGGCGACGCTGATCAGCGGCGGGGACTCCGGCCAAGCGAACTCGCCGGGTCCGAAGACGGTATAGCCAAGCTCCCGCAGCCCGCGGACGGCGGAATAGCGCTGGTCGAGCGCCCAGAGGTTACACGGGTCTTGGCCGGTGACGCCGGCGTGGGCCGTATAGGTATCGACGTGGAAGGGGTGCATCTGGCCCAGGTAGGAGCCGCCGGGCCACGCCTTGGTGTCCCGGCAGAAGTCTTCGCCGAAGTAGTTGACGGCGAACACCACGCCCCCGGTCGTGAGGGCCAATACCAAAGCCAGAACGGGCGCGAGAATCCGTCGTCGCATGCTGCCATGCTCCTGCTCGATCAGCGGCTAGAGTCAGCCGCAGGCGTTACCGAGCATCGGCGCCTCCCGGCGCCCCATGACGCTGCGCGATGCTACGCGAAGAGTAGCAGAACCCTCGGCCGCCTCGAGTGAATTGATGTTCACGTCGTCACGTCGGCGTGTCGCGTGATTCCGGCGCATCCCGCGCAAACTTCCGGCCCACGAGAGCGCCTGCAAATCCGTCGTAGTCCTCGTGCTTTCCGAGAGGATTGGGACGTCGTCGTCAATGTGAAGGTCACGTCACGGCAACACAGAAAGGTCGCGTCGGCACCCCGTCCCGGTCGATGCGGTCCGCTCACCGAATCGGCGTCTCTGTTTAGCGGGAAGCGCGTCGATCACGCCGGTCCGCCCAGGCCGATCAAGCTCGCTGGGGCACCGCCGCCACGCTGCATCCGCGAGGGTGGCAAACCGGCGCATCGCGAGGCGCGAAGGCTCAGCCGCGTCCGGTCGTGACGCACGCACGACCGACACCCTCAGCGAATGGTCGTCAAGTGCCGCTAGGCTGTCGCCGATTCCAGTCCGGAGGCGATGGTCGGCACCAGTTTCGCGCGCACCGCGCGGTCGGCTGCCAGCAGCGCGTTCGTCACGGCCGGAGCCTTGGATCGGCCGTGGCCGATCAGCAGCAGGCCCTTGAGGCCCAGCAGCGGTGTCGCGCCGATCTCCGCATAGTCGATCCGCCGCCGCAGCGCGCGGAACGCGGGCCGCAGACCCAGCGCCGCCAGCTTCGCCAGCGGGCGCTTGACCACCTCGGCTCGCAGCTCGCCGAACGCATACTCCGCCGTGGCTTCCGCCGTCTTGATCACCACGTTGCCGGTGAACCCGTCGCACACGATCACGTCGGCCTCATTGTGAAAGATGTGGGCCGGGTCGACGTGCCCGACGTAGTTGACGCCGCCCGACGCGAGCATGGCGGCCGCCTCGTGCACCAGCGAATTCCCCTTGGACTCCTCCTCGCCGATGCTCAGCAGCCCGACGCGGGGACTTTCGAGGCCTTGGAGGCGCTCCTGGTAGACGCGACCCATCACGGCGAACTGCACCAGGTGCCGGGCGCGCGCCTCGGCGTTGGCGCCAACGTCAATCAGGAGCGGGCGCGGATCGTGTGCCGGCAGCAGCACGCCCAGTCCCGGGCGCTCGACGTCGGGCAGGCGCCCTACGATCAGAACGCCGGCAGCCACGGCCGCCCCGGTGTGGCCCATGGTGACCACCGCATCGACCTCGTCCGCGCCCAGCATCTCGGCCGATTTTCGAATCGACGTCGGCCGCCGCGAGCGCACCGCTTCTACGGCGTGCTCGTCCATGGCCACGGCCTCGGGGACGTGCACGATCTGCCAGGGCGCCGCCTCGACACCCTCGGCGTCCAGCTGCGCGCGGAGCGCGGCTTCGTCGCCGACCAGGAGTGGCGTGACGCCGGCCTCGCGCTGTGCGACAAGGGCGCCGCGCACGGTCTCCGCCGGGGCGTAGTCGCCGCCCATCGCATCGAGCGCGATTCGGGGAGCCACGAGATGCAGAGCGCAACCTCCGCCTAAATGTCGAGGTTTCGGACTGCGTGGGCGTGATTGAAGATGAAGTGGCGGCGATCTGCAACGTCCGACCCCATCAGGCGCCTGAACACGTCGTCGGCGTGCTCGGCGTCCGACACGGCAACGTTGAGCAGGTGGCGCGACTCGGGATTCATTGTGGTGTCCCACAGCTGATCGGCGTTCATCTCGCCCAAGCCCTTGTAACGCTGCACGGCCACCTTGCCGGACATCTGCTTGAGGGCTCGATCGCGCTCCTCGTCAGAAAACGCATAGATTTCCCGCTGGCTGTTGGCGACCCGGAATAGCGGCGGCTGGGCGATGTAAAGGTGCCCTTCATCGATGAGTTCCGGAAGGTTGCGGAAGAAAAACGTCAGCAGCAACGTGCGGATGTGCGAGCCATCGACATCGGCATCGGTCATCACGATCACGCGCCCATACCGCAGCTTGCTCAGATCGACCTCGTCGTTGACGCCCGCGCCGACGGCCGTGATCAGATTGCGAATGGCCTCGCTGGACAGCACCCGGTCGATGCGCGCCTTTTCGACGTTCAGGATTTTGCCGCGGAGCGGCAGCACGGCCTGGAAGCGCCGGTCCCGTCCCTGCTTGGCGTTGCCGCCGGCTGAGTCGCCTTCCACGATGAACAGCTCACAGCGATCGGGGTCGCGCTCCTGGCAGTCGGCCAACTTGCCCGGCAGCGCCATGCCGTCGAGGGCGCCCTTGCGGACCACCAGGTCGCGAGCTTTCTGCGCCGCGATGCGGGCACGCGCCGCCAGCAGCGTCTTCTCGACGATGCGGCGGGCGTCGGACGGGTGCTCGTGGAGGAAGGTGCTCAGCTGCTCGTTGACCACCGACTGCACGTGACCCGCCACCTCGCTGTTTCCGAGCCGATGCTTCGTCTGCCCCTCGAACTGGGGCTCGGGAATCATCACGCTGATCACCGCCGTCAGCCCCTCGCGCACGTCCTCGCCGGTCAAGTTGGAATCGTTGTCCTTGAGCGTGCCCTGCTTGCGGGCATATTCGTTCAGCGTGCGGGTCAGGGCGGTCCGGAATCCGGTCAGGTGCGTGCCGCCGCTGATGTTGCGAATGGTGTTGGCGAAGGTCAGCACCTGCTCGGCCACCGTGTCGCAGTACTGCAAGGAGATGTCGATCTTGGTGGTCTCGATCTCACCCCGAATGCAGATCGGATCGGGATGGAGCGGCGTGCGCCGCCGGGCCAGCAGCTTGACGAAGGACTTGGTGCCGCCCTCGAAGTAGAACGTTCGGCGGTCGCCGGTGCGCTCGTCTCGCACATCGATGCGCGTGTTGGCCACCAGGATGGCCATTTCGCGAAAACGCTGCACCAATGTGTCGAAGTCCAAGTCGAGGGTCTCGAAGATCTCCGCATCGGGCATCCACTCGATCGTGGTGCCGGTTTCCTTCGTCCGCGTCCCACGCTTGAGATCGGCGAGCGGGAGTCCGTGGCGATATTCCTGAGTCCAGACGTGCCCGTCGCGGCGGACCTGGGCCTTGAGATGCTCCGACAACGCGTTGACGATGGAGACGCCGACGCCGTGCAAGCCGCCGGAGACCTTGTAGGCGTCGCTGTCGAACTTGCCCCCGGCGTGCAGCTTGGTCAGCACCACCTCAACGGCGGGACGGCCAACCCGCGGATGCTTGTCGACGGGAATGCCGGAGCCGTTGTCCCGCACCCGCACCCGTCCGCCCGGCATCAGCGTGACCTCGATTGCATTGGCGCGCCCGGCCAGCGCTTCGTCCACGCTGTTGTCCACGACCTCGTAGACCAGGTGGTGCAGGCCGCGCGCGTCGGTGCTGCCGATGTACATCCCGGGACGCCGTCGAACAGCCTCCAGTCCTTCGAGAACCTGAATATCCTTGGCGCTATACGCCATTCGACTCGCTACTCCTTCGAGCGCGTGACCTCACGGATCGCGCGATGTTTTGTCTAAGCAAACGGCCGGTCGAACGGCCGGCCAGCCGATACCGAAAGCTGCCGGTGTGCGCACGCTGCGCCGCGCGGCCGGTGAGCCGTTGGGTGAACCTGCATGTTGGCGCGTCAATCAGAAGGGACGGCGATTGACGCGAGACCAGTCAACCTGGTCGAGTCGTGGGAGTTTCGCACCGCCAACTTGCACACTCAATGGTACCACAGTTGGGGCCAAAATTGCCCCAGACGCCGGGTTGACTTCGCTCTTGTAGCTACATTATCTCGATGGCCGCAGCACCCGACGAAGTCTGCATAGTTTCGTCATTCCCGCGAAGGCGGGAATCCACTTTCACTGGACCTCGAGCGACGGGGCACTCGCCGCAAAACCTCGCGAAACCTCGCGCTAACGACGCCGGTCCTAGATCAAGAACCGGCCATCCTGCTGGATCAGCTCGCCGTCGAGATAAAGCCTGCCGTCCTGCCGCAGGTCCTTGATCATGTCCCAGTGCACGGCGGACTCATTGCGCCCGCCCGTGAACTCATAGGCCCGGCCGATGGCCAGGTGCACCGTGCCGCCCATCTTCTCGTCGAACAGGATGTTCTTGGTGTGGCGCTGGATGCCGAAGTTGGTGCCAATGCCGATTTCACCCAGCCGGCGCGCGCCGGGGTCCGTGTCGAGAATGTCCGTCAGAAACTCCTCGCCCTTGTCCGCCGTGGCCGCCACGATCTTGCCGCCGGCAAACTCGAGACGGATGCCCTGCACCTCGCGTCCCTGGTAGATGGCGGGAAACTCGTAGCGAATGCGCCCCTCGGTGGCATCCTCGATCGGCGCCGTGAAAATCTCGCCGTCCGGCATGTTGTGCGAGCCGGCCGCCGGCTCCCAGATTCGCCCCTCGACGCGCAGCGTCAGGTCCGTCTCGGGTGCCTCGATGCGAATTTCACTCCCGGCTTCCAGTCGCCCCTTGATCCGGGTCAGATCGGCTTCCATCGCCGTCCAGTCGATGTTGGTGGCGCCAAAGAGAAAGTCGGCGTACTCGTCCAGCGCCATCTCCGCTTCTTGCGCGAAGGCGTTGGTGGGGTAGTCGCAGAGCACCCAGCGCACGTTCTCGATGATCTGGTTCATCACCGGACGCGACGCGGTCATCACCTTGCCGATCTTGCTCGTGTCGCTGCTGGTGAGCGCCCGCGTGTTGCTGGCGGCCCGGATTCGGATGGCGGCGTCGATGGTGTCGGCTTCGAACTTGCGCACCGGGTCCAGGTGGCTCAGCTGCTCGTCGGAGGCATGGCGCAGAAAGAGGCCCTCGGTCTCCTCGAACGTCACGCTCATGCGGGGATGGGCGCCCGCCTCGAGCGCCAGGCGAAAGCAGGACAGCATCAGCGGCTTGGCCTCGGCCGGCCCCATGATCGCCACCAGCTCGCCGGCCTGCAGCTTGGTCGAGTGGTGCACCAGGATCTCGGCCAGACGGTCGATTCGGGGGTCGTTGAGCATGTCGCCTCGGGCGGGGCGCGGAATGGTTCAGACTAGCACCGGCCTTGGTCGCCCCAGCACCGTGATTTCTGCGGACGAAGGGCCGCTTAGCTCGTGGGTCCGTTCGCCTCGATGTCGGCGAAATGACGCCAGGTGCTGTAGTACACCTCGGACGCCTGCACGACCTCGGCGATCGGCACCCACTCGTCCTCGCTGTGCGCCACGGCGATGTCGCCCGGCCCGCACAGCACGCTGGGAATCCCGACGGCCGCCAGGGACGCCGCGTCCGAGCCGTAGGGCGCCCCGGCAATGACTGCGCGCCCGGTCACGGCCTCGCACGCCGCCGTGAGCGCCTGCACCACGCCGGCGTCCTCGGGCGTGTCTAGCGAGCCGGCGACAACCTCGGGTTCGGCCTGCACCTGCAGACCGGGGAACCGCCGCCGCGCGATGTCCAGCACCTCGGCCAGCTCGGCGTCCACGTCCTCGAGCCGTTCATCCGGCAGAAAGCGCCGGTCGAAGACCAGCTTGCAGCGGTCCGGCACCACGTTGAACGAGGTGCCTGCGCGAATTGTGCCCGCGGAAAACGTGGAGTCCCCGCACAGCGGGTGCCAGCGCCCGGCCAGACGCCGCGTGAACTCCTCGCGCAGCACCTGGATCACGTCGGACATGTGGTAGATCGCATTGACGCCCAGGTCCGGACGCGAGCTGTGCGCCGATTTGCCGGACGTGGTGATCTGCCAGAAGCGCCCGCCGCGATGCGCGCGCACGATCTCCAGGCTCGTCGGTTCGCCCACGATCGCGCCGTCCGCGGTGACGCTTGAGGCGGCCAGCGTGTCGGCCCCGGTGCTGCCCGTCTCTTCGTCCACGGTTGCCGCGAGCACCAGCGTGCAGGGCCGCACCGATTCACGCGATGCGCGGCGCAGCGTGAGCATCATGGCCGCCAGCGAGCCCTTGGTGTCGCAGGACCCGCGGCCATGCAGCAGGCCCGCATCGTCCAGCCACGGCTCGTGCCCGCGCGTCATGGCGCCCAGGGCCACCGTGTCCATGTGCGCTTCCAGCATCAGGACTGGCCCGCCGGCGTCGCCTTCCAGCGTGCCCACCACATTGGCGCGGCCCGGCAGTGCCTCCTGGAAGATCACGTCCGCGCCGCAGGCTTCGGCATAGGCCGCGACCTTGGCCGCCACGGCCGCCTCGCCGGTGCCTCCGGGAATCTCGGGCGACACGCTCGGCGTGCCGACCAAGTCCGTCAGAAGCTCGATCGCGTCCTGTTCGGTCGCTGCCGACTCTCCGCGCATGGCCGCATGATAGGCCCGCGCGCCGCGCCATGCGCAATCAGCAGGCGGATCGCATCGAGTCCGTCATTCCCGAGGAGCCTGTCCCCGCGAAGTGAGACCTGTGCGTAACCCCTCCGTCATTCCCGCGAAGAGCCTGCCCCGTACTCGATACGGGGCGGGAATCCAGTCACCGCTTACCCGTGCAGGAATCAGGCGCGCGCATCCACCGCTCGCGTGACTACCAGCGGACCGTCCGCCGCGAACCGGTGAACTCACAAGGCCGTCGGACTCAGATCCCGGCGGCAAGCTCCGCCCACTGACCTTCGGGGAACGCCTCCATCGTCTGCGTGCCGCCGCCGAAGCGCTCCCGGAACGCCATCATCGCCTGCGCGCAGGCCACGGTGTTCGGAAACTCCATGACCGCCACGCCGTCGAACTGCCCCATCGTCAGGTAGATGGAGATCAGCTTCCCGCCGTGCGCCTCCAGGACCTTGCGCGTCTCGGGCGCTCCTTCTTCCAGTTTGTGGGCGAGGGAGCCCTCCTCGGCGGATTCGTTGGGCAAGGTAAGCAGAGCGATGAATGTGGCCATCGGAAATCTCCCGGCAAGCGATGCGTTCAGCCGGTGAAGTATCGCACCACCCAATGCGCCCGCCCCACCCGCCCAGCCTCGGGGTCGCCTGAGGCGTCGTCCGGCTATCTCCCCCACGGACAGCGGGTCGGGTCCGGCTCCCTCTCCCACGGGGTGAGGGTCGGGGTGAGGGGCCGGAGCACGCTTGCCTGGGTCGTTCTGGCGCCCAGCAACCACGGTGCTCCAGCGCGCTTGGCGATCGACGCGTGCAGAATGACGCAGCGACCGACCCATCGAACCGGGAACTGAATGGCCTACGACGAAGGACTGGCCCAGCGACTGCGCGAGGCCCTCGCGGACGAAAACGGACTGAGCGAGCGACGCATGTTCGGCGGCATCGCCTTCATGCTGGACGGCAACATGGCCGTGGGGGTCTCCAACGACGAGCTGATGGTGCGCGCTGGCCCCGATCGGTTCGACGAGGCCCTGGCGCGTCCTCACGCCCGCATCTTCGATATGAGCGGGCGTCCCATGAACGGATGGGTGCTGGTGGCGCCGCCCGGCACGGCGGACGACGCGGACCTCGCCGGCTGGCTGGAGCTCGGCGTGTCGTTCGCCCGCTCGCTGCCGCCCAAGTAGGACCGACTCGGTGCTAGGCGCGACCCGCTCGGAGCACGATTTTCGTGTGCACTATACTCGTGTATGACCCGCCAAGAAGAAACCAATGAAAAACATCACCCTTAGCGCCGATGAGGGGCTGATCGCAGCCGCGCGCCAGCGCGCCGCGGCCGAGCGAACCACTCTCAACGCAGAGTTTCGCCGGTGGCTGGAGGACTACGCCGGGCGTGTCCAGCAAGCCGACGCGGCCATGGCAACCATTCGCCTGTTGCGCGGCGAAGTCGCGACCGGCGGCCGTCGGTTCACGCGGGACGAAATGAATGAGCGTTGAAGCCTTCATCGATTCGAATGTCTTCGTTTACCTCTTCGATGAAACCGCCCCCGACAAACGCCGGCGCGCCGAGCGGCTCGTGCGCCGCTGCCTGGAAAACGGGAGCGGCTGCATCAGCTACCAAGTCGTTCAGGAAACGCTAAACGTAGTTATCCGCAAGTTGGGGGCGCCGCCGGAACGCGCGCGTTTGCTGCTCGACGATGTGCTCGCGCCGCTCTGGCAGGTCAACCCAACGCGCTCGTTGTACGAACGCAGCCTGCGCCTTCACGCCCGATACGGGTTCAACTTCTACGACGCCCTCATCGTGGCGGCCGCGCTCGAGGCCGGGTGCACGCGCCTCTACAGCGAGGACTTGCAGCACGGCCAGCAAGTTGAACAGCTCACCATCCGGAATCCGTTTGCCGGACACTGACAGAGGCGCTGCGCAGGCTGGTTTCGCGTCGCTGGCTACATCGGCACGTTCTTGACCAATCCGATCACATGTCCCTCGGGGTCGGCGAAGATCCCGATCACCACGTCTTCCATCACTTCCATTTCGGGCATGATCACGCTGCCGCCCATGCTCGCGGCCTTCTCCAGGTACTCGGTCACGTCGTCCACGCCCACGTAGAACGTCACCCGGGTCGGCGGCTCAACGTCCCCCATGCCCATGATTCCGCCGCCGATGCCCGGCCCCTCGCTGGGCGCGCTGACCACCCCGTAGCCCATGGGGTTGTCGGCGGTGATTTCCCAATCGAAGAGGTCGCCGTAGAACTTCTGCATCGCCGGCCCGTCCTTGGCGTTGATCTCCCAATGCACCACGCTGTTTGCCATCTCACTGCTCCTCCCGCGTGCTCGTGGTCAATGTCGGTGCGGTCTGCCTGTCCGGCTCGTTGATGTGCGCGGCGCCCACCCTACACGGCCAAGACGTGCCAATGCCTGCGATCGACACGCACGACGCGGATCGTAAATCGGTAGGCTGACCCAATCAGCAGGTAAACCTACGGAGCCGGCATGAGACGACCGTTGCGTAGTCCCACACCGTGCCCGTTCCGTTCGTCATTCCCGCGGAGGCGGGAATCCACCCCCCATGTGAAACCGCACGCCGGGCAGCCGCCAGAGACGCCCTTACATCTGGCCTATCCGTGTAGGGGCGCCCCTAGTGGGCGCCCTCCGAGATCGACTAGGGCAGCCACTAGGGCTTCCCCTACTCCGAATTGGTCAATTCCGGTGGCCCGCGCTGCTTGCAGCGTGGGACCGGCACCCGTCACTCCCGCAGAGCCTGTCCCGTCCGTCATTCCTGCGGAGGCGGGAATCCACCCCACCGTCACCTCCGCGTCTCCGACACCCTTTTCCCTTGAGGGTGAGAGGTTGTCCGTCCATCATTCCCGCCCCCTCCGTCATTCCGGCGGAAGCCGGAATCCAGGCCAAATGACCGCCAGCACGCGGCGTCGTCGCACAGGCCGGACCCCCTAAGTGGAATTCCTCCAAGCGCCCGTCCTCGGCGTGGCGGCGGGACTCAACCCCTACGTAACCGTGGCGCTCACGTCGCTCTTCGCCTGGCGCTCGGATTTCGTCACGCCCAACCCCGCCTTTGAATTCGTGGGCACCAGCGCCGTGTTCCTCATCGCCCTGCTGCTCCTGCCGATCGACCTCTTCGCCGACAAGTTCCCCGGCAGCGGCGGCCTCATGGACCGCGTGGGCTGGGTGCTGCGACCCGTGGCCGGCGGACTGGCCGGCGCCGCGGTCATGCCCGATCACCCCGCCGCGATCGTCGGCGGCCTCGCGCTCGGCGCCGCGGCAGCCGCCGGCATCCACGGCCTACGTCTCCACCTGCGCCGAAGGCTTCAATGGCGAATGCTCGGCTTCGGCCGCCTGGTCCTGGGCGCCTACGCCGACCTCACCAGCGGCATCGTCGCCGCCGTGGTCCTCCTCACCGCCCCCGTCGGCGCCCTCCTCGCCGCCCTGGCCCTAGCCGGCGCCCTCCTCGCCGACCGCCGTTGGGGGGCGCCGGAGCCTCCGGCGAGCGAACCCGATGCCCCTGACGCGGGAAGAAGCAACGGTTAGTCACTCCGCTCCTCGCGACGCCGCTATGGCTCGGGCCGGCCCATGCGCTGACGCAGCGTTTCAAGGTGCGCGTAGGCTGCTCCGCGCCTGGCCACCCGGACGACGAGTACCAGCGCGGCGCCTGATTGAACTTGATACAGCACCCGGTATGCGCCAATCCGAATCCGCCAGGCATCGTCGAGGCCGACCAAACGCTCGCATCCCGGAGGTCGCGGCTCGTCGGCGAGCCCAGTCACCCGGGTAGCGATGCGCCGCTGGTCATGTCGTGGGAGCCGCTTGAGCTCCCGGCGCGCGGCCCTATGCCAGCGGATTTCATATTTCACGAGCTAATTGTACAATTGATGCAATTAAAGCTTTTTGATGCAAGAGTAAAAAACGTACGATACGTACGGTAGGCGCAGGAGTGAACTTCAGGTGCATCAGCGGCGAAGGGCAGTCTCGGTAGGGGAGGCAGACTGATGATTGAGGTGCGTGTCTCGGATGCTCGGCGGGATCTCGCCGAGCATGTCAACCGCGTTGCCTACAGGAACGAGCGGATCGTGCTTACGCGCCACGGCAAAGGTTGTGCGGTCTTGGTCCCCGTGGCGGACGCCGAGCTCCTTCAACGGCTTGAAGACGAAGCGGATTTGGAGATCGTGCGCGAACGGCTCGCTGGCGGCGATGTCTCCGATTACGTGCCGCACGACCAGGTCGTGGCTGACCTGAGCGAATAGCCGTCGCGGCGACGGTGCTGCGGATGGCGGGTGTCGGACTTTAGCCGTCGGTCGGATCGGTATTCAGCTTGGCTTGCGGCCGGTCGAATTTGAACGCGGCGAGGGCGTGGAGTCGCGGGGCGACCTACCAGGCTCTGTGCCATCGAGCTGGCTTGGGCAAGCGTTGCCCAATGCGCGTCTGTGCGGCGCCTGCTTCTACGGGGAAGTGCCCGGTTCGGCTATCGCTTTCGGATTTGGGCCGGAACTACGGCCCACATCAGGAAGAGGCCTAGAAAGGCTACTAGACCAAGAATGGCTTCGACTGCCAACGGCATGCCTCCTACGCTCCGCCGGTTTCCCGGATGAGCAACTACGGCCACCGCTGCAACTCCAAGCCCTTCGCCGCTATTCGGCGCGCAGTGTACCGGAGCGTCGACCGTTGTGCGGGCGCTGTCCCCGCTAGAGGCGAACAATCTCGCGGGCGTCGCTCACCACTTCCAGCGGCAGGTGCAGGGCCTCGACGAAGTTGACGATGGCGGTGAGCTGACCGTCGACGTACCGGCCGTCGTTGGCGACGCAGGCCACGCCCACCCGCGCCGAGTGCGGCGCCGGGTCCTGCTCCAGGTCGGCCACCGCCGCGTTGAACTTGTTGCGCAACCGCGCCGTGAGCGCCCGCACCACGCGGCGCCGGTCCTTCAGGGATTCCGCGCCGTGGACGCGCAGCACCAACTCCAGGGTTCCCACGTGCACGGGATAAGTGTAGGCGGCCGGCTGCCGTTTGCCGGCCGACGGTCCGGTTGCCCGGAGTTCTCAAACGAAGTGCAACACCTCGGCGGGTGCTGCCACGGAGCCGCTGCGTACCTTTCAGAGACCTGGATTCCGGCGTTCGCCGGAATGACTGAAGGGCGCTGCCCCTACCCGGCCTTCGAGACCTCCAGCACGTGCGCCCGGGCTTCGCGCACGCCGGCTTCCACCTCCTCGGGCGGGAGGTCGTCCGTGCCGTCCCAGCTGAAGGTGAACATGCCGTAGTAGCTGCGCTCCTCGAGCTGGTCGAGCATGGCGCCGAGGGCGTCTGAGTTGCCGGGATCCGCGCCGGCGAGGTGCACGTGGCCGATGCGGGTGCCGGCGGCGTCGGCCAGCGCCTCGAACGTCAGACCGTCGCGCGCGGCCTGCGCCGGATCGAGGCTTAGCTGCACGCGGGGATGGCCCACGTCGTCCAGGAACGACGCCACCTCTTCAGCCGTATCCATCCAGGTATCGGTTTGGTGCGCCAGGCAGAGGGTCACGCCCGCCTCCTGCGCCGTACGCCCGTAGGCGCGGACGTCGTCGGCGGCCTCGCGGCGGTCGTAGTCGCGCGCCGGCGCGGTGGCGATCACCACGCGCGCGCCCAGCTCCGCGGCAAAGCTAATGCGCTGCAGCATGTCGTCGCCGGACGTGGCGACGGCCGTCACCGACGAGGCGCGCAGCCCCCGCGCTTCGAGGCCGGCCTGGATATCCGCCGCGCTCTCGGTTGCCGGGTCCACGTGGGCCAGCACGGTCGGCGCCGCCCACAGATCGACGTGATCGATGCCGGCCGCCTTCACCCCATCCAACGCCCGGTCCAGCGACTGCGCGCGGAACAAGAGCGTCGAGCACGCGAGTCGGGTGGATATGTCGTAGACGAACATCGATTCCCGTTACGAGGCGCGCCGTAGCGGCAGGCTGCCGCCCTATTGTCGCGCATCCGCCCAGATTGGCCTACAGGCGCTCCCTCAGGCCAAGAACGGGTTGTGGAGCTTCTCCTCGCCCACGGTAGTCGGCGGCCCGTGACCGGGAAAGAACTTCGTGTCGTCGTCGCGGGTCATCAGCTTGGCGCGGATGGCGGCCAGCTGCCCGGCAAAGCCGAGATTGCCCGTCCGCGTGCCGCCGATCGATCCCGCAAACACCGTGTCGCCCACCAGCACCCCGTCGCGCAGCGCGAAGGCCGTGTGGCCGGGCGCATGACCGGGCGTTTCCAGCGCTTCGAGCGCAAAGGGGCCCGCGGTGAACGGTCCGTCGCGGGTCAGGACGTTCAGGTTCGCCTCGTCGACGCCGTGCACCAGGGACCGTGCGCCCTCGTGCACCCACAGCGGCGCGGGCGCCTGCGCGTAGACCGCCGCCAGCGCGTCGATGTGGTCGGCGTCGCCGTGCGTGATCAGGTAGGCCGTCACGCGCCATCCCGCTTCCCGCACGGTTTCGAGCACAGTCTCCGGCAGCGCGCCAGGGTCCACCACCAGCGCGTCGCCGGTCGCCGGGTCGCCGACGATATACATCGTCACGCGCATGGGCGGGTGCGGAATCATGCGCACCTGCAGGCCTCCGGCCAGCGCGGGCGCCTGCGCCTGCGGTCGCCACGCCTCCGTGGCGACATCCCAGAGGCTCGGCGCGTGCAGATCCAACGCCGCCGCCAGGCGCTCGCTCTCGGCCTGCGTCGGCTGGCGCTCACAGTCCTCCATGCTCTCCAACGTGGCCTCGTCGAGATCTGCCCGCCGGGCAACATCCGCCGGCTCAAGCCCGAGCCCCCGGCGCGCCTTGCCGATGACGTCGCCAAACTCGTCTTCCAGCGGAATCGTCGTCATTCCGGCATCGCTCATTCCGCGCGCTCCAGCAGCTCGATCTCATACCCGTCCGGATCGTCGATGAAGGCCATCTTCCGCCCGAGCGGAAACTTCTCCCGCCAGCCGTCGGGCCAGATTTCGATTCCGCGGCGCTCCAGGTCGTCGCAAAACGCGATCAGGTCGGGCACGCCGATGGCGAAGTGCATCAGGTCTTCGGGAACGTTGAGCACATAGTCCTCGGACCAGGTGAACTCGATCGTGTGCTCGTTGCCCGGCAATTCCAGGTGCACGATGTGGTTGCCGGAGGGCGATCGATCCGTCCGGCTGATGACTCTGAAGCCTAGGAAGTCCTCGTAAAACCGAATCGAACGGTCAAGGTCGCTGACGCGGATGCGCGTGTGCAGCAGTTGAGCCATCAGTCGGACCTCCTCACGCAGCGCTGATCAATAGTCTCACGCCTCGTGCGTTGGTGCGTCCGGGGGCTCGTCCGGTGCATCGGCCTAATTTGACTTACGGGACCAAAACGGCAGCACGGGCCGTCCCCACCGTCGCGCCAGCAGTATGTACAGCGCCGGACCGGCGAATGCCGCCAGCCACGGGAGGACATGCTCGATGATGACGTTCAGCGCTTCGCGATCCGCAACGATCAGCCGGTCGTGCAGCGCCGGATCCTCGATGATCAGCACCACCGCGATGCGGAAGATCAGCGCGCTTCCCGCGTAGATGATGATCGGCAGCCGCTCGGTGGCGAACGCAATCAGACCCGAGCCCACGAACAGCAGCGGGATCGAGAGCGCCAGCCCGATGACCAGCAGCAGGATGTCGCCGTGGGCCGCGCCGGCGATGGTCAGCACGTTATCCAGACTCATTACCACGTCTGCCAGGATGATCAGTCGCAGCGCCTGCCAGAAGGTTGTCGCCGCCTCGTGGTGCTCGTCGTCTCCGTGAGGCGCGAGCAGACGCCAGCCCACCCAGAACAGGGCCAGCCCACCGACCAGCGAGATAATCGGAATCTGCAGCAGCAGCGTCGCGATGGATGCAAACGCAATCCGCAACACCACCGCGCCGCCCGCGCCGAACAGAATGGCCAGTCGCCGTTGCCGCCCCTGCAGCCGGCTCGCCACCACCCCGATCACCACGGCGTTGTCGCCGCTGAGGATCAGGTCGAACAGAATGATCTGCCCGAGACCTGTCGCAAATTCCGTCTCCACGCGGACTCCTCGCCCTGCACTCGCGCCGCAACGGCGCGGCCGACGCTAGCCTACATGCCGGAGCGCATGCGCCGATTCTCGCCTGGCTGGGCGGCCGCGCGTCGGGCGCCCATGCTTAGGTGAAAAACCCCACGGTCGAGCCGCGACAGGTCGGCGATAGAATGCTCCGCAGGCGTGGCACGCTGGCGAGCACATGCGCTGGTCAACGACTCGACCCAGACTTCGGCTGCTGATTCTTCCCCTCTGGCTCCCGGCGGCGATTCTGGTGGTGACTGCGATCCGCTTCGCCACCCTGTCGGCCGGCGAGGAACCGGGCGGGATTCCGAGCGCGGTTGCGATGGTCGCGCTGATGGTCCTGTTCGCCTGGATTGCGGCGTTTCCGCTGACGCTGGCCGTGGCCTTTCTGCATCGGCGCGTCCGCGTGCTGGCCTATGTGTGCGGCGTATTGCTCGCACCGCTCACGGTCTATGGGGCGGTGATCGGCGGACTCTTCGGACCGGTGGGCGTCGTGCTCTACCCGCTGGTCCTCTCGCTTCCGGCCTGGATCGTGCTGGGCATCACCGTCCTCGTCCAGCGGAGGCGCTCCAACATGCGCCCCGCGGAGAGCGCCTAGCCTCTCGGATCGGAGCCGTCCGAGTTGGGGCTGTCCGAGGCTCGGGCGATCTCTCGGCGCAGAGCCAAGAGCTCGTCGGTTGCCAGCTGTCGCGCCGCGCCGGGCGCCAGGTCCCCAAGAACCACCGCGCCAATCCGCACCCGCTGCAGCCGGGTGACGCGCATTCCCACCGCCTCGAACATCCGCCGCACCTGGCGCTTGCGGCCTTCGGTCAGCACCAGTCGCCAGCCATCCCTCACCCGCGTCGCGCGTAGGGCGCGAGCCGGCCGTCGGTCGCCGATATCGACGCCCTCGGTCAGCCGCCGGGCCAGATCGGCCGGTTCGGGCCCGCGAACCGTCACCACGTATTCGCGCTCATGGCCGAAGCGCGGGTGCATGAGCTGAAACGCCAGCTCGCCGTCGTTGGTCAACAGCACCAGGCCCTCGGAAGCGAAATCGAGCCGACCGACGGGATAGAGACGTTCGCGCCGCAGCGCCGGTGGCAGCAAGTGCAGCACCGTTGGTCGGCCGTGCGGATCGTGGGTGGTGGTGAGCACGCGCGGCGGCTTGTGCAGCGCGATGACGGTTCCCGGCTCTCGATTCGGTTCAACGAGCTTCCCGTCCAACCGGACCTCCTGCGTCTCGGGATCAATCCGAACCCCGAGCGTCGTCACGGTCCGGCCGTCGACGGCCACCCGTCCGCTGCGTATCGCGTGCTCCATCGTTCGTCGCGACCCACGCCCCGCTCGCGCCAGAAACACCTGTAGCCGCAAGCCGCGGCTGTCTTGTCGTTCGTCGCGATCAGCGTCGGACGCCGGCGTGCGGCTGGTGCGCGGTGACAAACGGTGCCTCCAGATTTAGAGTGACCTGGGGAGCATACGCGCGCGGAGGACCTCGTCATGCAGCGTCGTTTGCATCGCAGCGAGGACGATCGCCTGCTCACGGGACTCTCGGCCGGCATGGCGGACTACTTCGACGTTGATCCCACGCTCATGCGCCTGCTCTGGGTGCTGTTGGCGATCTTCACCGGCGGGGTCGCCATCATCATCTATTTCGTCATGGTGGTCGTTGTGCCCGCGGGCGCCGCGCACGCCCCGGGAATCGAACCTGGCGCGGTTGGAGCGGATCACGAACCCGCCGACGCCGGCGAAGCGCCGGCGCCGGGCGACGAGCCCGCGGGTGGGGAAGCCGCGCCGCAGCCGGCATCCGAGCCGACGGCTCCCGGCGCCGCGCAAACGTATCAGCCCCATGCGCCCGAACAGCCCTCGGACCGCCGCCGCGTGGGCGGTGCGGCATTCGTCGGGCTCGCGTTGGTCGTCATCGGCGTGCTGGCGCTGCTGGATTCGCTCGGGCTCCTCGCGCAGTTCGATGCGTGGCGGCTGTGGCCGCTGATCCTGATCGCTTTCGGCGCATTCCTCGTCATCAGGCGCCGGTGACCACGCGCCTCGGCTGACGACGGCGGGGTCTACGACGTCCGCTCCGTTACACCTCGAGCTCAGACTCCGGATCCACCGCCAGCGGCGACCAACTCCGGCCCGCCAAGAGACGCAGCGTGATCTCGCCCACCTGCCGGATGTAAGGCTCTTCGCCCGGAATCAACTGATCCGCCACGGCGTATCCAGCCTCCAATTGGGACGCGCCGGGTCGCCGAATCAGCGCCGGAATGCGCCGCGCCTCGCCGCCGGCGAGACGCCGCAGGGCGTCCGGCGCGACCGCCAGCAGCGCCGCCACTTCGGGATAGGGCGGGCGAAGCTCAAGCAAATCGTAGGGGCAGCGCCAGAGCCATAGCTCCTGGACCTCGAGGTCGATCTGCCCGTTGGGAAGCCGACTCCCACTCTGCCGCTCGCCCAGCGGCAGCACCTCGCCCGCGACCGGTCGCCGGCCGAGCTCCTCCTCGGCCTCGCGCCATGGATCCGGATCGCCAACCCGCAGGTGCCCGGCCGAGCTGGCATCGAGGCGGTTCGGCCAGGACGCCTTGAACGGCCCGCGCTGCTGCAGCACCAGCGTTGGACCCGCGTCGCCCGCCGTCGGAAGCAGCGCCCACACGGTGCGCGTGCGATGCCAGTCGCCGTCCCTGTGTACGGCGGCGCGCGACTTCACGAGACCGGTCGGCGTCCCATCGGGATGAGTCACCGCGAGTTGCTCGTCGTCCTCCGACGCGCCGGACGCAGGATTCGACGCCATGCGGCATCTCCGGGCAGAAACGGCATTGGGGCTCGTGGCACTCTAGCGTTTGCGAACCGGAATCGTCCGCGGCGGCGTGAGGCGGTGGTGGCATGCGACTGGGATGCTGCGCGTCGCTCGACGCGCTGGATGCGGTGCGAGATGCGGGCTTCGCCTACGTCGAGCCCCGGGTGGTGGACCTGGTTCCCGACGAAGACGAAACGGTCTACGCGCCGATCCGGCGGCGTATCGAGGATGCGGGATTGCCCGCGGAAGCCTTCAACGTCTTCGTGCCGGCGCACCACCCGGTGGTCGGGCCCAAGCGCGACGTCCCGGCGCTGCGCGCCTATGTGGATACCGCGATGGGACGCATGTCCGAGTTGGGAGCCCGGCAGGTGATCTTTGGCAGCGGGCCGGCCCGAGCCACGCCGCGCGGATTCGACCGGCACCAGGTACCGAGCCAGATTCTCGAATTCCTGGCGCTGGCGGCCGACGCCGCCGCGCCATACGACCTGGAAATCGTCATCGAGCCGCTTTGGCGCGAGGTCTGCGACAACATCAACACCGTCCTCGAGGCGGCGGTCGTGGCTCGCCAATCCGGAATCTCGCGCGTGGCGGCGCTGGCCGACTGGTGGCACATGGCGCGCGAGCATGAGCCCCTCACCAACCTGGCCGAGTCACGCGATCGACTGCGCCATGTTCATGTGCCCGTCCCGCCGCTCCCCGGCTCTCCGCCGCAGTCAACGGATGCCGGATTCCCCGATTTCCTTCGCGCGCTGACCGCGGCGAACTACACCGGCCGCGTCAGCATTGAAGACAACGGCAAGCGGTTCGACAGCTTCAGTCGGCAGGCGCCACAGGCGCTGGCCTATTTGCAAGCGCATCTCCGCCGATGAATGCGCCGGCGCCGCCAGACTGGCAATTCGCGTTTGACGATCAGGTCATGCGACTGGATGACGCGCACCGGCCCAGCCACGCCTTCCGACCCGACGTCGACTTCGCCACATGGCGCCGCAATCTGCGGGAGGCCATGACGGAACTGCTCGGTCCGTTGCCGACGCCCATCGATCCCGAGCCCGTGGCGGTGGAACGCACCGTTGGCCCCGGCTATGTGCAAACCAAGCTCGTCTTTCGCACGGCGGCTGACGTTGACGTGCCGGCCTTGCTGCTCGTGCCCGACGGCGTCGATGCCGACCATCCCGCGCCGGCCATCCTCGCCTTGCACGGCCACGGCGGGGGCAAGGGCGACCTCGTCACTCCGGGCATCTATCACGCCAATGCCAAGCGCTTCGCCCAGCGCGGCTATGTGGTGCTGGCCCCCGACGCGCCGGGCTTCGGCGAGCGTGCCGAGGGATTCCGCCGCTACGGCGGTCGCGACGGTTGCAACGTCAACTTTCTCAAGCTGGCCCTCTTCGGGCGCAACATCATGGCGCTCGCCCTTTGGGACGACCAACGCGCGCTCGATGTCCTCCAGGCCCGGCCCGAGGTGGACGCCAGCCGCATCGGCGTTGCCGGATTGTCCTTCGGCGGCACCCGCGCCATGTATCTGGCGGCGCTCGATGACCGCCCGGCGGCCGTGGTGGTGAGCGGCTACCTCACCACATTCCGCTCCTATGCCCTGGACGCCGGCAATTTCTGTGGCGCCCAGTTTCTTCCCGGCATCTATGCCCTTGCCGACGTGCCCGATATCCACGGCTGTATCGCCCCACGTCCGTTGCTCATACAGGCGGGACGGTCCGATCGCGGCTTCGCTATCGAGGCGTCGCGGCAGGCCCACGCGCGGCTTGCGGCCATCTACGCGGCAGCCGGGGCGAGCGACCGGCTCGCCCGCGACGAGTTTGACGGGGGCCACGAGCTCCTGCCCGAGTCGCCCCTGGAATTCATGGATCGGTGGCTGCGCGCGCGGTGAGCCACCGCGCGCGGGACGCACGTCCCCGAGTAGGACCCTAGGCGAAGCCTGACGTCAGCGCGACGACCTGAGCGCCGTCGATGCTGGCGCGGCTAGCCGAACCGGAGGTACTGGCCTTGGACCCAGTTCCCGTCCTCGAGCTCCCACCACGTCACGTCGTCGACCACCGTGTTTTCGCCGGTCAGCTCCAGGCGCGAATCCTGAGGCGCGACGTAGGCGACGTTGCTCTCTTCGTCGGCGCCGGGGACACGCGGTTCCGTGCGCACGTTGATCCCGCCCGGCGACGCTACCACGGCGGTGATCTCGTCATCGCTCGGCGGCTCGGTGGCAACCGCCGTTGCGGCGGCGGTTGGCGCTGGCGTGGCAGTCTCAGTCTGTGCCGGTGTGGGCGCGGGAGCAGCCGAACCACCCAGTTCGAGGTACTGGCCCTGCACCCAGTTGCCGTCCTCGACCTCGTGCCAGCGGATGCCGTTGATCTCCTGCACGTCGCCGGTCAGGTTGAGTTGCTGCCCGCCGGCCGCGACGTACTGCACCGTGCTGGTGGTGGTGTTGGGTTGGTCGCGCACGTTCAGCCCGTCGTCGGGAATCACCACGCCCGTCAGCGCCGCGCCGGTTTCCGTGCTGGTCCCGGTGGCCGGCGCGTCCGGGATCGGGGCCGCCGTGGCGCCCAGCTCCAGGTATTGGCTCTGCACCCAGTTGCCGTCCTCGACCTCGTGCCACCGGATCTGGTCGATGTCCTCGAAGACACCCGTCAGGTTGAGCTGCGACCCGGCGC
Source organism: Chloroflexota bacterium (assembly GCA_022821905.1). GTDB lineage: Bacteria > Chloroflexota > UBA11872 > UBA11872 > UBA11872 > JAJECS01. Next base: position 14,611 of record JAJECS010000013.1, on the reverse strand, counting down.
GCGCGACGTACTGCACCGTGCTGGTGGCGGTGTTGGGTTGGTCGCGAACGTTCAGCCCATCGCTCGGAATCACCACGCCCGTCAGGGCGACGGGTCGCGCGTCGAGCCGCTCGGCGAGTTGGCTCGGGTCTGTCGGGATTTCAATGATCTGTCCCACGAAAATCTCTTCGGCGTTGGGCAGTTCGTTGAACGCGACGATGTCATCCAGGGACACGCCATATAGGTCGGCGATCCCGGACAGCGTTTCATCTGGCTGGACCGTGTGCTCGATGGGTCCGGTGGGTGTCGGCGTCGCCGTCGGTGTCGGCGTCTCCGTGGGCTCGGCCGGCACCGTCGGCGTCGGCGTGACCACGATGACTGGTGTCTGGGTTGGCAGCACCTGCAGCGTTGGCGGGGTGGTCGTCGGTTGCGTCGACCCGCCGTCGGTTCCCGGTTGGGCCGTTGCGGTCGGTGTCGTGGAGTCGGCAGTGGTATCCGTCTCGCCGTCGCCGCCGAACAAGGTGATGATCAGCACCACGATGATGGCAATGACCAGCGCCGGTCCAACAAGTAGCGTGAGGAACAGCCGATACCTACGCAAGCTGTTCAAGGAGGCCCCCATTCATGGGCAAGCGACTGCTATCCCAATGCCCCCCCTGCGCCCAGCGACTCCGTACGCCCGGAAGGCACGCACATCTGACGTCGACTAGACGCTGCCGACATTCTACACGCGCCCGGAGCCGCCCGATACTGTAGCAGTTTCGCCCCGCGATGCGCGTCGTTCCGCTCCCCAGCGTTAGGAAGGGGCCGCCTCCGCAGCGTATGGTGGGGCACAGTAGGGGCGGGCGCCGGGTGCGCGTCCAAACACCGTGCAGGGGGGAGAGAGCTCTTGGCCACACGACGTCGCGTATCACTGAGTGACCTATATGCCGATGCCTGTCGTCGCGTCGATGTCACACCCGAAGAGGCCGTGGGGTGCGAGCGCGTGGGTGATCGGCTGCGGCTTGTGGTTACAAGCGATACGACGGTTGAGTTCTTGCTCGTCGAAGATCCCGAAAGCGATCGACTGGTCCTCGGACCGGCCATCGAGGGGTAGCGCGCCGCACCGAATCTCGGTCCGGCTATGGCACTCCCGCCCGACGATCGAGCGCCGCATTGGCCAGCCGGACCACCAGCCCAAAGATCGCCAGCAGCGCGATCAGGAATCCCGCGGGTCCCCACGCTCCGAAGGCGATGGCCCATGTTCCGAGCATGAACACGCCCCAGGCGCCGCTGGCGAGTCCGAGCACCATCAGCGGAAACACGAGCAGCACGGCCATTGCCGTGTAGCCGGTGGAGTGCCGCACTCCGGGGATGCGACTGACGCCAAACGTCCGACGACTCTCGCGATCCAGGTGATACGCCGCCGCAAACCAGAACGCGCTCAAAACCAAGGGCGCCCCCACCCAGGCCGCGGTCACCAGGCTCAGATCGGCGGTGAGCCGCGGATCGTCCGGAATTGGCAGCGGCGCCCAGCCGATGTCCATCGCCAGCACGCGCTGCACGGTTCCTGGGATTCCCTCCGGCCAGGGCACGATGGCGGAGATCACGGCCCACGTCAGGGCGCCCGCAATGACCAGCGTCGCGGCGGCAATGGGACGTTGCCAACGCGTGCGGCGCAGCCACCCCGCGAAATCGTTCCAGGTCTCAGCCAGCGTTAGCGGACGGTCGAGGTCGCGTGGTGCATCCGTCGACCGCGACGCCTCGGGCGCGCCGGAGTCCATGTCGGCAGGCCGTTCAATCGATCGCGGCGCATTGGGCGTCCCGCCGTCGTCGGAGGCCGGGCGGGGACCTTGGGTCGGGCCCTCTGGGCTGCCAGCCGTCATGGCGACGGCAATGCGTGTCGGTGCATAACGAGCATTCTACGCAGCCCCCTGCGCGGAGATCGGCGGCCTAGCGGTTGACATCCGCGTCTTTGCGGCGTAAGTACGGGGAACAAGCAAATGTGCGGCGCTGAGCGAGACCAGTAGCCGTCCTTCACGCGGACAGCGAGCCGGCGGCGGTGCGAGGCCGGTACGCGTCGGACGGCGAATTGCCCTCGTGAGCCGCTCGGCCGAAGCAATGGCGTGGGTAGGCCGAGCCGGTTGGCCCCCGGTAGCGGGCTTGGGTGCCTTGGCACCCGCTGAGGTTGCGTGCCGCGAGGCCGCAGCGCAGGAAGGTGGAATCACGGGAGCGCCCGTCCTTCGGGATGGGCGCTCTTGGCGTAATGGAGGATTGGAAGATCGACCCGGGAAACGGCGGTGCGGACCAGGCGCCGGACTCCGCGGCCAGGAAACGCCGCGGGCCGGAGTGGATGCGCGTCGTGCTCGACAAGGATCCAGCCGCCAGGAACGTGCTGGAGGTGTTGCTCTATCCCAGCGTGCACGCGCTCTTCTTCCATCGGATTGCCCATTGGCTCTATGTGCGGGGCGTGCCCGTGCTGCCCCGCGCCATCAGTCAGTTCGCGCGACTGGCAACCGGCGGCATCGAGATTCATCCGGGCGCCCTGATCGGACGTCGCTTTTTTATCGACCACGGCTCAGGCGTGGTGATCGGAGAGACCGCACGCGTGGGTGACGACGTCATGCTGTACCACCAGGTGACCCTGGGCGCCACCGGGTGGTGGCGTGAGGACGGCATCGGCGGCAAGCGGCGGCACCCGATCGTGGAGAACGGCGTGACCATCGGCGTCGGGGCCAGCATCCTTGGCCCGGTCACCGTCGGCGCCGGCAGCCGCATTGGCGCCTTGTCGATCGTCACCGAAGACGTCCCCCCCGGCTCGACGGTCGTTGGGCCTCGCGCCAGCTACGTCGAGCGTCGCGGCGAGCCGGTTCGACGGCAACCGATCCGTCAGCTTGGCGAGCGGCGCGATCCGCCCGACTACGTGATCTGAGCTGGCCGATACACTGAGCGGCTGCTTGAGGTCGCCGTGAGGCTGTCCGTGCAACGCTTGTCTTCGCTCTTCGGTCGCACTCTGCGTGAAGACCCCGCCGACGCCACGATCGCGTCCCACCGGCTCATGGTGCGCGGAGCGTTCATTCGTCCGCTTGGCGCTGGGATTTTCAGCTACCTGCCGTTGGGCTGGCGGACCTTGCGGCGGATCGAGCAGGTCGTTCGCGAAGAGATGGACGCCGTCGGCTGCCAAGAGCTCCTCATGCCCGTGGTGCATCCGTCCACGCTATGGGAACGCACTGGCCGCTTCGCCTCGCTCGGGCCCGAGCTTGTGCGCTTCAAGGATCGCGCCGAACGCAACATGGTGCTGGCCCTCACCCATGAGGAGATCGCCCTCGATCTCGCCGCGCGACTCGTGGGCTCCTACCGCCAGCTCCCCGTCAGCGTCTACCACTTTCAGACCAAGTTCCGCGACGAGCCGCGCCCGCGCGGCGGGCTGCTGCGCACCCGCGAGTTCACCATGAAGGACGCCTACACCTTCGACCCGTCGCCGGAGAGTCTTGACGCGACCTATCGGCAGTTCGTCACGGCGTACGTGCGCGCGTTCCGCCGCTGCGGGATCGAGCCCCTCGTCGTCGAGTCGGACGCCGGCGCGATGGGAGGCTCGGACGCGGACGAGTTTCACGCGATGACGTCCGCCGGCGAGGACACGATCGTGGTGTGCACCAGTTGCGACTATGGGGCCAACCAGGAAGTGGCGACCACGCAGCCGCCCGAGCCCGACGACGCCGAGCCGCTCCCGATGGAAAAGGTCGAAACTCCTGGGCAGGAGACCATCACCGCCGTGGCCGGCTTTCTCGGTTTGCCGGCTCACCGCACGCTAAAGGCCGTCTTTTACTGGACCGGTGACCAGATAGCGTTCGTGGCCATTCGCGGCGATCTGGAGGTGAATGAGGCCAAGCTGCGGGGGACGCTGGGCGCCCCCGACCTTCGTCTCGCGGCCGATCAAGAACTGACCGCCGCCGGTCTCGTGCCGGGCTACGCCTCGCCGGTAGGGCTCAACCAGGTGATGGTCGTCGTGGATCGTTCTGTGGAATGCACGTCCAATCTGGTCGCCGGGGCCAACATGCCTGGCTTTCACCTGCTGAATGTCAACTATCCGCGTGACTTTGCCGCCGATCACGTTGCCGATATCGCCGCCGTTGCGGCCGGAGATCCGTGCCCGAAGTGTGGTGCGGCGCTCGAGTTGCGGACCGGTATCGAAATCGGGAACACATTCAAATTCGGCGCCTACTACAGCGACAAGCTCGATGCCAACTTCCTCTCCGAAGGCGGATCGCCGCAGCCCATCGTGATGGGCTCGTACGGCATCGGGATCACGCGACTGGCCGCGGCCGTCGTGGAGCTGCATCACGACGAGCACGGGATCATCTGGCCCGCCAGCGTGGCGCCCTACGACGTGCACCTGGTGCAGCTGGGGCAGGCCGACGAGGTGCGGGAGGCCGCGGAACGCTTTGCCCACGACCTCGAGGCGGCCGGCCTCACGGTGTTGGTGGACGACCGTGATGAGAGCGCGGGAGTCAAGTTCAACGATGCCGACCTCCTGGGAATACCCATTCGCTGCACGGTCAGCCGGCGCACGGTGCGGGCCGACGCCGTCGAGATCAAGCTCCGCCACCAGGATGAGCGAGAGCAAGTAGCCTCCGCGGAGTCGGTCGCCAGGGTCGTGGCGGAGCACGACGCGCTGCTGGCCGCGCTTAGCCCAGATGCCCCGCTCGGATAGCCGGCCGTGCGAACAGTAGCTGGGGCGCGCCCGCTAGCTCCGAGGAAGGACTCCGAATGACCGTCGCACCCTCAAGCACCGCCGATGGCGTCGTCTGGGATCTGTCCGCGCTGTATAGCGGTCTCGACGATCCACGCATCGAGCGCGACCACGACGCCGCCGACACCCGCGCCCAGGAGTTCGCCACGCGCTATCGAGGGCGGCTCGGGGAGCTCTCCCCGTCCGGCCTGCGCGAGGCTCTCCAGGAGCTTGAAGACATCTACGAGCTCATGGACGCGCCGGTGATCTTCGCGCATCTGCAGCACGCGGCCCACAGCGACGACCCCGCCGCGGGGCGACTGCTCAACAGCACCCAGGCGCGCAGCACCGAGATTCGCCGCCATCTCATCTTCTTCGACTTGGAGTGGGTGCATCTGGACGACGAGCGCGCCCGCGAGTTGATGGCGGACCCGCGGCTGGCCGAGTTTGCCTACCTGCTGGAGCGCGAGCGCCGCACCAAGCCGCATCGCCTGGCCGAAGGCGAAGAGCAGGTGATGGATGAGAAGGCCAACACCGGCGCGCGTTCGTGGTCACGCCTGTTCGACGAAATCACCAGCCGCATCACCTGCGAGGTGGAGATCGACGGCGAGCGGCGCACCCTGACCGAAGCCGAGACGCTAGCCCAGATGTACAACCCTAACCGCGACACCCGCCGCAGCGCCGCGGCCGGCCTCACCGCCGCGCTCGCGGCCCACCAGCATCCACTCACCTACGTCTTCAACGTCTGCCTGCAGGATCACGCCATCGACGACCGGCTGCGGCACTACCCGGCGCCCATCTCGTCCCGCAACCTGGCCAACGAGATCGAGCCGGCCGCCGTGGAGGCGCTGGTGGCCGCCTGCGAGGCCGGGTTCGGCATCGTGCAGCGCTACTACCGCCTCAAGCGGCGCCTGCTCGGCCTCGACGAGCTGTTCGACTACGACCGCTATGCGCCCATTCGGGCCGACGACACCGTCTACTCGTGGGACCGATGCCGCGAGATCGTGGTTGAAAGCTACGCCGCCTTCTCGGAGACGCTCGGCGGCATCGCGTCACAGGCGTTCGAGGAGCGCTGGATCGACGCGGAGTTGCGCCTCGGCAAGCGTGGCGGAGCGTTCAGCGCCGGGTCGACGACCAAGACCCACCCGTACGTGCTCTGCAACTACACCGATCGCATCCGCGACGTCATGACCGTGGCCCACGAGTTGGGCCATGCCGCGCACCAGTTCCTGTCGCGCGGGGTGGGCTACCTGCAAGCGCACACGCCTTTGACCACCGCGGAAACCGCCTCGGTGTTCGGGGAAATGCTGGTCTTTCGCCGTCTGCTGGAGGCCCAGCCGTCCGACCAGGCGCGCTTGTCGTTGCTGGCAAGCAAAATTGAAGACAGCTTCGCCACGGTGTTCCGGCAGATCGTCATGCACCGCTTCGAGGAATCCGCCCACGCGGCTCGCCGCGCTGAGGGCGAGCTGCCGGCGGAGCGCCTGAGCGAGCTGTGGATCGAGGCCAATGCGCCGATGCATGGCGACGCGGTCACTCTCACCGACGACTACCGCACCTGGTGGAGCTATATCCCGCACTTCGTGCACTCGCCGTTCTACGTCTATGCCTACGCGTTCGGCGAGCTGCTCGTTCTGGCGCTGCTCCAGGTCTATGACGCGCGGGGTGACGCCTTCGCGCCCGCATACACTGAGATGCTGAGCCGCGGCGGCTCAATCTCGCCCGAGGCATTGGTCCGTCCGATGGGCATCGATCTGAACGACCCAAGCTTCTGGTCGGGCGGGGTGGCGATTCTGGACGACATGGTGTCGCAGGCGGAGACGCTGGCCTCCGGGACCACATGAACGACCGGCGCCAGGTTCTCGAGGCTTCGGCGTCGCCGGCCGTGACTCCGGCGGATGCCGCGGCCGTGATCGCCGACGCGCTGGCCGAGACTCGGCGCGACGCATCTCGAGTGCTCGTGCTGGCGCCCGACGACACCCGCAAGATCCCGGTCAGCCAGACCTTTCGTGCCGTATGGCAGGCGCTCCAAGGGCGCGCCGGCTCGGTGGACGTCATGATCGCGCAGGGCACCCACGCGTCGATGCCCGCAGCCACCAAACGGCAATGGGTGTTCGGCGCCCACGCCTACCCCGACGTCCCAATCTACGACCACGAGTGGGCGCGGGCGGACGCCCTGGTCGACATCGGCTCCGTGACGCAGGCCGAGCAACGGGCCCGATTCGGCGACTACGGAGACCTCGCGCCGGGGCTGGGCTTCGACCGGGACATGCCGGTGCGGATCAACCGCCGGCTGCTCGACTATGACCGCGTGATCCTGCTCACGCGCGTGCAACCGCACGAAGGGGCGGGCTTCGCGGGGGGCGCCAAGCAGATCTTCCCCGGCGTTTCCGGGCCCGAGATGATCAACCTGCTCCACACCATCGGCAGCCTGCGCGGCGCGCGGGCCATTCAGGGCGAACTCGACAACCCGGTGCGCGAGCTGATCGACGACATGACCCGCCAGGTTCCAGTTCCCCTCACAACCATTGCCCTGGTGGTCGATGACGCGTCGGGGACCACGCGCGGAGTGTTCGTGCAGCCGGATGGGTGGCGCGAGGCCACGCGGGCCGCCGCGGCGCTCAGCGCCGAGGTCAACATTCGCTACACCGCCCGTCGCGTCTCACGCGCGGTGGCGGCAACTCCGCGCCTGCCGGACGGCTCGTGGATGTATCCCGAGCTGTGGACCGGCGCCAAGGGTGTCTTCCGCGGCGACGACACGGTGGCCGACGGCGGCGAGCTAGTCCTCTACGCCCCCGGCGTGCGGGAGATCTCCGCGACGCATGGCCGCGCGATCCGGCACGTGGGGCTCCACGGTTGGCCATATCTCCTGGCCCATCCGGAGGTCTGGCAGCCGCACGGCGTCAGTCCCCTGGCGCTTACCCTCGGGGTATTGATCAAGGGCGACGCGCCCATGATTGACGGGCGTGAAGCCCCGCGCATCCAAGTCCGCCTGGCCACCGCCATTCCACCGGATGAGTGCCGCGCCCTCGACGTGGGCTATGAGGACCCGGATCAGGTGGCGCGCGAGATCGACGCGGCCCCGGCCGATGTGATCGACGACGACCGTTTCGTCATGCACAACGCCGGCAGCGTCCTGTGGCGATGTCAGGCGCGCAACGGCCCGACAGAGTCGTAGCGGGGACCTTGGACGGGGCGGGTCGTCGACGATGACGACCCGTCGCCGGTTTCCCAATGCCGCGCGAAGGCTCGCCTGCCGCGGCGCAGACCATTGCGTATCATCCGTCGCATCAGAGTCGGCTTTCGGGCTCTGGGCAAGCACCATGGTCGAAAACCCTCCAGCACTGAACGGGATGCCCCGGCCGAGCCAGGATTGGCGATGACGGACGACGTGTGCTTCGAACCGTCCGAGCAGGTTTACATGCCAACCGAAAAGCTCCCCGACCTTTCGGTCGTCATACCGACCTATCGTCAGTCCGACGTCATCGGCCACCAGGTCGGTGAGGTGCTCCGGGCGCTTGACGGCCTCGGCTGCGACTACGAGGTGCTGGTCGTTGTCGATGGCGATGAGGACGGCACGTCGGACGTGCTCGCAAAGGTCGAGCACGAGCGGCTGCGCGTTGCGGTGCAGGAGCGAAACTCAGGCAAGGGCGAGGCGGTGCGCCGGGGTCTGCTGGCGGCTGCCGGTCGTGCGCGGGCCTTTCTCGACGGCGGCGGAGACATTCCCGCACAGTGCCTCCTGGACGCCTATCGACTCCACGTCGCGTCAGCGGCGGACATCGTGGTCGGGTCAAAGCTGCACGCCGAGTCGGTGGTCGAGTATCCGCCGGCGCGCCGCATCTATAGCTGGGGCTACCGCCAGCTCACCCGAATGCTCTTCGGCCTCACCGTGCGCGACACGCAGGTCGGCTTGAAGATCTACGCGGCCCCGGTCGTCGAGCAGGTCTTTCCGCACGTGCGCACGTCGGGCTTTGCCTTTGATATCGAGGCTCTGGCTCTCGCAATCCGCCTCGGGTTTCGGGACATCGTCGAGGCGCCCGTGATCGTGCGTGACCGATATCCGAGCACGATCCGACCGACCACTGTCGCCACGATGTTCATTGAGACGCTCATGGTGGCGGGTCGCCTGCGCCGGTTCGATCCCGAGTAGGCCGGCGAACGGTCGGGCGCGTCGACCTGCTAACCGGCGCTGTCGCCGGGCGCTCACGACTCGCGCCGCCGCGGGGTGTGTTTTGACGTTGGCCATGCCGGTATCAGTGCAAGCGATGGAAGGACCGGGTTAGCGATGCAGTCCCAGACGGGCGGCGAGGCCCAAGACGACCTGGCGATCACGCTCGGGATCGAGGAGGAGTTCTTTCTCGTCGATCCCGCGTCGCGCGACCTCCTCGTGGACCCTGACATTCGCATTTTTGAAGCGTCCGCGGAGCACAGTGGGCCGCACGAGATTTCGCGGGAGCTGCTGCGCACGCAGGTCGAGGCGATTTCCCGCGTGTGCGCGACGGTGGCTGAGGTTCGCGACGCACTGCTGGAGACCCGCCGGATCGTCACCCAGGCGGCTGAGACCTATGGGGCGGCCGTGATGGCGGCCTCCACCCATCCGTTTGCGCAATGGAGGGAGCAGGCCACCACCCCGCGCGAGCGTTACGAACGCTTCACCACCACGTACCAGGAGAGTGTTCGTCGGTTCCTGATCGGCGGGATGCACATCCACGCGGGGTTCGGCGATCCGGATGAGCGTGTTCGCGTAATGACCGCCATGCGGCGCTACCTGCCGCTGCTCCACGCGCTCTCCACCAACTCGCCGTTCAACGGAGGCCACGACACCGGCTTCAAGTCCTACCGCTTGAATCTGGTGGGCAGCTTGCCGCGGACCAGCCTGCCCGGCCCCCTAGGGTCGCGGGCCGAGTATGACCGGCTGGTTGCCGACTATCAGCGTATGGACTTCATCACCGACGGCAGCGAGCTGTGGTGGGACATTCGCCCTTCCCATGCGCATCCGACCATCGAGATGCGCATCTGCGATGTCTGCACGCGCGTCGACGATGCGATGTCCATTGTGGCCACCTACGCGTCGCTTGTCCGCCGGTTGCTCCGCCAGCTCCGAGACGATGCGCTGCCGCCGGAGCCACCGACCGAGATCATTGCCGAGAACCGCTGGCTGGCCCAGCGCTACGGCGTGCTCGCCTTCTTTGGCGACGTGCGGGGCGGCGGGCGGAAAGACATCAGCGACTTGACGGACGAGCTCGTGGACGAACTGACCGAGGACGCTCGCGCGCTCGGCTGCGAGACTGAGCTGCGCCACGCGCGCACCATCATCCGCGAAGGAACCGGCGCCGACCGGCAGCTCGATCTGTATCGCCTCCGGCGGCTGGAAGGGGACGCCCGCGAAGAGGCCTTGCGCCGGGTCGTCGATCTGGTGCTCACCGAAACTCGCGCCAGCGTGGACGCTTAGCCTGAGATCGAGGCGGCGGCTGACGGACGGCTTCGTTGGCCGAGACTGCAGCGCTGCGCCGCATCGTTCGCCCAATCTCACGCGATGGAACGAAGGCTAGGACGACGGTGGACGCGGCCGCACCAAACCGCCCAAGAAGTGCCAGCCATAGCAGAGGTGGCTGGCGACAATCGTAGGGGCGACGGCCGCTCCGATTCCCGCGCTGCCCGAGCCGCGCATCGCGTGAATCGCGCTTCCGGCAACCGCAAGGCCGTAGAGCGCCACGCTGCCAAGGAACACCCAACGAATCGGCTCAACCCAAACTGACGCCAGCGCGGCGATCACCAGCCACAGCAGCCACAGGCTGGGGATGAAGTATTGGAATCGGCGCGAGGTTTCCGGAAACACCCGCGCGAAATAGCCGCGATGCCGCCCATAGTGGGCGATCTGCCGCAGGTGGCCGCGCATCACCGGCCGCCGATGGTGATAGACCTGCGCGCCGGGCTCATACACGATGCCGCCGCCGCCGCGAACGATCTCCAGGCACAGCTTGGTGTCCTCCCCGGGATAGAAGGCGCTGTCGAACCCGCCAACGGCCTCAAACGCCGAGCGGCGCACCATCAGATTCATCGATGGATAGTCGTCCACGGCCCGGCGCCGCCCAGCGACATAGCGGAAGCGAGCCGGGCCGGACACGATCCATGACGCGTAGGTCCACCCGGAAACCTGCGCGTGGAATCCGTCGTTCGGCGGGGTGACGCCCGGACCCCCGACCGCCGAAACGGTTGGGTTCGCGAAGTGGGGCGCGGACGCTTCGAGCCAGCCGGGGGCGGGATACGCGTCGTCGTCGAGGAACGCCAGCCACGCGCCGGTGGCGGCTGCCGCACCCATGTCGCGCTTTTGCGCCGGTCCAATCGGTCCGCTCGCCATGCAGCGCGCCGCGGCCAGTCCGTCCGCCGGCGCCTCGTCGAGGACGACGATCGTTTCCCGCGGCGGGCGCGTCAGGCGCGCGATCGCCGACAGCGCCTCGTCGAGGTAGGCGGTGCGGCGCGCCGCGACGATGATGATCGATACGTCCACGAACGCTGACGCAGGCGGCGCGTGGCGTCCGTGACGCTCTTCTGCCGTCTCTTGGTTCGGGGGTTCGGAGTCACCCATGGTGTTCTAGAATCATAAAGCCGACGTGTTGCGCGGCGGAACAAGCCTGGCGCCAGTCCATTGATGCGGCCGCTTCACCACCCTTGGAACGATAAACCCGCGTGAGAGTTGCCATCAGCTTTCCGCCGTTCGAGAGCGCCAAGGGCATCCCGCTTCTCAGTCAAAACCGGCAGTATCAGGTCTTTTCGACCGGACGCAGCGAGGGCCAGGGGCTCGTGGGTGCGCTGAACCGGTTCGTCGGCGACAACGCCACCGTCATCTTTCCCGTGCTGCCGGCGCTGGCGGCCACGCTGCTGCAACGGCATGGCCACGAGGCCGTCTGGCTGGACGGGATCGCCGAAGGCTGGGACTGGGAAGCCTACTGCCGGGAGGTCGAGCTGGCACAGCCCGACCTGATGATGATCGAAACCAAGACCCCCAGCGCGCCCCCGCTCTACCAGGCGATCGGCGACCTCAAGTCGCGATTTCCGACCATGACCATCGCGCTGGTGGGCGACCACGTCACCGCGTTTCCGGAAGAGCCGTTTCTCTTTTGCCCGGTCGACTATGTGATCCGGGGTGGCCAATTCGACTTCGCCATATTGAATCTCGCCGACTTCCTGGAGGGTCGCGACGACCTTGGCGGCGGCGTGTTCTGGCGTCATGACGAGACCGAGATCGTCAACTCCGGCGAAGAGCCGAACCCGCCGGTTCGGGAAGCGGTCCGGCCGCACATCGACCGCCAGCTGGCCAAGTGGGAGCTCTACGCCTATCGCAACGGCAACTTCCTGAAGAAGGGCACCTATGGCTGGGCCACCGGCGCGACCAGCGCGGACTGCTGGTGGCGGCGGCGGGTGCCGGGCGGGCCGCGGCGCGGCGGCGGTGGCTGCACTTTCTGCTCATGGACCAGCATGCTCCCGACGTGGTCCGTCAGGCCTGTTGACGACTATCTGGACGAGCTGGAGCAGCTCGTCGATCTCGGCGTCGAAGAGGTGTTCGATGACACGGGCACCTTCCCCGCGGGGCGCTGGCTCACCGACTTCTGCACCGGGTACCGCGAGCGCGGCCTGGACAAGGTCTTGATGATGGGCTGCAACATGCGGGCCGACGCCCTGTCCCAGGCCGAGTACGAGATGCTCGGGGCCAGCAATTTTCGCTTCATCCTCTACGGCATCGAGTCGGCCAATCAGCGCAGCCTCGATCTGCTCAACAAGGGCACGACGGTTCGCCAGCAGTGGGAATCGGTGAAGTGGGCCAGCGAGGCTGGGCTGGAACCCCACGTGACGTGCATGGTCGGCTACCCCTGGGAGACGTTCGACGAGGCCAAGCGGACCATCGACTTCACGCGCGAGACCTTCGACCGCGGCTGGATCAACACCCTGCAGGGCACGATCGTCATCCCCTACCCGGGCACACAGCTCTACGCGCAGGCGCGAGAGCACGACTGGCTCCGGTTTGACGGCCCGGAGCACTGGGAACGTTACGACATGCGAGAGCCGGTGCTGCGGTCGCCAATTCCGACGGCGGAAATCATGGGATTGGTGCAGTCGCTCTACACCAGCTTTCTGACGCCGCGCTACGTGACCCGCAAGCTGCTGCACGCGGGCAAAAGCCGCGACCACTTCCGCTACTACGTGGTGCGCGGATCGCGCTACATCGTGGGCCACATGCTCGACTTTCGGAAGGGGCAGCTGGAGGATGGCGAGACGGGCGTCGCTCCGTCCGACACCGGCGTGGCCGAGCTTCCTGCCCGGCTGTTCACGGCGGGCGGGTCGACCGCACCAATTGACGCCAGCCTGCTCCAGCCCTCCGCGCCAGAGTCTGATCCAGCGATTGTCGTCAGCTAGCGCCGATCGCTCCCCGCGCTCGGACATTGGGGCCTGCGACGCCGCGCCGTGCCCACAACGGATACTCCCCAATCTGAAGCTTCCTGAGGTGCCAGCGCGATGTTTCTAGGAAGGCGTCTTCGCCTACCGAGGAAATCGGCGCTGACGTTCTCGGCGGCAGCCGCGTCCCGAGTTCTCGCCCGCGACGAATTCTGGGTGGGTTTGGGCTTGCTGATCACCCTCTCGGTCGCCTGGCGCGTTGTGGCGACGCCTGGCGAGATCATTTTTGGGGATCGGGAGTATCCGTTCGCTGCGGAACTGTGGCTCCGAATGTTCGTCACCGCGTGGGACACGTCGAGTGGCAGCACGCTCATCTACGTATCGCGGACGTACGCAGACGCTCCCTGGGGGCTCATCGTTTGGACATTCGGGCTCTCGACCGAGGTGGCGGGCAAGTTCCACTGGACGAGCTGGCACCTCCTCGGATTCTTCGCGGCGTACGTCGGCGCGCGGTTCTTGGTCGGCCCGGAAGCTCGGGCCGCACATCCGGTGGCCGTCCGCACCGGTTGTTGGCTCGCGGGACTCTTTTGGGTCCTCAATCCGTGGATTCTGCCGCGTTCCGAGCAATTGCATGTGTGGGTCAGCGCCCTGATGCTTCCCCTGTTCCTGGGCTTGATCGTGTCGGCGGCACGAACGTCCACCCGTCGGGGACGAGCGCAGCGGGCGCTGGCGGCAGCGGCCGTGCTTGCGTTTGCCATTTCCGCCTCGCCGCACTACATGGCCGTCGGAGTGCTTGTCGGCGTCGGCTGGTTCGCCTACGCGGCGATAGGGGCGCGCGGCTCGCGCCGCCCCATCTTGACGACGGCTGCCGTGTTCGTGCTCGGCTATGCGGTCTTCGCCGCATTCACGCTCGTGCCCTTCGTCGTGGCAAATGTTGGCGGATTGGCAACGGGACCTGCGTACCTCGCGACATACGAGAGCCTCCCCGTCGCCTGGCCCGTCAAATCAGTCGCCCACACCCTCACGCTTACCGGGGAGAGGTCGCTGGGTCAGTTCCAGAAGCCAACCGTCCCAGGTGCGCTGGCCGGCTGGCGCTTGGCGGCCATGATTCCGGCGGCGTTGTTGCTGCTGGCCCTCTTCCGACTGCCTGGGCACCGGCTGGTCCTAGGCTATGCCGTCGTGCTCGGTGGGGTGACGGCGCTCTTTCAGATTGCCACGTACGACGAGGCGACGCGCCCCGTGTATTTGGCGCTGGTGGAGAGTGCGCCCTATGGATGGGCGGTGACGGAACCGGGCAAGCTCTCGGGCGCGCTGGCGCTCGCGCTCTTCGTGGGCATCGCCCACGCCCCGGTCATGTTCGCCCGCGACGCGCCGCGACGCTATCCCATTGTCGGAACCGTGCAGACCGTCGCGATTGGCGTGGGGCTCGCGGCCTACGTGCTGCCCACGGTGGGGTGGGCGCTCCTCGACGAGAAGGCGCAGCTTGTGCCCGAGCGATTCCCCGCCTCGATTCGCACGGCGGCGGAGGAG
>JAJECS010000027.1 GCA_022821905.1 Chloroflexota bacterium | reverse complement strand
CCATCGGCATCGACGAATCCGAACTCTGGGCGACGGCGAATGCACTGCGCGGTTCCATGGACGCTGCCGAGTACAAGCACGTCGTACTCGGCCTGATCTTCCTCAAGTACATCTCCGACGCCTTCGAGGAGCGTCACGCCGCGGTGCTCGCCGAATGGGGCGAAGAGGCAGCCGAGGACCGGGACGAGTACGTCGCCGAGAGCATCTTCTGGGTGCCGCAAGAAGCGCGCTGGCCGGTGCTCCGAGCGCAGGCCCGGCAGCCCAGCATCGGCACGGTCGTGGACAACGCCATGGCCGCCATCGAGCGGGAAAATCCGGCGCTGCGGGACGTGCTGCCCAAGGACTACGCCCGGCCCGCCCTGGACAAGACCCGCCTGGGACAAGTGATCGACCTGGTCAGCAACATCAAGGTCGGCGGCGCCGAGGCCCGCGCCACCGACGTGCTGGGCAGCGTCTACGAGTATTTCCTGGAACAGTTCGCGCTGGCCGAGGGACGCAAGGGCGGCGAGTTCTACACCCCGCGCAGCGTGGTGCGCCTGCTGGTGGAGATGCTGCAGCCCTACAAAGGCCGCGTCTACGACCCCTGCTGCGGCTCGTCCGGCATGTTCGTGCAGTCGGTGGAGTTCATCGAGGCCCACGCCAGCGGCAACGGCAACGGCGGCCGGGCGACGGCGGACATCTCGATTTACGGCCAGGAGTCCAACTACACCACCTGGCGCATGGCGCGCATGAACCTGGCGATCCGCGGCATCGAAGGTCAGATCGCCCACGGCGACAGCTTCCATAACGACCGCCACCCCGACCTTCGCGCCGACTACATCCTGGCCAATCCGCCGTTCAACGTCTCCGACTGGGGCGGCGAGCGGCTGCAGGACGACCAGCGCTGGCGCCATGGCGCCCCGCCCAAGGGCAACGCCAACTTCGCCTGGGTGCAGCACTTCCTACACCACCTCGCGCCTCGCGGCTGCGCCGGCTTCGTGCTCGCCAACGGCTCCATGTCGTCGAACCAGTCCGGCGAAGGGCAGATCCGCAAGAACATCGTCGAGGCCCGCCTGGTGGACTGCATCGTCGCCCTGCCGGGACAGCTATTCCGGTCCACTCAGATCCCCGCCTGCCTCTGGTTCCTTTCGCGAGACCGCAGCGGCACGTCGCGCCGTGACGAGACCCTATTCGTCGACGCCCGCCAGCTAGGCCACATGATCGACCGCACCCGCCGCGACCTATCCGCCGAAGACATCGCCCGCATCGCCAACACCTACCACGCCTGGCGCAACCAAACGTCATCGGGTCCCTCTCCCTCGACGGGAGAGGGCAGGGGTGAGGGTGATCCGACTCCCTCCCCCTCAAAGGGGGAGGGCCGGGGTGGGGGTCCTCCGATGGGTGAGGGTGATTCCGAATCCACTTACACCGACACCCCCGGCTTCTGCAAGAGCGCCCCCATCGAAGAAATCCGCAAGCACGGCCACGTCCTCACGCCCGGCCGCTACGTCGGCGCCGCGCCCCAGGAAGACGACGGCGAACCCTTCGAAGAAAAGATGGCCCGCCTCACCAAGCAATGGCGCGAGCAGCAAGCCGAGGCGGCGCGCCTCGACGCCGCGATTGATGCGAACTTGGTGCGGCTGGGATTTGGTTCCGACCGAGATTGCGCCGGATCATGAACCACACCGTCTTGATCAGTTCGTCACATTTTTGCTACGCCATACGCATCCCCAGCATGCGACCGGGAGGCTGTCAATTCGAAGGGGATCTCGAGTTGGGCTGGACGTCTTGTTGATCACGTCACGCTACCTATGGATTGTCGGGATTACATGGTCGTAAGGGAGGCTGCAACGGAAAGCGCAGCAGCTGGTCAATGGCAAGAGCGAGCCTTTCAAGAAGTCATTGACTTCCGTGAAGGCCCGGGAATCTTGGCGAAGGATTTTCGCGAGGAAGGAATCCCGTTAGTACGTCTTGCTGGCCTCAGCAACGGAGTCTCCGTGCTGCAAGGTTGCAATTTCTTAGACCCTGATATGGTTGCATCCCGGTGGTCTCATTTCAAATTGGAACTGGGCGACATCCTCTTGAGCACTTCTGCATCATTAGGGCGTATTGCAGTTGTCGACGAGGAAGGGACTGGCGCAGTGCCCTACACCGGGATTATCCGTATGCGTCCAAAGGGCAACAGCCTATATGCTCCGTTCATTAGGTACCTTCTAGAGGGTCCTGACTTCCAACGTCAAGCTGAAATGGTTGGTTCTGGCAGTGTTATTCGGCACTTTGGACCAATGCACCTAAGGCAGCTGACGGTTCGATTTCCTCCCTTGTCACAACAACGTGCCATAGCCCACATTCTGGGCACGCTGGACGACAAGATCGAGCTGAACCGGCGGATGAGCGAGACGCTGGAGGAGATGGCGCGGGCGCTCTTCAAGTCCTGGTTCGTGGACTTCGACCCCGTCCGCGCCAAGGCCGCCCTCAGGCGGCACGCCCTCCATGCAAGCGAGCCGGACACAGCGGCGGCGTCCAATACGAAAGGTAGCCAGTGGACCGTCGAACGCGCCCGCGCCTACCTGGACGCCATGGACCCGCAGATCGTCGACCTCTTCCCCGACCGGCTGGTGGACTCGGAGTTGGGGGAGATTCCGGAGCGGTGGGAGGTGCGCAGCCTCGACGACATAGCCGACTTCACCAATGGCTTGGCGCTCCAGCGCTTCCCGCCCGATGGCGACGAATGGCTCCCCGTAATCAAGATTGCCGAAATGCGGCGGGGCTACACCGACAAGACCGGAAGGGCGTCGGCAAATCTCGATGCTCGATACGTTGTCGAGGACGGTAATCTGCTGTTTTCGTGGTCAGGCAGCCTAGAATTGATATTCTGGACTCACGGACGGGGTGCGCTCAACCAGCACCTGTTCAAGGTCACGTCTGACGAATTCCCGCAGTGGTTTTATTGGGGCTGCATCAGGGAACACTTGGATGAGTTCCGCGCAATCGCAGCCGGAAAGGCCACCACGATGGGCCATATCCAGCGGCACCATCTCACGGACGCCAAGGCGGCCGTTCCACCGCCCAATCTGATCGCCCCCGCCAAAAGACAAATTGGCGCACTCGTCAAGCAACACGTTCACTACGGCATTCAGTCTCGTGCCCTCGCTGCACAGCGTGCTACGTTGTTGCCAAGCCTCATGTCAGGAAAGGTCAGCGTCCACTCGGACTAAGAAGCAAAAGATGTATACCACGCGCATTCAACTAACCAACTATGGACCCTTTGAGACACTAGATATCGAGCTTCCCTTCGACGGTGAGGTGCCGAAACCAATCGTTCTGGTCGGCGAGAACGGCTCCGGCAAAAGCATATTGCTGTCCCATATCGTCAATGGCCTCATTGAGGCCAAAAACATCGCATATCCGGAGACTCCAGAGGTTGATACCGGAAAAGTTTACAAACTCAGAAGCACTTCATACATTCGATCACGCGAGGAATACTATTTCGGACGAGTCGATTTCGAGAGCGGACTATTCGTCAGCGAGTTTCGGACGACAAGAAACAAGAAAGACTATGACGACACTCCCAGGGGGATCATGGGGTCGGTGGCCGAAAGCATGTGGCTGGCCATGGATGCCGGAAGCCACGATCACTACGATACGAACATAGACCGCAGCTCCGGATCAAACGACAAGATTAAAAATATATTCTCTACCAATTGCGTGCTCTACTTCCCTCCAAACCGATTCGATGAACCCGCATGGCTCAATGAAGATCATCTCAAAGCGACAGCAGAGTTTCTCAATCGCACACAATTGGCAGGGCATACGATTCGACGGGTCATCGACTATTCCCGGCTTCGCGATAATCAGAATTGGCTTTATGACGTAGTCTTTGATCGCTCTGCCTTTGAGATACAGCGACATTCGTTGCCGCTCCAGCACGGTGCTTCCGGGGTGAGTGCGCCCGTTCTGTTCGGATATGCAGGGGAAGCTACGAGTGTTTTTGAGGCTGCATTGGCGATAATAAGGGCCATTGTCGGATCGAACGACCTGCGATTCGGTATCGGTAGAAGGCACCAGCGCACAGTATCGCTAATAGTGGAAAGCTCGGGAGTACATTACGTTCCGAATATATTCCAGATGTCAAGTGGCGAGATGGCACTAATAAATCTCTTCTATTCGCTCCTTCGCGATTTCGACTTGTCAGATTCGCCGTTTGCAAATCCTGCCGATGTTCGGGGAGTGGCAGTGATCGATGAAATAGACCTTCATTTACATGCGATTCATCAGCACGATATCCTTCCTAAGTTGATTTCAATGTTTCCAAAAGTACAGTTTATCATGACCTCTCACGCTCCGCTTTTTGTTTTGGGGATGCAGGAGGTGTTTGGTCGAGATGGATTTGCAGTGCATCGTCTGCCTCAAGGGCAGCAGATCAGTCCGGAGGAGTTCGAGGAATTTGGCCACGCATACCGAGCATTCGCGGCGACACGTACCTTTAATAAGTACGTGCAGACGCTGATTGAGAGTTCGCAAAAGCCTATAGTGTTTGTGGAAGGAGCCACCGATCAAAGATACATTGAAAAGGCAGCTAATATGCTTGACAAAGAGGATATTCTGGCGCTAGTCGAGCTACGTGACGGCGGCGGAAAGGGCAAGCTAAGCAAGATTTGGAAGGACTCGGTGTCGCCGCTAACGGCAACGCTTCCGAATTCGGTGGTTCTTTTGTTCGACTGCGATACGAATAAGCCTTCTTCAAATAAGGGAAAGCTGTTTCAGCGCAGCATTCCTTTGCAGCGTGAACATCCGATCAATGAGGGAATCGAGAATCTATTCAGCAAAGCGACATTGGAGATGGCTCGTCGACACAATGCGACGTTCTTTAGTACTGAGGACGAACACGGCGCAACCAATGAAGCAGGGCAGGCCATCAGGATCCCTGAGAAATGGTCGGTCAACCACAGTGAGAAATCGAATCTGTGTGATTGGCTCTGCGAGAATGGCACGGCGGACGACTTTCGGCATTTTGGTCTGGTGTTTGACGTTATAGAGGAAGCGTTGGACTGCGTCCCGTCTAGTGATAGTGGATCTTGCGCTGAATCTAGTCGATAGCCATGATCACCGAAGCTGACGCCGAAGCCGCCGCGCTCGGATGGCTGGAGGGCCTGGGCTGGCAAATTTCCCACGGGCCTGACATCGCCCCTAGCACGCCGAACGCTGAGCGCGCCGACTACGACCAGGTGGTGCTGGAGCATCGACTGCGAGACGCGCTCGCCGGTCTGAATCCGGGCCTACCTTCGGATGCGCTGGATGATGCGTTCCGCAAGCTGACGCGGCCGGAGGGCTCGACGTTGGAGGCCCGCAACCGCGCATTCCACCGGATGCTGGTGAACGGCGTCGAGATCGAGTATCGCGATGCCGAGGGCCGGGTGCGCGGGGGGCAGGTGCGGGTGATTGACTTCGAGGACCCCGGCAACAACGACTGGCTGGCGGTCAACCAGTTCACGGTCACCGAGAACCAAAACACTCGCCGGCCGGACGTGGTGCTGTTCGTGAATGGGCTGCCGCTGGGCATGATCGAGCTGAAGAACCCGGCGGACGAGGACGCGACGATTTGGACGGCCTGGAACCAGTTGCAGACCTACAAGGCCGAGCTGCCGACGCTGTTCGCCATGAACGAGGCGCTGGTGGTTTCGGACGGGATCGAGGCCCGGCTCGGCACGCTCACGGCCGGGCGGGAGTGGTTCAAGCCCTGGCGCACGGTCACCGGCGAGACGCTGGCGGATGAGCACTTGACCGAGCTGCAGGTGATGCTGCAAGGCGTATTCGAGCCGCGCCGATTCCTGTCGCTGATCCGCGACTTCATCGTGTTCGAGGACGACGGCGGCGCGCTGGCGAAGAAGATGGCCGGCTATCACCAGTTCCACGCGGTGCGGGTCGCCGTCGACGAAACGCTGCGGGCGGCGGAGTTGCAACAGACGCCGATTGCCGCGGAACGTGCGGGACGTTACGAGGCCGGCCGCCGGCCCGGCGGCGATCCCGGCGACCGGCGCATCGGCGTGGTGTGGCACACCCAGGGCGCGGGCAAGAGCCTGACCATGGCCTTCTACGCCGGGGCGATCGTTCGCGAGCCGGCGATGCAGAACCCGACCATCGTGGTGCTGACCGACCGCAACGACCTGGACGACCAGCTTTTCGGCACCTTCGCCCGCTGCCAGGACCTGTTGCGCCAGCCGCCGGTTCAGGCACAGGACCGCGCCGACCTGCGCCGCAGGCTTTCGGTGAACGCGGGCGGCGTGGTGTTCACCACGATCCAGAAGTTCTATCCCGAGGAGAAGGGCGACACCCATCCCGCGCTGTCCGACCGGCGCAACATCGTGGTGATCGCCGACGAGGCCCACCGCAGCCAGTACGACTTCGTCGACGGCTTCGCCCGTCACATGCGCGACGCGCTGCCCAACGCCTCGTTCGTCGGCTTCACCGGAACCCCCATCGAGCAGCAGGACGCCAATACGCGGGCCGTGTTCGGCGACTACATCAGCATCTACGACATCCGGCGCTCCGTGGAGGACCGCGCCACGGTGCCGATCTACTACGAGGGACGCCTGGCCAAGCTGGAGTTGGACGAGAGCCTGCGGCCGCGCATCGACCCGGACTTCGAGGAGGCCACCGAAGGCGAGGAGATCGAGCGCAAGGAGAAGCTCAAGACCAAGTGGGCGCAGCTTGAGGCGGTCGTCGGCGCGGAGCAGCGCGTGAAGCAGATCGCCGAGGACATCGTGGCCCACTTCGAGCAGCGGGTGGATGTGCTGCGCGGCAAGGCGATGGTGGTGTGCATGAGCCGGCGCATCTGCATCGATCTCTACCGCGAGCTGGTGCGCCTGCGTCCCAACTGGCACGACGACGATGACGCCAAGGGACGCATCAAGGTGGTGATGACCGGCGCCGCCGCCGACCCCGTCGATTGGCAGCCGCACATCCGCAACAAGGCGCGGCGCGAAGGGCTGGCCAAACGCTTCCGCGACCCCGACGATCCGCTGCAAGTGGTGCTGGTGCGGGACATGTGGCTGACCGGGTTCGACGCGCCGAGCCTGCACACCATGTACGTCGACAAGCCGATGCGCGGCCACGGGCTGATGCAGGCCATCGCCCGAGTCAACCGGGTGTTCGAGGACAAGCCGGGCGGCCTGGTGGTGGACTACCTGGGCCTGGCGCAAGACTTGAAGAAAGCCCTGGCCACCTACACCGAGAGCGGCGGCGAGGGCGAGACCGCGCTGGACCAGAAGCAAGCGGTGGCCGTGATGCTGGAGAAGTACGACGTGTGCCGCGGGCTGTTCCACGGATTCGACTGGTCGGCGTGGACCACGGGCGGCGCACAGGGGCAATTGGGGCTGCTTCCGGCCGCGCAGCAGCACATTCTGGCCCAGGAGGACGGCAAGGAGCGCTGCCTGAACGCCGTGCGCGAGCTGTCGCAAGCGTTCGCGCTGGCCGTGCCGCACGAGGAGACGAAGCGGATCAGGGACGACGTGGGGTTCTTCCAGGCAGTGCGCGTGGCCCTGTTAAAGCGGGCCGCGGGCGAGGCGCGACCGGAGGAGGAGTTGGACCTGGCCGTGCGCCAGATCATCTCGCAGGCGGTGGCCTCCGAGGGCGTGATGGACATCTTCGCCGCCGCGGGCCTGGACAAGCCGGATATCTCGGTGCTGTCCGAGGAGTTTCTGGCCGAGGTGCAGGGGATGCCCCACCGCAATCTGGCCGTGGAGCTGCTGGAGAAGCTGCTCAAGGGCGAGGTTGCGACCCGGCGGCGCAAGAACGTGGTTCAGGCGCGCTCATTTGCCGAAATGCTGGAGAAGACCCTGCGGCGTTACCAGAACCGGGCCATCGAGGCGGCGCAGGTGATCGAGGAGCTGATCGAGCTTGCCCGCGACATGCGCGAGGCCAATGCGCGCGGCGAGCAACTTGGGCTGTCGGACGACGAGTTGGCCTTCTACGACGCGCTGGAAACCAACGACAGCGCGGTGCAGGTGCTTGGCGACGAGACACTGCGAGACATCGCGCGGGAGCTGGTGGACATTGTCCAGAGCAACGTCACGATCGACTGGACCATGCGCGAGAACGTGCGCGCCAACCTGCGCCGGCTGGTGCGGCGCATCCTCCGCAAGCACGGCTACCCGCCGGACAAGCAGGAGAAGGCCACGCTGACGGTGCTGGAGCAGGCGGAGGTGCTGTCGGAAGGCTGGGCGGTAGCGGCATAGGGCCAGCCCGTTGACGGTCTAAGCGCCCGCGTGCCACGGTTTGGCGGCACGCTTGCTTGTCCCCGCAAGGCCCTGCCCATGCGGATTGCCATTGGCGCCATCGCGCACGAATCGAGCTCGTTTACGCCCGTTGCGACGCCCTATGAGGCGTTTTCGGAGACCGGGCGGGGGCTGCTGCGGGGCGACGAGATCATTGACGTGCATCGCGGCGTCAACTCCGGCGCCGGGGGATTCATCGCAGGCGCGGAGGAGTTCGGTTTCGAGCTGGCGCCCGTGCTGTGGACCTTTGCCGAGCCGTCGGCCCCGGTCGAGTCAGAGGCCTGGCGGCGACTGAAGGGCGAGTTCCTGGAGCGCCTGGCGAACCTGGGTCCGGTGGACGGCGTGCTGCTGGACCTTCACGGGGCGATGGTCATCGAGGATGTTGAGGACGGTGAGGGCGATCTGCTCGGCGGCATCCGCGAGGTGATCGGCCACGACCCGCCGGTCATATCCACGCTGGACCTCCACGGGAACATCACCCAGCGCATGTGCGACTCCACCACCGCGCTGATTCCCTGCGACAACTACCCGCACACCGACTTCCTGGAGCGAGGGCTGGAAGCCTCGGAGATGATCGTGGGGACGCTGCGCGGCGAGCTATCCCCCGTGATGGCGTGGCGGCAGCTGCCGATGCTGTGGACAGGCGGGCAGTTCACCGGGCGCGAGCCGTTCGACACGATCATCGCCCGCGCCCACGCGCTGGAGACGCAGCCCGGCATTCTCACCGCGTCGGTGGCGCCGGGCTTCCCGTGGGCGGACATCCACGACGCCGGGGCGTCCGTGATCGTGGTCGCCGACCGCGACGCGGATCTCGCACGGCGCCAAGCCGAGGCGCTGAGTAGCTGGATCTACGCCCAGCGCGAGCAGTTCCTGCCCGACCTGGAGTCCTGGGATGAGGCGCTGCAATCGGCTCGGGCCGTGGACGGCGGGCCAGCCGTGTTCGGCGACCCGCAGGACAATCCGGGCGGCGGCGCGCCGGGCGACTCGGTTGGCATGCTGCGGGCGTTTCTGGACGCGGGGCTATCCAACGCCCTCATCGTCACCATCTGCGACCCGGAGGTCGTGGAGATTGCCCGGCAGGCGGGCGAGGGCGCCGAGATTTCCGTGGACATCGGCGGCAAGTCGGCGCCGGACCAGGGGCCGCCCGTTCGCGCCACGGCGGTGGTGGAGCGCTTGTTGGACCTGCGCTTTCCGATCACCGGTCCCATGTACACGGGCATGGTGCAGGACTTCGGTCCGTCGGCGCTGCTGCGGATCGGCGGCGTCCACGTCGCGGTGACGACGCACCGGATGCAGGTGTTCGACCTGGAGGGACCGCGAATGCTCGGCTTCGAGCCCGAGCGCCTGTCATGGATCGGCGTCAAGTCCGCCAACCACTTCCGCGGCGCCTACGAGCCGATCGCCGGCAGCGTGCATCGGGTGGCGTTCCCGGCGCAGCACCGTTTCGACCCGCGGGAGCATCGGTACACCCGGCTGCGCCGGCCGATCTGGCCGCTGGACGACGTCGAGCTTTAGGGGGCCATTGCGCGACTGGTCGATACCCCGCTCGTATGCCCCGGATCACCCTCACCCCTGTATCGAGTGCAGGGCAGGCTCTACGCCAGGTTTCCAGCGCGCCTCCAGGATTGACCGGACTGGATTCCCGCCTTCGCGGGAATGACGGAGGGGGTGCGCAATGGTCTTCCTTCGCGGGAATGACGGAAGGGTCACGCAATGGTCCCCTCAAAGGGGGAAGGCGCTTTTGTCAGGGGTTTCCTAGAAGTGCGCCTTAGCCAGCGTGCCGCCGTCGATGGTGATGGCGCTGCCGGTCACGTATTGACACTCGTCGCTGGCCAGGAAGAGCGCCGCGGCGGCCACGTCCTCGACCCGTCCAAAGGGACCCAGCGGAATGGCCTCCGTGCGCTTGGCCACCAGGGCCGGGTCCTGATAGCGCGGCGCGTTCTTGTCCACCAGGATGGGACCGGGCGCCAGGAGATTGACCGCGATGCCGTGGCCGCCGAGCTCGATCGCCATGCTGCGCGTGAGCATCAGGAGGCCGCCCTTGCTGGCGGCGTAGGGCGCGGCCTGCATCTCGGAGGCGAAGGAGTCCACCGAGCCGGTGTTGATGATCCGGCCCGGAATTCGGGCCGACACCATGTGACGCGCCACCGCCTGCGCGATGACAAACGGTCCGGTGAGATTGGTCTCGATGAAGTCGCGCCAGACATCGAGCTCGACATCGAGAAACGCGCCCGCGCGACCGGTGCGCCCGGCGTTGTTGACCAGGATGTCCAGCCGGCCCGTCGCTTCAATTGCCTGATCGACGAGCGCGAGCACCTGGTCGGTCTGCGTGATGTCGGTCGGGACTGCCTGGGCCCAACCGCCGTCCGCCTCAATGTCGGCGACCGTCGCATCGAGCGCCTCGGCGTTGCGCTGCGCGATCACGACGCGCGCGCCTTCCGCCGCGAAGCGCAGGGCGATGGCGCGCCCGATGCCCGTGCCACCGCCCGTGATCAGCGCGGCCTTTCCTTCGAGTCTTCCCATATGCCTCCGCCAGATTGCGTCGCCGGACGTCCCGGCTCGGGCTCATGGCGGATATTCTCTCACTCGTGACCATGCGCATCGTTCAGGTGTTGAGAGGCGTCGCCGCATGACTCGAGCTCGGCTGGCGCTGGCCGCAATATTGCTCGCCCTCATGGCCGGCGCCACCTGCGACGCCGGCGGAGAGCGGGTGGTCGAGCCTGCATCCCCCACGCCCGTGCCGGTGACCGCCCCGGTAGCCGCCGAAACCGCCGCAGGGGTGGTCCCGCGCCCAACGGCGCGGCCCAAGCCGACCGCCGCCGCCGTACCGAGCCCGACGCCGACCCAGTCGCTCGCAGCCGCTCCGACGCCCTCGCCAACGGCATCTCCCGCGACGACCGCGACGCCTCAGACGACCGCCGCGCCCGCACCTTCCCCAACGGCGACGTCGGTCGTCACGCCTGCCCCGGTAACTCCGGCTGCCCCATCGCCAACTCCGGAACCCGAGCCGACCCCGACGCCATCGGCCGCCCCAACGCCGACTCCGACGATGCCGCCCACACCCACTCCGGTCCCCGAGCCGACCCAGACTCCGCCTCCGCTCCGGGGACTCGCCGCCGATGTGGTCGTTGGCGGCCTGGTCCGCCCCGTCTATGCCGGCCACGCCGGCGACGGCTCGGGTCGTCTGTTCGTGATCGAGAAGGAAGGCCGCATTCGCATCGTGGCCGACGGGCAGCTTGCGCCGGAACCCTTCCTGGACATCACCGGCATCGTCAGCTCCCGAGCCAACGAGCGCGGGCTGCTGGGCCTGGCCTTCCACCCGGACTACGACGCCAACGGCCGCTTCTTCGTGTTCTACACCCAGTTGCGCGGCGCGACGGTGGTCGCCGAGTACCGGGTCTCAGCCGACCCCGACCGGGCCGATCCCGAGTCGGCGCAGGTGCTGCTCACGCAGGCGCAGCCGTTTGCCAATCACAACGGCGGCATGGTGACGTTCGGGCCGGACGGCATGCTGTACGTGGGGCTGGGCGACGGCGGCGCGGCGGGCGATCCGCAGAATCACGGCCAGCGCCTGGACACGTGGCTGGGCACCCTGCTGCGGCTGGACGTGAGCGAGCCAGGCGTCTACCGCGTGCCGTCCGACAATCCGTTCGTGGGCGTGCCGGAGGCACGCGCCGAGATCTGGGCCTACGGTCTGCGCAATCCCTGGCGCTTCTCGTTCGATCGCGCCACCGGCGACCTTTACATCGCCGACGTGGGCCAAAACAGCTACGAGGAAATCGACTTCGCTCCGGCCTCATCAACGGGCGCGGAGAACTACGGCTGGAAGCTCATGGAGGGCTTCAGTTGCTTCGTCGAGGGCAGTCCCGACTGCAACTCGCCGCGGTTCACCCCACCGATCGCCGTCTATGGCCGGGACGGCGGCTGCTCGGTCACCGGCGGCTACGTCTATCGCGGCGCGGCGCACCCAGCGCTTGTGGGCGCATATGTCTTCGGCGACTACTGCAGCGGCAACGTCTGGACGCTGCGGCGCGACGCGGCGGGCGCGTGGCAAATGACGTTGCAGGGCGAGGTGGACGCCCGCATCACGTCGTTTGGCGAGGACGAGGCGGGAGAGCTGTACATCACCGACGACGCCGGCCGCCTGCTGCGACTTCGCGCCGTCGGCTGAGTCCTACGTATCATCGACTCCAGGGCAGCACGAGGAGTTGGCATGGGGCACCAATTTGCGTTGGTCGGATGCGGTGGCATGGGCCGGCGTCACTTGCGGGGCTTCGTGGAGCTCGCGCGGGTGCGTCCGGGTCTCGTGGATCTGGCCGCGGTGGTGGACGTGGACCGCGAGCGCGCGGAGTTTGTGGCCGGAGAGGTGGCCGAGCTTCTCGGCAACCGCGCCGCCGCCTGCACGAGCATTGCAGAGGCCAAGGCCCAGCGGCCCGAGCTAGAGGCGGCAGACATTGTGACGACTGCCGGCACGCACCACGTCGCGGCCGTCGAGGCGCTGGATGCCGGCCTTCACGTGCTCGTCGAAAAGCCATTGGCGGTCACGATGCGAGCCTGCGCCCGGATTCGCGCGGCGGCGTCGCGCTCCGGGCGCCTGGTGTCGGTGGCGGAAAACTATCGCCGCGACCCGATTTTCCGGCTCGCGCGCGCGCTCCTAGACGCAGACGCCATCGGTGAGCCGCGCTCCATTGTCGAGCTGCGGGCCGGCGGCACCGACGCCATGCTCATCACACCCTGGCGGCACTTCCGGGAGGACGGCGGCCCGCTGATGGACGTGGGCGTGCACTACGCCGACATGATCGAGTACCTGATGGGGCCGGTCGATCGGGTGGCCGGCATCACGCGGCTGCTGGAGCCGGTGCGCACGACCGAGCGCGTGGATGAAGCGCCCAGTGGCATGTACGCGCGTTTCCGCGGAGATTTGCCGGACACGTTCGAGGCCACGGCGCCCGACTCGCTGCAGGCCATGCTTGGGTTTGCCTCGGGCGCCGCCGGCACCTGGGGACTCGAGCTCTCGGCCCCGGATGCGGGCGAAAGCCTGAGCGCGGTGCTGGGTTCGGAGGGCCGGCTCGAGACCTTCGGGGTGCGCAGCGGTCGCCCGCTGAAGGTCTGGCGCGGCGGCGCGGAGCCGCTGGATGATGCGGCGGTGCTGGACCTGGCGTCCGACTTTGCGCTGGACCCGCTGACGACGGATCTCTTTGGCGCCGACCGCATGGCGCGTTACGACTTTCAATTCCCCGAGGCCGACCGCAAGCTCATCGCCCTGGAGCTTGGCGAGCTGGCCCTGGCCATCGATTCGGGCACCCCCGTCGAAGTGGACCTCGAGGCCGGCGAGGCCGCCGTGGCTCTGGTGCTCGCGGTGCACGAGTCGAGCCAGGCCGGCGCGATGGTCACGCTCGATGACGTGCGCAGCGGCCGCGTGAGCGCCTACCAGGACGTGACGGATCGAAAGCTTGGCCTCATAGATTGAGCCGGTGGCGACGGTCGGTGACGGTCTGGCGGAGGCTGCCTGAATGACCGTTGATCCGGCGGTCCTTCCGGGCCTGCTGCTGCTGGTGGCGGAACTCGCGACGCTCGCCGCCGTCGGTTATGTCGTCGTGCGGGTGGCGCTGCGCCAGGACGACGACCGCGCAGCGTTGGCGCAGGGCCTGGTGGTCGGCCCCGCGATCTGGGGCCTGATCGTCAATTTCGTGCTGTACGCCGTCCCAGGAATGGCGGGCGCGGCGGTCGGCTGGGGCCTCACGCTCGCACTGGGCGGAATCCTGATATGGCGCGCACCGAATCCCATTGGGCCGCGCCCGCGCGTGGCCGCGGGATTTGCGGTGGTTGTCGTGGCGCTCCTGTGGGCTGGACTTGCCAGCCGTCAACTCCTTTGGATCCCGGATCCGCAAACGCAGTTGGGGTTGGCGGTCTCGCTCCGCGAGGGCGCGTATCCGCCCGAGCTGTTTTGGAGCCCAGGGACGCCCTCGCCCTACCACCATGGCGTTTCCCTCCTCGTCGGGCTCTTGACGCCGCCGGTGGGACCCGATCCGGCGTTTGTGACGGAGATTTTCGGCGCCTATTGCTGGGCGAGCCTCATCCTGATCGTGACGACGGCGTTGCTACAGCGGGCATCGCTCGTCAGCGTGCTCGTCGCCGCCCCGCTCCTGCTCAGCGCCGGTCTTTGGACCTTTTCCAACGTTTCAGCGGCAGTGTTCCTGCTGCCCGTTCCGGCCGGCCTGCCAGAGGCGGGCTTGCGCGCATCGCTCGGCGACGTCTACTGGCCGTCGGTTGCGCTGTCAGCGAACCCGATGCCGCCGCTCACGGATCTGCTGCCGGATATCTGGAAACCACACTTCCCGCTGGGCTATGCGCTGACGTTTGTGGTGCTGGAGCGCGCCGCTCGCTCCGAACGCGCGGCATGGCCTGCCGCGATCACGCTGGCGGGATTGGTCGGCTTCCTGAGCTTGGTCTCACCCACGCTCGTTCCAGTGGCCGGGGTCCTGTGGGCCGCCCTGTCCGGCTGGCAGGTCATGCGAGCCAGGAGATCCGGCTCGGCCAGGAACGAAGCGCTCCGAGCCGGCACGGGGCTGGCGCTGGCGGTGGCGCTGATCCTCGGCGGCGGCGGCGCGTTTGCGAGGGTCCTCAGCGGTGCGCCGTCGTCCGGTTTCGAGTTGGCGCCAAGCCTTCACGAGGAACTCTGGCAGGCGCTCGGCACATTTGCCGCGCGGCCCGGCGGCGTGGGCCTGCTGGGTGTCGGGCCACTGGCCGTCGCCGGCGTGGCCGTGGTGCTGGCGCGGCGCGACCGGCTGGTGCTGGCGTTGGCGGCGGGCGCCGTCGTGCTGGCGCTCGCCTGGATGGTGTTGACGTATCCGCCGGCCCCGTGGGACGTGAATCGTTTCGCCGGGCATGCACGCAACCTGGCGTTGGCGGCGGTGCTGCTGGCGCTCACGGCCCGCCTGCACGATCTCCGACCCCACCGCCGGCACATTGCGGCGGCGCTGGTGGCGATCCTCATTACATGGCCCACGGTCGTCGTCCCGGCACGGAATCTCGGCCTGGCGATCGGGCGCGGGGTCGAACTGGCGAATGCCGGATGGGTGAGCGAGGAGTTGCCTGACCGGGGCGAGACGGTGCCCAGGCGGCGGTTTCAGATCCCGCTCGTCTCCGAAGATCTGGCGGCCTATATCCGGGACCACGTGGCGTTGGATGCGCGCGTGCTTGGCGCCGAAGGGCGCTATTGGAACGTGTTCTTCGCCACCGGTCGTCCCAACAACGCCGGGTTTGCCGGCCTGACGCACCTGAACTACTTGATTGGCGCGGAATATCTGGACGCCGTGCACTATCTCGAGCCGGCGGCGCTTCGGGCGCTTGGCATCGAATACGTCCATGCCACGGACGCGTGGATAGCCGAGCTGCCGACGCGGGCGCAGGGTTGGCTGGGCGATCCGCGATTGTTCGAGCTATTGGCGAGCGACGACCGCGAGCGGCTCTACCGGGTGCGGCAGGCGTTTCTGAGCCTCGACGCGCCGCCCGATCCCGCCTCATTCGAGGCGCTCCGGCAGGCCGTGCCGCCGTCGGCCACGGTGTATCTGGTATTCCCGCACACCC
Source organism: Chloroflexota bacterium (assembly GCA_022821905.1). Lineage (GTDB taxonomy): Bacteria > Chloroflexota > UBA11872 > UBA11872 > UBA11872 > JAJECS01. Next base: position 301,600 of record JAJECS010000027.1, on the reverse strand, counting down.
GTGTCCAGATGGTCCGTGTTGCATCGGCGCTGTCGCACGCCCGACTGATCGGCCAGATGGACCCACAGCAACTCCACCTGGTACCGCCCGCGAGGTGGCAGGTCGATCCGTTGACCGACGAGACTCCGGACCTCGTCGTTTTGCCGACCAACGCGGATCCCTGGATGTTTGAGTCTTCGGCGCGGACGCCGATCTGGTGGCGAGAGGGCGTCGGGGTGTACGCGCCGGACGGCGCGATGCCGCGGATCATGGACGGTGCGCCGCCAGATGGCCCGGTGCCCGGCGTTTCGCCGCCCGTGCTGCTGGAGGTGACCGAGGTGACCGTGGCGGACGGCCGCATCGAGTTTGTCGCGGCCTTCGAGGAGCGCGACTCGCAAGGGTGGACGGGGCAGGATTGGGTGGTCATCAAGGGTGACCGATCACCGTGGGCAATTCCGACCGAGGTCTTCCGCCGGGGCGACGAGCCGACGAACGCCAAATGGTTTGGGGGTCTGCTCTCGCCGGGTGGGGCGACTTCGACCCACACGTACCGGTTTGACGTACGGACGGCCGAACTGTCGGTGCGCAACGACGCCGGCGCCTTCGTGCCGCTGCCGACGTCGGCGGCAGACCTTGGCCCGGGCGGTTACACCCTGGCGCTTCGCTTGCGACATGAATACCAGCCAAACTATTGGCGCGACGCCGCCGTGATTCCGGTGGTGCGGATCAGGGTCGCCGAGACTGGCGAGGTTTCGTTCGAGGTGTTCGACGATGTGCTGCGCGGGAGCCCGCTCCCTTAGACTCTGGCGTCGCCGTACTCGAGTTGAGCGCCGCGGGCGCGCTGCTCACGTGTGACGACGTGTGCAGCGGCCCGACCAGCACCTGCCAGGATGTGACGGATCGAACGCTCGGCCCTTTCGATATGAGCCCGTGACGCAAAGCGTTGGCCGTCATGCGGAGCTTGCCTAAGTGACCGTTGATCCGGCGGTCGTCCCCGGCCTGCTGCTCTTGGCGCTGGAGCTGGCCGCGCTGGCCGCGGTGGGCTACGTCGTGGTTCGCGTGGCGCTGCGCCAGGACGACGAGCGCATGGCCTTGGCGCAGGGGCTGGCGGTTGGCCCCGCCCTTTGGGGCGTGATCGTCAACTTCATTCTTTACGTCGTTCCCGGACTCGCGGGGGCGGCCGTGGGTTGGGGCGTCGTGCTCACCGTTGGCGCAGTCCTGGCCTGGCGCGCTCCTGACCACATCCGCCCGCGGCCGGGCGTGGCCGCGGGATTCGCCGTCGCCGTGCTGGCGCTCATGTTGGCCGCGCTGGCCAGCCGACAGCTCATGGGCATCTCACATCCCGAGCTGCGTCTGGGACTGGCGGCCTGGATCCGGGCGGGCGGGTTCCCCCCGGAACTCGCGTGGAGCCCGGGGATCCCAGTGCGATTTCACTACGGTCCTGACGTGCTGATCGGACTGCTGGCGCCGCCGTCGGGGCCGGACCTGGCGCTGGTCACCGAACTGCTGAGCGCCTTTGCCTGGACGAGCTTTGCGCTGATCGTGATCACGGCGCTGCTGCGGCGCGCGTCTCCCATTGCCGTGCTCGTGGCCGCCCCGCTGCTGCTCGCCAACGGGCTTTGGACGTGGACGACCCCGGCGGAAGGCGCGATCTTGCACGGACCAATTCCGGTGGGGCTGCCGGAGGCGGGCCTGCGCGCGTCGCTCGGTGACATCTATTGGCCGTTGGTTGAGCTGTCGCCAAATGTGCGGCTTACCGATCTGTTGGCCGATATTGAAGTTCCCGCGTACACGCTGGCATATGCCCTGACGTTCGTGGTGCTGGAGTACGCGGCGAGGTCGGAGCGCTGGTCGTGGAGCGCGTCGTTGACGCTGGCGGGACTGGTCGGGTTCTTGGGCCTGCTCATGACCTCCCTCGTGCCGGTGGTGGTTGTGGTGTGGGCCGGTCTGGCCGGATGGCACGTCCTGCGAGCCCGGCGTTCCGGCTCCATGCGCGGCGAGGCCTTGCGGGGTGGCGCCGGCCTGGCACTGGCGGGGCTGCTGATTCTGGTTGGCGGCGGCGCGTTCACGGGAATCCTGGACGGCGCGCCGCCGTCCGGACTGGAGCTGGCGCGAAGCTTCGAACCTGGTAGCTGGCAGGTGCTCGGCACCGTCGATCCACGGCCCGGAGGCGCGGGCCTCCTGGGCCTCGGACCGTTGGCCGTTGCCGGACTTGCGGCGGTGCTGGCGCGACGTGACCGCCTGGTGCTGGCGCTGGCGGCGGGAGCCGGCCTGTTCGCGCTCGCCTGGCTGGCGCTGAACTACCCGCCGGCGCCCTGGGACCTGAATCGGCTGGCGGGGCATGCGCGCAATCTGGCGCTGGTGGCGCTGCTGCTCGCGATGACATCGCGTCTCGGAGACCTCCGGGCCACCCGCCAGCGCTACGCCGCCGGGCTTGTCGCGATTCTCATCACCTGGCCCACCGTCGTGGCGCCGGTCCGAAGTCTCGGCCTGGCCATCAGCCACGGCGTCCAACTGGCCAACGCCACTTGGGTGCGGGAGGAGCTGATCGATCAGGGCGTGGATATTCCGCTGCGCCGCTATCGGCTGCCGTCGATGTCCGCACGCGTGGCGGACTACATCCGGAACCACACCTCCGTGGATGCGCGCGTTCTGGCTCCGAAGCCGTCCCACTGGCAGGTGCTCTTTGCCACCGGCCGCCCGAACAACGCGGGCATTGCCGATTTCACCCACTTGAACTACTTCCCCGGTCCGGAGTTCCTGGATGCGATCAACTATCTCGAACCGGCTGCCATCCAGCGGCTGGACGTTGAATATGTCCATGCCACGGATGCGTGGGCAGCCGCCCTGCCCCAGCGGGCCCAGACGTGGCTGGCCGACCCGGAATTATTCGAGCTCTTGGTCCAGGACGACGACGAGCGACTCTTCCGGGTGCGGCAGGCGTTCCTAAGTCTCGATGTTCCGCCGACGCCCGAGTCATTTGCCGCCCTACGGCAAGCGGTTCCGCCGACGGCAACGGCCTATCTCGTTGTTCCGCCGGTAGAACCCAGCACGCTCCGCGTTGCGGCAACCCTGTCGCATGCCCGGCTCGTGGGTGAGCTCGATCCGCGGCTGCTCCACGCCATACGTTCCGCGCAATGGCACGTCGACTCCCTGACCGACGAGACTCCCGAGCTGGTCGTTTTGCCGACGAGCGCAATCCCCTGGATGTTCCATCCCTCGGCGCGGTCACCGGTCTGGCGGCGCGATGACATTGCGATCTACGCACCTGACGGCGCGGTGCCGCGGATCTTTGACCCACCGATCCCGGATGCCGGGCCGTCGGGCGATCCCCCGCCGGTGTCGTTGAAGGTGACCGACGTGACGATGGAGGACGGGATCATTGAATTCGTCGCTTCCTTTGCCGAGCGCGTTGCGGAGGGATGGACGGGCCAGGATTGGGTCATCCTGGAAGGCGACCAATCGCCGTGGGCCATTCCCGCAGCGGCCCTTCGCCGTGGCGGCGAACCGACGATTGCCAAGTGGTTTGGGGGGCTCCTGGCCGCAGGCAGTGCGACGGTGAGGCATGTCTACCGGTTCGATGCGGGGGATGCCGGTTTGTCGGTCCGCAACGATGCCGGCGCATTCGTGCCGGTGCCGACCTCGGCGGCGGACCTCGGTCCGGGCGGCTACACGCTGGCGCTGCGCCTGCGACACGAGTATCAGCCCAACCAATGGCGGGACGCCGCCGTCATCCCGGTGCTACGGATCAGAGTCACCGAGACCGGCGAGGCCTCATTCGAGATACTTGGCGACGTGCTGGACGAGAGGCTGCTCCCATAGACTCCGGCGCCGCCATGCTCGAATCGAGCGATGCAGGCGCGATGCACGCGCGTGACGAAGTGCGCAACGGCAGCGTCGCCGTCGACTACGACCTAGCGGACCGTATGGCTGGGATCCCTTGGTGTAGGCGGGCGAATGACCGTTGATCCGGCGGTCCTTCCGGGCCTGCTGCTGCTGGTGGCCGAGCTTGTCGCCCTCGCCGCTGTCGGCTATGTCGTGGTGCGGGTGGTGCTGCGCCAAGCGGATGAGCGCATGGCCCTGGCGCAGGGCCTGATCGTCGGACCCGCGCTCTGGGGATTGATCGTCGCCTTTTTTCTGTATGTCTTCCACGGGCGTGCCGGGGCGATTGCCGGCTGGGTCGTTCTGCTCACGCTGGGTGTGGTCCTGGCCTGGCGCGCCACAAGTCCCATCCGGCTCCGGCCGCGCGTCGTCGCTGGGTTCATCGCGGCGTTCCTGGCGCTCTTTTGGGCGGCGCTCGCCAGTCGACAGCTGATAACGGTCACCGATCCGTATATGGTCCTGGGGCTGGCGTCCTCGATCCGGGCGGGCGGGTTTCCGCCGGAGCTGCCCTGGGTTCCAGGGACGCCAGCCCCATATCCCTACGGCACCGCCCTGCTGATCGGGCTGTTGACGCCACCCAGCGGGCCGGACCTGGCGCTGGTGCACGAGTCGATAAGCGCCTACGCCTGGACCTCCATGGTCCTGGTGGTCGTGACGTTGCTGCTGCGGCTGGGGTCGTGGATGGCCGCGCTCGTGCTTGGCCCACTGCTGATCAGCCACGGTCTCTGGACGCTCCTCAGCTGGGATGCGGGGGCTGTCCAGCTGCCGGTGCCGGCGGGGTTGCCGGAAGCGGGCCTGCGCGCATCGCTCGGCGACGTCTATTGGCCGACGGTCGAGCTGTCCCCAGCCCTGCGTCTTTCCGACGTGTTGCCCGAAATCTGGAAGCCCGCGTTTCTGCTGGCCTACGCCCTGGCGTACGTCGTGCTGGAGCGCGCCGCGCGGCTCGAGCGCTGGTCGTGGCGCGCCAGCCTGACGCTGGCGGGACTGGTCGGCTTTCTGGGCCTGCTGTCACCCACGCTCGCTTCGGGCGTGGGGCTGGTGTGGGCGGGCCTGGCCGTGATGCATTTCATGCGACATCGGGAAGCCGGCTCGGTGGTGGCGGCGCTGCGATCGGGCATGGGGCCCGCGCTGGCGGTTCTGCTATTGGTCGGCGCCGGCGGCGCATTTTCGGGAATTCTGAGTGGGGAATCCGCATCCGGATTGACCCTCAGGGATGGGCTCAGCGCGACACAGTGGCAAGCGCTCGGCTTGTTCGACGCGCGTCCCGGCGGCGTGGGCGTGCTGGGCGTGGGGCCGCTGGCGGCCGCGGCCGTGGCGGTGGCGCTGGCGCGGCGCGACCGGCTGGTGGTGGCGCTCGCGGCGGGCGCTGTCCTGTTGGCGGTGGCCTGGCTGGCGCTGGACTATCCCGCGTTGCAGTGGAACATCAACCGGTTTGCCGGGCATGCCCGCAATCTCGCGCTGGTGGCGTTGGCACTGGCGCTGGCCATTCGGCTGGCTGACTTTCGGCCTGCCCGTCGGCGCTACGCCGCCGCCCTTGTGGCGATTCTGATTACCTGGCCGACCGTGGTGGAACCCGCGCGCACTCTTGGTCTCGCGATCGGGAATGGCGTGCAGCTGGCCAATGAGGGTTCGGTGCACGACGGGTTGCCGGGGTGGGGCGAGCCGGCGTCCGGTCGACGGTTTGGAATGCCGGCCATCTCCGATCGCGTGGCGGACCATATCCGGGACCACCTGGCCGTGGACGCCCGTGTATTCGCCGCCAGGGACCAGCATGTGTTCTATGCCACCGGCCGCCCAAACAACGCAGGATTTGCCAACGCGACCAACCTCAATTACGGCATCGGCGCGGAGTACCTCGATGTCCGGGACTTTCTCGAACCGGCCGCCGTGCGACGGCTGGGGCTCGAATACGTCTACGCGACAGACGACTGGGAAGCCGATCTGCCCGACCGGGCGGCGCGCTGGCTGGCGGACCCGCGCCTATTTGAGTTGCTCATTCGCGACGGCGCGGAGGCCCTCTACCGGATCCGGCCCGCCTTTCTTGAGCTTGACGTGGCGCCGCATCCGCAGACTTTCGAGGCCTTACGCGCCGTGCCGCCGTCGACGGTGGTCCATTTGGCCCCGCAAGTCGGGGAAAATGAGCGGCTCCTCATCGCGTCGGTGCTCAGCCATGCCCGCCTGCTGGGCTATGTGGACGTGCAGCGGCTGCACTTGCGATCCCCCGCGCCGTGGACAGTGGAACCGCTGGACGAGCAGACGCCTGACCTGGTCGTCCTTCCCGCGTCCATCGAACCGTGGACGCGGATGTTCCCGGCCGCCGGTCGGCAGCCCATCTGGCAGAACGGGCGGGTCGCCGTCTATGCGCCCAATGGGGGATTCGCGTCGATCACGCCGCCGGGTCCGGCACCCGAGGCGTTGCCAGTCTCGGTGCGGGTGACGCAGACAAGTCTTGAGCAAGGGCGCGTGACCTTCGAGGCGACGTTCACCGAGCACGCGCCGGAACGGTGGACCGGCCAGGACTGGGTCGTGATTCCGGTGGCGGATGGACCCTGGGCAATTCCCGACCGATTTCTCGACGGCGGCCGCGGACCGAAGGTGGCGCGGTGGTTCGCCGGGCTGATCTCGCCGGAGTCGGCGGCGACCATGCACACCTATCAACTCGACGCGTCGACATCCACGTTGGCGGTTCGAAATGAGAGCGGAACATTCGTGCCGCTCGAGGCGTCGGATGGCAAGGTTGGCGCGGGTTCCTGGATGTTGGCCCTGAGGCTGCAACATGAGTGGCAACCGAACATTTGGCGCGAAGCGGCGTTCATTCCGGTGATGCGGTTCCAGGTCTCCGAGGCCGGCGAAGTCTCGTATGCAGTATTTGACGACGTGCTCGGGCGGGCACTTCCGTAGGCCTTCAGGCGGCCGTGGGTGACTCCGGCAAGATTGGAGCCATGCTGCCGCGTGACAATGCCCGAGCTGGGCAAAGCGTAAGGCGCGAAATGGTTGGACCGCGTTGCTGAGGCTGGGCGAATGACCGTCGATCCAGCGGTCCTTCCGGGCCTGCTGCTGCTCCTCGCCGAACTCGCCGCGCTGGCCATTGTCGGCTATGTCGTGGCGCGGGTGGCGCTGCGGCAGACGGACGAGGTGATGGCGCTGGCGCAGGGTCTGGTGGTTGGCCCGGCGCTCTGGGGCCTCGTCATTAGCTTGGTCCTGCATCTGGCCCCCGGCCTTGCCGGGGCACTCGTCGGCTGGGGCGTCACGCTCGGTCTGGGCGCGGCGCTGGCCTGGCGCGCGCCCCACGCCGTACGCCCTCCGCCACGAGTTGTGGCCGGCTTCGTCGTCGCGGTCCTGGCCATCCTCTGGGTCGCACTCGCCAGCCGGCAGACGATGGCCATGCCCGATCCGTATCAACACCTCGGCGTGGGCGCCGCGGCGCGTGCCGGAATCTTCCCGCCCGAGCTCTCGTGGAGTCCTGGGATGCCCCTGCGATACCACTACGGCGTGGACGTGTTGGTTGGGCTGCTGGCGCCGCCCACGGGTCCCGACTTTGCCTTCGTGTCGGAGGTGCTTGGAGCGTACTTCTGGACCGCTCTCGCGGCGATCGTGGTCACGGCGCTCCACCGGCGCGGCGGTTGGTTCGCCGTCGTTGCCGTGGCGCCGCTCCTCATTACCGCCGGCGCCTGGACGTGGCATGGCATGCGCAGTGTCGTGACGGCGGCGCCCCCACTTCCCACCGAGCTGTCGTCCGCGGGCCTCGCATCCCTGGGCGAAACCTACTGGCCGACGCCACCGGCAAGTCTGCGTCTGCCGGCGGGGGCCCTGCCCGACATCTGGCTGCCCGCGTTCACGTTGGCATACGCCCTGGCCCTGGTGGTAATCGAGCGGGCCCTCGCGGCGCGGCACGGGCCGTGGTTCGTTCGCCTGACCCTTGCGGCATTGGTTGGCTTTCTGGGCCTGGTCCAATCTGCCGTGGTGCTGGTTGTGCTGGCACTGTGGACCGGCATTGAGGCGGTCCACCTCATCCAACTGAGGCGCGCGGGCGGCCATGTGGGCCGGATGGCGCTGCAAGCGGGTGGGGCGCTGGCGGTTGCCGCCGTCCTCCTGCTGGTCAGTGGCGGCGCATTCGCTCGCGCCCTCGACGGACAGTCCTCGGCGGGGTTGGCGATCGCGCCGCGCGGGCTCGACGACGTGGGCATCGCCTTCGGCCAACTGTCCCGCGGAGCGGGCGGCTCCAGCCTGCTCGCTGAGATCGGGCCGCTGGTCGTCGCCGGGGTTGCGGCTGCACTGGGACGGCGAGATCGCTTGATCGTCGTGCTGGCGCTCGGGGCGGGCATGTTTACGCTGGCATGGATTCTGCTGGACTACCCGCCGGCGCCCTGGGATTTGAACCGAATTGCCGGACACGGCCGGTACTTTGCGCTGGCGGCTGTGGTTCTGGCCCTCGGCTGCGGCCTCGCGCGGCTGCAGCCCCGCTGGCGATATGCGGCGGGCGCGCTTCTCGCGCTGTTGCTCGTCTGGCCGACGATCGCAAGACCCGCCCGCATCCTCGGCATGTCCCTGGCCAACGGGGTGGACATCGCAAACGCCGCCCGCGTGCCGGCCGATGCCGCCTCACCGGCAACGGGGAACGAGCGCCTGCGGTATGCGATGCCCGACGTCTCTCCGGCGGTGGCAGACTACGTCCGCGACCGCACGCCACTTGACGCGCGCGTGTTCACCTCCGGGCCGAACGCCTGGGGCATGACGGTTCACACCGGCCGACCGAATGCCTCGGGCATTCTCGGGCTCTCGTATCAAACGCACCATGTGGGTCCAGAGCATCTGGACGTGCTCGGCTATCTCGATCCGTCCGCCGTCCGCCGGCTGGGCATCGAGTATGTGCATGCGACCGACTCCTGGGTGGCCACGTTGCCGCGGCTGGCGCAGGCGTGGCTCGACGACTCTCGGCTGTTCGAGCCGGTGGTCCGCGACGGCCCCCAGGCGCTGTATCGCGTGCGGCGGGCGTTTCTGAGCCTTGAGGTTGCCCCCGAACCGGCATCCTTCGAGGCGCTGCGGCAGGCCGTGTCGCCGTCGGCCACGGTCTATCTGGTGACGCCGCCCAGGGAGTACGACACGTTGCTCGTCGGTGCGGCGCTGTCGCATGCTCGGCTGGTGGGAGAGCTCGACCCGTTGTTCCTGCACGTCATTCCGCCCGCGAAATGGCAGGTCGATCCACTGAGCGATCAGACGCCCGACTTCGTTGTCCTGCCGACCGGCTCGACACCGTGGATGTTTCGGCCGACGAACCGGTCACCGATCTGGTGGTATGAAGGTGTTGCGGTCTATGCTCCCACCGGCGTGGCGCCGCGGATATTGGAAGGGCCCGTCCCGGCCGATGCACCGCCGGTCGACCCGCCGCCGATTCGTATAGAAGTCACCGACGTGAAGACGGCCGAAGGACGCATCGAATTTACGGCGGCGTTCGACGAGGGCAGCTCGCAGCCCTGGTCGGGACAGGATTGGATAGTCATCGCCGGCGATCATTCGCCGTGGGCCATACCAACCGAGGTCTATCGCCACGGGCAACAGCCGGTGAACGCCCAGTGGGTTCAGGGGTTGCTCTCTCCGGCCGGGGCCACGACGTCGCACACGTATCGTTTCGATGCGTCGGTGTCCGCACTGTCCGTGCGCAACGACAGCGGGGAATTCGTCCCGCTGCCGGCGTCCGATGCGAATCTCGGCCCAGGCGGCTACACGCTGGCGCTTCGCCTGCGGCACGAGTACCAGCCGAACCAATGGCGCGACGCCGCGGTCATTCCAGTCGTTCGCGTGAGGGTGTTTGAGGGTGGAGAAATCGCATACGAGCCCTTTGACGACCTTCTCGCTGACCGTGCGGCGTCCACCTAGGTGAAGCGCCCACGGTCCTGGGCCCGGCCGAGCCCATGAAGATTGAACCTGCGGTCATCCCAGGGCTGCTCTTGCTGGCGGCGGAGTTCATGGCGCTTGCCGCCGTGGGCTATGTGGTGGTGCGGGTGGCGCTGCGACAAGCCGACGACCGGCTGGCGCTGGCTCAAGGTCTCGCAGTCGGCCTGGTGCTGTGGGGACTGGTGGTCAACTTCGTGCAATACGTCGTGCCCGGGCACGCGGGCGCGGCGGTGGGCTGGGGGGTCATCCTCGCGCTGGGCGCGGGACTGGCGTGGCGCGCGCGCCCGCAAATCCGCCTGCCGCTCCGCACGGTAGCCGCGTTTGCCGGCGTCGTTCTGGCGCTCGTCGTGGCTGGGCTGGCCAGCCGGCAGCTCCTGGCAATTCCCGACATGCCGATCCACCTGGGCTTGGCGGCCACGATCCGGGCCGGCGTTTTTCCACCGGAGCTGCCGTGGAGCCCGGGAGCGCCGCTGCGCTATCACCACGGCCCCTCACTGATGGTCGGGCTGCTGACGCCGCCGTTCGGGCCAAACCTGGCGTTCGTATCGGAGCTGCTGGGCGTCTACGCCTGGATCAGCTACGTGCTGGCGGCCATGTCACTCGTTGCGCAGCGCGCATCGTGGGTAGTCGCCCTGATCCTCGCGCCTCTTCTGATCACGATTGGCGTTTGGACGACCGGCGAATGGGAGTGGGAAGGCATGGGTGGCGGAATCCTGCAGATACCCATTCCGGCCGGGCTGCCGGCGGCGGGTCTGCGGGCGTCCCTGGCCGACATCTATTGGCCAACGGTCGGGCCGGGCGCGGACTTTCCCGCACCAATCCTGCCGGACATCTGGAAGCCCGAATTCACCCTGGGCTATGCACTGACGCTTGTCGTGTTCGAGCGAGCGGCGCGCGCGGAGGACCGGTCGTGGCCCGCCGTACTCACACTCGCCGGCCTGGTCGGATTCCTTGGCCTGCTGGTCACGACGCTCGTGCCGGTGGTGGTCGCCGTGTGGGCGGGCACCGCGGCGTGGCGGCTCGCGCGGTCGCGGCGGGATCGCGCGGCGCTCGGCTCGGCCATGCGGTCGGCCGCGGGACTGGCGCTGGCCGCGCTGCTGCTGCTGGCCGGCGGCGGCTTGTTCACCGGCTTCCTGGACGCCTCATCGCCCTCCGAGCTCTTGCTTGGGTGGCACGGCCACCCGGACGGATGGCTTCTGCTGGGGGTGTTCGACCCGCTGCCCGGCGGCGTGGCCCTGGTGGGCGTCGGTCCGGTGGCGTTGGCGGGCGTCGCCGTCCTGCTCGAGCGGCGCAACGGCCTCGTGCTGGCACTGGCCGCGGGCGTCGGCCTGCTGGCGCTGGGATGGCTGGTGGTGAGCTATCCGCCCGCGCCCTGGGACGTGAACCGCCTGGCCGGGCATGCCCGCAACTTCGCAATGCTGGGGCTGCTGCTGGCGCTCGCCAGCCGTTTGCCGGATCTGTGGTCCGGGCGCTGGCGCTACGCGGTCGGGCTTCTGCTCGTGGGCCTCGTCGCCTGGCCAAGGGTGGTGGCACCGGTTGGCCATCTCGGTTTCGCACTCGGCAACGGCATCCAGCTGGCCAACGCGGCACCGGCTGTGCAGATTCAGGGCGAACCGGAGCCCACGGCGGTCGTGCGGCGCACACCGATGCCGACCATATCCGACCGTCTGGCAACCTTCATCCGGGACCACACGGCCACTGACGCGCGCGTGCTCGACGTCGAGCCAGCCTATTCGCAGGTCTTCCTCGCCACCGGCCGCCCCAACGCCGCCGGATTCGTCGGCGTCGTCCACCAGATCTACCACCGGGGACCCGAATATCTGGATGCCGTCACCTATCTCGAGCCGGCCGCGATCCGGCGGCTGGAGATCGACTATGTCTATGCGACGGAAGACTGGGTGGCCGAGTTGCCCGCACGGGCGCAACGCTGGCTGGCCGATCCTGGCCTGTTCGACCTCTTGGCGCGCGACGGCACGGAGGCGCTCTACCGCGTGCGTGCGGCGTTCTTCGAGCTCGACGTTCCCCCGCATCCTGAATCGTTCGAGGCGCTGCGCTCCGTTCCCGCATCGACCACGGCGTATCTGTCCCCGCATGTCCACTGGTTGACCAGACTCCGAGTCGCCGCCGCGCTGTCACACGCGCATTTGCTTGGGGCGGTTCGCAGCGAGCTCCTGTTCCCCCGCTCGTCCGTACCGTGGGAGGTGGCGCCGCTCGGGGAACAGGCGCCGGATCTGGTTGTGCTTCCGTCGTTGATCGAGCCCTGGGCGTGGATGTTTCTGCCGGTCGAAGGGCGGCGACCGATCTGGCGGAACGACGAGATCGCGGTCTATGCGCCGCGCGGGGCGGTCCCCCCAATCGTGGAGCCGCCGGACCGCGCCGCGCCGCCCGTCACCGTCCGGGTATCGCACCTGAGCACCGAGCGAGGCCGGGTCACATTCGATGCGGCGTTTACCGAGCACGGGCCGGACCGCTGGACGGGCCAGGATTGGGTCATCGTCGAGCTGGACGACGGGCCGTGGCCGCTTCCCGCCAGATTCCTGAGCGGCGGCCGCGGACCTGAGGTGGCCAAATGGTTCGACGGCCTGCTCTCGGCGGGTTCGGCGACGAGCTCCCACACCTACGCGCTCGATGTCCAGGTTCCCAGTCTTTCGGCGCGCAATGACCGCGGCGCCTTCACCCCGCTGCCGGCGGCGGAGGGCGACCTGGAGGCTGGAACCTGGGTCTTGGCGCTGCGGCTGCGGCACGAGTGGCGGCCTGGCACTTGGCGGGAAGCGGCGTTCATTCCCGTGCTCCGGATCACAATCTCCGAGTCCGGTGAAGTCGCGTTCGCGGTCTTCGACGACGTGCGCGAGGGGTCATCGCGGCCCGGGACCCCAGCGACGCCATAGTCACGTCGGGCAAGATGGAACCCATGCCAAGGATCGACGACAGCGATACATGCGGCCTGCGACCCCGTGAGGAATCGACCGGTATCGGCCGTCGTGAGCCGTCGGCTGGTCGAGAGAGTCGCGCCTGGGTCTGCGAGGCTCGACGGCAACCGCTGGATGCGCTGCGGGGGTCTCGGGCTTGACCCTTGATTCAACCGTAATTCCGGGGCTTCTGCTGCTGGCGGCGGAGCTAATTGCCCTGGCCGCGGTGGGCTATGTCGTCGTGCGGGTCGTGCTGCGGCAAGCCGATGAGCGCGTGGCTCTCGCCCAAGGCCTGGTGGTCGGCCTCGCCCTCTGGGGCGTGCTGACCAATTTCACGCTCTACATCGTCCCGGGTCTCGCGGGGGCGGCTGTCGGCTGGACGATCCTCATGGCAATCGGCGTCGGCCTGGCCTGGCGGACGAACCGCCGCATCCGGCCGCAGATCCGCACGGTCGCCGGATTCAGCGTCGCCGTGCTGGCGCTCCTGTGGGTCGCGCTTGCCAGCCGCCAGTTGATGGGTGTTCCCGACCCGCAAACCCATCTCGGATTGGGTGCCGCCATCAGGGCCGGCGGATTCCCCCCGGAGGCGCCCTGGCACGCGGACACGGTCGTGCGATATCACCACGCAACTGACCTGCTGGTCGGCCTGCTAGCCCCACCAGTGGGCCCCGACCTCGCATTCGTGTCCGAGATTCTGGGCGCCTACGCCTGGACGAGCCTGGTCCTGATCGTAGCCACCGCGCTGCTGCAACGGGGATCGCGCGTCAGCGTGTTGGTCACGGTCCCGCTCATGCTCAGCAGCGGTCTTTGGTCCTTCACCAATACCGGACCGGGCGTGTTGCAACTGCCGATTCCGTCCGGGCTGCCCGAGGCGGGCCTGCGCGCGTCGCTCGGCGACGTCTATTGGCCGCACGTCGAGCTTCCCCCGACCACGCCTAAGCACAGTTCGTTGGCTGACATCTGGAAGCCGGCATTCCCGTTGGGATACGCCCTGGCTTTCGTCGTGCTGCAGCATGCGGCGAGCGGAAAGCGCCAGTCGTGGCGCGATGCGCTGACGCTGGCCGGCCTGGTCGGCTTCCTGGGCCTGCTCTCCATGACGCTCGTGCCGGTGGTGCTGGTCGTGTGGGCCGGACTGGCGGTGATGCACTTCCTGCAAGCACGGCGGACCGAGCCACCGGCGCAGGCGGCACTCCGACTGGGCGCGGGTCCAGTGATTGCCGGGGTGTTGCTGCTCGGCGGAGGCGGCGCGTTTACCGGACTCCTGGAGGGATCGCGACCGTCGGCCTTGATGCTGGCGCAGAGCCTGAAGTCGGACTACTGGCAGGCGCTGGGGTCGTTCGACGCGCGTCCCGGCGGTGTGGGCCTGCTGGGAGTCGGGCCGCTGGCGCTTGCGGGCGGGGCGGTGGCGCTCGCGCGGCGCGACCGGCTGGTGGTGACGCTGGCGGCGACCGCCGGCCTGCTCGTGCTGCTCTGGCTCGCGCTGACGTATCCGCCGGCGCCCGTGGATGTCAACCGCCTGGCGGGGCATGCCCGCAACCTGTCGCTCGTGGCGCTCTTGTTGGCACTCAGCTCCCGCCTCTCTCACATTCCGCCCGGACGTTGGCGCGTCAGTGTTGGCGCGCTGCTGGTGGGTCTCATCGTCTGGCCAACGGTAGTGACACCCGTGCGAAATCTCGGCCTCGCGATCGGCAACGGCGTGCAGCTCGCCAACGCCAGGTGGGTGCAAACGGAGCTGCGCGACCAGGGCGTGGATGTGCCCATGCGCCGGTTTCAACTGCGGGCCGTGACGGGACCCGTGGCGGACTACATCCGGACCAAGACCGCCGTGGATGCTCGCGTGCTCGCCACCGAGTGGCCCTATTGGAACGTGTTCCTCGGCACCGGCCGGCCAAACAACGCGGGTTTTGCCAACGTGAGCCACCTGAACTATCACCGAGGGCCGGAGTATTGGGACGCCCGCCACTACCTCGAGCCGGCCGCCATCCGGCGCCTGGGCCTCGAATACGTTCTCGCCACCGATGCCTGGATAGATTTGCTGCCCGATCGGGCCAGGCGGTGGCTCGCGGATCCGAGCCTGTTCGAGCTGTTGATCGGCGAAGGCGACGAGGCGTTCTATCGGATGCAGCCGGCATTCCTCGAGCTCGACGTCGCGCCGTATCCCGAGTCGTTTGAAGCGCTGCGGGCGGTGCCGCCTGGGACGACGGTGTACCTGACTCCGCAAACTATCTGGTCGGACCGACTCCGTGTTGCGTCAGTGTTGCCGCACACCCGGCTGGTCGGGGCGTTCAACGCACTGCCGCTGCACGTACGCTCGTCGGAGCCGTGGACGGTCGAACCCCTGGGCGAGAACGTACCCGACCTGATCGTCCTCCCGGCGTACGTCGAACCGTGGACGTGGATGTTCCCATCCGACGGCCGGCAACCCATTTGGCGGAACGACGAGGTTGCCGTCTATGCGCCCAACGGCGCCGTTGCAGCAATCACGCCGCCCCGAACGGCGCTCGAAACGCCGCCGGTAGCCGTCGAGATAACCGATGCCCACATGGACGATGGACGCATCGTCTTCTCGACCACGTTTGACAACCGGGCGCCGGATCGTTGGACAGCCCAGGACTGGGTGGTCGTGGGGGTCGACGCCACGCCGTTGGCGATTCCAGTCGGCTTTCACGGCAAGGGCCGCGACCGTGGACCCGCGATCGCCAAGTGGTTCGCCGGCCTGGTCTCGTCGGGTTCGGCCACTGACTCGCACACCTACGAATTCGACGTGCCGGCGGCGCGGTTAGCGGTGCGCAACGACGCCGGGGAGTTTGTGCCGCTCTCGGCGTCCGACGGCGAGCTGGGCGTGGGCTCTTGGGTGCTGGCGATCCGCTTGCGGCACGAGTGGCAGCCGAACATTTGGCGGGACGTCGCCGTTATTCCGGTGCTGGCGATCACGGTCTCCGATGCTGGGGAGATCTCCCACGCGGTGTTTGACGATGCGCTCAATGGGGCGGCGCTACCAAGGACATCGACAACGCCATAGCCAGGTCGGGCAAGATGGGCGCCATGCCTGAGATCGACGACAGAGGTCCACGCGGCCTGCAATCGCGTGACGAATCGACCGGCCTCTTTCGACGTGAGCCGTCGGCTCGTCGAGAGAGTTGCGTTCGGGTCCGCGAGGCTCGACGGCAACCGGTGGATGCGCCGCGAAGGTCTGGCGCTTGACCCTCGATCCGACCGTAATTCCGGGTCTGCTGCTGCTGGCGGCGGAGCTAATCGCCCTGGCCGCGGTGGGCTACATCGTCGTGAGGGTCGTGTTGCGGCAAGCCGACGAGCGCGTGGCTCTCGCCCAAGGCTTGGTCGTCGGGCTCGCCCTCTGGGGCCTGTTCACCAATTTCGTGCTGTACCTGGTTCCGGGGCTCGCGGGGGCGGCCGTCGGCTGGGGGATCACCCTTACCCTGGGGGCGGTCCTGGCATGGCGCGCGCCTCGCTCCATGCGTCCGCGGCCGCGGGTGGTCGCGGTCTTTGCCGTGGCGGTCCTGGCCCTCACCTGGGCGGCGCTCGCCAGTCGCCAGCTCATGCTGATCCCCGACCCGCCCATCCACCTCGGGCTGGTTGCGACCTTCCGAGCCGGCGGCTTTCCGCCGGAGTTGCCCTGGAACGCGGGCACCCTCATCCGCTATCACCACGCGACCGACTTGCTCGTCGGGTTGCTCGCGCCCCCGTTCGGGCCGGACCTCGCGTTCGTCTCCGAGCTGCTGGGCGCCTACGCCTGGACGACCCTCGTCCTGATCGTGACCACCGCACTGCTGCAGCGGGCATCGCTGGTCGGCGTGATCGTCACAGCCCCGCTCCTGCTGAGCAGCGGACTCTGGACCTTTAGCGACGTCGGCGCTGGGGTTCTGCAGCTGCCCCTGCCGGCAGGACTGCCCGAGCCGGGCCTTCGAGCCTCGCTAATCGATATCTACTGGCCGCACGTCGAGCTGTCCGCCAGCGCGACGTTTTCGCAAGTGCTGTCCGACATCTGGAAGCCCGGATTCCCGCTGGGGTACGCCGTGGCTTTCGTGGTGCTCCAACATGCGGCAAGCCGCCAGCGCTGGTTGTGGCGAGAGTCGCTGGCGCTGGCGGCATTCGTCGGCTTCCTGGGTCTGCTTTCGACCACGCTCGTGCCGGCGGTGCTGCTCGCCTGGGCCGGGCTGGCGGTGATGCACTTCCTGCAAGCACGGCGGAACGAGCCGCCGGCGCAGGCGGCGCTCCGACTGGGCGCCGGTCCGATCCTGGGTGGTCTGCTGCTGCTCGGCGGCGGCGGCGCCTTCACGGGACTCCTGGATGGATCGCCAACGGCTGGCTTGACGCTGGCGCAGGGCCTGGAGTCTCAACACTGGCGGGTGCTGGGCTCGTTCGACGCGCGTCCCGGCGGCGTGGGCCTGCTGGGCGTCGGGCCGCTGGCGCTTGCGGGCGTGGCCGTGGCGCTCGCGCGACGCGACCGGCTGGTGGTGACGCTCGCGGCGTGCGCCGGCTTGCTGGTGCTCCTCTGGCTCGCGCTGACCTATCCGCCGGCGCCCTGGGATACCAATCGCATAGCGGGGCATGCCCGCAATCTGGCGCTCGTGGCGCTGCTTCTCGCGGCGAGCTCGCGCCTTTCGGACCTCCCGCCCGGACGCTGGCGCTACGCCACCGGCGCCGTGCTGGTCGCTCTGATCACGTGGCCGACGATCGTGGCGCCCGCCCGCGGTCTGGGGCTGGCGATCGGCAATGGCGTGCAGATCGGCAATGCCAGATGGGTGCAAACGGAGCTGCGAGACCAGGGCGTGGATGTGCCCATGCGCCGGTTTCAACTGCGGGCGTTGACGGGACCCGTGGCGGACTACATCCGGGCCAACACCGCCGTGGATGCCCGCGTGCTCGCCACCGAGTGGCCTTACTGGAACGTGTTTCTCGGCACCGGCCGCCCGAACAATGCGGGTTTTGCCGACGTGATCTACCTGATCTATCACCCCGGCCCGGAGTATTGGGACGCCCGTCACTATCTCGAGCCGGCCGCCATCCGGCGCTTGGGCCTCGAATACGTCCACGCCACCGATATCTGGGTAGATTCTCTGCCGGACCGGGCCCGGAAGTGGCTGGCGGACCCGAGCCTGTTCGAACTCCTCTTCCGCGACCGCGACGAGGCGTTCTATCGCATTCAACCGAAATTCCTCGAGCTCGACGTGGCGCCGCATCCCGAGTCGTTCGAGGCGCTGCGGTCGGTGCCGCCGGAGACATCGGTCTACCTCGCCCCGCAAACCAACTGGCTGGAACGGCTTCGCGTCGCGTCGGTATTGCCTCACGCCCAACTCGTGGGCGCCATCAACACGCTGCGGCTGCACGTGCGTACGCCCGTGCCCTGGACGGTGGATCCGCCCGGCGCGGACGTGCCCAATCTGATCGTCCTCCCAGCGGCGGTTGAACCGTGGACGTGGGCGTTTCCGCCCGGCGCCCGGCAGCCCATCTGGCACAGCGCCGAGATTGCCGTCTACGCGCCCGATGGAACGGTTGCACCGATGACGCCGCCGCGGGTAGCCCTCGAAGAGTCGCCGGTAAGAGTCGAGATTTCCGACGCCCACCTTGACGAGGGGCGCATAGCCTTTACCGCCACGTTCGACAACCAGGCGCCGGAGCGATGGACGGGCCAGGATTGGGTCGTGGTCGCGGTGGACGACGCGTCGCCTTGGGAAATGCCAATGGAGTTCCTCACCGGCGGCCGTGGGCCGAAGATTGCCAAGTGGTTCGCCGGGCTAATCTCGTCAAACATGGACGCCAGCACCCACTCGTACGAGTTGGACGTGCCGGCGGCCACTCTGGCCGTGCGGAACGACCGCGGAACCTTGGCGCCGCTCGACGCATCGGACGGCGGCTTGGGGACAGGGGCCTGGGTCTTGGCGCTCCGCCTGCAACACGAATGGCAGCCAAACTCTTGGCGGGAGGCCGCCTTCATTCCAGTGATGCGGATTGACGTCGCCGACGACGGCCAGATCACGTACTCGGTGCACGAAAGCGTCCGCGGCGAATCGCCGCCATAGCGTTCCGCGTCGCTGCGAGTGCGCCGAATGGGACGGAAGCGGCGCTCAGGCGGCGGACCCGCCCGCCGCCATCGCGTCGCACCATGTAACCGGCCACAAGCTCCGACGCATCGGGTGAGAGTGGGCGAATGATCGTTGATCCGGCCGTCATGCCGGGGCTCCTGCTGCTGGCGGCGAAGCTCGCGGCGCTGGCCGCGGTCGGCTATGTCGTCGTCCGCGTGGCCCTGCGGCAGGGCGATGAGCGGGCGGCCCTGGCGCAGGGCCTGGTCGTCGGCCCCGCGCTCTGGGGATTAATCACGAACTTTGCGCTCTACATCGTGCCGGGATTGGCCGGCGCCGCCGTGGGCTGGAGCGTCACGCTCGTCCTGGGTGTGGTCGTTGCGTGGCGCGCGCGCCACTGCGTTTGGCCTCGCCCACGCGTGGCGGCGGCCTTTGCCGTTGCCGTCCTCGCCCTGCTGTGGCTGACGCTCGCCAGCCGGCAGCTGCTCGAGAGCCCGGACCCAACGCTTCACCTCGGCTTGGCCGCGTGGATGCGGGCGGGTGGATTTCCTCCCGAGGCGCCCTGGAATCCGGGCAGCCCCGTGCGCTACCACCACGGCGTCGATTTGCTGGTCGGCCTGCTCACGCCGCCGATCGGGCCCGACCTGGCGTTCGTGCAGGAGCTGCTCGGCGCCTACGCCTGGTCCGCCTTCGCCCTGGTGGTAGCGACGGGTCTGCTGGGGCGAGGGGCGTGGCCAGTCGCGCTGGTCGTTTCCCCGCTGCTGCTCACCGCCGGCGCCTGGACCTGGACCAACCTGGGCGGCGGCATCTTGCAGCTTCCCGTGCCCGCCGGACTCCCGGCGGCCGATTTCCAGGGATCGCTTGCCGAAATCTACTGGCCATCGCTCGGGCCGTCGTGGCCGTCGGAATCGGCGGCGCTGCACGACATCTGGACACCGGCATTCACCCTGGGATACGCGCTCACGTTCGTGGTGCTGGAGCACGCGGTCCGATCTGAGCGCGCGACATGGCACGGCGTGCTGACGCTCGGGGCGGTCGTTGGTTTCCTCGGCATTCTCGTGACCTCGCTCGCACCTGTGGTGCTTGTCTTGTGGGCCGTGCTGGCAGCCGTCCGCGTCGCGCGAGAGCGGCCCGGCGGCGGCGTGCCGCGACTGGGCGCGGGGCTCGGGCTGGCCGTGCTCCTGATGCTCCTTGGCGGCGGGGCCTTCACCGTGCTCCTCGACGGCGGTCCATCCAACGGCCTCGGACTGTCGTGGGACATCGATCGAACGCGCTGGCAGGCGTTCGGCACGTTCGACGCGCGTCCGGGCGGTATCGGCGTGCTGGGCGTCGGCCCCGTGGTCGTGGCGGGCCTCGCCGTGCTCCTGGCTCGCCGAGATCGGCTGGTGGTGGCGCTGGCCGCGGGCGCCGCCGCGCTGGTGATGGCCTGGCTGGTTCTCAACTACTCGCCCGCGCCGTGGGTGGTGAGCCGCCTGGCGGGACACGCCCGCAATCTCGCGCTGGTGGCCCTGCTGCTCGCGCTCGCCGCCTACCTCTCCCAGACCTTCGCGAAGCCTCTCCGTCATTCCCGCGAAGGCGGGAATCCACCTCCCGGTAATCCTGAGACCTTGCGCGGATCTCCCCTTACAACTCTTCTCCGCCTGCGTCACGCAAGCCTCTCCCCTGCCACCTTGGCGCAAGTTTGCTGGCGCCCCGCGCTCGCCGCACTCCTCGTGGGGCTGGTCCTCTGGCCGACTATCGCGGGCCCGATTCACAGCCTGGCGGCAGCGGTTGGAGGCGGTGTGCAGTTGGCCAACGCCGGATGGGCGGCGCCGCCAGCGCGGCGATTCCAACTACCGGCCATGTCGCACCGCCTGGCGAGCTACATCCGCAACCACACGCCGCTGCGCACCCGCGTGTTGACGCCCGAGTGGCCCTATTGGGCCGTGTCCCTGGCTACCGGCCGACCCAGCCACGCCGGATTTGTCGAGCTGTCCCACCTGATCTATTTCACCGGCCCCGAGTACCTCGATGCCGTCCACATGCTGGAGCCGGGCGCGATACGACGACTGGGCATCGAGTACGTCCACGCGACGGACGCCTGGGTAGCCGCGCTGCCGCCGCGGGCGCAACGCCGGCTGGCGGACCCGAACCTGTTCGAGCTCGTGGCGCGAGATGGCGCCGAAGCGCTCTACCGCGTCAGGCAGGCGTTCCTGACGCTCGACGTCGAGCCGCATCCCGAGTCATTCGAAGCGCTGCGCTCGGCACCGTCGTCGGCGATCGTGCATCTCGCCCCGGAGCTCGGCTGGCTGGACGGGCTGCGAGTCGCCTCGGCGCTGTCCCACACGCGCCTGACCGGCGCCGTCGACACGCAGCCCCTGCACCTGCACGCGCCCGCACCGTGGACGGTGGAGCCGCTGGGCGAGCGGTCGCCCGATCTGGTGGTCCTGCCGGCGTCGGTCGAGCCGTCGATGACGCCTACTCGGAAGTGGAGTCGAATCTGGCGAAACGACGACATCGCGGTCTATGCGCCGGCCTCCTCGCGCAGCCGTGCCACGAATGAGTCCTGGACCACGCTCACGGCATCCAGGGGAATCGGCTGATCTGCGGCCACCGGCTCGCGCACGGCGGCCCCGTAGGTGAGCCCCAACGGCAGCACGCCGTCGGCGCTCACCGCTTCCGCCCGGTCGATCAGGCCATAGACCAGCCGCCCGCCGGACCCGTCCAGCGTGTCGCCCGGCCGCAGGTCGCGCTTGGCGAATGCCAGAACCTCGGAGGTCGGCGTCTCGCGCGGCGCACCCGACGTCGCGCCCAGCAGCGCAGCCTGCGCGATGCTAAGCGGCGTCTCCACGCCGCACAGGTGGTACTCGCGGAACAGCAGCGTGCGCCGCCCGTCGCGGGAGACGCGCGTGCCGTGGATGCGCAGGTCCTCGAGCACGCGATCGTCGTCGCAGGTGACCACGGCCCAGACGCCGGTGGCGATGTGTTCCGGCATCTCGGACGCGCCATCGGGCGCCACGGCGTTTGCCAGGTCGACCACGCCCGTCCCGTGCAGCAGACCGCCGGCGTCGCGCGGCGCGAACAGGTTGGGCAGCTCGTTCAAGCCGGCCGACGGCTCGTGCATGCCGCGACGGTCTGGCGGCAGACCGGTCATGTTGGACACGGCGCACATCTCGATCTGGGACTTGGTGCCGTCGCGGAACGAGTTGTACATCTGCGCGTTCAGGCGCAGACGGTCTGCCGTCTCCGCGTCGTAGCCGAGCCGCGCCAGGGCCTTGTCGGCGTCTCCGTGGCGGTCGTGCGGGTAGAGGCGCGTGCCGCGTCCCACGGCCACGGGGTCCAGACCCAGCGCGACGGCCCAGTCGAACAGCTCCATGATGGCGATCGGCTGGTCGCCGGCGGCGAGGGTGTAGACGACGCCCTGCCGACGCGCCTCCCGCGCCAAGGCCCAGCCGCAGCTCATGTCCGCCTCGACCGTGACCATGACGACGTGGCGGCCTGCGTGCAACGCCGCCCAGGCGTTTCGGGCGGCCACGTCCGGGATGCCGGTCGCGTCCACGAACACCTCGATGGGCGCGGACGCCAACGCCTCGGCGTCGGGCGCAAGTGCGGCTTCGCCTGATTCAACGGCCGCCTGCGCGGCGACCGCACTCTCGCAGCGCCGCAACTGTTCGTCCGCCCAGCCGGCCGCGCGCAGGGCCTCCGCGCCGTTCTCGGCGTTGGGATCGGCCACCGCCGCCAGTCGCAGACCGTCCATCTGCGCAATCTGCGCCGCGATGCTCGTCCCAAACCGACCGGCGCCCGCCAGCGCCACCGTCACGGGTCGGCCGGCCGACCCGCGCGCCTCCAATCGCTCGAGCAATGGACGCATCATGGGGCCGGGATCCGAGGTAGGGACGGTTCGCGAACCGCCCGGTGTGGCAGTTTCGGCGGCACGTGCTTCATTCGACGGCAACTTTGGCGGCGTTGACCCAGTCAAGCCCTAGTCTTGGACACGACGCTCAAACCGTCCATCGCCATCCGAGCCAGGCGCGACCATGGTTTATGCCCGGTAGCCCGCGCGGCGTGCAGCGTGGGACCATACCTATGGCCCATGTCGACTGGAGGTCGCCTGATGTTCAGCATATTTCGGAGTCGCGATCTGAGCGCCGCCCAGGCGCTTCTCAGCGCGGCGGTTCTCGGCGTCGCGCTGTTCGCCTGGGGCGATCAGACCGACATGTTCAGCCAGCCGGACCTCGCTTCCACCGACAACTGGACCTGGCGACTGTGGCAACTCGGTGCGTTGCTCATGAGCATCTCTGGCGTCTGGTGGCTCTGGAGCGGCACCCGTCGCGTGGCTTGGACGCGCAGTCTGATTCTGGCCATCTTCGCGCTGATCGTCTTCCTCAACGCCTATACCGATGCGCTGTTCGGCGACCACGTTGGCAACGTCTGGAGAGCCGTCAATCCGCTCTTTCTCGGCTGCAGCACCGTTGCCGTAGTCGGGCTTTGGACTCGCGGTGGCTTTTGGGACGGAATCGGCGCAGCGATCTTCGCCGCGCTGGGAACTGTCCTGTTCATCAATGCCTATTTTGTCAACCACGACATCCTGTGGGAGGCCCTAAATCCGCTGCTGGTCCTGGTCCTCCTGCTGTGGGCGATTGCGGCATTGCAGGTGGACACTCGACCCCAGGAGGTCGGCGGCGAACCTGATGCTTAGGAATCTGCGGCCTGGTGATCTTGCGCCTCGAACGCGCCCATGGCACGCAAGGCTCTTGGCCGTGACTTACCCGTTCTCCCGCTCCCGCCTGTCACCACGGACGTCGAGCCATGAATGACAAACCCCTCTTCGAAGCGGCCTTTCCCTTCCAGGACGACGTGCTCGCGCTGCCCGTCGAGGATCTCGATCAGGCGGCGGAGTGGTATGGGCGGTCCTTCGGGCTCACCGAGGCCGAGCGCCGCGACAGCCCGGTTCCCACCGTGTTCATGGAGCGTGACGACGTGCGGCTTGGCTTTGCCGTGAACGGCGGCGACGCCAGCGCGGACGGCGCGGCCATCCTGGTCAGCGACATTCACCGCGCCAGGGAGGAGCTGGAGGCCAAGGGCGTCGCCATCGCGAACTGGCGCGTAGACGAACGCGACGGGGAGAAATTCCAGGTGTTCTTCGTCGTCGCGCCGGACGGGCTCTGCTGGTATTTCCATCAGCCCATCGGGTAGGCAGCGCCGGGGCGATCCTGCCGTGACTGCCCAGCGCCGACGGCTCGGCGACCAGGTCGTTGTGCGCAGCGTGTGGGGCGCGAAGATCCAAATCGCCATGCCGATGACGGTGATCGCCGACATCGAGCGAATCACGGCCCTCTACCTGGCCGCCGGCACGCCAATCAAGAACAAGAGCACCTACCACTCGGACCACTTGCCGGTCGGCGACTGGGAGCTCGTCGACAACGCCTGGCGGGATGACCTGATCCGCATCAAGTACCCGGGCGACGCGCACGCCTGCTACGCCATGTGGAAGGGCGACCGGTTTCATCGCTGGTATATCAACCTCGAAAGCGCCTACACGCGCACGCCCATCGGCTTCGACTTCACCGACCACGTCCTGGATCTCGTCGTCGAGCCCGACCTGGCCGGCTGGCAGTGGAAGGACGAAGACGAGCTGACCAGGGCGGTCGCCCTGGGGCTGGTCACGCAGACCCAAGCCGATGCCTTCTATGCGGAAGGCCGGCGCGCAGTCGCACGGCTGGAGGCGAGGCGCTCGCCGTTCGCCGACGGCTGGGAGTCATGGCGTCCCGATCCGGCATGGCCGGTCCCGCCGCTGCCGTGCAACTGGGACATCACCAACTAGCAACGCCCGTCGCCCCATGCTGCGCGCAGCGTGGGGCCGGCCGCGGCTGAATCTCCCATGCTGCGCGCAGCATGGGCCACCGGAACCCCCTCAAATGAGAGCGGGAAAGAAAGCGCGCTCCCCCGCGCGAGGAAACGAAAGCGCGCATTTGCAGCCTGCCTACAATGCGGCTCTCGATATGGACGGGGGACGACCTGATGCCAACGCTTTGGGGACGTGACTACACCCGCGCGGAGTTGATGGCGCGTGTTGGCGACCTTTCCCAGGTCGGCGGCGTCCGCGAATACCGCCTGGACGGCGGCTCGGGCGACGGCGTGGAGGCGGTCGATTTCGACACCGGGTCGGGCCTGCGCTTCACCGTGCTCCCCGGACGCGCCCTGGACATTTCGGGCGCTTCGTATCGCGGCATACCCCTGGCGTTTCGCACGCCGACGGGCGACGTGCAGGGCGCGCGCTACGAGCCCGGCGGTCAGGGCTGGATTCGCACCACGGTGCTCGGCCTGCTGGCGACCGGCGGCCTCACCAACGTGGGCGACCCGGTGGATGACGACGACGAGGCCGGCGCCGAGGGCCTGCACGGACGCCTGTCCAATCTGGGCGCGACCAATGTGTGGGCGGACGGCGCGTGGGACGGCGACGAGTACCGCATGTGGGTCCAGGGCCGCGTGCGCCAGGCGATTCTCTATGGCGAAAACCTGGAGCTCGTCCGCCGCATCGAGACCGCGCTGGGCTCGAGCACCATCGAGATCCACGACACGGTGACCAATCACGGCCACCGCACCCAGCACATGATGATCCTCTACCACATGAATCCCGGCCATCCGCTGCTCGACGAGGGCGCGCGGTTCCACGTGCGCAGCCAATCCCGGCGGTTTCACGACGAATACGCCGGGGCCAGCAAGGAGGGGTGGGAGGTCTACGAAGGCCCCTCCATCGACTGGCAGGTGCAGGTGCTGATTCACGACGTGGAGGCCGCGGCCGACGGCACGGTTCACGCGGCGCTGGTCAATCGCGGGCTGGGCGACGGGATGGGGCTGGGATTCACCTGGAACAAGAACCAGCTGCCCTACCTCAACCACTGGCGAAACACCACGCCCGGCGACTATGTGACCGGCATCGAGCCCGGCAACGCGACCGTGCTGGGTCGCGCGCGCAACCGCGCCGACGGCACCCTGCATTCCCTCGAGCCCGGCGAGACGGCGTCATTCGACGTGCGCATCCAGGTGCTCGACGGAGCGGACGCCATCGACGGCTTCCTCGCGCTCGTCGGCGCCTAGTCCACCGCGCGGTCCAATGCCCCGCGAATGCCGGGACGTCCCAGATGCGCCGCCCGCCCACCGCGAGACCCTGCGCGTGCGCTATTCCGATACCGACGCGCAGGGCATCGCGCACCATTCCAGCTACATCCTCTGGCTCGAAGAGGCGCGGCTCGGGTGGCTGCGGGCGATCGACCTGGGCTACGCGGATCTCACCGCCGGCGGCATGTTCCTGTCGTTGGTCGAGTGCAGTTGCCGCTATATCTCACCGGCCATGGGCGAGGACGTGGTGACCGTGGACGTGTGGGTGGACGAGGTCTCGCGGCTACGGGTGCGGCTGCGATACGCGATTCGGCGCGGCGACACGCTGCTGGCGACCGCGACGACGCAGAACGCCTTCGTGGACGGGGACGGCCGGCCCCGGCGGCTCACCGCCGACCACCCCACCTGGCTCAAGATGCGGGAGTTGTGAGCGGGTGATCGCAGCTCAGGGTCGGTCGGTACCGCGGGTTCGAGCCAAAACAACGGGCGGGTCTGAGACCCGCCCCTACCGCAATCATCCCGCGTTACCGGTATCGACCGGACCGGATTCCGGCCCATTTCGCCTTCGGGCAGGCCCCTTTCCGGCATGTCCGGTGGATTCCCGCCTGCGCGGGAATGACGTGAACGGTGTCGCGGCGGGCTATTGGTGGGGCGGCGTGATGAAGTCGCACCTGGGTCCGGTGGCGCGGCTAAGCCTCCGATCGAGCGTCACGATCGGATAGTCGAGGGCCTCGGCCAGCGCGACGTACCACGCGTCGTAGCTGGTGACGTTTGCGCGCAGCGCCCACACGCGCTCGGCGTACGGGGCGAACGAAAACAACGCGATGTCCATCCGCAGCATGTCACGGTGGCTGGCGATGGCTTCCAGCGACGAAATCTCGCCGGTGCGCTCCAGCCGGCGCAGGATGTTGCTGGTCTCGGCCAAGACGAACTCCGGTCCGGCCAGAGGCCCATCAACGACCGCTGCTCTGGCCCACTCACCCTCGGGTCCTGCATCGACTAGGGTCGCGGTGAGGACGGACGCGTCAACGACGGCCCTCACTTCCGGTCCGCGTCGCGGGCCGCAAGGATTTCTGCCGCCGTCACGCGCGTGCCTGACGCTTCCACGCGTCGACGCACCTCTTGCAGCAAGACGTCGTTGGAGGGCCGAGACGCGATGCGCTCCAACTCGCCGCGCAGGAACTCCTGCATGGACTGGCCGCGACGGGCCGCGCGCGACGCCAACTCGTTGCGTACCTCTTCGGGAACGTTGCGGATGTTGATTTGGACTGGCATGCCAGCATAGTGCCAGCAGTGCTGGCATTATGCAAGCACCGAAGCGCTTTGCGGGCGGTCAATTGCAGCGCCGATGCCCAGTCGCGAAGAGTCGCGAGGCCCTGCAGCCTTGGCTAGTTCAGATCAGAAGCCCCGTAGCCCGACAGCGTGTGGATGGGCATGTTGTGCCGAATCGACGCGTCGGTAATCGCGCGCTGGCTGCGAGATGACGTCGCCGAGTCATCCAGCAGAAGATGCGCGGTTGCCCGCGCTACCCCCTGCAGGCCGCGCCGGGCCATTTGCAAGCCCGTCACCGCCAGTCCCAGCCACCGGAGCGGAGCGGCAGGGCGTCGCGGCAGCACTGCCTGTGACCTGACGACGGGCTGGTAGCGGCGAATCACGCCGGGTGCGTAGCGTCGCGCACCTTCCGCCTTGCGAAAGTCGGAATGGCCATTGGCCCTCGACACGTAGAACCGATTCGGCCCCGAGAATTCAGCGTTCGGCGGGTGGCCCCACGCATTCGCCCGCTCACGCCTTTTTCGTGCGACCCAGTCGCCGAGACGGTCGGCAAAACTCCGCAGATGCTCAGCAGGGGTCGTTCGCGAACCGCCCCCAGCGCGTGCCACGAGGGCACTTGGAGATTCGACCAGACTGGAGTACGGCCGGCGCCGGAATGACGAAGAAGTACGCAAGAGTCTCGCTATCCCGCAGTGCCGTCGTGACGCTGGTGCAGCACCACCAGGTTGCCCTCCGGGTCCCTGATCGCGGCGCCGGCGCACCATTCGTTGCCGTGCGGTTCGGCCACCACCTCCACGCCCTTGGCCCTGAGCTCTTCGACCGCGTCGCTCACGCTATCGACGGACAGCGCCACGCTCACGCCCTCGGCCTCCGCCGCCAGCGCGATGGTGGTGTCGCCGGCCGCCAGCTCCACCCATTCGTCGTCCCACGCCTGGCCGACCGGCATCCCCAGGGCGTCGCGATAGAAGCCCAGCGCCCGGTCCATGTCGCGCACCTGGATCTGAACGAAGTCGACGGCTCGAACCTTCATGCCTTGCTCGCATCCCGCGCGCGTCCCCACGTCGGACAGATGCTACACCGGACCGTTATTCGGCGACGTTTTGTAGGGGGCAGCCCTGGTGGATGCCCTCATGCCGTCAGTCGAGCGGGTCGAAGTAGGTGAAGTCGGTGCCGAAGCTGTCCATGGCCTCGACCGCGGCGCCGCGCAACCGCACGCGGATGTCGCGGGTGCGGTGTTTCAGCACCAGCTCCCGCATGGGCAGCGTCGCGTGCAACGTGATGGCCTGATTGGGCGCGGCGGTCGGGAACTCCAGATAGCCGTCCGCGAAACGGCGCTCGAGCCCGGCCGGTTCGACCTCGATCTGGTCCGGGTCGAGCCATTGCGGAATCCGCACCGCAATCGGCCCACGGCGCAGCGGGATGACGCGAAGCACTCCATCGGCATAGCGCGACTCCACGCGCGCGTCGGCGGTCTCGCGATCGAACCACAGGTTCACGCGAGTGACATCGCCGTCGCGGCGCACGGCGTCCACGAACGCCTCGCAAAGCGAGCCCGTCGTGCCGGCCACCACGTCCCAGCTGGGCGCGACCTCGGCAATCCCGATCGGACGGTGCGCGTAGGGAGCGCAAAAGCCGAACATTCCCAGCGCGCGATCGGCCACGTCGCGGCGCGCGTCGCTGTGATCGGATTCCGGCGGCGGCCCCGTGAACGACAGGTCGCGAAATTGCGACGGCAGGATGTGCGCGCGCAGCATCTGCTCGGCGTCGTCGTAGTAGCTCGTATAGCCCCGCCGCGCCAGGATCAGCGCCGTCTCCAGCACGTCGCCGGTGTTGTTCAGCTCGCCCTGGTCGGGGTTGCGACCCGGGTCGCTGCGCTCCATCACCCAGCCAATCTCGGTGCGGATGGTCCACAGCCCGCGGTCGTAGAAGGTGCGGACGCGCTCCAGCAATCCGTCGTCGTCGGTCAGGTCGGCCAGCTGCGCCAGCGACGACATCACGCACGTCGTGGAGTGCCCGTGCGCCCCGAAGCGCTCCCATTCGTACGAGCCGTCGGCCAGGAAGGCGGTGTCCAGCGCGTGGTCCTTCAGCGTCTGCGCCAGCTCCAGCGCCGCGTCCGACCCCGTGGTGCGGACGCATTTGACCAGCGGCCCGATGGCCCGCCCGACCCCCTCGACGAAGGTCGGCCGGGCCTGGAAGTCCAGGCCGGACCGGCGATTGAGCGCGGTCAGATTCCAGCCGCTCTCGGGCGACCAGAACTCTTGGATCGCGGCGATGCAGCGCTCGGCCAGCTCCGCCGCTTGGTCGTGGTTGTAGTCCCGCACGAGCGCATTGAGCCCGTGGAACCCTTCGCGAATGCTGTGCTCGTCCACCTCGACCAACGGTCCGCCCATCTCGCGGCGGTTGCAGGGCAGCGGCACCGGCCCTGTGAAGGAGAACAGCGCCCCGCGCGTGTGCTTGGCGATGGCTTCCTCATCCACCGGCGCGCCGGTGACCTCGGCGGCTCGCAGCATCGCCTCCAGGTGACGGCCCGACACCTGCACGGCGCAGTGCCACGGGCTGAACCCGAACCAGCCGTCGGGCCATACGCGGGAGTACATGAAGGGGAGATCGTCGTCGTCGGCGTTGAAGCAGCGAGCCATGGCGCGCGTGCCAAGGTCGATGGCGCTGCGCATGTCCGTGGTGTTGACGTTCGCCACGCGGCGCGGGCCGCGCGCACCGGTCGCGGCCGTAGGGGCGTCGTGCGGTTGGGCGTCGTCAGACGCCGAGCGGATCGTCATCCAATACCCAGCCGGCGCCTACGACTCATCGGAGGCGGAGTGGGCGGCCAGCGCCGCGGCCGCCCGCTCGCGCAGATCCGGATCGTCGCGCTCGATGATCCGCTCCAATGCGCCGATGGATTTCTTCACCAGTTCGGGTGGCAGCGAGCCGTTCTCAAATTCCTCGAGCGTCCGAGCATCCACCTGTTCGAGATGGGCATCGTTGACGTCGGCGATCGTGGTCTCGAGGTCGGACCAGTAGTACTTCAAGTCGTCGGACGCCCAGCCGGCATAGACCCTTTCCCAGGTCGTCACGCCCATGTGCGGCAGCAGGCTCCGCTGGAGCACAGGCTCGCGCACCGACTGATAGCGTCCGTCGACGGACATCCGGACCCGGTCGCCCGTGACCGGCAGACCCCGATGCACCGTGAGGCTGTGGAAGATGAGGACGTCGCCCTGGCGGAACTCGTTGGTCGCCCACGAATCTTGCAGCGGATCGATCACCGCGATGCCGCCCGCCCCTAGCGCCGGGCGATAGTCGTAGACGCCCCGGCGGTGTGAGCCGGCGGCCACTGCCAGTCCGCCCATCGACGCCGGCAAATCGTGCAGGGGAAACCACGCCGTGTAGACGTCGTGCGTGCCCTGCACGTGGGGAAAGTCCTGGTGCGGGGGCGTGGTGAACATCTCGCGTTGCGGGAACATCACGCGCGAGATGATGCTGGGATGCGCCAGCACCGGGGGGTCGAGCAAGGCCTCCATGACGTCCAGCAACGCCGGCTCCAGCTGCAGCGCGTGGAACGATTCGAGCAGGTAGAGCTCCGCGTACGTGTCGTTGTGCAGGCTCCCGCGACCGTCCGGGATGTTGGCGGGATTGACGAGCTGGTCTCGGAAGCCCTCGGCATCGACATAGCCCACGTCGCGCAGGACCTCGAGATACTCCAGCCGCGTGCGCTCCAGGTTTGCGGCGGGCAACAGGCCCCGAATGAAGAGATAGCCGTCCGCCTCGGCGCGGGCGCGCAGGCGGGCGGCGTCGCCGACGAGGTCGGTCGAGTCGCGAAACTCGTTCATGGCACTACGGAGATTGTGGGCGGTGAGGGCAGCGATGATAGCGCCGCGCGGGCTCAGTTGCTCGCATCTCCCGCAGGCGGCCAGTCGCTCTTGAGCACCGCGTAGAAGGCGTCGTCGACGCGCAGACCATGCGCGACGCGGTTGTCGCGCACCTCGCCGACCTGGACCATGCCCACCTTCTCCAGAACCCGCCGCGAGGCGCCATTGCGCACGTCGACGCGGGCGTACACGCGCTCGAAGTCGGTGGTGGTGAAGACGGCGTCCACCACGGCGCTTACCACCTCGGTGGCGAAGCCCTGGCCCCAACGCGGCCGGGCGAACGCATAGCCGACCTCCGCGTGGCGATTCTGCGGGTCGGGCCACAGCCCGATGTGGCCGATCAGCTCCCCGTCCAGATCGGCCGCCCACCAGCACGGGTCTCGGCCCCAATCATCCAGCAGCCGCCCGACGACGAATTCCTCCGCGTCACGGCGGGTATACGGGAACGGAAGAGGAAAATAGCGGGCCCACTCGGCGTCGTTGCAATAGACCATGCGGGGCTCGATATCGCGCAACTCGAACGGCCGCAGGGTCAGTCGCGGCGTGCGGATGGTGCGGGGGAGTTTGTCCATTGCGGGCTAGCGTAGATCATTGCGATCCAGGTGCCGGAACTGGCGCGGCACACGTGTGATTTCGACGAGAGGATTTCGCCTCCGGTCCGTCATTCCGGCGGAGGCCGGAATCCAGGCGGGGTCGTAGGCGCGCGAATTGAACCTGGACCCCGGCCTTCGCCGGGGTGACGGGAGATCGCGCTGGGTCGAGCACTTCGCCGCGGCAGTTCGAGATTCATTGACTGCCAACGCGGAGAGCCAGAACGAGCGTGAGGAAACTACTGAGTTCAACGTGGCCGGCCGGGATCGTGCATCTGAGACTCCTCGCTGCGCTCGGAGTGACAGGTGCGTTGGGTCAGTCGCCGCCAGCGATCGCCGGCACCACGGTCGCTTTCAGGGCGGTCATTTGCGTGGCCGCCGCGATCGCGGCCGTCACTCCGTCGGTGCTGAGCGGGAAGCGCGTGTGCAGCCGCGGCCAGTCATGGTCGGACTGGATGGCGTGCAGGTCGCGCAAGGCCTGGGCGACCTCATCCGGCGTAAAGGCCCAGCTGCCGAGCAGCTGGATTTCCTTGGTGCAGATACGGTGCCAGCTGGTGTCGAAGCTGCCGGCGTCGGTGAACTGCCCCATCTCGACGAATGTCCCGCCGTCGCGCAGCATCTCGACGCCCTCGGGTCCGGCGGCGGGGTTGCCCGAGCATCCGATTACGATGTCGGCGCCCGCGCCGCCTACCGCCTCCCGCACCGCGGCAATGCGGTCCGCCGCGTCCGGCGTGGCCGTGAGCGACACGGTGGCATCGGCGCCAAACGCACGCGCCAAGTCCAGTCGCGGCGTTTCGGGATCGCCCACCATCACCACGGTGGCTGCCCCACGCTGGCGCGCGGCGACGGTGGCAAGCAACCCAATCGGCCCGGCGCCCTGAATCACCACCGACGCGCCTGCGGTTCGCAGGCCAACGCCCAGCGCGTCCACCCGATTGAAGGCCCGCGTCACCGAGCTGTAGGGCTCGACCAGCGTGCCCACCATCAGCGGCATGTCGTCCGGCAGCCGAAAGAGCTTGGTGGCGGGAAAGGCGTCCAGGTCCACGAACAGCATGTCGGCCCAACCGCCCCAGAGGTGCGGCGGACGGTCGAAGGGGATCTTTCGCCCGTAGTAAGTCGGGTTGAGGCACTTGTTGGCGCGCTCGGGCGTGTCGACGCAGACCTCGCACACGCCGCACGCGTTGAGCGGCGGCAGCATCACGTGGTCGCCTTCGCGAAGCGGCGCGCCGGTCGCATCGGTGCGCAGTTGCGGCCCGATCTCTTCCACCACGCCCGCCAGCTCGTGACCCAGCGTGATCGGCCAGGGCAACTCGCCCGGCCAGTGCCCCTGGAGGATGTGCAGATCGGTGCCGCAGACGCCGCAAGCCTCGATGCGAATCAGCGCGCCCCGCGGCGGCACGGACGGCCGGGGAACCCGCCGCAGCACCGGAGGCGTGCCGGGACCGTCGAAGGTCACGACGCGGACATGGCTGGCGGCGGTCATTGGCTCTTTCGGTGGCAAGCCGCGACGCCAGTATGCCCGTGCAGCATCCTCTGCTAACAATGCCGCGCAGCCGTCCGCCGGAGCCTAAGGCCATGGCCGATATCCGTGGCGTGATTCCCATCCTCAAGACGCCGTTCGACCTCGACGACCGGGTGGACGAGGAGAGCCTGCGGCGCGAGGTGGACTATTGCATCGACGCCGGCGCACACGGCCTGGGGATCGCCTTCGGCAGCGAGCTGCCCAAGCTGAGCGAAGCCGAGCGCACGCTGGTCGCGAGGGTCACCATCGACCAGGCGTGCGGTCGGATTCCAATCGTTATGTCAACCGGATATCCAGCCACCGTCCTTGCCGCGCGCGCCAGCCGGGAGGCCGAGGCGCTCGGGGCGTCGGCGGTGATGTTGATTCCGCCGGCCAATGGGCTGCCTGAGGCGGAGATCCACGGCTATTTCCGGGCCGTGGCCGCGGCCATTCGGATTCCCATCGTCGTGCAGGTGATGACCGGCGCGCACCTTTCGGGCGACGAGCTGGCGGCGCTGGCCCGGGCCGTGCCTCAGGTCCAATTCGCCAAAGTCGAGAGCGCCCCGCCGGCGGAATCCGTGGCCGAGGCCATCGCCAAGGCCGGCGACCGGGTCACGATCATCGGCGGCGCCAGTGGCAGCGCGCTCATCGAGGAGTTGGACATCGGGTCGCGGGGCACCATGCCCCACGCGGCCCTGGTCGGATCGTTCGTGCGCATTTGGGACCTCTGGCATGCGGGCCGGCGGGAGGACGCCCGCGAGACGTGGCAACGCGAGATCGCGCCCCTGAACGCCATCGGCGGGGCCGTGTACAAGGAGATGCTGCGGCGCGAGGGCGTGATCGCGCACAGTCACTTCCGCGCACCGGCAGAGAGTCAATTGGACAACGAGGCACTGCGCAAGCTGGATCGGCTCTGTGAGACGCTTGGGATCGGCTGACCGCCCGCACCCGGCATGATGCGCCCATGATTGAGACGATCGTTTTCTTTGTCATCGTGGGCACGATCGCGCTCGGCTTCGGCCTCGATGTGGGTTACCGAGTGTGGCGCGCCGCGACGCGGCGCGATGGAAGCGATGCGCCGACGGCTGTTGCCCCGGAGTTGCCGGTCGACGAGGGCTAGGTCCGGTCTGGATTCCCGCCTTCGCGGGAATGACGGATTGGGCGCCCCGAGACGGCAACCGCCGCGAAGGGGTCCATGCGCATGGGCAGCCCCGCCGCCACCAGCTCCCGCTTGACGCGCTCGATGCTGATCATCTTGAAGTGAAAGATCGACGCCGCCAGCGCGGCATGGGCGCGGCCTTCGACCAACGCCGCGCGGATGTGCTCGATCGACCCGGCGCCCCCCGAGGCGACCACCGGCACCGGCACGACGTCGGAGACGGCGCGCAACTGGTCCAGGTCGTATCCGGCACGCGTGCCGTCGGCGTCGATGCTGTTCATCACGATCTCGCCCGCGCCCAGCTCCACTCCACGTTGGGCGACCTCGATGGCGTCCAGGCCGGTGGGCGTGCGGCCGCCGTCCAGCACCACCTCCCACCAGGGCGAATCGCGGTCGCTGCGTAGCTGCGCGTCGATGGAGAGCACGATGCACTGCGACCCGAATCGGTCGGCGCCGATCCGGATCAGGTCGGGATCGCGATGGGCGGCGCTGTTGATCGACACCTTCTCCGCCCCGCGCCGCAGCATGGCGTACATGTC
This sequence comes from Chloroflexota bacterium, assembly GCA_022821905.1. Lineage (GTDB taxonomy): Bacteria > Chloroflexota > UBA11872 > UBA11872 > UBA11872 > JAJECS01. The sequence continues at coordinate 266,869 of JAJECS010000027.1, read as the reverse complement.
GTCGGCATTGCGCAGGCCGCCGCCGACGGTGAGCGGAATGAAGACTTCGGACGCCACGCGCTCGACGAGGTCGCCCATGATGTCGCGGCCCTCGGCGGAGGCCGTGATGTCGTAGAAGACCAACTCGTCGGCGCCTTCCCGGTCGTAGCGCGCGGCCAGCTCGACAGGATCGCCGGCGTCCACGTCGGCGGAGAACTTCACGCCGCGGACGTTGCGGCCGTTCTTGACGTCGAGGCAGGGAATGATGCGACGGGTCAGCACGGGGATGTGCTCCGGCATGGCGGAGGCAAAGCCGCGTGTCCTTTGGTCTCAGGCCCGCCCGTGTGCGGAGGGTCCGCCGGGCAATCCAGCTGCGGCTGGGGGTGGATTCCCGCCTTCGCGGGAATGACGGAGAGGCTAGGCATGAGTTTCTCTTGCGGTTTGGATGGCCTCGCCGAGCGTGAACGCCCGGCGGTAGAGGGCGCTGCCGATGATGACGCCGGACGCTCCGGCTTCGCGCAGCCGGGCGATGTCTTCGAGCGACGCCACGCCGCCCGAGGCGATCACCGGCAGGTGCTCCCCGACCTGATCGACCAGATCCCGCGTGCCCGCGACGTTGGGTCCCTTGAGCATGCCCTCGACGACCACGTCGGTGTAGATGATGGCCGCGGCCCCGGCGTCCACCGCCCGTGCCGCCAGCTCACCGACCGGCAGCGTGGATTCCTTCGCCCAGGCATCGGTGACCGCCATGCCCTCGCGGCCTTCCACCGCCACGGCGATACGGCCGGGATGACCAGCGGCGGCGCGCGCCAGCAACGCGGGATCACGCACAGCGGCGGTTCCCAGCACGATCCTTGCGGCCCCATGCCCAAGCACGCGCTCGATGTCGGCCGGCGTGCGGATGCCGCCCGCCACCTGCACGGGAACATCTCCAGCGGCGGCGACGATCTCCTCGATGATCGCCGCGTTGCTGCTGACGCCGTCGCGGGCGCCGTCGAGATCAACGACGTGCAACCAGGGAGCGCCCTGCGCCATCCAGTGACCGGCCGCCTCCACCGGATCGTCGAAAAAGACCGTCTCCCGCTCAAAGTCGCCTTGCACCAGCTGCACGCAGCGACCGCCGCGGATATCGACGGGGGGATAGACCTCCATCACGGGATGGCTTCGTCGCGCGGGTGCTGTCCCGCCAGGCGAACGAAGTTGGCGTAGAGCCGCAAGCCCGCGGCGCCGCTCTTCTCGGGGTGAAACTGCGTCGCGAAGACGTTGTCGCGCAGCAGCGCACTGGTGAATGTGACGCTGTAGTCGGTCGTCGCGGCCACGTGCGGCGCGCCGTCGACGGGCGCGTGGTACGAGTGCACGAAATAGAAGTTGGCGTCCTGCGGGATGCCCGCGAACAGCGGCGACTCGACCTGCTGGCGGACCTGGTTCCAGCCCATGTGCGGCACGTGCTGGCTGGGCGGAAAGCGCACCACGCGGCCCGGCACCACGCCGAGGCAGGTCGTGCCGCCGTCCTCGTCGCTGGCCTCGTAGAGCACCTGGAGTCCCATGCAGATGCCCAGGTAGGGCACCCCGCCGTCGATCGCGTCGAGGATGGCGGGGATCACCCCGGCGCGCTCCAGACCGCGCATGGTATCGGCCGCGGCCCCGACGCCGGGAAGGACGACGCCCGTGGCGTCGGCGATCTCGGACGGATCGTGGGTCACGGTGATCTCGGCGTCGACGTGCCGCAGCGCCCGCTCCACGCTGTGCAGATTGCCGGCGCCGTAGTCGACGACCGCGATCATGCGTCGCTCGCGGTCGCCGGTGCGGCGAGCACGGCCCGCGTGGACGACACGACATCGTCCAGCGCCACGTCGACCTGGTCGCCGCCGTCGAGGGGCTTCAGGGACACGCGCCCGGTCTCGACCTCACGATTGCCCACGATCAGCGCCACGCGCGCGCCGAGGGCGTTGGCGCGGCGCAGGTGGGACCGCGGGCTCGCGGCGGCATATCCGACCTCGGCGGCGACACCCGCCCGTCGCAGGCCAGCGGCCACGGTGGTCACGACGGTCAGCGCCGCATCAGCCAAGGGCGCGACGTATACATCGGGTGGTGAAGGCGCTGCTTCCTCGAGACCGACGCGGTGGCGATTGAGCAATATGCGCTCGATGCCGCTGCCGAATCCGACGCCAGGCAGATGCGGGCCGCCAAGCGTCTCGGCCAGGAAGTCGTAGCGCCCGCCGCCGCCGACGGTGCTCTGGGCGCCGCCGTCGGGCGGCACGATCTCGAACACCGTGCGGTTGTAGTAGTCCAGGCCGCGGACCAGCCGGTGGTCCAGGGTGCACGGGATATCCAGCGCCCCGAGCAGGCGTCGCAACGTGTCGAAATGCTCGCGCGCGGCGTCGCCGAGGTAGTCGAGCGAGCGGGGGGCGTCGGCACTGACACGCGCGCAGGTCGGCTTCTTGCAGTCGAGCAGCCGCAGCGGGTTTTGCGTGAGCCGCATCTGGCAATCGGCGCACATCTTGTCCGTGCGCGGAGTGAAGAAGTCCACCAGCGCGGCGCGGTATTCCGGCCGCGACTCCGGGTCCCCAAGCGAGTTGACGTGCAGCGCGAGGCCCGCGATTCCGAGCGCGCGCAGCGTGCTCCAGAGCAGGTCGATCACCTCGGCGTCCACCGCGGGGTTGGGGTCGCCAAGGGCCTCGGCGCCGATCTGGTGGTGCTCGCGCAGCCGTCCCGCCTGCGGTCGGTCGTAGCGGAACACCGGCAGGACGTAGTAGAGCTTCACCGGCTGCGGCAGCACGTGCATGCCGTGCTGCTGGTAGGCGCGCACGATGGAGGGCGTGCCCTCGGGCCGCAGGGTGAGCGAGTCGCCCCCGCGGTCGTCGAAGGTGTACATCTCCTTCTGCACGATGTCCGTGGTGGCGCCGGTGCCCTTGTCGAACAGCTCGGTGGTCTCGAACGTGGGCGTGCTGATGGGCTGGAAGTTGCGCAGCCGACACTCGCGCGCAAACGCGCGCAGCACGCCTTCCCACGCGGGCGCGTCGGCCGGCAGGCGGTCGGCCGTGCCTCGCGGTCGTTGGAGACTGGGGCTAGGCACGAGCGTTGGGCTTCGTGGACGGCACGCTCATCGGGGCTGCGCCCGCGGCGCGGGGCTGCACGACTAACACGGCATCGCGCTATTGCAGCGCGAGCGACACGATCAACCGCCACACGATCTGGATCACCACGATTGCGATCAGCGGTGACAGGTCGATCATCCAGGACGAGGGCAATCGATTGCGGATTGGCGCGAGAATCGGCTCGGTGACGTCGATCAGCAGACGCATCAGCGGGTGGCTCGGGTCTTGCACGAACCAGGAGAGCAGCGCGCGCCCAACGATTGCGAATACCAGGATCGTGACCAGGATTTCGAGGAATCCGATGAGACCGGTCAGCATGGCGAGTCCATTGATGGCGGCGCGGGCACGGCGCTCGCGTCCGTCGGGCGACTGCCAAAGATAGCCCGTCCGACCCGAACCATCGTGGAGCCCTCGGCAATCGCCGCGCCAAAATCGTCCGTCATGCCCATGGAAAGCTCCGTCAGCGGCTGATTTGGGAGCCGTGGCCGCAGCGCGTCGCGCATCTCCCGCAGCTCGCGAAAGCAGGTGCGCAGGGCCGCCAGATCGCCCCCCAGCGGACCAATGGTCATCAGACCGCGCAGCGTCAGACCGGTCTCGCGGTCGATGACCTCGCATAGCCTGTGCAGATCCGCCGGCGCCACGCCCTCTTGCGTCGACGCGCCGGTGAGATTCACCTGCGCCAACACGTCCACGGGCTCATGCTCGCGCACCGTGTCCAGCCGCCGCGCCAGTCGCGGAGAGTCAACGCTCTGGATGCAGTCGAAGCGTTGCACCGCCGTCCGCGCCTTGTTGCGCTGCAAGTGCCCGATGAGGTGCCACGTCCCGCCGCCCACCCGGGGAATCTTCGCATCGGCCTCCTGGACTCGATTCTCACCGAACGTCGTCAGCCCGGCGGCGAGCGCCGCTTGCACCACGTCGACCGGCACGGTCTTGGTCACCGCCACCAGATCGACGGTTTCGGGCGAGCGGCCGGCCGCGGCGCAAGCTGCCGCGATCTCCTGGCGCACCGCCGCGATGCGCAGGCGTAGTCCGTCATCGATGGTAGGCGCACCCTGCATCCCGCCATTCTAGGCGGGGACGGGCGCCGGCGACGGGCTGGCGGTCGGTTGTGCCCCTACCCGGCGGACCGGCGCCGCAGGAATGCCGGAATCTCGATTTCGGGCTGGTCGTCGGGACCGGGTGAGAAATCCAGCTCGCGCACGCGGGGCGAGGCGGGCGTTCGCGCGCGCGTCCGCGTGGCCGGTCGCATTTCCTTGCGCTCGAGTTGAAAGCCCGTCGCGATCACCGTGACGTGAATGCGACCTTCGAGCGACTCGTCGACCACGGTGCCGAAGATGATGTTGGCGTTTGGATCGGCCGTCTTGGCCACGATTTCCGCCGCCTCGTTGACTTCGTACAGCGTCATGTCCGAGCCGCCGGTGAAGTTCAGCAGCACGCCGCGCGCGCCGTCCATGGAGGTGTCGAGCAGCGGGCTGTTGAGGGCCTGGGTGACGGCGTCGGTGGCGCGGGTTTCGCCCTGGCCCTCGCCCATGGCCATGAGCGCGGTTCCGGCATCGGTCATGACGGCCCGCACGTCGTTGAAGTCCAGGTTGATCAGCCCGGGCATGGTGATGAGGTCCGAGACGCCCTGGATCGCCTGCCGCAGCACGTCGTCGGCCAGCGCGAAGGCCTCGCTGATCGTGGATTTGGCGTCGGCCACGTTGAGCAGTCGGTCGTTGGGGATCACCACCAGCGTGTCGACGCCCTCCGCGAGGTCCTGGATGCCTTCATCGGCCACGCGAGCGCGCGCCGTGCCTTCGAACGCGAACGGACGGGTGACGACGCCCACGGTCAGCGCGTCGCTCTCCTGCGCGATCTCGGCCACCACCGGCGCGCCGCCCGTGCCCGTGCCGCCGCCCATGCCGGCGGCGATGAAGATCATGTCGGCCCCTTCGAGCGACTGGCGCAGATCCTCGGCGGATTCTTCGGCCGCCTTGTGGCCCAGCGCCGGGTTGCCGCCGGATCCAAGCCCGCGGGTGGCCTTTTCGCCAATGTGCACGCGCACCGAGGCTTGCGAACGCATCAGCGCCTGCGCGTCCGTGTTGACGGTGATGAAATCCACGCCGCTGACGTCGACATCGATCATCCGGTCGACGGCGTTGCTGCCGCCGCCGCCCACGCCGACCACCTTGATGGTGGCGGATTGCTCGCTGGGAGCCTCGGACGCCCCGCGCCGCGGCGTCGTGAGTCGTGTAATGCGGCCCGTGCTGCCGGTATCGTCGTTCATGTCTTGGTCCCCTGTCGCCGGAGTCCAGCGCTGGCGGACGTCATGCGGTCAGCTCGCGCGTTCGGCCACTCATTATGCACAACAGTAATGCGCCTGTGGGACATTTCGTCAGGCCGCGGCCGGCGAGGCCAAACCGCGCAGCCACGAACCGAAGCTGGTGAGCACCCCGCCGGCCCGCCGCACGGGCCGCTGATCCAGCCACCCGTGATCAGGGCGCGGCGTTGCGCCCATGAGCGTGAGGCCGATGGCGGTGCTGAACTGCGGCTCGCGCATTCCCTCGTCCAGGCCCCAGAGCGCCTGCGGCCGGCCCAGCGTCACGGGCAGCTCCAGAATCTCGGACGCCTTGGCCGCCAGACCCGGGATCAACGACCCGCCGCCCGTCAGGGCGACGCCGGCCGTGAGCACGTCGTAATACCCGCTGCGCACGATTTCATCCTTCACGTGCGTGAAGATCTCCTCCATGCGCGCGTCGATGACCTGGGCCAGATCGCGGCGGCGAACCGCGACCGGCGCGCCATAGTCAAAGCCCGGCACCTCGACGGCCGACTCATCGGAATCGACGTAGGGATCGGCCCGGCCGTGCTGGATCTTGAGGGCCTCGGCCACTCGCAGCGGCAGGCGCAGGCCGCGCGCGATGTCAGACGTCACGAGCGCGCCGCCCATGGGCAGCACCGCAATGTGCCAGCAGGCGTCGCCCACATAGATCGCCACGTCGGTGGTGCCGCCGCCAATGTCGACCACCGCCGCGCCTTCCCGACGCTGGTCCTCGGTGAGACACGACGCGGCCGACGCCAGCGGCTGCAGGACGCGATCACGGACCTCGCAGCCGGCGCCGGTCACGCAGCGCTCCAGGTTCGTCATGGCGTTGGTGGCGCCCGTCACCACGTGGGCCTCGACCTGCAGGCAGCGCCCGGTGAGGCCGCGCGGATCCAGCACGTCGGTCAGATGGTCCACGCTGAAGGTCTTGGGAATCACGGCGGCGATTTCGCGCTCGGCCGGCAGCGAGATGGCCGCGGCGGTGCGCACGATGCTGTTCATGTGACGCGGTCGCACCGTCGGATCGTCGGCGCCCAGTCGCAACTCGGCGTGTTGGCTATGGGACTGCAGGTGCCCCCCGGCGATGCCGGCCACCACGTGCCGCACCCGCGTATCGGAGGCCTCCTCGGCACGCATCACCGCCGCGTCGATGGCCTTGATCGTCTGCACGATGTCGACCACCTGCCCGCCCTTGAGGCCAAGCGACGGCGCGGTGCCTATGCCCAGGACGTGCAGCTGCGTGTCCCGATATTCCTGACCAACGACCACACAGGTCTTGGTCGTGCCTACGTCCAACCCGACGACCGTTCGATTGCGTCCCAACGTCTGCTCCTCCAGTGCCCCCCGGATGTCTGCCGACTCATCAGATTCCGCTGCCGCTATCTCACGGGGGATCCCCGATCGTGCTGATCAGCGGCGGGGCGTTGGTGGTGCGGTAGGTGGGACGGTCCACGGGGCGCAGGTCCACGGACGCGATGCGCTCGCCGCGCCGGTTGGCTCGCTCCAGCACGGCCTGCAGTGCCACGAGCTTCGGCTCGAGTTGCTCGATGCCGCCGAACTGCAGCTCGCGGCCGGAGTGGTCGATGACCGTGAGATTGCCCGCCGCGTATTGGATCCGGTTGGGGAACACCCGCAGCAGCGGCAGGTTGCTCTGCAGCTGATGGGCGGCGAGCAGGGCGGGCAGATTGATGTGCTCGCCCGGAGCGGTCTCGCGCGTGCCGGTGTCTTCGATGGTCAGATCCAAGTCTGGCCGATAGCGCGCCGCCAGGATCTGGCCGTCGGCGTCGACCAGGTAGCTCTGCCCGCCGACGATCCAATTCGCCACGGGCGCGTCGTAGGCGATCGTCACCGTCAGATGGCCATCGACGGCGACGTCAACCAGCGCGTCGGCCACGCCCGGAATCTCAAGCAACTCGTCGCGGATGGCGGCGGTGTCGACGCGAAACACGCTGGCCCCGACGAACTGCCCGACCAGCGACTCGATCCGCTCCGCGCTCACGACCGGCGGCGGAGACGACGCAGCGCGGTGCACGGTGATGTTTCGGATCTTCATCACGGGCGACGTGAGCATCCAGACCAGCAGGATGGTGGTGAGGCCAGCAACGCCCAGCGACAGCAGATGCACGTGCCACGGGCGGGGGTCGGTCGTCATGCCAGCAACTCCGATGCCGCGGGCTCCCAGCGACCCAGCACGCGAACCTCCGGCTCCAGGCGAATCCCATGCCGCTGCTGGACGATGGTCTGCACGTGCAACGCCAGCGCCAGAATGTCGGACGCCGTGGCGGTGCCGTCGTTGCTGATGAAGTTGGCGTGCAGCGGCGACACGAAGGCCCCGCCGCGAGCGCATCCCTTGAGTCCGGCGGACTCGATGAGACGTCCCGCGTAGTCTCCGCTCGGGTTCTTGAAGAACGAGCCGGCGGTTTGTCCGCGCGGCTGGGTATCCAACCGGCGGCGCGCGAAAGTCTCCAGCTGCGTGTGCAGCGCCTCCGGGTCGCCGGGCTGGATGCCGAGCGACGCGCTGAGCACGATTGGCATTTGCGGATCGTTTTGCAAGGCGCTGTGCCGATAGTCGAAGGCCAGGTCGTCCGGGCCCAGCCGACGCACGCCGTTGGGATACCAGACGTCGGCGGACGCCAGCACCGCCGCGATATCGCTGCCCCAGGCGCCGGCGTTGCCAAACACGGCGCCGCCCACGGTGCCGGGCACCCCGATCGCGAACCCGAGCCCCGCGTGCCCAGCCGCGGCGGCCTGTCGAGCGAGCCGCGCCATCGTGTGTCCCGATTCGACGCGCGCCAGACCGGCGGCCGCGTCGAAGGTCAATCCGACGCAGTTGTTGCTGACCACCAGACCCTTGATACCGGCGTCGGCGACCAGCAGGTTCGTGCCGTGTCCCACGACCGTGCGCGGCGTCCCGGTCGCCTCGGCGGCGTCGAGCACCGCTACGAGGTCGTCCACGGCGTGCACTTCGACCCAAAGGTCGGCCGGGCCGCCCACGCCGAAGGTGGAGTGCCGCGCCAGCGGCTCGTCCTCGCGCACGGCGAGGTGCCCCGGGAGCGCCGGCGACATGCTCAAGCCGCGGCCCTCGCGTTGACCCAGACGCTGATTCGATCGGCCAGCGGGGTCACGGAGTCCGGTCCCATCACCAGGATCACGTCACCGTCGGCCGCCTCGGCGGCAACCAGGTCGGCAATGTCGTCGAATGACGGGAGAAAGCTGGCGTCGGGATGCCGCACCCGGGCGGCCAGCAGCGATGAGCTGGCCTCGACGCCCTGCTCGCGGCCGGGTGGCGAGTAGATCTCGGCAAAGGTGACGCGGTCGGCGCCGGCGAAGGCCTCGACAAAGTCGTCCAGCAAGTCGAGTGTGCGGCTGCGGAGCAGCGGCTGGTAGATCGCCCAGAGCCGCCGATGGGTGCATTCGCGCGCGGCCTCGACCGTGGCGCGCACGGCGGTCGGATGGTGGGCGTAGTCCTCCAACACCCGCACGCCGCCGCCGCAGGCGCGAAGCTGCAAGCGGCGCTCGACTCCGCCGAACGACTCGAGGGCTCGGGCGGCCTCGGACACGGGAACTCCGGCCAACGTGCAGGCCATCAGCGCCGCCAGCGCGTTCCAGGCGTTGTGACGCCCGCGCAGCGGCAGGCGACAGGTCACTGGCCCGTGCGGCGTGCGGAACTCCACCCGGCACCCGTCCGCGACCGGCAAATGTGTCTCCAGGTCCCACGCTTCGTCCGGGCCAAACCACAGGGCCGGCGTGGGCGCGCGTGCCGCGACGCGTCGCAGATCCGCCACGTCGCCGCGGGCGATCAGGCGGGCGTCGGCGGGCAGGCCGGCCGCGAACGCGGCAAAGGCCTCCACCATGCGCGCCTCGGTCCCAAAGTAGTCCAGGTGATCGCGCTCCAGGTTGGTGATCACCGCGATCTCTGGTCGATAGGCGAGAAACGCCGAATCGAATTCGTCGGCTTCCACGACCATCCAGCTGTCGCGCCGGTAGCGCCCGTTGGCGTGATCGAGCGACGGGCTGGCGGCGCCAAGCAGGAAGCTGGGATCGCGGCCGGTTTCGCGCAGGACCGTCGCGACCATGGCGCTGGTGGTGGACTTGCCGTGGGTGCCGGCGACGGCGATGCCGCGGGACGCGTTGAAGAGCTCGGCGATGATCGCCGCGCGCGAGGCCACCGGCACGCCGCGGGTTCGGGCCTCGACAAGCTCCGCATTGTCGGCGGGAACAGCGGCGGAATGCACTACCAGGTCGGCGCCGGCCACATTGCCGGCGGCGTGGCCCTGACGAATCCGAGCGCCGCGCGACTCAAGCTGCGCCGTGGCGGGGGAAGCGCGCAGGTCGCTGCCGCTGACTTCAAGCTCGAGATCGAGCAGCGCGGCCGCCACGCCGGACATGCCCGCGCCGGCAATGCCGACCACGTGCACGCGGCGCACGTCCGTGCCGAGCAGCCGGCCGGGCGCGGCGCTCATGCGGTCGCCGCCTGGCAGGTCGGATCGGCAAGCCCGATCGCGAGCCGGGCCACCGCGTCCGCGGCGTCCGGCCGGCCTCGCGCGGCCGAGGCGCTTCGCATCCCGTCCAGTCGCGGAGCGTCGGCCAATAGGTCGGTGATCGTCGACGCCAGCTCGCCGCGGGCCAGGTCATCTTCGAGCAGGACGACCGCCGCGCCCGACGCGGCGACAGCATTGGCCGTGGCGATCTGGTGTCCGGCCCCGAAGGCGCCGGGTGCGATCACGGCCGGGGTGCCGACCGCGCCGAGCTCCGCCACCGCCGTCGCGCCCGAACGCGTCACGATCAGGTCGGCGGCCGCCATGAGGTCCGCGAAGCCCTCGTTGATAAAGGCATGGACGTGATAGCGCCCGCGCCGGTCGGGGGACAGGCTCTCACGCACCGACGCGAGCCACTCGAAATCGCCGCGCCCGGTGACGTGCACGACGGCGGCCCGGTCGAGCAGGTGGGTGAGATCCCGCGCGACGGCGGCATTGACCGCGTGCGCGCCCTGGCTGCCGCCTACCACCAGCACCAGGGGCTCGTCCGGCGCGACGCCCACACGAAACCGGCCGGCATCGCGATCAGGGCTGGCAAAGGCCTCTCGCAGGGGATATCCCGTGAATTCGACCCGTGGGCCGCGCAGTTGCCCCACCGCCTCGCGGAAGGACACCGTGGCGACGGTTGCCAGCGGGGCCAACGCCTTGGTGGCCCACCCCAGCTGCGCGTCGCCCGAGAAGATCAGGCGGGGAATGCCCCGCAGCCACCCGGCCAGCATGACGGGAACGCTTACGTAGCCGCCGCTCAGGACGATCGCGTCGGGCCGTCGGGCGCCAAGGTCGCGCCACACGGCAACGGTCGAGACGCCAAGCCGCCAGAGCCGCGCCGGGAGCCGGGCGAACCCCACGCCCACGATGCCGCGGACACGAATCGGAAAGAGGTCGAACTCCACGCCACGGTACAGCTCGCGGTCGAGCTCGCGCGCGCCGCAGACGATGGTGAGATCGGCCCCGTCGTCGCCCAGCAGCGTGCGCAAACGCCGCGCGACGGCCAGCGTCGGGAAGATGTGTCCGGCGGTGCCGCCGCCGGCCAGCACGATTCTCATTCGCGCCGCTGCAGGGCGGATTTTCGCGCCACGTTGAGCAGCATGCCCATCATCAGCAGCGAGGCGAGAAGCGACGAGCCGCCCAGGCTCACGAATGGCAGCGTGAGGCCCGTGACCGGGATCAATCCCGTGACGACGCCCATGTTGACGAATGCCTGAAACGTGAGCTGGGTGACGATGCCTACGGCCAGCAAGCGGCCGAACGGATCCTCGGTCGAGCCCGCGATCTGGATTCCCCGCACGAACAACGCGAGAAAGAGCACCAGCACGAGTCCGGTGCCGACGAGGCCGAACTCCTCGCCAATCACGGCGAAGATGGAGTCGGAATCGGGCACCGGCAGCAGGAATTTCTGCGTGCCGGCGCCCAGACCGCGCCCGGTGACACCGCCGGCGCCCAGGGCGATCTTGGCCTGTGCGGCCTGATAGCCGGTATTGGTGACCTCGGGGTCACGCGTAATGAAGGCCAGCACGCGCGCCCGCTGGTACTCGTGAATGGCGATGGAGATTGCGCCGGCCGCCAGCGCGCCGATCGGCAGCACCGCCAGGTGCCGCAGCCGGACGCCGGCCACGAACAGCATGGCCAGACCCACCGCGGCCATCGTGACCGCCGTTCCCAGGTCGGGCTCGGCAACCACCGGCAGCACCACCGCCGCGAGCAACCCGCCGCCACCCAGCAGGCCAATGCGCCAATCACGCACGCGGCCGCCGAAGTGCTTGCCCAGCTTGGCCAGCGCCAGAATCAGCGCGAGCTTGGCGAACTCACTGGGCTGCAGCGTGAAGTCGCCGATGACGAACCAGCGTCGGGCCGCCAGTTGGGGCGGCGCGTTCGAGAAGAAGTAGACCCCAAGCAGCAGCAGCCAGGCGATGCCCAGGGCGGGAAGGGCCACCCGCTCGTAGCGCTGGTAGTCCACGGCGCTCAGACCCAATGCCAAGACCAGTCCCGTGATCCCGAAGATCATCTGCTGAATCGTGTCGGCGTCGAGGGGCGCCCCCTCGCCGAGCACCGCCGGAATGCGCGCGCTGGCGACCATGACCGCGCCGCCCAGGGGCAGCAGCACCGTGAGCAGAAGCAGAATTGGGTCCTGCGGCGGCCAGCGGAGCCCACGCGCGGCGGGCCGTGCCTGCGTCGCCATCAGCTCACGCCGCCCGCGCCGGGATTCGCAGGTACGAAAACACCCGGGTCATGATGCGCTGAAACGTCGGCGACGCCACGAATGCCCCGAAGTAGCCCTCCTGAGGACGGTTGATGACCACCAGCGTGAGCAGTTTCGGGTCCTCCAGCGGGCCGAATCCCACGTAGGACGCGATCGAGAGATCGGATTGAAAGCGCCCGCCGACCGGAATTTCGGAGGTGCCGGTCTTGCCGGCGGTGCGATATCCGGCCACGGTGGCGGGGTTGTTCGGAATTCCCCCTTCGGCGCTCTCCATCATCTGCATGAGCGTGCGCGCCGAGTCGGCCGAAACGACCCGCCGCACCTCCTGCGGCTGCACAAAGCCCCGCCGACCGTCGGGGTGCTCGACCGCCCGCACGATGTGGGGACGCATGAGCACGCCGTCGTTGGCGACCGCGCCGATGGCGGCGGCAATCTGGAGCGCGGTTGTCCCGATTCCGTGACCGAACGAATTGGCCGCCAGATCGGCCTGAAACCACCCACGGTCGCCGCGCCGACGCACGATGCCCGGCACCTCGCCGCTGAGGTCCACGCCGCTGACCTCACCGAAGCCAAACTTCTCGATGTAGCGGTAGAACCGGTCCGGACCGGTCTTGTCCGCGACATAGATGGCGCCGGTGTTGCTCGAGTGACGCAGGACGCTCGTCATGTTCTGGTCGGGATAGGTCTGCAGGTCCCAGTTCTTGAACTCCTCGCCGAAGTAGCGAATGGTTCCCGGCAGGTCATGGGTCGACTCAGGCGTGATGGACTTGCTGTCCAGCCCGGCGGCCATCGTGACGAGCTTGAACGTGCTGCCCGGCTCGTAGACGTGGCTCAGCGCGCGGTTGGCGAACTCCGGGCCGAAGGACTGGTACTCGTGCACCCGCGCCGGGTCGTAGTCAGGCACGTTGGCCAGCGCGAGGATGGCGCCGGTGCGCGGGTCCAGCATGATCACCGACCCCGACGCCGCGCTGAAGCGCTCGACTGCCACCTCGAGCTCTTCCTCCACGATGTGCTGAATGGTGCGGTTGAGGGTGAGCGTGAGATGCGACCCGTGGCGGGCCGGCAGCAGATTGTGACGCCCGATGGGGATCTCGCGGCCCAGGCGGTCCAGGTCCGAGGTGCGCAGGCCGGGGCTGCCGGACAGCAGATCGTCGTAGTGCGCCTCGACCCCGGCTTGGCCCACGACTTCGCCGGGGCGATCGACGCGCTCGCCGAGAAACCCCAGCACGTGGGAGCCGAGCCGGCCATTGGGATAGACGCGCACGCGATCCGGCTCGAGCCGGATGCCCGGCAGCTCGCCGGCCGCGACGGCGCTGCGCAACCGCCGTTGCTCGTCGCCCAAGATGCCCCGCGCCAACAGCGCGTAGCGGGACCGCGGGTTGCTGATCGCATTCGCCACCGGAATGGGATCGAGGCCCAGGATGTCGTTGATGCGGTTGGCGACGTCGAAGGGTGCGCTTTCCTCGTGCACCGTGCGTGGGTCCGCCACCACGAGCGTCGCGCTGCGCTCGATGGCCAGCACGTCGCCGGAGATGTCGAAAATCGTGCCCCGGCGCGGGTGCAGCTCGGTCCGCGCCAGCAGCTCACCGGCGCCGCGGGCCGCGAGATCCGCCCCCTGGTTGACATGCCAGTCGTACAGGCGCCAGCCGAGGACGCCGGCGCCGAGCGCCGCGCCGCCAAGCATCATCGCCAGCCGCCGGCTCGGGTCGGCGGGGGCGTCGGCGCGGTCGGAGACCGGGCGTCTATTCGCGGAGGCTGGTGATCTTGGCACTGATCGCTCGCAGAAATGATTCCCACCACGGCATCGCATACAGCCGCTGACCCGGCGCCGCCCAGACCGGTAGGTCCAGAGACACGCCCGGCGGCAGGGCCTAACTGTTGACGTAGAGCGAATCGGTCGGTTCGCGCATATCCAGGTCCCTGAAGGCCACCCGCTGCACGGTTGGCAGATCGTTTTCGGTGGCCAGCTGCGCGCGGAGGTCTTGTTGCGTCTGGAGCAGCACTTCGAGCCGCCGTTCCAGCGACTGCACCTCACCGCCAACGCGCACGATCGCCTGCGTCTGCTGCACCCAGACCATGGCGAGCACAAAGGCCGCCACGATGAGCGCCAGCACCAGGCGCGACGGGCTGATCGGCCGCAGGACCACCTGCGCAAACTGCGCCGGCAGCGCCACGCGGCGCTGGATCCGTGCCTCACGGACGGCCATGGCGTACCTCGGGACGAGCGGCCATCAGTGGGTCAGCGTCAGACGCGCGGCGCGCAGCTTGGCGCTGCGCGCTCGACGATTCGCCGTCACTTCCGCCGCGTCGGCTCGAAGGGGCGAGCGCGTGAGAATCTCCGCCGTGCCCGCGGCGGCCCAGGCGCGGAACCGGTGCTTGACGATGCGGTCCTCGTGACTGTGGAATGCGATCACCGCCACGCGGCCATCCGGGGCGGCCAGGTCGTGCGCGGCCTGCAAGCCGGCCGTCAGGGCGCCCAACTCGTCGTTGACGGCCATGCGCAAGGCCTGAAACGTGCGGGTGGCCGGATGAATGCGCTGGCGACCGGGGATGGCGCGTTTCACCGTCGCCGCCAGCACCGCGGTGCTGGTCATCGGGCGGCGCTGCACGATGCGGCGGGCAATGCGCCCGGCGCGTCGCTCGTCCCCATAGCGGCGCAGCAGCTCGGCAAGCTCCGGCTCGGGCAGATGGTTCACCAGGTCCAGCGCGGGACGTCCGCAATTCGGATCGAAGCGCATGTCGAGCGGCCCGTCGTGCTGAAACGAGAACCCCCGCGACGGATCGTCGAGCTGGTCGCTGGAGAGTCCGAGATCAAAAATCACCCCGTCGGCGCGGTCGAAGCCGTGAGCCGGGGCGACGCGCGCCAGGTCGCGGAAGTTCGCCTGCACGGGCGACACGCGGGGATCGTCGTTGAATCTGTCGCGAAGCCGCGCCACGGCGTCGGGATCGGCATCGAGGGCCAGGACGCGTGCGGCTCCGGCGTCTAGGAGTGCTTGGGTGTGCCCCCCGGCGCCGGCCGTCGCGTCCACGTAGCTCCCCTGCCGTGAAACCTCCGTGAGGTCAATGACCGCCGCAACGAGCACCGGAGCGTGAACTGGCGACGCTCCCTTCGGAGGTTTGGTGTATGGGGGACGCAGGGGAGGCACTGCGTCCCCCATAGAACACCCGAAAGTTAGTGTGGGGCGCCTCCACCGGCTCGCCGCATGATGGCGACGGCGTCCGCGTCGATACGGTCGCGCTGATCGCGCCAGGTATCGGCGTCCCAGATTTCAATGACATCGCCGGTGCCAATCACGGCGACCTTCTTTGCCAGTCCAGCGAAATCGATGAGGTGCGCCGGAATGTTGATCCGGCCCTGCCCATCGAAGTCCACGCGCTCGGCCATGCCGAAGACGCGTCGTTTGGTATCGCGCACGTCGGGGTCGAGGGGATCCATGTCCGCGAGGCGTTCCTCGATCTGGCGCCAGCGCTCGCTCGGATAAAATGTGAGGCACCGCTCGGCGCCCACCGTGAGCACGCCCCCGCCGGGAAGCAAGGCACGAAACTTGCTGGGGAAGGCCAAACGCCCCTTGGCGTCGAGTTGGTGGACTCGAAGTCCTGTGATGCCGTGCATTGCTCATGACGTTCGCGAGATCGCGTATGGCTCGCGGTCATCCTCCCCACGTTCCCCCACAAATCACCACTTCTGTGGTGATTCAACGGCGGAAGTAAACCATAGGCCCCACTCGGCGTCAAGTGATTTGCCGAGAATTCCTTGAGATTCTTGGCCGGCCGCCGCCTGCGCCTGCGCGCCGCGGCTAGTCCGGCGTGGCGTCCGCCGGGTCGATGCGGTCCAGCGCCCAGTTCGCCAGGCGGTCTGCCAGGACGTTGGCTTCGCGCTTGACGTGGGCGTATCGCACCCGCGCCCCGGCCGGCTGGGCGGCCCGGACGCGTTCCGCCAACGGGCGCAGACCGGCGTGCTTGATGCGCCACTCGCCGCTGAGCTGTCGCACCACCAACTCGCTGTCCAACCGGAACTCGATCTCCGTGGCGCCGAGCTGTCCGGCCAGCTGCATGCCGGTCCACACGGCGTGATATTCGGCCTGGTTGTTGGTCATCCGGCCCAGCCGCACCGCGGCTCGGGCCACGATCTCGTAGTGCTCGTCAAGCGCGATCACGCCGGCCGCCGCCGCTCCCGGGTTGCCGCGGCTGGCGCCGTCACAGTGAATGGTCAGCTTGATCGTCGCCCTCGCCAATCGTGCGTGGCTCGCGGGCGTGATCGTACCTAGCGGCGAAGGAGGTCATTTGCAGCATCCGGGCAAGCGGAGGATCGCCGTGCACGTCCCACCCGCCACCAGGTTCACTGAATGGTGGATTCCCGCCTCCGCGGGAATGACGAAGGGGTTACGCAAGGGTCTCCGTGGCGGGATTCCGCGATGACCGGTCGCGCGCCGCTGGACGCGGCCCGGCCGTTCGCGCGCTATCGGGCGGAGCTGGCGCTCGGCACGCATTGGTATCTGGCGGCGCTTCGGGCGGCCGGCACGTGGACGCTTCGATCAGAGCTCGTGCGGCAGCGGCGGCTGGTCTATCTCGTCGACGGGCAGGCGCTGGATCTGTTGCTGGTCATCGAACGCCTGGTTGCCGTGGGCGGCGGCGCCAAGCGCGCCGAGCTCGACCGCCTCCTCTTCGCCGGCGAACCGCCGATCCCGCTGACCGAGGCCGAGTTCCGCGACGCCTTGGGGCCCGAGGGCTATTCCGCCTACCTCAACTACTTCTTCGGAATCACCGTCGAGGAAGCGCTGCATTGCGCCGTCGAGCTCGAGGCGGCCAAGGCCCATGCGCTGGACGCGTCCGCGAGCCTTGGGATCTACGAGCGCATCTATGGTCGATCGCTGTCGGAGCTGCTGGCGGCCTATGCGGAAGAGCGCGGCGACGACCCGCCGCAGCGCCTTGCCTGGCCGGCCTATAAGTCGTTCACCTATTGGCTCTTTCGCTGGCGGGTGCGGACCTCGGTCGCTCCGCGCATCGCCAGCGATACGCGCAAGGCCCTGGACTATCTGCGCCGGCAGCGCGGACCCGGCGGATCGCCGGACCCGCTGCGTCCGGATGCGGACTCCATCACCGATCCCACAGCGGCGCCGCCGAACATCATCGACATCAGGCGCTCGGGTTAAGGGACTCCGCCTACGTTGCCGCCTCGGCGCGACCGGGCCCGCGAGCGAGTGAGGCGACCAGCGCCAGCAGGGTGACGGCCGCGGCCACGGCCCACGTGACGCGAAAGGCATCGAAGGCCGTGTCGAGCGGTTGATCCCCGACAACCGCGACGCCCAGCATTCCCGCCGCCAGCACGCCCCACAGCGTCCCCCAGAGCGCCTGTCCCACCGACTGCCCGGTGTTCCGCGCCAATGACATGGTGGCGCTGGCCTGCCCGCGATGGCGCGGCGCCGCCGCTCCCATGAGCGAGCTGGCGTTGGCGCTGTTGAACAGAGCGAGCCCCACACCCGTCACCAGGGTCCGCACCACGACGTCGCCGGGACCGGCGGCGTCTCCCAGCGTCGCCATCAGCGCGAGTCCGATCGCGGTGAGGGCCACGCCCACCGACGCGACCGGTCGCGGCCCCAGACGATCCGCAAGCGCCCCGGACGGCGGTCCCAGCAATCCCATGAGGGCCGGGATCGTCGCCAGGACCAGTCCGACCTGCACCGGAGCGAGCCCTAGACCGCGCTGCAGATAGAACGGCAACAGCAGGACGAGCGACGAGAGCCCGGCGAACGCCAGAAAGGCCGCCAGGGTGGCCGCGCTCAGCTCGCGCACGCGGAACATCCCGAGGTCGACCGTCGGCGCCGGCGAGCGGCGCTGCCACGCCAGGAATCCGCCGAGCAGCACGATTCCCGTCAGCAATGGCGCCAGCGCCAACGGCGCCACAAGACCCGCCACCTGCACCCGATTGAGCCCGAACAACACCAGCATCACGCCGGCCACCAGCGAAGCCGCCCCGGCAAAGTCGAAGCGCCGAGGTCCAATGGGCGCGGCGTACGGGAGGGACCGCAGTCCGAACGCCAGGCTGATCAGGCCGACCGGAACGTTGAGATAGAAGATCCAGCGCCAACCTATGGTGCCCACGAGCACGCCGCCGGCGAGCGGCCCGGTGATGAGACCCGCGGAAACCGCGCTGAGCACCCAGCCCATGGCGCGGCCACGCTCGTTCTCCGGGAATGCATCGATCACCAGCGCCGCGCCGATGGCCTGCGTGGCGGCGCTGCCAAGCCCTTGCAGAACCCGACACGCCACCAGCATCCACACGTTGACCGCCATGCCCGACAGCAGCGAGCCGGCCACGAAGATGGCCAGACCGGCCACGAAGAATCGACGCCGCCCCAGCACGTCCGCCGCACGACCGAACGGCAGCAGCAGCCCGGTGATGACCAGCAAATACGCCAGCACCACCCACTGCAGCGCGTCGAATGTCGCGTCAAGCTCGACGGCCAGCGTGGGCAGCGTGATGTTGACGGCGCTGGAGTCGAGCGTGGCCATGAACACGCTGGTCATGACCACCGCAAGCGTCGTCCACTTGCGCGAGCGGGGTATCCGGCTCATGACGCGCCGTGGCTCAGCTGAGCGAACGCGCGAACTGCACCAGCGCACCCGCGAGCCGCTCGGCGTCTGCCGTTGACAGCGAGCTTGTGATCATGACGGTCGCGAGGCCCGCGGCGCTTTCGGCATCCACGTAGTGGTCCAGGCGTTCGCGCAGTGCCTCCAGATCCTCCGGGGGCACGCCGCGGCGACGCAGCAGGTCGAGGGCGACTTCCAAGCGCGGCTCGCGGTGCCGGGCGTCGGGTGCGTAGACCCACGCAATGCTCTGGAGCCGCTCTTCCACCGGCGCCTGCAAGGCGAATCCCCGCGCGGTTGGCCGCAGCGGCAATCCCGCGTCCTGCCAGCGGCCCAGCAGGTGCTCGCAGGTGGGAAACAGCTCGGATGGAATCCGGCGCTGGAGCGCCCGCACCTCGTCGTCGTCGCTGCGGTAGACGCGGAACTCAGCCTCCACCAGCTACCTCCAATACCGGACGGTGGCGCCGTCTGGGTAGGGGCGGGTTCTAAACCCGCCCGACGGTTCGGCGGCACATGCTGCCGGTTCGGTGGCCGATCCTGCGCGCGGCATGGGAGTCCGAAGTTCCATCGAGACGAGATCGCTCCGGTTCGGCGCGCCTCCCAGGGTAGCGGCGCGGCCCTACTTCAGGAGCCGTCCGATCAGTCGCGCCGCCAGGGTCGAAAGCCCCAGGGCCACGCCAAAGGCCACTGCCGCCCGCGGCCCCATCAGCGCGCGCACGTTGCCCTGGATGTTGGCGCCCACCACGGCCAGCGTCAGCACCCGGTCGGCCTGCACGTTGCCCGCCACGACCCAGGAGGCCGCCACGTTCTCCAGCTTCGCGTTGGCGGTCAGGGCGCCCGCGACGGCGCTGTTGCGCACGGTGGCCTCCCGCGCGACCACGCCCCCCACCAACGTCTGTCCGGTGGCGAGCTCATCGGCCTGCGCGACGCCAATGGCCGAGGCGTCGCTTTGGAGGACATCGGTCTGCAGACGGCGCACCGACCCACCGCGCACGATGGCGTTTTCGGCGCGCACCAGGCCCACGGGCTGGCGGTTCAGGCTCACGGTCTCGCCGCGCCTCTGCTGCAGCGGGCGATGGTCGTCACGATCGAGCATCTGGGCCTCCCATTGCCGGCTGAGTCGGGGACGCGGCCTCCCATGCGGCAGCCCGAGCCGCATCGTAAACGGTCTGCAGGCGCGCGTCGTGGGCGCGCGCCGCGCGGGCGCAATCGTCGGCCTCCGGCGCGACGTCGCGGAGCCGACCGTCGACGTACGAAGCCTTGACCGCAATCGCTCCGTAGGGCGTATCCACGCGCAGCGAATGCCGGGGCACCTTCACGCGCCGCGCGTCGTGCAACCGCACCCCCAGCGTCGAGGTCTCGCGCAGCAGGACATCGACCGCAGCGTCGCTCGTTGCCGGCGGCGCCAGCGCGCGGATCAGCGTGCCGGGGCGTCCCTTCTTCATCACCAGCGGCGTGAGCGTGACGTCCAACGCGCCGGCCTCGAACAGCCGCTCGCTGACCGGGGGATAGTGCTCCGGGTTCATGTCGTCCACGTTCGCCTCGATCACGGTCACCACGTCCGCGCCGAGCGTGCTCGCGGCCTCGCCCAGCGTGACCCGCAGCACGTTGGGGATCGAGAGATCCGAGGTGCCCGCGCCGTAGCCGGTCGCCGTGACGCGCATGGCGGGCGCATGGCCGGCATGCGTGGTGAACTCGGTCAGCACGAGGGCGCCGGTCGGCGTGAGCAGCTCCGCAACCACGTCGTTCGCGTAGATCTCGAGCGGTGAGCCCTGGAGAAGCCGAAGCGTCGCCGGCGCCGGCACCGGCAGGACGCCGTGGGAGGTCTTGACCGTTCCGGTGCCCGCGTTGATAGCGGAGGTGCTCATGGCGGTGATGCCCAACAGGTCCACGGCCACGCATGCGCCCACGATGTCGAGCACCGCGTCCACGGCGCCGAGCTCGTGGAAGTGAGCGGCCCGCACGTCGACGCCGTGAACCGCCGCCTCGGCCTCCGCCAGCCGTCGCACCATTGCGTGCGCGCGAGCCTTGGCCGGTTCGCGCACCGTGCTCGCGGCGATGACCGCTTCCATTGCCGCGGGGTCGCTCAGCGCTCCATGCTCGGCGGCGGCCTCAATTGCGAAGTCCATGTGCGTCGCGGCGATCGGCCCCTTGCGCACCGGCTGGCGGACCAGGCGCCACGGCGGCAAATCGAGCGTGCGCAGCTCGGCCTCCAGCGCGGCCTGATCCAGCCCCGCATCGAGCAGCGCGCCCAGAAACATGTTGCCGCTGGCGCCCGACGGGCAATCGAAGCGCGCAATGGTCATTGGGTCGTCGCTCCGGCGGCGCGCTGGGCGATCAGCGCCGCCTGATATCCCGCGCCGAAACCGTTGTCGATGTTCACCACCGACACGCCTGGCGCGCACCCGCTGAGCATGGCCAGCAACGCCGCAATGCCGCCCAGCGACACGCCGTAACCCACGCTCGTGGGCACCGCGATCACCGGCCGATCCGTCAGGCCGCCCACCACGCTGGGCAGGGCGCCCTCCATGCCGGCGACCGCCACGATTGCGTCCGCCGCGTCCAGGTGCTCTCGCTGGGCGAGCAGTCGGTGCAGTCCGGCCACGCCCACGTCGCCGATGGTGGTCGCGTTGGCGCCGAGCGCCTGGGCCGTCACGTGGGCTTCCGCCGCCACCGCCGCATCGGACGTGCCGCCCGTAAGCACGAGCACGCGTCCGCTGGGTTCGGGCCGCGACTCGGGCACGCGGGTGATCATGCGCGCGTCCGCATGAAAGACCGCGTCCGGCAGCTCGGCGCGCACGGCCTCGAATGCCGCCGCGTCGGTCTTGGTGACGAGCACCGGCTGCCCATGATCCGCGATCGACGACGCGATGGCGGCGATTTGGGCCGGAGTCTTGCCCGCGCCGTAGATGACCTCCGGCATGCCGGTGCGCAGCGCGCGGTGGGTATCGACGCGGGCGAACCCCAGGTCGTCAATGGGCTGATAGCGCAGCCGCTGCATCGCGGCGTCGGCGGTGATCGCGCCGCCGGCGACCTGCTCCAGCAGGTCCCGCAGGTCGTCGGGCGTCACACCAGGACTCGGCGAATGCTCGCGAACGCCTGTGGACCGGCGTAGCGCCCCGCCGCGCCCAGGTCCTCCTCGATGCGCAGCAGCGCGTTGTATTTGGCGACGCGGTCGGTGCGGCACGGGGCGCCGGCCTTGATCTGTCCGGCGTTCGTGGCCACGGCAAGGTCGGCGATGGTCGTGTCCTCGGTCTCGCCGGAGCGGTGCGAGACGACCACGCTGAACCCCGCGCGCTGGGCCATCTCGATCGCGGCCTGGGTCTCCGAGAGCGAGCCGACCTGGTTGACCTTGATCAGAACGCTGTTTGCCGCCCGCTCGTCGATTGAGCGCTCCAATCGCTCCGTGCTCGTGACGAGCAGGTCGTCGCCGACGAGCTGCACGCGATCGCCCAACGCCGCGGTCAGGTCGCGCCAGCCTTCCCAGTCATCCTCGCCCATGCCGTCCTCGATCGACAGCAGCGGGAACCGGTCGGCCCACTCGACCCACAGCTCGATCAGCTCCGCGCGCGTCAGCGTGCGGTCCTCGCGGTCCAGGCGATAGGTCCCGTCGGACTGGATCAGCTCTGTCGCCGCGGCATCGATGCCGAGGTAAACGTCCGCCCCAGGCTGATACCCGGCGGACTCGATGGCTTGCACGAGCAACTCCATCGCTGCCGCGTTGGACCTAAGCGCAGGCGCGAAGCCGCCCTCATCGCCGACGCTGGTCGACAACCCGCGCCGCGACAGATCGTCATGTAGAGCGTGATAGACCTCAGCGCCCGCGCGCAGCGCCTCGCTGAACGTCGGTCGGCCCACGGGCATCACCATGAATTCCTGGAAATCGGTGCTGCCGGCGGCGTGCTGGCCGCCATTGAGCAGATTCATCATCGGCACCGGCAACGTGTTGCCGAACGGCCCGCCCAGGTAGCGGTAGAGCGGCAGTCCCAGCTCGTCCGCCGCTGCGTGCGCCACGGCCAGCGAGACGCCCAGGATGGCGTTGGCGCCCAGCGTGGATTTGTTCGGCGTGCCGTCGGCCGCCAGCAGCATTTCGTCCACGGCGCCCTGGTTGGTGGCGTCCTCGCCCTCGATCTCGGGGCCGAGCACGCTCAGGACGTGATGGACGGCCTTCTGCACCCCGCGGCCGTGGTAGCGCTCAGCGTCCTGGTCGCGCAGCTCGAGGGCCTCGTGGGCGCCGGTCGAAGCTCCCGACGGCACCGCGGCACGGCCAATGGCGCCGCTATCCAGCGTGACGTCCACCTCGACCGTCGGGTTGCCGCGCGAATCGAGGATCTCGCGCGCCCGAACATTCGCAATGGCCGTCACGGCAGATTCCTCAGGCGGCTAGGCAACCTGCACATCGATCACGATGCGCCGAATCGACTGCGTCGGCAGCTCGTTCGTGCCCAGTTCACGCGTGAAATCCGAGTGCGAATACACGACGTGCAGCTTTTCGTCGCGCTGCATCACCGAGGTGTAGGAGCAGCCCGGACCGGTGTGGAAGGCGAATGGGTACTCCCAATGCTCGCCGGTGCCGTCCAGGCTCAGCATCACGTGCGTGATCTGGGGATGCCCATAGGCCCCGCGCCCGGCCACGCAGGCCAGCACGCCGTTGTCCAGCTTCTGCAGGCGCGGCTTGACGCCCTGCCAGCCGACCGACTCCGGCGCGGACCAGGTCTCGCCGCCATCCGTCGAGCGCGACTGGAACATGGGCGAGTAGCCGCCGGTCCGCATCATGCAGAGAATGTCGCCGTTGTCGAGCTGGATGACGTCCGGCTCGTCGAACCCCTCGTCCACCGCCCGATCGCCCGGGCCGTAGACCGGCTTGTGGTCGTCGGGATGGAAGTGCTCGACGAACTTCCAGGTCTGACCGCGGTCGGATGAACGAACCACGGAGCTCGAGAAGCTGTATTGCATCAGCTGCCGCCCGCTGGGACTCAATCCCTCGAGCACCTCGGGCGGGCCGACCTGCTGCTCGAACACGGTCATGTAGTCCCCGTTGTCCAACTCGATGAGGCGGGAGTAGTTCTCGTACGACGCCATCTCCCACGGAAACCCCTCGACCTTGAACGGGTGGAGCTCCAGCAACTCGCCAGACTTGGACCAGCGGCGCAGCTGAAACGTCGAGTCCGCCCGCTGCTGGACGAGATGATGCGGCCCCTCGGAGCTCAGATATGGCTCCTGGTAGTTCTCCAGGGGATAGGTGTCGATGCGGGTGATGGTGCCGTCGCTCGGGTAGCCGATGATCCCCGAGCCGAAGTCCATGGTGTTCAGGCCCGTGTCCGGGTGCCGGTCGATGAACGGCGAGTCGTCCGGCGCCGGCTCCCAGGTCCCGCCCAGGTCGCTCGAAACTATCGCCGCCAACGGCTCCACGCCGCCGTGCCGGCCGCGGTGATAGGACAGAAAAAGGTCGTCGCCTTCGAGCTCCACCAGGCCTGGAAAGTTGATCACGCTGTCGGTCGCCTCCACCCACACATCCGGCTCCGACGCGCTGATCACCACTTCGCGCGACCCGTTGCTGTATCTCGCCTGCTTGATCATCGGTTCACCCCACCCCTAGCGCCGCGTCAGGCGCGGCCACCTGCATCGTAGGAGGCGGAGGCCGCGAGCGCACGGAGTCCTGCGCAAATCCGACGTCCGGGATGTTTCGAACCTCCGGGAGGGCAACGACCGGCATACTCCCACCCGGTCCCAGCGCTATAATCGCGCAATTGCAGGGAGCGCCAGGAAATTCGATGGACGTGCGAGAAGCTGTACGCACAGCCAAGGACTACGTTCGGAGTACTTTCGCTGACGAGAAGATCAAAGAATTGGGTCTCGAAGAAGTTGATTTCGACAGCGAGTCCGATGTCTGGAGAATAACCGTCAGCTTCCTGCGTCCGAGAGGTCGCATGAACGTATTCCAAGCTGCGAATTCTGGATATCCAGAGGGCACGCCGACAATGCGCCGATCATTCAAGACCGTAAACATTGACAACAGCCTCGGACGCGTTCTATCCGTAAAGCATCGCGAGCTTACAGGCGTAGATTGACCCATTGTCAACCGGATGTTTCATTGATACCAATCTGCTCTTACTACTCGTCGTCGGAACAACAGATCGGAATCTAATCGAAAGGCATAGTCGCTCGCAAGAATTCGATGCCGACGACTACGACCTCCTAGTCGGCCTACTCAGCAAGCATCAACAAGTGCTAGTGACTCCTAATACCCTCACAGAAACTTCCAATCTTCTCGGTCAGCATGGAGAGCCTCAGAGATCTCAGTTATTCGATACATTGCGCACGCTAATCGAGATCAGTAACGAGGTTGTCGTCGCAAGCCGCGATGCTTCGCGCAACGCGTCGTTCAGTCAGTTAGGGCTGACCGATGCGGCGCTCCTCGAAGTCGTAACCGAGGATACTCCCTTATTCACAGTCGATGTGAAGCTATATCTCGCGGCACTATCCAAGGGTCCCGATGCAGCCGTGAATTTCACGCACCACCGAGATTTGCCGTAGTCGGTTGCACCTCGACCCTTTGTATTTCTCGTCCCGCCGTCTGGTCTCCAGCGAGATCGACGCATACCGCCGTGCCGTGTGAGTGAGGTGCCGGACCTCTTCCCGGCGGAGCGCGCGGCCCAGGACCTTGCGCTCGCGGTAGCAGAGCCGCTTCTTGAGCACCTGGTAGCCGTGCCGGTCACCCGCGCTCCCTCACCGCCCCCAACCGGCGATCGCCGGCTTAGTCCTTCGACGCCTGGCGCGCGCCCCCGAGGCCGATGGTCGCCAATCCGAGCGCCAGCCCGATGGGCGCGAGCGACAGCGCGGCGGGGACGGGCGCATGTCCGACCTCGCCGATCACCACGTCGACAAAGGTCGGGTCGGTCGACATTGACGTCTCGTCCGCGGAGCCGTGGCCGTCGCTGGACGAGCTTTCCTTGTCGTCTTGGTGATGGCCGTCGCCTTCGCTTCCCTCGTCATCATGGTGATGGCCGTCGCTGGACGAACTTCCCTCGTCGTCGTGGTGATGGCCGTTCTCCTCGGCCTCGTCATCGTGACGGGAGTCCTGGGCCCCGGTGGTCGTGCTCTCACCCTGGTCAGCGTGCTGGTGTCCTTCATGATCTGGGTTGAGATTTGCATCCACGTGCTGCCAAGTTCCGAGGACTGCGCTCACGATGGCCAACACGGCAACCGCTCGCGCCAGCCTGACCGTCAGCGCCGTCTGCCGAACGACGAGGGCGACCGTGGCGACGCCGACGATGCCGATCACTATCCAGGGCGCCAGTTGCCAGGGGCTGAGCCAGTGGCGTTCGTAGGCCAGCGCCAAGGCGGTGCCCGCCACACCCATCACCACGAGCAGGAGCAATCCCGCCCGAAGCCGCGCCGCCGCGCCGTTCCGACCCGCCATGTCGGTCATGGTGCACACCCTCTGCTTAAGTCACGGCATCTCTCCGCCGGATTCATCATGGTATCGCCGCCGGCTTCAGGCATGCGGCGCACGCGAATTCCGCGGCGGTCTCACGCTGCGCGCAACGCGGGCCACCGGAAGCCTATCCGTCAGGCACTCGCGAACGGGTTGTGGATCGTCAGGTGCACCGCACGTAGATGAAGACATCCATCCGTATCCCCGGGCTAGTTGTGTCTCCGCTAGATCGTGTGCATGAACGGCACGTGCTCGGTGCCGTTGATGACGGCCAGCGCCAGGTCGCGGAAGCGGATGGTCTCCGCCGTGTTGTCGACCTGGTTGCAGTTCCAGATCGCCGTCCAGACGAACTCGACGCCGAACCAGCCGCCGTAGCCGACCTCCTGCATCTTCTCGATGATGCGCCGGTAGTCGATGACGTTCTCGTCGAAGTCCACCTGCATCCGATCCGGGGCGCAGCCGCGGCAGTGGAAGTGGCGCGCGTGGGGCAGCAGCGGGTCCACGCTGGTCTGCTCCATGCCCTGGTAGACAAAGTGGCAGTAGTCGAGCGTGAGCTTGAGGCCCGGCACCAGGTCCAGCATCTCCAGCGCCAAATCCACGGTGTTCGCGTTGGTGCCTACCGCGGGCTCGACAGAGACCGCGATGCCGTACTTGTCGCCCTGATCGACGCGCCATTTGAGCTCTTCGGCGGAGTTGCGCAGCGACTCGCCCGGCGACTCACCTTCGAACGGCTCGCCGCAGGTCGAGGAAATGCCCTTGGCCTCCAGGCGGCGTGACAGCTCAACGACGTCGTTGAAGTACATGCGCCCGGCTTCCCGCTGGGCCGGATCGGGATTGTTCGGCACCATGCCGCCGGGTTCGGTGCTCGGGATCAGGAACACGTCCGCCGGCTCGAGGTTATTTCGCTCCAGCCGCTCGCGCAGGATGCCGGCCCACATGGGCACGTCGCCGTGGATCACCTCCGGGCGAATGTGCGAGCGATTGCCGAAGATCCCCAGATCGACGCCCTCGAACCCAAGGGTTGAGATCAGAGCCAGGGATTGCTCGTGGCGGAGCAGGGGCCAGGTGAAATCGGCGCAGGCGAGCCTAATGGACATGGAATCACCTCCCGCGGGTGCGTGGGCCCATGGTCGCAAACTCGACGCGAGCGCGCGCGTCCCCGCGGGGCGGCTGCGGCGATGTGCATTCATGGGTCGATCCGCACTGCCGCGGCGCGGCTTACACTCCGGCACACGATGATCGAGGGAGGCGACAACCCCTGGTCCTGAATCGCAGAGCCTCGCTTCGAATGGACATGGGCACCGCCCGGCGTCTCGGCGCCGCGCTGGCCGCCCTCGCCGTCGTCGTTACGGTCGCCGCCTGCGATCCGGTCGAGCCCGCCGCCGACGCCACGCCCACGCTCGCGCCCGACCCCCGGACCGAAACACAGGACCCCATGGTGCCGGTCGTGCGCGGGCGGCTTGAGAACCGCCTGCGGATTCCGGGGCTGGTCGAGGCCCGGGGACAGGAGATTCTGACGTTCGACGTGCCCGGCGTGGTGGGCGCCGTGCGCGGCCAGCGCGGGGTGATGGTGCAGGCGGGCAGCGTCCTGATTTCGCTCGATGCGGAGTCGCTGAATGCCGAGATCGGGGCCGCGCGCGAGGCCCGCGTGGCCATCTTGGAAGAGTTGGCGGCGGTCGAGGCCCGGCTTGCCGCCGAACGGGTGGCCGCCGAACGCACGGTGCTGGCGGCGAGGGCCAGGCTTGCCGAGCAGGAACGCGTGTGGGCAGCGCTCACCGCGCCACCACCAGTCGCCGACGTGGATGTCCTCCTTGGGCGTCTGGTGTTGCTGGCGGCGGTGGTGACCGACCGACAAGCGGCGGTGCTCGCGGCAGAGAGTGCGGTCGACGCGCTGGCGGCGATTGCGCAAGCCGACGTCGCGCTGCGCGAGGCGGATCTCGCCGATGCGCAAGCCGCGTTCGACGCGGTGCCCGAGGATGCATCGCTGCGGGAGGCTGCAGTCGCCCAGGCGCGATTGGGTGCCGCCGAGCTAGCGGTTGCCGAGGCGCGCACACGCGAACGGGAATCCACGGGGCCTGATGGACCGCCTCAGCTGCGTGCGGCGCGGCGTGAAATGGCCGCCGCCGAGGCCGATTTACTCGCGGCTCAGGCCGACCTCGAGCGATTGACCGCCGGCCCCTCGTTCGAAGACCTGGCCGCGGCCGATGCCGCCCTCGCCTCGGCGCAGTATGAGTATGACCTTGCGGACGAGGCGCTGGTCGCCCTGGACTCCGGCACCTCGCCCCTTGCCGCGGACGCCGAGCGCCTGCGCGCCGAGGCCGAGCGTCTCGACGAGCGGGTCGTCGTGCTCGAGAACCGCTCGACGCAACTGGAAATCGCGGCGCCCTACGACGCGATCATTTCGCGCGTGCTGACCGTGCGCGGGCGCGAGGTCGCCCCCGGCGATCCGGCCATCGAGCTGGCGAAAGCCTCCGACCTGGTGTTCGAGGCCGTGGCCGCCCCGGCGCAAGCCACCAACCTGCGCATTGATCAACAGGTCAACGTGACGCTCCGCGAGTTTGCCGGAGTCCCGTTCGAGGGAACGGTCGTCACGCTCCCGGTGGACACCGGCGACCCATCGGACAAGCCCTTCATCCAGCTTGCGGTCGATTGGGGCGACGAACCGGTCACCATTGGCCTGCAGGGCGTCATCAGCGTCCTGCTGGGCGCCTCCGACGGCGTGCTCAAGGTGCCGGCGACCGCCGTGTGGACGCTCAACGGTCGCTCGTTCGTCGAGACGCTCATCGACGGGCGCCGCCGGACGCTGCCCGTGACCCTGGGCATGGAGACCGATGACGAGGTTGAGATCGTCCACGGCCTGTCCGAGGGCGACATGATCTTCGCCACCGTTCGCTCGTGATCCTCGCGGGCGTGGGCGCCGCCGCGCGCACCGTGCTGGCCCTCGTCGGCTTCGCCGCGCGACGGCTGCGCAGCAATCCGATTCATGCCCTGACCACGCTGCTGGGACTCTCGCTCACGGTCGGCGTAATCACGGCCGTGCCGCTCTACGCGGAGGGCATGAGCACCCGCCTGCTGCGGGAGCACCTGCGCGCCTCGCCGGGGCCACTCGACCTGGGCGTGGTCATCGAGCACGGCGAGGCGCAGCTGCCGGACGATGCCACAACGTCCCCGGCGGCCTACCAGCGAGCCGATCGGTTCCTGGGCGAGGCCGTCGCCGCGCACCTGGGCCTACCGCCGGAAGCCATCGTGCGGCTGTTGCGCTCCGACAACCGGCATCTGCTGTTCACGTCGGACGATCCGGATGCGCCCCTGCGCGAGGGCACCCCGTGGGGCGGACTGGCCGCGATTTCCTTCCTGGACGACAACGTCGAGGTGCTGGAGGGCCGCGCGGCCGTCGACGAGGTATACCGGCTGCGCCTTCCGTCAGGCGCGCTCGTGCCGCTGGTGGAGGCCACGGCCGCCACGGACATGCTCGACGCGGCGGGACTGGTGGTCGGCGACCAGGTGCAGCTGCGCTTCGGCGACCCGCGGGCGCTTGACACGCCGCCGGCGGTCGTCGCCGTCGACATCGTCGGGCGCTTCGTACCGATCGAGGCGCGCCGGGCCTACTGGCCCGAGGATGTCGAGGACCTCACCAAGAACACGCTGTTCACGCCGCCCGCCGCCTTCATCGACGGTCTCCTGGCGCTCTATCCCGATGTGTCGCATCCGCGGCTGTTGGACCGCGCGGTGTGGTTCGCCCCGCTGGACGATGTCGCGCTGCAGGCGTCGTCCGCCGGTCGGACGCGCGAGGGAATCTTCGCCGTGCGCACGATTGCGGAGCGGGTGCTGCCCTTCATGAGCGTGCAGACTCGCCTGGAGCGCGACCTCGAACAGTTCGAGAGCCGCCTGGTGGTGCTCACCGTGGCCCTGCTGGCCCTCAGCGTGCCCATCGTCCTGATGGTGCTGGGGTTTATGCGGCTCTCGGTGTCGCTGGCCATCGAGCGTCAGCGACAGGAGGTGGCGCTGTTGCGCAGCCGCGGGGTGGGCGTGATCCAACTGGTCGGCGTGTATCTGATCGAGGGGCTGCTGATTGGGGCGCCGGCGCTGGCGATAGGCCTGGCGCTGGGCGTGGGCTTTGCCCAGGCCATCGGGCAGGCGGCGAGCTTCCTGGCCTTCGATGCGCGAACGCTGCTGGACATTGCCTTGACGGGCACCCACGTGGCCGTCGGCGCGGCGGCCATCGGAGTCAGTCTGTTGGCAATGCTGGGCCCGGTCGTGGCGGCGGCGCGGCTGAGCATCGTGGGCGCCAAGCAGCAGGCCTCGCGCAGCCTGGACCGACCGCTCTATCAGCGGCGGCTGCTCGACGTGCTGCTGCTGGCGGCGGCGGTTGCGGGGTTCTACCTGCTGCGCAGCGTGGACGCGCTGCCCGGCGAGACCGAGGATGACCTTCTGCTGGCCGACACGCTGCTGGTGCTGGCGCCGATTCTCTTCATCTTCGCGGTTTCGGTATTCGCCCTTCGCGCGTTTCCCTATCTCGTGCGCGCGCTCGCGGCGCTCACCTCGCGGGTGTCCGGCGTGAGCGCCTTCGTGGCCCTGCGCCAGGTCGGCCGCAGCCCGGCCCACTACACCAGCCTGGTCTTGCTGCTCTCGCTGACCTTTGCCCTGGGGGCCTTCAGCGCGTCGTTCGCCGCGACGATCGATCGCAACATCATCGATCGCGTCTATTTCACCACCGGCGCCGATGCGCAATTCGTCGAGAGCGGGCATTTCGACGCCGACGCGAGGTCCTGGTACATCGCCCCGGTCGATCGGCACCTGGATGTGGTGGACGACGGCGGCCGGCAGGTCGTCACGGAAGCGGCGCGACACTGGGTCAAGAACGCGCTTTTGCACGTCGACACGCCGTCGGTGAACGCGCTGCGCGAGCTTCGGCTGCACGCGGTCGATCCAATTCCGTTCGCCCGGACCATTGCCTGGCGCGACGACTACGCCACAACGTCGCTCAATGCGCTGGCCAACGCGCTGGCGGCGGACGATCGCGGCGCGATCCTGGAGCGCGAGCCGTTTCACGAAACCATGGGCGTGCAGCTTGGCGATTCCGTGACGATGGAGATTAACCGGGTGGTGGTGCCGTTTGTGGTCGTGGGGTGGATGGACGCGCTGCCGGGACACAATCGAGGTCTGGGCTCGTTCGCGGTGGCTAATCTCACCTACGTCAGCCGCGTCATTGGACGCTCGCCGTGGAACACGTTGGTGCGGCTGCAGCCTGACGCTCCGGCCCAGGAGCTCATCCAGCCGCTGAACGACCTGGACATCCGGGCGCTGCGCACCGTGGACGCCAGGGACGAGATCGTCGAGGCGCGCAGCGATGCCGTGCTGGTCGGCACGTTCGGCCTGCTGACGCTGGCGTTCATCGTCGCCGCGGTCCTGACGCTCAGCGGCTTCGGCATGCACGCGGTCCTGTCGTTTCGCCGGCGCGTGCAGGACTTCGGCATCCTGCGCGCCATGGGGATTTCCACGCGCCAGATGGCCGCCATCGTGGCGCTGGAGCAGGGGTTCCTGGTGCTGCTCGGTACGGCCGTCGGGACGGCCATCG
This sequence comes from Chloroflexota bacterium, assembly GCA_022821905.1. Classification (GTDB taxonomy): domain Bacteria; phylum Chloroflexota; class UBA11872; order UBA11872; family UBA11872; genus JAJECS01. The sequence continues at coordinate 235,148 of JAJECS010000027.1, read as the reverse complement.
GCATGGTGACCGCCGCCCTGTTCGTGCCGTTCCTGGAGCTGAGCGCCGGGGAGCGCGACGCCTTTCCACCCTTCATCGTCGATACCGCCTGGGACGACGTCGCCAAAATCTATGTGGTGTTCGGCGTGCTCATCGTCGCGGCGTTGCCGCTCTCGATCTGGCTTCTGCGGCGCGTGCGCACGCACGAGGCCATCAAGTTTGGCGAGGAAACCGGATGAGCGCGGCGGTTCACGTGCGCTGCCAGGATCTGGTGCGCATCTACAAGATCGCCGAGCTGGAGGTTGTCGCGCTGCGCGGACTCAATCTCGAGGTTGCCGCGGGCGAAATGATGGCCATCGTGGGCAACAGCGGCAGCGGCAAGAGCACGCTGCTCAACATCCTGGGCGGACTCGACCGGCCGTCGGCCGGCGCGTGCCGCGTCGGCGGGGTCGATCTGGTCAACGCCTCCGGCGCGGAGCTCGCGGAGTACAAGCGTTACGACGTGGGATTCGTGTGGCAGCAGAGCGCGCGCAACCTCATCCCATACCTCAGCGCCCTGGACAACGTCTTGGCGCCCATGCTGTTCGCGGGCGGCGCGGGGCCGACGGAGCAGCGGCGCGCGCGGGAGTTGCTGGCGGCGTGTGGCCTGTCGGAGCGAATGAGCCATCGGCCGCCGCAGCTTTCGGGCGGCGAGCAACAGCGCGTGGCGATTGCCGTGGCGCTGGCCAACGAGCCCGAGCTGCTGCTGGCCGACGAGCCTACGGGCGAGGTCGACAACCAGACGGCCGGCGACATCTATGAGCTGCTGCGGCGGCTCAACGCGGAGCGTCGGCTGACGGTGATGATCGTGACCCACGACCGGGACGTCACGCGCCACGTGGGCCGCGTGGTCGCCATTCGCGACGGTCAGACCAGCTCGGAGATCGTGCAACGCGTGGGGCTGCCGGGGACCGACGAGCCGGCGCACGAGGAATACGTGATCGTCGACGAGACGGGCCGTCTGCAGATTCCCCGTGACTACCTCGAGGAGTTGGGCATCTCGGGACGCGCGACGGTGGACGTGGACGCCGACGAGGGACGGCTGGTGGTGCGGCCGGCGGGTCCCTCCAGCGAGCGCGGCGGAAGCGAGGCCAGACCATGACTTCGACTCCGGGTCCGCCGGTCGTGCAGCTGCTCGACGTGTCGCGACGCTACGGGGAAGGCGCCGCGGCGGTGACGGCCGTCGCCGACGCGACCTGGGACATCGCGCGCGGCGGTCTCTACGCCCTCCGCGGGCGGTCCGGCTCGGGCAAGACGACGCTGCTCAACCTGATCGGCGGCCTGGACCTGCCGACCGAGGGGCGCGTGCTCTTCGACGGCGCGGATCTCGGAACATTGAGCGAGGACGAGCTGGCCGCCGTGCGCCGGAGCAGTCTTGGATTCGTATTTCAAACCTTCGCTCTGCTGCCGGTGCTCTCGGCCCGGGAGAACGTGGAATTGGCCCTGCGCGTGGCGCGCGCCCCGTCGGCGACGTGGAGCGAACGCACGCGAGAGGTGCTGCGCCTCGTCGGTCTGGAATCGCGCGCGGATCACCGCCCGTTCGAGTTGAGCGGAGGCGAGCAGCAGCGCGTGGCCATCGCCCGCGCCATCGCCAATCGACCCGACGTGCTGCTGGCCGACGAGCCCACCGGGGAGCTGGACAGCAACACCGGCCTGGAGATCATGCTGCTCTTCCGCCACATCGTGGCCGCCGAGGGCGTGACCGCCGTGGTGGCGACCCACGATCCGGCGCTGAGCCAGATCGCCGACCAGACCATGGTCATGCGCGACGGGCGCCTCGCGCAGGCCGAGGGGCCCCTGGACTTCGATCTGCCGGACCTGGTTCAACATGTCGAAATCGTTGACCCGGCGACGGCACGCCCAGTGTCCGATCGCTAAACCGCCGTCGCGGCCGGGCGGTCGAAGAGGCCGCACGGCAGGTGAGATACAGTGCACAAATCGGTGCACTAGAGAGGTGCCGGAGCTAAATGTCGCCGGTCGTTGGGTGCGCGACTAAACGAGGATTCAAGAAGTAGTGTTCGACAATACTGAATCTGAGTTTACAGCTATCGGAATACTGTTGGCAGCGGTAGTCATTATTCTTGGTTTATTTCTTTACTTTTCTCCATTCATTGTTGCTCACCTCAAAGAGCATGAGCGAGTAGCGTCTGTCTTCTTTGCAAATCTCATTGTTGGATGGACTGTCATCGGCTGGATTGTCGTCTGGATATGGATGCTTCGGACGCTGCCGAAGGCAACCGAATCCGCGAGACGCAGTCTCCAGCCAACGGTGAGGACACTGCCCGGCTCACCGCCTCCGAGCAAGGGCGACACCAACCGCGGTGAGAGCCGTGAGGGTGCCGACTCCGAGCGAAGAACGTGATCCGGTCCACCGGCGACTGGATGGCCGGCGCTGGTGCCTGAGTGGGAGGAGAAAGACTATGCAACCGGTCCTGATCGAGCTTCCGCCGGATGTCGAGCGACCGATGGTGGTCCGGCGCCGCGACGATCGGCTTGACGGCTTCTTTCTCAAAGACGCCGACATCCCCACCCCGCGCGTCGCGCGCATCATCTCGCACGACGACGGGCGCACCTGGTACGAGGCGCCCGACGTACTCACGCTGCCCGAGACCGGCGGGCTGTGGGGCGGCCTGGAGGTGCTGGCGGACGCCGACGACGAGGTCCATTGCTTCTTCATGCACGACCGTGGCTCCGGCGTCTTCGGCGCGCCGCTGGCCGGTGAGGGCGTGGCCCACGAAGGCCCTTACCACGGCAAGTTCCTGGACATCTGGCACCTCAAGTCCCGCGACCGAGGTGACGCATGGACCGAGCCCAAGCGGATCTGGGAGGGCTTCACCGGCGCGCTGAACAGCGTCGTCCAGCTTCGCAACGGCCGCATCGTGCTGCCGTTTGCGTGGGCGACGGGCCAGACCTGGGCCAAGCGCGTCGACACCGGGCTCGACGCCTTCAGCTTCGCCGGCGCCTTCTATTCGACGGTGGTCTGCTCCGACGACGCCGGGGACACCTGGCGTCAGGGCACGCGCGACATCAAGTCCTGGGCGCCAATCCCCGCCTACGGCGCCGACGAGCCGGTGATCATTCAGAAGCTCGACGGGCGCGTGTGGATGCTGCTGCGCACGCAGACGGGCCGGCTCTACGAATCGTTCTCGGACGACGGCGCGGAGTGGTCCGTGGCCCGGCCGACGCCGCTCGTTTCATCCGACTCGCCGGTCGGCCTGGTGCGTCTCAGTGACGACCGCCTGGTGCTGATTTGGAACTGCTGCCAGCGGTTCCCCTATGCCTACGGCGGACGCCACGTCCTGCACGCGGCGATCTCAGAAGACGACGGCCTGACCTGGCGGGGCGCCCGCGAGGTGCTTCGCGATCCGCGCCGCCACGATCCGCCCCCCACCAAGGGTGACTTCGGCACGGCATATCCCTTCCCCGTGGTGACGAGCGACGACCGCGTCATCATCGTCTCGGGCCAGGGCGAGGGCCGCGTCCTGATGGTCCGGCTGGACCCGGAGTGGCTGTACGAAACGCGGCAGGCGAGCGACTTCGCGAGCGGGCACGATGACTGGTCGATTTTCGGCACCGCCGGCGTCGAGCGGCAACCGCATCCGGACCGCGCAGGCGCCTCCGCGCTGCGCCTCACCAAGCAGGCGCCCGGCCGCACGGCGGGCGCCGTGTGGAACTTCCCCGCCGGACGGCGGGGACGGGTGCAAGTCCGACTGCGCATGGAACCGGGCGCCGGTCCGTTTCGTCTCAGCCTGACGGACCACTTCTCGACCCCGTTCGACCCCCAGGACCAGTTCCACAACACTTTCAACGTCCAGGTCGCGCCTGAGGGCCGGATTGCGAGCGAGCCGGCGCTCGAGGCCGGGCGCTGGCACACGGTTGAACTGGCGTGGGATGCGCAAGACGACCGCTCGTGCCGCGTTTCGGTCGACGGTCGGCAGGTGGCCACCGTTCCGCAATTGCACGAGACGGTTGGGGTGAACTACTTGCGCGTCGTCGTCCTGTCAGAGCTCCACGACTACGCCGGCCTGTGGATCGATTCGGCGACAGCCGAGGTAGAGCCCCCGCCGGCGAGAACGACCACCCGGCGCCTCTGATCAGGTTCATTCGTAGCGACCGCAGTCACGACGGATGTGTTGGCGAGGATGTCAGCCTGGGTGCGATACCGGACGCCGTACTACCGCGGTCCGATGCAGTCTCTACGGACAGTCCCTGCGGTAGTCCTGCAGGCTCAGTGCGAAGCACAGGGCAAGCGGCCCCACAAATAGACCGCAGACAAACCAAGCAAGCCAACCATGTCCACGGAGAACGGCGGACCATGCCGTCCCTACGGCTAAGGACAACCAGGCCAGGCCGACAGCCAACGCGACAAGGATCTGCTGATCGCGAGTCAAGCCAAGTACTGCGATGTTCTCCAAAAGGCCCGCAAATATGTCCATCTGCGTCTCACTCCCAGCTAGTGGCAGAAAGCCCCGAATATCGTCAACCCGCGCTTGGGCGTACCCTATCAGGCAAGCGCATCAACTACGCGTTCACCAGCACCGATGCGGTCGCTTGCTCCCGTCGCTCTTGGATGAGGATGCCAATGGGTGAGGTCGCCGCCCCATCCGTCGAACACCTCACCTATATCAATGCTCCGATCGAAGAGGTCTTTAGGACCCTGACCACGGCGGAGGGATGGGACTCCTGGTTCACCAACGGAACGACGCTGGACGCGGTGCCCGGAGGCCAAATCCGCTTGCGATGGGTCAACTTCGGCGCCGAGCGAATCACCGCGGAAGACGGGGGTCCGGTGCTGGAGGTCGAGACAAACCGCCGGTTCGTCTTCCAGTGGCAGCCGGGCAAGACACCAACCACCGTGTCATTCGAGCTTGAGCGGCTCGAGACCGGAACGCGGGTGCGCGTGCAAGACGCCGGCTATCCGATGGACGACGTCGACACCGCCATCGGCTGCGCCGCCGGATGGGGAGAGGCGCTGACCCTGCTCAAGTTCTGGCTGGAACGCGGCGTCACCTACGGAGACGTGCCGGCACGGTAGCTGGCGACGCCGGCCTTAGGGCGCGAGGCTACGGCCACTCATCCAGTGATCGGTAGACGTCGTCGCTGGTGATGGGTTGGGAATCGACCGAAACGGCGAACACTGTCGGGTCCCGGTCTATCCGAACGCTGGACGCACGTCTGAACCCGCGTCGCGCCAACTCGGACACGGCGCTGCCAAGGCTGCCTCCTTTGCGCTCGGCCAGCGCTAGGGCAGCCGCGAGGACATCGGCGATCGTGGCGGGAATTCGCATGGGCACATCATCGCATTACGCGAGCGAATCGCTGGGCGCCCGCCGCTTCCACGGCAGGTCGCCCACGACCCGCCAGCCGATGATTCCCGCCAGGCCGATCAGGACGGCCATGACGAGTCCCACGACCGCGTAGCCGTGAACGTCGAGCAGGAAGCCCACCGCCGGCGCCACGCCGAGTTGGACGACGGCGCCCGCCGTCAGCAGCACGCCGAGCGATCGGCCCACATAGGCCCTTGGGATTCGGTCGCCGATGAGCACCGACGGCAACACGGCCCCCAGTCCGGTGACCGAGGTCAGCATGCCCGCCAGGATGAACGCCACCAGTCCGACGGGCAGTGTGAACAACAACCCCGCGCCCAGCGCTCCGAGCACCATCGCGTAGAAGGCGACGCCGCGACCGGCGCGGTCCATCAGGCTTCCGCTGAGGAACGTGAGGACGGCGCGGGCGGCGCTCATGGCCGAGATGGCCGCACCCACGACGGCCGGCTCGAAGGCAAGCCCCTCGCCGGCGTAGAGCGGCAGGACCACGCGGCTCTGCCCAATGACCGGACCCGTGAGCAGCATGGCCAGCGCGATGATGGGCCAGACGGCGCGCGGCAGGCGCATCTCGCTGAGACCAAATGCGCGGGCCTGGCGCCGCGGTTGTGGCGGCGCCTCGGCGCGAATCAGCGGCAGCACGGCAGCGGCCGCGCCGAGGCTAAGCATGGCCGGCGCGACCAACGCCGCGCGCCACCCGAGGACGCCGGCTATGACGCCGGCCAGCGCCGGTCCGATGAACGCGCCAACCTGGACGCCGGACATCACGCGCGAGGTGACGCGGCCGCGCTGCTCGGCGCCCGCCTGCGCCACGGTGTAGGCGAGGCTGCTGGCGATCATGAACGTGGCGCCCACCGTGCCAATCAGCATGCCCGCCAGAAGAACCGGGAAGCCGGGCGCCACCGCCATGAGCAGCGTGCCGGCGCCGAGCACAAGAGCGCCGGAGGCAATGGGCACGCGCGCCGGCAGGCGATCGGCGGCCATTCCGGCCGGAATGTTGGTGAGCATGCCCGCCAGCGCTTGGGCGGAGAAGATCAACCCCAACTCCGCAAACGTGAGCCCGAACTCTTGGCGGATCACGACGAGCAGCGGCCCCGGAGCGGTGGCCACGACGGCCGTCACCGCCAGGACGGCGAAGATCGTGACGAAGTCGGCGCGAGGACGTGCCATGAGCGCGCGGTTGCGAGGGCCGGTCGGGGGTGCGGCTAGACCATGCTACGCCTCGGAGGCACATGGGTTGGACCTGGGCGGGTTTGAAACCCTCCCCTACGTTCGTGGCCCCTGGAGTTTGGTAGGGGCAGGTTTCAAACCTGCCCTTCCGGCGCCACCGGGGCAAATCGCGACGCCCGGCCGATGGTCACGCGCCAAGGCAACCGTGCCGATGTGTAGTACAAAGGGCGAATCTTGGGGCTCTGCCCCGGCACGACGGACAGCATCCCCCCATATGGTGAGAATCGGACGGCGTTTGCGTTGTCAGCGGCTGCACCCAGGATTCGCGACAACGCGTGGCGCCTGACGCGTCCGCCCCGATAGGCGCGACGTCCTCGGGGCGCACGCGATCGATACTCCCGCCGTCGCCCGACTACGCGGAGCTCAAACGCCGAGTCAGGGACGCGGGGCTATTTGAGCCGCAGCCGCGCTATTTCGCCTTGAAATTCGCGAGCACGGCCGTGCTCTACGCGATCAACATCGCCGTCGTGATTGCGTTCGACCACCCAGCCGTCGTCCTCGTTGCGTCGGTCTTTCTCGGGTTTGTGTTCACGCACGTGGGGTTCCTCGGCCATGACCTGGCCCATCGGCAGATCACCCACCGTTCGCGCCTGGTCTCCTCGGTTGGGCTCATCATCGGCAACCTGCTCATTGGCGTGAGCTACTCGTGGTGGACGGCCAAGCACAACCAGCACCACGCCACGCCGAATCACAGCGAGCAGGATCCGGACCTGGACTATCCGATGCTGGTCTTCGAGTCAGCGAGCATCAAGGACCGCAAACGCAGGTTCTATCCGATCATTGCCTACCAGGCCATTCTCTATCTCTTCCTGGGCTCGTTTCAGGCGTTTGGGATGCGGGCGCAAGCCGTGGCGCAGGTGCTGAGCGGCAGGTCCCCGCGTCGAACGGCAGAAGGGTTGGCGTTGGCGCTGCACGCGCTGCTCTACGTGGCGTTGTTGATTCAGATCGGCCATTGGGGACTGGGCCTGGCGTTCCTCTTCATCCACCAAATGACATTCGGGCTCTACAACACGCTGGTCTTCGCCCCCAATCACAAGGGCATGCCGATGATCGACGAGTCCAACCGCATGGACTATCTGCGGGAGCAGGTGCTCACGGCGCGCAACGTGACGTCGCATCCCGTGACCGACTTTCTGTACGGCGGCTTGAACTATCAGATCGAGCATCACCTGTTCCCGGCGATGGCGCGCAACCGGCTGAGCGCGGCGCAGCCGATCGTCGAGGCCTTCTGCGCGGAGCGAGCGGTCGACTACGCGGTCACCGGACCGCTCCGTGGACTGGTCGAGCCGCTGCGGCATCTGCACGCCGTGTCCGCGCCGCTGCGCGGAGGCGCGCAAGCCGACTAGGCGCCGCCCGCCGGTCCGCGCCTATGCCAATAGGTCGCGCAGACGCTCCGAAAGGTCGGCCTTGACTTCCGGCTGCGGCTCCATGAGGCGCGCGTCGCGCAGGCTGCCGGCGATCGGTTGACTGTCCGTCACCAGGTGTGGATCGCCGCCTTCCTCATTGATCAGTTCGATCAAGAGGCGCTCGACCAGCCGCGCTCGCACAGCGGCGTGCGCCGGGTCGTCCCAGAGGTTGTTCAGGTCCTCCGGGTCGTCGTTGACGTTGTAGAGCTCGCCGTACTCGGTGGTGCCGTAGTGCAGCAGCTTCCAGTCCTCGGTGACGAGCATCTTGACCCGCTGCGTGATGGGCGCCGGGTGCGCCTTGCCGGACCCCACAAGCTCCGGTATTCCGCTGCCGAAGATGGCGATGCGCTCGACGATGACCGCGTCGCGATGCGTTTCCGTTTCGCCGCGCAGCAGCGGGGCGAAGGAGCGGCCCTCCTGGCCGACCAGCGGATCCGCGCCCGCGAGGTCGAGCCAGGTCGGGACGAGATCGAGCTGCGTCATCACGCCGGCGTGCACACGGCCGGCCTCGACCGATGCGGGGTGCCGCCATAGCAACGGAACCCGGTTGACGCACTCGTAGGACATCATCGGCTTGGCGGCGATGCCGTGGTCGTTGAGGCCCTCGCCGTGGTCGGAGCTGAAGATCACATGGGTGTTCTCGGCCAGGCCCAGCCGCTCGAGCTCGGCCAGCACGCGGGCGATGCCGTCGTCGATGAAGGTGGTCATGCCGTAGTAGTGGGCCACGATCTCGCCGTGATGGTCGCCGTCCCAGCCGCTGGTGGTGTCGTAGCCCTGGTAAGGCAGGCCGTCGCGGGCGTACTGATACTGCGGCGGCTTGTTGCTCACGTCCTCGCGCGGAACGGCCGGGGGCATGTCCGCCGGGTCGTACATGTCGCAGTAGGGACGCGGCGGGGTGAACGGCTGGTGCGGGTCGTAGAACGACATCCAGAGGAAGAAGGGCCGCTCGCAGCCATGGTCGTTCAGCCAGTCGACGGTGCGGTCGGCGGTGCGGTGGGTGTAGTGCCACTCGGCGGGAACGGCGTTCTTCCAGCTATGAAAGGCGCCGGTGCGCGTCTCCAGCGCGTTCACCGGCTTCCACAGCTCCAGGCCCTCGGGGTGGTGCCGCTCCAGCCAAACGCGCCAGTGGCCTTTGGGATAGGTGTGCGCGCCGAGGATCTCGACGTAGTCGAACCCGAAATACGGCCCGTACCAGAGTCCGTCGTCGGGATCGACCGGCGCGCCGGGCGGCGGATGGTCCGGCAGCACGTCCTCGTATTCGCCGCTCTTGAAGTGCGGCTTGCCGACCAGCGCCGTGGCGTAGCCGGCCTGGCGCAGCGAGTCGCCGACGACGGGAATGGCTTCGCTGAGGTTCACGTTGTTGAAGACGTGATGCCCGCGCTGGCTGCGGCCGGTGATCATGCTGGCGCGCGCGGGGGCGCAGATGGCGTTGGTGGGATAGGCGCGGTCGAAGCGCATGCCGTCGCGCGCAAGACTGTCCATCGCCGGCGTGCGGATGCGCGGGTTGTGAATGCCCAGCGCGTCCCACCGCTGCTGGTCGGTGGTGATGAAAAGGAAGTTTGGTTGGGAGGTGTTAGCCAATTGGGGCCGCCTGGATGGGTCGCCGATCGCCCACCTTAGCCGTCCGGCTCGGCGGCGGCCAAGGATGCGAACGTCGTGCGCCGGCCGTGCGAGTTGTCAGACCTAACGCTGGCCCCGTTGCCGGCCCTTGACACGTCGTTCGAGCGCCCTGACACGTCACTCCGAACGAACGTGAGGAGTCTCGATCCTCAACCTCGCGGCCAGGGTCGGGAATCGAGATTCCTCGCCTGCGGCTCGGAATGACAGAGCGGGGCGGCTCGGAGTGACAGGGTGAGCGGCTCGGTGGCCCACGCTGCGTGCAGCGTGGGACCGGCCGGGACTGAACATCCCAGGCTGCGCGCAGCCGGGGCCACCGGATGGAGCTTGGTGCACGGACCGCGAGCGCCCGTCAGTCCAGGTGCCAGACCTCGGGCGCGAAGAACATCTGGCCGTCCTCGTCGGTCAACACCTCGATGACGTCCTCGAACCACGCGCTCCAGCGGGTGTTGACGTCGTAGGACCCGATCTTGCCGAAGGCGGTGGCGACGTCGGGCTCGCACTCGGCGTAGGCGATGACCTGCAGCCCGCGCCGGAATAGCGAGTAGTTGGTGAAGCCCGACTCGCGGATGGCCTCCACCAACTCCGGCCAGATTTCGTCGTGACGGCGCTTGTACTCGTCCTCGGTGCCGGGCTTGATCTGAAAGGTGAAGCAGACCCGCTCCATGGGAACCCTCCGTGCGGTGTAATCGCCTGACGTGCCGTGCCGAGGCTACCGCGCGGCCGATTGACGCGCCCGATGCCTGGGTAAGCGGAGCGTGGATTCCCCAGGGTCACAAACGAAGTGCAACACCTTTCGAGGGTGCTGCCATGCCGCGGGGCCGCACGGATCCCGCGGTCAGCGTCGCCCGGTTCGGGCACCTACGCCGCCTCGGCTTCCGCCTCGTCGGTCCAGTCCAGCATTTCGGGCGGGATCTTCTCCAGGTCCAGCAGCGACTTGAGATGGTCGATGAAAAGCACGCCGTTGAGGTGATCGACCTCGTGCTGCACCGCCTGGGCGAAAAGCCCGCGCGCATCCAGGGAGACTCGCGCGCCGTCGAGCTGCGTGAAGGCCACCGTCACGCCCTCGGCGCGAGTCACCATCGCGCGGAATCCAGGCAGTGAGAGACAGCCCTCGACCATGTCCTTGCGCGCGCCGGCCAACTCGACCTCGGGATTGATCAACACGAACCGGCTTCCGGACAGCGGGTCGTCGTCGTCCGGCGGCAGCTCCAGCACGAACAGGCGCGCGTGCACCCCGACCTGCGGCGCCGCCAGTCCAATGCCCGCATTTGCGTGCATGGTCTCGAACATGTCGCCGGCCAGGCGCGTGAGTTCGGGCGTGATCTCGGCAACCGGCGCGCACGGTTCGCGCAGACCCGGGTCCGGTATTTCAAGAACTCGGCGGATCACCGGGCCATAGCGGGAGAGCAAGCGGGCGAGTCTAGCAATGGCCCCTATTGGCATCCGGCAGCGCCGGCGCTACCTTGAACTGGCGCTCCCGGCAACGGCAACCCTATCCCCGTACCCATCGGCAAAGGCGGCATGACGTGAAAGATCCCCGCACACACGACGTGGCCAGCTCCTACGCGCTCTGGGAGCGCGCCAATCGCATCATTCCGGGCGGCTCGCAGCTCATCAGCCGCCGGCCCTACGCCTTCTCCAACGGCTTTGCCCCGGTGTACGCCGAGCGCGGCAAGGGCTCGCACATCTGGGACGACCAGGGCGTGGAATATGTCGACTACGGCATGTCGGTGACCTCCGCCATCCTCGGATACGCCGACGACGTCGTGGACGACGCCGTGATCGAGCAGATCGGCAAGGGCGCGACCTATTCGCTCAACAGCGAGCGCGAGATCGAGCTGGCCGAGCTGCTCATCGACCGCATCCCGTGCGCGGACATGGCCCGCTTTTCCAAGGGCGGCGGCGAGTCCTGCGCCATCGCCGTGCGCATTGCCCGCGGCGCCACCGGCCGGGACGTGGTGCTGTTCAGCGGCTACCACGGCTGGCACGACTGGTATCTGGCCGCCGGCCACCTGAAAGAGGGCGCGTTCGATCCGTTCGCCCTGCCGAACATCCGACCCACCGGGGTGCCCAAGGCGCTTGAAGGCACCGCCATTCCGTTCCCCTGGGGCGAACTCGAGCCCCTGGAGCGGCTGCTGGAGCAGCATCGCGGCCAGGTGGCCTGCATCATGATGGAACCGATCCTGCTCGCCATTCGCCCGCCCGAGGGCTATCTGGAAGGCGTGCGCGAGCTGGCCACCCGCGAGAACGTGGTGCTGATCTTCGACGAGGTCACCACCAACTTCCGCTACGGCGCCAACGGGATCCAGGACTTCGTGGGCGTGGTCCCGGACCTGGCGTGCTTCGCCAAGGCCATCTCGAACGGCTACGCCATGGGCGCGGTGGTCGGCAAGCGGTGGGTCATGGAGCCGGCGGCGGACATGTTCGTCAGCAGCACCTACTGGAGCGACCTGGTGGGCATCACGGCGGCGATTACCACGCTGACCGAAATCGAACGGCGCGACGTCCCGGGGCAACTGGCGGACTTCGGCGAGCGCTTGCAGTCGGGCATGCAGGAGGTGCTGGACGAGGTGGACCTGCCGGTCAAGATTTCCGGAATGCCGGCGACGCCGGGCATCACCTTCACCGATCCGTTCGATGCCGACGAGTCCAAAAGGCTGAATGCGCTGGTGGCGCAGGAAGCCGCCAAGCGGGGCGTCCTGTTCAACACGCATCCGCGCCACAGCTCGGCGCACGACGACCGCGACCTCGGCATCACCCTCGAGGTATTCCGCGAGGCGCTGTTGGTGACCAAGGACGCCATCGGGCGCAATGCCGTGGACGACGTGCTGGAGGCCAGCCTGGCGCCGGCAATCATTCCGCGGCCCACCGTGAGGTCAAGCGATTCGGGATGACCGCCGAGGAGTGGCCGCCGCTGCCGGAGTCCATCCAAACGCCGCGGCTGCTCCTGCGGCCGTTCAGGCTCGATGACGCGGATGACATATACGCCTATGCGAGCGACCCGGAATGGGGACGCTTTCTTGCTCACGAACAGCCCTACGAGCGGCGTCATGCCGAGGCCTTTCTGGCCGAGCGCGTATTGGCGAAATGGCGCAAGAACCCTGCCTGGGCGTTTGAACAGGAAGGACGAGTCGTCGGAGGGTTGAGCTTGTGGCTGGCTCGACGGAATCGGCGGGCGGAGATTGGCTACGAGCTGGCCCGGTGGCTGTGGGGCCGCGGCCTTGCGTCCGAGGCTGCCGCGACGGTCATCGACGAGGCATTTCGACGGCTGCCGATCCGCAAGGTCACCGCAACGGCAAGCGCCGGCAACGTCCGGTCAACTCGGCTGCTCGAAAGACTCGGCATGCAGCGCGAGGCACTGCTTCGACAGCACTGGGTCCATCGCGGTGAATCCCTTGACGAAGTTCGCTACGGGCTGCTCCGCGAAGAGTGGCAGCCGCCGTCTGGCGCCGCTCCCGACGAGCGGGGTGCTCCCGCATGACGTCCGACGGCAGGCCGCCGCTGCCGGAATCCATCCAAACGCCGCGGCTGCTTCTACGGCGCTACAGGCTCACCGACGCGGAGGACGTGTTCGCCTACGCACGCGACCCGGAGTGGGGGCGCTTCATGCCCCCCGTCCCGCGGCCCTACGAGCGGCAACATGCGGATGTCTTTGTGGCTGGCCAAGTGTTGGCGAATTGGCGGCAAGAACCTGCCTGGGCGATCGAGCACCAAGGGCGGGTGATCGGCAGGGTAAGGCTGCGTCTGGCGCCGCGGCATGGGCGGGCGGATCTCGGCTATTCGATCGCTCGGTGGCTATGGGGACGCGGCCTCACCACCGAAGCCGTGTCGGCAGTCATCGACGAGGCATTCCGATGCCTGCCTCTGCGCAAGATCGCCGCGGGCGCAATCGCCGAAAACGTCGGGTCGATTCGAGTCATGCAGAAGGTCGACATGCAGCGGGAAGGAGTGATGCGTCAGCACTGGGTGTGCCAAGGCCAGACTTGCGACTCGGTGCACTACGGCCTCCTACGCGAAGAATGGGAGCAGCGGGTGGCCGCCGCGCGAATCGAGCGGCGCACGAAATGACCGACGACGACTGGCCGCCGCTGTCGGAGTCGATCCAAACGCCGCGGCTGCTCCTGCGGCGATACAGGCTCACCGACGCGGAGGACGTGTATGCCTATGCGCGGGACCCTGAATGGGGACGGTTTCTCCCTGGGATCCCGGAGCCCTACGAGCGCCAACACGCCGACGAGTTTGTCGCATCGCACGTCCTGAAAGACTGGCGAACCGAGTCCCACTGGGCGCTCGAGCACGAGGGCTGCGTGGTCGGACGAGTCGGATTGACGCCGGAGCGTCGGCACGGGCGGGCGGAGCTCGGCTACGAGCTGGCCCGGTGGTTGTGGGGCCGCGGTCTGATGACCGAAGCCGCGTCGGCGGTGGTCGACGAAGCGTTTCGCAAACTCCCGCTCCGCAAAATTCTCGCGCACGCGATTACCGCAAACGTCGGCTCGACGCGGGTGATGGAGAAGGTCGGCATGCGGCACGAGGTAACGCTGCGCCAGCACTGGGTCTTCCACGGTCGGGCCTATGACGCGGCGAACTTCGGGCTATTGCGGGAAGAGTGGGAGCGGAACGCGAGCGCGGTGGACGAGACCTGAGCCGACCCGGAGTCAGGGGGCCGAACCGCAGCCTGTCATTTCGAGCAGAGCGAGAAATCTAAGGGGCAGGAAGGAGGCGCAACGTCGTTAGATTCCTCACTGCGTTCGGAATGACACTTTCAAGTCGCAGGCGAGAAATCCAAGGCGCGCGGAGCGTGCACCAACGTCATTGAATTCCTCACTTCGTTCGGAATGACGAAATGGGTTCCAAACGACCAGTCGAGAACGCTGTCGCCTAGATGAACACCCCGAAAATGTCCGCGAAGACCAGCCAGTACCAGATGAGGTAGGCCCCGGCGCCGAGCATGAAGAACGAGCTGGCGCGGTGGACGTGCGGCAGCGCGCCACGCAGCCAGCGCGAGATGGCGTCGCGGAACAGCGCCGCGCCCAACGTCACCGCCACGATCACGACGCCCATGCCGAGCGAGTAGGCCACGTATTGGCTGAGGGACTCGAAGAATCCCTCCGTCGCGAGCGACCCGCCCACCACGACCATGAAGATCGGCAGCGTGCAGCTGAGCGATCCGACGGCGTATGCGATGCCGAAGACGAACGCGTTGCCCAGGTTGCGGCGCGGCGTCACCTGGATGCGGCTGGCGGCGAGGATGCCCACATAGCGGTGCGACACCAGCAGGAAGACGCCGAATCCGACCATCGCCAGCCCAATGACCAGCCCCAGGTAGGGAAAGACTTGGCCGAGCGCCGAGCCGCCCGCGGACACGATCGCCCCGAAGGCGACGAAGATCAGCACGAATCCGAGCGTCGCCGTGATGGCCACCCCAAGGGCGCGAGCCACGCGCAGCGGCGCCGCGACCTCGTTGTAGCCGGCTTCCTCGGTGCCCAACTGATAGGCGATATACGACGGCAGCATGAAGAAGCCGCACGGATTCACGCTGGCCACCAGCCCCGCAGCAGCGGCAAACCCGATAGGGAGCGCCCCGGCGAAGTCGGCAAAGGCGGCTTCGGCGTTTCCCTGAACCGAGACGAGCACGCCGATCAGCGCCCCGACCACGGCGGCCGGAATGGCATAGGCCAGGATCGCCGCGCCCTTTGGGCGCTTGCGCGGCTTCGACATCGCCGCCGAGGCGTCGCCGGCGCTCATTGCCCGGCCTCCGAGGCTTCTTCCAGCTCGGCGACCAGGTCGAGCAAGCCGTTCTTGTCGAGCACGCCGTTCCAGGTGCGGACGACGGTGCCGCGCGGAGTGATGAACACGGTGGCCGGCATGCCGAGGATGCGGTACTCGATCAGGATCTTGTTGTGGAACGTCGTCCCGAGCGGGTAGGTGATCCCCAACTCCGACATCAGGCTGACGGCGTCTTCGGTGGATCCGAGGTTCACGAACGGGCCGACGTCCACGCCAAAGAGGATGACGCGGTCCTTGAACTCGTCATAGGCCTCCTGAAACTCGGGCATCTCACGGCGACACGGGGGACACAGGCCGGCCCAGAAGTTGAGCACCACGGGCTTTCCAATGGCCAGGATGTCGGCGAGCGTCATGGACATGCGGCCCAGGGAATCGCTGGGCGCGTAGTGCTCCCAGGTGAAATCGGGGGCCGTCATCCGGTCGCCGGCCGGAAAGCTCCTGACGTCGGATTCCGATGTCGAGGACTCTTCGGGTTCGGGAGTGGCGGTCGGCGTCGGCTCGGGGACGGGCGTGGGCGTCGGCTCAGGGGCGGCCGTGGCCGTCGGGTCTGGCGCTGCCGTCGCGGCAGCCGTCGCCGCGGGCGTTGCCACGGCCGTGGCCTGCGGACTCGCGACAGCCGTCGCTTCCGCCTCGGCGGCGACCTGCTCGTCGTCTTCGGCCTCACCGCACGCCGCCAGCGCGGTCGCGGCGACCACCGCCCCGCCGATCAGCAACCGGCGGCGCGACATCCACCGCACCGGCATCCCCGTACTCACTGCGCGTCCCCCTCCAGGATTCGTTCTATCCAATAGTGCCTGGTTCGCAGGCTCGCCGTCTCAGCCGATCCACCGGGCATACGCCGGATCCGATACCTGAGATTACGCCCTCGGAAGCCCCCGTTCAGTGAGGAATACGTAGCCGGGCGGCAATCGGTGCTCGCCGGACCGTGGGTATATTCACAGACATGCGCGAATCCGAGCCGGCGGAAGCGATTTCGACCAGCGACGCGGGAAGCATGATGGACCCAACGCCCATTCTTCCCCTGCGTCTGCGCGTCGCCATTGCCGGCGTCTCGGTTGCCCTGCTCCTGGCCTTCATCGTCGTGATGGCGTTGGCGTTGCGCGGTCAGACCGACCAGGGACAGTTCGGCATCTTCGCCACGGGGCGCACGGTCGATCTGGACCCGCGCCCGGCGCCCGACTTTGTGCTGACCACCTACGACGGGGAGCAGCTGCAACTTTCCGACTTTCGGGGGCAGGTCGTGCTGCTGAACTTCTGGGCGTCCTGGTGCCCCCCCTGCCGGGTGGAGGCCCCGGTGCTGCAGAGCGCCGCCGAGCGCCTGGGTCCAGACGGGCTGGTCGTGATCGGCGTCGACGTGTGGGACGACGAGGCGCAGGCCCGGGCGTTCCTGGACGAATTCGACATCACCTACGCCAATGCCGAGGACACCACCCGGTCGATCCCCGTCGAGTACGGAGTGACCGGCTTGCCGGAGACGTTCGTCATCTCGCGGACCGGCGTGCTCGTGCGGCGCTGGGTGGGTCCGATCGACGACGAGCAGCTGGCCGACCTGGTGGCGCCGTTGCTGGAAGGAAGCTAGCCGGTGGCCGTCGTGCCAGAGTCAGTCGTCGCTCGACGAGTCCTCCGAGGGCGTCTTCCGCAAGGCGAACCGCGCTCGGCCGCCGCGTTCTTCAATGGTCAGCGTGTGTCCGCTCAGCACCGCCGCCGCTTCGGCATCCGCAGCCAGGATGGGCCGGTTGTCGAACGTCACCGTCTTGTCACCGTCGAGCAACTCGTCGGACTCGAGACGCACGTCCAACTCGCCGGCCGCGTTGCGAAAGGCATGCGCGCGGATGACGCGTTTCTCGGCAAGCGCCGCGTCGTCGACGGCGGCGCGCAAGGCGAGCGCGGCCTGATGCGTGACCACAAGCATGGTTTGTTGGCACGGTACCGCAGGCGGTACGAGCGGGCGCCTCTTCAGTTTCCGATTGGGCCGGAGCCTAGTCGTTGGTGGCCCGCGGATAGGCCCGGATCAAGACCGGAACGACGGGAGGCCGACCGGGGGTGGATTCCCGCCTCCGCGGGAATGACGAACTTTCACCAATCTGTTCGCGATGCCGCCGCCGATGGGAGCCAGTCGTGCGCGTGATGACGGCCAACCTCCGCAATGCCGACCGCGCCGACGACGGCTACTCCTGGGAGAGTCGGAAGGATGTCTGCGCGCGGGTGATTGCTGCGTGCACCCCCGATGTCCTGGGTGTGCAGGAGGCGACCATCGAGCAGGTGGAGTGGATCGCGGACGCGGTGCCGGAGCATGCCTGGCACGGGCTGCGCCAGGATCCGCATGGGCATCCTCGGAACGCGATCTTCGTCCGCCGGTCCCTGACAGTTGTGGACCGGGGCGGGTACTGGCTGTCGCCGACGCCGCACGTGCCGGGGTCAACCGGTTGGGGCGCCAAGTACGCCCGCCACGTCAACTGGCTGGTGCTTGCGGACGGCTCAGGGAGGGAATGGCGGATTTCCAACACGCACCTCGACCACGTCAGCGAGCAGGCGCGGGCCGGCGCGGCGCGGCTGCTTGCGGAGGACGCCGCCGCCTGGCCGGATGCGACGCCCCAGGTGCTCATGGGCGACTTCAACGCCGGCGCGGGCAGCGCGCCCCTGACCACGCTGGAAGAGGTCGGCTGGCGCGATGCCTGGACTGGCGCAAACCCGGACCAACCGGACTCAGGTCCGACACGACACGGCTTCGGCGACCCGTCGGCAGCCCATCCGCAGCGCATCGACTGGATCATGCTCCGTGGCGCTGCGAGCGTGCTCGCCTGCGAGGTCGTGCGCGACCGGCCCGACGGCGTATGGCCCTCCGACCACTACTTCATGTGGGCCGACGTCGAGGCGGTTAGTTAGTCGTAGAGCTCGCTGACGGCGACGACGCTGCCGCCGTCGGCCGCCGAGCGATACGCCGCGTCCAGCAGCTCAACGCTCCGCAGGCCGATCGTCCCCGGCGACCCGTTCGGCGCGCGCCCCAGGCACACGTCGACCAGGTTGGCCGCGGTGGTGAAGCGCGGGTAGGTGTCGTCCGCGTTGGGAATGCTCACTTCCTCGGTCGGACCGTCGTGGCGGGTGATGGTCAGGTGGCCCTTGATCGCGTCGAGCAGGACGTAGCCGTTCTCGCAGTAGACGCGCACGTCCAACTGGCCGGCGTCGCCCGTCGGCATGTTGCCGGTACCGGCCACGACGCCCACGGCGCCGCCCTCGAACTGAACGCTCATTGCGTCGACCAGATCCAGCGGCAGGTCGTAGTTGTTCATGACCGCCGACACGCGTTCGGCGCGCAGGCCGGAGACGAAGAACATCAGTCCCGACGAGTGGGTGATCTGCAGGTGGCCCTCGCCGCCGCCGGACATGCGGGGATCGTTGTAGACCGCGTCCGGACCAACGACCTTCCAATCGAACACCGGGCGGTAGGCCTCGGCGTTGCCGCGCAGAAACTCGATGATCATCGAGGCGTAGGCGTTCACCACGTGCTGCGGCTCGCCAAGCTCGCCGCTGGTGATGACCTCGCGCGCGCGCTGAGCCGTGCGGGTGAAGTGCCAGGGATAGCCGATGATCAGTTCCCGTTCCGCCGCGGCGGCCCGGTCGACCAGGTCGCGCGCATCGGTGGCGGTGAGCGTCATGGGTTTCTCGAGCATCACGTGCCGCCCCGAGTCGAGGCAGGCGGCGGCGACCACATGGTGCGCCGCGTGGGCCACCGCCACGATCACGCCGTCAAGCTCCTCCTCGGCGAGCAGATCGTTGACGTTGGTGTAGGTGGCGTGCCCCGGAAACGCGTCCGCGGCCTTCTGGAGACGCTCGGGATTCGCGTCGCAGATGGCGACGAGCTCGGCCAGCGGGTTGTCTCGCAGGCCGGGAATGTGGGTATAGGTCGACCACCAGCCGGTGCCAATGACGGCGATGCGTGCGCGCTCGCTTGACATGTTCAGGCCCTCGAACGGTTCTTTGGTGCGCATCGTACGCCGCGCGTCGGCCGGATTCAGCAGGGGCGACGCATGCGTCGCCCCTACGAGGTGTTGCGCGTGCAGGCGCGGACGGGCTTGCGCTCGGCGGACACTTCCGAAACGCCGGGGGCCCTGGCATAACCGGTGAGCTCGACGTAGCCGTAGCCCACGGTCCGGCCATCTTCAATTATGTCAACCAGGCCCTCCCAATAGATATTGCCCGTGCTGTGCCGGGTATCGAGCTCCTGGTCGGCCACCACGGGCTGCACGAGCACGTCCACGCCCAGGAGCGGAATCAGCACCCGCCAGGCCGCGGGATAGGTCGCGCCGGATCTGGGACTCATCCAGATGCCGAGCGGAATCGCGGTGAAGTCATCGCCGGTCATATGCAGTGGCCGCCCCTGGCCGCTGAGGGTGGCGTACGCCAGCACCAGCCGCCGGCGCTCGTCCCAGATCTCGGTGAGCATGAGATCGCGGCCGTCGTCGAACCGCAGGCTCATCCAATCCCAGCCGCCCGTGCTCACGGAGATGAAGTCGCCCCATTGATGGTCGAACCAGGCAGTCCCGCTGACGCCAACCTCCCCGCCTGCATCGACAAGCCGCCCGGTCACGTTCATCCGCGGATATGAGTAGTAGTAGCTCCAGCCCAGCGGACCGAAGTCGAGCAGGCCGTCATGGTGCTCGACGGCCGGATACGCGGGATCGAATTCGAGGCTCACGGCGTAGCCGGGCATGTCGGCGTCGATTGTGAAGCGGTCGCCGTCGAACGCGAGCCGCCAGCCGTCGACGCATAGGTCCAAATCGTCGGGCGGCCCGGCGCTCAGGCCGAGGGCGGTGCGCTCGTCGAAGACCACGCGGTCGCCCGCCGGATCCGTGATCGCGAAATGCGCCGCGTAGGCCGGCGGGCCACCGTCGCGCACCCCTTGAAAGATGACGAACTCGAAGCCCAGGTCGCGGCGGTCGCCCGTGGTCAGCCGGCCGGTGAAGTACCACCACTCGCTCAGGTTGTCGTGCGGCGCCTCGTCGGCGGGCAGGTCGATGGGCGGGAAGGTGCGCTCGACCGAGCCTGGCGTCGGCGCGGATGCCAGCGGCGTCACGGCTTCGCCGCACGCGGCGGCAAGTGTCGCCAAGACCAGAACCAATCCCGCTAGCGACACCGTTGCATAGCTCGGGCGGGCGGAGGAACTGCGAGCGAACTTCTGGCGCCTCCAGATGGAATGGCCGGTGGATTCCCGCCCCGGATCGAGTCTGGGGCAGGCTCTTCGCGGGAATGACGAAGGGAGAGTTGGGCAACGGTGTGTCAAACGGACCCAGCGCATCATCGCGGGAAGAGCCGTGGAGGCTCGAACAGCCAGGCCGGCGCCCACCAGTTCCAACGCCCCAGCAGCCGCATGGTGGAAGGCACCAACAGCGAGCGCACGATGGTGGCGTCGACGAACACGGCGACCGCGGCGCCGAGACCGATGGCCTTCACGAGCACCACGTCGGCGCTGGTGAACGCCAGGCTCACCACGATCACCACCAGCGCGGCGTTGGTGATCACCCGACCGCTGCGCGCCAGGCCCTGCGCGACGCTATCGGCGTTGCTCAATCCCGCGTCGCGGCCCTCCTTGATCCGCGAGAGCAGGAAGACCTCGTAGTCCATGCTCAGCCCGAAGAGGACCGCGAACAGGATGATCGGCGCCGTGGACTCGATGAACCCCAGCGGCTCGAAACGCAGCACGTTCTCGAGCCAGCCGTCCTGGAACACGAGCACCAGGGCGCCGAAGCTCGCGAGCAGGCTGAGGACGTTCATCACCACCGCCTTGAGCGGCAGCACCACGGAGCGGAACTGCGCGACGAGCGCCACGTAGGTCACGAGCAAGATCAAGCCGACCGCTCGCGGAAAGTCCCCGTAGAGTCGATCGACAAAGTCGCCCAGGCTGGCGGCCCCTCCGCCGACCAGCGCGTCCAGCCCGTTGGCGTCGCGGTAGTCGCGGATGGCATGCACCAGCTCTCGGGCCTCATCAGACGTTGCGGACGATCGCGGCTCGACCACCATCAGGACGGTCCGATCGTTGGTCAGGCCCTCGACGGTAGCGGCGCCGAAAGCGTCCGCAATCGCCGTGGGATCGCGGTAGAGCAACTGGTACTGCTCCAGCGTGATGCGCGGATCGATGGTCACGTGGCTGTAGACCCGCGCCACGCGCGGATCGGCCAGAAGGGCCTGCCCCAGGGCGTGCATGCGGGCAATCGACTCGGGCGCGAGCGCCGGAGCGTTCAGCCGGGTCACGATGGCGAGCGGGGCGGGCTGGCCGTGACCGAACTCCTCGCTCATGGCGTCATAGGCCGCGCGCGCGGGGCTGTTGGACCCGAGCACCGAGGCGTCGGCGCCGCGGATCCGCACGTGCAGGAACGGCACGCCGAGGAGAATCAACAGCACGCTCACGGCCAGGAACACCGGCAGCGGCCGCCGCATGACGGCGTGCGCCAGGCGCGTCCATCCGTCGCGCACCCTGAATCGGGGGCTCGGTACCGCCCAGCGGTTCACGTTGGGGCCCAGCTCGGCCAGGATCGCGGGGACCAGCGTCAGAGCCGCCGCAACGGCGATGAATACCGCGATGGCGCCGCCGATGCCGATGGACCGCAGCATCATGAACTCGAACACGCTGAGCGACGCCAGCCCCACCAGCACCGCGAGGCCGGAATAGACCACCGCCCGACCCGCCGTCCGCATCGTCACTCGCACGGCGTCGTTGACCTCCCGGCCCTGCCGCAGCTCCTCGCGAAATCGGCTCACGAGAAACAGCGAATAGTCCGCGCCGAGCCCAAGACCGACGAGGGTGACGACGTTGAGGGCAAACACCGAGAAGTCCGTCACCTGTCCAACCACCCACACGGCGGCCAGCCCGAGCACGACGGTGGCGCCGCCGGCGACCAGCGGAATCGCCGCCGCCACGATCGAGCCGAAGACGAGGATCAGGACCACCAGGGCGAACGGGCCGCCGATCAGCTCCGCACGGCGCAGGTCGCCTTCGCTCAGGGTTTGGATGTCGCTGTAGAACACGGCCGAGCCGGCCACGTGCGTCTCCAGCTCGGGAGTCGCCACGAGCTCGCGAATGGTGGGCACGAGATGGTGGGCGTCCTCGAGATCGGAGCTGATGAACACGGTGGCGTAGCCCGCGCGTCCGCTCGGCGCGATCTGGGTGAAGTTTTGCCAGTGGGGAATAACGGCGACCACTTCGGGCAGCGCGGCCAGCGGCTCCAGGGCAGCGGCGGCCGCCGTGATGAAGCGAGGGTCGGTGGCGTCCAGTTCGTCGCTGCGAAAGAGAACTTCGATCGGGGTGCCGGGGTTGTCGAGGTCGTTGGACAGCCGCTCGAGCGCCAGTTCGGCTTCAAGTCCCGGCGCCGAGAATCCCCCCGCGCGGAGGACCGATCCGACCTGCGTGGCGGCGACCAGCGCGAACGCCGCGACGACGATCCATAGCCCGATGACCACCCGGCGCCGGTCGATCACCCACGACGCGAGGGTGTCCAGCATCTAGCGCATGTGGGTCCCGGCGTGCAGATTCGGCAGCACGCGCCGGGCGCCCGTCACTGGATCCTCCATCACCCGAGCATCCACATCGAACACCCGTTGCAGCAAGGCGGAGTTGACGACGTCGCGCGGCGGGCCGTCCGCCACGATCCGTCCGGCGCTCAGCACCAGCAGCCGGGGAAAGCACCCGGCCGCCAGGTCGATGTCGTGCAGGGCCGCCAGCACGGTCACCCCGTGCTCGCGGCTGATGCCGGCGACAAGCTGGAGCAGCTCGATGCGGTGCGCCAGGTCGAGGTGGGCCGTCGGCTCGTCCATGAGCAGGATGCGGGGCTCCTGCGCCAGCGCCAGCGCGATCACGACACGCTGGCGCTCGCCGCCGCTCAGCGAGTTGTACTCGCGTCCCTGGAGCGTTTCGACGTGTGTGGCCTCGAGGGCACGATCCACGGCTCGCTCATCCGCCTCGCTCAGTGCACCGAAGCGGCCCAGGTACGGCGCGCGTCCGAGCGCCACGATCTCCCGCACGCGATAGGCGAACGGGATCTGAAACTCCTGGGGGACGGCGCCGATGCTGCGCGCGATCTCCCGCGGACGCATGGAGCGCACGTCTCTCCCGCCAATCCTGATCGCGCCGTCGTAGTCGCGCAGCAACCCGTTCACGCACGCCATCAGCGTGGTCTTGCCGGCGCCGTTGGGTCCGATCAGAGCCGCCATTTCGCCCGGCGCGAGTCGAGCGCTCACATCGTGCAGCACTTCACCGCCGTTGTAGGCGAAGGTCAGTGCCTCGATTTCGACCGCCATGCCGGAGGACTCAGAACTCATAGGCGCCCCGCGTCCGGCGCAGCAGGACGATGAAGAACGGCGAGCCGACGATGGCCGTGAAGATCCCAACCGGCAGCTCCACGGGCGCAAGCACCGTGCGCGCGAGCAGGTCCATGAGGATCAGGTACGCGGCGCCCACCAGCGCCGCCGCCGGGAGCAGCAGGCGGTTGTTGGGACCGATGACCAGCCGCACCGCGTGCGGGACCAGCAAGCCAACGAACGCGACCAGGCCGCTCAGCGAGACCGCGAGCGCCGTGAGCAGCGACGCCACGGCGATGACGAGCAGCTTGGTGCGCTCGATATCCACGCCGACCCGCGCCGCGCCATGCTCGCCCAGGACCATGGCGTTGAGGCGCGCCGTGAGCAGCAGCCCGGCCACCGCGGCGCCGAGCATCAGCGGCAGCACGACGGCCAGCGGCGTCCAGCCGTTGACCGAAACCCCGCCGAGGATCCAGGTGAGGGTCTGGACAATGCGGAGCTGCAGCTGGTCGCTCAGCATCACCAGCAGGGCGTTGAACGCGCCAGCGACGGAGCCAATCGCGAATCCGGCCAGGATGAGGCCGCTGATGCTCGCCCGACCGCGGTGGCGCGACAGCGTGAAGACGATCCAGACGGCGCCGAACGATCCGACGAATCCGAGCAGCGGCACGATCCCGAATCCGAGGAGGGTGAACTGGAGACCGAGGAGCAGGGTGCCGATGGCCGCCCCGAGCGCGGCGCCGCCCGACGAGCCGATCACGAACGGATCGGCGAGCGGATTGCGCAGGAGGCCCTGGAACATCACCCCCGCGATCGCCAGCGACGCGCCAACGCCCCCGGCGGCCAGCACCCGCGGTAGGCGGATGCCCAGGAGAATCTGGGCGTCGGTGGCGCTCCACCAGGGCTCGACGTCGGCGAACGGCAGGGCATTCCAGGTCAGCCCGAGCAGCGTGGCCGGGTGAATCCCCACGCTGCCGATCCACACGCCGATGGCCGCCGCCGCGACCGCGGTCGCGGCGGCGGCGCCCAGGACTACGACGGCCCGGGGACCACGCCAGCGCAGGGCGGCGGCCGATCCCGGCAGCGCCGCCACCGCTCCTACCGCGTCCCCGGACTTCGTCATGCGAAGAGATCCGGATGCAAGAACCGCGCCAGCGCCTCGAGCGCCAGGCCGATGCGGGGACCGGGCCGCGACATTTGATCGCTCAACTCCTCGGTGACTTCCAGAATCCGTCCGCCGGCGACCGCGTCGAGGGCCTCCCAGCCGACGCGTTCCTTGACGGACGCAGCGGTGGTGCCATACGGCGCGTCGGCCAGCACGATGGCCTCGGGATTGCGCGCCAGAATCTCCTCGAAGCCAACCTGCGGGAACGGCGAGGGCGCGTCGGCGAAGACGTTCTCACCGCCGGCCAGCGTCAACAGGTCATGCACGAAGTTGCCCGGGCCAACCGTGAACGGCTTGGTGGGGTCGGTCGCGTCGAGCTCATGGAACACGCGGGGAAGGGACGCGGCGCCCGACACGGTCTCGACTACGCGCTCGATCTGTTCCTCGAGCTCGGCGGCCACCTCGTCGGTAGCCTGCTCCAAGCCGATGGCGGCTCCCAGCCCTCGAATCGAAGCGGCCACACCACGCACGTCGGGGCTGTCCGCCACCCAAACCGTAATGCCCGCCGCCTGGAGCTTCTCGATGTCGTCGGGCGACGTGATCGAGGCGGCCACGACCAGGTCGGGCTCCAGCGCCACGATCCGCTCGATGTTGGGAGTCATTGACCCAATGCGCTCGATGTCGGAAGTCTCGGGCGGGTAGTTGCTGAAATCGTCGACGCCGACCACCCGATCGCCGGCGCCGATGGCAAACAGGATCTCGGTGCCGCTGGGCGCCAGCGACACAATGCGCTCGATCTCGCCGGTGAGCTCAACTTCGGCGCCCGAGCTATCGACAAGCACGCGCGACGACGACGCGTCGTCGGGGCCGCAGGCGGCCAGCATCAGGGCCATGAGCACAACCGCAATGAGCGGCAGGCTCAAACTGAGAAACGAGCGGATACGCAGGAAACTCAAGGGGTCCTCCAAGGGTTCGCGGACGCGCAACGCACGGCGCCCGCGCACGTGTAGTAGTCGGGAGTCCGGAGTCGCCCCGCAGGCGCGGGGCCAAAGTCAGGCGCGTATACGCATCATCAGCGTCCCTCCCGTGCGAAGGTGACAACTGCGTCCATCTGGGGCAGGCGACCTGGCTTCCCGGGTGCGACCCGGGTCACAGTTGCGCGGCAGCGCCGGATTTGCACCGGCTTCCCCTGCGCGGCTCCACGCGAGCGCGGAGCGTCCCAGACGTTCGACAGGGTGTTGGAAAACCCGCCGGGAGCATAGCAAGGTCGCGGCAAGCCGCTCTTCACGGCGTACGCTCTGGTAGCCCAGCGTCACGGAGCACTTGCGTCAACGCCCCACGCCCCGGCAGCCCGCGCGACCTGCTGAACCGCCAATACGTCGTCGTCATTGCCGCCATGTCGATCGGCGTGGCGGGCTGGCTGCCGGTCAACAATTTCCTGTCGCTCTTCGTGCGGGACGAGCTTGGCGGCGACATGCTGGGCGCCGCCTTGTTGCTGATCGCCATTCAGGGCGGCACGGCGACGCTCGGTCTGGCCAGCGGGCTGTGGATGCATCGGTTCGGCAGCCGCTGGACCTATGCGCTGGGGCTAGCCGGCATGACGGCGTTCTTGCTCGTGATGACCGTCTCGGTCGGCGCCATCGCCGTGCTGGTCGCGGCGCCCTTCCTGGGCGTGGCGCTGGCGCTGCACTGGTCCGGATCGCAGACCTACGTGCTGGAGGTGGCGCGCCCGGCCCGCCGCGGGCTTGCCACCGGGATCATGAGCTTCGCCATCATCGCCGCGCCGGGGATTGCCGGCATTGCCCTTGGGCAAATCGCCGAGAGTGCCGGGCTTCGCGCGATGACCGCAGTCGCCGGCGGGATGATCGGCGGGGCGCTGCTCCTGGTGGCGCTCTTCCTGCCGTCCACCACGCGCCGTCAACGCGGTCCCAGCCGCTCCGCCGGTGACGTGTTTCACGCGCTGCGCACCGTTCCGGCCCTCGCCATGGTGGCGGCTCGGTCCGGAACCACCGTCTCTTTCGGCGTGGTCGTGTTGCTGACGGGTCCCAAGCTGGTGGCCGGCGGCGGCGACCTGCGCTCGGTTGGGCTGTTCACGCTAGTCAGCGCATTGGGCGGAGCGGTCGCGCAGATTGGAATCGGCCGCCTCTCCGACGCCATTGGGCGGACGGCCATATTCGCGCTATCGCTGGTCGTCGGCGCCGGTGCGGCCATCGGCTTTGCGCTGGCCGACGACGTGGTCGCCTTGCTCACGCTCTCCGGCGTGATCTACCTCGCGTTCGGGACGCACCAAACCGTGCTCCCGGCGATCGCCGGCGACATCTCGCGCCCGGGTCAGGTGGGCACCATGATGACCTTGCAGACCTGCGCCTTCGCGCTCGGCATGATGTTCGGCGCGGGCGCCACGGCGGCCCTGGCGTCCACGGCGCCCGACGCCGCGTTCTACGTCGGCGCCGCCGGCATGGGCGTGGCACTGGCAGTCGTGCCCTGGCTGCGGCCCAAACCTACAGGTGCATCACCACCATCTTGAGCTCGGTCATCTCCTCGACGGCGTACTTCGGTCCCTCTTTGCCGAGGCCGCTGTCCTTCACGCCGCCGTAGGGCATCAGGTCGGTGCGCCACTGGGTGCCCCAGTTGATGTGGATGTTGCCCGAGTCCACGTCGCGGATGAAGCGCATGGCCGAATCGAGGCTCTCGGTGAAGATCGAGGCGCTGAGACCGTAATTCGAGTCGTTGGAGATGGCAATGGCCTCCTCGATGTCCGCCACGCGGGTGACGCCGACGGCGGGGCCGAACAGCTCGTCGCAGGAGAGCCGCATGTCCGGCGAGACGTTGGTCACCAGCGTCGGCTCGAACATCTGGCCGTTGCGGCCGCCGCCCACGAGCACCTCGGCGCCGCCCGCCTGGGCCTCGTCGATCCATTCACCGACGCGCGCCGCGTCGCTCTCGCGAATCATCGGGCCCATGCCCGTGGCTTCGTTGAGCGGATCGCCCGTGGCGATGGCTTCGACCTTGGGCTTGAGCGCGTCGATGAGATCGCCGTAGACCGAGCCGGTCGCCAGCAGACGCTGTGTCGAAATGCAGACCTGGCCGGCGTTCGCGAACGCCGTCTGCGGCAGCACCTCCGCCACCTTGTCGAGGTCGGCGTCCGGCATCACGATCGCCGCCGCGTTGGACCCCAGCTCCATGGTGACCTTCTTGATGCCGGCGGCCTTGCAGATGCGCTCGCCGATGTCGCGGCTGCCGGTGAACGTGACTTTGCGCACGCGCGGGTCGGACACCAGCGCGTCGCCGATCTCCGAGCCCGGACCCGTGATGATGTGCACGGCCTCTTCCGGCGCGCCCGCCTCGAGCAGCAGCTCGATCACGCGCACGCCCATGAGCGGGGTGTCGGTGGCCGGCTTGACGACCACGGCATTGCCAGCCGCGAGCGCGGGGCCGACCTTGTGGCAGACCAGGTGCAGCGGGAAGTTGAACGGACACACCGCCGCCACGACCCCGCAGGGTACGCGCACGGTGAAGCCGAACTTGTCGCGGACGCCCGGTCCGCCGTCGAGGGGAATCACCTCGGCGCCGAGGCGCTTGGCCTCCTCGGCTGAGAGATAGAGGATCTCGGCGGCGCGCGAGACCTCGAAGCGGGCCTCGGAGATGATCTTGCCCTCTTCCTGGGTCAGCATGCGCGCGAGCGACTCCTGGTCGCGCAGGATCAGATCGCCGGCCCGGTGCAGAATCTCGTAGCGCTCGAACCCGGTCAGCTCCGCCATGACTTTGGCGCCGCGCTCGGCGCTCGCCAGCGCTCGGTCCACGTCGTCCGCCGAGCCACGGGGCACGGTGTCGACCACCGACCCGTCGTACGGGTTGAGAACGTCAATCGAGTCGCGGCCATTCGTCCACTGACCCGCCACATACATCTTCATCAGGCGTCATCCCATGGCAATCGGATCCGATAGCGAATGGTGGCACATGTGAGGGCCGCGCGCCGCCCCTCAAGCCTCACCGGCAGGCGGTCGGCTGCTTGCAGCCCGCCTGCATTTGTGAAACATTTTGCAAACGGTGCAGAACGCTAGGTTCAGGGCACTGATGTGGACCTACCCCGCATCTCCCGCACGCAGCTTCCTGAGCGACGCTCGCGTGCCGCTACGCACACCCGTCGATAGTCGCGCCCGTTGCGCGCGCTCGCATGAGGCGGTGGCGTGGAGCTAAGGGAGCTCACCGCGAGCGACTGGGCCCAACTGGCCGAGTTGAACGCGCATCTCTGGATTCTGGCCGCCGTGCTCATTGGAACGGGGCTGGTCTACGCGCTGGCCCATGCCCTGATTCCGTCGCTGGTGCTCACCGGCGACATCGAGCCGCAGGCCGGGCGCAAGATGCGCGCGCCGCTTTACGCCATCATGGCCGCCGGTCTTGGCGCCCTCACGGCCATCATCATCAAGGCCACGCTTCTGGCTCTCGACTTGCTCCCTTCAATGCTTCCGCGGCTGGCGATTTGAGTGTTGGATTCATTCCGGGCGCTCCTGCCGCGCCTCTCCCCCAAACAGTTGATCGTCATCAGCGGCCTCGGGGCCGTGCTGGGCGGCGGCGCCATTGCGCCGGTCATCCTGCTGATCGTGCTCGGCGCCATGGGCGGAACCATCACCGGACCGCCGGAGCAGCCGATCGCCTTCGACCACGCCGTGCACGCGGGCAAGGCCGGCATCGCCTGCGAGTTCTGCCACCGTGGGATTCCGGTCGTCGAGAACACGGCGACCGCGCTGGGGGCGCCGGTCTCCGCGGCGGCCACCATCCCGTCGGTGGAGCAGTGCATGTTCTGCCACTCGGTGGTCGCGACCGAGAGCCCCGAGGTGCAGAAGATTCGCGCCGCGTGGGAGACCGGAACCCCCATCGAGTGGGTACGGGTGCACCGGCTGCCCGACCACGTGGATTTCGTACATGATCCCCACATCCGAGCCCTGGCCGAGACCCATCCGAGCTTCACCACCGCGCAAATCTGCGCCACGTGTCACGGCGACGTGGCGTCCATGACCGAAGTCGAGCAGGTGCGGGCGCTCAACATGGGCGACTGCCAGGGCTGCCACCGCGAGAACAGCGCCCCGCTGGATTGCGCGGTCTGTCACAAATGATCGGGGCCAGGCGATGAGCGGCATCGCGCGACGGCGGTTCCTTACCGGGGCGGCCGCGCTGGCCGGCGGCGCCACCGTGGTTGCCTGCGCCGCACCCGAGCGCGAATCGCGGGTGCAGAGCTTCGTGCACTCGCCCGAGCAGACCCTGCCCGGCCAAGAGTTGTGGTTCGCCACCGCCTGCGCCCACTCCACGGGCGGCAATAGCGTGGTGGTCCGCACCGTGGATGGCCGCGCCAAGAAGGTGGAGGGCACCAAGGGCTTCCCGGTCAACCTGGGCAAGACCAACGTGCGCGGGCAGGCGGGCGTCCAGTCGCTCTACAACCCGGACCGGCTCAAAACGCCCCTGCGTCGGCGCGGCACGCGGGGCGAGGGGCGATTCGAGGCCATCGGCTGGCCCGAGGCCCTCGATCTGCTGACGGAGGAATTCGGCTCCGCGGGGAATCCGCTCGTGGTCACCGGGCCGATGAGCGGCACGCGCCTGCGCGTGCTGGCGCAGTTCCTCGCCAACAGCGAAGGCCGCCACCTCGTCTACGAGGCGCAGGACACGGCAACGCTCCGTGAAGCCGCCCGGCTCGTCTTCGGCTACACCCGGCTGCCGCACTTCGACATCGCCAACGCGGGCGCGGTCCTGTCGTTCGGCGCCGACTTCCTGGGCACGTGGCTGTCGCCGGTGCACTACAGCACCGCCTACGGCAAGTTCCGTGAGGAGCCCAAGCGGGGCCACCTGATCCAGATCGAGTCCCACATGTCGCTTACGGGGGCCAACGCGGACCGCTGGGTGTATGTCAACCCAGGACACGAAGGCGCGCTGGCTCTCAGCATCGCGCAGGTCATCGCCGCGGAGAACCTGACCGGCGACGACCGCTGGTTCGATCCAGTCAATGCCGTCGGCGGAATCGACGCCCTCAACGCCTATTCGCCGGAGCTGACCGCGGAGCGCACCGGCGTTGCGCCCGACACCGTGCGAGAGATCGCCCGCGAATTCGCCGGCCATCCGCCCGCGCTGGCGATCGCCGGCGGCGCCGCGCTGGCCCAGACCAACGGCCTGGACAATGCCGTGGCCGCCCTGCTGCTCAACCGCATCGTCGGAGGCACCGGGGCGGCCGGCGGCGTGCGACCGAATCCCGCCGCCCCGGCGGCGGTGCCGGCTACGGCGGCGGGAACGCCGTTCGGCCAATGGGGCGCGCTCTCTACCGGGCTGCTCGATGGCAGCGAGACGGTCGATGCGGCCTTCTTCTACGACGTCGATCCGGTCTACGGTCTGCCCGCGTCAACGCGATTTGCCGACGCCCTGGGCGAGATGTCGTTCGTGGTCGGCATGGGCACGTTCCTCAACGAGACGCTCGCGCGCGCCGACCTGGTGCTGCCCGCCACCCATCCCTTCGAGGAATGGGGCGATTTTGTCGCCGATCCCGCGCCCGACATGGAAGTCGTGGGCTATCAGCAGCCGGTGGTCACCTCCTGGACCAATGCACGCAGCTTTGGCGACGTGATGCTGGCGCTGACCTCGGAGCTCTTCCCCGACGCGCCGCCGCCGTGGACGACCATGCGCGACGCCGTCCGCGACGGCGCCCAGGCGCTGATCGGCCAGGATGGCTTCGACCGCGGCTGGATCGAGCTGCTGCGCACCGGCGGTCGCTGGCTCGAGGGCGAGGGTCGCGAGGCTCAGTCGGATCAGCCCGACTGGCACATCGGCCTGCTGGCCGAGCCGGCGTTTGCCGGCGACACCACGGAGTTCGATCTGCACCTGATTCCGTTCGAGAACGTGGCATTCGGCGCCGGCACCGAGTCGGCCAACCCCTGGCTCCAGGCCACGCCCGACCCGCTCACCACCGTCACCTGGACCACCTGGGCCGAGCTGAACCCGGTGACCGCCGAACGCCTGGGCGTGAAACGCAACGACGTGGTGCACATCGACACGCCGGATGGCACGCTGCGGGCGCGCGTATACGAGGCGCCGGTGGTGCCGCCCGACGTTGTGGCCGTCCCGATCGGGCAAGGCCGCGAGTTCGGCAGCCGCTGGAACGTCGATCGGGGAGCGAACGTCATGCAGACCCTGGCCGCCCAGGCAGTCGCCGGAAGCGGGGCGCTGGCGTGGGGCGCCACGCGGGCCCGGGTGCGGCCGGCCGGCGAGCACGACCGATTGCCCACACTTGAAGTCATCGAAGATCCGCGAAACGACGGGGAGGCGCCACCAGTGCGAATAACCAGTGGCTAGCGCCACCGACACGGCAGAGCTTCCGGTGGTCGCAGCCGCCGCGACCCTGCCCACGGACGACCCGCATCCTGAGACTGACGGGCATCGATGGGGCATGGTCATCGACGCCGACAAGTGCACCGGCTGCCAGGCCTGCGTGGTGGCGTGTCAGTCCGAGAACAACCTGGCCCTCAACGAGGAAAACCGCGTCATCGAGCGCCGCGCGAAGACCTGGATTCGCATCGAACGCTACTGGGAAGGCGAGTGGCCCAACGCCAAGGCGCGGTTCCTGCCCGTGCTCTGCCAGCACTGCGGCAACGCACCCTGCGAGACGGTGTGTCCCGTGTGGGCCACCTATCACAACCCCGACGGTCTCAACGTGCAGGTCTACAACCGCTGCATCGGCACGCGGTTCTGCGCCAACGCCTGCCCCTACTCAGTTCGCTATTTCAACTTCTGGGAGCCCGAGTGGCCCTCGCCGATGGACCGGCAACTCAACCCGGACGTCACGGTGCGGACCAAGGGCATCGTGGAGAAGTGCACCTTCTGCATCCATCGCATCAACCGCACCAAGCGCCAGGCGGACCGCGACGGGCGACCGGTGGCCGACGGAGAGGTCGAGCCGGCATGCGTGCAGGCGTGCCCGACCACGGCGCTCGTATTCGGCGACTTGAACGACTCGGACAGCAAGGTCAGCGAGCTGTCCCACTCCAAGCGAGCCTTCACGCTGCTGGAGCCGCTCGGCACGGCGCCCGCCATTACGTATCTGAAGAAGGTTGATCCCAGCCACGTCGACGAGCACGAGGAGCACGGCCATTGATTAAGCCCGAAGCCGTCGGCCTCAGCTTGACGCTCCGCCCGCCGTACCGGCCGTCGACCATCGCCATCAGCCGCAAGGGCACGGTGGCGGTTGCCGTCGGCCTGCTCGCGGCACTTGGCGTGGTGATGTACGCGGTGAAGCTGTTCAGCTGGGGCGACCGCGCCGAGTGGGCCTATCCGGCGGCGATCACGCTGTTCGTGCTATCCACCGTGACGGCCGCGCCATTGGTGGCCTTTGCCTCGCGCATGGCGCGTGGCTACTGGGGCCTCCCGGCCCGACGCGTCGTCGAGCTCTTCGCGCTCCCGTCGATGCTGTTGTTCGTCCTGCTCATCCCGATCCTGGGCTCGCTGCCCCCGTTCGAGCAGGATGGCGTCACCCGGGCGAATCTGTGGTTCGGGTGGGGCGGCGGCGCGCCCTTCCTCACGGATCAGCTGGCCGTGTCGGTGATGCTGCTGGCCGGCGGCGCCCTCATGTGGTTCGCCGCCGTGCCCGACCTCGCCGGACCGCCAAGCCGCGTTCGCGCCATGCCGGCCTGGAAGCGCTTGCTGTTCCTGAACTGGACCGGAACCAAGCGGCAGTGGGTGGTCCTGCGAACGTCGATGCGCTGGATCAGCGCCTTCTACCTGATGATGTACGTCTTCGTGACGATGATCCTGACCACGGACCTCGGCCAGAGTCTGCTGCCGGGCTGGCGATCGGGCATCTTCCCGGCCTATCACGTGATCACGTCGTTCCAGGGCGCGATCGCGCTCATCGTCATCACGCTGTTCCTGCTGCGTCGCTACGCGCCGAGCGTGGGACAGTTCATCGGCGATGAGCAGGCCGCCAGCCTGGGCAAATTCTTGATTGCGCTGACGCTGTTCTGGTTCTACTTCTTCTGGTCCGACTTCCTGCTCGTCTGGTACGCGCGCCTCCCAAGCGAGGTGGCGGCCGTCCAGACCAACGTGGCGGTCACCTACATCGTGCCGTTCCTCATCGCGATGTTCGGCCAGTTCCTGATCCCCTTCGTCACGCTGATTTTCAACCCCATTCGGAGAAAGCTGTCCCGCCTGGCCGTGGTGTCCGTGGTCGTGCTGATCGGGCTGCTGTTCGATCGAATTCGACTATTCGTGGCGTCGATGTCCAGCGAGAACCCGTTCTCGCATGGCCTGGCCGAGCTGCCCGAGCCGTACTACCCGAACGCGATCGACATTCTGTTCATGATCGGCGTGGTGGGCATGGTGGCCGCGATCTACCTCTGGGTGCTGACACGCATCCCCACGCCCGGCGGCTGGGAGATGCGCGAAGGGGCCATGTACCGCCGGGAGCAGAAATACATGCACGCCGAAGTGCTCGTGCTCGGCAAGCCGGACTGATCCAGGCATGCAAGAACCCGTAACCGTCGATCGAGAGACCGCAAACCGCGAACTGCTGGATTTCGTGTTCGCCTGGCCCAAGTGGTTCTTCGCAACCACCGGCCTGCTCGGCGCCGTGATCACCTTGGGCCTCATCATCTTCCTGCTGCTGATGATCTTCGGCCTGCAGCTGTTCGGCTACGCCCACCCCGTCTATTGGGGCTTTCCGGTCGTCAACTTCGTGTTCTGGATCGGGGTCAGCCACGCCGGAATCATGGTGTCGGCCATTCTGCGGCTGGCGCAGGCCGAGTGGCGGCGTCCGGTCACCCGCGCCGCGGAAGTCTTGACGATCTTCTCGCTGATGACCGCCATGACCTTCCCGATCATTCACAGCGGTCGCCCCTGGCGCACGCTGTACTGGGAGTTCCCCTACGACTGGATGCGCGGCATTTGGCCCAACCCGCGGTCGCCGCTGGTCTGGGACCCCGCCGCGATCTTCACCTACCTGACCTCGACGGTGATGTTCGTCTACATCGCGCTGCTGCCGGACCTGGCCCTGGCCCGCGACCGGGTCAAGAACCCGATCGGGAAAGCCGTCTACGGGGTGCTGTCGCTGGGATTCCGCGGCACGACCCGGCAGTGGCGCATCCAGGCCATCGCCGGCATCTTGCTCTCGGCGCTTATTCTTCCCATCTTCGTGTCGGTGCACAGCATCGTGTCATGGGACTTCGCCGTCACGATCATTCCCGGATGGCACAACACGGTGTTCGCGCCGTACTTCGTCATCGGGGCCGTCCACTCCGGCGTGTCCGCCGTGGTGACCGTGATGATCATCATGCGCTACGCCTTCGGTCTGAAGAACTTCATCACCAAGGACCACATCGATTCGCTGGCACGCCTGCTGATCATCGTGGCCACGGTATGGCTCTTCTTCTTCATGCTGGACTTTATGTTCGGCCTCTACGGCACCGAGCCGGCCGAGGTCGACACCTGGCAGCGACGCCTGATGGAGCCGCCGTGGACGGCCATCGCCATCATCTTCATCATCACCGGCTACATCATTCCGGTGGGCGCGTGGCTGTTCCGCCGCGTCCGCCGCAATTTCTTCCTGATGTTCGTGACCACGATCCTGGTCAACATCGGCATGTGGCTCGAGCGCTACATGATCGTGATCCCGGGCCTCGAGCGGAAGTCGAACCTCACGTTCCAGTACGGCGACTATCTGCCATCCGCCGCCGAGTTCGGCATCATCGCCGCCCAGCTGGCGCTGGTGATCGCCGGGTTCCTCGTGTTCTCCAAGCTGCTGCCGATCATGCCGGCGGCGGATATCAAGGAAGGTCAGATCCTGCGTGATGAAATCAAGGTCGGACGGGCAAGGGTCCCGGCCACGATGCGCGAGGCTTAGGGGGGACTCATGAGCGCTAGAGATTCGGATCGTAAGCGCGAGCTGCTGGGGCTATACAACGAGCCCGACGACGCCGCCGACGCCGTGTCGCGGCTCCGCGGCGCGGGCTTCGGCGGCACGGACATCGAGATCATCTCGGCCACGCCATACCCGGAAGGCGCGTTCGGCGAGCAGCACGCGAAGCACCGCTTGTTCGCGTTTCCGTTCGCGGGCGCGGCCTGCGGGCTGGCCGTCGCCATCGCCTGGCACATCGGCGCCCAGATCGCGCTGCCCATCGTGACCGGCGGCAAGCCGATCGTCGCGGTCCCGGCCATCATCCAGGTGCTCTACGAGGGCACCATGCTCGGCGCGGTGCTCTTCACCGTGCTCGGGGTGCTGTTCGAGTCCCGCCTGCCCGACGGCATCGGCGTGTACGACGACCGCATTGCCGACGGCCTCATCGGCGTGTCGGTGATGGCGCGCGAGCGCCGGATTCCGGACGCCCAGATTGCGCTGGAGGAAGCCAACGCAGTCGACGTGCTCAACAAGGACGGTAGCCTCATGCGCCCGGCGGCGGCCTCGCCCTGATGTCCGCCGCACGCCGCGCCGGACGCGCCGCCAGCCTGACCGTTGGGCTGGTGTTGGCGGCGTTCGTGATCGCGGCGTGCGAAACCGGGGCATATCCGGCCGACCTCTTTCCCGAGATGCACTATCAGCAGTCCTATCGCACGCAGGAACCGCCGTACGAGGCGCCGCCCGAGGGTCAGGTGTCGACTCTCGGCGCCGAGGTGCCGGTGACGGACTTCGTCGCAACCATCCAGCTCGAGAATCCGGTCCCGTTCGACGGGCCGTCGATCGACCGCGGGAAGGCGCTGTTTGCCGTCAACTGCGCCATGTGCCACGGGGCCGACGGCCTGGGCGACAGCTACGTCGCGGACGCCTTCGAGAGCTACGGCGACAAGCGCCCGGCCTCCCTGGTATCGGACAACGTGAAGGCCCAGGCGGACGGCGCGCTCTACTGGACGATCACGAACGGCGTGAACAACATGCCGGCCTGGCAGTCGCTCCTCACCGAGGAAGAGCGCTGGCTGCTCGTCACCTTCATCCGATCGCTTGACTAGCGCTCGCTAGCGGCGCCGTGCAATACCCGGTCAGGCCACGGGTGTCCGGGGAGAACCCCGAACGGCCTCAAGTTGATTGGGACATGGATTCCCACCTTCGGAGACGAACGCCCACGTTGATTCGGGCGGGTCTGCGACCCGCCCCTGAGTCTTTGTCGCCGTGCGCAGCGACCCTGTTCCTAGAGGACTGGATTCCCGCCTCCGCGGGAATGACGAAGGGTCGCCTGAATGGCTGAGAGCCCCGCCGTCTTTCTCGTCATCCTGCGCTGGCTGCATGTCGTCGCCGCCGGGCTTTGGCTGGGCGGCGGGCTGCTGCTGCTAGCGCTGCGGGCCCGCGGACTCGGTCCGGGCGCCGTCCCATCGATGTCATGGGGACGAGCCGCCGGTCACACGCTGCGACTCGGCGTGGCGGTCTTCATCATCACCGGAGCACTGTTGACCGCGGCGCGACTTGCCGAGCCGAACGTGCCCGCCGCCTACGTCGTCCTGCTCGCCGGCAAGATCGCGCTGGCCTTCGCCATGTTCTGGCTGGCGCTGCCCCGATCGCGCCGAGGCCCGGCGCCGCCTGCCGGGGGGTGGTCGAGGTGGGCGCGGGACCGCACGTTTTGGATTGTCGCGATCGCCCTGGTCGTGTACTTGCTGTCGGTGATTCTCAACGAGCTCATCGAACGCGCCGCGCTCTCGATCGGCTAGGCTGATTCGGACCGCGCGCACACATTGACGCCTTGACCGACGCCTCCGAACCCGCCGGTGCCGCCGCGCCCGAACCCATTCGGAACCGGCTCCTGTCCGGCAAATTCCTGTTCGTCGGCGGCGCGCTCGCCGCGGCGCTCGGATTTCTGATCTGGACCGCCACCCAGGGCGCCGCCGTCTACTACCACACGGTGAGCGAGCTGCACGCGAAGGGAGACGAGATTCAAGGCGTCCTGGTGCGTGTGAACGGGATCGTCGTGGACGGATCGATTCACGAGGCGGACGCCAACGGCGTCATCCGGTTCGAGATCGAGGACGACACGGGCGTGTTGCCGGTTGCGTTTCGCGGCTCACCGCCCGATCTCTTCGGATATGCGGAGGAGGACAAGTACTCCGACGTGATTGCCGAAGGCCGTCTCCTGGGCACCGGCGTCTTCGAGGCGCGCAACCTCATCGTCAAGCACGGCCCGGAGTTCGAGCCGCGCGAGATCCCGGCGCAGTGAATTCGGTTGCCACGCGGCCGACGCCGCTGGCAACGGGTGAGCCGGACACGGAGTCGCCGGCCCTCACGCTGAGTCGCCTCTCGGTTGGATTCGGTCGGCGCTCGGTGCTCCGCGAAGTCTCGCTGTCGCTGAACTCGGGTGAGCGGGTGGCATTGCTGGGACCGAACGGCGCCGGCAAGACGACCCTGCTGCGCACGCTGGCCACTCTGCAGCCACCGTTGAGCGGGCAGGCGCGCGTCGGCGGAACGGATCTCGTCGGCAGCAAGCGCGTGGCGCGTCGTCACATCGGCTTTGTCGGGCACACGCCGCACCTGATTGGGCATCTCACGGCCCGCGAAAACCTCGCCTTTCTGACCTCGCTGTACGGAGTGGCGAATGCGGATTCGCGGGTCACCGAAGCGCTGGAGGTGGTGGGACTCGCCGATTTGGCCGACCGGCGCGCCCGCGAGCTATCACGCGGGCAGCTTCAGCGGCTGTCGCTGGCCGCCGCTGCGCTGCATCATCCCGCCGTCCTGCTCCTGGACGAGCCGGACGCCAGCCTCGATCGCGATGGCGTGCGCGCACTGCCCGCCATGCTGGACGCGCTGTGCCCGGGCTCGGCCGTGCTGCTGAGCACCCACGATCCCGAGGTCGCCGCGCAGGTGGCCGGGCGCCGAGCGGTCGTTGACCGAGGCCGCGTCGTCCAGGCCGACCAGCCAATGCCCAATCCAGCGATAGGTAAGGCTCCGAGCAGTGGAACGGCCACTTCGTTCTTCGGCGCGGCGTGGACGTTGCTGCGCAAAGATGCGCTCGTCGAGTGGCGCGCGCGGGAGCAGGCGCCTGCGCTGTTGGCGTTCGCGCTGCTGATCACAGTGCTATTCGACATGGCGTTCGTCATCCTGGCGGCGGCGGACGCGCCGGCCGTCGCGGCCGGCGTGGCCTGGTCCACCCTGCTCCTGGTCGCCAGCCTGTCGGGCGTGCGGCTCTTCGGTTCCGAGCGCGACGCGAACACGCTCACCTGCCTGCGCCTCGCGCCGATCGATCAAAGCGCCGTGTTCGTCGCCAAGTACGTCGTGCTGGTCGCGCACGTGCTGGTCGTGGGGCTGGTGCAGCTGGCGCTGCTCAGCGCGCTGCTCGATTTGCAGCTCTTCCAGGGCGGGATGCTGGCCACCTTGGGCCTGGTGACCATCGCCTTGAGCGCGGTGACGGCGATGCAGAGCGCCCTGGCGCTGCAAAGCCGCGCTCGCGAAATGCTCATGCCGCTGTTGGCGGTACCGCTGGCGATACCCGTGATGCTGGCCGGAGTCGGCGCGACGCTGGAGACGCTGCAGGGCGCGCCGGCGGGGGGCGCGGCGCCGTGGTTGGGTTTGCTGGCCGTGGTGGCCGCCGTATTCTTAGCATTGAGCGTGCTGCTCTACCCCCACGCCGTCGACGGCTAGGAAGCCTTGCGAATGAGCCTCGCCAGCCGCGCGCTGCGCCGGCGGACGGTCAGGCAACCGCCCCTCTTCGGGTGGCGGGGCCTTGTGGTCTATACGTCGCTGCTGATCCTGATGGGGGCGGCGCTCTACATGATCTTCATCTACGCGCCGGCGGAGCGCGTTCAGGGCGACGCCCACCGCCTGCTCTACGGTCACGTGGCGGTGGCGTGGCTCGCCTTTCTCGCCTTCGGCATCGTCGCCCTCGCCAGCGTGATGTATCTCTGGCGCCGCAACCCGCGCTGGGACAGTCTGGCGGTGGCGTCAGCGGAGGTGGGCGTGCTCTTCACCACGCTCACCCTGGCCAGCGGTTCCATCTGGGGCCGCCACGTGTGGGGCGTCTGGTGGACCTGGGACCCGCGGCTGACGACCACGCTGGTGCTGTGGTTCATCTACGTGGCCTACCTGGCGCTGCGGATGTACATCGACAACGTCGACACCCGCCGGCGCGTCGCGGCCATCTTCGGCATCGTGGGCGTGGTGGACGTTCCCATCGTGTGGTACTCCGTGGAATGGTGGCGCAGCCTGCATCCGGTGCAGTCGGTCACGCGGGCGGGACTGACCTTGGAGATGGTGCTCACGCTGGTGGTCACCGTGGTCGCGTTCACCGTGTTCTGCTTCGTGCTCATCCGCCAGCGCTATCTCTTAGAGCGTGCCAGCGACGAGGGAGAGGGTCTAAGAGATATCGTCCGCAATCGGCATGACGAACTGCGGCTGGCAGGCGCCGGGTCGGCGCCGGAGGCTGGGGAATGACGCAAGAGTTGGTGTTTCTGTTCATCGGGTACGCGGTGATCTGGGTGCTGCTGTTCGGCTACCTGGTGTTCGTCACGGGGCGCATCCGTGGCGTGCGCGACGCGGTACGCGACATGCGGCAGGAGCTCGACGCTCAACGTCGACAACCGTCGGAGTAGCCTCGATTTCACGCTCCCCCCGCGTGTCGGCGCCGGGTGTAGGGGCGGTTCGCGAACCGCCCCCGCCGGGTTGCGCAGAGGTTCCGAATAGATGCAGGCCACGCCCGTGATCGACCTGGTGGTGGTTGGCCGCATGGCGCTCGGGCTGGCGTTCGGCGTCGCGGTGCTGCAACTCTCGATGAGCGGGCTGGCGGTGTGGCGGCGCAGCCCCGGCTTCACGGATGCCGCGCGCAACGCCGCCGTCGTGCTGGCCGCCGTCGTGACCCTGGCCGTGGCCGCGCTCGCCGCCGGATTCCTCACACAGGATTTCTCGCTCGCATTCGTGGCCGACACGTCCAGCCGCTCGATGCCGCTGGGCCTCACGATCTCCGCCCTGTGGGGCGGGCAGGAAGGCTCATTGCTCTTCTGGGCATGGGGGCTCAGTCTCTTCAGCGCCCTGGCGGCCTGGCGCATGTCCACGCGTGATGACGCCCTCGCGCCGTGGGGCATCGGCACGCTGGCGGCGGTCGCGCTCTTCTTCATCGGCGTGCTCGTGTTCGTGTCGAGTCCGTTTCAGCGGCTGGTCGTGGCGCCGGTTGATGGGCGCGGGCTCAATCCGCTGCTCTGGGACAGCGGCATGCAGGTGCATCCGCCCATGCTGCTCACCGGCTACATGTCCTTCACGATCCCGTTCGCCTTCGCGGCGGCGATGCTGGCCGCGGGCCGAATTTCGCAGGATTGGCTGCGCGAAATGCGCAACTGGATGCTCGCGGCCTGGGCCATCCAGGGCGCCGGCCTGCTGCTCGGCGCGTGGTGGGCCTATCGCGTGCTGGGCTGGGGCGGCTATTGGGGCTGGGATCCGGTCGAGAACGTCGCGCTGCTTCCCTGGCTGGCGGCCACGGCCTACATCCACTCGGCGCTGGCGCAAGAGCGGCGCGGCCAACTGCGGGCGTGGTCCGTGGGGCTGGTGCTGCTTGGCTTCGCGCTGGCCGTCTTCGGCACGTTCGTGGTGCGCAGCGGGATTCTCACCTCGGTGCACTCATTCGCGCTCTCGGACGTGGGGCCGATCTTTCTCACGTTCGTCGGCATCGTGATGGTGATCGCCGTCCTGGCGTTCCTGTACCGCCTGCCGCTGCTGCGAGCCCCCTTGCCTATCGAGTCACTGGCGTCCAAGGAAGCCGGTGTCCTGCTCAACAACCTGCTGCTCATGGCGGTGCTGGTGGCGGTGCTCTGGGGCACCGTGTTTCCAATCTTCTCCGAGCTTGTGCAGGGCGTACGCATCGCAGTCGGCCCGCCGTTCTACGCCCAGGTCACCGTGCCGCTGCTGCTGATCATGCTCGGGCTGCTGGGCATCGGCCCGCTCCTGGCCTGGCGGCGCACGACCGCGCGCGCCGCGTGGCGGGCCACGCGCTGGCCCATTCTCGTCACCGTCGCAGTTTCCGCCGTCCTGCTGGCAGTGGGCATGCGCGCCGGGCTCGCCGTATTGGGGTTCGGCCTGGCGGCCCTGGTGGGAGCCGGAGCGTTGCTCGAGCTGGCGCGCAGCGTCCGCGCCCGCACACCCTCTTCACCCAGCGAACCCCGCATTGCGCTCAGCCTGGTCGGCAGCCGGCGACGGCTCGGCAGCCACGTCGTGCATTTCAGCGTCGCGGTGTTCGCCATCGGGATCGTGGGCTCGGCGTCTTTCGGGCAAGAGTCCGCCGCGCGCCTGGCGCCGGGAGAGTCCGCGACCGTCGACGGTCACACCGTGACGTTTCGCGGCCTGCGTCCTGTGTCGCAGCCCGGCCTGACGACTGTCTACGCCGACCTGGACGTAGAGCGCGGCGATCAGCCGCCGGCGCGCCTGACGCCGTCGCGCCGCATTCACGTCGGCTGGGAGAACCAACCAACATCCGACGTTGCGATTCGCACCACGTTTCCCGGTCTCGACGATCTCTACGTGCTGCTTGACGATTGGGAGCCCGACGGATCGGCGGCGTCGTTCCGCATCCTGGTGAATCCGCTCGTGCCGCTGCTGTGGGTTGGCGGCGCGCTGTATTTCATTGGCGTGCTCGTGCTCGCCTGGCCCGCCGCCACACGGCAGCCGGCGCAAGCTCCGGCGCCCGCGGGGCACCCGGTGACGCCGTGAACCTGCGCGCGGCCCTGGTGCTGACGCTGGTCATGGCGAGCCTCGGCGTCGCGGTCGTGTCCGCCGACGAGAACGATGCCGACGCGTTGTATGCCCGCCAATCGCGCATCGCCAACCAGTTGGACTGCCCGGTCTGCCAGGGACAGTCGGTGAAGGAGTCCAACGCCCCGTTGGCCCAGCAGATGCGCGCAATCATCAACGAGAAAATCGGCGACGGCGCGACGGACGAGGAGATCTTCGACTTCTTCGCGGCACGTTACGGCGTCGGAATTCTGCGCGACCCGCCGAAGCAGGGCCTGGCCCTGGGCGTTTGGCTGGGACCGATCATCGCCGCCGCCGCAGGCGTTTTGGCCGTGGGCGTGGTACTGCTGCGACGACGCCCGCAATCGGTCTCGACGACCGACGACAGCCTGCCTGAGCTCGAAGCCCGGATCGACCAACTGCGGCATCCGCCCGGCGGCGAGCGCACGTGACGCCGGTCGTCCTGCTGGTTGGCCTCGCCCTTGTCACGGTTGGCGGGCTGGCCTGGGTCTCGACGCCGCTGCTGCGCGACACGGCCCGACGCGTGCGTGCACGCCGGCAGCCGTTCAGCGACGAGGTGCGGCGGTCCCTGGACCTGATGGCCGATCTCGATGTCGAGCGGCTTCGCGGCGCGATCAGCGACGCCGAGCACGCCGAGCTGACGGCGGAGTCCCGCCGTCAGGCGGCGCTGGAGCTCGGGGCGCACGAACGGCGGCGCGCCCGCGCGGAAGCGCAGGTCGAGCAACTGCTCGCCGACGGGCCGCGCATACCCGAGCGCGCCACGCCCAGCCCGCCGCCGGTGTCGGCGCGCCGCCCGCTGGTCTGGCTGCTCGCAGGGACAACGTCAGTCGTGGGGCTTGTTGCCGTGGTTCTTATCGTGACCCTGGGCGCACGCGAGGGCATCGGCGAGCAAACCGCCGTGGGCAACGTGGGCGTCGCCGCTGTCAGCACGGTGGCGGTTTCGTCCACGGATCCAGAGACGCTCGTGGCCGCCCACCCGGCGGGGCTACAGATCAGCCGCGATGGCGGGGCCACCTGGCAGCCCGCCGACTTTCCGCGCGCGACCCGCTCGGTGGCGGCGACACGCACCAGCTTCGTCGCTGTCACCGACGACGGGCCGTTTCGCGGCGACGCGTCGGCAGCCACCTGGGCCGAGGAATCGACGTCGCTCGATCTGGCGCATCTGGCCTCGGGACGTGACTCCGGTCGCCTGGTGGCCATCGACGCCGTCGGGGCCTTCCATGCCTCGGACGACGACGGCGCGACCTGGCGTCCACTGGCCGCCGTAGCGCCACCGAACG
This sequence comes from Chloroflexota bacterium, assembly GCA_022821905.1. Classification (GTDB taxonomy): domain Bacteria; phylum Chloroflexota; class UBA11872; order UBA11872; family UBA11872; genus JAJECS01. The sequence goes on along the minus strand of JAJECS010000027.1, from coordinate 191,406 downwards.
TGACGGGCATTGCCATCGTCGAGCAGCCGGTGCTGCAAGTCGTGGTGAGCACGTCCACCGAAGGGGTGCTGGCCTCGGGCTTGAACGGCACATGGCGCAGCGCCAACGGCTTCGTCAACGGGGCGTTGCCAACGGTCAACGTACGCTCGCTGCACTACGAGCCGAATAGCGGCGACCAATACGTCTCGCCGACTGGTCAAGAGTTTCAGGGCGCCGTCTACGTGGCCACCGACGCCGGGGTTTTCAAGTCCGTCGACGGCATGCAGTCCTGGAACCGCCTGACGCTCGCCGCCGACATCGTCGCCGTCACCGGCAGCGCCGCGGCGCCGCGCGAGCTTTACGCCATCGCCCGCGACGGCACGGTGTTCCACAGCCGCGATTTGGGCGCGTCATGGGGTTGACCCTCACTGCTGCCACCCGCCGGACGCTGCCACGCTTCCTCGCCGCGGCGGCGGTGCTTGTCGTCATGCTGAATTGGGCCTGGCAACCGGTTAGCGCCCAGGATCAAGGGGTGATCCGCGGCGCCGTGGTGAACGGCACCGCGGGCGCCGCCGTGCCGGCCGATCTGGTGGTGGCGCTGGTCGGGCGTCGAGGCCCCGACGCGCTCCCCACCGTCACGACCGGCGCGAACCCGGACGGCACGTTCACCTTCACCGGGCTCCCGACCACGGCGGATGCGGCTTATTTCGCCCGCATCGACTACGGAGGCGTCTCCTACACGACGGACGGGATTCGCTTCGAAGGGAAAGCGGAGGTCGAAGCCACGCTCACGATCTACGACGCCACCGGCGAAAACCCGGGCATCTCCCTGCAATCCGTGTCGCGGCTCATGCGGCATCAGACCGCCGACGCCATCGCCATCCTCGACGTGATCGACGTACTCGTTCCCGGCGACCGAACGTTCCTGCCGGCGGCCTCGGCCACCGCACCGCCCCCGCTGCGGTTTGCCGTGCCCGACGGCGCATTCGGCCTGCAGCCGGTGAGCGGATTCAGCTCGAATGAGCTGGTCATTGGGGGCCCCGGATTCGCCGTGCTGGCGCCACTGAGACCCGGCGTCACCACCATTGCCTACTCCTATCGACTGCGACTCCTCGACGGCGCCGCCGCGTTCGACTGGTTCATCGGATTGTCAACGGGCATCGTGCGGCTGCTGAGCGAGCAGGACGTGTTGGTGACGACTCCGCAGGGATTGACGCCGGGTGAGGCCACGTCGTTTGCCGGGATCGCTGCGGACCGCTGGGAGGCCCGTGACGTCGCGGCCCGGACGACGTTCGCCATCGAGGTTGCCGACACCACGCTGCCCGGCGTCGTGCGCGCCATTCGCACCACCACCGCCGACCGCTGGGCGCTCATTGCGGCCGGAGGCGGAGTGTTCTTGACGCTCATCGTCGCGGTGCATCGCCGCGTCTGGCGGGCGCGCCCGGCGCCGGACGATCTCGCGAGAGCGCGGCGGCTGCTGGCGGATCTGCAACGCTCGAATCAGGCGTCCGACCCGGAGCATGCGGCCATGCGCGACGAGCTGGTCGACCTGATCGAGCGTCGCCCCGACCTCGCGGTCGAGCTGCGCCGGGACCGGGCGGAGCGAGAGCCCACGGCATAGCTTTGCGGCGCTGACATCGGCTGCCTACCATGAGCGCCGTGGACCAACTGCAGCACGACGTGCTCGTCATTGGCGGCGGTGGCGCCGGCCTGCGCGCCGCCATCGCCGTAGCCCAAGAGCATCCCGACCTCAGCATCGGCATCGTGTCCAAGGTCTATCCCATGCGCAGTCACACCGTGGCGGCCGAGGGCGGCATGGCGGCGGTCATCAAGGACAACGACAGCGCCGAGGACCACATCTACGACACCATCAGCGGCTCGGACTGGCTGGCCGACCAGGACGCCGTCGAGATGTTCGTGGAGGAAGCGCCCCGCGAGCTGATCCAACTGGAGCACTGGGGCTGCCCCTGGTCCCGCGAGGCGACCGGTCACGTGGCGGTGCGTCCGTTCGGCGGCATGAAGATCCAACGCACCTGGTTCGCCACCGACAAGACCGGCTTCCACGTCCTGCACAGCCTGTTCCAGACCTGCTTGCAGTTCCCTTCCATCACGCGCTACGACGAATGGTTCGCGACGAAGCTGCTGGTGGACGACGGTCGATGCCAGGGCTGCACGGCCATTGAGCTGCGCACGGGCCAACTGCGGCCCATCTACGCCAAGTCGGTGATCATCGCCACGGGCGGCGCCGGGCGCATCTTTCCCTTCACGACCAACGGCGCCATCAAGACCGGCGACGGCCTGGCCATGGCCTATCGCGCCGGCGTGGCGCTCAAGGACATGGAGTTCGTGCAGTATCACCCGACGGGCTTGCCGGGCACCGGCATCCTTATCACCGAGGCGTCGCGCGGGGAAGGCGGCGTGCTGCGGAACAACAAGGGTGAGCGGTACCTGGCCGACTACGACCTGGGCGAGCCGCTGCCGCTGGACGATCCGCGGCATCCGCAACTGCGAACCATGGAGCTCGGCCCGCGCGACCGGCTGTCGCAGGCGTTCATCAAGGAGCAGGAGAAGGGGAACACCTACTCGGGTCCCTACGGCTCCTACGTGCACCTGGACATCCAGCACCTGGGCGAGCATCGCATCGACACCAAGCTCCCCTTCGTGCGCGAGCTTGCCCGCAACTACGGCGGCATCGACCCCGTCACGGAATCGATCCCCGTGCGGCCGGTGGTGCACTACATGATGGGCGGCATCGACACCGACATCGAAGCCGCCACCAGCCTGCCCGGTCTATACGCCGCGGGAGAGTGCGCCTGCGTGAGCATCAACGGCGCCAACCGGCTCGGCTCGAACTCGCTCACGGAGCTGGTGGTCTTTGGCGCGCGCGCCGGGCGCAACGCCGCGCAATTCGCGAGCGCGTCCGATCCGGCGGCGGTTGATCGCCTGGAGTCGCAGGTGGACGAGGAACGGGCCCGCATCCGACGCATTCTGGAACAGCCGTCGGGCGGCGATCGGGTCGCGGAGCTGCGGCGCGAGATGACCACCACCATGGAGGAGGGCGCCGGCATCTACCGCACGCAAGAGGGCATCGAGCAGACCTACGACACCCTCAGCGACCTGCGGGAGCGCTTTGGCAGCGTCGACCTCGACGACCGCACCAACGTCTACAACACCGATCTAATCAGCGCGCTCGAGCTCGACTACATGCTCGACCTTTCGCTGGCCCTGGCCGCAAGCGCCCGAGACCGCACCGAATCGCGCGGATCGCACCAGCGCACCGACCACCCAGACCGGGACGACGACCAGTTCCTGAAGCATTCGCTGGCGATGCGCGGGGATGACGGCACGCCCGAGGTGTCCTTCCGCGACGTGGTGATTACGAAATGGCCTCCCGGATCGCGGACGTACGGATCCTCCGAGCAAGCAAAGGCGGCGACAACCGAATCATGAGCACGGCGATCGAGACGATGGTCAAATTCGAGGTCTTTCGCTACCAGCCGGACTGGGACGAGCCGACCTACCAGGTCTATGACGTGCCCTACCACGAGGACTGGGTGGTGCTCGATGCGCTCAACTACATCAAGGACACGATCGACGGGACGCTGACCTACCGGTGGTCATGCCGCATGGGGGTCTGCGGCTCGTGCGGGGCCATGGTCAACGGCTACCCCAAGCTCACCTGCGCGGCCTTCCTCTCGGAGTACATGCCCGGACCGATTCGGGTCGAGCCGCTGGTCAACTTCAACGTCGAGCGCGATCTGGTGACCAATCTCGAAGGGTTCATGGACAAGTTGGAGAGCGTCCAGCCATGGATCATCCGCGACGACGGCGCCACCGACGAGCTGAAGTCCGAGTATCTGCAGACCCCGGCCCAGCACGCCGTCTATCAGCAATTCAGCATGTGCATCAACTGCCTGCTGTGCTACGCCGCGTGTCCGGTTTCCTCGCATAGCGACGAGTTCATTGGTCCGGCGGCGCTGGCGCTTGCCCAGCGCTACAACCTCGACTCGCGCGATGAGGGCGTCGAGCAGCGCCGCGACGTGATCCTGAAGGACGAGGGCATCTGGGAGTGCTCGTTCGTCGGCGAGTGCTCGGCTGTGTGCCCCAAGCACGTAGATCCGGCCGGCGCCATTCAGCAGGCCAAGATGACCGGCGCCATCGACTACTACCGGCGGCTGCTCATGCCGTGGACGGTGAAGTCTTGACGCAGCCGTTATTCCGCTCGCTCGGATGGACCTGGTGGACCAAGCGACCCTCGTACCTGCTGGTGTTTCTGCGCGAGAGCTCGTCGGTCTTCATCGCCGTGCAAGTCGTGCTGGTGCTGGTGCTGCTGCACAAGGCCGGTCAGCCAGCCGCCGACTACCAGGCCTATCTGGACTTTCTGTGGAATCCGGGCATGGTCGTCTTCCACGTCGTTTCCATCGTGTTCGCGCTCTGGCACACGTACACCTGGTTCAACCTGCTGCCGCAGACCGTGGCTATACGCATTCGCGGTCGACGCATCCCGGGGCTATTGCTGGTCGCGCCGCAGTTCGGCGGATGGGCCGTCGTGACCGGGCTGATCATCGCCTGGGTCTGGTGGGTGGGCGCGGCATGAGAGGCCGGTCGCACGAGCCGATCTTCTGGTCGATCTTCGGCATGGGCGGCGTCATCGCCGCCATGTTCATCCCCGTCATGATCTTCGTCACCGGCATCGGCGGCGCTGCCGGGTGGGACGCCGTGACCGGGGCGCTTGCCCACGGCGAGGACGGCATCGGCGCGCTACTGAATCACGCTCCGGTACGGGCGGTGCTGGGCCTGATCATGGCGCTGGCCTCAGTCCACGCCGCGCACCGCATCCGGCACACGCTCATCGACCTGCATGTCCACGCGCCGCCGGCGGTGCTCATCGTCGCGAGCTACGGCGCGGCGGCGATCCTCAGCGCGCTGATTGCGATAGTCCTGGCGCTGTTCTAGGACCGCCCGTAACTCCAAGACAACGAGGTCCGGTGGCCCACGCTGCGTGCAGCGTGGGAAGTAAACAGTGGCCCTTGCAGTGCTCCACTGAGGCTTGCCGAGCCTCCCAGGCACACGGCACTAGCCGATGCCGGTCGGTTTCGGCAACAATGCAGACGCACTCGCCGTCCTCGCCCCAGAACGGAGCGCTCTCGTGCACGCGATTTCCTACGCCGCGCCCACGACAGTCGCGGACGCGGTTTCCATCCTCGCCGAGCATGGGGCGAATGCCCGCATGCTCGCCGGTGGCACGGACCTCATCGTGCAGGTCCGTGAGAAGCTCCGCGACACCACGGTCTTCGTGGATGCCAAGCACATCCCGGACCTCACACAGCTAACGGTCAATGCCGATGGCTCGGCGACGCTCGGCGCCGCCGTCCCCTGCCATCAGATCTACGGGGATGACGCCATCGTCGCGCAATATCCGGCCTTGGTGGACGCGTGCCGGATCATCGGCAGCACCGGAATCCAGGGTCGCGCGTCGGTGGGCGGCAATCTTTGCAACTCCGGACCCGCCGGCGACACCATCCCGCCGCTCATCGTGCACGGCGCCGTCGCCAACATCGCCGGAGCCAACGGCGAGCGCACCCTGGCGGTGGAGGACTTCTGCACCGGTCCGTCGAGGAACGTGCTGGGCGACGACGAGCTGCTCGTCTCGCTGACGCTGCCCAAGCCCGCCGATGGCTCGGGGTCGCATTACCTGCGGTTCATTCCGCGCAATGAGATGGACATCGCGGAAGTGGGCGCAGGCGCAGCGGTCACGCTGGACGGCGACACCATCACCGCCGCCCGAGTCTCGATCGGGGCCGTCGCTCCGACGCCGCTGTTTGTCGCCGCGGCCGGCGAGGCGCTCATCGGGCAGACGGCCGGCGAGGCCGCGTACGAGGTTGCCGCCAACATCGCCCGCGACGCGGCCAGCCCGATCAATGACATGCGCGGCACGATCGCGCATCGCAAACATCTGAGTTTCGTCCTTACGCAGCGTGCCTTGCGCGGCGCCGTAGCCCGCGCCCGCGGAATGGAGGTCGGCCATGGCCACTGAGATTCTCAGCGGCAAGGTGCATGTCAACACCACGATTAACGGGGAGTCGACCGACTTCCTCGCGGAGCCGCGCGAAAGCCTGCTCGAGGTCCTGCGCGAGACGCTGGGTCTCACGGGCGCCAAAGAGGGCTGCAACGACGGCAACTGCGGCGCCTGCAACGTCATCATGGACGGGCGCCTCGTGAATAGCTGCTGCGTGCTGGCGGTCGAGGCCGGCGGCGCGGACGTCACCACGATCGAGGGCATTGCCGGTCCGTCGGGCCTGCATCCGCTGCAGGAGAAGTTCCTGGAGCACGCCGCGCTGCAATGCGGCGTCTGCACACCCGGATTCCTGGTGTCGGCCAAGGCGATGCTCGACGAAAACCCCGACCCGACCGAGGACGAGGTGCGGTGGTGGCTGGCCGGCAATCTCTGCCGCTGTACCGGGTACGACAAGATCGTGCGCGCGGTGCTGGACGCCGCCGCATCCATGCGCGGGGAGGGCTGACGATGGCTGTTGAAACGCGCGAAGAAGCCGTAACCGTCAAGCATCATTCCGAGGACTACAGCGTCGTCGGCACCCGTCCGGTGCGACACGACGGCGTTGACAAGGTCACCGGAGCGGCGCGCTACGGAGCCGATGTCAGCCAACCGGGGCAGATCTACGGCGCCGTGACGCGCAGCCCGCACGCCCACGCGCGCATTCGGTCGATCGACACCAGCAAGGCGGAGGCGCTGCCGGGCGTGCACGCAGTGATCACCAGCGCCGACCTCGCCGATCCGGGCGACAAGGTGACCGGCGGCGGCGAAGCGACCGCCGTCCCGCTGAAGTACAAGAGCGGCAACGTGCTGGCGCGAGGGAAGGCGCTCTACCACGGCCACGCGGTCGCGGCTGTGGCCGCGACTGACGCGCACATCGCCGGTGAAGCGGCGGCGCTCATCGAGGTCGACTACGAGGTCCTGCCGCCGGTCATGGACGTGCGCGACGCGATGAAGCCGGATTCCGTGCTCCTGCACGACGACCTTCACACGGACTTCGCCGGCGAAATGTCCGAAGCGCCGAGCAACATTGCCGCCAAGTTCCTCTTCGAGGAAGGCGACGTCGAGGCCGGGTTCGCCGAGGCCGCGGTGGTCGTCGAGCGCGAGTTCACCTTCGCCACGGTTCACCAGGGCTATATCGAAAACCACAACGCGCTCGCGATGTGGCACGGCGACGGCGAGCTCACCGTCTGGTGCAGCAGCCAGGGCCACTTCACCATCCGGGCCGAGGTGGCCGACATCCTCGACGTGCCCATCTCCAAGGTCAAGGTGATTCCCACCGAGATCGGCGGCGGCTTTGGGGGCAAGACCACCTGCTACCTAGAGCCGCTGGCGGCGGCGCTCGGCCGCAAGGCGGGGCGACCGGTCAAGATGACCATGGCCCGCGCCGACATCTTGAAGGCCACTGGTCCAACGCCCGGCGGTTACGTCCGCGTCAAGATGGGCGCCGACAGCGACGGCAATCTCACGGCCGCCGAGGCCGACATGGGATTCGAGGCCGGGGGATTCCCGGGGTCGGTCGTGGCTGCCGGGTGCATGTGCGTCTTCGCGCCCTACAAGCTCTCGAACGTCAAGATCGAGGGTTACGACGTGGTCGTGAACCGGCCCAAGACCCACGCCTACCGCGCGCCCGGCGCCACGCAGGCGGAGTTCGCCAGCGAGACGGTGGTGGACGAGATCTGCGAGCAGCTCGGGATCGACGTGCTGGACTTTCGCGAAAAGAACTCCGCGAAAGAAGGCACCTGGCGCGCCGGCGGTCCAGCCTACGGTCGGATCGGTCACGAGGAGTGCCTGCAGGCGGCTCGGGATTCCGAGCACTGGCAGTCGACGCTCGATAAGCCGGCCGGCACCTATCGCGGACGGGGCGTGGCCTCGGGGTTCTGGTTCAACATCGGGTTCACCTCGTCGGCGATCGCCCGTCTGAATCCGGACGGCACGGTGACGCTGCTCGAAGGCTCGCCCGACATCGGCGGCACTCGCTCGTCAATCGCGATGCAGTTCGCCGAAACCCTGGGAATCGGCTTCGACGACGTCATTCCGATGGTCGTCGACACCGACTCCGTGGGCTACACCGACGTCACGGGCGGCAGTCGCGTGACCTTTGCCACCGGCTACGCCGCGCATGAGGCCGCCAACGACATGCGCCGGCAGATGATCGAGGGCATGTCCGACGTGTGGGACGTGGCGGCGGACTCCATCACCTACGAGAACGCGACCTTCACCGCCAACGGCGAGTCGGCCTCGTTCAAGGAGGCCGCGCACCTTCTCAACGAGGACACCCAGCAGATCATCGGCAAGGCCACCGTCACGCCGGAGAAGGAAGGCAACGCCTTCGCGGTGCACATCGCGGATGTGGAGGTCGATGTCGAGACCGGCAAGGTCACGGTCCTGCGGTACACGGCCGTCCAGGACGCCGGCGTGGCGATCTACCCGCCGTACGTCGAAGGCCAGATGCAGGGCGGCGCGGTGCAGGGCATCGGCTGGGCGTTCAACGAGGAGTACTTCTACGACGAGGACGGTCTGCTGCGGAATGCCACGTTGCTGGACTACCGCATGCCGACCACGCTCGACGTGCCGATGATCGAAACGATCATCGTGGAAGTACCGCACCCGGGCAGCCCGTTCGGCGTGCGCGGCGTGGGCGAGGTGCCCATCGTGCCGCCGCCGGCCGCGCTGGCCATCGCCATCTACGACGCCCTCGGCATCCGCTACCGCGATCTGCCCATGTCGCCCCACCGCGTCTACGCGGAGTTGGCGGCGAGGCAAAACGGCGCTGAAGCGTAGTTCCCAACCGCGGCACGGCGGCAGAAGCCGCCGTGCCGCGGGGACCACGCGGACCGGCGAGGCGTAGCCGTGGCGAAGGTGCATATCCCCACGCCGCTGCGCGAGTTCACCGACGGTCAGATCAAGGTCGACGTGGAGGGCGACACGGTGCGTATGGTCGTCGAGAACCTGGAATCACGCTTTCCGGGGCTTCAGAACCGGCTGGTGCAGCAAGGCGACCTGCGACCGGGGTTGGCCGTCTTCGTGGACGGGGCCAACAGCCGCCGCGGGCTTCGCACCAAGCTGCGCGAGGACAGCGAAGTGTTCTTTCTCGAGTCCATCGGCGGCGGATCTTGTGGCGCCGGAGTGGAAATCCAGCACAATTGGTCAGGATGCAATCACGTGCGACCGCACGTCGGCTTCGCACGCGCCTAGGAGGACGCCTGCATGGCGGAAACGAACGGCAACTACAACGTCATCGGCACGCGACCCGTCCGGCACGACGGGGTCGACAAGGTCACCGGACGCGCGATCTACGGAGTCGACGCGCACATGCCGGGCATGCTGTGGGGCCAGGTGCTGCGCAGTCCGCACGCCCACGCCCGAATTCTGTCGATCGACACTTCCCGTGCCGAAGCGCTGGATGGCGTTCACGCCGTCATGACGGCGGCGGACATCCCCGATCCGGGGGCCGGCGTCGCCGAAGCCAACGAGTCGGGTCTCCAGAGCAAGCGCTATAAGAGCGCCAGCCTCATGGCCCGCGACAAGGTGCTGTTCGAGGGCCACCCGATCGCCGCGGTGGCCGCGACCAACAAGCACGTGGCCGAGGAAGCCCTTGCGCTGATCGACGTCGAATACGAGCTGTTGCCGGTGGTGCTCGACGTCCGCGAGGCCATGAAGCCCGACGCGCCGCTGCTGCTCGACGATCTCCATATGGACACCGGCGGCGAACTGGCCGACCAGCCGAGCAACGTCGCCTCCCGCACGATCCACGAGGAAGGCGACATCGAGGCGGGATTCGCCGCCGCCGACCGCGTGTTCGAGGGCGAATACACCATGTCCATGGTGCACCAGGGCTATATCGAGCCGCACAACGCCCTGGCCTACTGGAGCGCCGACGGGCACCTGCGCGTCGAGTGCAGTTCGCAGGGGCAATTTGGCATTCGCAGCGAGCTTGCCGACCACCTGCAATGGCCCATTTCGAAGATCAACGTCTTTCCGTCGGAGATCGGCGGCGGGTTCGGGGGCAAGACCACCATCTACCTCGAGCCGCTGGCGGCGGTGCTGTCCCGCAAGTCGGGGCGGCCCGTGAAGCTCACCATGAGCCGTTCCGACATCCTGCGCGCCACCGGACCGGCGCCCGGCGGCTACGCCTGGGTCAAGATCGGCATCACGAACGAGGGCCGGATCACGGCGGCGCAGGCCATGTTCGCCTTCGAGGCCGGCGGCTACCCCGGGTCGGCCGTCGGCGCGGCCTGCCTGTGCGCCTTCGGCCCCTACAAGCTGACCGATTTCCGCATCGACGGCTACGACGTGGTCGTCAACATGCCGAAGTCCCACGCCTATCGTGCGCCGGGAGCGCCGCAGGGCGAGTTCGCGGTGGACAGCCTGGTCGACGAGATCTGCGAGGAGATGGGCTTCGACCGGCTGGCATTCCGCGCCATGAACGCGTCGGAGGAAGGCGATCTGCGCGCCAACGGCACGCGGTACCACTGCATTGGGAACCACGAGGTCATCGAGGCGGCGCGCACCTCGGATCACTGGCAGTCGGCCATCGGGTCGGCGCCCGGTCGAACGCGCGGACGCGGCATCGCCTCGGGCTTTTGGATGAACGGCGGCGGCATGTCAACCGCCGTCGCTCAGCTGAACTCGGACGGCACCGTGACGCTGCGGGAAGGTTCGGTCGACATCGGCGGCACGCGCACGTCGGTCGCCATGCAAGCCGCCGAGACGCTGGGGATTCCGGTCGAGGACGTCGATCCGATCGTGCCCGACACGGACAGCATTGCCTTCACCGGCGTGACGGGCGGCAGTCGCGTCACGTTCGCCACCGGCTGGGCGGCCATCGAAGCCGCCCGCGACCTGCGAAAGAAGATGGTCGACGGGCTGGCCGACCACTGGGACGTGGCCAGCGACTCCATCGTTGCCGACGAGGACGGCACGTTTCGTCAGAACGGCGAAACGGTGTCGTTCAAGGAGGCCGCCGGCATTCTCGACGGCGACGATCTGCGCCTCGTCGGCTCCGCCACGGTCGTACCCGAAGGCTCCGGCAACACGTTCGCCATTCACATCGCGGACGTTGACGTGGATCTCGAGACCGGCAAGGTCGACGTGGTGCGCTATACGGCCATCCAGGACGCCGGAACGGCCATCTACCCGCCATACGTGGAAGGGCAGATGGAAGGCGGCGTGGCGCAGGGCATCGGCTGGGCGCTCACCGAGGAGTACGTCTACGACGACGAGGGCCACATGCGCAACGTGAGCCTGCTGGACTACCGCATGCCCACGACGCTGGACGTGCCAATGATCGAGAGCATCATCGTCGAGGTGCCGAATCCCGGCCATCCGTACGGCGCTCGAGGCGTCGGCGAGGTGCCCATCGTGCCGCCGCTGGCGGCGATCACCAACGCGATCGCCGACGCCACCGGCGCGCGCATGCGGGACCTGCCGGCCTCACCGCCAAAGGTCCAGGCGGCGATCGCCGCGCTCGATTCATAGGGCGGCGTCACAGCGACATCGCCCAACGGCGGGCGCCCATGAGTCTCGAACGCGCTAGGCTGCGCACGTGACGTTCCTGCGTCGGCTTCACGTCTTCCTGCGCGGCCAGCACCACCTCATGGCCGCGACGATCGTTTTCGGCATCCTATTTGCGGGTAGCGGGCTCATCGCCCCACTGCTCGTACGCCAGATCCTGCTGTGGCACGCCGAGGGCAATGTCGAGACGGGCGCCCTCGGCATCATCATCGCGGTGCTCGTCGGCTCGTTCGTGCTGCGCGCGGCGGGTCGCTACGGCTATGGCGCGTTCGCGCACATCGTGGCCTACCGCGCCCAACACCTGATGCTGGTCACGCTCTACCGACACATCCAATCTCTGCCGCATCGATTCTTCGAGCACCGGCGCACCGGCAACCTCATCTCACGCGCCGTCGGGGACGTCGAGGCGGTCGAGGACTTCATTGCCCACGGCATTCCCGAAGCGACGCTCGCCGCGACCATCCCAACCGTAATGGTCATCGCCCTGGGAATCATCAATTGGCAGCTGATGCTCATCAGCCTCATTCCCATGCCGCTGATCCTGTTGCTCACCTGGTTCGTGATGCCCCGGCTACGCGCCCGGTGGGGAAACGTGCGTCAGGCCATGGCAGAAGTGACGGCCGCAGTCGCGGAGGGCATTTCGGGGTTCGCGGTGGTGAAGGCCTTTGGCCGCGAGCCCGAGCGACGGGCGGAGATCGACCGCGCCGGCGCGCAATTCCGAGACACCATCGTGCGCACCCAGGCGCTCACGCTGATCCCGGTCGGCGTGCTGGAGATCATCGCCGGGCTTGGACTGGTGCTCATCGTGGCCGTTGGCGGCAACTGGACGCTCGAAGGCATCGTGCCGGTGGCCGACCTGTTCGTCTTCGTGGTGTACCTGGGGATGATCTACCAGCCGATCATCCAGGTCGCGGCGATCGGCGAGGACATCCAGAAAGCCATCGCCAGCACCGACCGAATCTTCGCGCTGCTCGACGTGCGCAGCAACATCGTGGACCGCCCCGACGCGCGTCCGCCGGCCGACCCGCGGTGGACGGTGCAGTTCGACCAGGTGGAGTTCGCCTACGACCGCGGCGCCCCCGTGCTGCACGGCGTGGACTTCACCGTTCCGGAGGGGTCGCTGGTCGCGCTGGTCGGTCCCACGGGCGCGGGCAAGTCCACCTGCACCAGCCTGATCCCGCGTTTCTACGACGTTGACGGCGGCGCCGTGCGCATCAGCGGCGTGGACGTGCGCGACCTGCCGATCACCTGGCTGCGCTCCAACATTTCGATGGTGTTGCAGGATGTCTTCCTGTTCGAGGGCAGCATCTGGGAGAACATCGCCTTCGGGCGACCCGGGGCGAGCGACGCCGAGATTTTGGCCGCCGCGCGGGCGGCCAACGTCGACGAGTTCGCGGAGCGCCTGCCCGGCGGCTACGACGCCCGCGTTGGCGAGCGCGGCGTGCGTCTGTCAGGGGGACAGCAACAACGCATTTCCATCGCGCGGTCGATCCTGAAGGACGCACCGATTCTCATCCTCGACGAAGCGACCTCATCGGTGGACACGGAGACGGAAAGCCTGATCCAGGAATCGCTTTCCAAGCTGACAAAGGGGCGCACGACAATCGTCATCGCCCATCGGCTCTCCACCGTGCGCCGGGCCGATCTCATCGTCGGGCTGGCGGATGGAACTGTGGCCGAAATGGGCTCGCACGACGAGCTGCTGGTCCAGGGCGGCTGGTATGCCCGCATGTACGAGATTCAAGCAGGCACGGCGCGCTGGCAACTTGGCGAGCGCCAAGCCGTACCGCAGGCATGACGCGGGCGACCGCGCCTGCCTTCGCGTGGAGGAACCAATGAGCGATCTCGCAGGTCGCGCGGCCGTCGTCACCGGCGCGGGAACGGGGATCGGCGTGGGCATTGCCCGGCGCCTCGCCGAACACGGGGCGCGAGTGGTCGTCTCGGCGTCGGGCAGCATCGAGGGCGCCGAGCGCCTGGCGGCCGAGTTGCGCCAGCAGGGCGCCGACGTGCGCGCAGTGCAATCGGACTTTCGGCAGGCGGCCAACGCCGCGCAGGTCGTGGAGGAGGCGCTGGACGCCTTCGGTCAGGTTGACATCCTGGTGAACAACGCCGGGCGCACCATGGTGAAGCCGTTCCACGACTGCGACGAGCAGGACTGGGACGACCTGTTCAACGTCAACATCAAGTCAATGTTCGTGACCTGCCAGGTCGCGCTTCCGAGCATGCTGGAGCGCGGTTTCGGACGCATCATCAACATCAGCTCGGTGCACTCCCAGGTGCACGCCCCCGGCTACGTCATCTACTCGGCCACCAAGGGCGCCATCAACGAATTCACCCGCAACCTGGCCATCGACATCGGGCGCGACAACATCACGGCCAACGTCATCGCGCCCGGCGCCATCCACGTCGAGCGCTATGACCGCGAAAATGTGGACGAGTCGAACATGATTCGCGGCATCCCGTCGGCTTCCGTCGGAACGCCCGCCGACATCGCCGGCGCGGCGGCTTTCCTGGCGTCGGAGGATGCGCGCTACGTCAACGGCGCGGTGCTCTTCGTCGACGGCGGCCTCACCGCCCGCATGAGCATCGAGTAATACCAACGCGTCCGGTAGAAAACGGTACATCTCGGGCGGCAGCCGTTGGGTAGCATTGAATAGTCCCTGAGGGTTCGCTCGAAGCGAGGTCCCAACGACGCCTGACACCGGTTACACACGCAATGGCTTGACAGCCAGTATCGGTGTATCGGGTTTGGCGTTTAAGCGTCCGGTCAACACCGCATTCGCCCGACCGCGGACGCCCGAGCATTTGCACCCATGAGCCTCCGGCTCGTCGTTCCGCGTGAGCTGCGCCCGGGCGAGGCACGCGTGGCGCTCGTGCCCGATGCGGTGGCCCAGCTTGTAAACGAGGGCTATAGCGTCGCGGTCGAGCACCGCGCCGGGGTCCGATCGTTCGCCGACGACGAGGCGTACGCGGCCAGCGGGGCGGCTGTCATTGCCAATCGAGCCGCACTGTTTGGCGAAGCCGACGTCGTGCTGACGGTGCGCGGGCTCGGCGCGAGCGACGGCGAGTCGTTCGCGCGCGATTTGGCAGATGTGCCGCGCGGCGCGGCGGTCGTGGGCCTGCTCGATCCCTACGACCACGAAGACCGGATCCAGTCCATGGCCGATCAGGGCGTCCTGGCGTTCGCGCTGGAGCGCATGCCGCGCATCACCCGAGCGCAGAGCATGGATGTCCTCAGCTCCATGTCGACCATCACCGGCTACCAGGCGGTGTTGCTGGCCGCACGGGCCGCGCCCCGCATGTTTCCGCTCATGATGACCGCCGCCGGCACGCTCGCCGCGGCCCGCGTGCTGGTCCTCGGGGCGGGCGTCGCCGGCTTGCAGGCCATTGCAACCGCCCGGCGCCTCGGCGCCGTGGTTCAGGCCTACGACGTGCGCCCTGTCGTTCGCGAGCAGGTCGAGAGCCTGGGCGCCACGTTCATCTCATTCAACGGGGAGCACGCCAGCGAGACCGCCGGCGGCTACGCCATCGAGCAATCGGAAGCGTTCTATGCGCGTGAGCGAGAGCTGCTGGCCGACGCGCTGCGCGACGTGGACATTGCCATCACCACGGCGCTGGTGCTCGGACGCCGCGCCCCGACGCTCATCACGGCCGCCGGCGTGGCCGGCATGCGCCCGGGGTCGGTCATCGTCGACCTGGCCGCGGAGCGCGGGGGGAACTGCGAGCTGAGCGAGCCAGGTGAGACCGTGGTACGCCACGGCGTTTCCATTGCCGCGCCGCTTGACCTGGCGTCGACGGCGCCGGTGCACGCGAGCCAGATGTACGCCCGCAACGTGTCGACGTTTCTGCGCCACATCGCAACGCCGGACGGTCTCACGCTCGACACGCGGGACGAGATCTTCCGCGAAACCCTCGTTACTCCGAACGCGCCGGTCTTCCGGACGTCACCCGCCGACGCGGCCCCGGTGGCGGGAGCGTAGATGGAAGTCTTCATCCTCGCCCTCACGGTGTTCCTGCTCGCCGCGTTCATCGGGTTCGAAGTCATCACCAAGGTCCCGCCGACCCTCCACACGCCGCTCATGTCGGGCGCCAACGCAATCTCGGGAATCTCCATCGTCGGAGCGATCATCGCGGCGGGTGCGCAGCAGACGACGCTGGCCGCCGCCCTGGGCGTGGCGGCACTGATCCTCGCCACCGTGAACGTGGTGGGCGGATTCCTGGTCACGCACCGCATGCTGTCGATGTTCCGGTCGCGGAAGAGGTAGCGCGTGCCCGAAGGCGTTGTCAACGGTGCGTATCTCGTCGCCGCGACGCTGTTCATCCTCGGCCTTCGCGGACTGGCAACCGTTCGCGGCGCTCGTCGCGGAAACGTCCTCAGCTCTCTGGGCATGCTGGTGGCCATCGTCGTCACCTTGCTCGACCACAAGATCATCGGGTTCGAGCTCGTGGCCGTTGGATTGGGCGTCGGCGCGGCGCTGGGCGCCGTCCTTGCCCTGCGCGTGCACATGACCGCGATGCCCCAACTGGTGGCGGCGTTCAACGGATTCGGCGGCGGCGCCTCGGCGCTGGTCGCGGGCAGCGCCATCGCCTCCGGCACGGTGATGACGGCTGCGACGGAGCTTCAGACTGCGGCCGCGGGGGCGATCAGTGGTCTTGTCGGCGCGCTCACCTTCGCCGGCAGCGCGGTGGCCTGGGGCAAGCTGCAGGAGGTCCTGCGCTGGCAGCCGGGCAATTCTTCCGTCCAGCACGGCATCAACGCGGTGCTGGCCGCCGGGACGCTGGCCCTGTTTGCCCTGGTCATCGTTGACGTCTCGCTGCAATGGCCGTTCTGGGCGCTCGTGGCCGCCGCCGCCATCTTGGGACTGCGGCTCACCCTGCCCATCGGCGGCGCCGACATGCCGGTGGTGATCGCGTTGCTCAACTCGGCCTCGGGCCTTGCCGCCGCGGCCACCGGATTCGTCCTGAGCAACAACGTGCTGATCATTGGCGGGGCGCTGGTGGGCGCGTCGGGCTTCATCCTGACGACGCTCATGAGCCGCGCCATGAATCGATCGGTGCTCAGCGTGTTGTTTGGAACGCTCGGTCCCTCCGAAGGAGGTCCGGGCGACGAAATCTACGAGGGCCGAATCAAGCGAACGAGCCCCGAGGAGACCGCCCTGCTGCTGCGCGATGCCCGCAGCGTCATGATCGTGCCCGGCTACGGCATGGCGGTCGCCCAGGCGCAACACGCCGTGCGCGACCTGACGGCAGAGCTCGAGCGTCGGGGCGTGGACGTGAAGTACGCCATCCACCCCGTGGCCGGCCGCATGCCCGGCCACATGAACGTGCTGCTCGCCGAAGCCGACGTGCCCTACGAGCAGCTCTTCGATCTGGAGCAACTGGTCGGGACCTTTGCGCAGACGGACGTGGCGCTGGTGATCGGCGCCAACGACGTCGTCAATCCGCTGGCGCGTGAAGACCCCACCAGCCCGATCTACGGCATGCCGATTCTCGACGTCGACAAGGCCCGCACCGTGGTCGTCATCAAGCGCAGTCTGAGCCCCGGATTTGCGGGGATTCCGAACACGCTCTTCGCCGCGCCCAACACGGCCATGCTCTTCGGCGACGGCGAGGACGTGATGCGAGACCTGATCGGCGAGCTGAAGGCGACCGGCTAGCGAAATCTAGCCGGTCGAAGCGGCAACACCCCAGAGTCGCGCGGTGCCGTCGAATGCGGCGCTGGCCACCAGGTCGCCGGCCGCGCTGAATTGAACATTGACGATCGGGGCGCCGTGCCCGTCTTGGACGTGCAGCGGCTCACCCGACGCCGTATCCCACCAGCGCAGCGTGCCGCTGCGGTGTCCGGAAACCAGCAGCGCGGCAATGGGGCTGAACGCCACGGCCAACGTGCCGGATTCCGGGCTCTCGAGGCGCCGGATCGACGCGCCCTCCACGCCGTCCCACAGGATGACGGCGCCATCGTCGAGCGCTCCCGCAATGGGTCCGCCGTTGGCGTGGATCGCGACCGCCCGCACCGGCACGCCGTCGGACGGCAACTGGACCGGCGTCAGGCTGGGAAGATCCCAGAGATTGACGAGGCCATCGATGTCGGCGGTGACCAGTCGGTCCCCCGTGGGCCCAAAGCGCAGCTGATCCACCAACGTCGCGTGGGCCGACAGCGACGTCACCAGGCTCCAAGTCTCGGTGTGCCAAACCCGCACGATGCCATCGCTCCAGCCAGTTGCCAGCAGACCGCCGTCCGGGCTGAACGCGGCGGCGCCAATGGTCGCCTGTGGCAGCGCCTCCGGCGCGAATTCGTCGACCGTGGCGGCGCTAGAGGCGTCCCACATGCGAAGCGGCGGTCCGTCCGCCGCGCCGCCGCTGACGAGCCGCGACCCGTCTGGACTGAATGCCAGTGCGTGCGCCAGACCGGTGTGGTAGTCGATGGAGCCGGCGGTGGACCCGCTTGGCAGCCCCACCAGCTCAATGGTTCCCGCGGGATGCGATGCGGCAAGGAGCGTTGCGTCGGCGCGCAACGCGACGCGGGTGGCGTCGCCATAGGCGCCGAGTCGATGCCGCAGCCGTCCGTTGGGCAGGCTCCACAGCGCAACCGCCAAATGCCGCACCGCACACGCCAGGGACGCGCCGTCGGCGGTGACCGCCAGCGACCCGCGACTCACGGCGCCGGCCCGGTCCTGCAAGTCCTGGAGCACCGCGCCCGTGACCGCGTCCCATACGAGGACTCGCTCCGTGCCGTCCGCAGCGGCGATCCACGTTCCATCCGGGCCAAAGACCACGTCGTCCGCATCGAACCGGAGTCCGCTCAATGTGGTTTGGCGCGTCTGGCTCGCCAGATCCCAAACGCCAATCGATCCGCCGGCCTCGGCGGCGGCCAAGAGCGTGCCGGCGGCATTGAACGCGAGCGCGCGAATCGGCCGGGTGGCGTCGCCAAAGGAAGCCTCCGCCGTGCCTTGCCGCACGTCCCAGATCGCGATGTTTCCATCGTCGCCGCCGGCGGCCAGCAGCGGCTGCGCGGGATGGAAAGCCACGGCACGCGCATCCGCCGCCGGCGGCGCCAGTTGTTGCACCAAGGCGCCATCGCTTCCCTGCCACACGCCGACCGATCCGGCGGCCTCGGTGGCGGCTACAGCCGCACCGGTATCGTCGATCGCCAAGCTGGTGACTTCGGTGTCGAGTTGAGACGACCATCGACGCATGCCGGTGGCGGCGTCCCAGGCACTGAGCGTGCCGTCGGCATGGCCACTGATCAGGGCGTCGCCGCGGGCGGCCAACGCCGTGACCGCGGATCCCGACGCATTGTCGGCGCCGGTCGACCAGCGCTGAAGCTCGCGGCCCGATTCGACATCGAAGACGCTGATCAGGCCAATGCTGGAGCCAACGGCAATCACCCCGTCCGACAGCGCCGCCACCGCCTGGGCCTTGCCCAGTCCGACGCGGTGGAGCAGGGCCAGGCGGGCCAGGTTGTCCGTGCGTATCGGTTCGAGGACGCCGGGAAGAGCCTGACTCTCGCGATCGAGCGGGAACCGTCCACCGGCATCCGCCACCGTCACTCCGGCTGGAGCCGGGGTCGGTGTTGCGGCAGTCGGCTCCGGCGTCGCTTGCGGTGTTGCCGTGGGCGTGACGGTCGGCGACGTCGGCGGCTCCAACAGGATCTGGGGAACCACCTCACGGATGACGGTTCGCGTGACTGGAACCTCACGCACGACATCGCGCGTCACGACGCGATCCACCGTGACGACCTTGACCACTTCCTGCGGCAGCAGACGCTCCACCTGCACCACCGGCTGCCGGCGGCCCGCGAGCACGCCAATGGCGGCGGCCCCGGCGGCGACGGCGGCTCCGCCCAGTGCGGTTGCGGAGACCGCCAGCAGCAGCTGGCGGCGCGACACGGCGCCTCCGGACGCCTCCCGCCGGCGCGGTCCGGCACGAAACCGGTCGCTTGCGGGCGCCGGCGCCGCCGCGGCGAGCGCGCGCTCCGTGGCCTGAATATCCTCAATCCGCGCGCGCACCTCGTCGGCCGACGGAGGCCGCGCGTCGGGGTCCTTGGCCAAAAGGTGAAGCATCAGCCGCTCGACAACCGGCGGCACATCGTCGCGGTGCGACGCCAGCGGCGGCACGGACGCCCGCCGATGCAGATCGAGCACCGCCAGCGGCGTGTCGGCCCGGAACGGCGGCACGCCGGCCAGCACCTCGAACAACACGGTGCCCAGCGAGTAGAGGTCGGCCTGGGCCGTGGCACGGCGTCCGGCCGCGCGCTCGGGCGCGATGTAGGCCGTCGCCCCCGACGGGTCGAGCTCATGCTGCGGGGCCGTGCCGGCGTCGAGGATCTTGACCCGGCCGTGCTCGAGCTTGACGTTCTCGGGCGTCAGATTGCGATGGGAAAGCCGCTGGGCGTGCATGGCCGCGAGGCCATCCGCAATTCCCTTGGTTATGTCAAGCGCTTCGGTCACGCTGACCGGACCGCGAGCTTCCAGGTATTGCCGCAGCGTTAGACCGCCGGCCAGCTCCATGACGACGCACCAGCGACCGTCGACTTCTTCGGCGCGGTGGACCTGCGCCACGCAGGGATGCCCGATGCGCCGGGCAAGCTCGACCTCGCGCACGAGCTGGGCCATCAGTTCCCGACGCTGCGCGAGATGCTCGTGGATGACGAGCACCGCCACGTCGCCGTCGCCGTCGGAACGAGCGGCGCGGTACACCGTGCCGCGTGGGCCGGCACCAATGCTGACACCACGCTCGAGGCCCTCGAGCGGCGGCCAGGCGTCAATCACGCCGGTGCCAAGCGTGTTGGTATTTCGGGGTCACAAGTTCCGATTGTAAAGGCGGCTTCACCAGCCGCCACGAAATTGCGTGCGCTAGGAAAGCCGCCGGTACTGCGTGATGGCCACAGTGGAGCACAGCACCACCAGGCCAACGGTCCATGCGGCGGCCTGCCACAGCGACGGCATGATCTCGCCGCCCTGCGACAACCCCCGCAAGAGGTCCACCGTCACCGTGATCGGATTGACGCTCGCGAAGGCTTCCAACCACCCGGGCATCGTGTGCACCGGCACGAACATCGAGCTCATGAAGGTGAGCGGAAAGATCCACACGAACCCCGCCACCTGCGCCGTCTCAGCCTCGCGCACGGACACGCCGATCGCCGCCGAGATCCACGAAAACGCCTGCCCAAAGATCACGAGGATGATGGGAATCGCGATGATCGCCGCCACGCTCGCGTTGAAGCGAAAGCCGATCGCGTATCCCACGCCGATCATCAGCAGCACCACAAAGACGTTGCGCACGGTATCGGCCAGGATGCGCCCCGCCATCACCGCGGACCGCGCCATGGGCAGCGAGCGATAGCGATCGACCATTCCGGAGGAGAGGTCCTCGGCCAGCCCCACGCCCGTCTGCACCGCGCCGAACACCACCGTCTGCACCAGAATCCCCGGCAGCAGGAAGTTGATGTAGTTGCCCGGACCCACGTCGATCGCGCCCCCGAAGACGTAGGTGAACAACAGCACGAACATGACGGGGTTGATGGTGGAAAACACCAGCAACTCGGGTGACCGCACATAGCGGATGAGATTGCGCCGTGCCATGGCCAGCGTGTCCGCCAGGGCCCACCGCGCCTCGATGCGCAGCGCCGTCATGGTGTCATGCACGGAACCGGCGTCCTTTCACGGCGGGAGCGCTAGTCCGCGCGATCCGCACCGGCGGTGTGGCCCGTCAGGGCGAGAAACACGTCGTCGAGCGAGGGTTGGCGAACGCCGATGTCGGAAATCGCCACGCCGTCCGTGTCCAGATCGCGGATGATGGCGGCCAGCTTGGCCGCTCCGCCGGCGACGGGCATGGTGACGGTTACGCCATCGTCGTCGATCCGTGCGACCCCGCTGCCGTGTCGCGCGACCGCGCGGCACGCGGCTTCCGCTTGGGCCGGATCATTGACGACGACGCTCAGGACATCGCCGTGCGTGCGCTGCTTGAGTTCCTGGGCGGTTCCCTCGGCGATCACGCGTCCCAGGTCGATGACCGTGATCCGGTCGGCCAGCTCGTCGGCCTCTTCCAAATACTGTGTCGTCAGCAGCACGGTCGTCCCGCCCGACACGAGCTGCCGGATCACCGCCCACAGCTCACGGCGAGCGCGGGGATCGAGCCCGGTGGTCGGCTCGTCGAGCAGCAGCACCTCAGGGTCCGCCACCAGGCTCGCCGCCAGGTCAAGCCGGCGCCGCATGCCGCCGGAGTAGGTCTTGGAGCGGCGGTCGGCCGCTTCCGTCAAATCGAAGCGCTCCAGCAGCTCGACGGCGCGCCGCTCGGCAGTCGATCGATTTAGGTGGTAGAGGCGCCCGACGAGCTCCAGGTTCTCTCGGCCCGTCAGGTACTCATCAACCGCGGCACTCTGGCCCGCCAGCCCTATCCGCGATCGGAGCTGCGTGGCCTCGCGCGCCACGTCGAAACCGGCCACCCAGGCGCGCCCGTTGTCCGGCGGCAGCAGCGTGGTGAGAATGCGCACCAGCGTGGTCTTGCCGGCGCCGTTGGGTCCCAACAGACCATGAATGGTGCCCGCCGCGACGTCCAGACTCACGTCGTCGAGGGCCTGGATCTCTCCGTAGGCCTTGGACATGCCACGTACCACGATGGCATCGGGCCGTGCTCCGCCCATCGCTTGACGCTCCGGCGCTTCACGCACCTGGACCAAGGTCCACCCTCCTAGATTGGGGCGCGCGCGGCGTCAGAGGCCGCGCGGGCGCTCCCCATCTAGGTATAGCCGGGCGGAAGCCCGGCACCAAGCGCTCTTTCGCGCCGCGGCGCCTATCCGTCGGTGACGCGGAAGTTGACCTGGTGCCAGCCCTCGGCGCCGTTCGGCGCCGGATTCTTGGGCCCCTTGGCCTGCAACACGCCGTCCGAATCGGTGGCGCGTACCCGGACGAAGTGCGGACCCGGCGTGAACTCGAATTCGCTCACCCACTGCACCCAGGTGTGCTTGCTGATCGGCGAGGAGAGCTTCGCTTCCTTCCACTCACCGTCACCGTCGAGCTGCACTTCGACCTTGCTGATGCCGCGGTTCTGCGCCCACGCCACGCCCGCAATCGGCTGCAGGCCCGGCGCGGTGTCGAACGAGAACGGCTTGGGCACGTCGATGCGGGATTGCGTCTTGATGGGCCCTTCCTTCGACCAGCCGCGTGGGATCCAGTAGCCGTCGAAGCCTTCCCAGGTGGTGAGCTCGATCTCCTGCAACCACTTCGTCGCCGAGACGTAGCCGTAGAGGCCCGAGACGACCAGGCGCGCCGGGAATCCATGCTTGAACGGCAGCGGTTCGCCGTTCATGCCGACGGCGACCAGCACGGGTCGTCCGTCGAACGCCACCTCGCGCGGAAAGCCGGCCGAAAAGCCGTCCACCGACCGGCCGACGATCTGGCTGGCCTCATCCTTGACGCCGGCGCGATTGAGCACGTCGGCCAGCGGAATGCCCTGCCACTTGGCGTTGCCGATCAGATTCCCGCCGACCTCGTTGGACACGCAGCACAGCGTGACGTAGTCCTCTTCGGTCGCCAGGTCGAGCAGCTCGCGGTAGGTGAGGGAGTACGGACTGTCCACCAGGCCGGTGATCTTGAGCTCCCAGTTTTCGACATCGACGCGAGGAATCGAAAACGCGGTGTCGATGCGGTAGAAGTCCCGGTTTGGCGTGACAACCGGCGAGATGCCGCGCACGTCGAGCATGGTCTCCGACGGAAGCGATCCGGTGGCCGCCTCGACCTCGAGTGGCGTGGGCGTGCCGGTGGCGGCGGCTTCCGCCGCTGGAGTGGCCGCCGCCTCGGTCACGGCCGGTGTGGCCGTTTCCGCAGCGCTCGCCGTTGCCACGGGAGCCGGAGTTGTCAGCGGGGCCTGGGTGGCGGCCGGCGCGGCCGTTGCCACCGGCGCCGGCGTTGGCGCGGGCGCTTCGGCGGCAGCGGTGGCCGCTGGTGTTGATGCCGCAGCCACACGACTTCTCGCCGGCGGCAGCACGATGTCGTCGCGGCTGGCCACGGCGACCTTGGCGCCTTCAATCAGGTTGCGCCCGAGAACCCCGGTGACCACCGCGGCCAACGCAACCACCGCCCCACTTCCAAGAAAGACCCGTCGCTGTCGCTGGAACTGAAGGCCCGCCGCCTCGTCGCCGGCCATGGCCGCCGCCGGGTTCGCGCGGGTAAACCACAGGAGCGCGACGATGGCCACGCCCACGGAGATCGCCGCCGAGGCAACCCCATGGGCCGGCGTGGACTGCGCGTCCACGGCGTTTGACACGCCGGTGAGAATTCCGAATGCCGCGAAGCCGGACACGGCGATCGGCCGCGACCGCAAAGCGATGACGCCGAAGATGGACCCAAAGATCGCGCTGAGCACGACAAGGAAAATGACCAGCGCCAGCTTGTCGCTGGTGCCGAACACGCTGATGGCGAACTCCTCCATCGCGCGTGGGCTCAGGTCGACGATCCGGCCGCTCATCGATACGAGGAGCGACGGCAAGCCGCCGAAGATTCCGGCGTAGAGCTCGCTCACGCCCACGGCCAGCAGCGCAGCCAGCAGCCCCGCCAGGCCGCCCCGCCCCCAGTAGCTCAACATGCGGGAGAACCTCCCGGCGCTTTCCTCAGCCATACCAAACTCCTATGCGACAAGCTCTCTCGACCATTGATACGTGAACGAGGCCGTGCCGGTTGCCGAATTCTAGAGAGAATTTCATTGCGCGGGCTTCAAGCATGGTTGGCAACACCCTCGTTCGCCACGGCCGCCTCGATGCGTCCCTTTCCCATTCTATGGCGCGCGCGGTCCGTTACCGTCGCGCGGCGGTGCGATAACTCACCCTGATCGAGGCGTGTGCGTTGACACCGGCAGGCGCGTTTGGCACGGTCGCAGCCCGCGGCCAGAAAAAGATCGGGGACTCCTGTGTGGACGGCTGAGATCAACTATGCGGCCATGATCGTCGCGGCCCTGGTGCCCATTGCGGTCGGATTCAACTGGTATTCGCTGCGGGTATTCGGCAAGGCCTGGATGGGGCTCATCGGCAAGACGCAGGAGCAGATCGAGGCCGAGGGAAACATGGTGCGGGCGCTGGTCGTGAGCAACGTCGGCGCGCTCGTGACCTCGTATCTGCTGGCGCAGATCGTGGCTTTCACCGGGGCGGAGGGCTTCGGCGAGGGATTCGTGATCGGCATCTGGGGTGCAATTGGGCTGGTGGCCACCGCCTTTGCCTCGTCCTACGTCTACGAGAACCGGCCCCGGAATCTCTATCTAATCAATGTGGGCTACCACGTGGTGACGCTGCCGATCATGGGCGGCATCCTGAGCGTGTGGAGCTAGGGGGCGCCTAGCCCCATGAGCGGCGACCGCGTCGCCGGCCTGGTTCTTGTCACCGGCGGCGGTGGGCAGTTGGCGAGCTACCTGGCGCAACTGCTCCCAGCCGAGGCCACGGTCGCGCTGCCTCGCGCCCAACTCGACGTCACCGACGCCGCGGCGGTTGACCGCGCGTTCGCGGATCACGCGCCGGCGGTGGTAATCAACACCGCCGCGTACAACCACGTGGACATGGCCGAGACGGAGTTTGCGCGCGCGTTTCGAGTCAACGCCGCCGGCCCCTTGAACCTGGCACGGGCCTGCGCCTCGGCCGACGCGACGCTGGTCCACGTGAGCACCGACTACGTGTTCGGCGGCCAGTCGGCGCGAGAGCCGCTATCCGAGGCCGCACTGCCGGCGCCCGTGAGCGTCTACGGCGCATCCAAGCTGGCCGGTGAGCACCTGGTTCGCGGCACGGGCGTCCGGCACCTGATCGTGCGCACCTGTGGCCTCTACGGCTCCCGAGGCTCGGCGGTCAAGGGCGGGAATTTCGTCCGCACCATGTTGCGGCTGGCGCGGGAGGGCCGCGATCTCCGTGTCGTCAACGACCAGCACTGCACGCCATCCTTTGCGCGGGATGTGGCCGGGGGAATCGTTGACCTGATCCAGGCCGAGGCCGAGGGAACGTTCCACGTCGTCAATGACGGCTCCTGCACCTGGTTCGACTTCGCCCGGGAAATCTTCGCCGCCGCCGGCCTCGAACCTTCGCTGACACCGGTCCCAACATCCGAATACCCCACGCCGGCCAGGCGTCCGCCGTATTCCGTGCTGGCCACCGACCGAATGGTCGCCGTGCGCGGGCGACCGCTGCGCAACTGGCGCGACGCCGTCCGCGCCTATCTAGCTGAGCTGGGGGAGTTGGCTGGCAACGATGCCTGAGAAACCTCAGAGCGACCAAGGCCCCACGGCATGAACGAGCCCCAATCCGTTCGATGAACCCTTCGACAGGCTCAGGGCGAACGGATAGGGGCAAGCGTCCATCGACTGATTCAGACCACCCCTATTCGATCTGGATTTCCAGCCGGCAGTGGTCGCTCGGTCCCCACTGCTCCGGCTCGTTCAGCGCCCGTACGCGCACGGACTCTGCCAGGTCCCGCGAAGCGAAGACGTAGTCCAGTTGACGCGTGGCAGTCGCCGGCGTCTGACGATTCGAGTGAAACGTGGGCACGTTCTTGCTGTCCTTCGGCAACTCATCCGGCCACGGGTCGGCCTGCCGGCCATGCGGCGCTTGCGGTCCGACAAGGGGCAGCCCCAACGCGTCCATGCGCGTGAACACCGTTTGGTAGCGGGCTGCCCAGTAGGCGTCGCCATCTGGGTGATAGCCGTGGAAGCTGTTCAGATCACCCGCCGCGAGAATTCGATCACTGCGCTCCCCGGCGATCAGGCCGGAAAGGTCAGAGATGACGCGGTGCGCCGTGGCGTCCGAGTAGATCCAGTTGCCGACCGAAGCGTGGGGATTCTCCCACCAGGCGTACATCGAAACCACTACGAACGGCTCACTCTTGGGCGGCGTCACCGTCGCGGCGGTCAGCGTGCCGGGCCAGCTGGCCGCGAACTCGCCCCGCTCCGCATCTGTCAGTGACGCCGACGTGATCCAATCGACGCGGACGCGATCGGAGAGTCTGACCACCGCGGTTCGCCATTTCCAATTGCCTCCGGAAACGTCCCAAGGCGCCGGGTCGATCTCGACGCGCGCCACGACTTCCGGCGGCGGCTCCGCGGCCTCCTGCAAGAGCGCCACGTCCGCGTCCATATCGAGCAGGGAGTACCAGGGCGCGACGCGGCGAGCGATGTTCCAGCAGACGATTCTGGTCGTCATCGGACGATCCGGCGCCTATCGAGCAGTGCGGTGCCGCGCCATGAAGTGCGGGCTGTCGTCGCCCAGCAGCGCGGCGGCTTCCATGATGGTTTCGGAGAGCGTCGGGTGCGGGTGGACGCTGAGGGCCAGATCATCCGCCGTCGCGCCCATCTCGATGGCCTGGACACACTCGCCGATCAGGTCGCCGGCGCCCCGTCCGACGATCCCGGCGCCGAGCACCAGCCGCGTGCGGGGCTCGACGATGAGCTGCGTCAGCCCCTCGGCGCCGCCAAGCATGGCCGCGCGTCCCGAGGCCATCCACGGAAAGCGGCTGACTTCCACTTCTAGGCCGCGCGCGACGGCCTCGTCTTCGGTGAGACCGCACCAGGCGATCTCCGGATCGGTGAATACCACGGCGGGAATCGCCCGCGCGTCGAACGCCGAGGCCTTGCCAGCGATCGCCTCCGCAGCCACGTGACCCTCGTGGGTCGCCTTGTGCGCCAGCATCGGCTCGCCCGCCACATCGCCGACGGCGAGGATCGTCGGCTCAGCCGTCCGTTGCTGCGCATCGGTCTGGATGAATCCCGTGGCATCCACCTGCACGGCGGTGTGCTCCAGGCCCAGGTCGCCGCTGTTGGGCGTCCGTCCCACCGCCACCAGCACGCGATCGAACACGCGCCGCGTCTGCTCCACCGACGGCCCGCTCAGCTCCACCTCGACCCGATCCGAGGTCGCGTGGAGGGCTGCCACCCGCGTGTCCAGCAAGACCTCGTGCAGCAGGGCGTCCATGCGCGCCGCCAGTGGCTTCACCAGTGCCCGGTCGACCCCCGGCAATAGCCCCGGCGTCATCTCGACCAGCGTCACCCGGGAGCCGAGCGCCGCGTAGACCGATCCCAACTCGAGCCCGATGTAGCCGCCGCCGACCACCAGCAGCGTGGCCGGAACCTCGTCGACGGCCAGCGCGGCGGTCGAGTCCATGACCAGCGGCGAGTCGCTGCGAAGGCTCTCGGGCGCCGCGGGCGACGAGCCCGTGGCGACGATGGCCGCGTCGAACTCGATCACTTGCGGCTGATCCCCCGCCACTTCCAGCGAGTGGGCGTCCCTGAACCGAGCCCTTCCCTGCACATGGCTCACGCGACGGGCTCGCGTAAGGCTGGCGAGGCCGCGCGTCTGCTTGACCACCACCTCGTCCTTCCACGCGCGCAGGCGGTCCAGGTCCACGCGCGGCGCGCCGAACGTCAGCCCCATGGCATCCGCCTCGCTCGCCGCCCGCATCACCTCCGCCGCGTGCAGCAGTGCCTTGGACGGGATGCAACCGCGATAGAGGCACACACCGCCGGGAAGCGCTTCCGGGTCGATCAGCGTCACGCCGAAGCCCAGCTTGGCCGCGCGGAACGCCGCGGGATAGCCGCCGGGTCCGGCGCCGATCACGACGACCTGCCGCCGACCGTCTGAGCCGGTCACGGCGCCCTACGACTCCATCGCCAGCATCGTCGGCCGCTGGAGCGCATCGACAATCCAGGACAGGAAGCGCGCGCCGTCGGCGCCGTCGAGCGCTCGATGATCGAAGGACAGCGAGAGCGGCAGCATGAGCCGGGTTTGCATGGCGTCGTCGTGGAGCACCGAGCGTGGGACGGCACGACCGACGCCCAGGATGCCCACCTCGGGCGGATTCACGATCGGGGTGAAGAATCCGGTCCCCAGCCCGCCGAGGTTGGTGATGGTGAACGTCGCGCCCTGCATCTCGTCGGGCGTGAGCTTGCCGGCCCGGGCCCGCTCGGCAATATCGGTCAACTCAACCGCGATGTCGATCACGCCTTTCGTATCCACGTCGCGGACCACCGGAACGATCAACCCTCGCTCCGTGTCTGCCGCCACGCCCAGGTGGTAGTAGCCCTTCCGCACAATCTCGCCGGCGGTGAAATCCAGGCTGGCATTGAGCTCGGGATGCGCCTTCAGCGCCGCCGCAACCACCGGCAGCACGAATGCCGTGATCGTCAGCTTGGCGCCCCGAGCTTGCGCGCGCGCCTTGTACTCGGCGCGCAGGGCCTCGAGGTCGGTCACGTCGGCCTCTTGGAACAGCGTGACGTGGGGAATCGTGGTCCACGACCGGGTCAAATTTTCGGCCAGCGTCCGCCGCAGGCGGCTCAGACGCACGCGCTCGACGGGTCCCCATTGGGCAAAGTCGGGCAGCGGGGTCGCGGCGTCCGGCTCGGGCGCGGAGGGACGGCGACGCGCATGCGCCTTGACGTCATCCATGGAGATGCGTCCGGCGGGGCCTGAGCCCGCGACCTGGCGTACGTCCACGCCGATTTCCCGCGCGAAGGTCCGCACCGACGGCGCGGCGGCAACCGGCCGGCCGCCGGCATCGATGTCGGCGTCGGCGAAGGGCGGCGCCACGTGGACGTCCGGGCCATCGGTTGCCGGCTCGGGTTCGACCGTTGCCCGCTGCGGCGCAGCCTCGATGTCGGCCGGCACACCGTCGGAGGTTGGCCCTGGCGACTCATCGACCTGAGGCGGCGCCTCCGCGCCGTCAGATTCCAGCGTGAGCACGGACTGGCCCACCGCAATGGTGTCGCCGGACTTGACGTGGATTCCCGTGACCGTGCCGGCGGCGTCCGTGGGCACCTCCAGGGTCGCCTTCTCGCTCTCGATTTCGATTACCGAGTCGCCGGCGTCCACGGCCTGGCCCACGCTCACGAGCACGCTGAGCACGTCCGCGGACTCGATCCCCTCGCCCAGGTCGGGCAGGCGCAGGTCGATGCTCATGGCAGGCGCCGCACGTCGCCCACACCCCAGTCTGTCGCTCGCATCAGCTCAGCCGCGGATTCGGTTTCTCGGCGTTGATATTCATATCTTCCATCGCCTCGGAGACCAACTCGGCGTCAATCCGGGCCTCCTGCGCCAAGGCGTGCAGCGTCGCCAGGGTCACGAATCGCGCATCGACCTCGAAGAAGTCGCGCAGGGCCGCACGCGTATCGCTGCGCCCGAATCCGTCGGTGCCCAGCGCCACCAGCCGCCCAGGAATCCACTTGGCGATGAGATCGGGCAGCGACTTCATGTAGTCGGTCGCGGCCACGACCACCTCGGGCGCATCCGCCAGGCAGGTCGCCACATATGACGTGCGCGGCGTCCGGTCCGGATGCAGCATGTTCCACCGATCCGCGTCCAGCGCCTCGCGACGAAGCTCGGTATAGCTCGTCACCGACCACACGTCGGCCGCCACACCGTAGTTGGCCGCCAGCATCTCCTGCGCTTCGAGGACCTCGTTGAGGATCGCGCCGCTTCCCAGCAGCGTGGCGCGCGGCTGGCCGGGCGCCGCATCGGCGGGGCGCAAGAGGTACATGCCCTTGAGGATGCCTTCGCGCACGCCGTCGTCCGCCGGCAGCTGCGGGTGCGGATACGCCTCATTGCCGAGGGTGAGGTAGTAGAACACGTCCTCATCCTGCTCGTGCATGCGGCGGATGCCCTCGCGAATGATCACCGCGATTTCATAGGCGAACGCGGGGTCGTAGGCCAGGCAAGTCGGCACGACCGAGAACAACAGGTGGCTGTGGCCGTCCTGGAGCTGCAGGCCCTCGCCCGCCAGCGTCGTCCGGCCCGCGGTGGCGCCCAGGAGGAAACCACGCGTCCGCGCGTCGGCCGCGGCCCAGACGAGGTCGCCGACGCGCTGGAAGCCGAACATCGAGTAGTAGATGAAGAACGGCAGCGTGGCGACGCCATAGGTGGCGTGGGAAGTCCCGGCGGCAATGAACGAGCTCATCGCCCCGGCCTCGGCGATCCCCTCCTCCAGGATCTGTCCGTCGGTGGCCTCCTTGTAGTAGAGGAGCGATGCCGAATCGACCGGCTCGTAGAGCTGCCCCACGGCCGAGTAGATGCCGACCTGGCGGAAGAGCGCCTCCATGCCGAAGGTTCGAGCCTCGTCGGGGACGATGGGAACGACGCGGGGACCCAGATTCGGCTCGCGCAGCAGCTTGGACAGCATGCGCACGAACGCCATGGTCGTGGAGGCGGGGCGCTCGCTTCCGGCCTCGAACTCGGCAAAGACGTCTGCGGGCGGGGTCGATATCTGGCTCTTCTCCGCCTTGCGCATCGGCATGAATCCACCAAGCCGCTCGCGGCGGACGGTCAGATAGCGGACTTCGCGGCTGTCGGGCCCCGGCCGGTAGAGCGGGGCGCGACCGAGGTCCTCATCGGAAATCGGGATCTTGAATCGATCCCGAAACTTCACCAGTTCATCCTCGTTCAGCTGCTTCTGCTGATGCGTCACGTTGCGGCCTTCGCCGGCCTCGCCGAGCCCGTAGCCCTTGATCGTGCGCGCCAGCACGACCGTCGGAGCGCCCTCATGGCGCACCGCCGCGTTGAACGCCGCGTAGACCTTGCGCGCGTCATGTCCGCCAAGGTTCATGCGCACCAGCTCGTCGTCGCTGCGGTCGGCCACCATGGCCAGCAGCCGCTCGTCCACCCCGTAGAAGTTCTCGCGGATGTAGGCCCCGCCGGCCACGCTGTATTTCTGGTACTCGCCGTCGACGATTTGGCCCGCGCGGCGGGTGAGCAGGCCGTCGTGATCGTTGGCGAACAGCTCGTCCCAATCGCGGCCCCAGAGGACCTTGATCACGTTCCAGCCGGCGCCGCGAAACAGCCCTTCCAACTCCTGCACGATGTTGCCGTTGCCGCGGACCGGGCCGTCCAGGCGCTGCAGGTTGCAGTTGACCACCCAGGTCAGGTTGTCCAGGTATTCGCGGCCGGCGAGCGAAATCGCCGCGATGGTCTCCGGCGCGTCGGCTTCGCCGTCGCCCACGAACGCCCACACGCGCTGGTCGGAGGGCTGCTTCAGCCCCCGATCCTCCAGGTAGCGCATGAACCGCGCCTGGTAGATCGACATCAGCGGGCCCAATCCCATGGACACCGTGGGGAACTGCCAGAAATCGGGCATCAGCCAGGGATGCGGGTAGGACGAAACGCCGCCGCTGGGCATGAGCTCACGCCGAAAGTCGTGGATTTGCTCGGCGGTCAGGCGCCCCTCGAGGTACGCCCGCGCATAGATGCCGGGCGTCGCGTGTCCCTGGAAATAGATGATGTCCGGCCCCTCGGGGTGATCCGGCCCGCGGAAGAAGTGGTTGAAGCCGACTTCATAGAGCGTCGCCGCCGACGCGTAGGTGGAGATGTGGCCGCCAATGCCGTCCGCCTCGCGGTTCGCGGCCACGACCATGGCCATCGCGTTCCAGCGAATGATGCTGCGGATCTGCCACTCGAGCGCCTCGTCGCCGGGATAGGGCGGCTCACGCTCGGGCGGAATGGAGTTGACGTAGGGGGTGCGCGCGGTGACCGGCAGCACGCCGCCGGCCCGCTGCGCGTGGATTTGCAGCTCTCGCAGCAACTCACGCACGCGCTCGTTGCCGGAAAGCCGCCGCACGTCGTGCAGCGCGTCCAGCCAGTCTCGCGTTTCGACCGCGTCGGCCCCCCGACCACCATTCAGGGCGCCGTCGCGGTGGGTGTCTAGCTGTGCCATGCGCTCCGCCTAGAGACTACGCAAGGGTAGTACGCCCGGCGACGAGTGCTTCAGTGACTGCTGAACGGCCGGGGTTGGCCAGGTGCCGTCTGTTGCGTTTGAAGTCGGACGGGGCGCCACCGGCGAGACGAGCGTGCCGCGCCGGGTGTGGCCCTTCATCCCAGGCGCGCGCGGTTCATGGACGCGGCGAGGGCCTGCCGGCCGGCGTGGTAGGAGCTGCGCACCAGGGGTCCGGATTCCACGTGGATGAACCCGAGCGCTCGGGCCTCCTCGGCGATTTCGACGAACTCGTCGGGGTGATAGAAGCGCTGCACCGGCAGGTGCTTGCGCGTCGGCTGAAGGTATTGCCCCACCGTGAGCAGCTCGCAGCGGTTCTCTACAAGGTCGGCAAGCGTCGCGCGCAGCTCGTCGCGGGTCTCGCCCAGGCCGACCATCACGCCCGACTTGGTCGCCACGTCCGGCGCCATGTCCGCCGCTCGGCGGATGAGCTCCAGCGTGCGCTCGTAGCGCGCCTTGGGTCGCACGCGGGCGTAGAGGCGCGGCACCGTCTCGGTGTTGTGATTTAGCACGACCGGGCGCGCCTCCATCACCGTTGCCAGCGCATCCCAGTTGCCCATGAAGTCGGGTATCAGCACCTCGACCTGGCATGACGGTCGCACGCGGCGCACGGCGCGAATGCAGTCGGCAAACACGCCCGCCCCGCCGTCGGCCACGTCGTCGCGGTTGACGGAGGTGATGACGCAATAGTCGAGCCCCATGCGCTCGACCGCGGCCGCCAGGCGCAGCGGCTCGAGGGGATCGAGCGCGCCGGGCCGGCCCGAGGTGACGGCGCAGAAGCCGCACGCGCGCGTGCAGGTGTCGCCCAAAATCATGAAGGTGGCGTGGCCGTCGTTCCAGCACTCGCCGATGTTGGGGCAGCGGGCCTCCTCGCACACGGTGTGCAGCGATTGCGTGCGCATCAGCCGCTTCAGGCCGGTGTAACGGTCTCCGGTCGGTGCGCGT
Organism: Chloroflexota bacterium; assembly: GCA_022821905.1. GTDB lineage: Bacteria > Chloroflexota > UBA11872 > UBA11872 > UBA11872 > JAJECS01. The sequence goes on along the minus strand of JAJECS010000027.1, from coordinate 158,190 downwards.
ACCTTGAGCCACGCGGGCTTGGGGAATCGGGGCCGGACCTCAGTGGCCATTGGCAAGAGCCCTGTCCGCGGCAACGTCGCGCAACCCTACATCGAACGTCTGCGCGAAGGCGGTGATGAACGCCTCCTTGGCGGCTTCGTGATCGGGCGCCGCCCCACAGTAGCGCTCCACGGAGGTAATTCCAGCGTCATGGATGCCACAGGGCACGATGGCCTCGAAGGCCGTCAGGTCCGGCGCCAGGTTCAGCGCGATGCCATGCATGCTCACGCCCCCGCGCACGTGAACCCCCAGCGCGGCGATCTTGTCGTTGCCCACCCACACGCCGGGCAGCTTCTTACGGGGCGCCGCGGGAACGCCGAGGGCGGCCAGGGTGGTCACCAGCGTTTGCTCCAGGCCGCGCACAAAGCTGATCGGATAGATGCCGCGGCGGCGCAGGTCCAGGATCGGATAGGCCACCAGCTGGCCCGGGCCGTGGTAGGTCACGTCGCCGCCGCGTTCCACGTCCACGACCTCGATCCCTCGAGCCGCCAGCCGTTCAGGCGACGCCAGCAGGTTCGCGGGGTCGCTGCGCCGGCCGCAGGTGTACACCGGCGGATGCTCCAGCAGCGCCAGCACCTCCGCCGCCGTGCCCGCGCGAACATCGTCGGCGCGCGCCTGCTGCCACGCCCAGGCGTCGCGATAGGCCACCCGGCCCGCTCGGTGCACATCGATGAACGCGGAGGATCGCAGCGCAGTGTCACACCCATCTTGCATCCCCATACGCTTGACAACCCTAACAGGTGCCGGAATCATAGAGCCGTACTCAGAATGTCATAATTGAGCCTGACAAAGGAGACATTTTCACATTCACAAGACTAGGCTCCGCAGCATCTGGCCAAGACAATCCTCCTCGCGGGAACGAATCCACTGTCAATGATTGATAAAGACGCGGTAAAGACAAGTGTCCTCACCGAGAATACCGCCCAGGCCGTCCTAAATCACTTACAGGAGCTTGAATCCAACCGAGCACGCCTGCAAAAGCGTTGGATTTGGGAGCTTTTGCAGAACGCACGTGACTCTTCACTAGATGAAGACACTAAACTTGTCGCATCAATTCAGCTTGCAGACGACTCGCTGGTTTTCGAACACAACGGTCGTGGGTTCACTATCGATGAAGTAGCCCACCTCATCTATCACGGCTCCACAAAGGCAGAGGACGAAAGTGCAATAGGTCAATATGGTAGTGGATTCCTGACAACGCACCTGTTGTCTCCAGAGATTGATATATCCGGCCACCTAGACATTGGAAGCCAATTCAATTTCCGCCTCAAGCGCAAACTCAGCTCGGTCGCCGAGCTTAGCGATTCGATGGATCGAGCGTGGACCGGATTTGATGAATCTACGGCGGACGTGTCACATGGATTCACTACGAGGTTTCGATATCCTTTACAAGACGACTCGAAAGAGGCAGTTGAGGAGGGACTTGCAGACCTGAAGCGCTGCGCCTCATTTGTAGTTGTGTTCAATCGCCAGTTTCATCGCATTGTAATCGAGTCAACGAACAGGACTACAAGCTTCGAAGTGATCGACCGTGTCCTGTCGCCACAAGACGGGATTGTAATAGTCACGGTAGGTGTAGATGGTCATGGAACCCCGAAACAGCAAAAGTTCCTTCTAGCAGAAGGCGAGCAAGTATCCGTGACCGTTCCTGTAGATGCCAATCACAATGGATCATCCTGCGTGCCTCTCGAGGACATTCCAAGGCTGTTCTTAGGATTCCCGCTAGTAGGAACTGAGACCTTCAGCTTTCCAGCGGTCATCAACAGCTTTGCATTCACTCCAACTGAAAACCGTGACGGAGTGTATCTCGGGCAGAGCAAAAACGCGGCAAACGAAACTAACAAATCTGCTATTGAAGAAGCATGCGACTTGCATCTCAAGCTCGTCGACTATGCGGCAAATGAGCGATGGCGTCATACTTATAGACTGGCCGATGTTCCTCCAATAACTGAACAGACATGGCTCAATAGCGCCTGGCTCGACCGCCGACTTGAGCAATTCGTTTCTCAGATACGCGAGACGCCCGCCGTTTACACCGAACACCGCCCTCTAGCACCTAACGAATCCGTTTTGCCAGTGGCTGACAAACCTGGCGACGTGGAAGCTCTCTGGGACCTGATGCACGAAGTCAAAGAATTCCGGCAAAAGCTGCCGGAACGGCCCGAGGCGGTTGGATGGCGCAGTGCAGTCGATAGCTGGGCGAGCGTTTTGCATTGTGAGCCAGAGTCGTTCGATGAAGTCTGCGATGGAAGCAGATTGGCGTCCTTCCTTGAAAGCAAAACAAGTGGCTCAGATTCCGACTATGGCACGCTTGAGCAGCTCGAACACACGCTCCAAGAAAACGTCGATAGCGTCAGATGGCTGGATGAATTCTACCGGGTACTCAAGTCTGACCGACTTGATGGAGTGATGCGTGAATGCCACGTTGTTCTTGATCAGGCTGGATATCTTGACAAACTTCCAAATCTATATCGTGACAACGGCATAGACAATGAGTTAAAGGAGATTTGCGATGAAATCCTTGAACTGGGAATTCGTGCAAGACTACGCGATCCTCGCCTCACTTCTCTTGCCGACGAAATAGGCAAGGGTGAGCGAAGCAACGAGGAAGTGGTCCAATACATACTGAATAGGCTCCAAGAGCTCTCACATCAGGAGGATCTCGGAACTGACTTTATCCAGGCTAGCCCGCGTCTTCTGGCTTGGCTTATTGCCAATCAACAATGGACTCGCCTAAGCGACTATCCTGCATTCTCGAGAAAAACCGGTGATGGTCGCTGTGAGTTGTTGCGTTTAGTTCAACTCAGAGATGATCAAACAGAAGTGGCACTTGCTCCAATCAGGGCGTGGGCACCGAGCCTTCAACCATACGCAGATCTATTTCCGACGCAGCACACTATGGCGGACGACTTTTTTGCCGTGATGCCTGACGCCACCGTCTGGCAGATGATCACTAGCGAAGGCTATGTCAGAACGGACGTGGTATTCACCGGCAACAAGACCCTTGCCGACTTCATCCCGGACGAGCCACTGCCAGAGCCGCGCGATGAACACAGAACAGTGGATGCCGTTGCCGTAACCGACGTAGCCTTCCTTGCCAAAGACAGAATTGGGGTCATGGCACGCGTGCGTGACAGCCAAACACGCGCTCGTCTCTTCTGGCGCTTTCTCACGGAATGGTTGATCGATCGCGATCCCGAAGGCTTGGTGCCAGAGCTCACAAACTGCGAATGCGGTGAAAGTCATCGTTTTTTTCAATCATCCTGGCTGATTCCAGTCGTAAGGAACAATTGGGTGCCTCAAGGAAACGACATTCGCGACCGAGTTACGGCGCAGTCGCTTGCGAACCTTCTCCGGGAAAGTGATTGGACCGTCGATTCTCTAACCGATAGCCCTGCTTCTGACAATCTCCTGAGAGCGATAGGGGTGACGCAGTTTGACCTGATGAGGCACTTACTTGTCAGCGACGATGAATCCCGGTCTGCTCTGGACGACACAATGACAAGTATTCTAGTTTCTACTGGTGGAGATCTCGGGCACGTTAGCAGTTTTGTGGAAGATCTGAAGACTGATAAGGACCTGCCGCAGCATCTCGCAGACCGCCGGGAGCGAAGGCGGATTGTGCATGAGAACCAGCGCCTGGGAGGACTTGTGGAAGAATTGGTTAAGGAAGGATTAGAAGACGAGGGGTTCACCGTCAGGCGTACTGGTATCGGCTCCGACTTTGAAATTGAGTATGACTTGATCGAAGATGACCAAGAGATGGGTATCGAGTTGGCGCGAGATGACCGGATTTGGCTGGTTGAAGTCAAAGCTACACGAGATCATCGAGTGCGGATGACTGCGAGGCAGGCTGAAACCGCCAGGGACGAAGGGGAGGGATTCCTGCTCTGTGTAGTTCCTGTGGGGGATCCTGAAATCGAGCTGGCGAAGGACGATGTGCGCGCCAACATGCGATTCGTGAAAGATATCGGCCCCCGTGTCGGTCCACTATTCGGCGAACTAAACGCCCTCAATGAAATGCGTGACGACGCTATAGCTCCAAGGGACAGTGACATCCAACTGGAAATCGAGGCTGGCGCGGCAAGGATACGTGTCGAGAACACCGTGTGGCAGAACGGACTCCATCTGGGAAGTCTCTCCGCTCAGCTCAAATAGCACAATTCGGCAGTGAGTTGTCACGCGTCGCAGCCGGAATCCGTGCCAGAAAACCCGATCGCACGCTAAATCCCCGCCAGTTGCGCGAATTGCAGCTCGGTGGGCTCGGCGCAGCAGAACCAGGCCTCGGTGAGCCTCGGTCGCGCCGCCGCGCGCTCGATATCGACGGAAACCTCACGACGGTGACCCTCGGCGGCTGCCCCGGCGGCATCGAGCGCAAGCGCCCGAACCGCGGCATAGGACGTGGCGATATCCGCGTCCTCGTCGGCCATTGCCGCCACCAGCGTCGCGAGCTCCGCTTGGAACGCGTCGACTGCCGGATCGGCCGCCTGCCACGTAAAGCTGAGTTGTGCCTCGTCGTACCGCCCCAGGTGGCGTTGCATATCGGGCAAATCGAGCAGCAGCGAACCCTTCGGCAGCAAGAGGCGGATGCTGTACTGCACCGGATCGACGTTGCCCACCAGGTCGTGGGCGGCGACGAAATCGAGGATGTCCAGCACGTCGGCGAAGGACGTCCACGGCGTGAATGGCAACCAGGACGGTCGCGTCTCGATGCCGTGGCGTCGCAGCAGGGCGATCGCTTGCTCGGCCTCGGCGGCCAGGTGACCCTTGTCCAGGCGCTCCAGAATCCGGTCGTTGAGCGACTCGAACGCCGAGATGACGAACAGGCATCCGGCGTCGGCGAATTCCGGCCACACGTGGGCGTGCTCCAGGATGTGCTCGACCTTGGTCGTGCAGTCGAACGTGAGCTCCGGGAACCGCGCGTGCATGGCCCGCACGACCTTGTGGGAGTGGCGCCAGCCGTTGAGGAAGTCAGGATCGCCGAAGGTGATGTGGCGCGCGCCCGCGTCGACGAGCCGCGCGATGTCGTCCAGCACGGTGTCGGCCCCGACGATGCGAATGCGTCCGTCGTAGACCACCGGCACCGGGCAGTGGCGGCACTTGTGCACACAGCCGTGGCTGGCCTCCACGTAACCCGCCAGCCGCTCCTCACCGCCGACGGCGAGCCGCGCATAGCGGTCGATCGGCGGCAGCAGCTCGCGCGCCGGGGCGTGATAGGCGTGCTTGGTGAGCTGGATGACCTCCGGGCGGGCGCGGTCGGTCCCGTTCACACCCGACAGCGCGTCCACCCAGGCCACAAGCTCCGGCTCGTACTCGCCGGCGAGCGCGCGGTCCATGGCATGGCTTGGATCCAGCGCCGGCGCCATTTCGCCGTACAAGCCGTAGAAGCAAATCGGGACGCCCGGGTGCGTGCGGCGCGCCGCCTGCGCGGCGCTCACGGCGATGCGCATGGCCGTGTGCATCGGAACCGAGAACGCCAGCGCGTCGATGCCCTCCAGCGCGTCCGGATCCCACATTTCGACGGCGAGGTCCAGCGCGCGCACCTCGTGCCCCGCCGTCTGCAGCGCGGCGGCCGGCGAGGCCGCATGCACGGGCTGGTGTCCAAGCTCGTAGGTCGAGACGATCAAGACCCGCATCAACGTCCCGCCTCCGAGTCTTGTGATCCGCTGCGTCGCCGGGGCGCGCGATTCGGATCGACCTCAACCTCAAGCTTCGCATGCGCGCGCCGCAGCGCCGACTCGACCGCTGCCGGCGTTTCACCCCGCGCGAACATGAAGCCGAGGTAGCGGTCGCCCTCCGGCAGCGGCTCGACCCAGCCGCCTGGCGCAATCGTGATCTCCAATCCCACGATGCCCGGCACTTCCAGCGCCGCCTCCCGCCCGCGCACCTCGACCAGCACGCCGGCGCGGGGAATGGGCAGCATCATCACGCCCGAGGCGGCATGCGCGGCGGTGGTGTCTCGCAGCGGCAGGTTCAGCGCATGGCGCAGGATGAGCGACTCCAGCGACACGCCCAGCCCGAATCGCAGCGAGCGGGCACAGAGGCCGCCGATCGAGCGCGCGGCGACCTCGATCACCGCCGCCGCGTCGCCGTCAACGCGCACTTCGGCGTGCACCGGACCTTCGGTGAGCCCAAGACCCGCGACGGCCGCGCCCGTCAGATCCTGAACCGCGCGCTGAACCTCATCGGGCAATCGCGAGGGTGTTATGTAAAGCGTTTCCTCGAAATAGGGGCCGTCAAGCGGGTCAGGCTTGTCGAAGATGGCCAGGGTGTGCAGCTCTCCGCCGCTCAGCAGACCCTCCACCGCGACCTCCACGCCGGGCACAAATCGCTCGATCAGCAAGGGCGCGGAAGCCTCTTCAGTGGAATGCCCGAGCAGGCGCTGGATTCTCGCCGCGGCTGCCGCGGCTTCTTCCGGCGTGTCGGCGCGGATGACTCCCTGGCTGCCCGACAGCTCCAGGGGTTTGAGAACCACGGGGAATCCGAGCCTCGCCGCGGCCGCGACCGGATCCTCGCCGCCCGCCACCACGACGAAGTCCGGTTGACGCACGCCGGCTTGGGCCAACCGCCGGCGCATGGCGGCTTTCTCGCGCGTCAATGCCGTCGCCGTGGGCGGACTGTGCGCTAGGCCCAACCGCTCCGCCGCGAGCGATGCCGCCGCGACTCCCGCGTCGTCGACCGGGACGATGGCGTTGAGCGGCGCCTCGTCGGCAAACTCGACGATGGCGTCCGCCGCGATCTCGGGACGGTGCAGGGGCAGCTCGATCACGCGCGACCCAATCGCTTCGTCCAACGCGTGACGTTCTTCGGCGCCGACCACTACCTCGACGCCAAGCTCCCGCGCGGCTTCGAGAAAGTCGGCCGCACGGTAGGCCCGCGTCGGCAGGAGTAGGAGAACCCGGCGCATCGTCCTATGATGAATGACGAGCGGACGACATGCCGCATGCGTGCTGGATGGAGAGCATGACCCTGCAACACGACACCGAAGTCTTCATCAGCGAGACCGCGCGCGACCTGGTTCTCGATTTTCGCGCGCGCTCCGACCGGCCGGACAAGGACGACCTGGCCATGTGGATCGAGGTCACGGGCATTTCCGGCGCGAGCTTCAGCTACGACATGTATTTGAAAGGCTCCAGCGACGCGGGACCCGACGACGCCGTCGTTGAAGTCGCCTATGGGCTCAACGTCGTCATTCCCGCCGGGAGCGTCGAGCAACTCGACGGCGCCACGATCGACTACCGCTCCGCCCCGAACGGCGGCGGCCTGTTCGTCGACAACCCCAATACGCCGAGCCCGGTCGCTGGACCTGCCGCCCGAGACGTCCCCGCGCCACAACTTAGCGGCGCGGTGGCCGATCAGGTCGCGCAAATCCTGGAGCAGCAGATCAATCCCGCCATCGCCGCGCACGGCGGGCATGCGGAGCTGGTTTCCGTCGAGGACGGTGCGGCCTACCTGCGGCTCAGCGGCGGCTGCCAGGGGTGCGGCATGGCGGCCGTTACCCTGACCCAGGGCATCGAGGTGGCCATTCGCGAGGCCGTCCCCGAAGTCACGCGGGTGATCGACGTGACCGATCACGCCTCGGGCACCAATCCCTACTTCGAGGCGTCGAAGAAGTAGGCCGGCTCGGCCGCTAGTCGGCCGTCTCGAACGTTCGGTCGCTCGAAGCGGCGCTGCGTCCCGGATGCGGCACGAACGGCACGCCCTTGAGCCGGAGCCGCAGCGCCTGCCAGTAAATCGCGGCAGTCACGCGCGCCGTCATGAACGGATAGCGAACCAGCACGCCGTTGAGCGCACGCGCGGTCATGGGCCGGCGGCGCAGCGAGAGGCCGGCTTCGAAGATCGCGGCCCCGTCCCGGACTGCCGCCATGCGCACGTCGAGATCATCGCCGGGCGTCGTCGCCGACAGCCGGTATTCCAGATCCATGGCCATGAAGGGCGAAACGTGCAAGGCCTTGGAGAATTCCGCATGCAGCGTGTCGCCCTCGACGGCCGGCTCCACGACATAGACGTGACGCTCGCCCCACGGCGTGTTGGTGACCTCGGCCACCAGCGCCTCGACCTGCCTCCCGTCGGGCGTGAAGCAGTAGTAGACGCTGATCGGATTGAAGACGTAGCCGAAGTAGCGCAGATGGGTGAGCAGCCGAATCGGACCTTCCGGCCGGCGTCCAGTCGTCTCGTGGACGCGCCGCCGCACGGCTTCGTCGAGCGGAAGCGCCGGATCGCCAAAGTGATCGCCCCGGCGAAACCACGCGGGCGCCGGACGCCGCGCCGACCAGAGCCACTGCCCGTCGAACACCCCAGGCAGCTCGGCCAGATCGACGTATGCCATGAAGAGCGGGAAGCGAAACTCATGCGCGACCGGACATCGCCGCCGGTGCATGACGACGCCGGTATAGAGACAGCTCGCGCCGCTCACGTGCCGGCCTCGATTGCCCGCGCGACCCGCAGGCCGCTCACCACGCCGTCCTCATGGAAGCCATAGCGCCAATAGGCCCCCGCATACCAGGTCCGGCGCCGGCCATTCACCTCGGTCCACCGGCGCTGAGCGGCGATGGCCGCACGGTTGAGAGTCGGGTGGTGGTAAGTCATGCGGGCGATCACGGCCGCCTCGTCAATGCGCTCGTCCTGGTTGAGCGTGACGCAGAAGGTCTCGGGCGCGTCCAGTCGCTGCAGGCGGTTCATGTTGTACGTCGTCGCCACCCGATCCCCGCCGTTCGGGGCAATGTAGTAGTTCCACGCAGCCCAAGCGCGGCGCCGCCGGGGCAGCAGGCTCGTATCGGTGTGCAGCGCGACGCTGTTGGCCTGGTAGTCAATGGCCCCAAGGACGGCGCGTTCCTCGGGGCTGGGATCGACAAGCACCCGCAGCGCCTGATCGCTGTGGGTCGCGAGCACCACCTGGTCAAATCGAGCGTCGCCCCCACCCGCCACGGTGACATCGACATGGTCGCGCGCTCGCCGCACACGGGTCACGGGCGCGCGGGTTTGGATTCGATCGCGAAACGGTCGAGCCAGCGCTTCGACGTACTCGCGGGCGCCGCCAGCGATCGAGTGCCAGCGCGGCTTGCCTCGGATTCCCAGCAGTCCATGGTTGTGAAAGAACCGCACGAACGATTGAACCGGGATCTGGCCGAAGCGCGCGGGATCGGTTGACCAGATGGCGGCGCCCATGGGCACCAGGTACAAATCGCGGAAGGCGCGCGAGAATTCCGCGCCTTCCAGGTAGTCGTCCAGCGTGAGCCGCTCGTCGGCCTCCAGCAGCTTCGGCGCCTGGCGATTGAACCGGAGGTAGTCCCGCACCAGCCGCAGAAACGTGGGCCGCGCCAGATTGCGGCGCTGGGCGAACACGGCGTTTAGCGACGCCCCGCAGTACTCGATGCCCGTGCGATCGCAGCGTACGGAGAAGCTCATCTCGGACGGCTGCGTGGGGACTCGGAGATCGTCCAGGATGCGCAGGAACTCCGGATAGGTGCGGTCGTTGAAGACTACGAACCCCGTGTCGACGGCAAAGGTGCGCCCGCCGCGGGACACGTCGATCGTGCGCGCATGCCCGCCCGGTGCATTGCCCGCCTCGAATACCGTGACGTCATGGCGCGCGTGCAGCTGGCGCGCCGCGACGAGGCCCGCCACTCCGGCGCCGATGACGGCAATCCTCATGGGATGCGGTGTCTCAAGTCAGCGACCCGGCCCGCCGGTCGCTCTCGCTCGGCGGTATTGCGTTCAACGCAGCAGGCGTGCCGTTGCGCGCGACCGTCGCCGGGGCAAACAAATGGTGCGCCACCACCCACTCGCGCCCGTCGCGATAGGCAAACAGCTCCTCGCAGGCGATGAAAAAGAGCCGCCAACGCATCAGCCAGAGGCTCGCCGCATCGTCGCCGTAGGCACCCCGAAAGATCTCGAGGACCTGCGGGCGGCAGGTGTCGAGATTCTGCAACCACGCTCGCAGCGTCCGGGCGTAGTGCCGGCCGTTCACGATCCAGCGGTCGACAGTGCGCACCGCCGGAGCGGATTCGTCGAAGAGATCGAGGCTGGGCATGGCGCCGCCGCTGAAGAACCAGCGCGCCATCCAGCCGTCCTCGGGCTCGAAGGCGTAGGCATGCCGCGCGTGGCTGAATACGTGGACGAATATCCGGCCATTCGAATCCAGCCGATCGGCCAGGCGGGCCAGCAGCGCGCCGTGGTCGCGAATGTGCTCCAGCATCTCGATGCTGACAATCCGGTCGTAACGACCGGGAATCTCATCCACGGCGGCATTGGCGCGTCGCACGGCCAGGTTGCCCAGGTCGCGCGCCTGAGCCTGGCCGGCGATATGGTCGCGCTGGGTGCGCGAGTTGGTCACGGCGGTGATCGTCGACCGCGGATATCGCTCGGCGGCCCAGAGAGCGAACGAGCCCCAACCGCTTCCGAGATCGAGCACGCGCTGGCCGTCCGCGAGACCGGCGCGCTGCGCATACAGTTCCAGCATGGCGTCCTCGGCGTCAGCCAGCGTCTCGACGCCCGACGGCCAGAGGCAACTGCTGTATTTGAGCTTCGGACCGAGAATCAGACGAAAGAACTCGGTCGGCACCTCGTAGTGCTGTCGGTTGGCGGCGTCCGTAGCAACCGCCATCGGTCCGCTACGCATGGCGCGAAACCGCTGCTGGGGCGCGCCGCGTTGCAGCGCGCGCAGTCGTCGGCGAAGGGCCAACCGCACGCCGAGTCGCAGAATGCCGTCGGGCGCCATTCCCCGCGCCGCCAGCCGCTCGAACCAGGCCGATTGGCCGCTATCCACGTCGTCCCAGGAAGGGGATGCGCGGGAAGAACGCCGGCGTGGACTCCACGTATTCGCGATAGCCCGGCTTGGTCTCGATCATGCTGCGCTCGAGCAGGGTCACGCCCGACACCCGCGCCAGCAACACCGTCATGATGATCGGGCCGATCAGCGTCCACCACGCGCCGACGGCAAGTCCCAGGCAGCCGAAGCCCCACCACACCACGGCGTCGCCGAAGTAGTTTGGATGTCGCGTCAGCCCCCAGAATCCGGTTGCCAGCACGCGCCCTCGATTGGCTGGATTGGCCTTGAACCGCGCCAGCTGCAGGTCGCCGCCCGCCTCGAAGGCGAATCCAACGGCCCAGAGCACGATGGCGGCCACGTCCCAGGCGGTCGGCAGGGACGGCCGCGGCTCGCCCAGCGCCGCCAGCAACGGCAGCGCGACCACCCACATCACGACACCCTGGAGCAGGAAGACGGTGAAATAGCTGCGCCACCAGAAAGCGCTCCCGGCGTTGGCGCGGAACTTTTGATAGCGCGGGTCCTCGGGCCTGCCGTGGTTGCGCCACCCGATGTGCCCCGCCAGGCGCAGGCCCCACACCGCCACCAGCACCAGTAGCAGCGCGGAGCGCCCGGCATCGCCCCCGCCGATCCACGCGCCGAGCGACCCGGTCACGATGAATCCCAGCCCCCAGAATACGTCCACGATGGACGCATCGCGCAGCGCCAGGCTCAGCAGCCACACCAGCGTCATGAAAACGCCGATGGCCGCGGCGGCGAAGCCCAGGAGCCCGGGATCGGCCATCAGTTGGGTATGTTCCGAATCCGTTGGACGTACACCGGCGCTAGCCGCCGATCTGGAACATCTCGACCTTCTGCACGTCCGGTCCGTGGCCGTCGTCGGTGATCATCCCCGCGCGCGCCTCCGAGTAGCGGTCGCCTCGGACCTGCCACACGCCGGCAATCAGCTCACGCAGATCCGCGTCCGTGGCGCCGTCGCGCATGGGCGTCCGCAGGTCGGTGCCGCCGAAGGCGAACAGGCAGGTGAGCAGGTGGCCGTCGGTCGACAGCCGCGCGCGGGTGCAGGCGCCGCAGAATGGCTGGCTCACCGACGCGATGACGCCGATTTCACCGCCGCCGTCGCGATAGCGGAACCTATTGGCCACTTCGCCCGGATAGTTCGGCGGCAGCGGGTCCATCGGAAACTCGGCCCCGATGCGTTCCACAATCTCGTCGGCGGTGACAACCTCGTCCGACTTCCACTGGTTCAGGTTGCCCACGTCCATGTACTCGATGAAGCGCATGGTGTGTCCGGTGCCGTGGAAGCGGCGCGCCAGGTCGACGATGGTGTGATCGTTGACGCCGCGCACCACCACGCAGTTCAGCTTGATGGGCGAGAGGCCCGCGCGCTCGGCGGCCGCGATGCCCTCCAGCGTCGCGTCGACGCCGTAGCCCCGCCCGTTCATCGCGCGAAATACCTCGTCGTCGAGGCTGTCCAGGCTCACCGTCACCCGCCGCAGCCCGGCCTCGGCGAGGGCCTCGGCGTGCCGGCCGAGCAGGTGGGCGTTGGTGGTGAGCGCCAGGTCATCGACCGGCAAGGCGGCCAGCATCGACACCAGGCTCGGCAGGTCAGCCCGCAGCAGCGGTTCGCCGCCGGTCAGGCGGAGCTTTCGCACGCCAAGCTCCACGAAGATGCCGGCCAGCCGCGATATCTCCTCGAAGGTGAGGATCTGGGCCTTGGGCAAGAACGTGTAGTGCTCGCCGTAGACCTCGGCCGGCATGCAATAGGGACAGCGGAAATTGCACCGGTCCGTCACCGAAATCCGCAGGTCGCGCATGTGGCGGCCAAGCGTGTCGACGGGCGCGGCGGCGATGGCGGCGGGCACTGGCGGCATGCGTCTCCGATGCGTCTTCACCCTGAGTTTACGCAGTGGGCAGCCGCAAACCGCGTCATGTACCGTGAGCGACCAGACACTCATCGAGGGCGCGCACGATGGCACTACGCGATGTGTCCGAGGTTGAGACCGTTGCCGGCGACTTCAACGACGGCCTGGATCACCCCGAAGGCGTCACCTGGGGCCCCGACGGGCAGCTCTACGCGGGCGGCGAGGCGGGCCAGATCTATCGCGTGGACCCGGACAGCGGGGCCATCACGCTGATCGCGCAGCACGAGGGCTTCCTGGGCGGCGTGGCCTGCGACGCCGAAGCCAACGTCTACGTCTGCGCCGCATACAGCGGCACTGTCGTGCGCGCGGCGCCCGACGGCAGCATCGCCGAGGTCAGCAGCGGCACCGCCGACCATCCCATGGAAACGCCGAACTATCCCTGCTTTCATCCTTCCGGCGACCTCTATGTCTCCGACTCGGGCGAATGGGACCACGACACCGGCCGGGTCTACCGCGTGCGGCCCGACGGCTCGACGGACCTCGTGAGCGAGGCGACGCGCTTCTTCGCCAACGGCATGTGCTTCGACGCCGCGGGCGAGTGGCTCTATGTGGTGGAGTCGCAGATGCCGGGCGTCAGCCGCCTGCGCGTGCTCGATGACGGAACGCTGGGCGAGCGCCAGGTCGTGGCCACCCTCCCCGGCGACGTGCCCGACGGCGTGCAGTTCGACGTCGAAGGCGCGCTGTACATCACCCTCTACACCCCCAGCCGCATCTACCGCCTCGAGCCCACGGGACGCATCCAGGTCCTCGTGGACGACCCCAACCACACGCAGCTCTCATCGCCCACCAACATCGTCTTCGGCGGCCCCGACCTCACCGACCTCTTCACCGCCAACCTCGGCCGCTGGCACCTCAACCGCCTGCGCATGTCCGTGCCGGGGATTCCGCTCGCCTATCCGCCGCCGATTGCGGTGTAGCTGCCCGCGAGAGCACACCGATCAGTCGCACGGGCGAGCACGACGCACGAGCGTGTCGTATCCTTTGTCGTGTCCTGACTGATCGCGGGGAGCTGGGGTAACGCCCGGCTGAGAGGGCGACCTAGAGCGTCGCCGACCCGTGGAACCTGATCTGGGTAATGCCAGCGCAGGGACGTTCACCGCGTTGGCTGCCGCAGGTTCCACGGGAGTCTGCGGTCTTTTTTGTTGATGGCGGTGGATGAATGCCCCGGGCCACACTTGCTCTCCAGGTGCTGCCGCTGAACGCGCCCGACGCGCTGGCGGCCGTCGACGCGGCGATTGCGGTGATCCAGGACAGCGGCGTTTCCCATGAGGTAGGTCCCATGGAGACCACCATCGAGGGCGACTCGCTGCGCGAGCTGCTCGACATCGCCGCGAGGGCGCACAGCGCCGCCATCGAAGTGACCGGCGGCCCGGTGCAGACCAACGTGCGCATGATCGAGAGCCCGGCAGGCATTGCGTCCATGCACGAGAAGACGGCGCAGTTTCGCGAGGGAGCGGGCGGGTGAGGCGACGGTTGCGCGAAGGGGCGTCCCCTCACGGCTCAGACCCGGATGACCCTCTCCCTCGCCCTCTCCCTTCAAGGGAGAGGGGATCGGACGCGAAGCGAGCGGGCAAGGGCGGGTCGCGAACCGCCCCTACACCCCTGTCATTCCGAGCGCAGCGAGGAATCTCAAGGGCTGGAAATAAGCCGCAGCGGTTGGGGACTCCTCACGCTCTCCAGAATCGCGGCACGAGTCGTGCGCCACGGCTTAGCTCACGGGTACTGGATTCCCGCCTTCGCGGGAATGACGGATTCGGCAGCGATTCCCTTCGCGGCAATACGGATGCGCCAGGGAATACTTCACGGACTCTGGATTCCGGCCCCGTATCGAGTACGGGGCAGGCTTTTCGCCGGAATGACGGATGCGTGGGGAGCTCATGAGCACGCTCCGCCGCCACCTCCGCGACTTCGGACCGGCGCTGCTTCTGATCGCCGGCCTGCTGGGGCTGTGGGAAGTGGTGTCGCGGGCGGTGGAGATGCCGGATTGGCTGCTTCCGGCGCCCTCGGACATTGGCGCGTCGTTTGGAGAGGCCGCGCCGCTGCTCGGTCCGCACGTGGCGGCCACCGTGACCGCCGCCGCCGCGGGATATGCCCTGGCCCTCGTATCGGCCATCGTGCTGGCCGCGGCGATCGACCGCTGGGGCCTGGCGCGACGCGCGATCTACCCGCTGCTGGTGACCTCGCAGACCATCCCGACGTTCGCGCTGGCCCCGCTGCTGGCCATCTGGTTCGGGTTCGGCCTGCTGCCCAAGGTGCTGGTCGTGGCGCTGGTGTGCTTCTTTCCCATCGTGGTGGCGACGGTTGGCGGGCTGCGCGCCGCCGACAAGGAGATGCTCGACCTGGTGCGCGGCATGGGGGCCAGCGACCGGCAGCTGTTCGTCAAAGTCCGCCTGCCGGCGGCGGTTCCGTCGGTGATCTCGGGCATGAAGATCGCCGCCACCTACAGCGTCATCGGCGCCGTCATCGCGGAGTGGACCGGGGCCAGCCAGGGGCTGGGACTCTATCT
Source organism: Chloroflexota bacterium (assembly GCA_022821905.1). Lineage (GTDB taxonomy): Bacteria > Chloroflexota > UBA11872 > UBA11872 > UBA11872 > JAJECS01. The sequence goes on along the minus strand of JAJECS010000027.1, from coordinate 142,952 downwards.
GCTGCGCGCGTCGAACTCATTTCAGACCGACCAGGTATTTGCCGTGATTGCCGTCATCGCGTTGCTGAGCATCGCGCTGTTCGGCTGCGTTGAGCTTGTGGGCCGCACCGTCGCACCGTGGACGGCGGCCAAGGAGGAGACCGCACGATGATGATTTCGCGACGCCGGACGTTGGGGCTGATGCTCGGAGCCGCCGCCGTGCCGCTGGCAGCCGCCTGCGGCGAGGAGGCCAAGGAGCCCGCATCCGTCACGTTGATGCTGGATTGGGTCCCCAACACCAATCACACGGGCATCTACGTGGCCCGCGATTTCGGCTTCTACGACGACGAGAACCTGGAGGTCTCGATCGTCGAGCCCGGCGTGTCGGGTGCGGCGCAGGCCGTGGCCGGCGGAGCCGCCGAGTTCGGCATCAGCTTTCAGGAAGAGGTGACGCTGGCGCGCTCGGAGGACGTGCCGCTGGTGTCGGTGGCGGCCATCATCCAGCACAACACCTCCGGCTTCGCCTCGCCGGCGGACCGCAAGATCCGCCGCCCGCGGGACTTTGCTGGGAAGAAGTACGGCGCCTTCGGCTGGGGTCCCGAGCGGCAGGTGCTGACGGCGCTGATGGAGTGTGACGGCGGCGACTTCAACCAGATCGAGTTCGTGGACATTGGGGCGGTTGACTACTTCGTCGCCTGGGAGCGCGGCGACGTGGATTTCGTGTGGATCTTCGAGGCCTGGGACGGCATTCGGGCCCAGCTGCAGGGGTTCGAGCTCGACTACATCCGCCTGACCGACCTCGACTGCATTCCGGACTACTACACGCCGGTGCTCGCGACCAGCGAGACGATGATTGCCGAGAATCCGGATGTGGTGCAGCGCTTCGTGCGCGCCACGGCCCGCGGCTACGAGCTGGCCATCGACGAGCCGTCGCGCGGCGCGGACACCCTGATCAAGGCCGTGGACGGGATCGACGCCGACCTCGTGCGCGCCAGCCAGGATTGGCTGAGCCCCCGTTACGCGGAAGACGTGGATCAGTGGGGCTGGCAGACGCGCGAGACCTGGCAGGGCTACGCCAACTGGCTGGTGAACTACGACCTGCTCGCGCGCACGATCAATCCCGCCAACGCGTTCGATAACTCGTTCATCGAGAACGCCTGAGGCTTTCGAGGGCGACGCTTGCGTTTCCCGGTCAAGCTCAGGATGTCCGGGAGGAACGGTGCGTATTTCCGGGCTGAGTGGAGCCTGGATTCCCGCCTTCGCGGGAATGACGGACGTGCGGGCGGTAGTGATGGATGGGGCGGCGGGAATGATGGACTAGGCGGCGTTACCGAGGGAACAACGTGAGCGCGTTGTCCGGCAACGCCGCGGCCACGCCCGCCGTGGCGCTGCGTGGCGTTCACGCGACATACACCGAGCGCGGCCTGCGCGTCGAGGCGCTGCATGACGTGAACCTGACCGTGGCGCGGGGCGAGTTCGTGTCGGTGATCGGACCGAGCGGTTGCGGCAAGAGCACCATGCTCAACCTGATCGCCGGGATCGACCGCCCCAGCGCCGGCGAGATCGCCGTCGACGGCCGTTCGGCGATCGGCCACACCGGCCTGGTGGCGCACATGCCCCAGCGCGACCTGTTGCTGCCGTGGCGCACCACGCTGCAAAACGCCGTGCTCGGACCGGAGCTGCGCGGCGAACCGGACCGCGAGGCACGGGCGCTGGCGCAACTGGATCGGTTCGGCCTGGAGGGCTTCGCCGACGCCTACCCACACATGCTGTCCGGCGGCATGCGCCAGCGCGCCGCGATGCTGCGTACGATCCTGCTGGACCGCGACACCCTGCTGCTCGACGAGCCGTTCGGCGCCCTGGACGCCCTGACGCGCGGCGAGATGCAGGAATGGCTGCTGGGCATCTGGACCGAGCTGGCCAGGACGGTACTGTTCGTCACCCACGACGTCGAGGAGGCGATTTTCCTGTCCGACCGCGTCTACGTGATGAGCCGCCGCGGAACGATGAAGCTCGAGGTGGCGATCGACCTGCCGCGGCCGCGCGAACGAGAGATGACCACCTCGCCGTCGTTTGTGGAGGCGAAACGCACGCTGCTGCGTTCGCTGCTGGCGGAGACGCAGCGGTAGTCGGGCGGCAACAGGTCGAAGTGCCCCGTTCATGGTTCGACTGGCTCACCACGAACGGGGCGCCTCACCGCCGTTGCCACGGCCGCCCGGTGCTCTCTATGCTCCGGTCGCCAGCAACCACGTCACCGATGGAGCATCAGATGGCGCAAGTCTCAGCCGATCGACGAATCCCCGGATATCCCAACGACCCCGTGCGCGAGAAGCGCGAGCTCACGCTCAGGACCTATGAGTACGAGTTTCCCTTCAACTACCCCAACGTCGACGTCGATCGCGTGTGGATCGGCGGCGAGCGGCACGGCATGGAGCTGTTCCCGATCAAGACCACCGACGGCTCCACGGCGTCGACCCAGACGCCGTCCGACTGGATCGTGATCCACGAGGACGAGCCGATGGTGCGGGTGGCCGTGATGGGCAGTGCCTGCACACCGCCGGGATCGATTCTGCTCGAGGCCGACCCGATCCCGGGCTTCCGGCACGATGGCGAAGTCGAGCACGCGCTGCCGGTGCGATATCGCATCGACAACCTGTGGGGCATGCACCTCCGCGCGGACATGCTGGAGCAGGGCGGGCGTTCCGAGGCCCTGCCCATCGCCGGCATGAGCTGCGCGGTGATCGAGATTCCGCCGGCCAAGACGGTGCGCGTCGCCGGACTTGGCGCCATTCCGGCCTGGGCGTCCGACTCCTGGCCCGACGACACGCACTACTCGGTTCGCTACATCCGCACGACGGTTGCCGAGGGGTACGTGATCTAGGAGGCCGCGGGGCTGGTCGCGGACCCTGCCAATCGCCGAGGCAGAGGTTCGGGAGACCCAGTGAGGGCGGGCCTTAGACCCGCCCCAACACCAAGATTCCCAGGCGTCCGACGTGGCGACGAGGTTCAGACGCTGCCTGGATTCCCGCCTTCGCGGGAATGACGGACAGGCGGCGGACGAGACCTATCCCGGCGGGCTGAAGGTCGGCGGCGTGACGTGGTGGTCGACGCGTGGGCACATTTCGCGCGCCGCGAACTCCTCGGCGTATTCGACGATGTTGTTGACCGATTCCTCGAAGATCCGCCGGCCCTTGTCGGCGGTGGCGAGGCTGGGCGTGCCCTGGGTGCCGTCGGTCGTGTAGGTGCTGGTCCAGCCATCCATCCGCACCGGGCCCGTGGCCCAAAGGTCCACCCAGTGGTACTTGGACTTGCGCTGGTTGGTTTCCGTGATCTGATCCTTGGCGAGGTCCATGTACACCATGTCGGGATCGAAGAAGAGAGCCAGCGACGTCTCGGCCTCGCCGGCGTGGGCGCAGCCGCCGGGGAATTCGGATTCGCGCCAGGTCGACATGAAGTCGGGATCGGCGGCCATGAAATGCCACCACCCGCCGATGCCCACCCAGGCGTCGCTCTCGAGCATGGCCCGCCGCGCGGCCAGCTCCAGCGGGTTTATGTTGGATCCGTGGCCGTTGACCATGATGATCTTCTTGAATCCCTGGTAGGCCAGGCTCTTCAGGATGTCCACGACGTATCGGATAAACGTCTCGTGATGGATGGTCACCGTGCCGGGAAAGTCCACGACGTGGGAGGTGTAGCCGTAGCTCACCGAGGGCATGACCATAATGCGGCCATTCGACCGCTTGGCCGCCTCTTCGCAGATCTCAGTGGAGGTCCAGTTGTCGATCTTGACCGGGAGGTGATGCCCGTGCTGCTCGACGGTTCCAACCGGCAGCAGCGGGATGACGCCGCGGGTGACGGCTTCGTTGACCTCGGGCCAGGTCATGTCCTGGAATCTATGCGTGACGGCCATGTTCGATCCTCGGGAGCGGGAAGCGGTTCATAGTACGCGCCCAACCCGTTCGCCCCTTCAGTGAGCTCAGGGCAGGCTCTGTGCGATGTCGAAGGGCCCCGTTCATGGTTCGACAGAGCCTGCCCTGAGCCTGCCGAAGGGCTCACCACGAACGGCGCAGGCGCCCAATCGCCCAACCGGGTACCTTCCACAAGCGCTGACATGGCGGAGGCTGCGATGCGGGTTCGCGTGGAGCTGCCCGACGGCGTGCGCTGCGCGGTGGCGCTGAGCTACGACCTCGAAATGTGCGCCGGGTATTCCCCGGTGCTGATCAACCATGGCCGCATCATGGCGCCGCTGCGCGACTACACCCTACGGCTGTGCACCACGGCCGAGTCATTTGGCGTGCAGCTGCACTTCTTTTACGTGGCCAACGGCCTCGAGGAACCCGACATCGACTACCTGCGGGAGATCCTGCGCCGCGGCCACGTGATCGACAACCACACCTACAGCCACATGCTGCTCTCGCATCCGGACCCGGCGCAGCTCGGCTGGGAGCTGACCACCGCGAACCGAGAGCTCGAAGCGCGGCTTGGCGTGCAATCCAGCGTGATTCGCGGGCCTGGCGGGCTGCCGGGCGGCCTGGACCGGATGCTTGCCAACCAGCAAACCATCCTCGACAGCGGCTTTCGCTGGGTGAGCAGTCACATGGAATCGACCATGGGCAAGTACGGCTGGGCGCATGATGTCGCGGCGCCATCGCGGCTGCAGCCGTACGTCTATCCCACCGGCCTGATCGAGATTCCCATCCAGGGTTGGATGGACCGCCTGTTCTTCGATTTCGAGCGCAATCGCGACAACGAGGCGATGGAGGCGTGGCGCCTTTCCGAGGGTCACCAGCCGGTGCCAGACGGCTGGATCTGTCCCTGGACCGACCCCGCGGCCCTGGACGACTGGATCGCGTACAACCTCGAAGCGCTGGATCACGCCTATGAGAACGGCCTGCTGTGGGTGCCGACGTGGCATCCCTACACGCACTACCTGCACGATCCGGCCAACCGCGCCCTGCCGGCGCTGCTGGCGCACGCGCGGTCCAAGCCGGAGCCGGTGGCCGTGTGCACCGTGCGGGACGCCGCCGCGATGCTGCGCGTGGAGTGCGGCTGACCCTAAACGCTGGCTGCGCCGTCTATTGGGAGCTCCTGCTACTTCGTAGCCAGCGCCCCTATCCGTTCCAAGAACCCTTCGACAAGCTCAGGGCGAACGGATTGGGGCGCGCTGGGGCCAAGGGTTCTCCCTATTCGCAGGCTTTCGTGGGCTACGTCGGCGACCGGTCGATTGGCTTGCCGGAAGCGCCGAGCGGCACCGTGGCGGCCTCGGGGATTTCACGAATCATCTGGAGCTCGTCGGCCGTCAGCGCCACGTCAGCCGCGGCAGCGTTGCCCCGCGCTTGCTCCGGCGTCTTCATGCCGGGGATCACCGAGGTCACCGCCGGGTGGGCCAGCAGGTAGGCCAGCGACACCTGCGTCAGGCTGCGCCGCGCATTCGTCAGCGGGCGCATCTGGTCGGCAGCGTCCAGCTGGGCGAGGAACTCGGCCCGCGCGGCGTCGTTCCAGGCCGAGCGGTTCATATCGTCGAACACGGTGTCCCGATCGAACTTGCCGGTGAGGATGCCGCGCTCCAGAGGCACGCGAACCAGCGTCCCGATGTCCCGGTCGGCGCACAGCGGCAATAGCTCGCGCTCCGCCGTCCGGTTGAGCGCGCTGTATCCAAGCTGGCAGACGCCGTTGCCACCGCGCGCGTCGAAGGCCTGGAGCACCGCCGGATCGTCCGTCGAGACGCCGTAGGACCGGATCTTGCCAGCCTGGATCAGTTGCTCGAAGGCTTCCACCAACACCTCGGGATGGGCCGGGTTGGGCTGGTGGCACTGGTAGATGTCGATGACGTCGGTGCCCAGGCGGTAGAGGCTCGCGTCGCAGCAGTTGTGGACGTGCTCCACCGACTCGTAGCTGAGCAAGTGCCCCGTGTTCCAGCCGATCTGGCCCACCTTGGTCGCGATGAGCACCTGGTCGCGCACGCCGTGCAGCGCCTTGCCGAGCATCAGCTCGCTGAGACGCGGTCCGTAGGCGTCGGCGGTGTCGAACAGCGTCACGCCCGCGTCGATGGCCGCGTGCACCGTCGCGTTGGCCTGCGCCTGCGACACGTGTCCCAGCCCGCCGCTGAGACCCCAGCAGCCCATGCCCACGACGGACACTTCGAGTCCGGTCTTGCCCAGCCGTCGATATTCCACCTGTTTGCCCCTCAACGAACCGCCGACCCGACAATAGCGCGACGCCACAGAGCGCGTATCTCCTAGACTTCGCCCGAGCGCGCACACGTGAGGCGACCGCATGCAAGTTTCCCTGGCGATGATGGGATTCGGCTGGACCCAGGACGTGGCCGAGCGCTGTATCGAGGTGGCCGGCGGTCTCGGCTACGACGGCATCGACCTCTGGAAGCAATACCTCGATACCGCTGATCTCGCTTGGGTGCGCGACGCTTGCGCGGCGCAGAACTTGCAGATCGTGCAGCTGTGCCCTTACTTCGACTTCACCACCAGTGAGGCGACGGCAGCGGACTCCCTGCGCGAGGCCGCTACCTTCGTCGGCTACGCGGAAACGCTGGGAGCGCCCTACGTGCGCGCGTATACCGGCGTCACGCCCAGCGCCCAGGCCGACGACGCCATGTGGGCGCGCTGCGTCACGGGGCTGCAAGAAGCCTGCGACATGGCGGCGGCGTCGGGCGTGACCCAATTACTCGAAACGCACCAGGTGATCCACAGCGGGCCGTGTCTCTCAGACACGAGCCCCACGACGATCCGGCTGCTGGAGTTGGTGGATCGCCCCAATTTGCGTGTCGCGATTCAGACCCCGCTCGTCGGCGAGACGCCCGAGGACAGCGCACGGCAGCTGGGGCGCTACGTGGACCAGGTCCAGGCCCACAACTGGATCGGCGCCACCGAGACATCCTGGGGCCAGCTCACGTTCCTGGACGCCGGCGACCTGGACTTCGCACGCTACCTGCGCATCCTGCGCGAGGAAGGCTTCGACGGCTGGATCAGCGTCGAGCACGCCCACCACCACCCCTGGGAAGAAACCGCCGCCCACGAGATTGCCTACCTGCGAAAGCTGCTCGCCGAAGGCTAGGCCACCTCGGACCGCTCGAGCGTCGCCTCGCTGATGGTTACGGCGGGGTCAAACGCGTCGGCAGCGCAGCTGCGACCAGCACCATCGGAACGAATCCGATGAGTGTCAGGGCGCCGGCAAAGCTCACGCCCAACACAGCCCACTTCCAGTGGGTGGTAAACGTGCGCCAGACGGCCTGCAGCTTGGTCCATGTCGGCTCGGGCGCACTGTAGGCGACAAACTCGAGACTCTGATCCGGCCAGGATGGCACGCCATTGATCCAGAGCCGACCACCAGGGAATTTGACGCCCTTTACCGCCCGAATCTCCAATCCGTGCCAAAACTGGTCGTTCGTGGCCGGCGGTCCAACGTCGGCCACGATCTGCAACGACACTCGCTCGCCCTCGGGCTCATCGAGTGGCGGCACGATGTCAATTGTCGTCTCACTCAAGCTACTGATCGCCACGGCTTTCATGCGCCCTTCGCGAAGGACCTCGCCCGACTCGGATCCCCTGATGAGACGCCATCCGACGGACCTCGACCGACCGTCAAATGGGCGACCCAGAGAAACCTGAATTCCAATCTGACCGATCGGGGTTGCGGGCATTCGCATCTCCTGCACCAGGGACCACTGGTCCGGAAGACTGACGTGAAGCGCATGTCCTTGGCGCAAGTCGATGATCGGCGCACGGAAGACTAAAAGGACCACCAGGCCACCGAGAGCTACAACGGCGGCGGCCGATGCAACGAGCGGTATTCGCCAGCGGCCGCCAAACACTGGCCGATCGCGATCCATCGAGCCATGCAAGGCCATGGCCGCGCCGTATCCGATGAGCAGCGTTCCGCAGAACTCCAGCGTCTCTTCAAGCAGGATCCCGATCGGCGACGCCCGGCCCGACAGGAAAAATGGGTGTCCCATCTCATGCGCTAGCCCGAACAACCAGGCGAAGAGCCCAAGCACAATCGGCACGCGGACGGCCCGAGCGCGCAGGCTCCTGCGGACAAAGACCCCCATGACCACGAGGAACGGGACGACCACGGGCGTGAGAACCAAAGGCCAGAGCGACGGATAGCCCAAGTCGTCGGCAATGGGGACCAACCACAGCTTGAGATCAACGATCTCTTCCACGGCGAGACCGGCGGTCATCAAGCCGAGCACCGTCCAGCCAAGGAACGCAATCCAGCCACCTCGGCGACGACGGCTGGCGGCGGTATTTCCGAGTGCCAGCAACGCCGTCGTCGCCAGGGCAGCCGCCGACACCGAATTCGCGATGCTCAACTCGCTATCGGGATTCGCCCACAAGGGGAGGTCGTGAGGATGGACCCAGTCCGGGCGAACCAGGCTAATCAGGCGTGGCGCGACGACGACGCTCCACCAGAACGCGACCGCGCCCACCAGCAGCAGCCGTCCGGCCCACCGCGCCGGCAGTTGAACCCTAGTCACCACCCGTCGGAACCACGCGAGGCGGCACCCCTAGGCCACCCCGTAGCGCTCGAGCGTCGCCTCGTTGATGGTCACGCCGAGGCCGGGTGCGTCGGACGGGGCAACCCAGCCGGCGTCGAGCTCGAAGTCTTCATAGGTCAGCTCGTGACGGATCGGCGACTCGGTCATGGCGTATTCGAGCACCTGGGTGTTCGGCACGGCGGCCAGCACGTGCAACGAGGCTGCGATTGACACCCCGGTCTTGAAGGTGTGGTTCACAAAGCCGCGCTGGTGACGGGCGGCCAGGCGCCCGATCTCGACCATGGTGCTGATGCCGCAGCGGCCGGGATCCGCCTGCACCCAGTCCAGGCCGCCCACGAGGATCAGCTCCTCGAAATCGAGCAGCCGGGACTCGGACTCGCCGCCGGCGATGGGGACCTCGCTCACCGCCGAGAGCTTGCCGTAGCCGGCGACGTCCTCGGGGTGCAGCGGCTCCTCCAGCCAGAACGGGCGGAACTCGGCGAACTGGCGTGAGCGAACCAGGGCCGTGCGCCAATCCCACGGCTGGCCCGCGTCCACCATCAGGTCCACGTCCTGGCCCAGGCCGCGCCGCGCCTCGCGGACGAGGGCGATGTCGTTGGCTTCGCTCTGCCCCATGGGACCCCAGCCGAACTTCGCCGCGGTGAACCCGCGGTCGGCCAGGCGCGCCGCCAGCTCGTAGGTGTCGGCGGGCGTGTCCTGGAAGAGCACCGAGGCGTAGGCGCGCACTTGCCGCTGCTCGGCGCCGAACAGCCGGTAGATCGGCTGGCCGTAGGCCTTGCCCGCGATGTCCCAGAGCGCAATGTTGACCCCGGCGACGGCATGGGCGCCGGCGCCGTAGCGCGTGTAGTACTGCGTGAGGTCGTAGATGCGCTGCATGCAGGCGTCGATGGACAGCGGATCGGACCCCTCCAGCGCGCTGGCCAGGCCGCGCGTGATGCCGTTGGACAGCGGCGCTTCGACGGCCGCCCGCACCACGGTCGGCGCCGAATCCACTTCGCCCCAGCCCGTGATGCCGGCGTCGGTCTCGATGCGGATCAGGCAGGTGTCCTGCGTGCCGTCGGCGGCGGTGGTGACGTCGGGCAGTCGGAGAACGATGGCCTGGACGGAGGTGATCTTCATGGTGAGGTCTCTGGCTGGGGGCGGGGCATTGTGACCGATGCCCGCGCCCGGCGTCAGGCGCGCAGTAGCGGCTGCAGGTTCTTCAGGATCGCGTCCAACTCCGCGTGATCGTGGTCGTCGAGTTGGAGCGCGCCCGGCTGCCGCATACGCGTCGACGTGAAGACGCCTCGCCGGACCAGCACTTCCTTGAGCAATGGCGTTTCCAGCAGCACGGACAGGTTGATGAGCGGCAGCAGGCGGTTGAAGATCTCGCGCGCGCCGGCGGAGTCGCCGCGCTGCCAGGCGTCCCACACCTGCACGTGCACGTCCACCGTGTCGGCGGCCGGCATGAATCCCGTCGCGCCGCGCGCCAACTCGGACAGCATCCAGCGGCCGTAGTAGCCGCCGAACACGCCCACCGAACCCGCCGGAAGCGTCTCCAGCACGCCGCTGATGTAGTGCGCGCTCGGGTGCATTTCCTCTTTGATGTAGTGGACGGACTCGATGTCGCGCACCAGGTCCGCTAGAAATGCGGCATCCATCCCCGCCTGGGAGTGCTGCACGAACAGCGGCAGCTCGGCGGCCCGCGCGATGCCGGCGTAGTAGGCCCGCAGCTCCTCCGGCCGCCCCGGCGAGAGGATCGGCGGCAGCGCCATGACGGCGTTGGCGCCAGCTTTCGCGGCGTGCTCGGCGTAGACCGCCGCCTGGGCGCCGCTGGCCGACGCGACACCGGCCACAACGGGAACCGCGCCCGCGGCCGCGATGACCACCGCCTCGACCCCAGCGCGGCGCTCGTCGTCCGTCAGGTACTGAAACTCGCTGGCAATGGCGGGGTAGACGACGCCATGGACGCCGGCCCGCCGGCAGAACTCGACTTCCGCCGCCAGCGCGTCGAGGTCGAGCCGGTCCGCGTCGTCAAAAGGCGATTGCAGGACGGGGAACACGCCTCGAAAACGCGGCGCAGTGTCGTTAGGCATCGTCGTCGGGATCGACCGGCATGGCTCGCCGACCCTGGTATCCGTAGTCCGCCATCAGCGTGGATTCGTCGCGCCACCGCTCGCCGGTGCGCTCCAGGCGCTTGGTCCTGATGGCAAGCCCGGAGCATTTCTGCGCCAGCGTCTGGAATATGGTGTTCGCGACCAGCCGGTGCCCCAGGTCGTTGGCGTGCACGCCGTCGTAGTGCACCATCCAGGCCGCGCCGCCATAGGCGTTGTAGACGTCGCTGAAGAGGCAACTCGTCGCCCGGGCGACCTGCTCGGTGACGAGGTTGTAGGTCTGAAACACCTCGTGGCTGCCTTCTTGAAAGTGCTCCCCGAGGCCGAAGTCGGTCATGTAGTAAGGCCCCGGCAGCACGATCAGCGGATCGCAGCCCGCGCGCACCTGCTCGATCACCCCCGTCAGCTCGGTGCGGAACATCTCGGCCGGCGTGCCGCCGCGAGCGTCGTTGAGGCCGTAGGAGATCACCAGCAAATCGGGATCGTGGTCGATCACGTGCTTCTGTACGCGCTCGTTGGCCGCCGGCTTGCCGGAGTAGGTGTAGCAGGGCACGCGCGTCGAGATGACGTTGGCGCCGATGCCGGTATTCACCAGCTCGACCGGCTCGTCCTGGAAGTCCGAGATCAGCGCCGCCAGCACGTGAGGCCAACTGCGCTCGCGCACCGAGCTCCAACCGCCGGCGGTGGTGCTCTCGCCAAGCGTGACCAGCTTGCGGAACGGCTCGGGATGCCAATCGCGTGGAGCTTCGTGATTCGGCACGCAGTTAGTCCTCGTCCGTCGAGCGCGCCGAGTGTGGCACACGCCGTACGATGACCCGTCGGATTGCAAGGGCCATTCAGACATGCTCATCGGCGTGGCGGGCGCGCTGCCGGTGCGTCCAGCGGACATCTCACCCGCCGACGTGCGCCGCCTTGCGGACCTTGGGTTTCAAGGCACCAGCGTCACGCTTGGCGATCCCGGCGAAGCCACTCAAAACGAGCTGTCTCGTGCACGCGCAATCGTGAGCGACACGGGCCTGGTCATTGCCCAGGCCAACGGCAGATACGCGTCGCTGGTCGGGCACAGCGACGCGGACCGTCGCCGAGGGATCGACGGTCTGATTGACCACATGCACGCGACCCAGACCCTGGGCGCGCGCACCTGCTACGTCCGGCCCGGCGGGCTCAATCCAAACGGGCCATGGTTTGCCCACCCGGACCACCATCTGGAGACCACGTTCGACCGGGCGCTGGACAGCCTGCGCCTGGCCGCTCGGGCCGCCGAGGATCTTGGAGTGGTGCTGGCCTTCGAGGGGCACGTGCTGTCCGTCATCGACCGACCCGAGCGCGTGGCCGCGATACTCGATGCCGTCGACTCGCCGGCCCTCACCTTCAATCTCGATCCAGTGAACTTCATCGGCAGCATCTGGGATGCTTGGCGTCCGAACGCCGTGTTCGATCGTTTGCTCGACGGCGCGCGAGGTCGGATCACGACCGCGCACTGGAAAGATTTCACCGTTCAGGAGGAGCTCGTGCTGCACATCGAGGAGGTCACGCCGGGTCGGGGCATCGTCGACCACGCGCGGTGGCTGAAACGACTCAACGCCGCGCACCCCGAAGCGTGGGTGCTGCTGGAGCATCTGACGCTCGACCAGCTCGCCCCCGCCAAAGACGCCGTTGATCGGGCGATGGCCGGCGCCGGACTGGCCTGGGACGCGGCGCCGTGACGGCGCTTTCCGGACGGGTCGTGGTCATCACCGGCGGCGCGTCGGGCATTGGCGCCGCGACCGCCCGGCTCTGCGCGGCGCGGGGTGCGCACGTGGTGATCGGAGACGTGAACGACGCCGCGGGCGCCGCCTTGGCCCGCGAGCTCGCCAAGCTGGGCCTTTCGGCCGTCTTCGCGCACGTCGACGTCACGCACGAGGCCGACTGCGAACGCTTGATGCACACGGCAGTTTCCGGCTATGGAGCGCTCGACGTGCTCATCACCTGCGCGGGAATCCTGCAGGGCGCCTACGTCGATATCGCGGAGCTCGAGGCCGACGTGTTCCAGCGGGTCCAGGACGTGAACGTGCGCGGCACCTTCCTCTGCATGAAGCATGCCGTGGCGGCCATGGACGACCGCGGGGGCGTAATCCTGCTGGTCGGGTCGGGGGCCGGCGTGACCAGCCGCAGCTCATCCGTCGCCTATGGCACCAGCAAAGCCGCTGTCCACGGCCTGGGCTTCATCGCCCCGGCTCACGTGACGGGACGCCCCATCCGCATCAACACCGTGTGTCCATCGATCATTGACACGCCGCTCAAGCGGGCAAACGTCGAGGACCAGGGGCGGGTGCAGGGGTGGTCTCGTGCGGAGATTGACGCTGCCCAGCAGCAACTCCGCGATCCGGGCGGCGTGGCCCGCGTGCTGGCGTTCCTCGCGTCCGACGAGGCCGACTTCGTTGAGGGAACGGTGTTCACGGGTTGATTGAGGGAAACGCCGCATGAAGGAGCTCTATCCGCTCACGGGCGTCGTGCCGATCGTCAACACGCCGTTCACCGATGACGATAGGCTCGACGTCGAATCGCTCGAACGCCTGTTGGAAGAAGGCATCGCCGACGGCGTGAGGGGGTTCATCGTCCCCGCGGTGGCGAGCGAGGTCGCCAAGCTCACGCCCGACGAGCGGCACATCTACGTGCGCGAGGTGCTGCGAATCGTCGGCCGGCGCGTGACCGTCGTGGCCGGCGCCAGCGATCCGGACGCGCGGCGCGCGCGGGCGCTGGCCGAGGACGCCGTGGCGCTCGGCGTCGACGGCGTGCTCTGCGCGGTGCCGGTGCCGCTCATCGAGGATCACGACGGGGCCGTGGACTACTTCCGCGAGGTCGCTCGCGCCGGCATGCCCATGCTCATGGTTCAAGACCTGCACTGGGGCGGATACGGCATGGCCCGCCGCACGCTCATGCAGCTCTGGGACGAGCTGGAGTCGTTTCGCTGCCTCAAGCTGGAGACCGTGCCCTCGGGCGCCAAGACCAGCGAGCTGATCGAGGCAACCGAGGGCCGGCTCACCATCGGCTGCGGCTGGTCGCTGCCCCAGTTCATCGAGGCGCTCGACCGCGGGACGCATTTCACGACGACCACCGCCATCAATCGGCCGTTCGTGCACGTCTTCCGGCTGTACCAGGCCGGTCGCCGCGACGAGGCGCGGGAGCTGTTTCACCGCGTAGTGCCGTTCCTGGCTTTCGCGCACCAGTACATCGACATCTCGGTGCACTTCTACAAGCGCTACTGCGTGCGCCGCGGCCTCTTCGCCACCGCCCGCGTGCGCGAGCCGATCATGCCGTTCGATGCCCATCACGCCCGGGTCGCGGACGAGCTGATCGAGCTGATCTGCGAAATCGAGGACGAGCTGGGACCGGCTGCCGGCGACTCTTGATATGTGTGGTGCGGGCGGGTTTGAATCCCGCCCCTTCGCCAAGTACCGAGCGCGCCGCGAGGCCTGACCGGACTGGATTCCCGCCTTCGCGGGAATGACGGAGGGGTCAAGCAAAGGTCCGCTAGCGGGAAACAGGTCGGCCCTCCCCGTTCGTGGTGAGCCTGTCGAACCACGTCGTTCGACCAGCTCGGGGCTTGCCACTTGCTCGATACGGGGGCCAACGGCTGGGGCGGCGCCTATCGGCTGATCTCGACCACTTCTAGCGCGTGACGGGACGGCCGTGCGCCAGCGCCGTCAAGACCTCGTCGGCGGCCTCCAGCGTGCGGTCGATGTCGCTTTCCGTGTGGGCCGCCGAGATGTGGTTGCGCTTGAGCGCCATCGGCAGCATGTAAAACCCGCGTTCCAGCATGCCGCGGTGGAAGTCGAGGTACATCTCGTCGTCGTTGCGCAGCAAGTCGCGGTAGGACGTCGCCGGCGGGGACATGAAGTAGGTCACGAATACCGAGCCGAATTGGCTGGGAAACGCCTCGATCCCTAGCCGCTGAATGATTTCGTCGAGGCCCCGCCGCATGCGCTCGCCTAGCGCAAACAGCCGCTCGTAGAGTCCAGGCTGCTCGAGCGCCTCGATCGTGGCCAGGCAGGCCGCCATCGCCAGCGGGTGCCCATTGAAGGTGCCCGAGAAGAACACGTCGCCGTCCGAGGTGTTGAAGTGCTGCATCAGGTCGCGCCGGCCGCAGATCGCGGCGCAGGGGTAGCCGTTGGCCATTGCCTTGCCCAGCGTGGTCAGGTCGGGGGTGATGCCGGTGATGGCCTGGAAGCCTCCCAGCGCGTGCCGAAAGCCCGTGACCACCTCGTCAAACACCAGCACGACCCCATGCTCATGGGTCAGTGCTCGCAGGCGCGTGAGGAACACCTGCTCGGGCATGACTACGCCGATCGCGTGCGGGATGGGTTCCAGGATCACGGCAGCGATCTCCTGACCGCGCTCGGCCATGAGCCGCTCCAACCCCTCCAGGTCGTTCCACTCGAGCACGATGAGCTCGGCGTGAACGTCCGGCAGGATGCCGGAGGACAGCGGGTCCAGCCGGCCCACGCGGTCCGCGGGCGAGATTACGTTCGCGAGGAGGTGGTCGTGCCAGCCGTGAAAGTGCCCCTGGAACTTGACGATCGCCCGGCGGCCGGTGGCCCCGCGAGCCACCCGCACCGCGTGGTAGGTGGCTTCCGAGCCTGACGTGCAGAACAGCGCCTGCTCGGCGGAGGGCACGTGCTCCACGACTTTCTCAGCCGCCTGGATCTCCAGCTCGCTGACACCGATTCCCGTGAGGTCCAGCGTGCGCTGCTGCTCGGCCACCTCGGCGGCCACGCCCGGATGCGCGTGGCCCAGGATGATCGGGCCGAACGCCGCGTTGTAGTCGAGGTAGGCGTTACCGTCCACGTCGTAGAGATAGGCGCCCTCCGCGCGGGACCAGACGATTTGGGGCGCGACCTTGCGCAGCGACGTGTTGACCCCTCCGGGGATCACCTGCCGCGCACGGTCAAACAGGGCCGCGGATGCGGCAAGTGGCAATGAAGATTCCTGCGTCATTGGCTGCGACTCCGGTGACTCGGCGCCAGCATAGCCCGCGCCCGCCCTGGGCGACGGAAGGTACGCACAAACAGCGAACAACGCTATCCTATACTTCGAGAAATCCCGCGCGGCTCCAAGGGGGGTGCAGGCAGTGTCCGGCCATTCCAAGTGGTCGCAGATCAAGCGCCAGAAGGCCGCGAACGACGCGAAGCGCGGGCAGCTCTACACCAAGATCGGGCGCGAAATCACGGTCGCCGTGCAGGGCGGCGGCGCGGACCCCGGTGGCAACTTCCGGCTCGAGCAGGCGCTCGCCAAGGCCCGCGCCGCGAACATGCCGAAAGACACGATCGAGCGCTCGATCCAGCGCGGAACCGGCGGCGGGCCGGGCGAGGGCGCCTCGCTCACCGAGCTGATCTACGAGGCCTACGGTCCCGCAGGCGTCGGGCTGCTGATCGAGGTGGTCACGGACAACCGCAATCGCGCCGTCGCCGAGGTCCGCAATGCCCTGACGAATCTTGGCGGAACCTTCGCCGATTCCGGCTCGGTGGCGTGGCAGTTCGAGGTGCGCGGCAGCCTGGCGGTCGAGGTCGGAGACGCCGATCCCGAAGAGGTCGAGTTGATGGCCATCGACGCCGGCGCCTTGGACGTCGAGCAGGACAACGGCGCGGTGCACGTGTCCACGCCGGCGGCGGACCTGGCGCGCATGCGCCGGGAACTGAGCGACGCGGGCTACCGGATTACGTCAGCCGATCTGGTCCATGAACCGACGACCCCGATGCCGCTGGACGCGGCCGAGGCCGCGCGGGCCATTCGCATGGCCGAAGCGCTGGAAGAACTCGACGACGTGCAGCGCGTCTACACCACGTTGGAGATCAGCGACGACCTGCTCGCGCAGATTGCCTCCTAGCCTCCGTACACGATTCGGCCTGCATGCCTGATCTGGTGACGCTGGGCATCGATCCCGGGACGGCGCGCTGCGGCTTCGGAATCGTCGCGGGACCGCACCAGGCGAGGGCCTTGGAGTCGGGGTGCATCACCACTCGGTCCAAGGATCCGCTTGGGACCCGACTGGCAACCATTCGCGACGCGCTGGCGGAGCTTATCGAGCGGTTTCCCGTCACCGACATTGCGCTTGAGCGCCTAGGGTATGCCCGCCGCCTGACTACCGCCGCCCAGGTCGCCTACGCCACCGGCGTGGTCCACCTGGTGGCGGCCGACCACGGACTGACGGTGGAGGAGTATGCGCCGCCGGAAATCAAGTTGGCCGTGGCCGGCTACGGCGCCGCCGAGAAGGACGCCGTGCAAGCCATGGTGGTCAGGCTATTGCGCATGCCCGCGCCGCCGGCCTCCGACCACGCCGCCGACGCGCTGGCGACGGCGATCTGCCACCAGCACTCGATCCGCGCGCGCACGCTGGAGCGCACCCTGGGCGTCCGATGATTGGCTACCTCGAGGGATTGGTCATCCGCACCGGCGACGACACGCTGGTGGTCAAGGTCCACGGCACCGGACTGGGGTTGGAAGTCGTGGTTCCGGCGCGGGCGCGCCGGTCGCCCGGGCAGCCGGTGGAGCTCCACACGCACACTCACATCGCGTCGGACGGGGCGATCCTGGCCGGCTTTGGGTCGGCGCAGGAGCTGGAGGTGTTTCGCCACCTGCTCGACGTGACCGGCGTGGGGCCGCGAATGGCCGTGCGGGTGCTTTCCAGTCATCCGGTCGACCGCATCGTGCAGGCGCTCGATGACGAAGACCCCAGGCCGTTCCAGGCGGTGTCGGGCATCGGGCGCAAGCTGGCAAACCGCATCATTCTGGAGCTGCGGGGCAAGCTGGTTCCCGAGCCGGGGATACGCCTGGGTCCGACGGGAGCCGATGAGGCGCTCGACGCGCTAGTCGGGCTCGGCTACACGCGCGTCGAGGCGCAACTGGCGCTCGAGCAGATCGCCGGCGAAGACCTTGACGTGACGGGCCGAATCGCCGCGGCGTTGCGCATCCTCGGTGCGCGAGCCTCATCGTGACCGAACGCATCGTCGCCGTCGATGCCGGCGGTGAGGATCGCAGTCTCGAAACCACCCTCCGTCCCGTCAGCCTGGCGGACGACGAGTTCATCGGACAGCCGCGCGTCAAACGCGGCCTGCGCTTGATGATCGCGGCGGCGCGGCAACGCGGCGAGCCCATCGACCACATCTTGCTCGCCGGACCTCCCGGCCTGGGCAAGACCACCCTGGCCAACATCATCGCCACCGAGATGGAGGGCCGCCTGCACGTCACGTCCGGGCCGGCGCTCGAACGCCCCGGCGATCTTGCCGCCACCTTGAGCAGCATGGAGCCCGGCGAGGTCCTGTTCATCGACGAGATTCACCGGCTCGGAAAAACGGTCGAGGAAATCCTGTATCCCGCCATGGAGGACTTTGCGCTGGACATCGTGGTCGGCGCGGGCAAGCCGCATGCACGCACGTATCGGCTCGACCTGCCGCGATTCACTGTCGTCGGCGCCACGACCCGGCACGGTCAACTCACCCCGGCGCTGAGCGACCGTTTCGGCGAGTCCTATCGCCTTGACTTCTATTCACCCGACGAGTGCGCCCAGATCGTGCTGCGGTCGTCGCGAATTCTCGGCGTCGAGGTCGTGCCCGCCGGAGCCGCGGCGATTGCACGGCGGGCGCGCGGCACGGCGCGGGTCTGCAACCGGCTGCTGCGCCGCGTGCGCGACTTTGCCGAGGTCGAGGCAGACGGCGTCGTGACCGAGGCTGTGGCCAACCAGGCGCTCGAAGACATGGGCGTCGACCCGGAGGGCCTGGACAGCATGGATCGCCGAATCCTGACCACCATCATCGAGTCCTACGTCGGCGGGCCCGTCGGGCTCCAATCCCTGGCCGCCACCGTGGCCGAGGAGGTCACCACGCTCGAGTCCCACTACGAGCCCTACCTGCTGCAGGCCGGATTCCTTGCGCGGACCTCACGTGGTCGCGTCGCCACGCCGAAGGCGTACGAGCACCTGGGCTTCACGAAGAGCGACTCCGGGACCCAGCAGGGCTCATTGCTCTGACACCGCCGTGCCCCGCCTTGTCGCCACGGTGTATGGACGCGTGCAAGGCGTCGCATTTCGCTTCTTCGTCCAGACGCAGGGTCGGCGGCTCGGGCTAGGTGGATACGTCCGTAATCGAGCCGACGGATACTCGGTCGAAGTCTGCGCCGAGGGCCGTCGGGAAGACCTCGACGCCCTGCTCGGGCACTTGCACGTCGGCCCGCCCGGCGCTCGCGTGGTGCGGGTGGACGCCGCTTGGCCGTCGGAAACGGGTGAATTCACGGGCTTCACGATTCGAACCTAAAATGCGCTAATGCGCACGGAGACGGAAATAGCCTCAAGCCAGGCAGCCCCCGAGACCGAGACCTACCGCGGCATGCAGCGGCTGGCGTGGGTCGCGCTCGTCGTGTCTCTCGTCGTCTTGATTGCGCTGGCGGTCTTTGTGCCGCGTGGGGTCGGCGCCGCGCTCGGCCTCGTGCAAGAAGCACGCGGCAGTCAAGCCGTCGTCCTCGAGGGGACCGTGCTCTTCCAGCCGCCAGCAGCCGCCACGTGGCGCCAGCTCGCACCGACGGCCAACTTGCCCGAGGGAACGCGGCTGAGAACCGACGACCGCTCCCGCGTGCTCGTGAGCCTCCCGGATGGGAGCACCCTGCTGCTCTACAACGAAACCGAGCTTGCCCTGCAGCGCATGCAGTTCGGACGGTTCAACGAGCGTTCGCAAGACTCGGTCGTGCGACTGTTCACCGGACACGTGCGCATCGGCGTGAGCCGGCACCCGCGAATCCCCGACCGCGCGATCACCGTGCTCGTCGGCGACGGTCGACTAGACCTCGCGGAGGGGAGCTACCTCGTGGAGCGTCCGGTCGAAGGCCCGAGCCATATCGCGGCGCGCGTCGGTGAGGCCGGCGTGAGCCTTGGCAGTCGCTCGCTTCGCCTGACCAGCCAATCGCGGGCGGAATTCAGCATGGCCTCCGGCCTCGTTGGTCCGCTGCCAATCGAGCGAGACCTGATCCAAGACTCACTGTTCACCACGGACATCGGCAACGGGCCGTGGTGGAGCTTTTTCGACACCGAGGCCGGGCCGGCGGGTCGAGTCGAGGTTCTCGCTGGAACGCTCCGCTTTGTGCGCTCCAGCGAGGGCGTTCTGATTGACCGGCACGGCGAGAGTGGCGTCATGCAGCTTCTCGACATCGATACGCGGGATCTCATGACCCTGCGGTTGCGTCTGGAGGCGCGTACGGACGCTCAGAGCTTGTCCGGCGGCGGCACCGCAGGCACCGAGTATCCGCTGATGGTTCGCCTGGTCTACGTGGACGATCAAGGCGGCGAGCAGATCTGGGGCGCTGGGTTCTACTACCAGAACGATGACGGTCTCAGCGTGAAGCTGGGTCAGCAGGTACCCCGCGGCGAATGGACCACGCTCGAGGTAGACAATCTTCTCGGAGCCCTGCAGCCGCCGCCCGTGAAGCTGCGCCGCATCGAGTTGCTCGGCAGCGGCTGGGAATACGACTCCTCGATTCGCCGCGTTGAAATAACCGGACACTGAGACGACCGTGAGCGGCCTTCACGTCCGCACCGGCGTCGACCTGATCGAGATCGAGCGCATCCGCCAGGCGCACCACCGCTATGGCTCGCGGTTTCTCAACCGCATCTACACGCCCGCCGAGCAGGCGCGATGCCGCGGGCGCGCGGACGAGCTGGCCGCGCGCTTCGCGGCCAAGGAAGCCGTGTCCAAGGCGCTGGGCACGGGCATGCGCGGCGTGCTGTGGAAGGAAATCGAGGTCGTGAACGATCCACGCGGCAAGCCGCTCGTGCGCCTCCACGGCGCGGCCCAGCGGCGGGCAGCCGAGCTAGGCATCGCCGATATCGACATCAGCCTCACCCACAGCCGAGATCAGGCCATCGCCTTCGTCGTGGCGCTCAGCGGCTCGTGACGCGCCCGCGGGCGGTGGTGCCGACACCGGGAGCCGCCTTCGACCGTGTGGTGGATGTCGCCGACATGCGGCAATTGGAGTCGGCGACCGCGCCGGAGATTGACCTGATGCATCGCGCGGGGATCGCGCTTGCCGCCGCGGTTCACCGCCGCGTTGGTCCATTGCGCGGGCGCGTGATCGTGGTCCTGGTCGGACCCGGCGACAACGGCGGCGATGCGCTCATTATGGCGCGCACGCTCGCTCGCGGGGGAGCCGCCGTCGTCTGCTGGGCGTCGCGCGCGCGATCCGATGATTCGTTGGTCGACGCGGCCCGTGCGGCCGGCGTGCGCTGGCGCGTGTGGTCGGGGGACGCGAGGCCGCTTACCCGCGATATACGTGGCGCGGCCGTGGTCGTGGATGGGCTGCTTGGCATCGGCAGCGCACCGCCGCTGCGCGGCCAGGTCGCGGAGATACTGGGCGCGCTGCCGGAGGTCCCCGGCCAGCTGCGGCTCGCGATCGACCTCCCAAGCGGCGTGAATGCCGACACCGGGCACACGGACCCCGTCGCGTTTCGCGCCTCCGGCACGCTTGCCACGGGCCCGATCAAGCTCGGCGCCGTGCTGCACCCGGGTGTCGACCACGCGGGGGCGGTTGAGGCGCTCGACATCGGCCTCGCACCGGAGATTGCCGCGTCAGGCGCCGCGCGAATCATCAATGCGGCCACGGTGCGAGACCTCGCGCCGGCTCGACCGCTCGACGGACACAAGGGCACGTTTGGCCGCGTGCTGATCGTCGGCGGATCGGCCGTCTATCGCGGCGCGCCCGCCCTCGCGGCTCTGGCGGCTCAGGGCGCCGGAGCCGGCGTCGTGACCGTCGCTTCCGTGGAAGCGTCAGTTGGCGCCTGCGCGGCCGTGGCGCCCGCGGCCACATTTCGCGTGCTGCCGGCGAACTCCGACGGCTGCATCGGCGCGTCGCTGGATGACGTCAAGGCGCTGGGCGAACCGACGGCACTGCTGGTGGGTCCCGGCCTCAGCCGAAGCGCGCGCAGCGATGATCTGGCGCGCGATCTTTCGGCCTGCGCCCGGCAGGGCGTTCCAACGGTCGTCGACGCCGACGGGCTCAACGCGCTCGCCGATGAGCCCGCGCGGCTGGGAACGCTGGGTCCGAATGTGATTCTCACGCCGCACCCGGGCGAAATGCGCCGCCTGCTGGATCTCGCCGAAACTCCGCGCGGAGCCGACATGCTGCAAGCCACGCGCGAGCTTGCGGCCGTCAGTGGCGCGGTGGTGATCGGCAAGGGCTCGCCGACGTTTGTGGCCGCGGACAGTCAGCGCTTCCTCCTGTCGCGGCCCAACCCGGCACTGGCCGCGGCGGGGTCGGGCGACGTGCTGGCCGGCGCCGTGGCCGCCCTGGCCGCGCAGGGCCTTCGCCCGCTCGACGCGGCGCGGCTCGGCGTGTGGCTCCACGCCCGGGCGGGTGAGCTCGCCGGCAACCGACGGACAGCAGGCGTGCCCATCGAGAGCGTGGCGCGCCACCTTGGCCAGGCGCTGGCCGAGACGCTCTAGGGGCAAGCGCGGAGACCTACGCCGACAATTGACTCAGCTCAGCGACGACCCTCGTTTGCGCCCGTTGATCAGACCGGCCCAGGCCGGCAGCCGTCGCTCGGTACCCGCGAAGATCCGTCGCATATTGTCGATGTGCTGCGTAAACATGAAGAACGCGAGCCCGGCCGCCAGCAGAAGGTCGTAGCCCGTGATCCAACCGCCGACGGCATAGAAGATGACCGCGCTTACCAGCGCGGTCAGGGAGCCGGTCAGCGAGCCCACTGAGACGTAGCGGCTGAGCGCCACTGCCAGCAGCCCCGCCGGCAGAGCGATTGCGGCCACGAGGGGAGCCATGGCCGCCAAGCCCCCGACCGACGTGACCACGCCCCGGCCACCGCGCAATCGCAGGAAGACGGACCAATTGTGTCCCGCAACGGCCGCCGTGACCGCCAGCACCGGGACGATGGACTCATCGCCAAATATGAGGAGGGCGGCGAGGCCGGGAATGAATCCCTTCAGGATGTCGCCGACGATGACCAGCGCCGCCGGTCCAAAACCAACCGCGCGCATGACGTTCGTGGCGCCCGACCGGCGGCTGCCTTGCGCAAACACATCCACGCCGAATCCGAACCGGCAGACCACGACGCCAAATGGGATGGAGCCGACCAGATATGCGCCGAGAACAATGCCGATCGCGCCGAGAATCTCGCCCACGGACATGAGGCAGCCCCCTACCGCCGCGTGGCGCCAAGCTTGAAATGGGGCAGGGCGCCTGTCAACCCGCCGGCTCGATCGTCCGTCCGCGGGGGGCTATGACGGCCGCAGCCGGATCACGATCGGCGTACCGTCGAATCCGAACGCCTCGCGCAGCCCGTTTTCCAGATAGCGCACATAGGAGGGATGCACGTTCTCGGGCCGCGCGAAGAACGTGACGAAGGATGGCGGACTGACGCCGATTTGCGTGGCGTACTTGAAGCGCGCCTGGCGTCCCTTGCGACTGGGCGGACCGCGCCGGCCGGACCAGGCGCGCAGAAACCGATTGAGCGGCCCCGTCGCCACGCGAGTCTGCCGAACCTCATGCACCTGAAGCCCGGCGCTGACGCTCGCCGGCACCCCGCGTCCGGTGAGCGCGGAGGTATGCAGAAACGGCGCCTCGGGCAGAAAGTGCAAGACCCGTTCCAGGTGAAAGTCCACCTCTTTGCGGCGCTCGGGGTCCTGGAGCATGTCCCATTTGTTGGCGAGCACGACGATGCCCTTGCCGGCTTCGAGCACCAGCCCGGCCACGTGCGCGTCCTGCGCGGTTGCTCCCTCGTGCGCATCGACCACCAGCAGGCCCACGTCGCAGCGCTGAATCGAGCGCACGGCGCGCAACACGCTGTGGTATTCCACGCCGGAGTCAATGTGGCCCCGGCGCCGAATCCCCGCCGTGTCGATGAGCCGGATCGAGCGCCCCTCCCAATCGAGCAGGGTGTCGATGCTGTCCCGCGTCGTCCCCGGCGCGTCGTGCACCAGCGCCCGCGTCTCGCCGAGCAGCGCGTTGAGCAGCGACGACTTGCCGACGTTGGGACGGCCCACGATTGCCAATCTGGGCAGCTCATCGGGCTCACCGGCATAGGCCACGGCCGGCAGCCGCGCGGCCACTGCGTCCAGCAGGTCGCCGGTCGCGGTGCCGTGCATGGCGGAAATTGCCGTCGGCTCGCCTAGCCCAAGCGCGTAGAACTCGCCAGTGTCCAGCCGCAGATCCATGTGGTCGGCCTTGTTGACAACCAGCAAATGCGGTCGCTCGCGGCGGAGCACCTCACGCGCCACGATGCCGTCCAGCTCCGTCACTCCGGTCTGAACGTCGGTTACCACCAGCACGAGGTCGGCCTCGTCGGCGGCGGCTCTGGCCTGCGCCACGGCCGCCTCGGCCACCGGCGCCGGGTCGTGCCAGGCGATGCCGGCCGTGTCCACCACGGCGAACGCGCGTCCGCGCCACTCCAGCTCGCCGTAGATCCGATCGCGCGTGGTGCCGGGCTGCGGCTCGACCACGGCCGAGCGCTCTCCGACCAGCCGGTTGAACAGCGTCGACTTGCCGACGTTGGGTCGCCCGATCAGCGCCACCAAGGGAAGCTGTCGATCGAGGTCAGCCATCGACCGATCCTTCGCTCGTCGCGGCGTAGACGCCGCGCAAGCGCTCCGGCAGCAGCGCCGCAATACGCTGCATCACGGTCTCGCCGATGTCGTCGAGCGCCTCCCGTGTGAGTCTGCCCGCCGGCACGTCCGGCGCCATCACCTCGCCGATGCGCAGGTTGACACGGGGGCGGCCGCGCACCATCCGCCGTTTGAGATCCAGGTCGTCGGCGCCCCAGATGGCCACCGGCAGGATCGGCACCCGGCTCTTCGCGGCCAGGTAGGCCACCCCGGGCAGCGGCCGCTGCAGGCCTTTCCCGCGACTGCGCGTGCCCTCCGGAAACATGCCCACCGTGCCGTCGCCCGCGAGGATCCGCAGCAGCATCCGCAGAGGGCGCATGTCCAGGCCGTCACGCCGGACCAGCACCGCGCCCCACAAACGCCACAGGAGCGCCAGGGGCGCCACCCGATACAGCTCCTCCTTCGCGACAAAGGCTGTCGTGCGCGGGACATATGTCCCCAGCAGAATCGGATCGAAGTTGCTCACGTGATTGGAGGCGAGAATCAACGGGCCGCCGGACGGCACGTGCTCCACTCCTTTCACATGGACGTCGAATAGCAGCGGAAACAGGCAAAAGCGGCCGAACGCTCGACCGGTGCGATAGGCCCACATCGATGGGCGGGGCGTGTGATTCGGTGACCAGGCGAAGTAATCAGCACTCACGGATCAGTCCCCGTGCAGCTATAGCGGATCTGATGGCGCGCACCACCTCGCCGGGCGTGCATGAGTCGGTCGAAATGACAAGCGCATCCGGCGCGGCCCGCAACGGCGCGATGGATCGCTGCGAGTCGATGCGGTCCCGCGCCATCAAGTTCTCGCGGATTGCGGCGATGTCCATCTGCCCCCCGTTCTCCCGGCGCTCTTTCCAGCGACGCTGCGCGCGCATCTCCGGGCTGGCGTCCAGGTAGACCTTGAGGTCGGCTTCGGGGCACACCACGGTCCCGATGTCGCGGCCGAGCGCCACCACCCCGCCCTCCCGGAGCGCCTCGCGCTGGGGCTCGAGCATCGCCGCTCGCACCGCGGGAATCCGCGACACCAACGACACGGTGCGATCCACCTCGGGGCTGACGAGCGCCTCGGAGATATCGCGGTTCCCGTCGAAGGCGCGCGCCGCAAATTGCCCCGACGGGTCCGGGGCGAAGCGCAGCCGGAGCGATTGGGCGGCTGCCAGGGCATCGTCCGCACTGTCTGGATCGCCGCCAGCGCGCACGGTCGCCAGCGCCACGGCACGGTAGAACAGCCCGCTGTCCAGGCACAGGAAACCCAGCGATTCGGCCAGCATGCGTCCGACCGTCGTTTTGCCCACGGCAGCCGGTCCGTCAATCGTGACAATGGGACCCCGCGCGGCGGGAGCGCTCATGAATGTTTGCCGCTGCGCGACGCCACCCATGCAGTATATGGGCCGCCGGGACGGCCGACGGCCCACTGAGCGTCACGGTCGACAAACGCCGTCCGTTGCGCATGTGGCTCAAACTCGTGCCCGCGGGCCGTACACTCGGTGCTCGGTGAGACGACACGCCCCCATCTTCCGCTGGTGCCGGGCGGGCCGGCTGGCAGAGGCCCTTGCGGGCCTGGTTGCCATGACGGCGGTGTTGCTGGCGACCGCGCCAGGCCGCGCGGCCGCCGTGAGCACCGTCGCCATCCCCTTTCATCCCCATGCCACCGTCCGGCTCGAAGGCGCGGGATGGGGCCACGGCGTGGGGATGTCGCAGTGGGGCGCGCGCGGGCGGGCGCACGCCGGGCAATCCGCGGCGCACATCCTGCAGGCCTACTACCCCGGCACCCAGATCGGCCAGGCCGATACCGGCGGCACGCCGATCCGCGTGCTCATCGACCGTGGCTACCGGCCGCCGGCCGTGGACGGCTCGAGAGGGTCATCGAACGGCCTGCCGGGCGACATCATCGGGTACGGCGGAAGCTGGCAAGTGGAGGGTGTCACCGGCCCTCTGCCGGCGGGCGCCCGCCTGCAGATGCTGGAGCAAACCGGCGGCGGCATCACCGTCGGCGTGATCAATCCCAGCGGCGTGTGGACCCAGGGGTTCCAGCTGCCGAGCGTCCTGGTCATCAAGCCCCTGGAAGCCGCAACGCGCTTGCGGGCGGTGCACAAGCCGGCCGGCAGGAGCGAGCCGGTACCAAACGCCTATCTCGACACCTACCGCGGCTCGCTGGTGCTCCACGCCCACGGTGAGTCCCAGGTCGACACCGTCAATGTCCTGCCCATCGAGGACTACCTGCGCGGTGTGGTTCCGGCGGAGATGCCCTATCACTGGCCCGCGGCGGCCCTACAAGCCCAGGCCATCGCCGCCCGCGGCTACGCCCTCACCGGACTCCGGCCGAACCACCCGCTGTGGGACATCGACGACACGCCGAATCACCAGGCCTACGCGGGGTCCAACCACGAACGAGAGTCGACCAACGCGGCGGTCGACGCCACGGCCGGACAGGTGCTGACCTACGGCGGCGTAAACGTGCGCCCCTACTACTTCAGCACCTCCAACGGGCACACCGAGGCCAGCAGCGATCAGTTTGGCGGCGCGCCGTTGCCCTACCTCATGGGCATCTCCGACCTCGACCCGTCCGGCCGCCCCTGGGACGCCGACTCGCCGTTTGGCACCTGGCGCACCGACGCGATTGGCCTGACGGTGTTGGGTGACGCGCTGCGGGCCGCGGCGGGGGTCGCCCTGGGCGATATCTCGAGCCTGGAAATCCGGCGCACCGATGGCGGACGCACGGTGCGCATCCAGGTCAACGGCACCGCCGGATCGGCGACCGTGAGCCACCGCGATTTCAGAACTGCGTTCAACGCGCACGCGGCGCCCCGGTTCGGCGCCATCGCGAGCTCGCACTTTCGCATCGTGCTGGGCCACTCGCTCACGCAGCCGGTCGTGCCGCTCAACCTGCCGGACGGCCAGTCCCGCTACTACGAGGAGACCGGCCACAACATCATCTTCGGCTTCCTGCGCTACTTCGACGCGAACGGCGGCGTCGAGACCTTCGGGCTGCCGCTGACCGAGGAATTCAGTCTGGGTGGCCGCAACGTGCAGTACTTCGAAAAAGCCCGCTTCGAATATCACGCCGAGCACGCCGGCACCCGCTATGAGGTCCAACTCGGGCTGCTGGGCGATGAGCTGACGGCCCCACGCCGGCCCTTCCCGCGCGCCGAGCCGATCCCGCGCGAGCCCAACCACCGCTACTTCCCCGAAACCCGGCAGGCGGTGCACTACGCATTTCTCGCCTACTGGGAGTCCCAGGGCGGGCTCGATCGGTTTGGCTACCCCATCTCAGACGAGATGTGGGAAAACGGACGCACCGTGCAGTACTTCCAGCGCGCCCGCTTCGAGTGGTATCCGGAGTTCGGCGAAGTCCGCCTCGGATCGATCGGCTCGGAGCTGCTCCGGCAGCGCGGGCTGCTGCCATAGCGGCTAAGATTCAAACCGCCAGAGGAAGCACCGCCGGAACCGTCCAGACGCCACGCATCACGCCCGAGCAGCAGGCCAGCATCGCCGAGCAACGCGCCCAAGCGCACACCACCCGGCGCACGACGGTCGCGGCGTTGGAAGAACAGCTGTTCGAGCCCAAAGGGGTCCTCGACCACGGGTTCATCCGCGTGGTCGACTACATGGGTGACGACGAGGCCATCGTGCAGGCCGCCCGCGTCTCCTACGGCCGCGGCAGCAAGCGGCGGCGGAGCAATCGCGGCCTGATTCGCTATCTCATGCGCAACTGGCACACCACGCCCTTCGAGATGTGTGAGATCAAGCTGCACGTCAAGCTGCCGATCTTCGTGGCGCGCCAGTGGATCCGCCACCGCACCGCCAGCGTCAACGAGTACTCCGCCCGCTACTCCGTGCTCGACCACGAGTTCTACGTGCCCGAGCGCGACCGCCTGCAAGCGCAGTCGACCCTCAATAGCCAGGGCAGCGGCGCAAGTTGGGAGCAAGGTCTATTGGGCCTCGGCCTCGGAGGGGCGCAATCCGAAGTTGTGGACGGCGGCGACACGCTTGTCGGCGACGAGGCGCGGCGTGTACTAAATATCCTCACGGCCGACGCCACCCAGGTATACAAGCACTACGTAGAAATGCTGAACCTCGATGCTGAAGGAACTGTACGCGACCCAAGCCGCCAGGGGCTGGCGCGCGAGCTGGCGCGGATGAACCTGTCCCTCAACTTCTACACCCAGTGGTACTGGAAGATCGACCTGCTCAACCTGCTGCACTTCGTCTGGCTGCGGGCCGATCCCCACGCGCAATACGAGATCCGTGCCTACGCCGACGAAATCCTTAAGGTCATTCGCGACTGGGTGCCGCTCACATACGACGCCTTCATGGACTACCGCATGAACGCCGCCTCGATCTCAGGCCCCGCGCTGGCCGTCTTGCGCCGCAGGCTCAATGGCGAAGACGTCGATCAGCAGTCCAGCGGCCTCACGAAGACAGAATGGCGTGAGTTGGCAAAGCTCCTTGAGCTCGCGAAGGAAGGAGCCTGAGATGGCCCGCCGCCGGAAGCCAGCCAAGCGCGAGATTGAGAACTACGCTCATATCGACAAAGAGCGCGTGAACAATCCGCCGGTGGGGCTGGTGACTCCGGCCACGGACCAAGACGCCGGCAAGCAGACCTACGCCTACGACCCGCACTTGGACCCGCAGCTCACCTGGGCCGGCAAGGCGGAGCACACCTCGTTCGAAGTGCCCACGGTCTCGCTGCACGTGCACGAGCGCATCGACCCGCGCAGCATTGTCGAGGCCGTGCGGCGGCGCAATGGCGAATCCTGGGCGCAGGACTCCCTCTTCTCCGCACCGGAAGAGAATCCCCCGCTGCGCCAGGCCATCGAGTTCTACCGCCACCGGCACAACTGGACCAACCGGATGGTCGCCGGCGACAGCCTGCTGGTGATGAACAGCCTTTTGGAGAAAGAGGGCCTCGGTGGGCAGGTCCAGATGGTCTATATCGACCCGCCATATGGCATCCGCTACGGATCCAACTTCCAACCGTTCGTCAACAAGAGGAACGTCGTCGACGGCCGCGACGACGACCTCACCCAAGAGCCCGAAACCATCCGCGCCTTTCGCGACACCTGGGAGCTCGGCATTCATTCCTATCTGAGCTACCTGCGTGACCGATTGTTGCTGGCGCGGAAACTGCTGACTGATAGCGGATCATGCTTTGTGCAGATTTCAGACGAGAACCTCCATCATGTACATGAGCTGATGGATGAGGTGTTCGGAATCAAGAATTTCGTTTCAATAATCTCCATACGGAAAACAACCAGCCAAGGGACGGCAACTCTACTTGGGACGACTACAGATTTCTTGGTCTGGTATGCAAGAGACCGAAATTCGACGAAGTACAGACAGGTCTTTTCTCAACGTAGCGATGCTGCCGACGAAAGATATGATCAAGCACTGCTTCCCGATGGCTCTGTGATTCCAGCGAGAGAACTAACCGAATCCCAACTATTCGATGCTCATATCTTTCGTGTTGATAACTTGACCAGTTCCCGTCCTGCTGGAGAGGGGGACGTCAGGGAGTTTGAATTTCAAGGAAGGAAGTTCACTCCTGGACGGGGCACATTCAAAACCAATCGCGATGGCTTAACCAAGTTGGCCAATGCAGGGCGATTGCATACGACTTCAGGTGAGACACTAAACTACCGAAGATTCAAGTCAGATTTCCCTATAGCGGCAGTCGGCAATCTATGGACTGATATTAGCGGTTCTGTACAGAGCAGGTCTGATCCAAAGGTGTATGCCGTCCAAAGTTCCACTGAGGTTATTGAACGCTGCATCCTTATGACCACCGATCCCGGCGACCTGGTCTTCGATCCCACCTGCGGCAGCGGTACCACCGCGTACGTCGCGGAGCAGCGGGGACGCCGCTGGGTTACCTGCGACACCTCTCGGGTGGCGCTCACACTGGCCAAGCAGCGCCTGATGACCGCCCTCTACGACTTCTACGAGCTTGCCCATCCCAGCGAAGGCGTGGGCAGCGGCTTCACCTATAGGACCGTGCCGCACGTCACGCTGAGTTCGATCGCCAACAACCCGGACATCCAGGAAGGCATGACGCAGTCGGAGATTGATGCCGCCATTGCTCGGCATTCGCGGCAGGAAACCCTCTACGACCAGCCGCTGGTGGACCAAGGCAAGAAGCGGGTCGCCGGGCCGTTCACCGTCGAGGCGGTGCCCGCGCCGGTGGTGAAGTCCCTGGATAGTGATGAGTTGCCGGCGAATGGCGAGGCGACGGACGGCGATGCCTCACTCGACGACAATCACTTTGCCCTGGCCACCGCGCGCCAGGGCGAGACGCTGCGCCAGGACGACTGGCGCGACGAGCTTCTGCGGACCGGCATTCGCGGCAAGTCCGGGCAGCGAATCGCCTTTTCGCGCCTGGAACCCCTACCGGGCGCGCGCTGGCTGCACGCTGTGGGGGAAACCCAGCCGGATGCCAGCGGTGCGGACACGTTCCGCGAGACGCCCACCGCCTACACGCCGGAGCGCGTCGTCGTCTCCTTCGGCCCGGACCACGCCCCGCTGGAGCAACGCCAGGTCGAGCACGCATGGGAAGAGGCTCGCACCCTGGCGCCGCCCCCCAAGCTGCTAGTCTTCGCCGCCTTCCAGTTCGATCCCGAAGCCGCCAAGGACATCGACGAGCTGGATCCCAAGCTGGCCGGCATGCAATTCCTCAAAGCCCAGATGAACGCCGACCTGCTCACCGACGACCTCAAGAAGCAGCGCGCCAGCAACGAGAGCTTCTGGCTCATCGGTCAGCCGGATGTCGACCTGTTCCAAGTGCGCCAGGGCCCGAATACCGGCAAATGGCAGGTGGAAGTGCGCGGCTTCGACTACTTCAACACCCGCTCCGGTGGCGTGGAGTCAGGCGGCGAAGACCGCATCGCCATGTGGATGCTCGACCCCGACTACGACGGCCGCAGCCTCTTCCCGCGCCAGGTGTTCTTCCCCATGGCCGGCCCTCGCGACGGCTGGGATCGTCTCGCTCGAAACCTCAAGGCCGAGATCGACCAAGACCTGATCGAAGCCTACCGCGTCACCGTCTCACTCCCCTTCGAGCCCGGCGAACACAACCGCATCGCCGTCAAGATCATCGACGACCGCGGGATCGAGAGCCTAATAATAGTAGAGGTTCCATAATGGCTAGACCAACTAAAGTCAAAGCTGTATACCGTCTAAAGAATGCACTAACAAAAATTCCAGAAATGAAGCGTCTGGATCTCGACATCCAGCGAATGCCAGGATTTGGCAGCCTCACACTTGCGGCCCCTCCGTTGGCATTCAAAGAGTGGCACCGAGATACAAGGACGAGTCTAGCTGGTCTTTTTGACGATGACTTTAATCTCGTTCAGGAATTCAACAATATTTTATACCTGATGCCTCCAATGCCATTCAATCCATCTGCCCACCTTGGCGCCTCCATTAGAGGTCGCAAACAAGAATACATCACAATGCTTGACACAGCAGAATCACTACTCAGGTCAATGATTGGATATGTCGATGAATATTGGGATGATGAAGATACGAGTGACCTGCACGACCACAAAAATAATCCAGCACGGCCAGATTCTAGCAAGGTGTTTTTAGTTCACGGCAAGGATACCGGAACCAGGGACACGGTGGCCAGGTTCCTTGAGACGGAATTGGGGCTAATACCGATAATATTGGATGAACAGGCAAATCGAGGCCTCACAATCATTCAGAAATTTCAACAGTATTCACAGGTGGGCTTTGCGGTGGTGTTGCTAACGCCAGACGACGTCGGATCATTGCGAGGAGAAGAGAACAACCTCCGCCCTCGAGCCCGACAGAACGTGATTCTTGAATTGGGGTATTTTATCAGTCATCTCGGCTTGGAAAATGTCTGCGACCTGAAGTCAGGTGGCCTAGAAATACCATCCAACTACGCTGGGGTTCTGTATATTGAATTTGATGGGAATTGGAAATTTGAGCTTAGCAAAGAGCTGAAGGCTGCTGGGCTCGATATCCATACGGACCGAGCTATCGGCGCATGAACACCTACATCAATACGCGGCAAGATGAGTTAGCAGCATTCTGCAAGCGATGGCGAATCGCTGAGTTGGCGCTCTTCGGCTCGGTGCTGCGCGACGACTTTGGCCCTGAGAGCGACATCGACGTGCTTGTGCGATTCGGTCCGAATGCGACGCATACCCTGCTGGACTTGGAGCGCATGGAGGCTGAATTGACTCGGATTCTCGGGTACAAGATTGACCTCGTCGACCGACGTGCTGTCGAGCGAAGTCGGAACTACATTCGCCGCCGAGCGATTCTCGAATCGGCCGAGACTCTCTACGCGGAGTGACATGGCGCAAGCGACCATCGACCGGCTGATCGTCAACTCGCCTTACGCGGAACCGGCCAAGCACTGGAGCTACGACCGCGAGCGGTTGGGCTTCGAGCTCGAGGACGGCCGCCGTCCGGCGGGATACGTGATTGCCACCGAGGGTCTCAAGTCCTTCGAGGATCCCGGCGTGTTCGTGCCCATTGAGCTAGTCAAGCGCATCCGGCCGCGAGTCAAGGCTTGGCAGGAGGCGGGGTGGCCCGGCGTCAGCGGCGTTACGCGCCGGCTGCTTGAGCATTGGAACGACCCGGAGGATTTCGAGTCGCGGCGGTTCTTCTTCTGCCAGTTGGAGGCGGCGGAGACGCTGATCTGGCTGACGGAGGCGCCGGCGGCGGATCGTGTTGGGATCGAGGTTCCATCCGACGGCGGGGAGTTTCAACGACTCTGCGCCAAGATGGCCACCGGCTCGGGCAAGACCGTCGTGATGGCGATGGTGCTGGCCTGGCACATCCTGAACAAGGCGACCTATCCCCGCGACACCCGCTTCTCCGCGAACGCGCTGGTCGTCGCCCCCGGACTCACCGTCAAGAACCGCCTGGCCGTGCTGGAGCCGTCCCACCCGGAGAACTACTACCAAGCGTTCAACATCGTGCCGTCGTCGCTGCTCGACAAGCTGCGGCGCGGCCGGGTCCGAGTGCGCAACTGGCACGCGCTGGACTGGGAGACCGAGGAGCAAGTCGCCCGCAAGCGCAGCGTGGACAAGCGCGGCGCCCGGAGCGACGCGGCGTACGTCCGCGACGTGCTGGGCGACATGGCCAACGCCAGCAACCTGCTGGTGATCAACGACGAGGCGCACCACGCCTGGCGCACGCCGGTGAAGTCCAGGGTGCGGGGCGTGGCCAAGTCCGAGTTGGAGCAGGCGACCAAGTGGGTCGGTGGGCTGGACCGCATCCACCGGACGCGCGGGATCCTGACCTGCTACGACTTTTCGGCCACACCGTTCGCGCCGTCGGGACGAAGGAGCTCCGAGGAAGCGCTGTTTGGCTGGATCGTGAGCGACTTCGGCCTCAACGACGCCATCGAGTCCGGGCTGGTCAAGACTCCGCGAATCGTGGTGCGCGACGACGCCGTGCCGGACGCCAAGACCTACAGATCGCGCCTCTATCACATCTACAACGACGATACGGTCCGAGACAACCTGAATCGCAAAGCCAAGCCTGAGGATCCGCTGCCGGATCTGGTGCTCAATGGTTACCACCTGCTCGGCTATGACTGGAGCGAAACCGCCAAATCCTGGCGCGAGAGCGGATACGCGTCGCCGCCGGTGATGATCACGGTGGCGAATCGCACCGAGACGGCGGCCCGCGTCAAGCATGCCTTCGATCGCAACCGAGTGCGTATCGACGAGCTTTGCGATCCCGCGCGCACCCTGCACATCGACTCGAAGGTGCTGGAGCAGGCCGAGGCCGGAGAAGAAGCGATTAATGGTCAGTGGTTGGCGGATGGTTCTGGGAGCGGTGACGGCGGCACGGAAAGCAAACCAAAGCTGACGGCAAAGCAACGGGCCGAGTTGCTGCGCCAGCAGGTGGACTCCGTGGGCCAGCCCGGCAAGCCCGGGGCGCAGATTCAGAACGTGATCTCGGTCGGGATGCTCTCCGAGGGCTGGGACGCCAAAACCGTGACTCACATCATGGGCCTGCGCGCCTTCACCAGCCAGCTGCTGTGCGAGCAGGTCGTCGGGCGCGGCCTGCGCCGCACCACCTATGAAGTCAATCGAAAGACCGGCCTGTTCGAGCCGGAGTACGTGAACGTCTTTGGCGTTCCCTTCACCTTCCTGCCGCATCAATCCGAGGAAGGCGTGATTCCCAAGCCGACCAAGCCCAAGACTGCCATCGAACCATTGCCGGAACGGGCCGAGTTCGAGATCAGCTGGCCGAACGTAGTCCGCATCGACCACGTCTATCGGCCCCGTCTGTCCCTCGACTGGGACCGTGTCCAGCCGCTGACGCTCAATGCCAGTGAGACGGCGCAAATCGCCGAGTTGGCTCCAACGGTCGAGGGCAAGCCGGACTTGAGAAATATCTCCGCCATCGACCTGGAGAAGCTGGCGCGGGAGTTTCGCACCCAGCGGATTGTTTTCGAGACCGCGAGGGACCTCTACGACCAGATGCATTCGAATTGGCGCGGCGGCAAGGAAGTCTTGCTCGCGCAGCTCGTGCGGCTGGTCGAGCAGTTCATTCGGTCGGACCGGATCAACATGATTCCGGGGTTGTTCATGCAGGACGACCTGCGGCGGCGCCTGCTCATCACCTTGAACATGACCAGAGTCGTGCAGCACATCTGGGAAGCGATCCGCTTCGAAAACACGGAGCGGCTGGAACCGGTCTTTGATCGGGATCGCCCCATCCGTTCGACCGGCGATATGCCCACCTGGTACACGGGCAAGCCGTGTGCCCCCACGAGCAATAGCCATATCAACTTTTGCGTGTTTGACGCCGGCTGGGAAGCCTCGGAAGCCTACGAGCTAGACCACAACTCCGAAGTCATTGCCTGGGTGAAGAACGACCATCTCGGCTTCGAGGTGCTGTACGTCTACCGCGGCGTGGTGCGGAAGTATCGCCCCGACTTCATCATCCGGCTGGCCTCCGGGAAACACCTGGTCCTGGAGACCAAGGGTCGGGAGACCGAACAGGATCGAACCAAGCGCCGATTTATGGACGAGTGGGTGAACGCCGTAAACGCGCATGGAGGATTTGGCAACTGGGCGTCGGACGTGTCGCGGAACCCCGGCGACGTGAAGGACATTCTCGCCCGGCACGCGCACGGCGAGTCGACCTAGACCCGCCCCCTACCGCGCCGCCCGCAGCGGCACATCCGCCAGTTCGTGCACGACGGCTTCGGGGCGTTCGTTGCGTTCTACTCGGGCTATGTTCTCGTAGGCGAAGCGGACGCGCTTGGGCCAGCTTTCGTAGGTGGGTCCGGCGAAGTGCGGCGTTAGGACGACGGAGTCGAGATGAGCCAGGGCTTGCCCGGCCGGAAACGGTTCAGCCTCGAATGCATCGAGGCCGGCTCCGCCGATTTGACCGCGTTGCAGGGCGTCGATGAGCGCGTCCTCGTCGATCACACCGCCGCGCGCCGTGTTGATCACGATGGCGTCCGGTTTCATCTGGGCCAGCGCGGCGGCGTCGATCAGACCGCGCGTGCTCTCCATCAGCGGCACGTGCAGCGAGACGATGTCCGAGGTTTCCAATAGCTCGGACCACGACACGTAGCGGATTTGCAGGCTGTCGGTCACCTCGCGGGGCGCCTGGACCACGTCGTGGTATTGCAGCTGCACGCCGAACGGCAGCAGCCGCCGCGCGACCTGCCGGCCAATCTGCCCGAAGCCCACCAGCCCGACGGTGCGGCCCTCGAGCTCGTGCGGCTCCCACTCGGGCGTCTTGGCCGCCGTCCAGCGGCCGGACCGGGTATCGCGGTCGATGACCGGCAATCGCCGGAGCACGGAGAGGATGAGCAGAATCGTGTGCTCGGCCACGGCCACGGCGTTCGCGCCGCCGTTGGTGGCCAGCAGCTGTCCCGCCGCCCGGCAGCGGTCGAGATCGACCGTGTCGTAGCCAGCGGAGAGCAGCTGAATCAGCCGCACCCGCCCATCCGGATCGTAGAAAGCGTCCGGGAGGGGGCTGAGGGGCGTGGCGATCACCACCTCGGCGCTGCGAATGATGTCGGCGTCCGCGGCGGTCTGTGAGGCGACGTTGGCACCGACGTGCGGTACGTCGACCAGCTCCCAACCGGCGTCGGCCGGCAGCAGCTCATGGGTCAGCCGGTGGCATGCCACGCCGAATTCTTGATAGAGGGCGATTCTCATGGGGCGGTTTCTCGCGGGTGATTTGGTGGCGCGGTCACGTCGCGGGCATACCCTAGCAGCCGTGCGGCGGCAGTCTACGGCTGCGGGTAGCCGGCCGCCGCCAGCGCCGCGCGAGCCTCGGAGGATTCGTCCCAGGGCACGGTTCGATCGGCGTAGGCGATGCCGGTCTCATGGCCCTTGCCCGCCAGCAGCACCGTGTCGCCGGGACCGGCTTCGGCGATGACCGCGTGAATGGCAGCTCGTCGATCCAGCACGATGTCGATCCACACGTCGGGACGCGCCTCCCGGGCGCCGGTCACGACCGCCTCCGCAATGGCCCGAGGGTCTTCGCTGCGGGGGTCCTCGTCGGCCACCACGATCCAGTCCGCAGACTCCGCCGCCGCGCGACCCAACAGGGGCCGCTTGCTCCGATCCTGGTCGCCGGCGCTGCCGAACACGGCGATGAGCCGTCCGGGCGTTTGCGGGCGCAGCGCAGCCAGGCAGGTCTCCAAGGCAGCCGGCGTGTGCGCGAAGTCCACGATGACCCGGAACGGCTGACCGAAGTCAATGGTCTGCATGCGCCCGGGCACGGGCGCGATGTGCGGCAGTGCGGCCATCGCATCGTCGAGACTGGCGCAAATCGACCCCACGCATGCCGCGGCAGCGGCGATGTTGGACGCATTCCACGGGCCGGCGAGTTTGGTGGGTACGGTCCAGCGGCCCCACGGCGAGTTGAGCGTCACCCGCGGGCGTCCACCGTCGAATTCGTGCCACTCCGACTGCACGTCGGCCGTCGGCTGTTGGCCGAAGGTGATCACGTCGCTGCGGGTATGCCGCGCGAACCCCGCCACGACCGGATCGTCGGCATTGAGTATCGCCGCGCGGCCTCGCTCGGTGGTGGGAGACGCGTCCAGCAGATCGAGCAGCCGGCGCTTCGCCCGCCGGTAGCCCTCGACGCTGCCGTGAAGGTCCAGATGCTCGTGGGTCACGTTGGTGATCACCGCGCGATCGAAGCTGAAGCCGTCCACGCGCCGGAGCTCGAGCGCGTGCGAGGCCACCTCGAGCACCGCCCAGTCGGCGCCAGCATCCACCAGCTCGCGCAGTTGCCGGGCGATCACCGGCGGCTCGGGGGTGGTCAGACGCCCGGCGGCGGGCAGCCATTCGCCGCCGAGCCACGTACCCACGGTGGTCATGGCGCCGGCCGCGTGTCCTTGTGCTTGAAGCATCGACGCGATCAGATGGCTGGTCGTGGTCTTGCCGTCGGTTCCCGTCACACCGACCGTGCCGAGGGCAAGATCGGGCTCGCCCCAAAGACGCCGAGCCAGCGCGGCCAGCGCCCGGCGGCCGTCCGGCACGAGCGCCAAGCCCACGTGCGCCGGCACCTCGACGGGACGCTCGGCCACCACCGCCACGGCACCGGCGGCAATGGCTGAGGGGATGTAGGCGTGCCCGTCGTCGCGGAGCCCGCGCCGTGCAACGAAACAGGCGCCTGCGCCAACCTGTCGCGAATCGAAGTGCACCGAGTCGATCAGTTGACCGGCCGGCTGGCGCAGATCTGCGTCCGGGCACGCCGCCAAGAGAGCGGTGAATGTTCGCGGGGCCGGCGGCGCATCCCCGGTCATACCGGACCCGCCCGGCCGGAACGCCGGCGGTGGATTGCTTCGCGCAGGCGCACCGCACCCTTCAGCAGCCACGACCGCACCGGCTGCAGCGGCACATCGAACGCGCCGGGATACGTCACCAGATTCGGATTGAATCCGAGCTTGAATCGGTGCACGCCCGCCATGGCGTCGGCTGGATCGTCGGGGTCGGCCATGCCCCAGAGGTCATAGCGCGCAAAACCATGCGCCCTGGCCCACTGCATGGCCGCCCACTGGACGGCGTGCGGCGCCATGCGATTGCGGTGCTGGTTGGATGATCCCCCGAACACGTAGGCGGCGGTGCGGCCCGCGCCCACCACCATCAGCGCCGCCAGCGGCATGCCCTGATACCGCGCGATGAACAACGCCCCGTAATCGGGTCGAAACGTCTGCCACACGTCGCGGTAGTACGACGCATGGTGAATGGCAAATCGCTCACGGGACGCGGTGACGCGCATCAGGTCGACGAACTCGTCGAAGCCCGCGTCGTCCTCGGCGACCGCCACCTCCACGCTGCGCCGGCCGGCCAGGCGGATGTTGTAGCGCATCTTGGATTTGAAGCCGGCGAGGATTTCAGGTTCCGGGCGTTCGAGATCGACGACGGCGGTGCGTGGGATCTGCACGAACTGGCTCGACGGCTGGAATCCACATGACGAAAGCGCATCAACGACGAGATCGCTCGGCGGCTCGATGCGCACGAACGAGGCGCCGTGATCTCGGCCGACCTCGACGGCGGCGCGGACCACCGCCGCCGCCTCATCGGTCGTACCGGCGAGCGGTCCGCGCGGCACGTGGGCCAGACCGACGCGCGGCCCGCCATGCCAGAGCCCTCTCGTTCGGACGAGGACCTGGGCACTCGCCGCGAGGGTCCCGTCCGCTCGCGGCAAGGCCAGCCGGATCGCGCGCCATCCGTACCGCGACTTCAACTCTCCCCACCGCCACGACTGCAGAAAGCCGCCATCGGGATGTCCGGCCACAAGGGCGTCCCACGCCGCTTGCGACTCGACTCGGGAGACGGCGGCGGTCATGGCCGGCGCGCCACGTGAACGGCCACGGCGCCCAAGGCGAATTTGCGGAACCGCACGTCGACGAATCCGGCGGCTTCGATCTGGCGGGCCAGCTCCTGCGCCGTCGGAAAGTCGTCCACCGATTCCGGCAGCCAGGTATAGGCCGCCCCGTGACCGCTGATCCGGCGTCCCACCCAGGGAATCCACCGATGAAAATACAGGCGGAAGAGATGCCGGAACACCGGCGTGCGGACCGGCGTCATTTCGAGGATCACCAGCACGCCTCCGGGACGCAACACGCGCGCGAAGCTGCTCCAGGCTCGCGGCAGGCTATCCAGGTTGCGCGGCAGGAACGCGCTGACGACCGCTTCGACGGAGCCGGAAGCCAATGGCAGGCGCAGCGCGTCGCCCTGAAGGGCGCAGACATCGGCGCCGTCGCGCCGCGCGCGAGCCATTCCGTGTGCCAGCATCTCACCGGCGAAGTCGAGCGCGATGATCCGCGGAGCGTTGGCCGAGCGGCGCCAGGCTTCCAGCGAGAGGTCGAGAGTTCCCGCGCCGGCGTCAAGAATGGTCGAGGGCCGGACTTCAAGCGCCTGACCCACGGCATGGCGTCTCCAGCCACGGTCCATCCCGAAGCTCATCAGTCGATTGAGCAAGTCGTAGCGGGGTGCGATCGCGTCGAACATGGGACGCACCCACGGCGATTTGGCCATGCCGCATTATCGGCCGCGCGGGCGGCTAGCGGGTGCGCTCGGTTGCCTGATGGATGAAGTCAGCCACGAGCTCGCGCGCTGGGGACGGGCGAACGCGGTCCAGGGCGGCACGCGCCTGTGCCGCATAACCCCCCGCGACTTCCGCCGCATCGTCCACGGCGCCCGAGGCCTTGATCGCGTCCAGGGCCTGCACGACATCGGCGTCATCGGTCGCCTTACCCATG
The DNA here is from genome assembly GCA_022821905.1 of Chloroflexota bacterium. GTDB lineage: Bacteria > Chloroflexota > UBA11872 > UBA11872 > UBA11872 > JAJECS01. The sequence continues at coordinate 103,013 of JAJECS010000027.1, read as the reverse complement.
AGCACGGCGCGGACGGGATCGTCGTCGCCGGCCCCGTCACCGAGGTACAGAATCACCGGAAGCGTGACCAGCCCGGCGCGCAGATCGGTGCCGACCGGCTTGCCGGTTTCCGCCACCAATCCGCTGATATCCAGGATGTCGTCGGTGATCTGAAAGGCCATGCCCAGGCTCCAGCCCAGGTCGCGGAAGGCCTCACGCTCAGCCGCCGGGGCGTCGCCCAGCACGGCGGCGGCTTCACAGGCCAGCGCGAACAGCGAAGCCGTCTTGTGCCCGATCTTCTTCAGGTACTGCTCGCGGGCCGACTCGCCGTCGTCGTCGTAGCTCGGAGCCACAAACTCGCTCGTGGACATATCGTGGATGGTGGCCGCGAACAAGCGCACGATGACCGGCCGGTCAAGCTGCGCGACCAGGTCGGCGGCGGTCGCAAACAGATAGTCGCCGGCGAGCACGGCGATCTTCTGCGACCACGTCACGTGCACGGCGGGCCGTCCCCGGCGCTCAGGCGAGCTGTCGACGATGTCGTCGTGCACCAGCGTGGCCGAGTGAAGGACCTCCGTGGCGGCCGCCAGCTTAGCTACGGCTGTGGGGCGCCCACCCACGATCTGGGCGACGTGGAGCGCCAGGGCCGGTCGCAGACGCTTGCCCGGCGCCAGCAGCACCGCGCCGAGGACTTGTTCGAGCAGGGGAATCTCGGGAACGCGCGCGCAGGCGCGCAGAACTTCCTCGACATCGGCAAGCTGCGGCGCGACCAGGCTGGTCGCGTGGTGGTCGGCGTCGGCCGCCGACTGTTGGTCAGGCACTCGCGGCGGGGGCACCGAAGACGGCGCGCGCATTCCGGGTAGTCTTCTCGGCGAGTGAGGGTACCGACATTCCCACCGCCGCCGCCACTACCGCCGCCGTGTGCGGCAGGTGCGCCGGTTCGTTGCGTCGGCCTCTGAGCGGCTCCGGGGAAAGATAGGGCGCATCGGTTTCGAGCAGCAGACGCTCGGCGGGAATCTCGGCCGCCGCGTCGCGCAGCTCGTGCTCACGACGAAACGTGACGATGCCCGAGAGCGAGATGTGCAGCCCGAGATCGGTGAACACGCGGGCCTGCCTGGCGTCACCAGCGTAGCTGTGCATCACGCCCGTGATGCCCGGCGCGGCTTCCAGCACTTCAGCCACGGCGTCAAGCGCCTGGCGCGAGTGCACCACGATCGGCAGATCAAGCTCGACCGCCAGCGCGCACTGCTCCGCAAATGCACGCTCCTGCACGTCGCGCGGTTGAAACTCGCGGTAGTGGTCGAGCCCGGTTTCGCCGATGGCGCGGACCTTCGGGTGGGCGGCCAGCGTTCGCAACTCGCGCGCCGTGCGGCGGTCCCAGCACCCGCACTCGTGCGGGTGCACGCCGACGGACGCCAACCACCCGTCAAAGCGCTCGGCAAGCTGGATGGCCCGGCGGCTCGACTCGAGATCGTTGGCCACCACCAGCACCTCGTCGACGCCGGCGGCAACCGCGCGGGCGTGGAGCGCCGGCAGTTCGTCGGCGAAGACGTAATCCCCCAGATGGGCGTGGGTGTCGAAGAGCGTGGCTATGGGGCCTCGATGCGTGGAAACAGCGCCGCCCCGCCCGGCACCCGGTGTCCGGCCGGCAAGCCGGTCCAGCCGCGCAGCCGCTTGAAGCGCACCACGGCGTCAGCCGCGATCATCTCGAAGCTGTGGCCCACGTGGGGCTCGCCGCTTGGATAGGGAATGTCGGTGGTGAGGAAGTGCCTCGACACAGAGGATTTCGCCTGGGGCGAGTTCGCGATTCTATCCCAGGCTCTCTACGACTCCTCGGCAGGGTCCGTGCGGCGGAGTTCCTGGGCCAGGGCGTAGACCTCACGCCGCGGAATCCGCAGTTCCCGGGCGACCGCCGCCGCCGCCTGGCTTGGCGAGGCGCCCGCGGCCATGGCGGCCATGACCGCGGTGGCGACGCTCGACGCCTCGGGCGCGGCTTCGGGCTCACGCTCCGCCACGTCGATCACGAGCGTAATCTCTCCGCGCGGCGCGTCCTGCGCCAGCACCTCGCACAGCTCGGACAGCGGCATTTCCCGGATGTCCTCGTGGAGCTTGGTCAGCTCCCGGCACATCGCCGTCGGACGATCGCCGAGCCACTCGAGCAGCTCGGCCATCCGCGCCGCGGCCCGATGCGGCGGCAGATAGATGACCAGCGTACGCGCGACCTCGGCGGCGCGCCGGACCAGGCGCTCGCGCCTCGGCCGTCGCTCGGGCAGAAACCCAATGAACGTCACCGGCTGCTGCGCGAACGACACGACCGACAGGGCGGTGGCCAGGGCCGACGCGCCGGGAATCGGTACCACGGAAAGTCCCTCGCGGCGCACCCGAGCCACGAGGTCCGGCCCTGGATCGGCCAAGCCGGGGGTGCCGGCGTCGGACACGAGCGCCACGTCGCCCTCGCGTAGACAGGCGACGATGGCGTCCTCCCGGCGCTCGGGGCTTTCGGCGTGATAGGCGATGAGTCTTGGGCTCGCGCCAATGTGGTTGAGCAGCTTGCGGGTGCGGCGGGTGTCTTCGGCCGCGACCACCGGCACTGAGCCGAGCACACGGGCGGCGCGCGCCGTCAGATCCTCGAGATTGCCAATCGGCGTGGCCACGACGTAGAGCACGCCCATGGCGGCAAGTGTAGGCGCTCAGAACTCGCGCTCGCCGAAACGGCGCCAGCGGGGCTGGGCGCCCCGCCGGTTCGTCCGTCGCGTGCGACCGAGTGTCGCGCCTCGGCTACCCCGCCGGTCCCGGCGCGGTTGGCGCCGCCCTAGGCTTCGGCATGTTCTTGAGCGCCGTGTAGGCCGGGCGCGGACTCAAGTCGCTGCGCACGATCCCGAACGCCCACTTCTCGTCATGCGCGCCCACCACCTGCTGGAAGTTCAGGTTCCAGACGATCATGTGCGTCACATAGGGCGCTTCCGCCCGCACCTTGGCGAAGGCGCGCACGAAGTAGTTCGCCTGGTCCTGCTCGGTGTTGCATCTCGCGTACTCGTAGCCGGACGCCGGGTTGGGAGTCGTGGCCCAGCCGAACTCGGTGAGCCAGAGCGTCTTGTCCCGGAACGCCGGACCCGCCGCGATCATGTCGGCGTACAACTGCTCGTAGCGGTTGAAGAAGAAGCTGTCGTGGGTCGACCAACCGCCGTTGCACTTGGCGCGGCTTGCCGACGGGTTGTTGATCGTGTCGTCCGGCGCGTTCGGGCCGCCGTTGGGATGCACGCCCAGGAACTCGAAGTAGTTGGCGATTTCACCGCCGTTGGCAGCCCAGAGGCGACGCAAATAGCTGCGGTCGTCAATGGCATGGAGCGTGTTGCCCGCCGGCGTCGGGGCGCCCAATCCCATGTAGGCGTTGGGGTCGCCGCGCTTGCCGCCGGTGTAGCCGTGCTTGACCAACTCGAGGAACTCAAGGTGGGCGTTGTTGTTGGGATCGCGGGGCCGCAGCGTCGTCCATTCACGCTGCAAGTTGGCCTCGTTCCACAACTCGTAGGCCTGGACCCGCCCCTTGTAGCGGCTGGCGATGGCCTCCATGAAACGGCCGAAGGTCGCGGGGTCGACGGGCGGACCGTGACCGGGCGGCGACCCGGGTTCCTTGTAGCACGGCGGCGCCTTCACCACGCTGAGCAGAATCTGCAGACCGTTGGCCCGCATGGTGTTGACGAAGCGGTCCACGTCGGCCCAGTACCAGTTGGAGGGATCGCTGGGCTCACAATTCGGTCCGAACGTGGCCGGCGTCTCCACCTCTTCCCAGGGCACCTGCTGCTTGACCCAGCCGAAGCCGGCGCCGGTGATCAGATTGGCGAGCTGCTGGTCATCCGGGCGGCGGAACTCGCCCTGCATGCCGTAGCCCTGCAGGCCATGGGGCAGCACCATGGGCGCCGGGATCGCGCCCGTCGCTTGCGCGGCGGAGACCGGGCGCTTGGCCCACTGGGGAATGATGACGTTGTTGAGCTTCTTGATCTGGTCCGGCACGTTCAGCAGGTGGGGCACGCCCCGGCGCGTCCCCGGCGCGTCCACGTTGAAGATTCGCCACACGGCCCGCTGCGCGCGCAGCACCTGGGCGCCCTGTGGGTTGCCGTTGATCTCCTGCTCTTCATAGGCGATCGGCAAGCCGTAGAGGTTCTGCCAATTCGGCTTTTCCAAGAACTTGGCTCTGAGGACCGGGTTCGCGTCCAGCAGCGCCAGATGGTTGTCGACGATCTGCGCGAAGCTCGCCCCCTCGTCCTCCGGCAGCACGCGGTGCGCAGGCACGCCGGGCAGGTTGACCGCGAAGCGGTTGGCCAACAGGTCCATGGAGTTGAGGTAGGCGAACTGGCTACAACCGCCTCGGTCCCCGTAGTCCGGCCGGTACTGCAACATCACCTTCTGCAAGGCGAGGATTTGAAAGCCGTTGAACTCGAACTGCTGGGCAATCGGGTAGCCGACGTCCTGCAGACCCAGCGTGCGCACGCACGAATACCAGTTGATTCCGTCGGTATTCACGATCGGAAAGCCGTCATTGGGGTCCGGAGTGTCGCCGCCCGTGATGGTGTACAGGCAGCCGCCCTCGATTGGAGTGCCCTGGTTGGAATCGCAGCCGATGGCCTGGACGGAGGTGACCGCGCCGGCGACCAACAGAGTGACGATGGCAACAACGAACCACTTACGCATGCGCGGAACTCCTCCGAGGCGGGCGCGAAGACGGCGCCCGCTGGGTATCAGCCTCCCACAGCCCGAACGCGATTCGCCGCCAGACCGTGACGGTCGAATTTAGGCCCGATGGGCAAGGCCCGTCAACTCCTGCAACCGCTCGCCCACGCCCGGCCCGCGGCGCGGCCCGGCGTCGCTGCGACGGCACACTGGCTAGACTGGCGCCACGCCGGATACGGGAGGGGGCGCCAGTGCGAGATCTGCGGGTAGCGCTGGCGCAAATCCGCCCCCGTCTGGGCGACTCGGCGCACAATCTGGCCACCCATCTCGAATACGCCGACCGCGCCGTGAAGGCCGGCTGCAACATCGTCGTGTTCCCAGAGCAGTCCCTGACCGGGTACTTCCTCAGCGATCTGGTTGCCGATGTCGCCGTCCCTCGTGACGACGCCAGCCTCTCGCCGATCCTGGACGCCAGCCGCGACATCGATATCGTCTTCGGCTTTATCGAACGCACCGCCGATCACCGTTTCGTCCCGGCGGCGGCATGCGCATCCGGCGGCCGCCTGCTGCACGTCCACCAGAAGGTCTATCTGGTGACCTATGGCCTGTTCGACGAGGCGCGCGATTTGGCGCCCGGCAGGCAGGTGCGGGCCTTCGACACGGCGCATGGGCGGCAGGCCATGCTGATCTGCGAGGACCTGTGGCATCCCACCAGCGCGGCGCTGGCGGCGGCCGACGGCGCGGACGTGATCTTCGGCCTCTCCAGCAGTCCTGGCCGCGGCGTGGGCGGCGGCGCGAGCGAGCTGGGAAGCGCCGAGACCTGGCACGCGCTCAATCGCCTCTACGCGCAGATGCTCGTCTGCTACATGGTGCACGTGAATCGGGTGGGATTCGAGGACGGGGTGAACTTTTGGGGCGGATCGGAAGTCGTGGCGCCGGACGGCGCCTGCCTGGCGCGAGCGCCCGACTTCGAAGAAGCCCTTGTCATCGCCGACTTGCCCGACAGCCGGCTGCGGCGTCAGCGCACCCGGCTGCCGCTGCGCCGGGACGAGAACCTCGAGCTGGTGAGCCGCGAGTTCGCGCGCATCGCCGCGGAGCGGCGCGATGGCATCCAACACTGAAACTTCCCTCCAAGGTCGCGCCCGCCATGGACTCCGGTTGGACACGGCGCTCGCCGAGCAAATCCTGGTGCGGTTCATCGCCGACGCGATCTCGAAGTTCGATTTCACGCGGGCCGTGGTGGCCACCTCGGGCGGCATCGACTCGGCCCTGACCTGCGCCCTCGCGGCTCGCGCGCTGGGACCGGACAACGTGCTGGCGCTCATGCTGCCCTACCGCACCAGCAACCCGGCCAGTCGGGGCGACGCCGAGACGCTGGCGCAGGCCCTCGGGGTCGAAACACAGGTCATCGACGTCAGCCAGGCGGTCGACGGGTACCTGGAGGAGCTCGACGATCCCACAACCCCCGTGCGCCGCGGCAACGTGATGGCGCGCACGCGCATGATCGCGACCTACGACCAGTCGGAGGCGTTTGACGCGCTCGTGGTGGGCACCAGCAACAAGACCGAGCTGCTGCTGGGCTACGGGACGCTGCACGGAGACATGGCCAGCGCCGTCAATCCCATCGGCGACCTTTACAAGACCCAGGTGCGACAGCTCGCGGCGGCGCTGGACCTTCCGGCGTCGATCCTGGAGAAGCCGCCGTCCGCGGACCTCTGGCAGGGTCAGTCCGACGAGGACGAGTTGGGGTTCACCTATGAAATCGCCGATGAAGTGCTCTATCTGCTCGTCGACGAGTGGCACACGGCGGATGAGATCGCGGCGGGCGGCTACGACGCCGACCTGGTAGCGGAAATCCGCCGACGGGTGCAGCACACGCAGTTCAAGCGACGCCCGCCCGTAATCGCCAAGCTCTCCGACCGGACGATCGATCGAGACTTCCGCTATCCGCGCGACTGGGGACGCTAACGGAAGCGAGCGAACGGCAACTGCTCCTGCGCGCCCCTCGCCTACGTATACTCTCGGAGCACCGCGCCGGGCAACTGCCCCACACCGCGCGATTCTCCTGTGTCTGATTTCGTCCTGCGTGAGCGCTTGGCGGCGCTCCTGCGACACGCCCTCGACGCCGCGCTTGCGGACGGCGCGCTGCCGCCGATGCCAACCGCCCAGATTGGGCTGGATCGTCGAGGGGATGAGCTGGCCGACTACGCCAGCGCGGATGCGTTGCGCCTCGCGCGCGGCGCCAAGATGCCGCCGCGCGCCATCGCCGAGGCCATCGCCGCGCACGTGGCGGCCGATCCCGCGATTGCCGAGGTCACGGTCGCCGGGCCGGGGTTCGTCAACATCCGCCTCGACGACGCCTGGGTGCTGAACCAGATCGAGGCGATCGTGAATGCCGGGCCGGCCTTCGGACCGGCGCCGGTCGCCGATCCCCAGCGCGTGCAGGTGGAATATCTGAGCGCCAATCCCACCGGCCCGCTCACGGTGGGCGCGGGGCGCATCGGCGTGGTGGGCGACGCCATCGCCCGCATGCTGGACGCGCGCGGGCATGACGTGACGCGCGAGTATTATGTCAATGACGCCGGGCGCCAGATCGAACTGCTCGGCCAAACCGTCCACCATCACTACGCCGCGGCTCTCGGCGTGACCCGGCCATTCCCCGAGGACGGCTACCGGGGCGACTACGTCGCGGAATGGGGCCAGGCCATTGCCGCCGAGGATGGCGACCGCTGGCTCGACGTCCAACGGCGCGAGGACGCCGAGGCCTTCGAGCAGCGATCCGTCGCCATTGCGCTCGCCTCGATCCGGGACGACCTTGCCGACCTCGAACTCGACTTCGACGAATGGTATTCGGAGCGCGAGATGCGCGAGCGGGGCGAGGTAGAAGCCGCGCTTTCAACGCTGACCGACGCCGGACACGTGACACACCGCGAGGGCGCCACCTGGTTCGTCGGCGGCGAGGGCACGGAGGACCGCGAAAACGTGCTCGTGCGGTCGCGCGGCGACCCCACCTACTTCGCGACCGACATTGCTTATCACCACGACAAGTTCCGTGAACGGAAGTTCGACCTCGTGATCAACATCTGGGGCGCCGATCACCAGGGCCACGTGCCGCGCATGAAGGCCGCCATGGAGGCGCTGGGCATCGATCCCACACGACTCGAAATCCTCGTGGCGCAGATGGTTGGAGTGCGCAGCGGGGACGGCCTGGCGCGCGCCGGCAAGCGCAGCGGTCGCTTTGTCACCCTGCGCGAGGTGCTGGACGAGGTCGGCCCCGCCGCCACGCGGTACTTCTTCCTCTCCAAGGCGATCGACAGCCAGATGGAATTCGACCTGGAGCTGGCCAAGCGCGAGGACCCCGAGAATCCGATCTACTACATCCAGATGGCGCACGCGCGCTGCGCGGGGATTCAGCGGTCGGCGGCAGAGAGTCCGTCCAACGGGTCACCCGACCTCTCACGCCTGGGCACGCCGGAAGCGGCGCTGGTCCGGCAACTGCTGGCCTATCCCGAGGTCACGGTGGACGCGTCGGACTCGCGGGAGCCGCACCGCATCGCGCACTACCTGCTGGAGCTCGCCCGCGCCTTTCACTCCTACTACAACGATCACCGCGTGGTGAGCGACGACGCCGGGCTGACGGCCGCGCGGCTGCGCCTGGTCGCCGCCGTGCGGCAGGTGGTGGCGAACGGGTTGGCGCTGCTCGGAATCGACGCGCCGGAGCGAATGTAGGGGCAGTTCGCGAACTGCCCATGAAGGCCTCGTCGGAGTCGACGCGCCGTAGCGGGTCTTTAGGCCTACGCGATCGCCTCGCAGTTGGCCGCGGGCACCGTCACCGTGCCTCCGTGAGTCCGCTGCACCCGCACGCAGATGGCCGGCGACCCGGACGGAGCGCGCGCCTCGTCCGGCGCCGGTCCCACGACGACTCCCTCTTCACCGGCATCCGGTCCGGCCACGATGCGCACCGGGAGCCCATCCGCCCTCAGCTCCTCGGCCAGCGCTTCGGACGGTCCCGGGGGCAACAGCACCTCAGATTCGCCAGGCTGCCGGCTTCCGACCACCGACACCACCTCGTCGGCGCTCGCTCGGAACATGCGCTGCAGCGCGCGCGGCATCCGAGTGTGGCCAAAACCCTCCGTCAGCAGCGTTGGCACAGGCGGTGTGAGCGGGGCCGAAGCCGGCAACGGAAGCCCGACAATGGTTGGGGCCAGCGCCAACTCGGAAAGCGTCGCGTCGTCGGCCGATGGGGCGATGACCGCCGAAACGCGAGCCTCGACGGCGCGCTGCATCCACTCGGTGCGGAGCGGGTCGGGCGTGACGAGAATCTCGCCGACTTCGGCCACGTCTTCGGGCCGGTCGCCCGACTCGATGACGCGCAGCGGCCCGACGGCGCGACCGCCCGCGCCCAGGGCCCCGGAAATGGCCACACCCTGCCCTTCGATCACGACCGACTCGCCGGGCGTGACGCCGACGACGGTCCCGGCAAGGCGGCAATGCAGCGCCACCTCGCGCACCTCTCGCACGAACACCGCCACCCCGGTGCGCGGACTCAAGCTGGCGATCATGCCGCGGGCCGGCGCCCGCCACTCCCGCCCGATGCCCATCCGCCCCAGCGACTCGGCCAGCAAGGTGTCCTCTTCAACGATTTCGGCACGGCTCACCTTGAGCAAGCCGGGCACGTCATCCAGTTGGGCGTTGAGCAGTCGCGGCAGATCGGCAACCGTCACCCCGGTGCGCATGCGACCGCGGCCCCAGACCTGGCCCATCACCACCTCGTCACCCTCATGGACGAGGATTCGGCCGGAACTCGGAAGGACGTGCCGGCGCCGGAGCGCGCCGCTCCGCACGGTCCGTCGAATGGCGCGCCCGACGCGCTCAGCCTCCATGCGGCCTCGCGGGAGCGACCGCCGTCGCGGCGGGGGGAAAGGCGTCCATCGAGCGCAACCACTGCTGCAGGCGCGCCTGGCGCTCCTCGGACTCGTCGGGCCATACCAGCGGCCGCCCACGCGCATCGACGATAAGTCCCACAAGTCCCGAGCCCACGTTGGCCTTTAGCCGCGCCGGGCGTCCGTTGCCCAGGCCCACGTCGAAGCGTGGCTGCGGCCAGATGCGGACTTCAGCCGGCACGCGCGCGTCCCACTGGATCACATCGAGCGCGCCGGCGCTGACCTCTCGTTCGATGCGAGCTCCCGAGCTCGGTCGCACGTCCACCAGCACGGCCGGTTCGCCGGCTTTCGCGCGACCCCGAGGCGCCACGCAGAGGCCCAATGGAACCAGGGTCGAGTCGAACGCCACGCGGGCCCCGGTACGGGCCAGCGCGCCCTGCATGGCCAGGCTCGATGTCGGATCGATCGCCAGCTGCGAGACGCCCACGGGTTCCAGGATGTTCACCAGCAACAGCGCGGCCTGCACCGACCGACCGGCGTCCCGCGCCGCGCGGCCCGTGAGGACGATCAGATCGAGCGCCTCGTGGTTCAGCGGACTCCGGCCGTCCTCGGAGGTGCGCAGCGCCTGGCGCGCCGCGGCGGTGAACACGGCATGGGACAGTTGCAGCTCGGACGGGGTCGCCGCGACAGCCGCCGGATGCGCCGACCGGTTCAAGGCGGTGAATCGCAGCGCCTGCGGAATCGGCTCCTCGGGCGCCCACTGCGCCACGCGTTCAATGGGCGTCTGCAGCGCGATGTGATAGGGACGCGCCAGGTCGTGGCTGTGCCCCAAACCCACGCTCACTCCTGATCCGCCCTGGAAGCCGACGATCGACACCTGGTCGTCGTCCAGCGACACCGCGGCGACCTCCAGGGCCTGCTGCGTCGCCAGCTCCCGCACGGCTTCGCCCAATGCCGCGGCCGTCGCATGCGCGGGCGCATCGGCGACCTCCGCCGGCACCGTGCGGCCGGCGAAGCGTCGCGCTTTCACCGTTTGCTGCACGTCATCGAGCAGCGCATTCGGTTCGGTCATGTCGAGCGGATCGTCCACGCCGCCGCCCTGCACCGACACGGCGTGGACCGGAAACGCCTGCTGGAGCGTGGCGAGCGCCCGATCATCGAGTTCGGCCCCATAGAGGATGGCGATCACGGGCACATAGCTCGACTCGCGTCCGGCGAGCCCCCCGAGCAGCAGATCGGCCATGTAGGCCAGGCCCTGCCCATCGCGATCCTCGGTGAGCGCCACGACGACGACGCTGGGACGCTGCGCGGTGATCACGTCGACGGCCGCCGGACCGTCGATGCGATCGCGAAACTCGCGCGCCGCGGTGGTGGCGCGGCCGATGACGACGAACTCGCGCCCGGTCAGCGCCTCCTCGAGCGCGTCGAGATCACGTGTGACCAGGTTGCTCACCACAAAGCAGGACGGTCCGGGCGCCAAACCTCGTCCCACCGCGGCGGCAATCGGCGGGGTACGCGGCTCTCCGTGCGGACGGGCCGACGACTCGGGGATGGCGAAATAGGCCCCGGCCAGCGACTCGGCTTCCGCCACGGCCCGCTCGTAGCTCGGCGTGAGATCGAAATGCGGCGCGTCGAGCGTGCTGGGCGCCCCAGCCACCGTGAGCAGCCGAAACGCGCCCTCGTGGCGGGCAAAGACCGCCACCCGCGTCTCCGCGCCGAGCTCGACCACGGAGACCCGATCGGAAGTGCTCGGCGCCGCCGCGCCGTCGCCGTTCAACTCCATGCGGCGAGCGTAGCAATTGGCCCCGAGCGCATCCCGCCGTCATGAAGAGTCCGCCTCCCTCGCCCTTGGAGCGGGGGCGTCTTCTTCCGCCATTCCGGCTCCGACTCCCTCTCCCTTGAGGAGAGGGCCGGGGTGAGGGGACGCACGTAGGCGGGATTCCACGTCCGCGCCTGTCTACACACGTCGCAGGGGCAATCCTGGAGGTTGCCTGTTCGCGATCCCCTTGCGCCGAACTTCCAGCCGCGCCGAAGTCCTACCATGACCGTCGGGCATCACCGGCGACAGATGGGACGCGCAGGGCTCGACCATGAAGTCGATCTCGTTCCAGTGGACCGAAGGCGTCGCGCCGTGGGAGGCCGAGACCGTCGTCTCCACGGTGGCGCACATTCAAGAGGTGATGCTGGTGCTCGGCCAGCGCGCCGGCCTCAGCCTCAATCGCGGTGAGCTGCGGCCCTTCGGCACCTGGGTGATTCCGGGCATACCGCGCGGATCGCCCTATTGGAGCACCCGCTGGTATGTCGACCAGAGCCTCGACAAAGCGACTGGGCAGATTTATGCCCCGAAGTTCATCAACGTCCTGCGCGACGAGCCCTGGCAGCAGGTCGGCCCCCACTACGACGTGGCCATCGTGCACGCGGACCTGCTGGACGCCCCCGAACGCAACGCCGGCGGCGCCAGCGATCCCCATGTCCTCGCGTCAACCGAGACGGACCTGGCAGCCGTGTTGTCGATGCACCGCCTGCGGCGCATTCCCGAGCATGACGACCGGCGCATGGCCGTGCGCCGGCTCGCCACGCGCAGCTTCGGCCAGGTGCTCGACCTGCCCGGCCCGGACCGCAAGCAGGCCGTGGACCTCGTGCACGGCCAGCGCGTGTGCACCAATGTCTGCGTCATGCGGGCCGCGCCGCGCCCCGAGGACATCCTGGAGCTGGCGCGCCAGGAGCACCGCTCCCGCATCGTCTTCTGCCGCGACTGCACCAACGACCTGCTCGATCAAGTCGTCGCGACGCACTTTTCGCAGAACTGAGCGACAAGCACCTTTAGGCCGGTGGCCTGCGCTGCGTGCAGCGTGGGATTCGTGGCCGCACGTGCCCGGGACACCCGATATGTCACTCCGAGCGCAGCGAGGAGTCTAAGGGGCCGGGAGAAGGCACAGCGTCCTTAGATTCCTCACGTTCGTTCGGAATGACATTTCCGGTGCTCCGCGACAGTCACTTTGAGCGAAGCGAGGCGTCAAGAGTCTGCGTGTGCCGGACCTTGCCGGCGCATCGGTGTCTATTGGACCCCCGCGTGATCACCAACTCCCCGATCCGGTCGTGGTGCGTGTTCTTCATCGTCACCTTGACGGCGTGGAAGCCGTGGCGCTGGACCAGGTCCGCGATTTCTGGCGCGTGGTCGTAGGTGAGCATGAACTCGGGCGCGGCGTCGGCCAGCATCTGGAACAGCCGGGGGTGGTCGATCTCGAAGTGGGTGTAGAGCCGCCGCCCCGCCCGCTTCCCTCCGGCCGTATAGGGCGGATCGGCAAAGACCACCGAGCCCGGCATTCCCGCGAACTCCTCGAGCACCCGCATGCCGTCGGTTTCGCGAAACTCGATCCGGTCGGCGTGCGCGCCGATCTCGCGCAGGCGCGACGCGATCGTTTCCGGATACCAGCGGGACGCCAGCCCCTTGCCGCTCTCGCCGGCGCGGCTCAGCGAGGCGCCGGGCGCGAGAATTCCGCCGCGACGGGTGCGGTTGAGCACCAGGGCGCGGAAGCCGCGTCCCAATGTCTTGTCCGGCTGGGTTTGCGCCAGCGCTTCGACGGCCTCGCGTGTCGGCTCGAAGCCTAGAACCCGGTCGCATAGCTCCGGGCCGTGATGCAGGGCGGCCTTCCAGAAGGCGGCCACGTCAGGGTCCAGCTCGGCCACTAGGCACCCCTCGACCAAGCCTTCCATCACCGCCGTCAGCGAGACTATGGCGCCGCCGCCGAATGGCTCGATCAGCAGTTGCGGCTTCGACTCCAGCCCGCCGAGCCAGGCGCGGATGTGCGGGACCAGCCAGGTCTTGCCGCCGGGGTAGCGCAACGGACTGCGCTGGGGCACCGACGCCACGTTGGCGGCTGGAATCGGCGAGCGCGGGAAGTCAACCTCGGGCACGGCGTCAGGCCTTCGCCGCTTCGAGGTCCTCGCGGAGCTCGCGGATGCGGTCGCGGAACTGGGCGGCCTTCTCGAACTCGAGCGCTTCGGCGGCCAGGCGCATCTTGGCTTCGAGCTGCTTGATGTGCGCGGCCAGCTCCGCCCGGCTCATGGCGTCCACGCGACGGAAACCAAGTTCGTAGGCCGGCGCGTCCTCGGCGGCGCGCGGCAGGGCCTCGGCCTCCACCCGGTCGGTGAGGTCGCGCAGCCCCTTGATCACCGACTGCGGCGTAATGCCGTGCTCGGCGTTGTACTGAATCTGCAAGCTGCGGCGGCGATAGGTCTCGTCGATGGCCCGCTGCATGCTCGCCGTCACGATGTCGGCGTACATGATCACGCGGCCGTTCAGGTGCCGCGCGGCGCGGCCGATGGTCTGGATGAGCGACGTGTCGGCGCGCAGGAATCCCTCCTTGTCGGCGTCCAGGATCGCCACCAACGACACCTCGGGCAGGTCGAGCCCCTCGCGCAGCAGGTTGATCCCCACCACCACGTCGTAGATCCCGCGCCGCAGCTCGCTGAGGATCGTGACGCGGTCCAGCGTGTCGATCTCCGAGTGCAGGTAGTGCACCTTGATGCCGATCTCCGCGAGGTATTCGGCCAGATCCTCGGCCATGCGCTTGGTGAGCGTGGTGCAGAGCACGCGCTCGCCGACCCGCACGCGCTTGTTGATCTCGCCGATGAGGTCATCGATCTGCCCCTCGGTGGGCCGCACCTCGATGGCCGGATCGACCAGGCCGGTGGGCCGCACGATCTGCTCCACAACCTGCTCGCTGTGCTCGTATTCGTAGGGACCGGGCGTGGCGGACATGAAGACGGCCGACCGCATGTAGGTCTCGAATTCCTCGAAGGCCAGCGGGCGGTTGTCGAACGCCGAGGGCATCCGAAAGCCGTAGTCGACCAGCGATTGCTTGCGGCTGCGGTCGCCGGCCAGCATGCCCCGCACCTGCGGCAGGGTGACGTGCGACTCGTCGACCACCAGCACGAAGTCGTCCGGGAGGTAGTCCAGCAGCACCCAGGGCGGCTGGCCGGGACGCCGACCGCTGAGGTGCCGGCTGTAGTTCTCGATGCCGAAGCACATGCCGGTCTCGCGGAGCATCTCGAGGTCGAAATTGGTGCGCTGGCGCAGCCGCGCCGCCTCCAGCACCTTGCCGCGCTCGTCCAGTTGGACCGCGTACTCCCCCAGCTCATCCTCGATGGCGCTCAGGGCCCCGTTGAGGCGCTCGGCCGGCGTGACGTAGAACCGCGCGGGGTAGATGGTGACCGACTCCAGCTCATCGAGAATCTCGCCCGTCAGCGGCTCGATCTGGGCGATGCGCTCCAGCTCCTCGTCGAAGAACTCGCACCGCAGCACGAAATCGTCGTAGGCCGGGTGAATCTCCACCACGTCGCCGCGCACGCGGAAGCGCCCGCGCTGGAACCCGGCGTCGTTGCGCTGGTACTGCATGCCCACGAGCCGGCGCAGGAACCGTTGCCGGTCGTAGGCCTCGCCCACCGTGAGCGCCAGGCTGACCTGGCCGTAGTCCTCAGGCGAGCCGATGCCATAGATGCAGGAGACGGTGGCGACGATGATCACGTCGCGCCGCTCGAACAACGACCGCGTGGCCGAGAGCCGCAGCTTGTCGATCTCCCAGTTGATGTCGGTCTCTTTCTCGATGTAGGTGTCGGTGCGCGGCACGTAGGCCTCGGGTTGGTAGTAGTCGTAGTAGCTGACGAAGTACTCGACCGCGTTGTGCGGGAAGAACTCGGCCAGCTCCGTGGTCAGCTGGGCAGCCAGCGTCTTGTTGTGCGCCAGGACGAGCGCGGGGCGCTGCACGTCGTTGATAACGTTGGCGATGGTGAAGGTCTTGCCCGACCCGGTGACGCCGAGCAGCGTCTGACAGCGGAAACCGGAGTCAAGGCCGTCCAAGAGCTGGGCCACGGCCTTGGGCTGGTCGCCCGCCGGGGCATAGGGCGCTTCGAGCCGGAAGCCGGCGGGGACTCCGGTTCGGGGCGTGGTGGCCATGACCGATTCTAGGCCGTGAGCCTATGCTCGCGTCACGCGATTGAGATGCCCGGTGGCCCGTGCTGCGTGCAGCGTGGGATCGGCCGTCCTCCTCACCCTTACCCTTGCCCACGGTGGGGAGAGCGGACCCGACCGGCCGCGTTTGAATCTCCCACGTAGCACGCAACCTCCGCCACCGGCCGCGCAGCAGGAGCTGGTGGGCTAGCGATGCAACTGCCCGTTCAGCGCCTTTTCCAGGTCGGACAGATACTCCGCAAAAGCCCGGCGACCGGCGCGCGTCGCCTGCACCCACGTGCGCGGCTTGACTCCGACGAACTCCTTGCTGAGGACGAGGTAGTCGGCGTCTTCGAGCCTGCGCAGATGGATGGTTAAGTTGCCGCCGGTCAGGCCCAGGGTCTTTTGGATGAATCCGTACGCGAGCCGGTCCGTCTCGGGCTGGCCGACCAGCAGCGTCATGATTCTCAGCCGCGTCGCCTGGTGGATCGTCTCGTTGAGGATGATCGCCGCGTCGGTCAAAGGACGCCGGTCCTACGTATCCAGGCGGCGCCCAGCGCCACCACCACCAGCGTCGCCACCGCCGTAACCAGCATCGCCAGATCGCCCGCGAGATAGCTGGGCAGGTAATACGCCGCCGCGAAGCCCGCGCCCACCGCCGCAATCGCGGGGCGGTGCATGATGCCGAACAGGATCTGTCCCAGCGCCACGATGCCAACGGCGACCCGCGGAATGGCGCTTCCGGGATCGTCTCCCGTCCATAGTCCCGCTGCCATCGGGACCAGAAACGCCGCCACAAGCACGGCGAGCCAGAAGAGGAACACCCGAATGCCAGCGTCGCGGGCGGCGTCACCGGCCGCGTTTTCGCGGCCGGCCCGGTGTCCAATCAGGGAACTTCCCAGCATTCCCGCCGCCGCAAGCACGCCCCAAAGCGGTCCCGGATACCACGGGGCTTCCGTCGCGAAATCGGACGCCACCGACGCGATGGCGTATTGCGAGAATGCGCCCACCGCGATGACGGCGCCCCAGAGGAGCAGGATCGTCGCCGTTCCGGCGACGTACATCGAGCGTCGGGCGCGATCCATCGTCAAGTGGATGGCATCCCAACTCTCGTCGGGTGTGAGTGCCGCGGATTCGGCGTCGGGTCTTTGCATCGCCTACCTCCCTGTGTTCACCGGGTAGATTCCCGGCCTTTAGTTTGTAACACAAACTCGTTTGCTCCGCTTCGTTGTGCAGTACAAGCTACCTGGTGTCCCCGTTCCCCGGATGCCACCCTCACGCCGCGCGGACAAACGAAGCAACTGCCCATGAGCCCCAACCCAAGCCATTCCCGCCGGCCGGTGCTGCTGATCGTCAACGGGTACGCGGCGTCGGGCAAGACGACGCTCGCGCGGGCGCTGTCCCGCGAGCTGCGCTGGCCCGTCTTCGTGAAGGACTTCTTCAAGGAGCAGCTGTTCGACCGGCTCGGCGCGACCGATTACCAGGATTCAAAGCGCCTGGGCGTCGCGGCGATTGAGGTGATGTTCGGCGCGGCGCGGGAGCTGCTGGTTGTGGGGACGTCCGTCATCATCGAGTCGCCGCTGGTCCCGCGCTATGACAACGCCCGCCTCCGGGCGCTGGAACGCGACGCCGACTTCCTGACTGTCCAAGTGGTGCTCACGGGCGATCCCAACGTGCTCTTCGAGCGCTATCGGACGCGCGCCGAGCGCGGCGAGCGGCACCCGTGCCACTTCGACCACGACCGCCTCTCGGACATGCACGCGATGCTGCACGCGCCGTTCGAGTCCCTCACGGTCGCCGGCGAGACCCTCTACTTCGACACGTCGAGCCTCACCGACGAGACGATGGCCAAAATGCCGCGACACATCGTCGCGGTCATCGACGAGCTGTCCGTGGCGACCGATCCGCGATCCGGAGAGTGAGCTAAGGGGTGCGCCCGGTGGCCCGCGCTGCGTGCAGCGTGGGACCGGTCGGGTCGGATCTCCCAGGCTGCACGTAGCCTGGGCCACCGGACCCCTCCGTCATTCCGGCAAACGCCGGAATTCAGAATTCGGCTACCCGTCGTCCCCCGTCAGGACCTCCCGCAGCCGCCGCCCGATTGTCTCCGGCTCGCCGGGTTGAAGGTTGGCCGAGTACGCCTCCAGCAGGTTGCGGGCGGGGTCGACGCGGACGTAGATGGGCGGCTCACCGGCCAGGAGCGCGTCGCCGATCGTCTGGGCGTCGGGTCCCTCCCAGTCGGCCTCGAAGCCGACGACCGCCGTCGGGACGAAGTAGCGATCGTCGTCGAACTCCACCGTCGCGCGCACGCCGTCGATCTCGCCCACGTCGTCGACGATGATCTCGACCAGCTCCCCCATCTCCCGCAGCATCTCGTCTTCGTCGGAGTCCATGTAGCTGCGCAGCGCGGCGTAGAGGCCGACCATCTCCTCTTTGGCCACCTTGGACGGTCGCCCGATCGCGTGGTTGGGACTGCTGTTCAGGTACGCGGCCTCGATGAGGTCCGCGCGGCCGTAGAGCAGGCCGGTCGCCTGTGGGCCGCGAATGACCTTGCCGCCGCTCATGGTGACGAGATCGGCGCCGTCGCGGATGAAGCGCGTGAGGTTCTCGCGCGGCGGCACCGTCATGGCTGCGTCCACGATCACCGGAACGCCGCGGGCGTGGGCGATATCGGCCACCTGTGGCAGGGTCAGCCCACCGCGCGGATTCCCCGGCGCGAAGAGAAAGGCCACCGCCGCCGTGCGGTCGGTCATCGCGGCCGCAAGCTCCTCGGGCAGGCACGACGACACGTTGCCGATCTCGACGATTCGTGCGCCGGTGAAGCCGTACATGTGGCTGTAGGGACCGCGATGGATCTTCTGGATGACCATCTCGTCCTTGAGGCCGGTCGTGTCCGGCAGGCGCCGGATGGCGGCGAGGTCCGTGCCCGTCACGCATGCGGCCAGCGAGAGCACCATCCCGGCGGCGGCCCCCGCAACCACCATGCCCGCCTCGGCTTCCGTGACCTCGGCGATGTAGGCGCCGATGCGGCGGTTCAGCGCCTCGACCGAGACGAACGCCCGGCCCGCTTCCGCCATCGCCGCCAGCGTGTCGGGTCGCATGAGCGAGCCGCCGTAGTTCGTGGTGGGCCCGCCGGCGTGGATCACCAGCGGCACGCCCAACTCGGCGTAGACGCGGTTTGACGGTTGCGGGCGCGGCATGCAGCTGCCCTGGAGGACGCGGTTCGTGCGTGTATAGCACGCTTACATGGTCGCCAAGCCGCTATGCTTCACGCCAAGCATGCGTCAATACACATGAATGACCCGGAGGCTTACCGCTGTGTCGAGCCGTCCTCGGCTCCCACGCGACGAAATGGCGAACCGAAATTGGATGAAGGCGGCGTGACCCAGCCGCCGCGGCTGATGATCCCGGGGCCGATCGACCTCGAGCCCGAGGTGCTGGAGGCGCTCGCCGGCCAGGTGATCCCTCACTACGGCGACGCTTGGGTGACAGCCTATCGGCACGTCCGACAGAACCTGTTGACGATTGGTGAGAGCGAAGGCGATGCCTTTGTGCTCGCCGGCTCCGGCATCGTGGGCATCGACGCCGCGATCGGGACGGCGGTGCCTACCGGCGGCCACCTGATCGTGGTGGACAACGGCTTCTTCTCGGGCCGCATGTGCGAAGTCGCGGACGGCTATGGCATCACCACTCACGTCCTGCGCACCGAACGCGGCAAGCCCGTGCGGCCGGATGAACTCGCGGCGTTCATGCAGACGCACCCGGAAGCCCAGGTCGTGGGCGTGACCCACGGCGAGACGTCCACCGGCGTGCTGAACGACCTGGAAGCCCTCGGGAACGTGGTGGCGGAGGCCGACCGGCTCCTCATCGTCGACGCGGTGTCCACGTTCGGTGCGGCGCGCGTGGCGGTTGATGCCTGGGGCATCGGCATTTGCTGCACGGCGTCACAGAAGGCCTTGGAGTCACCGCCGGGCGCGGCGCCGGTGATCGTCAATCGGACGGCGTGGGACTTCCTGGACTCGAGCGGCGCCGACAACCACGGGCTTTACAGCGACCTGCGCGTGTGGCGCCACTACGCCACCGAGATGTCCGAGTTTCACCCACAGCCCGCCACGATGCCGGTCAACGTCATCGCCGCGCTGACCGTCGCCACCGACCGCATCCTTGCCGAGGGACTGGACCAGCGGTATCGGCACCATCGGAAAACTGCCGCGCGAGTGCGGCGGCGGGCGCAAGCCGCCGGCTATGAGCCGCTGGCGGCGGACGAGTGGGCCTCGCCCACCGTCACGGCCCTGCGCCCGCCCACCGGCCTCGCGGCGAACGACGTCGTAGCGGCCGTGCGCGAGCGCGCCAACATTCAGCTCGGCAGCGGGATCGCGGAACTCGCGGGACAAGTGTTCCGCGTGGGGCACATGGGGCTCTCGGCCACCGACGCCTACCTCGACGATCTCTTCGGCGTGCTGGAATCGCTTTCGAACACGCAGGAGTGCGCGGCGTCGTAAGCGCCCCGTCGCGCCGGACAGTTTGCGGAAATTGGCGTTGACACGCGCCGTTCGCCCGCCGTAGGCTCGCCGTTGCTGGAAAGGCTGTGACTGGGACGAGTACCCGTCAGAAGCCGCGTTAGAGAGCCGGACCTCGAGCTGCAAGTCCGGTCGCGGCGACGACGGCGAATGGCCCCACGAGCCGCGGACCCAACGGGCAAGGCCCAAGTAGGCTCCGCCGGAGGCCCTCCGTTAGCACAGGGCAGGATATCGAGCGCAAGCTCCGTATCTGGGTAAGGGGTGCCTGGCGCACCCGAAGCAGGGTGGCACCGCGAAGGCATGAGCCTCTCGTCCCTCAGGCGAGAGGTTTTTTTTGTGCCCTGCGTTGGCGCCGGAAGGAGGGGTCGAATGGGCATGACGCAAACAGTGGACGCGCGCACGGATCAGGGCGCGTGGGCCCTCGACCAGCTCGCCCACGGCCGCGCGGTGCCGATCTTCGACGAAATCCCCGGCGACCTGGACACACCCGTCTCGGTGTTCCTCAAGCTGCGGGCCGGCGACCCGGCCTTCCTGCTGGAGAGCGTGGAAGGCGGCGAGCAGGTGGCGCGGTACTCATTCGTCGGGGCCCGGCCGGCGCGCAGTCTCAGCTTCCGCGACGGCGAGGCGACCTTTACCGACGGCGACGGCGAAGCTGCAACGCAGACCTATGCCAATCCGCTCGACCTGGTGGCTCACCTGCTGGACGCGGCGAACGTCGCCGCCAATCCCGAATTGCCGCGCTTCCAGGGCGGCGCGGTCGGCTATCTGGCCTACGACGCCGCGGCCGACTTCGAGCGCCTGCCCATACCGGCGGCCGACCCGCTGGGCGTACCCGACGGCATGTTCATGCTGTGCGAGGAGCTGGTGATCTTCGATCACGTCCGGGACGTCATGCGGCTGGTCACGGTCGCGCGACCTCATCCCGACCCGACTGCTGGCTATGCCGCGGCGCGGAAACGACTTGCGGCGCTCGCGGAGCGCATCGCAGGTCCCACGCCGATCCCGCCATTGAGCGCGGCGTCGCCGGTCAACGGACGCGTGGACCTGAGCATGTCCAAGGCCGAGTTCATGCGAGCCGTCGAGCAGGCAAAGGAATACATCTCCGCCGGTGACATCATCCAAACGGTGCCGTCGCTGCGCCTCAGCCGAAAGCTCAGCGTCGACCCCATCGAGGTTTACCGCGCCCTACGGCGCATCAACCCGTCGCCGTACATGTTCTACCTGGACTTCGGCGACGTGCAGCTCGCCGGCGCGTCGCCCGAGATGATGGTGCGCTACGAGGACGGCCAGGTGCGCACGCGTCCCATCGCGGGCACCCGTCCCCGCGGCGAGGACGACGCGACCGACGCGGCGCTGGCGCGCGAGCTCCTCGCGGACCCGAAAGAGCGCGCCGAGCACGTGATGCTGGTCGATCTGGGCCGCAACGACGTCGGGCGGGTGGCCGTATCGGGATCCGTCGCCGTCGACAACTTCATGAGCATCGAGCGCTACTCGCACGTGATGCACATCGTGAGCGACGTGACCGGCACGCTCGAACCTGGCCGCACGGGACTGGACGCATTGCGCGCCTGTTTCCCGGCCGGAACGCTCTCCGGCGCGCCCAAGATCCGGGCCATGGAGATCATCGCCGAGCTGGAGAATCTGCGGCGCGGTCCCTACGGCGGCGCCGTGGGCTACGTGAGCTACTCGGGGGATCTCGACACGGCCATCACCATTCGAACCATGGTCGTCCGCGACGGCATGGCGCACGTGCAGGCCGGCGCCGGGATCGTGGCGGACTCGGTGCCGGAGCTGGAGTACCACGAGTGCCTCAACAAGGCGCGCGCGCTGCTGCGGGCGATCGAGCTCGCCGAGGAGGCCGGCCATGCTGCTCGTGCTCGATAACTACGACTCGTTCACCTACAACCTGGTGCAGTTTCTCAGCGTGATCACGGACGACATCGAGGTCCACCGCAACGACGCGCTGACGGTGGCCGAAATCGAGGCAAAGGCGCCGCAGGCCATCGTGGTTTCCCCGGGTCCCTGCACGCCGGCCGAGGCCGGCATTTCGGTGGACCTCATCGCCGCCCTGGGGCCTCGCATTCCGACGCTCGGCGTGTGCCTGGGCCACCAGTCCGTCGGCGCGGCGTTTGGCGGGCGCATCGTGCGGGCGCCGGAGCTAATGCACGGCAAGACCTCGCCCATTCATCACGACGGCCACGAGCTGTTCGAGGGATTGCCGGACCCGTTCACCGCCACGCGCTATCACTCGCTCATCATCGAGGAGGACGGCATGCCGACGGAGCTGCAGGTTACGGCGCGCACGCCGGATGGGCTTATCATGGGTGTGCGGCATCAGACCCACCCGATATTCGGCGTGCAGTTTCACCCGGAGTCGATTCTCACGACGGTGGGGCCCGATTTGCTCCGAAACTTCGTCAAGTTGGCCGGCATGCGAACGCTCTCATGATCGTCGGCGCGATCCAGACCGTGGTCGAGGGGCGTTCGCTGGCGCGCGACACGGCGCGCGAGGTGATGGAATCCATCCTCACCGGCCAGGTCACGCCCGCCCAGTTCGGCGCGCTGGTCACGGCATTGCGCCTCAAGGGCGAGTCGGCGGATGAGATCGCCGGATTCCTGGAAAGCATGCGGACCCATGCCACGCGGGTGGAACTGGGCGACATGCCCGCCGTGGATGCCTGCGGAACGGGCGGCCGAGGGGTCAGCTGGTTCAACGTGACGACCACCGCCGCGCTGGTTGCCGCCGGTGCGGGGGCTAGAGTCGCCAAGCACGGCAACCGGTCCTTCACCCGCAAGAGCGGCAGCGCCGACGCTTTCGAAGCCCTCGGCGTTCAGCTGGCCGTTACGCCGGCGGTTGTCGCCCGGTGCGTGCGCGAAGCCGGGATCGGATTCATGTTCGCTCAGGCCTTTCACCCCAGCATGAAGTTCGCGGCGCCGCTGCGCCGGGAGATCGGCATCCGCACGATGTTCAACGTTCTGGGCCCCTTGACGAATCCCGCCGGCGTGCGACGGCAGCTCCTGGGCGTGGCCAGTCCCACCCTGGCGGCGACCATGGCGGACGCGCTGCGGCAGATGGGCGCCGTCCGCGTGCTCGTGGTTGCCGGGCATGGGGGCATGGACGAAATCACGCTCGACGGTCCCACGCAGGTGACTGAATTACGCGACGGTTCGATCTCTTCGTACTCCGTCAGCGCCGAGGACCTGGGCTTGGCGACGAGCGACCCGGCAAGCGTGGCCGGCGGCACGCCCGACGAAAACGCCGTCACCATTCGCGGCATCCTCGACGGTGCCGACCGCGGGCCGCGTCGCGACCTGGCGGTCGCCAATGCGGCCGGCGTGTTGCTGGCCGCCGGGGTTGCCGATTCGTGGCGCGACGGCGTCGAACGCGCGGCCGCCGCCATCGACGACGGCGCGGCGGCCGCGAGCTTGGAACGAATGGTCGCCATCACGAACAGCTCGACCGGCAGCTAGATGACGATTCTGGACGAGATCGTCGAGCACAAGCGCCGCGAGGTGGCGCAGGCAGCCTCTAACGTGCCGCTTGCCGAAATTCGGCGCCGCGGCGAGGCGCCGCGCCCTCGACGCTCGCTCTGGCATGCCCTGGACGTCGACGCGGTCGTCGTGATCGCCGAAATCAAGCGCGCGTCGCCGACGGCCGGTGTATTCGCGGAGGACCTGGACCCGGCGGCGCAGGCTTCGGCATACGCCGACAGCGGGGCGGCGGCCATCTCGGTGCTCACCGATCAGGAGTACTTTCGCGGATCGCTGGGCGATCTCCAGCAGGCCCGCGACGCCTGCGAATTGCCGGTGATCCGCAAGGAGTTCATCGTCGACGCGTACCAGATCTACGAGTCGGCGGCGGCAAACGCCGACGCCGTGCTTCTCATCGTCGGCCTGACGCCCGAGCAGGACCTGGACGAGGACCTGGCGCTGGTGCGTGAGCTCGGCATGGAAGCGCTGGTCGAGGCGCACGTGGAGGAGGAAGTGGAGCAGGCCCTGGTTGCCGGCGCCCGCATCGTGGGCATCAACAATCGAGACCTGCGTTCGTTCAAGACCGATCTCGCCGTGACCGAGCGACTGTGCGCGATGATTCCCGACGACATCACCATCGTGAGCGAGAGCGGCGTGCGAACCCCGGCCGACGTGCGACGGCTGGCCGCCAGCGGCGTGAGCGCCGTGCTGGTTGGCGAGTCGATCGTGACGGCGCCCGACGCGGGCAGCCAGCTCCGGGAGCTGGTGGCGGCCGGAGCGGCGGCATAACCCGTGCTGGTCAAGATCTGCGCGCTGCTGGAACCCGGCGACGCGGTCGCCGCGGCCGCCGCGGGGGCGGACATGCTGGGCGTGATCTTCGCGCCCTCCTGGCGACGCCGCACCGTGGCCGAGGCCCAACGCATCTTCGACGCGGCACCGGCCGGGCCCGAGCGCGTCGGCGTGTTTGTCGATGCGCCGCTGGCGGAGGTCGAGGAGGTGGCCCACGCGTGCCGTCTGGATCGAATCCAGCTTGGCGGGAGCGAGGACCCGGACTACTGCGCCGCATTGGGGTCGCGTGCGGTCAAGACCCTGCGGCTGCCGCGCGACGAGGCCATCGTGGCCGATTTTGACGTGAATCTCTTCCACTTGGACACCGCCCACGACACGCGAGCCGGCGGCACAGGCGAGTCCTGGGACTACGCGACGGCGCGGTCATTGACCCGCGGTCACCCGGTGCTGCTGGCCGGAGGGCTGACACCGGACAATGTCGCCACCGCCATCGCCGACGCCCGGCCGTTTGGCGTGGACGTCGCCAGCGGCGTCGAGACGGATCGCGCCAAGGATCCGGACAAGATCGAAGCATTCGTTCGGCGCGCCCGCGCGGCTTTCGCGGCGCTGGAAACCGCCGCCTAGCCATGCGACGGCTTGCCGCGGCACTGCTCGTGGCGGGGGCGCTGCTGAGCGGGTGCACCCAGGGCTTCATGCTCGACGACGGTGAGCGGCCCGCCGACGAGCTCACCGACGCGAAGTTCGTGTTCGCCGAAGGTCAAACCGAGATCGAGCTGCGGCCGGCCCCGACCACCCTCAAGCCGACGCCCACACCGACGCCAACCCCGGCGCCAACGCCGACGCCGGCACCGACGCCCCGTCCGACGGCTTCGCCGGCAGCCGGGTCCGCCGATCGGTCGTCAACGCCGGTAATGACTGCCGAGTTCACGACCTCGCCAACAGCTCCTCCCGTGACGACGGGCGCGGCGCCCGAGGGATCGCCGACCACGGCGGCGCCGCTGGACGCCCAGGCCATTGCCGCCAATCCGCTGGCGTCCACGATCCTCATCCCGAACCCGGCCGTGGACCCGGGGCTGGTGACTGCTGAGGAAACGTCTGATTCCCTCGAGTTCTTCCTGCCCGACATGGTCGGCGAGATCGAATTGGAGAGCTTCGCCTTCCGGGTCAGCAACCGCCCGCTGGAGTCGGACGCGCTGAGCGAGCGGCAGCGCGTCGTTCAGCTGGTGCAGTTCATCTTCGTGCACACCAACGTCGCGGCGGCGCAGGCGTTTTACGAATTCCTCAGCACGACATTTGTCAGCGGCTCCGCCAACTCCCGGGAAGAGGCGACGAAAGAGTTCTACCCCAACCTGGAATCGTCGTTGGACGGATTTCGCGAGGTGCTCGAGGGCGCGGATGAGTCGACGCTTGCCGTCCTCGCAATCGATCCGAATGTGGCCGAGGGCTCGCCGATCAGCGGCGCGCCGGTGCCAACCGTGTACTACATGGTGGTGCTCGAGGGTCGACTCACCGCCGCTATCGAGGTGGTGTACATCCTCGAGCAAGATCCCCGAAACGTCGTGCCCGTCGGCGATCTGCTGCTGTCCCGCATTCCGCCCGAACTCCGCACGAGCGACGCTCCGTGACGACCGCCGCGCAAGCGCCGACGCCCGACGCCGCGGGCTACTTCGGGCCATGGGGCGGCCGCTACGTGCCGGAGACCCTCGTGCCGGCGCTCGAAGAGTTGGAGCACGCCTTCATGCGGCTGCGGGACGATCAGTCGTTCCAGGGCGAGTTGACACGCCTGCTCCGCCACTACGCCGGCCGGCCCACGGCGCTTTACGAAGCGCGCCGGCTGCAAGCGGAGCTGGGCGGCGCCCGGATTTGGCTGAAGCGCGAAGACCTGGCGCACACGGGCGCCCACAAGATCAACAACGCGTTGGGGCAGGCGCTGCTGGCCGTGCGCAGCGGCAAGCGGCGGGTCATTGCCGAGACCGGCGCCGGCCAGCACGGCGTGGCCACCGCGACCGTGTGTGCCATGTTCGGCCTGGAATGCGTGGTGTACATGGGCGAGGAAGACGTCCACCGCCAGGCGCTCAACGTCGTGCGCATGCGCATGCTCGGGGCCGAGGTGGTGCCGGTGACGTCCGGCAGTCAGACCCTGAAAGACGCCATCAACGAAGCATTGCGCGATTGGGTGACCCACGTGGAGACGACGTTCTACCTCTTTGGCTCGGCCACCGGGCCGCACCCCTACCCGCTGATCGTCCGGGAATTCCAGAAGGTCATCGGCATCGAGGCGCGCGCGCAGATGTTCGAGCAGACCGGCAACTTGCCGCACACGGTGGTGGCCTGCGTCAACGGCGGCAGCAATGCCATTGGCATCTTTCATCCGTTTGTCGATGATCCGGTCGGCCTGGTTGGCGTGGAGGCGGGCGGCACGGGTCCCGCGGAGACCGCCGCCACGCTGGAAGCCGGCAGCCCCGGCATCCTGCACGGCGCGATCAGCTATCTGCTGCAAGACGAGGACGGCCAAATTGCCCCGACCCACAGCATCGCCGCCGGGCTGGACTATCCGGGCGTAGGCCCGGAGCACGCCCATTTGCGTGATTCAGGTCGCGCGGCGTACGTCTCGGTCACCGACGAACAAGCTCTGGAGGCATTGCAGACGCTGGCGCGTCTGGAGGGCATCATTCCGGCGTTGGAATCCGCGCACGCGGTGGCTCACACCATGGAGCTTGCGCCGACGCTGCCGGCCGACGCGTCCATCCTGGTCAATCTGTCGGGGCGGGGCGACAAGGACATGGACACCGTGGTCGGCGCCCTGGGAGCCATGGGTTGAGCCGAATTCCCGCGGCGTTCCGCGACGCCGCCGCCGACAGTCGGCTCGTAATCGCGCCGTACGTGGCGCTCGGCTATCCCGACATGCCGACGTCGGTGGCATTGGCCCGGGCGTATCTCGACTCAGGCGCGGACATGCTGGAGCTTGGCGTCCCGTTCAGCGACCCGATCGCCGACGGGCCGACCATCCAGCGGGCGACGCAGCGGGCACTGGCGGAGGGCGCCACCGTCGCCGGCTGCATCGAGGCCGCCGCCGCCATTCGAGCCTCAACCGGCGCGCCGCTGGTGCTGATGGGGTATGCGAACCCGTTCATGAAGTGGGGCTACGAGGACCTAGCCCGCGACCTGCACGGCGCCGGAGTCGATGGCCTGATCGTTCCCGACCTGCTGCCGGACGACAACGATGACTTGGCCTCGGCCTGCAACGCGCACGGCCTCAATGTAATTTCGTTGCTGGCGCCGACGACGCCCAGTGAGCGAATCGGCCGCGTCGCCGAGCGCGGCAGCGGCTTCCTCTACTGCGTGAGCCTTACGGGCGTGACGGGCCGACGCCAAGACTTGCAAACCGGGCTGACGGCCTTCCTGCAACGGGTCGGGGAGGCCTCGACGCTTCCGCGCGCGGTCGGCTTTGGCGTCTCCACCCCAGCGCACGTGGGGGCCCTCTGCGGACAGGCGGAGGCGGCGATCATGGCCAGCGCGCTCATCGACATCTTCGACGCCGCGCCTCCTTCGCAGGCGGTGAGCCGGGCGGCCGCCCACGTCGGCGCCATGGTGGACGCCGCAAGATGCCGCTGATCGCAGCCATCCTCGGCGGGGTGGTGCTGCTCTGGGCCGCGGTGACCGCCCAAACCGCCTGGCGCCTGACCCATCCGCCGCGCGGCTGGCGCCCGCACGACTGGCAACCGTCCGATCTGCCGCTTCAAGCCACGACGATCCAGGCCGACGACGGGGTGCGCGTCCGGGTCTGGGTCGCGCCGCACGCCAACGCTCCGGCGACCGTGATCTGCGTGCACGGCTGGGGCACCAACCACACCGAAATGGAGTGGCGGGCCGGTCGACTGCACCGCGCCGGCTACTCGGTGGTGCTGTTCGACTTTCGCGCCTGCGGCGAGTCCGGCGGGCGCATGTGCAGCGCCGGTGTGCACGAAATGCGCGACTTGCGGGCCGTCGTCGAATTGGCGGCCAATGACCCGTCGCTGGACGGAGCGCCCATCGTCATCCTCGCGAACTCCATGGGCGCCGCGGTGGCGATCACCGTGGCCGCGAACGAGCCCAGAATCCGAGCCATCGCCAGCGACGCCGCCTATGCCTCGCTGGAAAGCGCCACCGCCTGGGGCTTCCGCAGCTTCACCGGCCTGCCCCCGTGGCCGTTCAAGCGGGCGGTGACGTGGCTCGTCGAGCGCGTGACCGGAGCGCGGATGCGCGATCTGGCCGTGATCGAGTCGATTGCCAGCCTGAGTCCCCGCCCGGTGCTGATCGCGCACGGCACGGACGACCCGTTGGTTTCTCCCCACGATGCCGAAGCCCTGTTTGCGCGGGCGGGCGAGCCCAAGGAGCTCTGGCGAGTTCGAGATGCAGGCCACGTCGTGGCGGAGTTCGTCGAGCCCGAGGTCTACGACGCGCGGATCACCGGCCTGTTCACGCGCGCGCTGGAAGAGCCGGCGGCGCCAGGACCATAACCTCGAGCGCTCCGGGCAACAGGTCCAGCGCAAGATCGAGTTCGGACGACTTCACGCGCCGCACGGTTCGCCCAGCCAGGAAGCCGCTGGCTTCGAGCGTGGCGATCGGCAGGGGCATCTCGCGGTCAGCCGGACGGTAGTGCATGGGGAGGGCGACACGAGGGGCGATCTGGTCGACGACCTCCGCCGCCCCGGCGCCGTCCAACGTGAAATGTCCGCCGACGGGAACGCAGACAACGTCGTGCCCCCTCGTCTGCGCGATGAGATTGGCATCCAAGACATGCCCGAGATCTCCGAGATGCAGGAGGCGGACACCGCCCACGGCGATTGAGAGCAACGCCGTTCGACCCCGTGCGGCCCCCTGCTCCTGGTCGTGATAGGCGCCGGCGATCACCGTCGCCGTCACGTCCCCGAGTTGAACCTCGCCCGCATGCCACAAATCGGCGCTCGCGCCTCGGACGACTTTCGGACGTCCGGGCGCCAACCCCACGTTGGCGTGATCGGCGTGCCCGTGGCTGAGCAGCACCAGGTCGATGTCCGGGAGCGCCGGAACGGGGTAGCCCAGGGCGTCGTTGAGCGGATCGATCAGGACGTGGACGCCGGCCGGGCTGCGCAGCAGAAAGCATGCGTGGCCCAACCAACGCAGCCGGGCCGCGGGCTCAGACGCCACTGGGCCAATCGTCGGCGAGCCGGCTGCGACCCTCCAGCGCCATGGCGATGGTGGCGGCGTCGACGTACTCGATGTCGCCGCCACGGGCGAGTCCCCGCGCGAGCCGGGAGACGACCAGCGAATCCGATTCCAAGATTCCGTTGATGTAGGCCGCGGTGGCGTCTCCTTCGATGCTCGCGTTCGTCGCGACGATCACCTCACGCAGCCCCTCCCGCCGCACGCGCTCGGCCAGGGCGGAGAGGTTGAGCTCATCGGGTCCCACGCCGTCCAGCGGCGCGATGACCCCGTGCAGCACGTGATACACGCCGTTGAATCCGCCCGAGCGCTCGATGGCGAGCAGATCGAGCGGGTCCTCAACCACGCAGAGGAGTTGCTGATCGCGCGCCGGGTCGCAGCAGATCGAACAGGGGTCCTGGTCGGCATAGTTTCCGCACCGCGCACAGGTGACCACGTGCTCGCGCAGGCCGGTCACGGCGGCTCCCAGCGCCGCCACCTGCGGCGCGGGCGCTCGCAGCAGGAAGAAGGCCAGGCGCTGCGCCGTTTTGGGCCCGATGGTGGGCAGCCGGCCGAACTCTTCGATCAGGCGCGTGATCGGCCGCGGGATCGGGTCCGGCACGCGCTACAGCCCGGGAATGCCGAGCCCGCCGGTCAAGCCGCCCAGCTTTCGCTTGGCCAGGTCCTGGGACTGGTCGATGGCCTCATTCACCGCGGCGGTCACCAGATCCCCGAGCAGCTCGGGATCGTCCGGATCGATGGCCGCGGGATCGATGGCGATCGACTCGATGTGCTGGTCGCCCGTGATGACGACCGTCACCGCGCCACCGCCCGACGTGACTTCCAGCGTGGCGGCGCGCAACTCTTCCTGCGCCTTCTCCATCTGTCGCTGCAGCTGCCGCATCATCTTCATGGACACCGGCTAGGCTCCTTCGGTGCGCTCAACGTCAATCGGCTGAGCCCCATAGTCCCTCATCGCGACGCGGACGACCGGATCGTTGCTGGCCGGGGACGCCGGCGATGCGCGCCGTGGGGCCGCGGCGTCACGCTCGAGACGATTGCGCACGCGCAGCGGCGTGCCGAAGGTCCGCGTGAGCGCCTCGGCCATCAGCTGCCGCGCCTGCGGCCGATCCACTTGATCCAAGAGGAGCTGGCTCCGATAGCCGATGGTGATCACGTCGCCCGTCAGGGCCAGCACCTCTCCCTGCTCGGCGTAGGGCGCCAACATGCGCGAGGCCTCGCGAACCGCTCCAATCCACTCCGACGCGCGGGACTTGATGGTCTCGAGGGTCAGCTCGTCCGGGGTAACGGCTGCCGTGGGGGTGTCCTTGGCCTGGGTCTCCTGGGGCGGTGAGGCCGGTCTGGCGGGCGCCGGCGCCGGCTGGGCTGTGGATACGGCGTCGCCGTGCACCCGCAAGACGGCACGGGCGAATGCCAGCTCGAGATCGAGGATGGGATCGCCGGCCTCGCGCGAAGGTGGCTCGGGCTCCGCGAAGACCTCGAGCGCCTGCACGACCTGGCCGATGGAGACCCGGCGGGCGAGCGCCGCGATCTCCGGATCGTCGCGCACGTGGCCGGCCTCGGCCGCGCCCGCGCTGAGCAGGAGCACGTCGCGCAGCAAATCGACGACCTGGGCGCGCAGCGTGCCCGGGCTGTTGCCGTCGGCCATGGCTTGCTCGATGGCGCCAAGGCCCGCCGCCGCGTCGCCCGCGGCAATGGCCTCCACCAACGCCAGCACCGCCGCCCGGCCGGTGAGCCCGAGCATGCCGTTCACGTCTTCCAGCGTCACGGTCTCTTCGGCGAACGCCAGCGCCTGGTCCAGCAGCGAGATCGCATCCCGCAAGCTGCCGCCGGCGCTGCGGGCCAGGACCGCAAGCGCCAGCTCGTCGACCGAGGTTCCCTCGGCGGAGGCCACGCTGCGGAGCTGATCGATGAGCTCCACCGTGCCGATGCGGCGAAACGTCAAGTGTTGGCAGCGCGAGCGAATGGTGAGGGGCACTCGATGCGGCTCGGTGGTGGCCAGCACGAAGAGCGTGCGGGCCGGCGGTTCTTCCAGCGTCTTCAGCAATGCGTCTTTCGCCGAGGCGGACAGCTGGTGAATCTCATCGATGATGTAGACCTTGTAGCGCCCGCCGGCCGGAGCGAACTGCGTCTGCTCGCGCAGCTGCCGCACGTCGTCGACGCTGCTGTGCGACGCCGCGTCCATCTCCAGGAGATCGACGAAGGTGCCGGCGGCGATATCGCGGCAGTGGTCGCAGACGGCGCAGGGCTCGGGCTGCACGCCTTCGCGACAATTGACCGCCTTGGCCAGCAGGCGCGCGGCGGTGGTCTTGCCGGTGCCGCGCTCGCCCGAAAACAGGTAGGCGTGGCTCAGCCGGTTGTGCGCCAGCGCGTTCTGCAAAATCCGCACCACGTGCGACTGACCCACAAGCTCGCCGAACCGCTGCGGCCGATAGCGGTTGTAGAGCGCTTGAAAGGCGGGCGTCGCCGAATCGGTCATGGGGTCTATCGTGTCACGAAATCGGCTAGAGGTGAGGCCGCGCCCTGCCCTCGAGCACCGGCCGCCGCCTTACCGACGCCCTCGACTCGAGCCAGGTGATCCCGCGGCACCCAAAGATGGCTCCGTACCGCTGCTTCCTCTCGGACCTGACGGGGTTGGGAGGTCTTCGTCGCACGGGGCCCGGCCGTCAACGCCGATCAACGGCGGCAGACACGACGGTGGAAACCCTCAGGCAGGTATTCAGCCCGCTGTAGCGGATTGCGGTTCCAGGGCACCGCTAGCTCCCCACCTAGCGCGGCCTCTCGTCGATAGTAGGCGCAGCGCTTCGGAGGGTCAAAACACCAGGCGGGTCGCCCCCGTGGCGCCCTTCGCGAAGCGTCCGCAAGCGCCCTCGACTCCGACCAGGAGGCAACCGCCTACAATCGAAGGCCCGCCGGAAGGAGTCCCGCACGTGGCGCCCTACCGCATCGAGCTCCGCAGCGATACGCAGACCGTTCCCACACCCGACATGCGAGAGGCCATGGCCATGGCCGAGGTGGCGGATGAACAGTGGGGCGAAGACCCGACCGTGCTGGAACTGGAGCGCACCTGCGCCGACATGTTCGGCCGCGAGGCGGCGGTATTCGTGCCGAGCGGCACGATGGGCAACCTGACCAGCATGCTCGCTCTGACCGGGCGCGGGGACACCGTGATCGTGGACGGGCTGTCGCACATGGTGGGCGAGAACGGCAACTACGCGGTCGTTGCGGGCTGCACCCTGCTGCCGGTCGAGACCGACGGCGTGCTCGACGCAGACATGGTGCGCGAGCGGCTGGATTCGGCGACCATCCCGCCCGCCCGTCCCGCGCTGATCTGGACCGAGAACACCCACAACGTGCGCGGCGGCGTGTCCTGGGGCCCCGAGGTCATGCAGGGCATCGTCGAGCTCGCCGCCGAGCGGGGCATGCGCGTCCACCTGGATGGCGCGCGCATCTTCAATGCCGCCGTCGACCAGGGCGTCTCGGTTGAGGAGCTGACCGCCGGAGCGGATACGGTGCAATTCTGCCTCTCCAAGGGCCTGGGGGCGCCGTTCGGCTCGATGGTGGTGGGTTCCGGCGAGACGATCGAGCGCGTGGCGCGCTACAAGAAGATGTTGGGCGGCGCCATGCGGCAGGCCGGCGTGATGGCCGCGGCTGGTCTGATCGCCCTGCGCGACGGTCCCGCGCGGCTGGCCGCGGACCACGCCAACGCCCAGCGATTGGGCGAATTGCTGGCGGATATCCCCGGCCTTGATCTGATCTACCCGGCCGCGACCAACATGGTGTTCGTGCGGGTGGATCCTGAGGTGCTCGATCAGCAGCGCTTCGTGGACGCGGCGCGGGCGCAAGGCGTCGGAGTCGCCGACATACGACCGGGGCATCGGCTGCGGTTTGTCACGCACCACCAGGTCGATGCTTCGGCCATCGAGGAGGCCGGCCAGATCTTGCGCGACGCGGCAGAGTCCGCCGCCCTGCACGCTCCGGCCGGCGCTATCGGTTGACGACCGGCGGGTCGGACCTCTTTCAGCCGACGGCCGGCGAGGAAGTGGTCCGCGTTGGACCGCTGCGGGCGTTGCGCTGGCTGCCGACGGACCTCCGGGCGCCCTCGCGGTTCCTGCTGATCCACGGGCTATGGGGCGGAGCGCACATGTGGCGGCGCATGGGTCCCCATCTGGCGGCGCATGGTTACGCCACATATGCCGTGTGGCTGCGGCACCACCACCCTGGCGCGGACCACCGATCGCTTCACGGCGTCGGCGTCCGGGAGCTGGCCGCTGACGTGATCGAGGCGGCCCGCGAAATCGGCGGGCCGATTCTCGTGGGCCACAGCGTCGGCGGTCTCGTGGCGCAGGTGGCCGCCTCGGGATGGGAAGCGCCAGGGCTTGTTCTTATGTCAAGCGCTGGGCCTTTGGGCATCCTCACGCTGCATCGGGGTTGGGCAACGCTGCGTGCGCTGCTCAAGTTCGCCGGACATCCGCTGCGCAGCGAGCCCTACCGGCCCGAGCCCGCCTACATGCGCCGCATGTTTTTCAACCGCCTCCCGGCCGACGAAGCCGCGGCGCTGAGCGAGCATCTGGTTCCCGAGCCGCGGCGGTTCCTGCGCCAGGTCGCCTTCTGGCCGCCGCACGTGCCGCGGTCGGCCATCCGTTGCCCGGTCCTCGTCGCGTCGGGGTCCGAAGACCTGGGCGTGATTCCCTGGGTGGCCCGGCGGCTGGGCGCGCGCTACCGCGTCTTGCCAATGATCTATCCCGGACGCGCCCACATGCCCCAGCTCGAACCTGCCTGGGAGGACGTGGCCAACGACCTTATGCGCTGGGCGGATCGCTTCGTGGCGTAGCGGCGCCGTCGGCCGCGATGAGCGCCTCCGCGTGCTCGCGGACCTTCTCAATCGCATCGGCGATCTGCACCATGCCGGCCTCGTCATCGAGCAAGACGCTCTGCGCCAGGAACAGCGTCTCGTCGGCACACAAGCGCTCGGCGTGCGGGCATGAGACCTCGGCGTAGTCGATGTCGGGCGTGCCGTCGCCACGCGGCCAGGCCCGCGCCAGGGCGCCGTCGACGTCGGCGAAGAGCGCCGTGCGATGCAGCGGTTGCCGGTAGCCCTGGGCGACCGGAATGCCCTCGGCGTTCATGGCCTCGATGAAGCGCTCGCGGCTCAGGCCGTTGAAGGCGTCCGGGAGGTAGCGGAAGACATACACGTGATGCGCCGGACGGGTGGCGAAGGCGTCGATGCGGCGCCCTTGGATGCCGTCCAGGTCGTCGAGCAGATCGTTGAGGTAGCTGCCGTTGGCCGCGCGCCGCTGCGCCTGGTCCTCCAGCCGTCCAAGCTGCGCCAGGAGCAAGGCGGCTTGAAACGGCGTGATGCGGCGGTCGCCTGCCGATACGGTGAAGTCCCAGCCTTCCCCGGTGGCCAGGCTGCCGCGACCGAGCTGTCCGCCCCGCTGGACGACGCCGCCGCCCCAGAGGTCATGCTGGGCGATGGCGCGCGAGAAGATCTCCATGTCGTCGGTGAGCACTGCGCCGCCCTCGCCCGAGTTGAGGTTCTTGCTGGCTTGAAAGCTAAAGCACCCCACGTCGCCGATGGTTCCCAGGCCCCGATCGCACCACGTGCCGGCGTGTGAGTGCGCCGCGTCCTCGATGACGCGCAATCCGCGCGCCGCCGCGATGTCGAGAATGGCCTGCATGTCGCAGGCCAACCCGCCGAAGTGCACCGCCATGATGGCGGACGTGCGCGGGGTGATGGCCGAGGCAACGCAGGCGGGGTCCAGGTTGTAGGTCTCTGGGTCGATATCGGCGAACACCGGAACCAGGCCGGCGTTGAGAATGGACGTGGCGCTGGCCATGAAGGTGAACGGCGCCAGGATGACCTCCGAGCCACGCGGCAGCCGCAGCGCTTCGAGCCCCATCTCGAGGGCGCTGGTGCCACTGTTGACCGCCAGGCCATACGCCGCGCCCTGGAAGGCGGCGAACGCGCGCTCGAAGGCGATCACGCGGTGGCTGCCGAGGCGCCCCCACTCGCCGGTGCGGACGACGTCGGCCACGGCGTTGACCTCGGTCTCGTCAAATACCGGCCATGCCGGATACGGATCCGACCGAACCGGGTTTCCGCCTAAGAGCGCAAGCATGGCTGCATGGTACGGCCGGCCCCACCTCGCAACAACGGTCGGGACTATTGCCGGGCCGGCGGTGGGTCCTGGCCCGGCACCCGTCCCATGTGCAGCCGCAGCAGCAGCAACGGCACGCCGGAGACAAGGACGATGACGAGCGCCGACATGGCCGCACGCGCAAAGAAGGCCTCCGACGCCGCCGACCAGGTGGCCGTGGCCAGCGTCCTGAACCCGATGGGTCCAAGGATGAGCGTCGCGGGGAGCTCTTTCATCGTCAGCAGGAACACCAGGCCTATGCCCGCGGCGATGCCCGGCCAGATCAACGGCAGCGTGACCTGGAGCAGGGTGGCGATGGGCGATCGGCCAAGCGTGCGGGCGGCGTCCTCAAGACTAGGGCGCACCTGCGCCAGCGCCGAACGCACAGCCGCGAGCATGGCGGGAAAGAACAGCACGACGTAGGCCAAGATGAGCAATGGGAGCGTCTGATAGAGCGGCCGCGCCAAATTGACGGCGAAGAAGACCAGCGCAATGGCGACCACGATGCCCGGCAAGGCAAAGCCGGTATAGGTGGCCCGCTCGATGGCCCACGCGAATCGGCTGGGGTAGCGGACGACGAGCGCGGCGACCGGCAGCGACGCCGCGGCCGCGGCCAGCGCCGCCAGCGCCGCCACGAGCAGCGAGTTGAGGACGAGGTCACCGACGCCAACCAGCGTTTCGCCGGCCGCCACGCCTCGGACGACCCAGTACCCGAGCACGCCCATGGGCCCGACCAAGGCAAGCGTCGCAAGCGCGGTCATGAAGCCAACGGCCGGGATCATCCAGCGGCCGAGGGGAACGCGCGCGGGCTCCCCCGTCACCCCCGGACCCACACCGTGGAAGCGGGCGCGGCCGCGCGCCAGCGCCTCCGCGGCAAGAATCACCGCGGCAAACCCCACAAGCACCAGCGAAAGGGCGGCGGCCAGCCCGCGATTGAAGGCCGACTCGAACTGCACGAAGATCGCCCAGGTGAAGGTCTCGTAGCGCAGCAGGGAGACGGCGCCAAAGTCGGTGAGCGTGTAGAGCGCGACCAGCAGCGACCCGGCGCCCACGGCCGGGCCCAGCAAGGGCAGCGTGATGCGGCGAAAGGTCGCGCGGCGGCCATGCCCAAGGGATCGGCTGGCGTCTTCGAACGACGGATCTTGCCGCCGCAAGCTCGACTGCGCCGGCAACAGGACGTACGGATAGCTGAGCAGCGTCAGCGTGAGCGCGGCGCCGGGAAATCCGTAGATCGGCGGGAGCTCGGTCACGCCGAAGATCGGCTCGAGCGCCTGCTGCAGCATCCCGCGCGGGCCGAGCGCCACTTGCACCACCAGCCCGGCGACGAAGCTGGGAATCACGAGAGGCAAGGCGGCGACGACGCTCCAGAAGCGCGGCCAGGGCAGATTGCTGCGAACGGTGAGCCAGGCGACCGGCACCGCGATGGCGACCGACGCCGCCGTCACCGTGACCACCAGCGCGACGGTACGCAGCAGAATCATGACCGTGCGCCACCGGAACAGCAGCGCCCACGCATCGTCGCCCGCGCCCACCGTGCGAATGACGAGATAGACCAGCGGCAGCGCCAGCACCAGCGCAACCGCCAGCGCCGGGACCCAGATCACGGCAGGCGCCCGCGTCCAGCGGCCCATCCGCCCAATGGGTCCGCCGGGCGCGGAAACGCGAATCACGCGCGCGATCGACACCATGCCTTAGGGCAGTATTCCAGCCTCCCGCAGCATGGCCTGCGTCCCTTCGAGGTCGGCCAGATCCGCGAGCGCGATCGCCGGCTTATTGATGTCCGCCAGCGGCGTCAGGATCCGCGACGCTTTCACGCCTTCGACCAAGGGGTATTCGTACGTGCTGCTGGCGAAGTACTGCTGCCCGACCGTCGAGAGCAGGAAGTTGACAAACTGCTCCGCCGCCGGTCGGTTGGCCGCGGTGCCGAGGATCCCGGCGCCTGCCACCATCACCAGCGATCCCGGGCCGCCGCCCGGCAGATGGTAGTTCCGCGCGGCGAACGTCTCGCCCTCCGCCGCCAGGAACCGGTGCAGGTAGTAGTGGTTCACGAACCCGCCGTCCAGCTCACCCGCGCCCGTCGCGGCGACGATCGGCGTGTTCTTGGGAAAGATCCCGATCTCGTTGGCGTGCATCGCGTCCAGCCACTCGCGGGTGCGGGCGTCGCCCCACTCTGTCCGCATGCCGGTGACCATGGTCTGAAACGACGCGTTGGTCGGCGGCCAGCCGAGGCGTCCGCGCCAGCTCGGGTCGGTGAAGCCCCACAGATCGTCGGGCAGGTCCGCCGGGCTCAGGCGGTCGGTGTTGTACACCACCACGCGCGCGCGGCCCGAAATGCCGGCCCACAAGCCCTCCGGAGAGCGCGCCCAGGCCGGCACGCGGTCGAGCAGCTCCTGCGGCAGCGGCGACAGCATCGACTCGACGGCGCCCAGGCCGCCGGGGTCCTGCGCGAAGAACACGTCCGCCGGCGAGGCGTCGCCTTCCTCCAGCAACGTGGCGGCCAGCGCCGGCGTGCCGGCGTACTTCACTTGCACGTCCAAGCCGGACACGGAGCGGAACTGCTGGATGATTGGGTCGACCAGGGACTCGCTGCGCCCTGAGTAGATCACCAGCGGCTGGGACTCGCTCGGGGGCTGGGTCACGGTGACCGTGACCACTCGCTCGACCTCGACTTCCTTGATGACCTCCTGCGTCACGATCTTCTCGACCGGGACTTCCTTGATGACTTCCTTGGTCACGACCTCGGACTCGCCGCAGGCGGCGAGCACGGGCACGGCGGCCGCAGCGGCGGCGCCGCCGCGCAGCAGGGCACGTCGGGTCAGGGACATGGGGACCTCTCCTGAGGCTGAGGGCCGAATGTAGTAGGCGGCCCTATTGCGGGATGTTAGTATGACCTAAGATATGATGCAAGTGCATACGAAGACATGTTTTCCACGATCTTCCTCGGGCCCGAGGCCACAAAGGAAGTGGCGTGGCGGGCACGCTCGAGTACCGGCGAGATACAGGCAAATGCTCGCGGCGGTGACAGCACGGGTTCTCGTGCACACGGCGCGTGGGTGACGCGGGGCGCATCGGCTTCCCCGGCTATCTCCCGCTGAGGCATGGGGCTAGGTCCTCTCCCTGGCCCTATGCCTCAACCGGAGAACAAGGTGTGTCCAGGGGAAGTCAAACCAACGTCCGGCGAATCCGAAACGGACGGCGGCGCGTCGCACAGTGATGCGCCCGGCTGCCGCGAGGTGGGCGGAGAGGGTGGGATTCGAACCCACGAGGGGAGTCCCCTACACGCTTTCCAGGCGTGCGCCCTAAGCCTCTAGGCGACCTCTCCTTGCCGGCATGCTACCAACGAGGATTGGGGCCTAAACGTCCAGTCCGGCGAACAGCGGGTGGGTCAGGTAGCGATCTCCGCCGTCGCACAGCACCGTGACGATGAGCTTGCCCTCGTTTTCGGGCCGCGCGGCGACCTGCAAGGCGACCCACACGTTGGCTCCGGCCGACGCGCCCACCAGCAGGCCCTCGTCCGACGCCAGCCGGCGGGCCGTGTCCTCCGCCACCGCGTCGTCTACGAGCAGGATTTCGTCCACGAGGTCGCGCTCGAAAACCTGAGGCACGAAGTTGGCGCCAATGCCCTCGATGCGATGCGGCCCAGCGCGACCGCTGGTGATGACCGGATTGCCCACGGGCTCGGCGCCCACGAATTGCAGCGACGGCTTGCGTTCTTTGAGCGCGCGCGCCGTGCCCGTGATGGTCCCTCCGGTGCCGACCGCGGCGACAAAGACGTCCACCACGCCGTCGGTATCGCGCCAGACCTCCTCGGCCGTGGTGCGCGCGTGGGCCTCTGGATTGCTGGCGTTGCGGAATTGCTGCGGCATCCAGGCGTCCGGAGTGCCGTCGACGATCTGCTGCGCGCGGTCGATGGCGCCGACCATGCCCTGCGCGCCCGGCGTCAGGATCACCTCCGCGCCGAAGGCGCGCAGCAGATTGCGGCGCTCGATGGTCATGGTTTCGGGAAGGGTGATGATGACGCGATAGCCGCGGGCGGCGCCCACCATCGCCAGGGCGATGCCGGTGTTCCCGCTCGTCGGCTCGACGATCACCGTGCGGTCGGGGGCAATGCGCCCCTCACGCTCCGCGTCGTCGATCATCGCCAGTCCGATGCGGTCCTTCACGCTGCCGCCCGGATTGAGGAACTCACATTTGGCGGCGATCTGCGCGGGGAGTCCCGCGGCCACGCGGCCCAGCCGCACCAGGGGTGTGTTGCCAACCAGGTCGGCCACGCTATCTGCAATGCCCGGCGTTCGCCCGGGAGCGTCTGAAGTCACCGGCGACCCTCGCAAGTTATTCACAGCTTCCAGCAAGCCGCGCGCGCCCGATGATAAGCTCTGCGACGGGAAGCCCACCGGCGGAGCAGTCACGGGCAACTTACTGTCTTCGTTGGCGCAGCCAGCGGCGACCAAGTTAGTGCTGATCGTCCTTGACGGCCTTGGTGGACTGCCGCTTGTTCCGGGAGGACCGACCGAGCTCGAAGCGGCGAACACCCCGAACCTCGACCAGATTGCGCGCGAAGGCGTCACCGGCGTCCACCATCCGATGGATCGCGGGATCACACCGGGCAGCGGTCCCGCCCACCTGGCGCTGTTCGGCTATGACCCGGTCGCCGACAGCATCGGCCGCGGACCGCTGTCGGCAAGTGGGCTCGGGATCGAATTGGGCGACCACGACCTGGCGGTGCGGTTGAACTTCTGCACCCTCGATGCCGACGGCAATGTGGCCGACCGGCGAGCCGGTCGCATCTCCACGGAGTTGAACCAGGAGCTCATCGCGAAGCTCAACGGCATCCACGCGCCGGACGTCGGCCTAGAGCTCGCCGCGGAGCGGCGACATCGTGCGGTGCTCGTGCTTCGAGGCGAGGGACTCGACCCGCGCGTCCGCGAGACCGACCCGCAGGCGATCGGCGTGCCGCCACTTTCCCCCGACGCACTGCATCCCGCAGCCGCACACACCAGTCGGATCCTCGCCGGGTTTACCGACCGGGTCCGGCAGAGCATCGGCGACCAGCAGCCGGCAAATTTCGTGCTCATGCGGGGATACGGCCAGCATCGATCATTGCCATCGCTGGAGTCGCGCTTCCAGCTGCGAGCGGCGTGCCTGGCCGTGTATCCCATGTACCGCGGCGTCGCGCGCGCCGTGGGGATGACGGTGCTGCCCGTCACCGAAGAGCCCGGGAACCAGATTGCGACGCTTGAGGAGGCCTGGGACGACTTCGACCTGTTTTTCGTGCACATCAAGGACACGGACACGCTTGGCGAAGATGGGGACTTTGACGGCAAGGCCCGCGCCATCGAGGCGGTCGACCAATGGCTGCCGCGGGTTCGCGCCCTCAAGCCTGATGTCCTGGTCGTCACGGGCGACCACTCGACGCCGGCCAAGCTACGGGCGCATTCCTGGCATCCGGTGCCGGTGGTCCTGTTGGGGGAGCTGAATAGACCGGACAGCGTCGAGAAGTTCAGCGAGCCCGCGTGCTTTCACGGCGGCCTTGGTCACATTCCAGCCGGATCGATCCTGCCGCTCATGCTGGCGCATGGGCGGCGCCTCGCGAAGTATGGCGCCTAGCGACGGCGGCGCGTCCCTGCGGGACCTGCCGTCGGTGGATCGGATTGCGCAGACGGCAGCCGTGCACGGCGAGCTGCCGCCGGCCCTGCTCGTCTCCGCCGCACGCGCGGAGATCGCAACTGCCCGCGACGCCATCGGGCGAGGCAGCGCCACCCCAAGCTTGGCGTCTCTCGCCGAGGCCGCCGCCCTACGGGCGGCCTTGCTGGTGCGAGATGCCCCACGGCGCGTGATCAATGCCACCGGCGTGATCGTTCACACGAATCTGGGACGCGCACCGCTGAGCGACCGGGCGCTCGCGGCGGTTGAAGGGGCGGCGGCGGGATACGCCGCGCTGGAGATGGATCTCGACACCGGTCGGCGGGGCGGGCGCGGCGCGGCGGTGACCGCGAGCCTGCGCGAAATCACCGGCGCGCCGGCCGCTCTCGCGCTCAACAACAACGCCGGGGCCACCTTCCTGGCGCTGGAAGCGCTGGCGGCGGGCGGCGAGGTGCTGGTGAGCCGCGGCGAGGCAATCGAGATCGGCGGCGGATTCCGCGTGCCGGACATTCTGGCCGCCAGCGGCGCGGTGCTGCGCGACGTGGGCACGACCAATCGCACCCGGATCGAAGACTACGCGGAGGCGCTGAGCGATCGCACGACGGCGATCCTCCACGTGCACCGCAGCAACTTTGCGCAGATCGGCTTCACCGAGTCGCCGGAGCTTGCGGCGCTGGCGCATCTCGCGCACGAGCATGCCGTGCCACTCATTGGCGATCTTGGCTCGGGCACCTTGCTGGACCCGACGCCGTATGGCCTGGTCAACGAACCGCGCGTGCAGGATGCGCTGGCCGCGGGCTGCGACGTGGTGACCTTTTCTGGCGACAAGCTGCTGGGAGGACCGCAAGCCGGCATCGCGGCCGGGAATGCCGCCCACGTGGAGCGGATCGCCCGTCGCCCGCTGGCCCGCGCGTTGCGCTGCGACGCCCTGACGCTGGCGGCGCTCCAGGCCACGCTCGCCCACTACCTGCTGGGCGAAGCCGAGACCGCCATTCCGGTCTGGCAGATGATCTCCGCTCAGTCCGCCGATCTTCGCGCCCGTGCGCGCCGGCTGGCGCGCGGCGTCGCCCGCGCCAGCGTCGAGGCGTCGGACTCGGCGGTCGGCGGCGGATCGCTTCCGGGCCAGGTGCTTCCCAGCTTCGCCGTTCGACTCGCGGGCGGCGGACAGGCGCTGGCCGCGCGTCTACGCCACGCGGACCCGCCGGTGATTGCCCGAGTGCG
Source organism: Chloroflexota bacterium (assembly GCA_022821905.1). Lineage (GTDB taxonomy): Bacteria > Chloroflexota > UBA11872 > UBA11872 > UBA11872 > JAJECS01. The sequence goes on along the minus strand of JAJECS010000027.1, from coordinate 60,565 downwards.
CGACGACGACGTGTGGCTCGACGTGCGCACGGTGCTGCCGCGCGATGAACGACCGCTGCGACGCACCCTGCGCGACCTCGCGCGTTAGGCGGTTTCCAGGATCCCCCGTAGATGGGCGGCGTGCTGCGCCAGCGCCGCCTTGCGTCCGCCTCCCGCTCGGGCGTCGCGCGGCTCCCATTCGGTCGATAGGTAACCGCCGTATCCGGCGCGGCGGAGGACGCCGAGCATCTCGGCAATCGGAACTTCACCCCGGCCGGCAACGACGCTTTCCCACTCGCGCTCGTCGTCGGTCCGGACGATGTCCTTGACGTGGACGTGAACCACGAACGGGCCGATGGCCGCCCAGGCCTGGGCGACGCTCTCACCCGCGCGGTGGGGATGCCCCAGATCCCACACCACGGCGGCGTTGGGATGCGCCGCGGCGCGCACGATGCCGCCGACCCGCACCGCGGAGTTGAACACGTCGTGGGTTTCCAACGCCACGTGAATCCCGTGCGGTGCGGCATGTTCCGCGGCCGCGCGCAGACCCTCCGCAACCCACGCGTCCGCCTCCGCCCGCGGCGCGTCGGCACTCTGCGCGCCGCCGAACACCCGGACCACCGGCGCCCCCCACTCGCGGGCCAGCTCGATGAATCCCGCCGTCCGATCGACCTCGGACGTGCGCGGCTCCGCCGGTTGCGCCAGGCGGCAGTCGCTGCCGACCACGCAGATCTCGAGACCCGCGTCCGCAACAACGTCGGCGATGCGTCGACGCTCAGCGGCCGGGAGATCGGGCGTGAGCGGCTGCCCCGCGAGCATCCGGATTTCGAGGCCGTCACAGCCAATCTCGCGAGCGACCCGCGCGTGCTCGTCAATAGTCCATGCGGGCGCGGAATAGGTGGTAACGGCCAGCCGCATGTGAGGAGTCCCGGTCGTCGGCACTGCGGCAATCCTAGCGAACGGGTCGGGCGCAGGGGTGTGGTAGGTTTCGGCGCCCTGGAGCGTGGCGGTAGATGGCGGGCGTCGATCTGCAAGCGCCGCGCGTGCCGCGCGCCGACGCTCACGTGCCAACGCAAATGTCGACCGCCTCCTCAACAGCCGGGCAACCCATGCCGCAAATCTCGGTGGTTTTTCCGTGTCATAACGAGGCGGAGAATGTCGCCGCGGTCATCGCCGACGCCGGGCAGCACGTCGGCGCGCTTGGCGATGACTACGAGATCCTCATCGTCGACGACGGCTCGAGCGACGGCACGGCCGAGCGAGCCCGCGAGGCGGCCGCGGGTGACGACCGCGTGCGCGTGGTGCAGCACCCAACCAACCTGGGCTATGGGCATGCGCTGCGCTCGGGCTTTGCTGCCGCGCGAGCCCCGCTGATCTGCTACGTCGACGGCGACGGCCAGTTTTCGCTTGCGGACCTGCCGGGGTTGGTGAACGCGCTCGGAACGCACGGCTTCGTGCTGGGCTATCGCATCCAGCGGGCCGATCCGGCGCACCGATCGCTCAATGCACGCCTCTGGGGACTGGTCGTGCGGCTGGTGATGGGTTTCAACGTGCGCGACATCGACTGTGGCTTCAAGCTGTTTCGCCGCGAAGTGGTGCAGGACATCGAGTTCATCGCCGGGCGCGGCGCGGTGATCTCCGCCGAGCTCGTGGCCCGCGCCACGCATGCCGGACACACCTACACCGAGGTCGGCGTCCACCACTATCCGCGCACGGCCGGCGACTCGTCGGGCAACAGCCCGCTGGTGGTGCTGAACTCGTTCGTGGATATCGCTCGGCTGCGGTGGCGCCTGCGGTGACCCTCAGCGTGATCGTGCCGGCGTATAACGAGGCGCCCACGATCGCCGAAGCGCTACGCCGCGTCGCTGCCGTGGGCCTCGATCTCGACATCATCGTGGTCAACGATTGCTCCACGGATGCGACAACCGTCGAGATCGAGTCAGCCGCCATCCCCGGAATCCGCGTCATCAATCACGCGCAAAACCGGGGCAAGGGCGCGGCCGTTCGCTCGGGTCTGCGCGAGGCCCGCGGGGACGTGGTGGTCATTCACGACGGCGACCTCGAGTACAACCCGCAGGACTTCCTGGCCATGATTCAGCCGATCCTGCGCGGCGAAGCCAGGGTCGTCTACGGATACCGACCGTTGGGATCGCAGTCGCGGCTCTACCGGCTCGGCAATCGCTTTCTCACGCTGCTCACGAACCTGCTCTACGGCGCCTCGGTGCGCGACATGGAAACCTGCCACAAAATGTGGCGCCGCGAGGTGCTGGAGGATGTCGTGCTGACGGCGAATTCATTCGACCTCGAGGTCGAGCTCACGGCGCGGTTCCTCCGACGCGGCGAGCGCATCGCGCAACTGCCGACCTCGTACGAGGCACGATCCGCCAAGAAGCTGCGCTGGTGGGTCGACGGCCCCGCCGCGGTCAGGGCGCTGGTGCGCTATCGCTTTCGTCGCTAGGGGCCTCGTCGGGCGAGGCGTCGGGCATGTGCTCGTCCGGCAGGTTGATCACCACGGGCGCTTCGGTTGCGGCGGGCGCCACCGGAGTCAGATCCGGCGGACGAGAATCCCATTCGCGCGAATCGGCCGGCGCGTTTTCATGGATGAACTGGCCGCACGTCTCGCAAAACACGCGCTTATCTTCGACAAGCTCGAAGCATATGGGGCAGTAGACATCCGGCATCAACTCACCTCCGGTCTGTCGATCACGCCGCCGCCCAGCACCTCGTCGCCGCGATAGAACACCGCGGCCTGGCCGGGGGCCGGCGCCCAAGCCGGTTCGTCGAACACGACCGACAGCGTCGAGCCGGATTTCGGCTCGAGCCGGGCGCGCGCGGCCGGGGAGTGGGAGCGAACTTGCACCTCGGCGTGCGCCGGCGGACTCGCCGCGGGTCCGTTGAGCCAACGCACGTCGCGCACGGATACCGACTTCACCAACGCCGCCTCACGCGAACCAACCACCAGCGTATTCCGCTCGGCGTCGATTGACGTCACGTAGCGACGGCCGCTGCCGCCGCCAAGGTCGAGTCCCCGGCGCTGCCCGATGGTCGCGGTCTCGATGCCGTCGTGACGCCCGACCACCCGTCCATCGGGCTCGACGATCGGACCCTCGCCGCTGGTTCCCCGGCGCCGCACGACGGCCGCGTAGTCACCGTCGGGAACGAAGCAAATCTCCTGGCTGTCGGGCTTGGCGGCCACCGGCAGTTCAAACTCGGCGGCCATCCGGCGAACGTCGGACTTCAGCCGGTCGCCCAGCGGCAGACGGACCCGCCGCAGCTGATCCTGCTGCAGCATATGCAGCACGTACGACTGGTCCTTGCCCGAATCGCGGGCGCGGAGCAGACGCCACGATGCCCCGTTCGCGACGCGCGCGTAGTGGCCGGTCGCGACGAACTCGGCGCCCAGCTCATCGGCCTTGCGAATCAGCTCCGGGAAGCGCACGCGGTCGTTGCACGTCACGCAGGGATTCGGCGTCTCGCCCCGGAGGTAGCCGCGGGACCATGGGTCGATGACCGCCGCCTCGAACTCGGCGCGGAAGTTCAGCACATAGTGCGGCGCGCCGAGGATCTGGCAGACGTGTCGCGCGTCGTCGATGGTCCGCGGCGCGCAGCATCCGCTTCGGGCGTTGCGAAGGGTCTGGCTCGCCGGCCATTGGTTGAACGTGACGCCGATCACCTCGTGGCCCTCGCGGGCGAGCAACGCGGCGGCGACGGAGCTGTCCACGCCCCCACTCATCGCCACGAGCACTCGCGCCATCGCGTCCGACCTCACGCACCACGTTCAGTCGAGGCTATCAGCGCCGTGGGTGGCGCGCGAAGCCGCGGCCCTAAGTAGCGGTCGCTTCGACGACGGCGCCGCCGCGTACGACAAGCCGGGCGTGCCAGCGGCCTCCGGACCGCGTGACGCCCTTGCAGTCCGCCAGGGGCACGGGTGACGGCGCCCAATCGAGGACCGCCAGGTCTGCGCAGGCGCCCGGCGCCAGGCTTCCGATTTCGCCAGCCATGCCGAGAATCCGTGCCGGTTCCTCGGTCACGCGGGGCCAAATGTCGGCTTCCGACATGCCCGCCGCGCGCAGCTTGGACATGACGAGCGGGAGATCGTGCGGCGGGCTCGCGCCGACGTGCCGCCGCTGAATGTCCGTTGAGATGGCGTCGGGCGGAAACCCATCGGCGATCGCGGCCTCGGCGATGTCGTAGACAAACGAGTTCATCCCGTGCCCGGTGTCGAACAGCACTCCGCGGGCGCGCGCCTCGTGGACGCAGTCGAGGACTCGACCGTCGCGCACGATGCGGTCCGGTCCGTCGTGGAAGCAATAGGTCACCATGTCGCCGGGGCGCAGGCGCCTGAGCTGGTCGTCCAGCGGCCAATCGTCGTGGTAGCGCGAGCCATAGATGATCGGGCAGCCCACGGCCTCCGCCGCCGCAATGCCGCGCGCCAGAATCTCCCGCGGATCGAGGTCTCCGGTGCCCAGGAAGTTCGTCGTGACGGCAATGCCCCAGATGTGGTCGCCGCCCTCGCGGACGGCGCGCGCGCACGCGTCCGCGTCTAGATCGTCGAGCTTGGAGTGGCTCGGATGCGGCGCGGATTCGCCGGGAAGCGCCAGGTGCATGGCGAGCTTGATCCGCAGCCGCGCCGCGCCGATGACGGTGTCGCGATAGAGCGGCCAGTTGGCCGCGCCGGCATCGCCCTGCGACATGGCCGTCGTGGTGCCGCGGGCGAGCAGGTAGCGATCGGGATCCACGTCGTGCTTGGAGTCGCCCAATCCCGGATGGGCGTGGAGATCGATCAGACCGGGCAGGAGGATGCCGTGCGGGAATTCAAGCTCTCGTCTGCCGGACGGCGGCGCACCTGTGCCATCGAGGTGGACGGCGGCAATGCGATCGCCGGCGACCGTCACGGCGCCCGGACCGTCGATTCCGGTTGCCGGACACATGAGCCGCCCGGCACGGATTACGAGCGACGGGTTCGGATTGCTCATGGAAGCGTCATGCCTGGAGGCCGGGCGGAGAGGGTGATTTGCCAACGCGCGGGCATAGGGTCACAGAATACTTGCGGGATCCGCCAGTCATGGCGCTCAGAGCTGAACACCCCGCGTCCTGCCGCCATCAGCCAGCCCCCCACGACGCCACACCCCAGATGCCCGCGGACACGAAGACCACCGCCCAGAAGCCAAGGATGGCGAAAGTCTCGTATCCGCTTCGCCAGGCTGCGAGCAGCACGAGGCCACACGCTGCCCAGACGCCCCAGATGACGGCGTGGTGCGCGCCAGTCGCCATGTGGAGGGCAATGCCCATGAACCAGAACGCGAAGGCCCAGAAGACGACGATGCCGATGTCGGCGGCGCGCTCGGGCGTCACGACAGGCTCTGAGTGTTCACCGAAACGTCAGCCGCCACTACCCGGCGGAGAGGGTGGGATTCGAACCCACGTGACGCTCAACACGCCAAACCGTTTTCGAGACGGTCCCCTTCAACCACTCGGGCACCCCTCCGCTGGAGTCTATCCCAGGCGCACGGCGCTTCCGGGAATTCTCCGCGTGCCATGGGTCGACGCACCGAACGCGCAGCTCCGGCCACAAGGCGTTGGCGCCGCTTGGCCTCGCGCCGGTCGCTCTGCCGCATGCTAGAGTCGGCCTCAAATCCGGGCGGAAGTTGCTTGCATCCCACGCCCGGTGGAGGGCCCCGTGTCGGTCGCGGCCAGCCAGCCTAAACCTGCGGTCACCCTGCAACGACCGGTCATCATCGTGCTGCTTGGCCTGCTCGTCGTCGTGGCACTGGTGACCACGTCGCCCATCGCGTATTGGTTGATGTACGCGTTGCTCAGCATTGTGCTGCTGTCGTATCTCTGGACGCGCCTGGCATCACGCGGGCTCACCGTCCAGCGTAATCTCCGCACCCAGTGGGCGACTGTCGGCGACGTGATCGAAGAGGAGTTCGAGATCCGCAGCGGCAGCCGGCTGCCCATCCTCATGCTCGAAGTCGAGGACTATTCCGAGCTCCCCGGATATCGAGCGTCCATTGCTATCAGCCTTGGCGGCCGCGGGGCGCGCCGCTGGCGCACGCATGGCGAAGCGGGTCGACGCGGCCTCTACAAGCTCGGACCGGCGGACGTGACCGTCGGCGACCCGTTTGGCCTGTTCACGGCCGAACGCCGGCTCGCCCAGGAGAACACCATCGTGGTCTACCCGCCGATATCGGTAATGCACGATGTGGCCGTGCCCGCCGGAACGCTGGTGGGCGCGGCGCGCTCATCGAAGCGGACCCAGCAGGTGACGACGGACGCCGGCGGCCTGCGCGAATTTCAGCCCGGCGACCCGCTCAAACGCATCCACTGGCCGACGTCGGTGCGGCGCGAAACGCTGCTGGTCAAGGAGTTCGACCTCGAGCCGACCGCCAGTCTTTGGGTGGCGCTCGATTTGGACGCCGCGGTGCAGGCCGGTCACGGCGACGAGTCCACCGAGGAATACGGTGTCAAGATCGTCTCCTCGCTTGCCTATCAATTCGTGCGCGACGGCAAATCCGTCGGCCTGCTGGCCGAGGGACGCGGCGCCCGCTACATCATCGAGCCGCAACGGGGCCTGCGGCAGCTCTGGCGAATCCTGGAGTCGCTGGCCATCGTGCAAGCACGCGGCACGGTCGCGTTCGGCGACGTGCTCGCGAGCGCGGCGCCGATCCTCGGGCGCGGGGTCAGCCTGGTCGCCATCTCGCCGTCCGCGGACCCGGCCTGGATCGGAAGTCTGACCCACCTGGCGCAGCGCGCCGTCTATCCGATCGCCATTGGCGTGGATGCCGCGACATTCGACGACGCGCCCTCCAACGCCGGGCTCAAGGAGGGGGCCGAAACCGCGGGGGTTTCCTTCACCAGCGTGACCCAGGGCGCAACCTTCTCGACGGTGCAGCCCAGCCGGCACGGCGGGCCCGCGGCGGAGGGGCAGCGGCGACCGACGGTGTCGCTGGCATACCAATAGCCGCATGAGCGTGGCCGCCGAGACCGCCAGCCGTATCCGGTTCCCAACCCTGCCGGCCAGCTCACTGCTGACCCTTGGGTTGTTGCTGGCGGCCACGCTGGCGCCGCTCGCCAGCATTCACCTGGTTGGGTGGGCGCCTGGAACGGGCGTGCTGTTCGCCGTGGCGGTCGTGGCCGTGCTAGCCGCGTGGTGGCTATCCGCGCGCCGCATGTCATCGGTCTGGATCGTGGCGATCGGCGTCGTGAGCGACCTGGCCGTGGCCTATGTCGTCGCGTCGGAGGCCCTTCCCGGTCCCATCGACGGCGTGCGCAACTTCGCGGCGCTGTTCGGCGACACGGTGGAGTGGGTGCAACTCCGCCAGTCGGGAGCGCTCGGCGGCGAGCCGCCCCTCAACGCCGCGGTCGACGAAACCTGGGAGCTGTTGCGAGACCTGTATTTCCGGCTCGAGGGCTGGTTCCAATCGGCCTTCGCGTTCCAGGTCAGCCGCGACAACGTCGTCTTCCTCTTCTGGATGACCATGGCCGCCTGGGGCATGGGGTATTTCGCCGGCTGGATGGCGTTTCGACGTCGCAGCGCCCTGTGGGCCCTGACCCCGGGCATGCTGGCGCTCGGAATCAACGTGACCTACATCGGTCCCGACTGGATCCCCTTCGTCGTGTTCCTCACAGCGGCCCTGGCGCTGATCGTGCACCTGCGCACGACGTCCCTGGAATCGAAGTGGGCCACGTCGGGCACCACCTACTCGCGCGGCCTGGGCAATACGGCGTTCGCGTGGGCCCTGATCGTGATCGCCTTGGTGGTGTCGCTGTCCGTGGCCTTGCCTCGGGCGGCCGGCAATCCCGTGGCCGAGGCGTTTTGGACCTACCTGGGCGACGGCTGGGGCAACGTGGAGACGGGCATTCAGCGCTTGTTTGGCGGGGTCTCGAACCCCGCCGGCGCGGCGCTTGCCGGACGTGAGTCGATGGGGCTGAGCGGTCCGCAACCGTTTCAGCCACGCGGCAGCATGATCATCGAGTCAACGTCACCCAACTACTGGAAGGGGCAGACGTTCGACATCTACACCGGACAGGGCTGGCGCAGCACGTATCGCGAGCTGGCCGAGCGCGAGCCCAGCGCGCCGCTGGCGGAATCGTTTGGGCTCGAGGCGCGCATTCCCGTGCGGACCAACGTGGAAATGCTCGACTTCACCACGTCGGTGCTGTATTCGCCCGGCGACGTCATTCGGGTCAACCGTCGCTACCTCGCGCAGGTGGACGACTCCGGCGCGCCGATCGACGACTACGCGTCAATCCGCGCCACGCGTCGCGTCGGGCAGCGCCTCGTCTATTCGGTGGATTCGACGTTCTCCGGGGCGACGATCGCGCAGCTCCGGGGAGCCACTACGGAATACCCGGAGTGGATCACGCCCTATCTGGAGTTGCCCGAAATGCCGGATCGCGTGCTCGCGCTTGCCCAGCGCTTCGCGGAAGCTGGGGAAACGGCATTCGATCGCGTGCTCGCCATCGAATTCTTCATGCGGCGTTTCCCGTTTGCGGTCGATGCTCCACCGCTCCCCGGCGATCGCGACGCGACCGACTTTTTCCTGACGGAATCGCGACGCGGTTCAGCCGTGAACATTGCGTCCACCATGGCTGTCCTGGTGCGCGCCCTGGACATTCCGTCCCGGCTCGTGAATGGCTTCGTGGCCGGCGACTATGACCAGGCGACGAACCGATTTTTCGTGAATCCCGAACACGCCCATACCTGGGTGGAGGTCTATTTTCCGGGGTATGGCTGGGTGGCCTTCGAGCCTTCGGGGTTCCGCCTGCCGGTGGAACGCCAAACCGACGCCGCCGGTGACGGCATTGCCGTGGATAACGTTGTGGGAGGCCTTGGACCCAGCTTCGACGACTTGCTCGAAGATCTCGAGCTGATGAGCGGTTCCGCGGGTGGAGGATTCTCGGCGGTTGAGCCCGACGAGGAGGGCGGCTTTGGCGAGGTGCTCGGCAATATCGCCGGCGTCCTGGTCGGCATCGCCGTCGTTCTCGGCGCGCTGGCGGCAATCGTGCTGGCCACGGTTGGCGCGGTGTTCGCGCGCAACCGCCTGCAGCAGCCAAGCACGGGCGTGCAGCGGGTCTACGCGCGGATGGTGAGCTACGCGCGCCGCGCTGGCTACAATACCGGGGCGTCCGAGACGCCGCAGGAGGTGTCGCGGCGCTTGGGCGCGTGGCTGTTCCCCGACACCATGGCGGCTGGCGCTGACGGGGCAAGTCCGCCCGAGACGGTGGCTGTGGCATACATGCGGGCCACCTATAGTCAGCACCGTGTGACGCGGGCAGAAAGGCGAGCCGTTGACGAAGCGTGGCGGGTCATCCGGCAACGACTCATTCGGCGCATCGTGCAACCCGCGCGTTTCCTGGAGCGCTTTCAGCGCGCCTAGCCGCAGGGCAGGGTCGTGGAAGCGCTAGAAGTCGTCCGTGACATCGCCGTCATCGTGCTCGCGTCGGTCGGCCTGCTGGCCGCGCTGATGCTGGCGACGACCGGCCTGCTGCTGTGGCGCATGCTCGCGGCGATTCGCGCCGAGGTCACCCCAATCATCGACTCCGCACGCGACACCGTCGACACCGTTCGCGCCACCGCCGAGAGCGTGCAGGAAACCGTCGCCGCCGGCTCGCGCACGACATCGCGAGGCGTTCGCGTGGCCCGCCGCGCGCTCAGCCTTCTGCGCGGGCAGTGGCGCTAGGCGGTGCCGGACATGGCCTGGATCATGCTCGGCGTGGCACTCGGGTTCATCGTCGGCGGCGCGATTGGCACGGTGCTCGCGCCCCAGCGCGGCAGCGAGTTGATCGCGCAGGTGGGGGCCAGGTTGCGCAAGGCCCGCGAGGCCGCGCAGCGCGCCGCCGAGGCCGCCGAAGGTAAGACCAAAGAGCGGCACGACCAGCCGCGGCGACGCCGCAGCCGGTCGCGGCGACGGCGAAGGCGTCGACGCTGATGGACGGGTGGGACGTCGCGCGCGACGTGGCAATCATCATCCTGGTCATCCAGGGCTGCGTGCTGTTCCTGGCGCTGTTCGTGGGCGGCGTGGTCGGGTCCATTGCCATCATCGAGACCACCGTGAAGATCAAGCAGGGATTGCGGCGCACCGCGCGCTCGACAGAGCAGATGCACGACACGGTTGAGGAGACCGCGCGCCAACGCGTGCTGCCGTCCATCGTCCGGATCGAGCGAGTGCGCGCCGCCGTCGACAGCTACGCGGAGAGCCTGCAAGAGGAGCTGCGCAACGCTCGGGATGGCGCCAACACGCCATCCAAGGCGTGACCCGGAAACACCGCATGCATACCGACCATCACTGCAGGCACGAGTTGAAACCGCCTGAGCAAGGGCGTGGGACAGACGCCGCGGGCAGTACTCGCTGATGCCAATGCTCCAGGTGCGAGGACAGCGCATCAATCTGGCAACCACGGGCGTGCGGGGGTCGGGCATTCTGTTCTTGCACGGCCTGGGGCCCGGCGCGGTCGTTTGGGAGTTGGTGACCCAGGGGCTTCCTGAGGACCGGCGCGCGCTGATGCTCGAGTTTCCCGGCTTCGGCCAGAGCCCGCCCGCGGGCTTCGCGGGCGACATCGACCAGGCCGCCACGTTGCTGCATCACTCGCTGCACCAGGCCAATCAGCTCGATCCGATTCCGATCGTGGCTCACGACTACGGCGGACTCGTCGCCCTGTGCTTCGCGGCGCGATACCCCAGCCACGTCCAGCGCCTGGTCCTCCTCGGGTCGGGCGCGTTTGTCCGCGACGTGCACAGCCTCTGGACGGTGCACGAGCGAATCAAAATGCGCGGATGGGATGCCGATGCCGCCAGGCGCTGGCTGACGCGCGGCCTTGTCGAAGAGTTGGCCGACGAACACCTGTCGTCGATGTGCGAGGCGGCGGCGCTCGCCGCCGCCGGCGTTGTCGCCGGATGCTTGCGCGCCATGATCGGCGCGGAGTATCTGGAGGCGTCCCGCACGATCAGGGCGCCCATTCTGGTCTTGCGCGGCGACGCCGACCCCTTCGTCACCGAGGACGACGCGGCCATCCTCACCGCCCGCGCGACCAATGCCACCCAGGTCAATGTTGCGCACGCGGGCCACTGGCCGCACCTGGAGGCGCCCGATGAGTGTCGCGCGGCGATCCTGGACTTCGTAAACGCGAAATAGCCCGGCCAAGCGCACGGGCGATGCTACGCTGCGGACCGCTGCCTGCCCCTCGCTTCTGATCGGTCAACCACCATGCGGATCGTCCGATACGCCCACGACTCCGGCGCTCGCCACGGCTCACTCGATGACGACGGCACCGTCCACGCGATCGACGGGGACATCTTCGGGGACTACTCGGTTGGCGATGCCGTCGGATCGGTCGACGACCTCAAGCTGTTGGCCCCGGTGGAGCCGGGCAAGGCCATTGGGGTCGGCCTGAACTACATGGAACACATCATGGAGACCGTCGGTGAGAGCGGCGTACCCAAGATGCCCATGCTGTTCATCAAGCCGACCACGGCCATCAGCGGTCCCGGGGACGACATCGTGCTGCCCCGAGCGGAAGGCTTCCGTCACGCCATCAACGATCCCGCGCTCCAGGAGGAGCCGTTCGGCGAGGTCCACTACGAGGCGGAGCTGGTGGTGGTGATGGGCAAGACCTGCCGCAACGTCGACGTCTCCGAGGCGCTCGACTATGTCCTCGGCTACACCTGCGGCAACGACGTGAGCGCCCGCAAGCTGCAATTCGCCGAAATGGCCATGGGTTGCATCCTGATGGGCAAGGGCCTGGATACGTTCGCACCGCTCGGTCCCTGCATCGTGACCGACATCGACCCCAACAACCTGCGCATCCAGGCGCGCGTGAACGGCGAAACCAAGCAGGACAACAACACGTCCGACATGCTCTTCGACGTCGCGTCGCTGGTCACCTACCTGGCGCAGGGCCTCACGCTGCAACCCGGCGACTGCATCTTCACGGGCACGCCCGAAGGCGTCGGGCCGCTCGCGCCGGGAGACTCGGTCGAGATCGAGCTCGAGAAGATCGGCGTGCTCCGAAATCAAGTGGTGGCCGCGTAGCCCAGAGCAGACCGGAGCGGACCGTGCCAGGCGAAGTCGTCACGATTCCCTACGGCGCGGATGATTTGCGCTTTCGAGTCAACCACGACGCCGTGCTGGCCGGGGTGTTCACACCGCACCCGGCCCCGCCGGCGCCCGATCCGGAGCGCGTGATCCGCGAAGCGCTGGCCGACCCGGTGGACTGCGCGCGTCTGCGCGAGGCGGCCGCCGACGCTCGCTCGGCGCTCATCCTGGTCGATGACATCACTCGCGAAACGCCGACCCATCTGCTCGTACCGGCGATCCTGGAGGAACTGCGCGCCGGCGGCCTGCCCGACGACGCTGTGCAGGTGATGATCGCCCTGGGCACGCACCGTCCGATGACGCCGGACGAAGTTCGCGCCAAGCTTGGCGACGAGGTGCTCAGCCGGGTCGAAGTCACCCAGCACGACCACACGGTGGCCCCGCTGCGCGACCTGGGCACCACGCCCGACGGCACGCCGGTGCACGTGAACGCCGGGCTGTTCGAGACCGACCTGGTCATCGGCACGGGCGCGGTCGTGCCCCACCACATCGCCGGGTTCTCGGCCGGGGCCAAGATCGTGCAACCGGGCGTGTCCGGCGCGGCCACCACCGCCGCGACCCACATGTTCAGCGCGCGGGCGGTCGATCCGCTGCTCGGCCAGGTGGTGACGCCCGTGCGCCGGGAGATGGAGCGCATCGCCGAACGGTCCGGCATGCACCACGTCCTCAACGTCACCCTCAACAGCGACGGCCAACTCGTCACGGCGCGCTTCGGAACCACGCGCGGCGCCTACCGGCGCGCCGTGGCGGACGCTCAAAGCATCTACGGCGTACCCGCGCCGACGGGGCTCGACATTGTGATTGCCGGCTCGCACCCGTGCGATATCGAGTTCTGGCAGGCGCACAAGAGCCTGTATCCCGCAGCCATGATGGTGCGTCCGGGAGGCACGATCGTCGTGGTGACACCGTGCCCCGAGGGCGTGGCCGTGATGCATCCGGAGATGCTGGACTACGCGGCGTCCCCGGCCGACGCGCTCATCACCCGCTACGAAAAGGGTGAGTTCGACGACCCGGTAGCCGCATCGCTGGCGACCGCGTGGGCGCGCGTCCGTGAGCACGCACGCATCATCCTGGTCTCGGACGGCGTGGCGCGCGAGGACGCCCGCGCCCTGGCGTTCGACCGGGCGGACACGGTGGAGGCGGCGCTCGAAATGGCAGCCGCCAATGCTCGCGCCAACCCATCCGTGGCCGTGCTCACCCACGCGCCCGACACGCTTCCCCTGACGAACTAGCCAATGCCGCGGTGGGCGATCATCGCCGACGACCTGACGGGCGCCCTGGACACGGCGCTGCAGTTCCGCAATGCCGGGCGCCGGGCGCTGGTCTCCACCCGCGACGGCGCGTGGCCGCCGGACGCCGACGCGGCGGCCATGAGCACCGCGTCCAGACACCTGGACGCTTCCGCCGCCTACGACGCCGTGCGCGGCGCCGTCGGCGCGCTCGACTCCTCCGCCCTGATCTACAAGAAGACCGATTCGCTGCTGCGCGGGAACATCGCGGCCGAGATCCAGGCGGCGCTCGACGGCGCGGGCGTTTCGACGCTGGTGTACACGCCGGCATTTCCCTCGGGGGGCCGGACCACCGAGTCGGGCACACTGGCGCTCTGGGGCACGCCCGTTTCCGAGGCCGAACCCGGCCGGGACCCGGTGACGCCGGCCCTGGAGTCGCACATTCCCACGCTGATCGAATCGACCTCGCCGCTGACGTGCCGCGTCATCCCGACGCAGATCGTGCGGTCTGGCATGGCCGAGCTTGCCGACGCCTTGCGGAATGCCCGCGACGCGGGCGTGAACGTGATCCTGCCGGACATCGCCGAGGACGCCGATCTGGAGTGCGTGGCGGTGGCCATGGACGCCGCCGATCTCATGCACGTCAGCGCCGGATCGGCGGGCCTGGCCGCGTCCCTGGCGCGATGCACAGCGTCCTTTCCCCAGCCGGTTCCCGAGGTATCGCGCACGACCCGCACGCTCGCCATCATCGGGTCGCCGATGGACCACACGCAGCGGCAAGTGGCCGAGGCGCTGGCAACCTTCGCGATAAAACCCATTCCACTCCTGCAGCAACCCGGCATCTCGATCATGGTGGCCGCGTCGGTGCGCGCCGGTTGGTCGCTCGACCGCCCCGCCCTGATCGATGCCGTGATTCCCGTCAAGGCTCCGTCTCCGGAGGCCCAGGCCGCGCAGCAGGCCCTGGTGAGCCAGTTCACGGCCACCATCTGGCGCGGCACGCACCCGATCGGCCTGGTGCTCTCGGGCGGCGACACGGCGCGAGCCGCGTTCGCCGCGATCCCGGCGGAAGCCATCGAGCTTGCCGGTGAGATTGGGTGGGGCGTGCCCTACGGCGTGTTCACATCCGGTCCCGGCGCGGGCTGGCCGGTGGTGACCAAGGCCGGCGTCATGGGCGGCCCGACGGCGCTGGTGGACGCCCTGCGCACGATCGGACCGCCGTAGCCCGCGAACCGCAACCCGTCCGCGCACTCACCTCTCGGCCTGACTACACTTGCCGCCGAGTGACTTCGAGGGCGCACGTCAAAGGAGCCCCGCATCCCCAACGCAAACGCCGACGCCGACCGACCGATCCTCGCCATCACCATGGGCGACCCGACGGGCGTCGGGCCGGAGATCCTGATCAAGTCCCTGGCCAAGCCCGAGACCTACGCCATGTGCCGACCGCTCGCCGTGGGCAGCGTGTCGGCGATCGAACGAATGGCCGGAATCCTCGGATCGGAGCTGGACGTGCGCGCCGCCGATCCGGAATCGGCCGCCTACGTCCATGGCGCCATCGAGGTCTTTGACCCCTGGGGCGAGGACCTGAGCGACCTGCCGTTCAAGCAGGTGACGGTCGAGGGCGGGCGGTCCTCCGCCGAGGCCGTGATCGAAGCCGCCAAGCTCGTCATGGACGGTCGCGCAGCGGCCATCGTCACCGGACCGATTCATAAGGAAGCCATCAACCGCGCCGGCTATCACTACGCCGGACACACGGAGCTTCTGGCGGACCTGACCAAGACGCCGGGCACGCGCATGCTGCTGGTCGCGCCGACGCTGCGGGTGATTCACAACAGCACGCACGTCTCGCTGCGCGAGGCCATCGATCGCGTGACGCGCGACAACGTGTTGCACTGCATTCGGCTTTTGCACGAGTCGCTGCAGCTGCTGGGCTTCGAGCAGCCGCGCATCGCGGTCAACGGGCTCAATCCCCACGCGGGCGAGGACCGGCTGTTCGGTGACGAAGACGCCGACGAGATCCTGCCGGCCATCGAGGCGGCGCGGGCGGAAGGCCTGGACGTGACCGGCCCCGAGCCGGGCGACACGGTCTACAACAAGGCTATCGACGGTCGCTTCGACGGCATCGTCGCCATGTATCACGACCAGGGCCACGTGGCAGTCAAGACCGCGGGGTTCTTCGACGGCATCAACGTGTCGGTGGGCATGCCCATCATCCGCACCAGCGTGGACCACGGCACCGCCTACGGCCGCGCGGGCGAAGGACGCGCACGCGAAGACAGCCTGGACCACGCCATCAAGGTCGCGGCCCAGATGTCCCGCGCGAAGCTGGCGACGGCCGGCGCCTGAGACGCACTGGCCGTGTGCCGTAGGGGCGGGTCTCAGATCCGCCCGACGCCAAGCATCCGTCGGGCCTCCAGATTCGACCGGACTGGATTCCGGCTTCCGCCGGAATGACGACTATGGCGCAGAAGTGACGGCAGGCGTGCGGGACTGACGCGCCCAAACTTGCCCCCAGAGGGGAGCCGCTCCGGTATGCTGAGCGTGCGGCGTGGCTCTTGGCCCTCGGGTCATGCCGCACTGAGCATTAGGTGATTCCGGGGCAAGTCCCCTTTCAGGAGTAAGCCCGTGGGTTCCGGCTTTCAGGCGGCGCAGGTGGTCTTGGCGGTCATCTTGATCGGCGTCGTGCTGCTTCAGGTACGCAACGCCGGCGTGGGCTCGGCGCTGGGCGGCAGCGACAGCTCGTTCTTCGCCTCGCGGCGCGGAATCGACCGCGTGCTCTTCAACTTCACGATCGGAATCTCGGCCCTATTCTTCCTGGTCTCCGTCCTCGCCGTCCGCTTTCAGTAGCTCGTCGGCCGACACCAGCGCGTCCGGGCACCGATCCACGTAGGAGCACCGCCGGCAGACGTTGGCATCCTCAGCCGCGTCGGGCGCCCGCCAGAACGCCTCGAATTGCTCGTCCTGGATTCCCAACGCGATGCTCGCCGCGCGCTCTCCGAACTCTCGCAGCGCCTCGCGGTCGTAGCGCGCCTCGAGCCGCTGCACCGATGGCGGATCGCCGATCACCAGCACGTCCACGCGGACGTCCGGAATGAAGTACGGCGACGGCAACTCACCGGGCCGGACCCGCGACCCGGCGCGAAACGCGGCGTACCCGATCGCGTAACACATGAGCTGGAGATCGCCATCGAGATACGAGGCGTGGTAAGGCCGGCGGGAGGTCTTGAAGTCGATGACCGTGCCGTTGTGATCCACCAGATCGACCGTGCCGACGACGGGCCATGGCACGCTGGGGATCGTGAACCGGAATCGATGCTCGACCAGATGCGGCACCAGGGCCGCGGCGGCTTCGGTCAGATAGTGCTCCAGTGCGGACCGACCGGACTCGTAGGCCGCCTCCCATGGATCGTCGGGGTCGGCGGCGTCTGCGGGACCGGGCGCGTGTCGCTCCCAGACGCGGTCGAAGATTTCCTGGGCCTCGAACGTCGGCAAGTCGCGACGCGTATGCTTCTTCGCCCGGAAGTTCGCTTCCAGCGTCTCGTGGATGGCCTGGCCAACCAGTGAGGCCGGGGTGTACGGAGACTCCAGGCGATCGACATACCGATGCCTGTACTGCAGCGGACAGGTTGCGTAGGTTCGCAACTTGGTAGGGGAGAGAAATCGGAGCGGGGGAGCCACGCGAATCCCAACCAGCGGCGCCGGATGCATCTGCCGCCTGAAGTCTAGCGGTCGCGCCGGATCATGACGCCAGTGCAAGACCTCGAAGCCTCGGTCGTCGTCGTGACCTGGAACGGACGCGAGCGGCTGGCCGAATCGCTGCCGGCCATCGTCGGCCAGAAGAACGTCCACCACGAGGTCATTCTGGTCGACAACGGCTCAACCGATGGCACGGCGGCCTGGGTCCGGGGCGAATTCCCATCGGTGCGCGTGGTGGAGCTTGCAGAGAACACGGGATTTGCCGCCGGCAATAACCGCGGCTTCGTGTCCGCCCGCGCGCCGCTTGTCGCCACCATCAACAACGACGCGATCCCCGACCCGGATTGGCTGGCCAGCCTGGTGAGCGCCGCGACCGCGCATCCGGACGCCGGCATGTTCGCCAGCCGCATGGTCTATCTGCACGATCCCGAAATCATCGACTCCGCCGGCATCAGCCTGGATCCACTGGGCATCGCGTGGGATCGAAACGCCGGGACTCCCTTGCAGGACGACTCCGACGGGGACGTCTTCGGCGCCAGCGCCGGGGCGGCGCTGTATCGGCGCGAGCTGCTCCAGGCAACCGCCGGTTTCGACGAGCGCTTCTTCGCCTATCTGGAGGACGTCGACCTCGCCTGGCGCGCGCGCTGGCTGGGGTGGACGGCGCGATACGTGACCACGGCGCGGGTTCGCCACATGCACTCGGCCACGTGGGCGGAAGATTCGCCGCTCAAGACGTTCCACCTTGGCCGGAACAAGGTGTGGTTGATCGCCAAGAACTATCCACTCGGACCGCTGCTGCGCTGGCTGCCGCTGATCCTGGCTTACGACGCCGCGTCGCTGCCGGTCACCGTCTGGCGGCAGCGGAATCTCGCCGCCGTCCGGGGGAGGCTCGCGGGGCTTCGGCGCCTGGCGGAGTTTCGGCGCAGCCACGCACACCTGGCAACGGCTTCCGGCTCCGAAACCGCGGACTCGCCGCGAGCCGCCAGCTGGTCCGAACTTCGGGCCGTGATGGAGCCCCTGCGGTCGCCCCTGGCCATCTGGCGCCGTCACCGTCAGCTCCGGCGCGCCCTGCGCTCCTAGCCTGGACGCCGCTGCTAGACTCCTGCCACCGGGGTGTGGCGCAGTCTGGTAGCGCACCTGAATGGGGTTCAGGAGGTCGCGAGTTCGAATCTCGCCGCCCCGACCACCGACTGCCTGACGCTGCGTCGGCGACTCCCGTCTCACTGCCGACGCTCCCACCACGGAGGCGACCCAGCATGAGCGATCCCCTACGCGTCGCGTTGATCACCGAGCCCACGTCCTGGCATCGGCAGAAGCTGGTCGACGCGCTCTCGACCGAGGAAGTTGGCGAGGTCGCCGTCGCCGATGCCACGGGAGCAACCTTTGACGAGGTTCGCGACGGCGCCGGGCCCAAGCTGCAAGCGACCTACACCGACCTGGACCGGATGTTCGGCGAATTCAATCCCGACGCGGCGCTCATCACCATGGAGCCCTGGCGCATGCCGGCCGCCATCAAGCAGGCGCTCGAGGCCGGCGTGCACGTCTATCACGAGAAGCCGGGATTCGTGGAAATCGAGGACTATCGCGAGATCTACCGGCTCGCGCGCAGCCGCAATCTCCACCTCTGCATCGCCTACTCCTCGCGGATGTACCCGGTGGTCCAGGAAGCCCGCCGCATCGTGTCCGAGGGGCTGCTCGGCGACCTCTTCTCATTCCAGGCCCACTTCATCTCCGACCAGGAGCGGCTGCGGCAGGACCCCGCCGATCGGTTCGAGTACGACCACGCGGCCGGCGGCTGGTTCTTCTCCAAGGAGAAGGGCGGCGGCGGGCACCTGACCATTCTCGGCTGCCACTACCTCGACATGCTGCGATACGTCAGCGGCTCGGACTTCAAGTCCGTCGTCGCCATGTGCAAGAACGTCGGCGGCGAGCCCATCACGGTGGAGGACGCCGCGGCGCTGACGATTGAGTTCGAGAACGGCATGATCGGCAACTTCAACTCGGGCTTCTATACCAGCAAGGCCGAATATGCGTCGCAGCGGCACAACGACATCACGATCTGGGGTCGCGAGGGCTGGCTGAGCTTCAATCCCGGCGGTGAGGTGGCCGGTGTGCCGTTGCAATGGGCGTCGCACCAGGGCGTTCACGCCAGCGCGCCGCTCAAGACCGTGACCTACGACGCCACCGACAGCACCACCGAGGTCTACCCGCTGCTGGTTCAAGCCTTCCTCCGCGCGTGCCAGGGCGAAGGGCCGTCGCCTCTTGCGCCGGAGGACGGCCTGTGGGTGGGCGAGTGCACCAAGGCCGCATACCGGGCCGCCGAGACGGGTCGCATTCAGCAGGTGAGCATTCCGGCGGTTTAGCTCCTGGGCCTGCGAGCCCAGTTGCACATGTGTCCGAACGCTGAATCTCAATCCGTTCGTGGTGAGCCTGTCGAACCACGCTCTCCGACGAGCTCTGAAGGAACGGTTCCCCACAGCCCGCTGGTCTGCAGGGCTGGAAGGAAAGCGTGCCCCGACCAGGCTCACCGGGACGCCCGACGAACTGGGCCCGCCTACCCGAGCCTGAGCACCACCTCGCCGTCCTCGACGGCTACCGGATAGGTCTTGGCGCGCATGGAGGGGTCGTAGAGCGCGCAGCCCGTGGCGATGTCGAACTCCCAGTTGTGAAACGGGCACTTCAAGATCTCGGCCTCGCGCTCGAAGTCGAAGTGGCCCACGCCGCGCGAGATCACGTGCGGGCGAATCACGCCGCGGCCCAGCGGTCCGCCCGAGTGGGGACAGCGATTGCGCAGCGCGTAGTACTGCCCGCCGACGTTGAAGACCATGACGCCGTTTTCCCCGCCTACGGGGACTTCGCGGCGACTTCCCGGCGGCAGGTCGTCGACGCGGCACACGACGTGCCGGCGCGGGCTAGAGGTCGAAGAGCTCACGCGCGGACTCGCCAAAGATGCGAGGGCGCAGGTCGCGCGGAATCATGGCCGCCGCGGCGCGGGGCTCGTCCCAATCCCAGTGCGGAAAGTCGCTGGCGTAGACCAGCATTTCCTCGGCGTGCGCCCAGTCCAGGAAGGTTCCCATGTCCTCGCGGCGCGGCGGCTGCTCCAGCGGCTGGGTGCCCACCCGCACGTGCTCGCGGATGTATTCGCTGGGCAGGCGCTTGACCCACGGCGTGGTGTCCCGCAGGCCCTTCCAGTCGGCGTCGAAATGCCACAGCAGACCGGGTATCCACCAGGTGTCGACCTCGATGAACAGCCAGCGAAGCGTCGGAAACTTCTCGAACACGCCCTCGCACACCAGGCTCACCACGTGCGCCTGGGCGATCTGCGGGCGGGCCATGCGCATCTCCAGGTAGTAGGAGGGATAGCCCGCCGCCGTCGGCGGGTTGGTGACGCCGGCGCCCTCGCCGCCGAAGTGGGTCATCATGACCAGGCCGTGCTCGGCGGCCGCCTCGTAGATCGGGTGATAGAAGCGGTTGCCATATGGATGCCGCGCGCCGGCGGGCAGCATCACGGCGACCACGGCGGGGTGGTCGCCAAGGCGCCGGATCTCCTCCGCCGCCTGCGCCGGATCGTTGGGACACACCGCCAGCGTCATGCGATAGCGCGGGTCCACGGACACCCAGGTGTCGAGCGTCCAGTCGTTGAAGGCGCGGGCCAGCGCCGAGGCGTAGTCCACGTCCGAAATCCCCACGACCCCATAGACACTGCCGCCGGTCAGGACCGCCGCGTCGATCTGATAGGGGTCCAAATGCTCCTTCACCGTGAACTCGGCGAAGTTGGTGTCGCGGGTCACCTCCAGGTCGGCGCGATACCCCAGCACGTTGGGCACGTTGGTATAGCTGAGCTTGGGCAGCATCGGCCCGAAATCCTTGATCTGCTCCACGTATTGACGCGGCAGATAGGGAAAAACGTCGTCGATCTCGTGCCAGATGTGGTGGCAGTCGCAATCGACGATGAACGGCGCCAGCTTCGGCCCGCGGGTTGGGGTCGGCGGCGCTTCCGGCTTGACGTCAACGGCGCCCATGGCGCCCTCCGGCGAGCATGTGCGGTTAGCCGATGGTAGCCGATGGGCACGGCCGCGGCCGATGTAGGGGCGACCCTAGTGGTCGCCCATTCGCGAAATCCCGAAATCACGTCCGTCATTCCCGCGGAGGCGGGAATCCACTCCGCACACCCTGCGACGAACGAGGTAGGGGGCGCCCCTTGTCGTCGCCCGTTCCCGCGCCTAGTTCCCCAACGCCTCCTCCAGGTGCCCGAAGATGTCCCGCAGGCGCCGCTGATCGGCCGCCGGCAGTAAGCCCCGCAAGAGCCCCGCGACATTGGCGTCGAGGTGCTCGGGTCGCGACGTGCCGGTGAGCACCGTGTCGACCGCGTCGTGTTCACGGGCGAAGCGATAGGCGGCGTCCACCACCGACGTGACGTCGCCGTGCACCAGCCACCCCAGCGGATCGTCGGCCGGCACCGCATCGGCTGGCAACCGTCCGCGCTCGACGAGGTCGGCGATCACCTCGCGCAGGCGATCCGGGCTCGACAGCGCGCGGCGCACCGCGATCATGATGATCACCCCAATGTCGGCGGCCTGGGCGGCGGGTAGCACGTGCCGCTCCGCGCCCTGGTGCAGCAGGTTGTAGCCCACCATCAGCGTGTCGAAGTGGTCGTCGGCGATGGCGCGGCGCAGCATGTCGTGCGGGGCGTCGTGGGTGAAGCGCTCGGTGACGCCGATGAAGCGGATCTTCCCGGCGGCCTGCGCGTCCTTGAGAATCGGCAGGTGCCGCGCAACGACCTCGTCGTAGTGCCCATCCAACAGGCCGTGGACCTGCATGACGTCGATCGCGTCCACCCGTAATCGCCGAAGGGCCCGATCGATGGCGGGCGCCACATCCGCCGCTGGAATGACCGTCTCGTCCTCGCGGTAGTTGTACTTGGTCGCGATGACGTAGTCGTCGCGCGGCACGCCGTCCAGCGCCTCTCCGAGCAGCGCCTCGCTGTCGCCGTAGCCCTGGGCGGTGTCGAAAAAGTTGACGCCGTGATCGAGCGCGCGCCGGACCAACCGGCGAGCCGCCTGGGGCGTCGTGCCGCGATCCTGCCCAAAGCGGCTCGGCCCGCCGGTGCCCAGCGACACCAGCGACACCTCGAGCCCAGTGCGACCGAGCCGTCGATATTCCATGGACCGGCTTCCCGCTAGGTGGACTGCTTCAGCCTACGTCCGGCTCCCCACTCTGAAAACTGCAGCGCCGCGACCGGCTATTGCGATTCCAGCCGCCGCCGCGTACGTGCGGCAGTCTCCTGAAGAGCCGGGGTGATCTCGACCTGGTAGGGAGGCGTGCCCGGATCAAGCGAGCGGAGGCGCGCCGGAAGCGTCGCCAGCGCGCGGTCGGCATGGGCGCGGATGTCATCAAGCGACCGGCGGCGGTTCGGCAGCCGCTTGCCGTCACGCATCACCGGCACGAGCAGCGATAGACCGTCGGTCTGTTCGTTGGCGAGCCCGACGACGTCGTGCGTGGCGGCGGCGCCGTCGAACTGCCGGAATACCTGCTTGGGATCGGGGAGCGTCGATTTCTCGGCGGCGAGCTTCATGCGGCCGCGTCCGTCGCAGGCCACGAGCTTGTAGACCACGTCCAGGCACGGCGCGTCCTCGGAAACGGCCAGCGCCGCACCCACGCCAAAGCTGTCGATCGGCGCACCGTCCGCGATCAGCCGCGCGATCTCCCGCTCGTCGAGATTGCCGCTGGCGATGATCTGCACCTGCGTCAGTCCGGCTGCATCCAGTTGCCGCCGTGTCCGTCGCGCGTGCGCCGCCAAATCGCCGGAGTCCAGGCGCACGGCGGCCGGCGCGACGCCGCCGGCCTCGCGCACAAGCTCAATGACCCGTTCGACGCCCGCCTCGGTGTCGTAGGTGTCGACGAGCAGCGTCGCGCCGGGAAACGTGGCAGCGAAGTGAACGAACGCCTCGCGCTCGCTGTCGTGGGCTTGGACGAAGCTGTGCGCCATGGTGCCGGCCACGGGGATGCCGAAGGCCTGGCCGGCGGCCACGTTCGATGTCGCCAGCACGCCCGCGATGTACGCCGCCCGGGACGCCGCGAGCGAAGCGTCGGCACCGTGCGCGTGGCGCAGGCCGAAGTCGATAACGGAGCGTCCATCCGCCGCCGAAACGACCCGCGCCGCCTTGGATGCCACCGCGGTCGGAAGTTGCACCAGATTCAGCAGCCGGGTCTCGACGAGCTGAGCCTCGGGCAGCGGCGCGTGCACCCTCAGCAGTGGCTCGTTGGCGAAAAACGGCGTGCCCTCGGGCAGGGCCTCGACGCTCCCCGAAAAGCGGAGTCCCCGCAGATAGTCGAGAAACTCTGCAGAGAAGCTCCCCAAGGACTCCAGGTACTCGATGTCCGCGTGCTCGAATCGCAGCTGCTCCAAGTAGTCGAGGGCGGCGTCCAGGCCGGCGGCGATCAGGAAGTTTCGATTTGGCGGCAGGCGTCGCGTGAAGAGCTCGAACGTCGCCGGCGCGTGCATGCCGTGCTCCAGATACGCCTGGAGCATGGTGAGCTGGTAGAGGTCGGTGACGAGCCCGTGGGCGGAAGGCGCGGCCATCGAGCGCCGCGGCTAGCTCTCGGCTTCGGTGACGGCGCCCGCCGCGCGCATGTCGTCCAGCGCGCGGGATCCATCGCCCGGCTGCACCTCGACGGCCCGGGTGGCGCTCAGAATGAGGTGCACGGGCAGACCGGCGATCCGTCGGGCATCGAGCACGCTGGCGCGCACGCAATAGTCAAGGGCCAGTCCGCCGACCCATAGCCGCTCGATGCCGGCGGCGCGAAGCTGTTCCGCCAGCTCGGTGCCCTCGAACGCGGAGTAGGCCTCATGGCCCGAGTCCGTTCCCTTGTCGATGACGGTCGCCGATTCGCGAAGGGCCAGATCGGGATGGAACGCCGCGCCGGGCGTCTCCGCCACGCAATGCGAGGGCCATGGTCCGCCCTGTTCCTGGAAGCTGACGTGATTGGGCGGGTGCCAGTCACGCGAGGCGAATACCGCCGCGCCGGCGATTCGCGCCGCATCGATCCACTGGTTCAGCACCGGCACCACGGCGTCGCCGTCGGGCACGGCCAGGGCGCCGCCGGGACAGAAATCCTGCTGCACGTCGACGATGAGCAGGGCGTCGGAGGGTTGCAACTCAGGCGGGTTCATGCGGCGCGCCTAGCGTGGTGGCTGGGGTAGATGGATTCGAACCACCGCTTCACGGTCCAGAGCCGCGCGTCCTACCACTAGACGATACCCCAGTAGCGGGTTTGCCCAGGGCCGAACATAGCACCCGCAACCGAGCCAGCCCGGCTAGCATAGGGGAATGAATCGGCCCTTGCGCGGTCCCTACCGCGTCGTGCTCTGCGACGTGGGGGAGACCCTGGTGCACTACAAACGCAGCTTCTCCGTCACCATATCGGCGGAGGCTGCGCGGCTTGGGGCGCAGGCGCCGATGCGCGAGGTTCGGCGCATTGCCGACGAGGAATATGACCGCGCCATCAGGGACCCGGCCGCGCGGGGCGCCAGCGCCGACGCCGATCGATCCCTCGCGTTCTGGCACGGCATGTACCAGGCCATGGGCCGTCGCCTGGGCGTCAGCGATCCCGGGTTGCTGGCACAGCGGCTCTTCGACGAGTTCACAACCGTCGAGTCGTACGTTGCCATCGAAGGCGCCCGCGAGGCGCTGGTTCGGCTGCGAGCCGCCGGGTTGAAGCTCGTGGCGGCGTCGAACTGGGAGCCGTGGCTGTTGGACCTGCTCGACCACCTCGAGATGCGCGAATCCTTCGATGCGCTGGCCATATCCGGGCTCGTGGGCGTGGAGAAGCCGGATGCGGCCTTCTTCGAGCGAACGCTGGAGATCGCCGGCGCAACGCGCGACGAGACCGTGCACATCGGCGACAGCTTCTACGCCGACGTGCAGGGCGCGTGGGGCGTCGGACTGGACGCCATCTGGATCAACGCGCGCAACCACCCGCCGCAGGCCTGCCCCACGGTCGAAACCATTGGCGCCGCCGCGGACGCCGTGATTGCGGCGAGCAGGAATGGGGCCGCGTGAACCTCGATTGGGAAACGATCCGGTCGCAGGTGGCCTGGCGGGGACGCTTTCCCGTCCTGGTAGACGAGATTCGCTCGCTCGAGGACGCGCGCGAGATGACCTACACCTACCTCGGCATCGGGTCCGGCGCCGTGGTGGTCCTGGCCCTGGACGATGCCGACCGGGCCATCTGCGTCCGGCAATACCGCCACCCAATGCGCCGCGTCGTGCGGGAGCTTCCGGCGGGGCACATCGATCGAGGCGAGGACCGAACCCTGGCCGCGCACCGCGAGTTCGAGGAAGAAACCGGCCTGCGCCTGGGACACCTGGAGCATCTCGGCAGCTACGTCCCAGTGCCGTCGCTGGCCGACTTCTCGATGCACATGTATTTCGGCCACACGCTCACGCCGGGTCGCCAACAACTCGACGAAAACGAGTTGCTGGAAATCGAGCGCGTGCCCATCCGTGAGCTGCACGACGCCATCCTGGCCGGCGAAGAGCCCGTCGTCTCGATGAACTACACCGTGCTGTTCGCCGCTGCCCAGGGGTGGTTGCCCTTATAGGCGCACAGGAAGTCATCCCGCATCGGCTAAGTGAATTGAGAACGTCCACAGAGATCAAGCCGCCATCGTCGGAATTGCCGCAACCCCGATGCCGCTAGCCATAGGCACGTTGCTGCATTAGCAGCGCGGCACTAGAACGGCTCGTAGTCGCCGGGGCATACGATCCGCCGGAAGTCCACGATCCACGGCTGGTCGCCGCTGACGCTGAGCGTCATCGGGCCCTCCGGCACGACCCCACGGTGGTCCATCATGGCCTCGGCCTCATCCGCCGGCAAGACGCTGATGACGTTTCGGAATCCCGTCCATGACATGCCGACCGAGCTACCGGAGAGCCTGGTCTGCGTATCGAAATCGTCGTCGCTGCCGCCGCCGAGCACCTCCCACACGCCGGGGCTCAAGTTGACGGTGACTTCGTCACCAGGCTCGCCGGAGAAGTGCGCACTGGTCTCGTAGACGAAGGACGTGACCTCGACTTCGCGAACCTCGCCCTCGCCACCGGCCATGAGATTGGACGTCCGCTCATAGAACGCCGCTGAATCGATCCGCTGCAACACGTTCATCGCCGCGTTCACGGAGAGCGCGGCGGCGATGACCACGGCGGACAGCACGATTAGGACGCTGCCGATGCGGGTAAGGATCTTCATGGCGTCAGCCCCCTTCGCTCAACGGGTTTACGCTCATCGCACGTCGTGGCGCGTAAACGTCACCGTCCACTCTTAGCTAGGCACGGCGGCCGCGGAGTATTTCATGGAACGCTCCGGCTACCTCCGCCGGCTGAGGTAGAGGTACCGTGCCGCAGCTGCGGTACCTATCACCAGGGCCACGATCGGTAGCAGGATCGCGATGATGATGACAAGCTCAAGTGGTCCCAAGGACATTCCTGTTTCCGCCTTTCTATTCGGGCCCGGGGCGCGTGACTGCGCTACATCATGCGGCTCACGATGGCGCGCGATGGCGTAGGGCGCCAACAGGACCGTCACGGTGAGGATCAGCACGCCGACGCTCCACCCGGGTGCCGCGTCTCGCCGCCGCATCATCACGACGGCGGCCCCGCCGAGGATTAGCCGGCGGGCAGCGCGAATATCAGCAGCAGCTCGACAGGTCCCCTGGCTCACCCGGCGATGCCCGCGCTGGCCACGGCCGTGGCCGCGAGCCAGATCCCGACGAACATCATGGCCACCGCTGCGAGAAAACGTCGTTTCATGGTGCATCTCCTATTCGCTCGTCGCCCCGGGCCGGCGGGTGGCCAGTCCCACCGGCCCGGCGCCTGAATTGCCGATTAGCCTCACCAGGGCGGCCGCCGCGCCTTGTCATCCCACGCCGTTTGCTCACGCCAGACGGTATGGATAACCCAGCCGACATCAGCGCCTCACATCTGACCAATTGAGGGCGCCGCCGGGCCTCTGGAGTTCGCCAAGACGGCTGAAGCGCACGAGCCACTGCACATCCTCCGGGATGGCGGAGACGTGCACGATCACCTCGCCTGGCGTAAAGCCGGGGATCTGCGTGGGCATCCAGTCGCCAACGTAGTGCGCGGCCCAGGACCTTGCGCTTCCGCTCGAACGCCAGCACGACCAGCAGGTGTCGAGCACCCGTGAGGGACGTCGTGGCGACCCGCTACCGATTCTCCGGGGTATGCCAGAGCGCGAGAGGCCGCTTGCGCGCTATCTGCGCGCCGAAACAGGCCAAGAGGAGCACCGCCAGGATTCCGCCGCCGACCACGGCCCGTGTGGGGGCGAGTACATGAGGCATAGCTGCCTCCTCCCTCTCGGTGGTCTTCGTTGGCCACCTGCCAGCACCGTAGCTCGCAAAATTTCACATAGCAACACAATTGTGATGACTTTTGCACCACCATCACGACTTGAGCGGGCCGTCAATCTGGTCACAGCGCTCGTGGTCACAGTGGCAACCCTGTGACCGCCAGCCGCCCGCTTCCCACGCGGCGGCCACTTAGTACGCTGGCGCGCGGATCCCACCACCCTCAACTTCGAGGATTGACCACACGATGACGACCGGCATGCGGGTGCGGATGGCGCCGAGTCCGACCGGCGACATTCATATCGGCAACGCGCGCACGGCGCTGATGAACTACCTGCTGGCGCGGCAGTCGGGAGGCACGTTTATCCTGCGGGTGGAGGACACGGACCGCGAGCGCAGCGATTCGCAGAAGGAGGCCGGGATCTACGACGGCCTGCGCTGGCTGTCGCTCGATTGGGACGAAGGCCCGAACGTCGGCGGCCCCTACGGACCTTACCGGCAGAGCGAGCGCCACGAGGTGCACCGCGAGGCCATCGAGGCGCTGCTGGCGTCGGACGCGGCCTACTACGACTACACCACGGCCGAGGAGCGGGCGGTTGAGCGCGACGCGCAGATCGCGCGCGGACAGACTCCGCGCTACAGCGGCAGCGGGCGCTCATTGACCGGCGCACAAATCGCGGAGCGCCAGGCGGCGGGCGTGGTGCCGGCGGTGCGCTTCGCCTCGGGCTCGGGCGCCGTCGGATTCGAGGACGGGGTGTTCGGGTCGCTGGAGACCGACGCCTCGGAGATCGAGGACTTCGTGATCGCCCGCGGCGACGGCACGGCCCTCTACAACATGGCCGTCGTGGCCGACGATCAATCCATGGCGATCACCCACGTGGTACGGGGCGCCGACCACACGTCCAACACCTTTCGCCAGGTGCTGCTCTATCGCGCGCTGGGATGGGAGCCGCCGCGATTCGCGCACCTGCCGCTGCTGCTGAACAAGCGGCGCCAAAAGCTCTCCAAGCGCGACGGCTCGCAGTGGCTGGGCGAATACCGCGCGCAGGGCTACCTGCCCGAGGCCGTGGTCAACTTCATGGTGTTTCTCGGATGGTCACCGGGCGACGAGCGCGAGCTGTTTAGCCTGGAGGACCTGGTCGACGAGTTCAGCCTGGCGCGGGTCAATCGCGCCGACGCGGTCTACGACGTGCAGCGGCTGGATCACTTCAACGGCGTCTGGCTGCGGCGTTTCGACATGGACACACTGACGGAGCGGGCGTTGCCATTCGCGCGGTCCGGCGGCCTGACGGTGGACGACGCGCAGCGGGACTATTTCCAGCAGGCGCTGGCGCTGGAGCAGGAGCGGATCGGGCACCTGAGCGACGTGCCGGACATGATGGGGTTCTTCTTCGACGAGGACCTCGATCCTGACGTGGAGTTGATGCGATTCAAGCGCCACGACCGGGCCGAGACCGCCGCCGCGCTGACCACCGTCGAAGGCTTGGCGCGCGAGCTGCCGGAGTTCACCATTGCCGAGATCGAGACCATGCTGCGAGGGCTGGCCGAGCGGCTGGGTTGGAAGACGGGAGACCTGTTCATGCCCATCCGGATTGCCGTGACCGGGCGCCGCGCCACGCCGCCGCTGTTCGAGACGATGGCCGTGCTCGGCCGCGAGCGGTGTCTGGTACGTCTGCAGCGCGCGCGGGCCAAGCTCGGCGACTAGCCCCACCGTGAGCCGCCTGCGCTTCCACCAGGCGCCGTCGCCCAAGCCGGGGCGCACCGACATCTGGGCCGAGCGCGACGGCGAGCTTGTGTGCTCGCTGGAGATCATGGCGGCGCCGGTTCGGCTCGCCGGGGCGACGCTGCGCACGGCGGGCATTGCCAACGTCTTCACCGAGGAGGATCACCGTCGCCGCGGCTACGCCAGCGCCCTGATGGCGCACGCGCACGAAGTCCTGATTGAGGCCGGCTACTCAACGGTCGCGCTCTTCGGCATTCCGGGGTTTTACGGGCAGTTCGGCTACGCGACCATCGGCTGTGACTTCGCCATCGAGGTGGAGACGCAGGTCGCGGAGCAAGCGATCGGCAAGCATCGGATGCGCCCCGCGCAAGACTCCGATCTGCCGGCGGTCGCCGAGATGTACAACGCGGTCAACGCCGGCCTGGACGGCTCGGTCGTGCGCGACCCCGCGGACTGGATCGGCCTGCGCCACGGCTCGAGGATCCTCGGCACGACGGACCTGTGGATCTCCGAGGACTCTGACGACCGCTCCGTTGGCTACGTGGCGCTGCGCGAGGACCCCCGCAAGGCGGAGGTGATCGACGCCGGGTTCACGGATTCAGCAGTCGCGCCGTCGCTGGTGGCGCATGCGGCCGCCGAGGCGGCGAGGCGGCAATCGTCCGCCATCAGATTCGAGCTGCACCCCGAGTTCGGCCTCGGCTCATACGTGCGCCGCATGGAATGCAAGCTCGAGGCGGTTCGACCGCGCGACTCCGGCTACATGCTGCGCATCCTGGACCAGGACGCCGTGCTGCGATCCGTCGAGCCGGCGCTGCGGGCCCGGGCGGCGATGTGTGGATACGAGGCCCCGTCCCACCTGCGCGTCGAGACGCCGTTGGGGACGACCGTCGTGGAGCTTGGGGGACGTGAACCGGAGCGCATGTTGACGCTGCCGCACGAGCGTCTGGCTCAGCTTCTCTTTGGCTATTGGTCCGCCGACGAGGTCGCCCAAGTCGAGGGCGTGTGCATGGCGCCGGAGGACGTGCCGTGGCTGGCGGCGCTGTTCCCGCGTGGCGACGCCTACTGCTATGAGCCGGACCGATATTGAGAGAGGCCTCCAGCCGCCCAAGGGCGCCCACAAGAGGCGCCCCTACACCGACCGAAGTGCGGTGGCTCGCGCGGGGCGCAGCGTGGGCCCGGACATTCCCCTCACCCTCTCCCACAGTGGGAAGAGGGGACCGGACCGAGCGCGATTTCAGCTCCCATGCTGCACGCAGCATGGGCCACCGGGCGCGGTCTGAAAGCGCCTCGGGGCCCGACCTGAGTATGCTCTCCAAGCCGACGGGCGTTGTGAGAGAGCCGGTCAATGACCATCAGGCTTGAGGACGAGTTCCATCGAGCGCTGGAAAACCACGTTTACGCCGATATCAAGTCCCACAGCTTTCCAATGTTCCTCTTGCAAGCGATGCGCCGGCATGGCGGGGTGTTTGCGGCAAAGCAACTGCTCGGCATTTCCACGGACCGAGCGGGGTTGGTTCAGCTTTGCAATCAAGGGCGACTCGATCTGTCCGTGGAGTCCCTGATGTTGCAAGAGCGATGGCAGCCCCTGTTCAGCGTTGACGAGTTGAAGCTCGCGCGGAAACGCCTGACCGACCTCGGCTTCGATCCCTGATCGGAGTCGATGCCAAGGCGGACGGATGGCCCGCGCTGCACGCCGCGTGGGTCCGGCTATTCCCCTCACCCCCGTATCGTGTACGGGGCAGGCTCTATCCCTCTCCCACAGTGGGGAGAGGGGACCGGACCGAGCGCGTTTTCAGTTCCCATGCTGCACGCAGCATGGGCCACCGGGAAGCAGCTAGGGCAGCGGTGACTCCGTCGCCGCCGTCGGCGTCACTTCGCAGGCTGCGCAGTCGGCGCGGAAGGTGCGCCAGCGCCTGACGAGCAGGACGGTGAGGATCAGCATGGTGGCGACATTGATGAACGGTCGCGCCGGCTCGATGACGTTCAGCACGCCGGCGGTGCCGAAGAGGCCCACCAACAGCCCGTTGCACAGCGGACAGGACACGGCGAACGCCGCCAGGAATCCGCCGCTATAGATGGCCGTGCCGGTCTGGGTGATGCGGCGCGACCGCGCATAGACGCTGAGTCCCGACAGCGCGCCGAGCAGGGCCGCGTTGACCACCCAGATCGGGTAGTCGATTGCCAGCAGCGGGGTTTGGCGCTCGAGGACCGGCGTGTCGATGGCGCCGGTGACGAGCCCGACGACGACGAAAAACAGCACGGCCACGGCAAGTCCGGCACCGATAGCCCGCCACAGTTCCGGCGGGACGGATTTGGCGTGCGTGCGGAGCGTCATCATGGCCTGCCTCCACCTGCGGTTTCGAGGGCGTTGGGTTGCCAAAGTCTACGCGGACGCTTGGGCGGAACGGAACTCTCGCCCCGTTCGTGGTGAGCCTGTCGAACCACGCCCTTCGACAAGCTCAGGGCGAACGGACTTCTATAGTTCCGTGCGCACGAGGACCAGAGACGCCGAGCTGCGAACCTGCCGCCGGTGTATTGCAGCTAGCCCCTGAAGTCGAACTCCAGCACGACGCCCAGCGTCTCGCCGATCCGGTTGTAGAGGAGATCAAACGCGTCGGCGCACTGCTCGAACGGATAGCGGTGGGTGGTCATGTGCTCGGGAGCGACCTGGCCGGATGCGAGCAGGTCCATGCCGCGCCGCGCCGACGCCGCGTCGGGACCGCGCCGGTAGTAGCCGCCGATGATCCGCCGACCCTGGGCCGCGCCCGAGGTCAGGGGCAACGGCTGGTCCTCGTAGAGCCCGACGAGATGCAGGGTGCCGCCGCGGGCGACCATGTCCATGGCCGGTCCAAACGCCTTCGGCCCGGCCGATCCGCCGACGGCGTAGACCACCGTGTCGGCCCCCACGCCGTTGGACAGGCGCTGAATCGCGGCCACCGAATCTTCCCTGGCCGCATTGATCACGATGTCGGCGCCCAGCTTGGCCGCCATCTCGCAGCGCAGGTCCAGGGTGTCAATGGCCACGATCGTGCCGGTGCCGTTGAGCTTCTGCACCTGCATGATCAGGCTGCCCACCAGGCCCTGGCCGACCACCACGACGAGGTCGTCGCGGGCCAATCCCTCGATATCCACCCAGGTCACACCGCCGGCGAGCAGCGGCCAGTAGGTCGCCTGCTCGAAACTCACGCCGTCGGCAATCGGATAGACCTGATTCTGCGCGTCGGGCCTGGCGTACACCGCGTCGCGTACGACGTACTCGGCGTGCGGCGCCAGCGACACGACGCGGTCGCCGGGACGCAGGTGCGTGACCTCGGCGCCGACGGCATCCACGACCCCGGCAAGCGAATAGCCCATGGACTCGGGATTCACGGCATGCTCGCGGGTGTAGCGGGCGCCGATCTCCGAGCCGCGGCTGATGAGGCTGGTGACCGATCGAATGCGCACTTGCTCCGGTCCCGGCTCGGGAATCGGGACCTCTTCGATGACGACGTTGAACTTGCCTTCGGGCTTGGCCGATCGCTTCATATCGGGGTCTCGCTGGATAGTTCGTCGCGGTATGAAACCACGAGCCGGCGGTCTGCGCGAGCAGGCGGCTAGGGTCGCGCCGCCAGGTCGTTGCGAAAGCGGGAGGCCGTGCGAAACATCGCGGCCAATTCAGTGTGGGTATCGCCGTCCGGCGCTTGGTCGAAACCGTCGGTCAACTGGCGCTCGATCAGCGCGGCCTGCGCGTCGCGGCCCTCGGCCAGCAGATCTCGCAGCCAGCGGTTGTAGAACACCCCGCTGCGCGGCAACCGGAACTCCATGAACGTGGTGTTGGCCTGGGTGAAGACCTCACCGGTTGCTCCCGCGGCGGCAATGACCCGCAGCGCGCTGACGTCGCCCTGCGCGGCGCGGCCAGCCTCGTAGTCCAGGTGGATCACCGCCGGCTCCAAGGCGCTGAGGAGTCCGTCCGCGTCAATCAAATACAGCAGCAGGGCAAACGACACGCCCATGCCGATGGGCGCGCGCTCAATCGCCGGATACGGCTTGACCGGTGCTGCCGAGACGTCCGAATCCTCGGGCATTTCGGCTGCGATCGGCGCCTGCGGCGTGACTTGCGGCGGGCTCGTGGGCGAAGCCTCGCCGGCGGTCGCCGGGAGCAGCGTCAGCACGACCACCGCCGCCACCATGACCACCAGGATCGCGATCGCGGCCATGGGGCCGGCCCTTAGCACGAGACCCTCCGTTTCTCGCTCGACCAGCCCATGCCGATCTCGCGGGCGCTAGTGCCGTGGCCTTGCGACGACGGGGACACCTACCGGCGGTTAGCCGATGCCGGCCCGGCGCGCCGCGTCGGCGAGGGTGTCGTAGGCAAGCTGCGCGTGCGCGAACGGCTCGTAGTCCGGGCGAGCGACCACCATCTTTGAAATCTCGACCGTCTCGTAGCCGCGATAGCCGCAGTCATGCATGGTTCTGAGATAGGTGGCGTGATCGAAGTCATCTTCACCCGGCGTGAGGAATGCGTGATCCGGCCACCGACCCTCCACTCCCTTGATATGCGTGTGCAGCGCGTGCGGCGCCAGCGGGGGCACGGCGTCGGCCACGCTCATGCCAATCGCCTGGAAGTGGCTGTAGTCGAGGTTGAGACCGACGTTGGGGAGGCCGATCCGCTCCACCATCCAGAGCGCCTGGTCCGGCCGGCTGAGGGCGGCGCCCACGTGCGGCTCGATGGCCAGCGACACGCCGTGGGGCGCGGCGTATTCCCCGAGCCGCGCGTACTCATCGACGACCCGATGCCGCACGGCCTCCCATTCGCCGGGGGCGCCGCCGGGCAGTGTGTTGATGGGCGGCGGGTCGTCGGGAGCCAGCTCGACGGCCAGGTGCACGGCCTCGCGGAGGCGGGTGATGCTGACTAGGTATTCCGGTGGATCCAGGAGCCGCGAGTGCGCGGCAAGCGCCGTGAGGGTCATGCCGTGCTCACCCAACAAGGCCGGGATGCGTTTGCGGGCAGCGTCGTCCAGGCGCTCGAGGGCCGTGGTGTAGCCCGGCAGGATGGTGAGCTCGAGGCCGGTGTAGCCCATCCGCGCCAGGCGCGGCACGGCGGTCTCGATGGGGACGTCGGCCATGCCCCAGGTGCTGTAGCCGAGATTGACGATGCGGCTGTTTCCGGCGGCGAGCGCTAGATTCTAGCGCCCGCTCACGCGGCGGCCGCGCCAGCGACCTCCTCGGCCCGTCCAGTGAAGGCGAGCCGAGTCGAAGGTCATGAGGGTGTAGATCGCAGCGGTGATGGGCAGCGCCATCGCAACGATCGTTCGGGTGCCGTACCAGCGCAGCATCGGGACCAGCGATGCGGCCATGAGCGTCCACGCCGTCAGACCCGACGACAGGAGCAACGCGGACGGCGCGGCGGCTGCGCCGGTCGCAAGGGCAACCGCGCCGAGGATGGTGGCGACAGGCGGCCACACAAAGACCAGCAGCAGACCGATCACCGTGCCGGCCAGACGCCAGGCGGCGAAGTCCAATTGGGCATACGCCGAGCGCGTGATCATGGACCAGATGTCGCCCAGGCCTCGGTAGCGGCGCACGCTGCGCACCTCGCGCGAGAGGCCCAACCAGATGCGTCCACCGTGCGGTCGACCGTGGTCCTTGATGCGGCGGGCGAGGGCGCAGTCATCGATGACGTCGCCGGCAATCGACTCGATGCCCCCGGCGCGCGCAAGGGCGCCGGCTCGGACGAGCATGCAGCCGCCCGCCGCGGCCGCGACTGCGTGCTTGGGATCGTTTGACCAACGAAAGGGGTAGATCATGCCGAAGAACATGACGAACGCGGGAATGAGCAGGCGGTCCCAGAGGGAGTCGACGCGGAGCATCGCCATCTGCGAGACCAGGTCGAGGTCGTGCTCCCGGGCCGCGGTCACGAGCGTCCGGGCCGAATCCGGCGGATGCCAAATGTCGGCATCGGTGAGGAGGAAGAAGTCCGGGCGGCCGACTGAGGCCGCGTTCACACCGGTGTGCATGGCCCAGGTTTTGCCCATCCAATCGGGCGGAGGCGGACGGTTGCGAATGACCGTCAGGCGGTCGGCGGCGCCGACGCTCGCGGCGATTGCTCGGGCTGTGTCGGCGGTGGCGTCGTCGCTTTCGTCGTCGACCAGGTAGATGTGCAACTCACCGGGATAGTCCTGCGCGAGCAACGCCGGCAGAGTGTGGGGCAGCACGTCACTCTCGTTGCGCGCCGGCACGACGACGGCGAGCGACGGCCACTCGGACGGCGGGCCGGCGGGACCAATCGCCGGAAGGCGAATGTCCGTGCGCCAAAAACCGCCGCGCGCCAGGAGCAGCACAAGCCAGGCGCTGAGGGCGGATAGTGAGAGTGCCGCGCCGAGCCAGAGGGCGGTGGTCATGGTGCGAGAAGCGTACGAAGCCCTTGCATCCGGGGACGGTTGGGCCTGGATTCCCGCCTTCGCGGGAATGACGGACTGCCGGCGGCTGCGAGGAGTTGACCGGCGCGATGCCCAGTCACCGGCCCCTTAGATTCCTCGCTGCGCTCGGAATGACAGGCTGGGGTGGCAAGGGATGACAACGGGCGCGGGTATGGCGGAGCGGCTCCACTTGGGAGTTCGGACTTGACCCCCATCCTAGCCTTCCCCCTTGCAGGGGGAAGGGACTCACGACAGAGGCTTCGTAGGCGTCGGGTTGGGCTGGATTCCCAACTCGGCGAGCAGCGTTTGGACGTTGCGTTCGATGCCGTCTCGGATCGGGCGTACGTCGGCCAGGTGACGGCCGTGAGGATCATCGAAGGGCCAGTCGAGGTAGCGCACGTTCGGGAGGACCGGGCACTGATCGCCGCACCCCATGGTGATGCAAATGTCGGTGGCGCGGACGTCGGACTCCGAGATTCGGCGCGGCAAGTTCCGGCGAATATCGATGCCGACTTCGCGCATCGACGCGGCGACCGTTGGGTCCACGGAGTCGGCAGGCTCGGTGCCGGCGGACGCCACGATGACCCGTCCCTGACCGTGGTGCGCCGTGAAGGCGGCGGCCATCTGGCTGCGGCCGGCGT
The DNA here is from genome assembly GCA_022821905.1 of Chloroflexota bacterium. GTDB lineage: Bacteria > Chloroflexota > UBA11872 > UBA11872 > UBA11872 > JAJECS01. Next base: position 24,441 of record JAJECS010000027.1, on the reverse strand, counting down.
TGCGCCGGCAGACGAACAGCACCCGTGGGGCAGCCATGGCGTCGCGCCGCCCGCTAGACCCCGACCGGCGGAATCCTGTCTTCGCTTCCCCCGCCGGCGCCATTGCCCCGCTCCGTGAGTCGCTTGTCCCACCACTCCTCGCGCGTGGGAATCTGGCCGGTGCTGACGAAGATCACCCGCTCGGCGATATTCGTGGCGCGGTCGGCAATGCGCTCGAGGTTGTGGGCGACCCATATCAAGTAGGTCGCCCGCTCGATCTTCTTCGGGTCCTCGATCATGTAGGTGACCAGCTCGCGATAGACCTGCTCGTAGAGCTCGTCGACCTCGTCGTCCCGCTGCCAGACGGCCGACGCGGCCTCGATATCGCGCGCCATCAACGCGTCCAGGCTGTCGCGCATCATTTCGCGGGCGATGTCAGCCATGCGGGGAATGTCGATCAGCGGCTTGATGGGCGCCTGCTCGCCCATGAGCAGCGTGATCTTGGCGATGCCTTCGGCGTAGTCGCCCATGCGTTCCATCTCGTCGGCGACGTGGAGGGCAGTGACCAGCTGGCGCAGATCGCTGGCCATCGGCTGCTGCCGGGCCATGATGTCGATGACCTGCTCTTCAAGCTGGATCTGACGCGCGTCGATTTCGTCGTCGGCGTCGATCACGGCCTGGGCCGTCGCGGCGTCGCGCGTCCGCAGGGCTTCCACGGCGCGCTGGATCGCCTTGTCGACCATGGAACCGACGAGCAAGATCTCATCCTGGAGCTCATTCAGACTCTGGATATATTCCTGGCGCGGCATGAGCGCCTTCCTCCCTAGCCGAAGCGGCCGGTGATGTAGTCCTCCGTGCGCTGGTCGGATGGTGTGGTGAAGAGCCGCTGGGTTTCGTCGACTTCGACGAGCGAGCCGGAGCTTTGCTCATCGATCATGAAGAAGGCGGTGCGGTCGGAAACTCGCGCGGCCTGCTGCATGTTGTGGGTGACGATCACGATGGTGTAGCTCTCGCGCAGCTCGCGGATCAGGTCTTCGATGCGGGTCGTCGCGATGGGGTCCAGGGCCGAGCAGGGCTCGTCCATCAGGATCACGTCCGGCTCGACGGCCAGCGCCCGGGCGATGCACAGCCGCTGCTGCTGACCGCCGGAGAGATCGAGGCCGCTCTTCTTGAGATCGTCCTTGACCTCGTCCCAGAGCGCCGCCTGTCGCAGCGAGTGCTCGACGAGGTCGTCCATCGAGCCGCGGTAGCCATTGACCTTGGGCCCATAGGCCACGTTGTCGTAGATGGACTTGGGGAACGGGTTCGGCTTCTGGAACACCATGCCGATGCGCCGGCGCATCTGCACCGGGTCCACGTTGCGCGCATAGATGTTCTCGCCATCGAAGATGACGCGCCCTTCGACGCGCGCACTCGGAATGAGGTCGTTCATCCGATTCAGGCAGCGCAGGTAGGTGCTCTTGCCGCATCCGGACGGCCCGATGATGGCCATGACTTCGTGCTGCGGAATGTTGAGCGAGATGCCCGAGAGCGCACGCATCTTTCCGTACCAGAACTTCAAGTCTTCGGTGATCAGGACGTCGGGCTTGGCGGGGCCGTTGGCCTGAGCCGCATCGTTGGCCGATGGAGACGCCTCGACGTTGGGCTTGCGCGTTCCCGTTGGGTTGGCCTCCATCAATCAAACCTCCGCTGCAATCGGAATCGGACGAAGAGCGCGATTGAGTTCGCGAGCAACAAGACAATAAGCAGAATCACGATGCCGCCGGCTGCGAGCTCGCTAAACCCCTCCTGCGGCAGCGACACCCAATTGAAGATCTGGATCGGCAGGACCGTAAAGAGGTCCATTGGGCCGCTCGGGTCGAACGCGATATAGGTCAGCGCGCCGATGGTGATCAGCGGCGCCGTCTCGCCGATGGCGCGCGCCAGCGCCAAGATCGTTCCGGTGAGGATCCCGCCGCCGGCTGCCGGCAACACGGTGCGGAAGACCGTCTGCCACTTGGTGGCGCCCAGGGCGTATGACGCTTCACGTTGGCCGTCGGGCACGGCGCGAATCGCCTCGCGGGAGGCGACGATGATGAGCGGCAGGATCAGGAGCGCCATCGTCATGGCTCCCGCGATGAGACTGCGGCCCAGCGCGAACCAGCGGACGAACAGCCCCAGTCCAAGCAGCCCGTAGACGACCGACGGCACGCCGGCCAGGTTGGCGATGTTGAGTTGGATGAAGCGGGTGAGCCAGGTGTCGGGCGCGTATTCCTCGAGATAGATGGCGGCACCGACGCCAAGCGGGAAGGCAATGACAGCCGTCAGGACCAGCAGCCACAGCGTGCCCAGGAGGGCGGAGCGCAGCCCGGCATCCTCGGGAAACCGCGACGGATAGCTCGTCAAGAAGTGACCGTCCACTTGCGCCGCGCCGTCGCCGAAGACATCGACCAGCAGCGCCACGAGCATGGCGATGCCAAGCAGGGTGGACACGATGGTGAGCGCGGCAAAGCCGCGCCCAATGGCCTTGCGCTGCCGGATGCGGGGGCGCCAGCGAGTCCCGGTTTCCTGCCTCACTCATACACCTCGCGATAGCGGCGCACGATCCAGTCGCTCAAGATATTCATCACGAACGTCATCAGGAACAAGAGCGTGCCCACCGCGAAGAGCGTGCGGTATTCGATGGTGTCCTGCGGCGTGTCGCCCAGGCTGACCTGCACGATGTAAGCGGTCATGGTCTCCATCGACGACAGCAAATCGAAGCCCACCTTCGGCTGCTGCCCGGCGGCGATCGACACGATCATGGTCTCGCCGATGGCCCGCGACACGGACAGGATGATCGCGGCGAGGATTCCGGACAGCGCCGCCGGCACCACCACGCGGACCGTCACCTGGAACCGTGTGGCCCCGAGGGCAAACGCGCCTTCCCGCAGGGTGCGAGGAACGACGCGCAGCGCGTCCTCGCTGATCGACGCCATCATGGGCAGGATCATGAAGCCCATGACAATGCCCGCGCTGAGCACGTTGAAGACCTGCGTTTGCGGAAAGATGTCCCGCAGGATCGGTGTGACGAAGAGCAGCGCGAAGTAGCCGTAGACCACGGTCGGAATTCCGGCCAGGACCTCGAGCACCGGCTTTATGGCTGCCCGCACGCGCGCGGGCGCGTATTCGCTGAGGAAGATGGCGCTCATGAGGCCGATCGGGACGGCCACGACGATGGCGACGAGCGCGACCACGAGCGTGCCATTGACCAGCGGCAGGACGCCGAACGACTGCGAGACGAACAGCGGCGTCCAGCGCGTTCCGGTGAGGAAATCGACGATCGGGACGTCCTGGAAGAACGCCAGCGTCTCGCCCAGCAGCGTGAAAATGATGCCGGCGGTCGTGAGAATCGAGACCGCAGCACAAATGAAGAGCACGCCGTGGATGCCGCGCTCGATGAAGGCACGGCGGCGGCGCGGCGCGAATTGCGAGCGAACTTCGGGAGCGCCCGGAGAGCTGTTCACGTCCTGTGCGACGGGGTTCCGACCGGTGAGGCGCGCGCCAAGCATACGGGACAGGTCCCTGCTCACCGGGGCGCCAAAGCCCCGGCTGGCCGGCTCCCGTACATCCGCGGGTACGGGAGCCGGCGCGCTGGGAGCAGAGTGGGGGGCTTCCACAGCGCTCGGGGGAATTGGGTTAGCTGAGCAGGTCTTCGAGCGACACGCCGACCTTGGCGCCCTCGCCTTCGAAGATCGATCCCGTGACGCGGTTGTTGAATCGCTTGAGCGCCAGGTCGTAGATGTTCGGCGGCAGTGAGACATAGCCCACGTCGCCCGCCAGCGTGCCCGCGTTCTTCAAGTAGAACTCGATGAACGTCTGCACTTCCGGCCGCTCCGCCGCCGGCACCGAGATGTAGATGAATAGCGGCCGCGACAGCGGCTGATACGTCCCCGTGTTCACCGTCTCCGCCGACGGCGCCACGCAGCCGTCGCCGCCGTCCACGTGCACCAGCTTCAGCTTGTCCTGGTTCGCCGCGTAGTACGCCAGCCCGAAGAACCCGGTCGCGCTCCGGTCGCCCGCGATGCCCTGCACCAGCACGTTGTCGTCTTCACTCGGCGTGAAGTCGCCCCGGCTCGCGCCTTCCTCACCCACGATCGCGTCGGTGAAGTAGTCGTAGGTCCCGGAGTCCACGCCTGGCCCATAGAGGATCAGCGGTTCGTCCGGAAAGCCGTCGCGCACCTGCGCCCAGCTCGTGATCGTGTCCTCGGCGGCCGGCTCCCAGATCTTCTGCAGCTCCGCCACCGTCAGGCAGTCGGCGAAGTCGTTGGCCGGGTTTGCCAGCACCGCCAGCCCGTCAAACGCCACCGGCACTTCCACAAAGTCGATGCCGTTGGACTGGCAGGTTTCGATCTCCGACGCCTTAATCGGCCGCGAGGCGTTGGAGATGTCGGTCTCGCCGATGCAGAACTTCTTGAAGCCCGCGCCGCTGCCGGAGATTCCCACCGGCACCCGGATCTCGGGGAACTGGGTGCGGAACTCTTCCGCCACCGCCTGGGTCACCGGACCCACGGTGCTCGACCCGTCCGCCAGGATCGTCCCAGTCATCGGGCCCGCCGGCGCCGGAACCGTGACGATCTTCTCAACGATGACTTCCTTGGTTACGACCTTCTCGACTTCCTTGATCACCACTTCCGGCTCGCCGCAGGCGGCGAGAATCCCCGCAGCGCCCGTTCCGAGCATTCCGGCTCCCATCGCTCGAATTACGTGCCGTCTCGTCAGCTTGGCCACTCGTGCCTCCCGGTCCTGGGGCTAGCGCGGCTAGATTTCTGCCGCAGCGAGCAAAGTACGGGGCGGACCTAAAGCCACGTCCGCGAACTTTAAACGGGGATTAAGCGGGAGTTGAGAGTTCGCTTAATTCTCGGCGGCAACCGGAAGCGCCACGAAGAACACCGACCCGCGATTCGGCCCGTCGGACTCGGCCCAAATGCGGCCGCCGTGCGACAGGGCGGTGTGCTTGGCGATGGCCAACCCGAGCCCGGCGCCTTCGCCGGCCCGCGAAGGATCCGCCTTGTAGAAGCGCTCGAAGACTCGGGGCAGATCCTCGGGCTCGATCCCGACGCCGGAGTCCTGGACGCGAACGACCGCGTCGCCGTTCTGGGCCTGGACGCTGACGCGCACACGGCCGCCCGGCGGCGTGAACTTGATGGCGTTGTGCAGGAGATTGACCACCATGCGATCGGTCTGCTCCGGGTCGGCGCTGACGCTGAGCACGGTGGAGGGCGAGTCGATGTCGAGCACGACGCCGCTCCGCTCGGCCTGGGGGCGCAGCCGCTCGGCCGACTGGCGCACAAGGTCGCCCAGGTTGACGCGCTCGAACTGCCGGGAGATGCGACCGGCCTCGGCTGCGGCCAGATCGAGCAGCTCCGCGGTCATGGCGGCCAGCCGGTCGATCTCACCGTCGATGCGTCGGAGAAAGTCCGTGCGCAGCTCCGGATCGTCCGCCGCGCCCGCTTGGAGCGACTCGACCAGGGCCCGGAGCGACGTGACCGGGGTGCGCAGCTCGTGCGACACGTTGGCCACGAAGTCGCGCCGCGCCGCCGCCGTGGCCCGAGCTTCCGTGAGGTCATGCAGCACGAGGACGATGTGACGCATGTCGCCCAGCCGGATGGGAGTGGCGACGACCTGGACGGATCGCCCCTGCGGTCCAACCGCGACCACCGACTCGCTCACGGTGTCGTCCAATTCGCGGGCGCGCTGGCAGGCCGCGACAAGCTCGTGGTCGCGCAGGGCGTCGGGCAGCGAACGCCCCGGGGCGTTTTCGGCTTCGACGCCGAGGAGCGAGCCGGCCGCCGGATTCATCAGCGCCACGGCCTCCTCCTCGTCGACGATGACGACGCCGTCGGTCATGGCGCTGAGGACCGCCCGCAGCTGCGCGTGGCTTTGCCGAATGGCGCGAAGCCTGATGTCGAGGAGGAGCGCGGCGTCATTGAACACCCGGGCCAACTCGGCGGTCCCTGCTCCCTCGGCCAAGACGGGTGACGCGGCTTGCCCGCCGGTGGCGCGGGCGAGGCCGTCCCGCACCGCGGCAATGGTGCGCATGGGCACGCGCAGGACGTGCACTGTGAGCGCCGCGCCAAGGCCAAGGCCGATGCCGATCCCCGCCACCGCCCATCCCGCGAGACCGGGAGAGGCTTCGCCGCTGGCGGCCAGCGCAATCCAGACTGTCAGCACGCCGCCGAGCACACCGCTCGCGCCGGCGAGCACGAGCCGCGTGCGGAGCCCCATGACGAGTTCTCCTAAGGGACGAACCTGTAACCGACGCCGCGAAGCGTCTGAATCCGGCGTGGTTTCGAGGGATCGTCCTCGATGCGGGTGCGTAGGCTGCGCACGTGGACCGCGACGGTGCGCGTGTCGCTGGTCGGCGCGTAGCCCCAGACGCGCTCGATGAGCCGCTCGGCCGAAAAGACGTGGCCGGCGTGGCGCATGAGAAAGGCGAGCAACTCGAACTCCTTGGGCTTGAGCTGCACCGGACTGCCGTCGACCTCGACGCCGCGGTCGGGGATCGAGAGCCGAACGCCGGCGGCCTCGAGCACATTGGCGTCCTGCTGCGACGCGGCGACTTCCGCGCGGAGCAACTGCCGGCGCCGCAGCATGGCGCGGGTCCGCGCGATGAGCTCGCGCATCGAAAAGGGCTTGGTCAGATAGTCGTCCGCGCCGATCTCGAGGCCGACGACGCGATCGATCTCGTCGTCTCTGGCCGTGAGCATGAGGATGGGCACGGAGCTGCGGCGGCGTATCTGGCGGCAAACGTCAAGCCCGTCCATGCCGGGAAGCATGAGGTCCAGGATGATCAGGTCGGGGTCCGAGGTGAGGGCCAGATCCAGCGCTTCCTCGCCGTCGCTGGCCGTCTCGACAGCGTAGTGCTCCCGGCGTAGGTTGTAGGTCAGGGCCGCGCGCAGACTGGCCTCATCGTCAACAACGAGCACGCGCGGCGGGTTGGCATCCGAAGTGTCGATAGCGGTTGACCCTGGAGACCAGTTGAGCCAATGGTAGGGCCATCTTGCCGTCGCCGGCACGTCCAGCGTCGTCGTCGCGCGAATCGCGTCCGGCTGCATCGGGTGGATTGACCGTGCCGTTGCCCAGCCACATGCGCGCGGTGGTGCATCACACGTTTGGTCCGCCGGACGTGCTCGTGCCGGCCCAGCTGCCGGTGCCGGAGCCGGGACCGACCGAGGCGCTGCTGCGGGTGCTGGCGGTGTCGGTTGACTACGTCCAGCTGCACATTCGGAAGGGCGGCAGCGGGCGCATCGGCTCGGCGCGCGAGCCCGGCTATGGCCTCACCGATCCGCCCTACGTGCGCGGCGGCACGGTGTGCGGCGAGGTGGCGGCGGTCGGGTCCGACGCGCAGGACGTGGCGATTGGGTCGCGGCATCTCGTCAGTGGGCTGCGTCCCGGGTCGTACGTCGAGTATGGCCTGGTGGACGCCGACGCCCTGCGCGTCGACCCCGAGGGCGCGGTCGGCCCGACGGCGGTTCCCGAGGGATTCACGCCCGCCGAGGCCGCCGCGTTCAACTACGCGCCGGTGGCCTATCACACGCTGCGCGTCGCGGCGGGATTGTCGGCTGGTGAGACGGTGCTGATCCACGCCGCGGCGGGTGGTACGGGCGTGCTGGCGGTGCAGTTGGCGAAGTCGTGGGGCGCGCGGGTGATCGCCACGGCGGGAGGGTCGGCCAAGACGGCGCTGGTGCGTGAGCTTGGCGCGGACGTGGTGATCGACTACCGCGCGGAGGACTTTGTGCCGGCGGTGCTGGCGGCGACGGACACGCGCGGGGTCGAGGTGGTGTGGGAGTCGGTGGGCGGAGAGGTGTTCACCCGCAGCCTGGAGTGCCTGGCCGAGGGCGGGCGCATGGTCAGCTTTGGGTCCAACAGCTTCACCGGCGTGGGCCAGGTGGACTTCTATCCGTTCTGGACAAAGAACATCCGCCTGATTGGCTGGGGCGGGGCGAGCAATGCGGCGGCGCACGCTCCCGAGATCATGGAGGACCTGATGGCGCTTGCGGCGGCGGGCGAGTTGCGGCCGGTCGTGGCGGCCGTGCTGCCGCTGGAGCAGGCGGCGGAAGCGCACCGAATGATCGAGGCGCGAGAAACCATCGGCAAGGTGGTGCTGGCGCCGGACGTGGAGGCGGCTACAACGCTCCGTCGATGATGATGTCCAGCAGCGCCGGCTTGCCGGAGTCCAGGGCGCGCTCGAAGGCCGGGCCGATGCGCTCGGGGTCCTCGATCCGCTCGGACGCCACGCCCATGGCCGCCGCGATGGCGCCGAGGTCGAAATCCTGCGGCAGGTCCATCCCGAGATAGCTCGTCTCGCGGTCGGGCTCGCCCAAAACTTCCTCGAAGTAGGCATGCAGGTTGACCTTGAGCACGCGATAGCCGCCGTTGTTGCAGATGGCGTAGACGGCGGGTATCTGGTACGCGCTGGCCGTCCAGAGGGCCTGGGCCGACAGCATGGCGCTGCCGTCGCCGATGATGCCGAGCACCGGGCGGTCCGGCTCGGCCAGCTTCACGCCCAGGGCCGCGCCCATGCCCCAGCCGATGGCGCCCCCGGCACGCTCGGAGTGCATGCTGCCCGGTCGGCTGAACTCGAAGGCCTCGTGCAGGATCGGCCGCGCGCTGATCGAGTCGTCCACGATCACCGTGTCGGCAGGGGCCGCCCGCGCGAGCTCGTGCATCATGCGCAGCGGCGCGATGGGGCGGCTTGAGCGGCAATTGCGCAGGGCCGCCTGCGTGGCGGCGCGCTTGGCCGCCGTTTCGGCCCCGATGCCTTCGGCGCGTTCGCGAGCAGCCTCGCGCCGCGCGGAATCGAAGGCCGCGTCGAGCGCCTCTGTCAGCGCCTCCAGACCAGCCCGCGGATCGCACAGGATGCCCAGGTCGGTGGGCTGGGAGCGGTTGATCTCGCTGGCGTTGCAGTCCAGGTGGATGAGCGTGGAATCGGGCGCGAGCACGTCCGTCGGCAGATCGAAGAAGTCGTGGAAGACCTTGCAGCCGACGGCGAGCACTGCGTCGGCGGCGCGCATCTGGTCGGGATAGAGCCGGGCATAGGGCGGCAGCTGGCCCATCCACTGCGGGTGACCCGTGGGAAACGTCATTTCGGCATAGCCGGCGCCGTAGACTCGCGCCCCCAAACGCTCGGCCGCGGCGACGGCGGCGTCAACGGCATCGAACTGCGCCACACGGTCGCCGACGACCATGAGGGGGCGCCGAGCCTGTGCCAACGCGGACGCGGCGGCCTCGACCGCGCGGGGATCGGGTCCCGCTCTGACAAAGGTGTCGCTGCGCGGCGCAATCGACATCTCGGCTTCGCCATCGAGCGACTCCGGCGCAAACCCGACGAATGTGGGACCCGTGGGCGGCGTCCGCGCCTCGGCAAACGCGCGTCGCATGACCGACGGAATCTGGTCCGCGTGCGTGACCTCGGCGCCCCACTTGGTGAACTGTCCGGTGAGCCCCGCCAGGTCGGTGCGGTAGTCGGCCATCTTGGCGAGGCTGGCGTTCACCGACGAGAGCACCAGCGGCGTCCCGCCGGCATAGGCGTTGAAGAGCAGGCTCAGGCCGTTCGAGAGACCCGTGTCGATGTGCAGGTTGACGAAGGGGACCTCCCCCGACGCCCTGGCATAGCCGTCCGCCATGCCCATGGCGACGCCTTCCTGCGCGGCCAGGATGTATTTCAGGTCGGGCGCGCGGTCCAGCGCGTCCATCAGAGGGCTCTCGGTGGTGCCGGGATTGCCGACGACGTAGCGAACGCCCTCGGCACGCAGCGCCTCAACGACCGCAAACCGCCCGCGCATCATCGCCACAGAGCACTCCTGTCAATCAAGGCGTCAGCCGACCCTGGGCACGGTAGATGGGCCGCACCCGCCGCCGCAAGCCGCGTGGAGATTTCCATCGCGCAGAGCGCCGCAGCACCGGTCTGCATGGAATCTGCAAAGGGTGTGGACGGCGTCTCGACCCGAGATCCCGAGACTCAGACGGAACACATCGAATAGGCGTAGACATGCGCCCAGGTTGGATCAGCAGAATCGCCGCCACGGCAGTCGCGGCTGCCGTGGTCGGCCTGATCGTGGCCGCGTGCGGCGACGCAGCGGAAGCGCCCGCTGCCTCGGCTCGGCCCGCGCCGGTTGAGAGGTCCGGTGCCGAGCAAACACCGGCGGCGCGAGGGACGGTGCGGGGCGCTCCCCCAACGGCGTCTCCCCAGGTTCAGGCCACCACGCCAGAGGCGCCAACCATCACACCCGAAGCAACCGCAGTAGTCGCCCCGGGCGCTCGTCCGGGCGGCGCGGGGTTTCTCGGCGGCCGGTTCGGCGGTGCGGGGCTGGCGGACGCTGTGGTTGCCGCCATTGCCGAGGCTGCTGAAACGTCCGAGGACGAGGTACGGGCGCTGCAAGAATCGGGTCAGACGCTGGACGAGATCATCGAGGCCGAAGGTCTCGACCGCGAGGCGGTGGTCGACCAAGCCGTGGATCAAATCCTGGCCGGCATTGCGGGACCAGGCGATGGCCAGGCCGGTGCAGGTGGCGCCGGCGGCGGCGCGCCCGGCGGCGGAGCAAGAGGCGGCGGATTCGGCGGCGGTGGGTTTGCCGGTGGCGGGGGCGGCGGCGGGTTCGATCCCGGCGCCGCGCTGCGTAACGCCGTCAATGCGCTGATCGACGGGGAGGCGCCGGTCGCGCCGAGTGGAGCCAGACAGTTTGTCGGCATGGGTCAGGCAGTCGTCAACGTCGTCGCCGAGCGCACCGGACGCGACCCCGCCGAGGTACGCGAATCGCGCGCCGGCGGCCAGTCCTTCGCCTCGCTCCTGTTTGTCGCGGGTCAGGACGTGGACGCCGCCATCGACGCAATCGTGGAAGCCATTGAGTCCAACGCCACGGCGGCCACACGTCCCGAAGGCGCGCCCGCGCCGCCAACCGGTGAGGACCTGCGGGCCGCCATCGAAGCCATCATGTACGCCACCGACGACAGCGAGGCTGAAGCCGCACCGTCGCCGCCGCAGGGAACCTAAGAATCCTTCGACCAATGCGGGGATTGTGGCATCGATGCGCCCCGATCCGTTCGTCAACCCTTCGACAAGCTCAGGGCGAACGGATCGGGGCGCCGCATAGGTACTGACTCAGAGCATTCCTAAGCCGCGGCGTCGATGGCGAGTCTCGGCTCGGGCATGGGCGGGCGCTGGGCGGCGATGGCCTCGGCTTGCTCGGCGGTTGAGAGGGATCGGAATCGCTCGGCGGCGTCGAGGATCTGGGGCAAGAGGCGCAGGTCTCCGGTGCTGGGGGCGGTGTGGACGGGCTGGGAGAGCACGAACCAGAGCGAGCGGTCGATGTCCGGCTGCTCGCGGTGCGGGTCGTACCAGACGTTGATCTCGCGCTCGCGGCCGCCCCAGCCGCCGCGGGCCAGCATCTTGATGGTCTGCACGCCAACGTCGCGCGCCGCGGCTTCGGCCAGCAGCGCCTCGGCGTCGCGACGGTAGGCCGCGTTGCGATAGATGGCGGGTGAGACCGGAAACATGATCGTGTCGAAGTCGAACCGCCGCAGCGCTTCCAGGTGGACGCGCGGCGCGTCGGGTCCGTGTCCGGTAATGCCGAGGAAGCGCGTGAGCCCCTGCTCGCGCATCTCGATGAGCGCCTGCAGCGCGCCGCCTTCGCCCGTCGCCGCGTCCAGGTCCTCGAATGTGCTGACGGAATGAAGCTGGAAGAGATCGAACTCCTCGATACCCAGCCGCTGCTGGCAGGAGCGGATGCTCTCCCAAGCGTCCTTGTAGCTGCGCTCGCCGGTCTTGGCGCCGAGAAACACCTGGTCGCGAATGGCCGGCATGGAGGGCGCCAGGCGCTCCATCGCCTCGCCGTAGCCCGGCGCCACGTCGATGTGATTGACGCCGCGCGAGAGGACGAGGTCGATGGCGGCGTCCGCGTCCGTTTGGCTCACGCCGCGTCCGACCGCGATCGAGCCAAACGTGACCACCGAACTCATGTGCTCCGTGCGGCCGAGTCGTCGGGTCTCCATGGATTCGCCTCCTACGGGACTGCGATCAGTCCGGCGTGCGGCCTTTCGCCCAAAATCCACGAAATCTGCACAGCCGGTCAACCGGATAACGACAGGCTCAAGCCTAGATTCGCCGTGGCCGTGGTGCACGTGCGGCCGCCAGACCGAGGCCCATCATGTCAAGACTGCTGCGCAGGGCCATCGTGGCGTTGCTCGTCCTGGCCGCCGCGGGCGGTGTCGCCGCCTTTCTGATCATTCGGCTCGAGGTGTTCCAGGCCGAAGAAGAGGCGCCGCCGATTACCGCCAGTGTCGAGCGCCGGGACCTGGTGAGCACGCTCGCCGTGATCGGCAATGTGGAGTTCGGCAATACGGTCGGGCTGGGATTTGGGCAGTCCGGCACTGTGGAGGCGCTGCACGTCGAGGCGGGGCAGCTCGTGCCCGCGGGCACCGTGCTGGCCCAGCTCGGCGTCATCGACCTCGAGCGGGCCGTGGACGACGCCGCGTCATCGCTGCAGCAAGCCGAACTACAACTCGCCAAGCTGCTCCGGCCCGCCGACGCCGCCGATGTCGAGCGCGCTGAGCTGGACGTGCAGGAGGCGCGGGCGTCGCTCGACGACCTGCTGACGCCCATCGGCGAGTCGGACCTTGCCGCCGCCGAGGCGTCGGTGGTCTCGGCGCAGATCAGCCTCGACCGCGCCGTTCAGGACCTGGAGGACCTTCAGGCCGGACCGTCGGCGCTCGATCTGATTGATGCCGAAGGGGCCATCGCCTCAGCGCAAGCCAGCCTGGCAAGCGCCGAGCTGGGCCTGCAGGAGCTGCTGGAGGAGCCGTCCGTCGCCGCGATGGCCGACGCCGAAGGCGCGATTGAGTCCGCCCGGTCGAGCCTCGCCGCCGCCAAGGACGCGCTGGACACACTGCTGGAAGATCCGAGCACAAGCGACGCGGCCAATGCCGAGTTGAAGCTGCAATCGGCCCAGGCGGCTTACGCCGAGGCCCAGGACCAGCTGGCGACGCTGCGCGAGGGCGCCGCGCAGGCCGACATCGATGAGGCCGCCGCGAGCATTGTGGCCGCCCGTGCCGCGCTGGCCGAAGCCGAGGAGGACCTGGCGTCGCTGACGGCCGATCCGACCGAAGACGATCTGGCCGACGCCGAGAACGCCGTCCAAAGCGCACAGGCCGGCCTGCTGCAAGCGCAGTCGTCGCTGGACACGCTGGAGAGCGGGCCGACGGAATCGCAGCTCCAGGACGCTCGCGATCAGATCGCCACGGCGCAGGCCACCCTCGACAGCGCCAGACGAGCCGCCGACGAGGCGCCCGCCAACCAGATTCCGGTTATCGCCGCCGCCGAATCGAGCTACGAGTCCGCCAGGGCCACGTTGCTTTCGGCACACGAGGCTCACGCCGAGTCGAAGTACGACGGCTCCTCGGAGCAGGCGGTTGAAGCGGCCGCGGCTCGAGTGCGATCCGCCGAAGCCAGCTTTGAGTCGGCTCGCCGGCAACTCGACGAGGCGCGGGCCGGTCCCGACTACGTTGCCCTCAACGAAGCCATCGCCGCCGGCGAGCGCGGCCTTGCCGCCGCGCAGCGTCGGTTGGACGAGCTGCACGAAGCGCCGACCGAAGCCGACCTCGCCGATGCCCGGGCAAACATTGCCCTGGCCGAGGGAGCGCTGCGCGATGCCGAGGACGACCAGCGCACCCTGATCGAGGGAGCGTCGGCCACCGAGATCGCCACCCAGCAAGCCGCCGTCAGGACCGCAAGGGCGGCGCTGGCATCCGCCCGCGAGCGACTCGCGGAGTTGACCGAGGGTCCGAGCGAGGTTGACATCGCCGTGCAGGAAGCCGCGGTTGCCGAGGCGCGACAGGCAATAGCAGATGCAGAGACTGAATTGGCCGATCTTCTCGCGGGAGCGTCGGACAGCGACGTGGAGGCGCAGGAGAGCGCCATCGTGGTCGCTTCGCACAGCGTCACTGCCGCCGAGGCCCGCTTGCAGGACCTGCTCGCCGACCCCGAGGCCGCCGAGCTGCTCCGCGAGCAAGCCGGCCTGACGTCGGCGCAACTGTCGCTGGAGGCGGCCAGGCTGCGGCTGGACGAGTTGGTTGCCGGACCCGATCCAACCGACGTGCGCCTCGCCGAGCAGGCCGTGCGCGCAGCCGAGCTGTCGCTGGCCGACGCCCAGGCGCGGCTGGACGAGCTGCAAGAAGGACCGTCCGACCTGGCGATTCTGCGGGCGGAGAACGCCGTGCGCCGGGCCGATTTGGCGCTTGCCGACGTGCAGGCCCCGCCGGACGCGCTGGACGTCGAGCAAAGCGAGCTGGCGGTGACGGACGCCGAGCGGCGACTGGCAGCCGCCCAGGAAGACCTGGCCGACGCGCTCATCGAGGCGCCGTTTGCCGGCGTCGTGGTCGACGTGAACGGTCAAGTGGGGCTGGAGGCGCCGGCAACCGTAGTCACGCTGGCCGAGGCGGCGTCGATCCACGTGCTGGTAAACGTCGACGAATCCGACATCGGGCTCGTCAAGCTGGGCCAGTCGGTGACGCTGGAGTTCGAGGCCCTGAACGGAGCGGTCTTCGCCGGCATCGTGATCCATCGCGGTCAGCAAGGCGAGGCGTCGCAGGGACTGGTGACTTATCCGGTCGAGATCGGCTTCACCTCGCCCGATCCCCGGCTGCTGAGCGGACTGACGGCCGACGTATCGATCGTGCTGGCGGAGTCACCCGGCGCGCTGGCCATCCCACGGCAAGCCGTGCAGACGGTTGGGGCCCGGTCGTTCGTGAGCGTGCTCGGCCCTGACGGCGTGATCCAGCAGCAGCCCGTCAGCGTCGGTCTGCAAGACGAGCTGTTTGCCGAGGTGCTCGACGGTCTGGTCGAGGGCGAGGCCGTCGTGTTGACCGGCGCGGCCGTGGCTGGATTCCAGCTGCCCGAGCTGCCCGCCGGCTTCACGCCGGGTCAGTTCAGACCCGGAGCCTTTGGCGGCGGCGGCGGATTTCGCGGCGGCGGTGCGGGCGGAGGCGGGGGCTAGTGGACGCCGGTCCCCAGGAGAACGGCGCCCCAACGCCCGTCGTGCGCGTCGAGGACCTTGCCAAGACGTATTCCATGGGCTCGATTGACGTGCACGCCCTGCGCGGCGTCTCGTTCGACATCGCAAAAGGCGAGATGGTCGCGATCATGGGCCACTCGGGTTCGGGCAAATCGACCTTGCTCAATCTGCTGGGCTGCCTGGATGCGCCCACGGCCGGGAGCTACTTCCTCGACGGGGAGTTGGTGGGCGACCTGTCCGACGACGCGCTGGCCGCCATTCGCAACCGCAAGATCGGGTTCGTCTTTCAGTCGTTCAATCTGCTGGCGCGCATGTCGGCGTTGGAGCAGGTCGAGATGCCGTTGCTCTATGCCCGCGATCGCCAGCGGCGGCAACGCGCGGAAGAGGCATTGGCCGTCGTCGGACTGGACGACCGCATGCACCACAAGCCGTCGGAACTCTCCGGCGGCCAGCAGCAGCGCGTGGCGATTGCGCGCGCCCTGGTGGGCAACCCCAGCATGGTGTTGGCCGACGAGCCGACCGGAAACCTCGACACGGCCACTGCCAACGAGATCATGGAACTGCTCGCGCTCCTGAATGAGGAGCGCGGCATCACCACGCTGATCGTCACGCACGAAGCCGACGTGGCGGCGCGCACGCAGCGCGTGATTCGCATGGTGGACGGGGCCATTGCCGGCGACGACCGCACGGCGCCCGCGGAACACGGCTCATGAGCCTCGCCGACGGGGTGCGCCTGGCCCTGCGGGCGTTGGCCGCCAACAAGCTGCGCACCAGCCTGACGGTGCTGGGCATGGTGATCGGCGTGGCGGCGGTGATTGCGCTGATGTCGCTGGGCGCCGGTGCGCAGGCGTCGATCGAGGCGAACATTCGCGGCACGGGTTCCAACCTGCTCTTCATCAGCCCCGGCGTACAGACCCAGGGAGGCGGCAGGTTCGTGGACGTAAGCGCCACCTCGCCGACGCTCACCTTCGAGGACGCCGCAGCCATTCGCGACGCCGCCATTCCGGGCATCGTGGACATCGCCCCCACCCGGAACACGAACGCATCGCTGGTGGCGGGCGGCAATGCGTTTTCCACGCAGATCATCGGCGCGACCCCGAGCTACGCCGAGGTGCGCACCTTCCAGCCTCAGGCCGGTCGGTTCATCTCCGACGACGACCTGGACCGGCGCACTCGCGTGATCGCCCTGGGGCAAACGATCGCCACCGAGCTGTTTCCAGGTCAGAACCCCATCGGCGCCACGGTGCGGCTCAACAACCAGACGTTCACCGTGATCGCGGTGATGGAGGAGTCGGGTCAGGCGACGTTCCAGAGCCGCGACAACCAGGCGCTGGTGCCGTTGACCACGCTGCAGACGCGCATCAGCCCATCGCGCACGCTGGCCGGCGACGACATTGTCAGTGAGATCAGCGTCACGCTCGCCGACGAGGACGAGGCGACGATCGAGGCGGTCACGAACGAGGTCAGCGCGCTGCTGCGGCTGCGTCACGACGTGACCGAGGACGACTTCACCATCCGCACGCAGCAGGACATCATCGAAGCGCTGGGCGAAGTCACGGGAACGCTGACGCTGTTCCTGGGCGCGATTGCCGGCATCTCATTGCTGGTCGGCGGCATCGGGATCATGAACATCATGCTGGTCTCGGTGACCGAGCGAACGCGCGAGATCGGCATCCGCAAGGCCATCGGCGCGCGGCGTCGGGACATCCTGGGGCAGTTCCTGATCGAGGCCGTGCTGGTGAGTTTGGGCGGCGGGATCGCGGGGGCGGTCATCGGCGGCCTGCTGGCAACGTTCATGGGCGGCGTGAGCTTTGGCGGCCGCTCGCTCGAGGGCACGCTCACGCCCGAGCCGGTGATCCTGGCGCTGGCCGTCTCGGTGGCCATCGGCCTGGTGTTCGGCATCTACCCCGCCAACCGCGCCGCGCGGCTGCGGCCGATCGAGGCGCTGCGGTACGAGTAGGCCGGGGCCCGACTTTCTAGGGTTCAACCGGACTGGATTCCGCTCCCCGCCTGCGCGGGGACAGGCTCCGCGGGAATGACGCGCTCGAAGCGGCTCACCACCGCTTGGGTTCTTTCCCCTTCTGTTCGGTTTTTGTTTGGTATAGTGGCGTCCCGTCCTGCCTGGGGCTTTGCACTGCCTCTACCCGCTAGCGAGCGGCCGGCCGCGCTGCGGCGCGCCGTGCGCGACATCGAGCAGCGCATGGGGCTGCATGCCGCCGGACGCCTGTTCGGCGTCAGTGCGCCAGACGCCGGCTTTGCCACCGGCATTCCGGCGCTGGATCAAGCGACCGGGTTTGCGGGGATTCCGCGGGGTCGCGTGAGCGAGCTCACCGGCCTGTCCGGCGGCGGCGCGCTGACGCTGGGGTTGCGCAGCCTGGCCACCGCGCTGGACCAGGGCGGGTTGGCGGCTTACGTCGATCTGCCGGGCACGTTCGCCCCGACCGTGGGCGCGGCCCTGGGTCTCGATCTGTCGCGCCTGGTGGTGGTGCGTCCACCGGACGCCGACGCGGCGCTGCAGGCGACCGCCACGCTGCTGCGCAGCAACGCCTTCGAGGCCCTGCTGCTGGACCTGGAGGCCACCCGGCCGCCGGTCAACCGCTGGTCGCACCTGGCCGACCTGGCGGGACGCGGGGCGGCGGGGCTGGTGGTGGTGACGGCATCGGGCGGGCGGCGCGTCACCGGGTTGCCCTACCTGGCCTCCCTGCGGCTCGGCGTGGCCTGCCGCGGCTGGCGCTGGCAGCGCAGCCGCCTGACCCAGGCGCCGATCGGGCTGACGCTGGAGGTCCGGGTGCTGAAGTCGCGCAGCGGCACGGGCGTGCGGCGCCTCGTCATCGACTGTCCGTTTCTCAGGAGGTCCGGTGGACCGCAAGACGATCTGCCTCTGGATGCCGCGCTTCCGCACCACGGTGGAAGCGCAGACGCACCCGGCGTGGTCGGCGCAGCCGCTGGCGATCTACACATCGCAAGCTAATCAGCGGCGGCTGATCGAGCTTTCCGACGCCGCCCGCGACGCCGGGTTGCGGCTGGGCATGGCGGTCAAGGAGGCGGCGCAGCGCTGTCCGCGGGGCGTCTGTGTGCCCGACGATCCGCCGCGCTACGCCCGTGCGTTCGCGGCGGTGCTGGACGTGCTGGACCGATTCTCCCCGCTGGTGGAGGACGCCGGCGTGGGGCTGGCGTTTGCCGACGCGGCGGGCCTGGCGTCGCTCTACGGCCCCGACGCGGCGCTGGGCGCGCGAGTGCGCCGCGACGTCGCGGCGGCGACCGGACACACGGCGCATATCGGGCTGGCGATGGGACGCCTGGCGGCGGAGGTCGCGGCGCGCACGGCGAGTGCGGCGGGCGTCAACATCGTTGAAACCTCCGACCGGGCCTATCTGGCCGAGCAGCCCGTCGAGCGGCTGCCGTTGGACGAGCGGACGCTGGCCACCCTGCGGACGCTGGGCATCGCCACCATCGGCGCGTTCGCCGCCCTGCCGGCCAACGCCGTGCGGACGCGCTATGGAGTCGAAGGCGCGCGGGCACGGCGGCTGGCGCACGGCGAGAACCCGCAACCCCTGCGCGGTCGGGCCCGGCCGCTCGTGCTGCACGAGGCGGTCGACTTCGAGTGGGAAGAGCACAACGTCGATCGCCTCGCCTTCGCCCTGCAGGCGCTGGCGCAGCGCCTGGCCGCGCGACTGGCCCAGCGGGGTCTGATGGCGCAGCAGGTCGACGGCCGGATCAAGCGCGCCGACGGCACGGTGCAGCAGTTCGCGCTGCCGCTGCCCGAGCCGTCGGCCGCGGCCGCCACTTTTCGCGACGCGGCCCGCTGGCGCTTCGAGGCGTGGGCCGACACGGCGCAAGCCGGCGCGGTGATGCCGGAGATTTCATCCCACCAGCCCGGCGTGGTGCGCATGAGCCTGGACGTGCGGCATCTGGCGCCGGGCGTCGGCATGCAACGGTCGCTGCTCGGCAACCGGTCGGAGCGCCTGGCGCGCGCCAACCACGCGATCAGCCGCCTGCGATCGCAGCTGGGCGACGCCGCGCTGTTCCGCCTGGCGCTCCGTCCCGACGCCTTCACCCTCGACACGGCCAGCCGCCGGCTGGACGCCTACGTCGAGACAAGCCCCACGCGTGATGCGTCCACGCCATCCGCGGCATGGCTGGCCGGCCTGGTGGGCGCGCGGGGCCTGACGCGGCTCTTCACCCCACCCCGTCCGGTGCGCCTCAGCCAAGACAAGGACACCCGCTGGGTGACGCTCGAAGGGGTGACCAGGAAAGTCGTCGCCGGCTATGGGCCACAGCGGGTGCAGACGGAATGGTGGGCGGAACCCGTCGACCGGGATTACCTGCACGTGCAGTTGGACGACGGCCGCGGCCTGGTGCTCTACCGCGACCGCGCGCAGGGTCGCTGGTTTGCGCAGGGAGCGCTCGATTGACACGCCCCGCCTACGCCGAGCTGCACGCGCACAGCAATTTCTCGTTTCTGGACGGCGCGTCGCATCCCGAGGAAATGGCGGCGCGCGCCGCCGAGCTTGGGCTGGCGGCGCTGGCGATCACGGATCACAACGGGGTCTACGGTGCGGTGCGGTTCTCCCACGCGGCGCGCGAGCACGGGCTGCGTCCCATCGTGGGCATGGAAGCCAGCCTGACCGAGGGCCGCCACCTCACCATGCTGGCGCGCGACCGGGAGGGCTACGCCAACATCTGCCGGCTGGCCACCGCGGCGCACCGCGACCGGCCCAAGGGGACGGCGGAGCTCGATCTCGACACCCTGGCGCGGCACACGCGCGGCCTGGTGGGGCTGTCGGGCTGCCTGCAGGGCGCGATTCCGACCGCGGCGCTGCACGGTGACGACCGCCAGGCCATCGAGCTGGCGGGAACCTACGCCGAACTGTTCGAGCCCGGCGGCTTCTTTCTCGAGCTCCAAGACCATCGACTCGAAGCGGAGCACCTGGCCAACGCCGGACTGCTCGACATCGCGCGGCGAACCGGCCTGCCGCTAGCGGCCACCAACAACGTCCACTACCACGACCAATCCCGTACGCGGCTGCAGGACGTGTTGGTCTGCATCAAGCACACCGTCACGCTCGAAACGGCGGGGCGGCGGCTGCGGCCCAATCACGAGTTTGTCCTGAAGTCCGCGGCGGAGATGGCGCGGCTCTTTGACGGCGTCCCCGAGGCAGTGAGCAACACGCTGCGCATTGCCGAGATGTGCGACTTCGACCTGAGCCGCAAGCTCGACTACGGCCTGCCCACGTTTCCCACGCCTGACGGCGAGTCCGAATACGGCTACATGGAGCGCCTGGTCTGGGAGGGCGCGCGGCGGCGATATCCCGACCTCGACGAGACCGTGCGCGAGCGCGTGCGGCGGGAGCTGCGGTACGTCAAGGATCTGCGGCTGGCGGGCTATTTCCTCACCGTCCGCGACCTGGTGGACTTCTGTCACCGCCACGACATCCTGGTCAACACCCGCGGCTCGGCGCCCGGCTCGATCCTCTGCTACGCGCTCGGCATCTCGATGGTCGATCCCATCGCCGCCGGGCTGATGTTCGAGCGGTTCATGTCGCCGGATCGGGACGAGCCGCCCGACATCGACCTGGACATCGAGCACCAGGAGCGCGAGCGGGTCATCCAGTATGTCTACCAGCGCTACGGCCGCCGCCGCGCGGCCATGGTGGCGAACGTCATCTGCTTTCGCGGGCGCTCGGCCATCCGCGACGTGGGCAAGGCGCTAGGTCTGCCGCAAGCCCAGGTGGACCGCCTGGCGGAGCGGCTGCAATGGCATCCCAGCGTGGAGATGCCGCACCCGGACCAGGCGGGCGACGACCTGCCGCGCGAGGTCTCCAACCGCGTGGGCCGCGACCTGCTGGAGCTGAGCCGGCAGATCGTCGACTTCCCCCGGCACCTGGGCATCCACACCGGGGGCATGATCATCGCCTCGCACCCGCTGGACGCCTCGGTGCCGATCGAGCCGGCGACGATGGAAGGTCGCACCGTGGCGCAGTGGGACAAGGACGACTGCGCCGACGCCGGTTTGCTCAAGATCGACCTCTTGGGGCTGGGCATGCTGACGCTGATCCAGCGGGCCTTCCGGCTCATCGAGCAGCGGTGCGGCCGGCAGCTGGCGCTGGCGGATTTCACCTTCGACGACCCCAGGGTCTACGACGCCATCTGCGCCGCCGACACCATCGGCATGTTCCAGGTGGAAAGCCGCGCCCAGATGCACGTGCTGCCGCAGACGCGGCCGCGGTGCTTTTACGACCTGGTAGTGCAGGTGGCGATCATCCGGCCCGGGCCCATGACCACCAAGATGCACCGGCGCTGGATCCTGCGCCGCACCGGGCAGGAGGCGGACGATCCCGTGTGGCCCGGCCTGGCGACGGTGCTGCAACGCACGCTGGGGCTGCCGATCTTCCAGGAGCAATGCCTCCAGATCGCCATGGTGGCGGCCGGGTTTTCGGCGACCAAGGCCGACGCGCTGCGGCGGGCCATGAGCCGCAAGCGCTCCCTGGCGCATATCCAGGCGCTGCAGGACGACCTGATGCAGGGCATGACCCGCAGCGGCATCCCCGCGTCGACGGCGGAGCAGATCTACGCGCAGATCGAAGGCTATGCGGGCTATGGATTTCCCGAGGCGCATTCCTGCGCCTTCGCGCTGCTGGTGTACGTCTCGGCGTGGCTGAAGGTGCACCACCACGCGGCGTTCACCTGCGCCATTCTCAACAGCCAGCCCATGGGCTTCTACAGCCCGCACACGCTGGTGGGCGACGCCCAGCGGCACGGGGTGACGGTGCGTCCCGTGGACATCCGGCACAGCCGCTTCGAGTGCACGGTGGAGCCGGACAGCGCGGTGCGGTTGGGCTATCGGTACGTGGAGGGTCTGGGCGAAGCCCACCGCGAGCGCCTGGATGCGGAGTTCGCCCGCGGGCCGTATCGCTCGCTGGAAGACTTCTGCCGCCGGACGCGATTGCCGATCAACGTCCTGGAAGCGCTGGCCATGGCGGGGGCATTTCGAAGCCTGGGGCTGAACCGGCGCGCGGCCCTCTGGCAGGTGCAGGCCCAGGCGCCGGCGGCCCACGGCGGAGAGCTGCCGAACCTGGCGGCGGAGCTGGAGGAGCCGGTGGCGCTGCCGCCGGCCGACACGCTGGTGCAGGTGCGGATGGACTTCGCCGCCACCGGCCTCTCAACCCGCTGGCGGGGTTTGGAGTTCCTGCGTCCGGCGCTGGCGCAGGCCGGCGTGCTGCGCGCCGCCGATCTGCTGGACCTGGCCGCCAAACGGCGGCGCAAAGGCCCTGACGGCGCCGCGAAGCCAGCGATGGTCCAGACACGGCGCGCTCGCATCCCACGGGTCTCAATTCCGGCCGGCGTGCGCCCGCCGATGCCGCGCCCGCGCCGCGGCCGAGGTCACCGGCCACCCCGTCCCGTGGCGGGGCGCTATGGCGAGCGTGCCCGCCGCGCTGGGAACCACTATGACGGACGGGGCAGCGGGCGGCAGTTCCAGGGCCTGGGCGACAGCGGCGTTCCCGACACCCTGCGCGAGCAGGCCCGCACCGGAGTCATGGTCACCGTGGCCGGCATCGTGATCAACCGCCAGCACCCGCCCACCGCGCGCGGCTACACCTTCCTGTCCCTGGAGGATGAAACCGGGCTGGTCAACATCATCATCCGCCCGTCGGTCTTCACCCGCTACCAGCGCGCGATTTTGGATTCCCCGGTGATGCTGGTCTACGGCGAGATGCAGGACGAGCACGGGGCGGTGCAGGTGATGGCCCACACCTGCACCCCCGCCACGTCCGACGGGCTGGGCGCACCGCCTTCAAGGGATTGGTCGTGAGCCGCTAGCGGCATCCGCCAATCAGGCCGGACACCGGGAACGGGTGTAGATCCGGTTAGTCAGCATGGCCGGGCGAATCCCTCCCGCCACCAGGTTCAGCGAAGGGTGGATTCCCGCCTTCGCGGGAATGACGAAGGGTTTATGCAACGGTCGCCTATAGCGGCGGCGCGGTCGCCGACAGCCCCAACCCGACCCAACCCAACTAGTGATGGTGGTGATGGTGATCGTGGCCGTGCCAGCCGCGGGCGACGGCGTCGATGACCTTACCGCCCTTGACGACTTTGACGGGGACCAGCCGACGCTCGCCGGTGCGGGTTTGGCCGTGGGCGTCCTCGAAGGTGTGGGCGCCGATCTCCTCGCGGAACAGCGCGGCGTCGGCATGGGCACCGACGGCGAGGGTGCCGATCTGGCCTTGCATGCCCAGGATCTCCGCCGGGGTGACGGTGCAGCGGCGCAGGGCGTCGGGCAGGTCCAGGCCCAGGTGCAGGAACTTGCTGAGGGTCGTGGCCAGGTCGAAGACGGGGCCGTCGAAGTCATAGGCGTGCAGGTCGCTGCTGATGGTGGAAGGGACCATATCCTGCGCCATCGCGGATTCCGCCACGCTCCAGGAGAAGCTGCCCTGGCCGTGGCCCACGTCGAGATGGACGCCGCGATTCACCGCGTCGCGGACCGACGCGCGCACGCGGCCCTGCTCGTCGAGGATGCCCTCGTCGAGGCCGTGGTAGCAGTGCGTCAGCAGGTCGCCGGCCTTCATCTCGCGGAGGATGTCGTCGAGCGTGCAAACGGGCGCGTTGGGGTGAATCATGATCGGCAGCCCCACGGCATCCGCCGCCTCGCGGGCGCGGTGCAGCGCGGGCAGCGCGTTGTTCCCGGCGAGGTTCTCGCTGATCCTCGCCTTGACGCCGACGATTACGTCGCTGTGGCGCTCGCAGACCTCGATGGCTTTCTTGGGGTCGATGAGCCGGATGTCTTCGAGCTCGCCGACGACCGGCGAGACCATGCCCGTCGTGGAGATGTTGAGACAGGCCTTGAGGCGCGTCTCGGAGACCTCGATCACGTAGCGTCGCAGGCCCTCGAAGGTGTCCGCGCCCGCCGACCCGGCGTCGATGGCCGTGGTGACGCCGCTCGGAAGGACGTAGGTGTCGGCGTCGACGCCGTAGTGGCTGACGCCGTCGTAGACGTGTACGTGGACATCGACGAGGCCCGGCGTGACCAGCAGGCCCTTGGCGTCGAGGACATGGTGAGCCTGGGCAGAGTCGATGCGCTCGGCGACGGCACGCACGCGGCCGTCCGCGATCGCCACGTCGCGGCGGTCGTTGAGGCCCTGCGCGGGATCGACGACCGTGCCGCCGGAGATCAGGAGGTCGTACATCGCGAGGTCCTCTGTCGAAGGGAGCCGCCATGGTAGCCGTCGCGGATGGGGAGGCGTTTCGACAGGCGGTCAGGATTCCGCGACCACGAGCTGGAATCCCTCACCCTGACCCTTGTATGTGCCAGGGCGGGTATGTTCCGAGGACTCTCGGAATGTCCGAGGGCATAGCCCGGGCCGGGACAGACCGATTGACCCTGGGGCCCTTGCGAGCCCGTGGGAGAGCGGGGTCGTCCCGGCCCAGAGCGCTG
>JAJECS010000030.1 GCA_022821905.1 Chloroflexota bacterium | reverse complement strand
GCCGCGTCTGGCGCGGCTGGCCGTCATACTCCACGTCGGCAAATGTGCGTTGCGGCGGCATCCTGACCCTCACCGAGTGCCCATCCCGTGGGAGCATAGGCGGCGCCCCGGCCGGCTCGCCTTTTTTCAGAGGTTTCCTAGCGGCCAATGTCCGGCCACTCGACGACCGGCCCCTTGCCCGGCACAAAGGCGCGATGTGGTTGGCCGGCAATGAGCCGTTGTCCATCCGTGAACCCCTCCGGCCGTTCGGCAAGCGCCGCGATCATGCGCCGGCGCCACGGCTCGAGGTCTTGCTCACCCGAAAGGTCGTGCAGCTCATTCGGGTCGGCAGCGAGATCGAACAACAGCTCCTGCCCGGTCTGGCTGTACCAGATGTACTTGTGGGTGGCCGTGACCAGCCAATGGGTGCCGCTGTCATTGGTGCGCCAGGTGGCGTGCTCGCCGTGCAGGGCATCGCGCCACTCGGGCCGCTCGCCGCGCATGAACGGCAGCAGGCTGCGCCCGGTTACGCCGGCTGGAATCGGCACGCCTGCCGCATCGAGCAGCGTGGGCATCACATCCTGCAGGCCGACCGGCGCGTCGCAGGTGATTCCCGAGGGGAACTCCGCATTCACCCTGCCCCGACCCGGCTGGGGCGCCATCGCCATGAAGGGGATCCTGGCGGACGCCTCGAACGGCTCGGTCTTGGCGAACAGGTGGTGATCGCCGAGCATCTCACCGTGATCGGACACGAACATCACGAACGTGTTGGTCAGCAGCGAGCCGCGAATGGCGTTGAACAGCCGACCGAGCTGCGCGTCGATCTCGTTGATCAGGCCGTAGTACGCCGCCCGGCAGTAGTGCATGGTCAGCGGATCGAGACGCAGGCGCTGCGATCCGCCGATGGGATCGAGCCCGAGTGACGCGCCGGGCGGCAAGGGATCGACCCAATCCCCGATGACCGGCTCGGGGAGGTCGAGCGCGGCATATCGCTCGTAGAAGTCGCGCGACGGTGCGAGCGGCGGATGCGGCGGGAAGAACGAGAGGTTCAGAAAGAACGGCGTTGACGGGTCGCGCTTCTCCAGATACTCCAGCGCCCGGGTGACCACCCACGCGGAGTAGCTCAGGTGTTCCGGCAGGTGCGACGGCCGGCCGACCCAGCTGTTGGCGCCGACGCCGTGAGCGGCTTGCAGCTGATCCTCCGGCACCCGCTCGCGCAGCCAGTCCATGTAGTCGTTGTTCTGCCCGCCGACACTGTCCGCCAGTTCCATGGCGTCGAACCCCCAGCGGCGGCGCTGCGGCTGCAAATGCAGCTTGCCGATCAGGCGCGTCTCATATCCCGCGCGGCGAAGTTCGCCTGGAAGGGTCGCGGGCGGCTGCCACGGCGACTGCTCGGACCGGTAGTAGAACCCGACCATTCCGCTCACGTCCGCAGACTGCCCCGACATCAGCACGTGGCGCGCCGGAATGCAGGAGGGCACTTCGCTGTAGCCGCGGGTGAAGTTCGTGCCGGCGCCGCCGATGTAGTCCATGTTGGGCGTCCGCAGCACCGGGTGCCCCGCCAGGCCCAGGCAGTCCCCGCGCTGCTGGTCGGTGACGATGAGCAGAATGTTGGGACGGTTCACATCGGACTCCATCGGTTGCCGCGGCGCGCTATGAGTGGTCAATTTCCCAGATCGGCGCGTAGATCGGGAAGAGCGCGTCGAGCAGCGCCGCGCCCGCTCCGTCGAGTTCCAGCGGCGGCACCGACGCATGCCCGCCGAACACGAGTTGGGCCAGCTGCCGGCGGCTGAGCGTCACCGTTTCGGGCAAGCGCTCGGTCGTGACCTCGACCTCGCCGTCGCGCGCGTGCAGCGTCACGGCCTCGTCGGTGTCCTCGCACACCACGCACACCTCGCCCCGGATGCCTGCCGACCGGCGCCCCAAGTGGTTCGCAAGCCGGCGCATCAATAGGCCGAAGTCGTTGACGCGCATCATCTGAAACCCGATCCCGCTGGCTTCCTCCACCGGCCGCTGCTGTCCCGGCTTGATGGATTCAACCACCTCGCCCAGCGCGCACGGCGTGAGCGGCAGCACGACTTGAAGGTCTTGGTCGGCGGGCCACTCCGCGCGCGCGTGGCGCACCAGCGCCTCCAGCGCCCGGCGGTCGCCCCCGCCCTCCACCAAACCCGGCTTGTTCGTTCCCTGTCCAACGGTGAGGTAGGCGACCACGTCATCGCCCTCCAAGGCCAGAAGCGTGTGCATCTTGGGCAGGCTGAACAGCACGGCGTACTCATCGGGCGATCGGGCGATGCGCAGCGGCTCGCGGTCGTGGATTTCGCGGATGGCGTCGAGATGTCCCGAATTTCTGGGTTTGTAGGCGGCGATGCGGTGATGGCTGGGCCGCAACCGCGCGACGTCATCCGCCGCCAGCGTGTACATCCAGCCCTGCGACCCCACGGCCTCCCAGCCCGAGTTTCGGTAGAACGGGAACGTCGGCTCGATCGTCCACAGCGCCGAGACCGGCCAGCCGCGCTCGACCATGATGCGCACCCCGTCCCGCAGGCAGGCGGTGGCGTAGCCGCGACGCCGCTGGTCCGGATGCGTCACCGTCCCGCCGATGATGGCAAGCGTGAACGTGTCCCCGTCGATGACCACGCCCCGCGGCGCCACCGGCACGTGCGCCGCCACGGCCCCGTCAACGCTGACCACGCGCATCAGGTCCCGACGCGCCGGGTCGAAGATCAGCGGATAGTCGGTTTGCGTCTTCTGGTCGGACCCGGCGCGGAATACCCGGTTGAGCAGATCGAGGACCTCATCGAATTCCTCGGGAGCGCATGACCGTGGGCCGTCCACCACTGGACTGCCGGTCATGCGGCATGCATCCGATCAGGTTGCCTCGGCCACTGCACGGCGGCGCTATCCCGGCGTGGCGTAGGACATGTCCCAGTCGCCCAGCGTCAACAGGCGCATGGTGGTCGAGTCGAGCGACGGCTCGCCCGCTTCGATCCAGGCTGTGATCTCGTCGCGATGGCCCAGCCGGCGCAGCGCGTCCCAGTAGTCGTTGAACAACACGCGCCCGCCAAAGACCACCGCGTCCCAGGCGAAGAGGTGCGTCACGCCGGCGTCGTAGAGCTCACGTGCGAGGCGTCGCAGATCAGCCGGGGGCACGTAGCGCGGCATCAGGTTTGGCGCCAACACACACTCGGTTCCGCGCACCAGCTCCGTGAAGAACTCGATGGACGACGGGTCGCCCCAGGCTTCGGCGGCGCTGTCGAGGTTTGGCGCCGACGTGTAGGGAATCACCGTGTCCACCAGGCCTTCCGCGACCCACGTCCGAAGGTCGATGGCGCGGTAGAGGTTTTCGGCTTCGCTGCTCAGCACCACCGCTGAGATCTGCGTGGGCCGGCTGCGTCCCAGCTCCTGGTCCGTCGCGTCCAGCCCGGCGCGCAACTCGCGCATGAACGTGGTCAGGAATCCGGCGCGATATCGCAGCCAGCGCTCGTCCTGCTCGTCCAACGTGCGAGCGTCTAGGCCAAACTGCGCCCGGAATCCCTCCAGCAAAGGCGGCTCATATTCCAGCAACGGCGGGCGACGATTGAACAACAGCGCCACGCCGTCGACCGGATAGCTCGCCACTTCGCGCAAGAGCGAGACCACTAGGTCCCGCGTCTCGGGGTAGGCGTACGACAGTCGCGGCGCCGGATTGCCGTCGCGTGTCACGCAGCGGAGCTCGGGGTGATCCAGGTAGAAGCCTTCGGCGTTCCACGCGTCGTAGATCGGCGCCGGAAAGTGGAAGCCGGCGACGCGGTAGGAGGCGTGAAACTCGATGCCGATGTCTCGCGCCGTCTCGGCGGCGATGCGCAGCGGGTCGATCCCCTCGTCGCGAAAGTGCCGCCAGGCCCGCGCGTGCGTGTGATCGCCGACGCGAATGAAGTCCTCCACGCCGTCGGCCGTCGGCATGTGGCCGATGTTGGAGGGATAGAACGTCAGATCGCCGACGGCTGCCTCCCAGTAGATCCGGGCCACGTCCGAATCGGCGAACGGCGCGACCTCGCGCTGGATCTCCTCCACCGTGAGCGGACCGCCGTTCCAGATGTAGCCATGAGCGTCGTTGTGCGCGAACACGCGCCGCCGGTCCGTGCGCGCCTCGTCGGCCAGGTGCGCCTCTACCTCGGCGGGCGACAACGGAGTCAGCTTGACGTAGGCGATGTTCGCCGGCGTGCAGACGAACGACCCCGCCTCGTCGCCGGACCCCACGCGGGGGCTGACCTGGCCAAGCTCGATTTGCCGATCCGTCAGATCCGCGATCTTCCAGAAGCGCTCCAGCAGGTGCTCGGCCTGAAACGTGGCCTCGTCGGGGTGGGTCGCCAGATAGGTGAATGACGGCTCGCCCGTGAGGCGGGCGCGCAACGCTCGGCTTTCGCCGTGCATTTCGGCGTAGACGCCGATAGAGATCGCGTGCCAGCCCGCAACATCGAGTGGATAGGTGACGTCGGG
The DNA here is from genome assembly GCA_022821905.1 of Chloroflexota bacterium. Classification (GTDB taxonomy): domain Bacteria; phylum Chloroflexota; class UBA11872; order UBA11872; family UBA11872; genus JAJECS01. The sequence continues at coordinate 75,491 of JAJECS010000030.1, read as the reverse complement.
CGCCGCGGTTTCGGGGCCGGCCACCAGCATCGTCCCCGCGCAGGCCTCGGCCGTGAACGGCAGCGCGCGCCAGCGCCGCAAGGCCGGGTTGGGATCCAATGCGTCGGCGGGCAGGCAGCGGTCGAGGTCCGCGAAATATATCGGCGGCGCCGCAAGCCAGCGGTCGGTGAAGCGGTCGACGGGCCCGCTACCCGGCATCGGCATACGCCGTGCTCCAGCCGCCCACGCTCCGCAGGTCCGACGAGATCCAGCCCAACCCCGGCTCGCCGTCGCGGCTCCAGGCATGCACCTCGTCCACGTGGCCCAGGCGACGCACCGCGTTCCACATCGGACGATAGTTCGCCCGCCCGTGGCCGCCCGCGCAGTCCCAGAAGAACAAGTGCTCGACCCCCGCCCCGTAGATCGTGGCGGCGCGCCGCCGAAAGTCCTCGGGACTCATCGAGCGCGGCATCACGTTCGGCGCCAGCAGGCACGACGTGCCCTCGACCGCCTCCAGGAAGTAATCCAGCTCCCGTGCGTCGGACCACGGCGCCACGGCTCCGCGTGACTCCCAGTCCGAGACGTATGGAATCAGCGTGTCGACCAGACCCTCCTGGGCCCAGGTCTTGAGGTCGCAGCCAAAGAAGGCGTTGGCGGCCTCGGTGCCCTCCACGACGGCCGATACGGCGATAGGTTCGGACCGTCCCTGCTCGCGGCTCACTTCGTCCATGGCCTGCCGCAGCTCGCGCATGAACTGGGTGAGGACGCGCGAGCGATAGGCGAGCCAGGTTGGATCGCGCTCATCCAGGTCGCGCGGATCGGCGCCGAACTCGCGCTTGAACCCTTCCACCAGCGGCGGCTCATACTCCACCAGCGGCAGGCGCCGGTTGTAGAGGGGGCACACGCCGTCGATGGGGTATTGCGCCATCTCGCGAAAGAGTGAGACGGCGAATTGGCGGACGCCCTCGTAGGTGTAGGCCATGATCGGCGTGCGCCGGCCCTGGCGGTCCTCGCCGCGCCACTCCGGGTGGCGGTCGTAGAACGTATCGCCGAAGTTGTTGTGGTCGATCAGCGGCGGGTAGTGGAACCCCGAAACTCGCCAGGCCGCGTGAAACTCCATGCCAAGCTCGTGGGTGTGCTCCACCGCGACCGCAAACGGGTCGATTCCCGATTCGCGGAACTCGCGCCAGCTCTCGGCATGCAGCCGGTCGCCGCGGCGGTTGAAGTCGTGCACCTCCTCGCACGTGGGGATGTGCGCGATCTTCGAGAAGTAGTGGAGTTCGTCGCCGCCGCCGGCTTCCCAGTACATGCGGCTGAAGTCGGTGTCGCGATAGGGCTCGATCTCCCGGCGTATCTCGTCCGCCGTCGTCAGCCGCCAGACCCAATGCGGCCCGTGGGAGTCGTTGTGCGCGAACAGCCGCTTGGCGTCGGCACGGCTTCGATCCGCCTCGACATCGGCCGCCTCGTCGTCGGTCAACGGCACGAGCTTGATATAGGCCACGTGCACCGCGCTGCAGGCAAACGACGCGTGCTCGTCGCCGGACTTCAGGCGGGCCGCCGGCTGACCCAGCTCGAGCTGTTGCCCGTCCAGCTCCGCGCATTTCCAAAACAGCTCCGCCACTTCCCGGTGCTCCGGCATGGGCTCGTCGGGATAGTGATCCGCCAGTGAGGGGAGAGTCAGCACCGTCGACACCTGGTCGTCGGTGAGCCGAACCTCGAGCTCACTGTACCGGGCGTGGTGGCCTCCGGCATGGCATCGCACGAGTCCAACCGAAATGGCATGCCAGCCCGACGCTTCGAGCGGATAGGTGATGGTCGGCGCCGCCGTCTGCGGACCGGCCAGCAGCATCGTGCCTTCCAGGTCGTCGGTGGTGAAGGGCAGCTTGCGCCAGTGCCGCAGCGCGGGCACGTCAACAAGAGCCGATGCCGGCTCGCAGCGGTCCAGATCCGTGAGATAGATGGGGGCGGTGGCGAGCCACCGGTCCGCGTAGCGGTCGTGCTCATCCCCAGCCACGGCGCAACCCCTTCCGCCGGCTCGCGCATCGCCGTCGACTTCGCGCGCTACCAGTTGACGGCGCAGCCTATCAGACGCTATGCCACTCACGACGGAACGCATCGAGGCGCACATGGGTACGCAGTTCCTCGCCGCCGGCGATCTGTTCGTTGAGGTCGTCGACAACGCCGACGCCTCGGACCCCCCAATCCGGGACGACGCCCGGATGGCCGCGATCAAGGACGGCACGTTCGAAGAGGGCCCCTTTCGCTTCGAACGCTACACCGGCTACAACGGCATCCGGCAGATCTACAGCCGCCACGGGCCGCCGGAGAACATCTTCGGTGTGGCCGGGGGCAGCGGTATGAACTTCGAGTTTGTCTACGACGCCCCCGGCTCATCAATGCGACCGCGCTGGGTCGACGGGCGCTCCGGCGGTGAACCAACACCCAGCAGCCTCGCGCGCGTGGACGAATCCACCGTCGTCCTGACGACCCGAGTCCAAGAGCCGCAACGCGTCGACGTGACGACCACGTTCAGAGTGGCGGCCCCGCACTACATCGACCTGGAAACCGTGATTTGCCCTCATCCAGGCTCGTTCGCCGGCGACTGGGTGGGGCTGTTCTGGGCCTGCTACATCCGGCGGCCCGAGGTCAAAACCACCTTCATTCGGGCCCGGCCGCAGCCGGGGGCGGAGAGTGACTGGGCGGCGACGCTGGCCGAACCGCCGCACGATGCCCGCGCCTTCGCCTCGGAGCAGGAAGCATCATTGCTGCCCAACGAGCCCGATCCGACCGGACGCCTGCTGCACAACATCCGCCCAGAGCGCTACGTCGAGCCGGTGATGTTCGGCCGCTGGCGGGGCATGGTGTTGGCCCTGATGCTGCGCACGGATGACCACCTGCGATTCGCCATCCAGCCGACCGGCGGCGGACCGCGCAACCCCGCGTGGGACTTCGGCATCGTGATCAAGGAGTGCCAGGCCGGCGAAACGTACCGCTGGAACGGCCGCATTGTCTTCAAGCCGGACAGCGGGGCAGACGACGTTTGGAGCGAATACAGGCGCTGGATGCACGACGAGCGGTCCGCACCCAGGCCGATCGGAGGTCAGGAATTCGATCGCCGTGGATGCAGATTGACGTATGCGAAGTTTCTATTCGGAAAGTAATAAGCACCAACCTGTTCCCTTCGAAACTCACAAGTGTGATTAAGATATAAGTTCTGGATAATGATCCAGAGTTAGCCACTCGTCATTCCCGCGAAGCCTGTCCCCGCGAAGGCGGGGAGCGGGAATCCAGGCCGGGATCGACCCAAAGGTTCACTGGATTACTTACGCGATTGGGTTTAATAGGAAGTTTAAATTAGGCTATGGACCCAGTAACCAGAATGACGGAAAGATCGCCCCGTTTGGTGATGCCGATGGCACGTATTCAGGCAAGCGTTGTCGGTCGAGCGTCAGGCTCGCGCCGGGCTCAAGACGGCGACCGCGGCGCGCGAATCCTGTGCTACCGTGAACCGGGCAGAGGAGTGTAGCTCAGTTGGCTAGAGCAACGGTCTCCAAAACCGTAGGTCGGGGGTTCGAGTCCCTCCACTCCTGCCACGCGCCGAAGTGGCGGAATTGGTAGACGCGCTGGTCTCAAAAACCAGTGAGGTAACTCCTCGTGTCGGTTCGATCCCGACCTTCGGCACCGAAAGCCGGCGTTGCCTTAAGTCGCGGGTTCCGGGATGTCGAGATCCATTCCGGGATAAACCGCCTGAGGATCCTCGCCGTCGAATCGCCACCTATTGCGTTCGAAGATAATCTCCCACTGATGTTGGTCGCCGTATTCGCGCTCGGCGATCGTCCGCAGCGTTTCCCTTGGCATCACCTTGATGGTGTGGCGGATCGGCAACTCGCCGGGGGCCGGGTCTCTCCGGAACAGCTTGCGGAGATTCATCGGCACTCACCGGATGCGGTCTGATCGGCGGACGATAGGCTACCATTGCCGCCCAGCATGAGCCATCGTCCGCCGTCGACGGCCGATCACGTCGAAGCCGCCAGCACTCCCGCCGATCCACCGGGTTTCTCGGCAAGGCTGTGGACCGAAGCTGAGGCCAAGCAGTCGTGGGTGTGTCTCGGACTGGATGTCCTGCTCCAGCGGTTGCCCCGAAATGTCCCGCACACCATCGAAGGCGCTGGGATATTCCTGCGAAATGTTGTTGACGCATCTGTTGAAGATGTGGCGGCTCTCAAGCCTAATCTCGCGTTTTATCTTGCCATGGGATCTGATGGAATCCGGTTGCTTAGCGACATCATTGAACATATCGATCATCGCGCCATCGTGATTCTCGACGGCAAGTTTGGCGATATATCCGATTCGGTCGAGCAATACGCCCGGGCAGCGTTCGATGCCTTCGACGCCGACGCGGTGACGGTCGATGTCTACGGCGGCTGGGAAACGGTCGAGCCAATGCTGGCCGATCCGTCCCGCGGGGTGTTCGTGTGGACGCGCAGCAGCAATCCCGGCGCGGATGAGGTCCAAGGCAGTTCCGCAGACTCTGACCCGCTGTACGTTCGACTCGCTGGTGAGATCGGTGCACGGGCGGGCAGCGGCAATATAGGGACGGTCGTGGGCGCCACCCGGGCCGACGACGTGCGGCGCGTGCGCGCCGCGGCGCCAACGGTCCCATTGCTGGCGCCGGGCGTCGGCGTCCAGGGTGGCGACCTGGAAGCTGTCGTGCGTGCCGGATTTGGCAATGCGCCTGCCGGAGTGCTCATCAACGCCGGGCGCTCCGCGCTCTGGGCGTCCGCCGACGCCGACTATGCGCTGGCGGCGCGCGGCGCCGTGCGCGAGATGCGCGACCGGATCAACGCCGTGCGCTCGGCGTGACCGACCCGCCGAGCGCCTCGCATTCCGCAGACGTCCCCCAGTTCACCGTCGGAGAAACGGTGCGCATGCGCAAGGCGCATCCGTGCGGCGCGGACACCTGGACCGTGACGCGGGTGGGCGGTGACGTCGGGCTCCGCTGCACCGGCTGCGGTCGCCGCATCTTTCTGGCGCGGCGAGAGTTGGCGCGTCGTCTGCATGCCCAACACCGCGCCGGCGCCGTAGGCCCGGATTAGTCAGGCGCCGGGCTGACCGGCCAGGCGCCGAGCACGCGCGCGAGCACGCTCGTGCGGGCAAGCTCGGTCAGCGCTGGCTCCACGTTCGGGTCGTCCGGGTGCCCGGTCAGTTCGAGGAAGAACAGGTAGTCGCCGGGCTTTGTGCGGGATGGACGCGACTGGATGAAGTTCAGATTCACGTCGTGGCTGCGTAGCATGCCCAGCATGTCGTGCAGCGCTCCCACGCGGTCGCGGATGGAAACCAGCAGCGCGGTCCGGTCCCTCCCGGTGCGGCTCGCGGGCCGGCGCGCGAGCACGTAGAAGCGGGTCCGGTTGGCCGCAAGGTCCTGGATGTGCCGCCGCACCACCGTCAGCCCATAGGCCTCGGCGGCGGCCACGGTGCCGATGGCGGCCGTTCCGGGCTGTCCGCTGGCGCGCTGAGCGGCCTCCGAGGTGCTTGCCACCTCGTGTCGCGTGGCTGCCGGCAATTGGCGCGCGAGCCAGTCGCGGCACTGGTGCAGAGCCTGAGCGTGTGAGAAGACCGTCGTGTAGGTGTCCTCGATGGTCGCGGCGATGAGGTTGTGCGAGATGGGCACCACCACTTCCCCGCAAATCGCTACATCGTGCTCGGCAAACAGATCCAGGGTTTCCCCAATCGTTCCGCTGGTTGAGTTTTCAACTGGCACGAGGCCATAGGCCGCATCGCCACGTTCGACGTGAGCAAAGACCTCGCGAAACGACTCGGCGGGGAGATAGCCGGCTGAGCGTCCGAAGTGGGCGCGCGCGGCCTCATGGCTGAAGGTGTAGGCGGGCCCGAGGAACACCACCCGCTCGGGCTCCTCGAGGCTGCGGCACGCCGAGATGATCTCGCGAAAGATGTCTCGGATGTGCGCCGCGGTCAGGGGACCCGGATTTTGCGCCGCGACCCGGTCCAGGATCGCGCGCTCGCGATCCGGGGCATATGACGGGCTCGAGGCCGCGGACTTGAGGGTGCCGATTCGGCGGACCACGGACGCCCGCTCGCTCAGCAGCCGAATCAACTCATCATCCGACGCGTCCACCGCGCGCCGGAGCTCTTCGAGCTGATCGGCCACCGCCGCCAAGTCCTCCGTCGCAGGTGAGCGGGATTCTAGCACCGGGCCACTCCGCAACTGCCCGTGTTGAGCATCGACCGGGACCCGGCGATTGCGGCTCGATTCCCACCATGTTCTTCGACATCGATCCCTGACATGTGCCCCTCAGTTGAGGCCAAGATCGTCGGCTGCCTGGGCAAACGCGCGGATGGCCTCGTCCAGGTCGTCGCGACTGTGGGCGGCGCTCACCATCACGCGCACCCGCGCGGCGTCACGAGCCACCGTCGGATACGCCACGCTCTGGACGAATATCCCCAGACTGCGGAGCTTGTCGCTCAGGGCGTGGGCCGTCTCCGCCTCACCCACGATCACCGGCGTGATCGGCGTCTCGCTTCGTCCCGTGTTTAGCCCGAGGTCCGCCAGGCCGGCCTTGAAGTGGCGGGCGTTTTCCCACAGCCGCTCCACCCGTTGCGTGTCCCGCGACAGAATGGCGATGGCGGCCCGCGTGGCGCCCACCACCGCCGGCGGATGCGAGGTCGAAAACAGGAACGGCCGGGCATGGTGGATCAGGTAGTCGCGCAGCGTTTGAGAGCCTGCCAGGTAACCGCCCATGGATCCGATGGCCTTGGAAAGCGTGCCCATTTGCACGTGGACGCGCCCCTTGAGGCCGAAGTGGTCCACGCTGCCGCGCCCGCCCCGCCCGAGCACGCCGCTGCCGTGAGCATCGTCCACCATCACCATCGCGCCGAATTCCTCGGCAACCTCGACCAGATCGGGCAGCGGCGCGATGTCGCCGTCCATGCTGAACACCCCGTCGGTCACTACCAGCTTGCGCGGATAGCTCTCGCACTGCCGCAGCTCGGTGCGCAACGAATCCGCGTCGCCATGGGCGAAGCGGCGGACCGTGGCGCGGCTGAGCCGGCAGGCGTCGATGATGCTGGCGTGGTTGAGCTCGTCGCTGAGGATCACGTCGTCGCGCCCCACCAGCGAAGCCACCGCGCCCAGATTGGCGGCGAATCCGGATTGCAGGACCAGGGTCGCTTCCACGCCCTTCCACTCGGCGATCTCGCGTTCCAGCGCCTCGTGGATTTCCATCGTCCCGGCGATGGTCCGCACCGCGCCGGCGCCCGCGCCGAACTCCTCCACCGCGGCCTGAGCGGCGGCGCGCATTTCCGGGTCATTGGCCAGCCCGAGATAGTCGTTCGACGACATGTTCAGCAGGTCGTGCCCGCCGATGCGAATACGCGGACCTTGCGGGGACTCCAGGACGCGCAGGGGCCGCCAGAGGCCCTGGCCGCGGAGGTCGGTGAGCTCTTGATCGGCAAACGTCAGCGGATGCATGCAGTGCGCTCTCGATGCGTGCGGGGCATGGCCGCTAGCGTACCCCGTGCGCGCCATGGTCCACCGCGCCGTAGGTGGTGAGCTCGTCGAACCACACCGTGCGCCGTGGTCCCTGGCTGAGCCGCCGTCTATCATGCCGCCGTCAGGCAGAACGGACGGCAATCCCCCACGCATATGCGCCCAGCGCCTACGACCAGCTCGATGCCGTTCGGTCGGCGTGCCGCTTGCAAGTCATGACCGCGGACTCCGCTGCGATGCTCGAGGCCGCCATCGACGCGGCTCGGGCGGCCGGCGACGAGCTCGTCCGGCGGTTGGTCGGCGTCATCGACATTCGCTGGAAGACCTATCAAGGGGAGACAACGGTCGTCACGGACGCCGATATGGCTGCCGACCGCGCCATTCGCGAGGTGCTGCTCGCCCGGTTCCCCGGCCATGTGATTCTCTCCGAGGAAGTGCCTCACGACGACACGCTGGGACCCGACGTTTGGGTCATCGATCCGCTCGACGGCACCGACAATTACTCACGCGGCCAGCCGCAGTTTTGCGTCAGCGTGGCGCATGCATCCCACGGGCGGGTGGACGTCGGCGTGATTTTCGATCCGGTGCGCGACGAGCTGTTCACGGCCACCTCCGACGGGTCCGCGGAGTGCAACGGAACAACAGTGCGCGTCACGGACCGCGACGACCCCGCCGAATCAGCCGTCGCGTGGGCGCAGGCGGGTATGTCGCGCGAGGACTCCCAGCGCCTTCACGTGGCGCTGGCCGCTGCGGCCTCCACCTTCCATCGCGTCCGCCTGACCGGCAGCGCCGCTCTCGAGATGGCGTGGGTGGGTGCCGGCCGCTTCGACGGCGCGCTCCTTGGCAACGTCAAGTGGTGGGACCAGGCGGCGGCGTCGCTGATCGTCGAGCGGGCCGGCGGTCGCGCCACGGACATTTATTGGCGTCCCATGGGCCCCGACAGCCGGCGCTGTGTGATTAGCAACGGGCGCATCCATCAAGCCATGATCGAGCTTGCGCATGCGCACGACTTGCACGTGGCGTTCCCGCCACCGGGAGATTGACCCCTAGATTCAGCCGGTGCTAGCGTCGCGCGCTGCCCATCCCCTGCTGCTGACTGGTGCTTCCCGAGATTCCGGTTGAACGCATGGTGCTCGCCGTGTTGTCGAACGACGACGCCAACACGGTCCAGGCGGCGCTGGTTGCGGACGATTTCCGCGTCACGCGCATCAACACCACGGGCGGTTTCCTCAGGCGCGGCAACGTGACCCTGCTGGTCGGCGTGGCCGAACGGGAAGTCGAAACGGTCATCGACCACATCCGGGCCAATGTTGCCGCTGGCAGCGATGGTGCGTCTGCCGGCAGCGCCGGCTCCACCATGCTGGTTGTCCTTCCCGTCGACATGTCGGCGCGCGTCTAGCCGAGGAAGCCGTTCGCGTTACCGTCCTCCGGCGGCAGTAAGCTTGGCTGGTGCGCGTGAACGGTTTCCGCGAATCGTGACTGCCATGACCCCATCCAGCCTCGGCGGGCGCATGCTCGCGCGCGCGGCGCTGCTTGCCCTGGCCGCGCCCCTGCTGACCGTGTGGCTCGCGCAGGCCATTGGCATCGAGGTTCCGCCCGGGCACGAGGGGCACCGCCACGTGCATTTCGCGACCGGCGACGCGCCGCTGGAAACTGAATCGGAGGCGTCGTCGGGCGAATTTCCCGAGGGCGCCTTTGGTCTGCTCGCCGGCGTGCTCCCGGCGCTGATGGCCACGGCCCTACTGCTCATCGCCTCGCGACGAACCACGCAAACGACCCAACGCGTGACCGAGTGGGCGCCGCAGGCCGCGCATCCACCGCCTCGGAGCTAGTCGACTCGTCGATGACCTTCACGGCTGGCGCAGCATCTTGTCTCGCGCCGCCGGGCACATGCCCTCAGGAGAACTCACATGAAATTGATATCCGCGCGCGCCGTGGCGCGCGCACTGGCGGCGGCGGTCGCCCTCACCGCCACCGCGACCGCGGGCGCGCTGGCGCACGAGGGCCGGGAATCCGCCGGCTACGACGTGGTCGTCGGCTTCCTCAACGAACCCGCCTACGAGGGCTATCTCAACGCCGTGTTCCTCGAGGTGACCAAAGGCGAGAGCCAGCCAGGGGCCCAGGAGTCACACGATATGGCCGGCGGCCAGATGTCGGACGTCACGGCCCACGGCGGAATCTTCGTGTCCACGCCCTTCGAGGATGGCGAATCCTTCGAGGCGGAGATTCCCCACGGCCTCGACGGCATGACCATTCCCTACCACAGCCATATCGATCCCGACATTGCCGGATCGATTGAAGTCACGCGCGACGCGCCGGAGGCAAGCCGCGTCGAGATCGAATTGCACGCCGACGGCGCCGTGCCGCCCATGCTTCGGGTGCAGCCTGAAACCACCGTCGTGTTTGTGAACCGCACCGGCGAGCCCCAGCTCATCGCGAGCGGCATGCATACGGATGAGGCCCACGCCGCCGCCGGCCTGGGCGGGCCCGTGACCGGCCTGGAGGACACCCTGCAAGTCGAGGTCACCCACATCTCGTCGGGGCAGTCGACGGTCATGGCGCTCGCGCCGCTGTTCGAGCACCCCGGCGCTTACACGGCGGACTTCATCCCGACGCAACCCGGCGGCTATCGGTTCCGATTCGTTGGCAGCATCGAGGGGCAGCCGTTCGACGAGTCCTTCGAGTCGGGCGCCAACACTTTTGATGCCGTTCAGTCTCGCGCCGCCGCGCAATTCCCCGTCACGCTTCCCAGCGTGCGAGAGCTCGAGGGAGTGGTGCGCAGCTCGCAGGCGTCGGCGGACGAGGCGCTCGACGAGGCGGCCGGCGCGCGGGTCATTGGCATCGTCGGCATAGTCGTGGGCGCCCTGGGCCTGGTGACCGCCGCTGCTGCGATCGCGCTGGCGGTTCGGAGTCGGCGCCGTGCCTAAGTTCCGTCATTCTCGCGAAGGCGGGAATCCAGTCCGGTCAATCTTGGAAGCGCGGCGGAAATCAGGCGTAGGGGCAGGTTTCAAACCTGCCCGGGCAGGGTCATGCAACGGTCGCTCCGCCGTCTGACCCACGCGCCGGCCCGCCGCTGGGCATTGGCCACCGCGCTTGCCGCGTTGCTCGCATGCCTCGGGCTCATGCCGGTCGCCGCCCATGCCAACCTCGTGCGGGCAATACCCGCCGCGGGCTCGACGGTTGACAAGCCGCCACAAATCGTCGCCGCCGAGTTCTCCGAGCGAATCGAACCTGAATTCAGCCGCATCGATGTCCTGGATGCCTCCGGGTCGTCGGTGACCGACGGCCCCAGCCAGGTCGACCCGTCGAACCGTTCCGCCATGTTGGTCCGCGTGCCGCCGCTCGCCGACGGCACCTACGTCGTGACCTGGCGCACCTTGTCGGTTGTTGATGGTCACGTGATCCGCGGCTCGTACGCCTTCAGCGTAGGCGAGCCCATCGACGCTGACGTGGCGAGCACTCCGGCGTCCGCGCTCGTGCTCAGCCCCGCCGAGCCCGTGCTGCGAGCCGCGCTGCTCGTTGGCGCCATGCTCGTGCTGGGCACCGCGGTGCACGTGCCTCTGATCTTCGCGCCCGCCGCCCGCGCGGTCGGCGTCGGCACTGCGGGATCGCGCTACCTGGAGCTCGGATGGATCGGCTTCGGTCTGGCCGCCGGCGCCCATGTGGGACTGCTGGTGACCCAGGCCGCGGGCCTGGCGGGCGATGCCGAGGCGGATCTGGTGGGTGCTGTCGGCAGCGCGCTCGGCTTGGGGCAGTGGGGCACGCTGTGGGTCGTGCGGGCCATCGTGGTCGGCGGGTTGGCCCTGGCCCTGATGCGCGCCGGCCGCGAGCCGCGGCTGCTTCGAGCCTGGTTGCCGGTCGTGGCATTGGCCGCGGCTGTGCTCGTCACGATTTCATTGGGCAGCCACGCCGCGGCGCTGCTCGAGTCCACGACGGCGGCCACCAGCGCCGACGTGCTGCATTTGCTCACGGCCGCTCTTTGGGCCGGTGGCCTCGCCCCGCTGCTGCTGTCGCTCCTGCATGCCCGCCGGACGCTCGACGGCGCCTTGCGCCGCCGCCTGCTGGGGGCGCTGCTGGCGCGATTTTCGACCATTGCCACGATCTCGGTCGGCGCGCTTGTCATCACCGGCGCGTTTGCCACCTGGATTCAAGTCGTCGAGCTGCCGCGCTTGGTGCAAACCGACTACGGACGGGTGCTGGTGGCCAAGCTCGCGCTCGTGGCGCCGCTCCTTGGCCTGGGCGGCGTCAACCTGCTCTGGACGCGGCGTCGCCTGCACGATGTGCTGCCCACGGCTGCCGGCCGGTGGGCGCCGCGCCTGGTGGCCGCCGAGGTGCTGTTTGGCGTCGCCGTCGTTGCGGCGGTCGGCCTGCTGACCAGTCTCGAACCTGCGCGCCAGGTCGCGTTGGGCGATGCGCGAGGCATAAACCTGGCGACCCGAATCGACGATCTCGACTTGGAGTTGAGCATTCAGCCCGGCACGCCCGGCAACAACACCGCCACCCTGACGCTTCAGGACCGTGGGCAGCCCGTGAAGGACGCCGACGTCGAGCTGCAGTTCAAGTTCCTCGACTCGGACATCGGGCAGCGAGATCTGCGTCTGGAAGGGGACGCTGACGGACGCTACGTCGTGGCGGGCGACTTCATCGGCCTCGTCGGTCGCTGGCAGGCGCTCGCAATCGTGCGGCGCCCGGGCGAGTTCGACGCGCGCGCGCCCTTCCGGTTCGACGTGACGCCGGGCGGCTCAGCGGCGGGCGGCGCACCGCCCCCGGCCGCCGACGATGTGCGCCGCGTGTGGGCCATTGCGCTCGCCGGCCTGGGTCTCCTCCTCGCCTTCGGCATGTTGCAGCCGGTGGCCTGGGCGGACTGGGCGCGGCGGGGCGTGACGGTCGTCGGCTTCGGCGCTGCCGCGGCTGGGCTGGCGCTGCTGGTCACCACCCCCGAGTTCGCTCCAAGCTCCTTGAGCGCCGTGAACCCCGTTCCGCCCGACCAGAAATCCGTCGATGCCGGACGCATGCACTTCGAGGCGCACTGCGTCAGCTGCCATGGTCCGGGCGGACAGGGCGACGGCCCGCTGGCGGCTGGACTCGATCCGCCGCCGCTGGACCTGACCATTCACGTGCCGCTGCACCCCGACGGCGAGCTCTACGGCTTCATCGAACAGGGCATCGCCGACACGGCCATGCCGGCATTCGGCGAGACGCTGACCGTGTTCGACATCTGGAACCTGGTCAACTTCCTCCAGACCCTGCCGCCGTAAGAGACCTCGGAGTCATCCCTCCGTCATTCCTGCCGCATCCGTCATTCCCGCCCCCTTCCGTCATTCCCGCGAAGGCGGGAATCCACCCGTCATCCAACTTGCGGCCGCACACGGCTTTCCCCGGCCGTCCCTGACTTGTCCGTGTGGGCCCAGAGCCCCCGCGTCCGGGCGTGACAACTCTCGGTCACTCGTCGTAGTTCCCCGCCCAGGCGCCCTGGGCCATGTACCCGCCGTCCACGCACAGGTATTCGCCCGTGATGAAGCTGGCCTGATCGCTGGCGAGAAACATCGCCGCGTTGGCGATGTCCGCCGGCTGGCCAATGCGCTTGATGGGGTGTGTGCGTCCCCAGGTTTCCACCATGGCGTCCTCGTCGCCGGCGGCCCGTGCCTGCGTGCGCAGCATCGGCGTATCGATCGAGCCCGGGTTGATCGCCACCACCCGGATGTTCTCCGGCGCGTAATCCAGCGCCATGTTTCGCGTCAGGGATAGCAACCCGCCCTTCGATGCCGCGTACGCTGGCACCATCGGTTGCGATTGCAGCCCCTGCACGCTGGCGACGTTGATGATCGTGCCCCCGCCGCGCTCGCGCATCGAGGGAATGGCGTACTTCGACATCAGGAAGCAGGCCTTGAGGTTCACCCCGATGATCCGGTCCCAACCCTCCTCGGTCTCGGCGTCGAGCTTGACATAAGACCCCATCGGCTGAATGCCCGCGTTGTTCACCAGCACGTCGACTCCGCCGAAGGCGGACACGGCCTGGTCGATCGCCCGTTTCGCGTCCGCATGGCTGCTCACGTCGGCAATCACGTACTGCGCCGTGCACCCTTCGTCCTCCAGGCCGCCGGTAAGCGCCGCGGAAGCCGTTTCGTCGATATCCACCACCGTCACCGACGCGCCGGCCCGGGCGAAGCCCTTGCTCACCCCGCCGCCGATGCCCTGAGCGCCGCCCGTCACCACGACTGATTTCCCGTCGAATGTGCCCACCTGTGCCCGCTCCTTGTGGCCCCGCCAGTGGGTCCACGATAGCCCGTGCCGCGCCCGCCTAGAATGCCCGCACGCCCACGCGGGGAGACAGGCTCACGTCCATCATTCCGTCGCTGACCGCCCCTCAGCGCATCACCGCGACGCTCTTTGCCTCTCAGGCCGCGTTTTCGGCCGCCGGTATCGCCAGCTTCGCGGTGTTGACCATCAGCGCGGCGAACCTGGCCGGGAACGCCGCCTACGCTGGGATACCGGGCGCCGCCATGCTCTTCGGGCGGGCGCTGGCGGCCTATCCGATCGGCTGGCTGATGGACCGTGCCGGCCGCCGGCCGGCGCTCGCGCTCGGCTACCTGATGGGCGTCGCCGGCGCGGTGGTGGGAGCCCTTGCCATCATGGGCGGGTCATACGCCGGGTTGGTGGCGGGCGCGGCGATCTTTGGCATGTCGCGAACGGCCAGCGACCAGTCGCGCTACGTCGCCGCCGAAGTGCATCCGGCGCGGCGCCGGGGACGCATCATCGGCCGCATGGTCTTCGCCGGCACCATCGGGGCCATCGCCGGTCCGCTGATCGTCCGCGCATCGACGGACCTCGCCGAGGGAGCGGGGATCGAGCAATTCGCCGGGCCATGGCTGGCCGCCGCCGTGCTCGTTGGCGTGGCCGTGGCCCTGATCCTGACGTTCGTGCGACCCGATCCGCGCGACATGGCCGTCCAGACGCCGTTTGAGGCCGTTGGGCGCGGAGGCTCGGACGGTTCTGTGCGCCCCCTGCGCGAGATCTTTCGCGCGGTCAACGTCCAGGTGGCCGTGCTCGCCATGTTGGTCGGACAGCTTGTCATGGTGATGGTGATGACCATTGCGCCGCTGCACTTGCACAATCACGGCCACGTACCGACCACCATCTCCATCGCCGTGGCCGTCCATACCGTCGGCATGTTCGGGCTGGCGGCGCTCACCGGTCGCCTGGTGGACCGCTACGGCCGCATGCCGGTGATCGTGCTTGGTTCGGTGCAGTTGATCGCCGCCAGCGTCCTCACGCCGTTCTCGGCCGATCTGGGAGTGATGCTGCTGGCGATGTTCCTGGTCGGCTACGGCTGGAACATGTGCTTCGTCGCCGGATCGGCCCTGCTGATCGACGGTTTGTCCCCTCGCGAGCGCGGACGCACTCAGGGCGCCGGCGACGCGCTTGCGGCGGTAGCCGCGGCCACCGGCAGCCTGGCGACGGGCCCGGTGTTCAGCGCGGGCGGCATGAACTGGGTCGGCGCCGCCGCGCTCGCCGGCTCGCTGGTACTGGTCACCGTCCTTGCCCGGCGCGGCCTGGCGCGCCAGCGAGCGGTCGGAGCCTAGCGTCGTGGCGACCCAGCCCTAAGCGTCCGGCTATGGCCGTGGCGGCGAAGCTTGGCCATCATCGTCCAGCCCCCAACAGACGGCAGTGCCGTCCGGGCGAATGGCGCAGGTGTGGGAGCCGCCGCTGCTGATGATGCTGAACCGTTCGCCCGGTGGCGGCGTGGCCTGGTCGTTTTCGTTGAGCCCCCAGCAGACGGCCGCGCCGTTCTCGTCGAGGCCGCAGGTGTGGGAGCCGCCGCCGCTGATCGCCGTGAACCGCTTGCCAGCTGGCGGATAGCTCTGGCCCTGGAACTCGCTGCCCCAGCACACCCGCGTTCCGTCCTGGCGCAAGCCGCAGGCGTGATAGCCGGCGACGCTGATGGCGACGAACCGCTCGCCCTCCGGCGGCGTGGTCACAGCCAGGTCATTGCGCCCCCAGCACGCCACCGAGCCATCGTGGCGCAGCCCGCAGGTGTGAAAGTCCCCGCAGCCGATGGCGATGAAGCGCTCGCCGTCGGGCACTCGGATCTGACCATAGCCGTCGGCTCCCCAGCAGGCGGCGGTGCCGTCGTCGCGCAGGGCGCACACGTGACCCCAGCCCGTGCTGATCGACTCGAATGTTCCATTCGATAGCGTCTGGGCTTCCATGCGGTCTTGATACGCCCAGCAGATGGGAATGCCGTCCACTCGAATCCCGCAGGTGCTCTGGCGACCGCTGCTGATGGCTTTGAATCGCACGCCTTCCGGCGGAGTCGCCTGTCCGTAATTGTTCTCGCCCCAGCAGATGGCGAGACCCTCGTCGCTAAGGGCGCAGGTGTGTCGAAAGCCGCTGCTGATGGCGGTGAGCGGAGGGAGAGGTCTCGGTGGCGGGGGGATGGTCGGCGGCGGCGGAACATAGGGCGGCGTAGCCGGTCTCGCGACCGGATATCCACCGCCCCAGCACAGGGCGGTGCCGTCGTCGCGTAGGCCGCAGGTGAGGTACCGGCCTGCGCTGATTGACGCAAACGTCTCTCCCGCTGGCACCGAGGCGTGTTCGCCCGTCGTGCCCCAACAGACGGCCGTGCCGTCGGTGCGAATGCCGCAGGCGTGGTTGCTTCCGCTGGAGATCGAGGCAAACGTCTCGTTCTCGGGCGGCGCATGTCGGCCGTAGGGGTTATAGCCCCAGCAGGCGACGGTTCCGTCCAGGCGAATGGCGCACGTGCGGTCGCCGCCGCTGGCAATCGCTGTGAAGCGCTCGCCTTCGGGAGGGATCGCCTGACCAATCCAATTGCCGTAGCTATCGCGATTGTCGCCCCAGCAGACGGCGGTCCCGTCCGCTCGCAGGGCGCATGTGTGCGTTCCGCCGCTGCTGATCGCCACGAATCGCTCATCGGCGGGCGGCGTTGCCTGGCCGACCGGCTCATTAAGGTAAGCATCCGTGTTTCGGCCCCAGCAGACGGCGCTTCCGTCCTCCCGCAACGCGCAGGTGTGACCGCCGCCGCTGCTCAGCGTCACGAAGCGCTCGCCCTCCGGCGGCGTGGCTTGGCCCCAGAGGTTCGGCTCCCACGCGTCTTCGTCGCTCCAGCAGACGGGGGCACCGTCGTCGCGCAGCCCGCAGTGGTGATCGTAGCCGGCGCTTATGGACGCGAGTCGCTCGTTCGGCGGCATCGTTGGCTCCGCGGCGGAATAGGAAAAGGGAGCCTTGGGAGCCGGCCAGCAGAATGCCGTCCCATCTTGCCGGAGGGCGCAGGGATAGGTGCTGGCGGCGATGTCCGTGAACCGCTCGCCGAACAGCGAGGTTCGCGGCGGACCCTCGAGCGACGACTGACCGTGAATGTCCTCGCCCCAGCAGAGGATGTCGCCGTCCTCGCGCAAGCCGCAGGTGTGCCGACCGCCGCTGCTGACGGATACGAAGCGCTCGCGACGCGGTGGGAACGTTCGGCCGTCAATGTCCTGCTCGCTCCAACAGGCAACGGAGCCGTCCTCGCGGAGCCCGCAGGCGTGGGCGTGGCCGCCACTGATGGTTACGAGTCGCTCATGCTCGGGGATCGACCGGGGCAGCCAATATTTGTCGCCACCCCGACACCAGACCGTGCCATCCGCCCGCAGGGCGCAGACGTAGTCCGGACCGGCCGTGATGGCGACGAAGCGTTCGTCCTCCGGCGCCCTGAGGTCATAGAAGTCAATCTGACCCCAGCAGACGGCGCTGCCATCCTCGCGCAGGGCGCACGTATGTGCGCGGCCGCTGCTGATGGCGGTGAATCGATCTTCGGCGGGTGGCGACGACTGGCGCGCGAAGTCCTGTCCCCAGCAAACCGCCGAGCCGTCCTGCCGCAAGGCGCATGTGTGCCCCGCTCCGCTGCTGATCGTCGTGAACGTCTCGTCCGCAGGGGGCGAAGCCCGACCGCCTTCATCGGATCCCCAACAGACGGCCGTGCCGTCCGTGCGGAGCGCGCAGGTGTGATTGGTTCCGCTGCTGATGGCCGCGAACCGCTCACCGGCAGGCGGCGTGGCCTGACCCTGGGTGTTGTCGCCCCAGCAGAAGGCGGTACCGTCGCGGCGCAAGGCGCAGGTGTGCTGCGCGCCGCCGCTGACGGCCGCGAACGGACCGACGTCAATCGGCGCGTAGCGTGGCGCTTCCGGCACGAGCCAGAATCCCCAGCAGACGCCCGTTCCGTCCTTGCGCAGGGCGCAGGTGAACTCGTCACCACTGCTGATCTGGGAGAACTCTACGCCGTGTGGGGGCGATGCTTGGCCGCCGAAGTCGCGGGCGGCGCCGAAGTCGCTTTGGTTGTAGCCCCAGCACACGGCTGTGCCGTCCTCGCGCAGGGCGCAAGTGTGAGCGGTCCCGCTGCTGAGCGCCGTGAAGCGCTCGCTGTGGGGCGGCGAGACGCGCCCCGCCCCAATATCGCCCCAACAGACGGTCGTTCCGTCTCGACGCAGCGCGCAGGTATGGTCCTGCCCGCTGCTAATGGCTGCGAATTCCTCGCCGGGCGGCGGCGAGGCCTGACCGCGGTCTCTCGCGGGATCCTCGGCGCCCCAGCACACGGCCTCACCGTCCGCCCGCAAGGCGCAGGTGTGGGTGTAGCCGCTGCTGATGTCCGTGAATCGCTCGTCTGACGGCGGATCGGCTTGGCCCTGCTCATTGAATCCCCAGCAGACCGCGGTGCCGTCCTCACGCAATCCGCAGGTGTGATACGCGCCAGGGTTGATGACCGAGAAGCGTTCGCCCTCCGGTGGTTGCTCGCTGGCGCCCCAGCAAATCGCCACGCCGTCCTCACGCAATCCGCAGGTGTGCTCGTTGCCACTGCGGATCGAGGCGAAGCGCTCGCCGTAGGGCGGCGACAATTCGCCGTGCCGGTTGCCATAGGCGCCCCTGAGCGACCAGCACACCGGGGTGCCGTCCTGGCGCAGCACACACGCATGGTCATAGCCGCTGGCGATGGCGCGGACACTCTGCGCACTGATGATCTGGTAGATCGACTGGCGGGCCGAGACAACCGGCGTCTCGTAGCCATCGCCCCAACAGACAGGGCGGCCGTCCTGGCGTAGGCCGCAGCTGTGCGCCAGCCCGAGGCTCACCGTCGCGAGTGCCTCGCCCTTCGGGGCGGCCGAGTAGCTGTCGCCCCAGCAGACAAGAGTCCCGTCCGCCCGCAGTCCGCAGGCGTGCACCTCGCCACTGTAAACCGAGCTGTACTGGTCGACGCTCGGCGCTCTCAGAACCTCGCTATCTTCATCGCCCCAACAGAACGGGCTGCCGTCGGCGTGAAGGGCGCAGGTGTGGGCCGGGCCACTGCTGATCGATACGAACTGCGCACCCGCAGGCGGTGATGCCTGCTCGCTGTCGTTCCGTCCCCAGCAGACCGGTGCGCCATCTGCTCTCAAGCCGCACGTGTGCGCGTGCCCGCTGCTGATGGTGACGAGCTGCTCACCGTCGGGCGGCGATGCCTGGCCGTAGTAGTCGCGGCCCCAGCAGATGGGCGTGCCGTCCGCACGGAGCGCACAGGTGTGGGCCCAGCCACTGCTGATGGTGGTGAGCGATTCCCCTGCGGGCGGCGTGGTGCGGCCTTGCGCCGGGTCGCCCCAGCACACCGGCGTGCCGTCCCCGCGAAGCGCACAGACATGCCGTTCCCCACTGCTGAGGGCGGTGAATCGCTCATCGGCGGGCGGCGACGCCTGGCCGTAGTCGTCGATGCCCCAGCACACCGGTGCGCCGTCCGGATCGAGCGCGCAGGTGAATCGATTGCCGGTGCTCATCGACGTGAAGACACGGTTGCTGACCTCCTCGAATCCGCGGCTGCTGATGCCTAGCGGTATGTCGCTCCCAGGATTGGTATGGACGCACGCGAAGCCGCCCGCCTCCAGGACGCCGCAGGAGTGCCAGTCGCCGCCGCTGACAAGCGACGGCCGCGCGCTCCTGTATCGGTAGTGGGCGCGAATGGCTTCGGAGTCGATAGCCACGCCCGAGGGTGTGAAGCGCCAGCAGACCTCCGTGCCGTCCCTGCGCAGGCCGCAGGTGAATCCGGATCCGCTGCTGACGGCGACTAGCCGTTCGATTGGCGGCGGTGAGGCCTGGCCGCGATCGGATTGGGGATCCTCGCCGCCCCAGCACACAGGGGTGCCGTCCGCCCGCACGGCGCAGGTGTGGTCGAACCCGCTGCTGATGGCCACGAACCGCTCACCCTCCGGCGGCGAGGCCTGGCCGCGCGACGTCCAGGAAAAGCGCTCCCCCCAGCAGACCGGCGAGCCGTCCTCGCGCAGCCCGCAGGCGTGGTCCCACCCCACGCTGATTGCCGCAAACGTCTCGCCCTCCGGCGGCGCGCCGACGGATTGGGAGCAAATCAGGCTGCCGTCGGTTCGCAGCGCGCAGAACCCAAACGCCCCGCTGCTGATGGCGCTGAGTTGCTGCTCGCTCAGCGTTTCCAGGCTCTCATCGTCAACGAAGCCGCCCCAGCAGACGGCCGTGCCGTCCTCGCGCAATGCGCAGGAGTGGCTCAGCCCGCTGGTGACGGCGGCGAATCCGCCACCTTCCGGCGGCGATGCCTGGGCCCGGTGATCTCTTCCCCAACAGACCAGTGTGCCGTCCAGGCGGATCCCGCAGGTGTGATCCGATCCACTGGCGATGGCCGCGAATGTCTCGCCTTCGGGCGGTGACGCCTTTCCGTACTCATCGTCGCCCCAGCACCAGACGCTGCCACTGCCGGTGAGGCCGCACGCATGGTTCGAGCCACTGCTGACGGCAACAAAGGGCACCACGGGCTTGGGCGGCTTGACGCGGGGCTCGGCCTTGACGAATCGCTCGCCGTCTGGAGGCGTCGCTTGCCCATAGTCGTTGTCGCCCCAGCACACCAACCCGCCGTCAGCCTCTCGGATCGCGCAAATGTGGTTGTTGGCGCGACTGATCGCCGCAAAGCGCACACGTTCGGGCGTGGGATAGAAGTAGCCGAAGCCCCAGCACACCGCCGTGCGATTGGTCCAGAGACCGCAGCCGCCCTCAGCGTCCACGGTCAAGGTGACAAACTGATCGCTGGGCGGCGACGTGCCTTCATAGACCACGTCCGACCATGCGCCCCAGCAGACCGCCCCGCCATCAGCCGTCAGGCCGCATGACCTGCCCCAGGTGCTGGACAGTGCGACCAGCGGCTCGTCGGGCGGCGCCGACCATCCGGTGTGGCCGTCCGACCCAGGCTCCGGCCCCCAACACACGGCCTGTCCGTCCTCGCGCAACCCGCAGGTGTGGTAGCCGCCGCTGCTGACCGTGGCTAGGCGTTCGCCCTCAGGCGGCGAAGCCTGGCCTTCCTGATTGTTCCCCCAGCACACCGCGGTTCCGTCTTCGCGCAGGGCACACGTGTGACGGCCGCCGCTGCTGATGGCCGAGAACCGCTCGTCTATCGGCGGTGAGGCCTGCCCGTGTTCATCGCGGCCCCAGCACACGGCGGAACCGTCTTCACGCAGGCCGCAGGTGTGCCAGCCGCCGCTGCTGATGGCCGTGAACCGTTCGCCGGTTGGTGGCGAGGCCTGGCCGAAGTCAACCGGATCGAGTTCGGCGTCGGGATCAACGGGTTGAGCGCCCCAGCACACGGCTTCGCCGTCGGCTCGCAGCGCACACGAGTGGTACTCCCCGCTGCCGACGGCGACGAACCGCGGCCCGGTCGTCGCGGGCGGGTCCTCGGCCTCGGCGGCTGGCGGCGCGGCGATGATCAGCGCCAGGGCCAACGCAGCCGTGACCACGCGAATGGCTTGCAGCCGCCGGCGACGTGGCTCGTCGGTCAATGGTCGCCCAGGCATGCAACGGGCTCCAGACGCAGCGGTCCCTTTGGAGACAGTACGCGGCCCGCGGGCCAATCGTTCCCAAGATCTTGCAATTTTCTCGTGCTCGGCGGCCCGCGCTGCGTGCAGCGTGGGCTCCGCCGTTCCTATACCCCACTCAGGTCACACCAGATTCGCGCCGGTATGTCCGCGCGGAGGCGCCCGTCGGGATCAACCAGGGCAGCCACAATGGCTGCCCCGACAACAATCTAGGGTTGCCTGCTGGCCCGGGTTGCAGGCAGCGTCGGACCGGTCACTCGTAGTCTCGTCTGAGCCCGCTCCATTCCCGCGAGCGTGGGAATCCCAGCCTTTTCGATTTCGACCCCTACGCCAGCTTCGCCTTGCCCGTCGATGGGACGACCGAGTTACCCAAGCGTCTCCGGCGCAGCGCCACCGGCCAATCGCGGGGCAGACATTCGCAGGCGGTCGATCAGCTCTTCATCCAGCTCAAATCGCTCGTCGGCGGCCTTGAAGAGATTGGACGAGTACATCGGGCGTCCGTCACTGCCCTGCCGCGGCCCGTGGATCAACCAGGCGACCGAACCCTCGCTCTTGAGGACCTGCACCGCCGGGTAGAGATCCCCGTCGCCCGCCACCAGCGCCACGTGCTGCACCTGCTTCTTGCTGGCGAGCAGCGCCATGTCGAGGCCGAGCAGCAGATCGACTTGCTTCTGCTCGAAGACCGGATTGCCCCACTCGTCGATGCCGCTCTTGCGGAGATACCCCAGCCGCACCTCGAAGCGGGGCAGATACCGCAGCGCGTCCTCGAAGCGCCGCGAGTTCGAGTATCGGTCCATCTCCTCCGGCGTCGGGGGGTCGCTTTGGTAGGGCCGGCAGTTGTAGTAGTACGTCCGCAGGACTTCAATGGGCTCAGGACTGTTCTCCTCGACGTGGTCCTGGATCTCGTCGACCAGCTTCGTCAAATCGATGCGGACGCCGCCGAACTCGTACTTGAGCACCGACTCCAGGTATGCGCCATCGATGAATATCGCCAGGCGGGCCATAGGACATGCTCCGTCCATGAAACGGCAGGGGCCGTTCGCCCCGGCCAAGAAACCTCTACGTGACGTGCGGCGGGATATTCCCGGCTGGTTGCGGGTCCGCGCTTCGCCGCGTGGACCATTCGTCGTCTCGAAGCCGCCGGATCGATCTGATGATCTGCCCCGGAGCCCATCCGGCACCGCTCGCGCGGGTGGAATGGGGCCCAGCCGTGCCCACCCAGCCTCAGGGTCGCCGCACATCGGCCGATTTGACTGTAAGCATAGCCACTGTCGCGCGGAAAACCATGGACGACGCGCCGCGCCCCTCGAGTCGCAGCCCGCACACGGCCGCGCGTCTCAAACCCCCACCGGGAGTGGTGCGTGGCGAAGCGCTCGGCGGAGTTCCCGCAACGCGCGGCATCTCGGCCTGTGTGAGGCTTGGTGGGTTTCGGAAGAGCCGCGACTGAGGCGTCGATGCGAATTGGCATGGTCACCCTGTGCTCCCTGCGGGGGCAGCGGGATGCGAACCTGGAGAGGATCGAGGCGTTCGCCGAGCAGGCGGCCGCCGCGGGATGCGACCTGGTGCTCTTCCCCGAGTTCTCCGTGCACGGTCCCTGGGTGACCTACGACGCCGACGCCGACCCTGTCGAACTGGAGACGCGAGCCGAGCCGATTCCCGGTCCCTCGACCGAGCGGCTGACGCGCATGGCCGCGCAGTTTGGACTGGCCATCGGCGCCGGCATTGCCGAACGCGGCCTCGCGCCCAAGCCGTTCAATGCGTACGTCATTGTTGACGGCGACGGTGTGCGGCACGTCCAGCGCAAGCTGCAGCCGACCACCAGCGAGATGGACTTCTACCGGGGCGGCGGCGACGACATGACGCCGTTTCGGCTTGGCCGCCTCACGATCGGCGTGACCATCTGCGCCGACAACGAGTCGCCCGCAATCCACGACACCCTCGTGGGTCTCGGCGCTCGCCTCATCGTCGAGCCGCACTTCGACTGCATCAAGGACTTCCAGGATGCCGGGGACTCATGGGCCGAAATCTTGGACTTCAACCAGCGCGACACGCTCAAGCGCCGCGCCGAGGACCTGGCCGAACGGCTGGGCGTGTTTGCGCTCTACCTCGACGCCAAGGACCCGCGCGGCGACTTCGATGAGCGTCCCGGGTGGCCCCACCGCGTGACCGGCCGGGCCGCCGTCTTCGCCCCGGGCGGCGAGTTGCTGGCGGCGAACGCCGGAAACGAGGAATCGCTGCTGGTCGTGGACATCGAGCCCGGCGACTAGATTGCCAGGGTCGCCTAGCTAATCGCGTTCTTGTTCGAGAACGTGATCTCCTCGCTGGTGATGAATTCCAGCAGCGCCGTGCGGCCGTCCTCCGTGGCGCGTCTGGCCCGCTCGAGGGCCGGGCCGACGTCGTCGGGCTCGTCCACGCGCTCGGTCCACGCCCCCATGGCTGCCGCCATCTCCGCGTATTCCCCGCCGATGTCTCGCGTGCGGTATTTGGCGTGCGACCGCGGCAAGTGGCGGGCCTCGATGGCCATCGACGAGTTGTTGAGCACGATCGTCAGAATCGGAATCTTGCAGCGCACGGCCGTCTCGATGTCGAGCCCGGTCATCCCAAACGCCGCGTCACCCATGTAGTTGACGACGAACTTGTCCGGGGCCGCGAGCTTCGCGCCAATGCTCAAGCCCAGGCCTGTCCCCAGCGCGTGCGACCTGCCCCAGCCGAGATACGTGCGCGGCCCGCCGGCCTGGTAGAACGGCATGATCTGATCGCGCGGGCTGCCCGAATCGTGGGTCACGATGGCTTCGGAGGGATCGACCCGCTGCATGAATTCCCAGATCACTCGGTAAGGATTGATCGGCTTGGCGTCTGAAGCCAGCTTGGGCATCCAGTCGGCCAGCCACTCGCGACGAATGGCCTCGATCTCGCCGCCCGGCGCGCCATTGGCTCCGGTCGGCTGGCCGCCTGTGAGGTCGCGGCAGGCTTCGATGAGTTGGCGAAGCACGAGCTTTGCGTCGCCGACCGCCGCCACGTCGATGTCGTAGTCCTTGGCGATGTCGCGCGGGTTGCCGGTGAGCTGAACGATCGTCTTCCCGGCGGGGATCGGCATGCTCATGATGTGCCTGGTAAAGCTGGTGCCAATCCCGCAAATGAGGTCGGCCTGCTCGACGAAGTGCCGTGCGGGCTCGCTCGATACGCTGGAAACGCTTCCCAGGGCCAGCGGGTGCTTTTCGGGAAACGCGCTCTTGCCGGCCATGGTCGTCGCCACGGGCACGCCGAGCAGCTCCGCCAGCTCGATCAGCTCGCGGCTTGCGCCCGCATAGAGCACCCCCTGCCCGGCGAGCAGCACCGGATGCCGGGCGTCGAGCAGGGTCTGCGCCGCACTGCGGACATCGTCGGGGTTCGCGGCCGAAAGAACTGGGCGCACGGGCCGATAGCCTGCGGGAACGGCCTCGTCGACCTCGGCCTCGGCCACGTCGGCCGGAATCTCGACCATGACCGGTCCGCCGGGTCCCGCGCGAAGCGCGGCAAAGGCGCGGCGCATCCGGTCCGCGACCTCCGCGGGGCTGTTGATGCGCTGGATGGACCGCGTGACCGAGGCGTATGACCGCATCGAGCTGAACAGCGGGTCCACGCCATCGCGGTCTCCCGGCTGTCCCAGCGGCAGGACGAGCAGCGGCGCTCCATCCGTAAACGCGGTGGCGATTCCGGAAAACGCATTCTCGGCGCCCGGACCATATTGCATGGCGAACACGCCGGGCGGATTGCCGTTGGTGACGCGGGAGAATCCGTCCGCAATGTCCACGCCCACCCGCTCCTGGCGGCAGAGGACGGGACGGATGCCGATCTCCGCCACCGATTCGATGATGGGTGTGGTCGGGTACACGCTGAGGAACTCGATGCCCTCGGCCTGCAGGATGTGTGCAATGGCGTCGGTGGTTGTCATGCGGAGACCTTCAAACGGCGCGGGTGGCCGACGCGTACGCTACCACCGATTTCACAACGGCCACGTGCGCACCGGGAGGCTGGAGAGCCGTTCGGGCGCGCCGTCGGTCACCAGCACCGCGTCTTCGATCTTCGCCCCGCCGGTCCCCGGTTGCCCCAGGATGGTCTCGAGCACCACCACCATGCCGGGCTCAATCACGTCGGTTGAATCGAGTTGAATGTCCGGCAACTCATGGATCCAGCAGCCGATGCCGTGGCCGAGCATGCCGGGCGGATGGTCCGGCGTCGGGCGATACAGCCCGTCGCCGAGTCCGTTCGCTTCGGCCACGCGAATCCCGGCGCGGGCCACGTCGGCCGCGGCCGTCCCCGGACGCAGGGCGTCCACCATGTCTTCGTACATGAGCGCCGTGGCCTCCATGATGTGCCTGACCTTCGGTGACCCACGGCCGACGGTGGTCACCCGCGAGAGGTCGCCGCGATAGCCGCGATACATCGCCCCACAGTCCACCTGGACCTGGTCGCCCGCCCGGAGGACGCGGTCCGTTCGCATGCCCATGCCGTGCGCGACGCTCGCCCCGCTGTAGATCTGCGGGTTGTAGTAGAGGCCGTCCGCTCCCGCCTGCATGAGCGCCTGTTCGACGGCGACTTGCAGCAACCGCTCGTTTGCGCCCTCGTGGACGTTCGCCAGGAACGCCCGTCCGCCGCAATCGTTGATCGACATGCCGGTGCGAATGACCTCGATCTCGGCCGGACTCTTGATCTGCGCCACTTCCATCACCAGCCGCGTGGCGTCCACGATCTCGCAGCGGGGCAGCGCCGACTGTAGGCCCAGATAGACCGGAGCCGGCAGGTAATCGAAGCCCGCCACTCCGATCCGCGCTGCCGTGCTCGGCAGCAGCTCCGGCAGGCTCGACTCGAACTTGTAGGAGATCACGACGTCATCGACCCACGTGCGCGAGGCCGGATCGTCCCAGAAACCATTGGTCACCAGGATGGCCTCGGGCGTTCCTCCCGGGATCAATAGGAAATACGAAACGTCGTGCAGGCCGAGGTCGGGCTCGTAGCCGCCGAGATAGGCCACGGGCCCCTGGCTGTTGCGAACCGAGTACGCAATGAGCGCGTCCAATCCCGCATCGCGCATGCGCGCGGTAACCGCGGAGGCGCGGCGCTCGAATTCAGCCTTGGAAAAGGCTCGTGGATAGCTCATCGAGGACACCCTGACTCAAGCCGCAACGCATCGTACGCGCCCGCCCGAGTTGGCCGCCCGTCGCGAGCGTCGCTCGGGCGGCGCTACTCGCCGACCTGCACGCGCTCCAAGACGAGATGCGCGGTCTGCTGGACGCCGCCGAGCACGAACGGCGGCGTTCGCAGCCGCAGGCAATCACCCTCGAGTTGGTAGAAACGCACCTGGTCCCTGCCACACCAGTTCGGAAAGTGGCTGAGCTCGATGTGATGGACGACGCGGTCGGATTCCACGGTGTAGCGACCGCAGTAGGAGACGTACGTCTTCATGGCCCGCGCGTACTCGTCGGGCGTGCCGGAGAGACGGTCCTCGGAGGCGAGGTTTGGCCGATTGGCGCCCATGATCGTCACCGACATGTAGCCCTGCGGGGTATAGATCAGGTATCCACTGACCCGCTGGCCATAGGGCAGCCGAGTCGCTCCCGATTCCGGTCGCGACTCGTACGACACGAGCCGCCACACGCCCACGATCGACTGCTGCGTCATGCGTCGGGGTCCAACTGCCTGATGCCGTCGCCGCCTGCGACCGCGAGTATCACTGCGCGGCGCGCGCTACGACTTGTCGCCCCGCGCCGCCTTCCACGCGGGGAAGCCCTGCATGTTGTCGTCGGTGGGCGGATAGACGTCGACGGTGGAGGCGCCCCCGTCGATCAGTTCGAGGACGTACTCCTCCTTGAGGTCCATCTCCGCACCCTCGGCGGCGACTTCGGCGGCAACGTCTGGCGGCACCACGGCCGCGCCGTTCGCATCGCACACGATCCAGTCGCCCGGGACAACCGTGCACCCGGCGCAGCGAACCGGCACGTCGTGTCCGATGGGCACCAGGTCGCGCATGTGCGCCGCACCGTGAATGCCCCGCACGAACACCGGCATCTCAAGCTCCCCGATGGCGTCGGGGTCGCGTACCGCTCCATCGACCACGAACGCCGCGCCGCCTCGCTTGGCCACTCGCGTGAGGAGGATGTCGCCCAGTACCCCCGCCCCCAGATGGCCACCGGCCTCCGCCACCAGCACTTCGCCGGGCTCGATCGATTCGATCGCCAGGCGCTGCGGATTGCGCGATAGGTCGTCCGGATAGAGGTCGGGCCGGTGCGGCGTGTAGCGCAGCGTGCGCGCCCGTCCCACCGCCCGCACGGCCGGACCGACCGGGGTCAGCCCGCAGAAGTAGACGTTGCGATATCCGCGCAGCTGCAAGAGGTGCGTGAGTGTGGGCGTGGACGTGGCAGACAACAGCTCTTTGATGTCCGAGTCGGGCAAGTTCGTCACGGCGGGTGCTCCCTCAGCGAATCTCGACGTGGCTGGCGCCGGCGTCGATGGAGATGTCAATGCGGTTGGCGGCGCGATCGAATCCTGGCGAAATGTAAACGTCGTCGGACGCTTGCGGAAATCGGTCCTCATTGATTTGCACGCTGGAGAGCCCGGCATCGACTTCGATCCGTGCGGCTACTCCATCGGGAACGGTGATCCGCAGGCTCGCGGCGCCCACCTCAATGCTGGCTTCCGTTTTTCCGCCGGCGGCGGGCATCGTGACGTTCACGTCGGCGGCGCCGGCCTCGATCTTGAGGCTTCGGAGGCTGAGGTCGCGCAGATCCAGGTCGATGTCCGCGGCGCCGGCCTCTACGCGGATCTCGGTGGGAATGTCCGGCGTGAGATGCAGCGTCCAGTCCTCGGACGGGCCCTGGCCTGGCCAAAACGAGAATTCCCAGTCGGGCGCATTTCTGAGCCTGATTACGCTTCGGCCGCCGGCATTGTGTGATGTGCTGATCGAATAGGCGTCGCCGACCGTGCGCGATTCCAGTTCGCCCGAAAGCAGCAGATCGCGCGGCGCATCCGCGTCGAGGGTGAGCGAGCCCGCCCCCACGTGCAGCTCCAGGCGCGCCTCCGTGGCTTCGCCCAGGTTCACGGCGATCGTTTTGCGGTGAAGTGCCGACCCTTGGTCGGTTGCCGCCAGCCCCCACGCCGCGCCAAATCCGGCGACCAGGACGACCAGAAACGCCGTCGATCCCAGCCAGGCGCGCACCCGCGAGAGCGCCAGGCCGGCGCCGACAGCCACCAGCGCAACCGGCCACAACGACCACGCCGCGGGCCAGAACCGGTCGGGAAGCACGTCGAAGTTCCAGAGCAGGGCAACGATCCCGACCAGGATCAGCGCTCCGCCGAAGCCAAACCCCCGCTGATCCACGATGGCCTAGCGCCGCTGGTTGAGAATCAACACCCCGCCGATCGCGATCAACGCGAGCGGCCAGAGCCGCCAGGCGTCGAACCACCCAAACTGGCTCGCCAGGGCCACGGCGCCGATCACGATTAGGGCAGAGCCGATGACGACCGCGGCGCCGTTGCGGCCCGGCGCATAGTCCGCCGGCGCGGATGGGGCATCGGCTGGGGCGCCGCCCTCGGCGTCGTCGGAAGCGCTGTCCGCATCAGACTCCTGCCGGGGTAGTGACGGCGTGATCACGGCCAACGCCAGATAGACCAGCAGACCCAGACCGCTCGAGAGCACGACGGCCAGCACCCACAGCAGGCGGACGATTACCGGATCGATGCGCAGGTATTCCGCCATGCCGCCGGCGACGCCGGTGAGCATCCGATCAGCCTGGCTCCGATAGAGACGGTGGGTCATGGCGCGTCCTTCTGTCGGTGTTTGCCCTCGTCGTAGGCCCAGTTTAGGACGGCAATCCCACCGGCGCCGCGCGACAACCTGAGGCGGTGATTGGGACAATGCAGCCGGCGCGGCGGTGGTCAAAGGAGCGTGGGAAATGTTGCGACTCGCCCTGGTGGCGTTGCTGCTGGTCGTTGTGGCCGTGGGATGCGGCGAAGCCGAGCCCGAGGGCCCCAAGACCTACACGGCCTATCCGGCCATGGACATTCCCGCCGGCGAGCCATGGGTGATCGTCACCACCAGCCTGGGGCGCATGACCTTCACCCTCTTCTCGGAGGAGGCGCCCCTGGCCGTGAACAACTTCCTCTTCCTGGCCAACGAGGGCTATTTCGACGGGGTGACCTTCCACCGGCTGATCCCGGGATTCATGGTGCAGGGCGGCGATCCCAGCGGCACCGGCACCGGTGGACCGGGCTACTCCTTCGAGATCGAGCCGCCGCAGCGGCCCTACGTCCGCGGCGGGCTGGCGATGGCCAACAAGGGCACGCCAAACTCCAACGGCTCGCAGTTCTTCATCATTCTGGACGACCTCACCGAGCAGGGCCGGCTGTCGCCGGACTTCACGCTCTTCGGCCAGATCAAGGAAGGGCATCAGGCATCGTTCAACACCCTGGCCAAGATCGAAGCGGTGCCCGTCGGCACGGCCGCGGACGGGGAGTCGTCGGCGCCGCAGCAGGAGATCACGATATCGGAGATGAAGACCGGCGTGACGCTCAACTGCTCCGGCGAGGGAGCCATCGGGTTCACCTGCAAGCCATAGGGCGCTAGCCGCGCAGGGAAGCGGGGTAGGGGCGGATCCAAAACCCGCCCCTCCGCGACTCACACGGCAGTTCGCGAACCGCACGCGGCACAGACCGTCCGACGCGTCATCCGCGTGCGACAGGGCGCCAATGGGATTGCAACAATGGGCACGGCACGGATGCGGGTGAAGGAGTGAGTGAAATGTTGCGACTCACACTGGTGGCGTTGCTGGTGGTTGTTGTGGCCGTGGGATGCGGCGAAGCGGAACCCGAGGGACCCAAGACCTACGCCGCCTATCCGGCCATGGACATTCCCGCCGGTGAGCCGTGGGTGATCGTCACCACCAGCCTGGGGCGCATGACCTTCACGCTCTTCTCGGAAGAGGCGCCGCTGGCGGTGAACAATTTTCTCTTCCTGGCCAACGAGGGCTATTTCGACGGGGTGACCTTCCACCGGCTGATCCCGGGATTCATGGTGCAGGGCGGCGATCCCAGCGGAACGGGGACGGGGAACCCGGGCTACACCTTCGAGATCGAGCCGCCGCAGCGGCCCTATGTCCGCGGCGGGCTGGCGATGGCCAACAAGGGAGTGCCCAACTCCAACGGCTCACAGTTCTTCATCATTCTGGATGACCTGACGGAGCAGGGCCGGCTGTCGCCGGACTTCACGCTCTTTGGCCAGATCAAGGAAGGGCATCAGGCATCGTTCGACACCCTGGCCAAGATCGAAGCGGTGCCCGTTGGCACGGCCGCGGACGGCGAGTCGTCGGCGCCGCAGCAGGAGATCACGATTTCGGAGATGAAGACCGGCGTGACGCTCAACTGCTCCGGCGACGGTTCAACCGCCGCTGGATTCAACTGCCGGCCCTGAGCCGCTAGGCGCTCAGGGAGGCGGGGTAGGGGCGGGTTTCAAACCCGCCCGCGCGCCTCGCTCACCGCACGAACCAGCGGATCGCGTGGCGCGATTCGCTGTCGTGAAAGCGCAGCGTGTACGGATTGCACAGGCGGCGGATCACGCGGCCGTCGGTGCGCAAGATCAACCAGCCAAAGTCCCAGGCCCGGGTCGCGTACCGCAGCGGCATAGACGCCCGGACTCTGGGCAGCGGGTGCGTGCCCCCGATGAAGAGCCGCTGCTCGGTGTAGTAGTAGCTCGACCCGATCTGGACGAACACTTCGTGGTCGATGGCGTCCATTTCAGGCTCGGCAAGGTCCGCACACAGACCCCGCACCGCTGCCTTCACCTCGCCACCGGCGCCGCAGACATCGCCCAGCGCATCCGAGGATCCGTGGAGCACCGTGCCGCCGGCGTCGTGCGCCAGGACCTCCGTCCAGTTGTCTCGCACGAGGAAGTCGAAGTGCTCGAAGTCGTAGATGAAGGTGCTGCTCGGGGCGTTGGTCTCGGCGTCCCAGCTATCCAGCGGGTGGTACTTGGGCATGTCGGGATGGCTGTCGATCGGCGCCGCGCCGGTCGCGTCGGCGCTTGACGCCCCGTCGAGGTGCGGTCGCGCGATGGCCTGGGTCCCGTCCTGGTTGTAGAGGAAGAACGACATCGACGGCCGCGGGCCAAAGGCGCCCGGCAGGCTCACCGGCTGCCTGAGCGTCATGATGCCCGCCGACCAGCGATCCTCGATCAGATAGGTCGTCCGAAACTCCGCCAGCTCACGCACGATCTCCGGGCTGTCGGACGACGTATCGACGTGCTCGTTGTGGCGAAACTCGGTACCGATGTGCAGGTCGGCGCCGCGTCGAATGGCGTCGGCCAGGGCCTCGAAGCTGCCGCCGCGCACGCGTCGCCGGGAGTCCAGGGACAGCGCCAGCCGCAGCCGCGTCGCTTCTTGGCTCACGCGGTCCACTCGATGCGCCGCCCGATGGCCCGGCCGAACAAACGCGGGACCCAGCGCGAAAACGCAAGCAACGGCCGTGCCAGCAGCGGCACCGGCGGCGCTCCGTGTGTCACCCGCCGCTGCTCTTCCTCGGTCCAGAGGTCCACATAGAGCCCGTAGGTCGCCGTGATAAGGAAGGGCCGCACGATCTTGATGGCCATCCACACCAGCGAGGGCAGCATGGCCGCGAACACCGCCCGGGTCCCGTCCGCTTCGTTCAGCGTGAACGCCAGCGTCGTCAACACAATCGCCAGCGGCACCGCCGTGGGCGCCGACGACACGATGAAGGTGCCAAACACGATGGGAAAGCGGCGGCCGCTCATGCGCCACGACTCGATCGTCGCAAGCGTGGCGGGCATGTTGCCGTGCACCGCGAAGAACGGTGCCAGCAGCGTGCGCGAATGGATGTAGAGGGCAACGACGCCGATCAGCACCACCCAGGCTGCGGTGGCGGCCAGTCCGGCCGCGCCTTCCACCGGCGCCTCATTCCGCTGCCACTCGAATAGATTCAACAAGACGAGAATCGGCGCCCAGAAAATCACGGTCGTGTGCACGTTGGTCCAGAGATAGCGCAGCAGCCACCAGAGGCCCTGCCGCATGGCGTTGACGAAGCCCAGGTTGACGCCGTGATAGCCGGCGGCCACAGCCGTCATCACCACCACCGGCGCGGCCGACGCCGAGATGGCGTTGAGCGCATAGAGCGAGGCCGACCGACCGAAGCCCTCCGGCAGATCCGACGCGGTCACGTAGGCAGCCACCGCCGCCGGCGCCGCAAAGGCGCTCAGGATCTGGACATACAGCCAGGGAGTCTCGCCCAGGACGCGCAGTCCCCGCCGCGTGTAGCCGAGGGACCCGGTCCATGTTGCGCTGAGAGCGGACATGGTTTAGCCGACCGCCTGTCCGGCATGTCGGGCGGGATGTGCCGCGCTGATTTCGGAAGTCCGTCTCCGCACCGTCCGCAATCTCACCGCGCGTCGATTCGAGAGTTCGCCCCCAATTATCTGTCGTCGGGAATCATCGCGATATGCTTCGCGGGCCAATTGGTCGCAGAGATCCATTTCCGCACCACGTCACATGCCCGGTTCACCGATCCAAGCCGTGTTCTTCGACCTCGATGGCACGCTGCTGGACCACGACGCGGCCACTCGCGCCGGAGCGCTCGGCATGATCAGCAGGTACCGAGACCGGCTGACGGATAGTGATGAGCGTCTCGTACGGCGCTGGGAAGAGTTGACGGAACTGCACTTCGATCGCTACCTCCGCGGGGAAACCACGTTGGTAGGCCAGCGCCGTGGGCGGGTCCGTGGCCTATTCGGTCTCACACCAGGCGAATTGCCCGACGCCGAAGCCGATCGGGCGTACGCCGTCTACAGCGACCATTACGACCTCAACCTGACGCTGTTCACGGATGTCATCGACACCCTGGAGGCGCTGCGCGGTTTCCGCCTCGGTGTCATCACTAACGGAGGTTCGGTGCACCAGCGGAAGAAGCTTGCGGGGATTGGCGTCGCGGATCGCTTCGCGGCGGTCGTGGTCTCGGATGAAGTCGGAGTCGCGAAGCCCGATCCCGGAATCTTCGCGGCCGCCTGCCAAGCGATGGGAGCGCCGCCCTCCGCGTGCCTGCACGTGGGCGATCGATTGGAGGCGGACGCGATCGGCGCCCGCGACGCGGGGCTCTGGGGCGTGTGGCTCGACCGTCACGATGCAGGGCCCGGACCGGCCGGGGTCACCCGCATAGCGAGCCTCTCCGAGCTGCCGGCGTTGGTTCGCAAGGGCTGACGGCCAACGCGGCATGGTGCCTCGAACCATTCGCACCAAACGGCTCAACCTTCGACCGCATCGGCTGGACGACATCGAGGCAATGTCCCGCTATATGGCGGATCCCAAGTTCTCTGAAGATGCGGCTGCATCTCCGAAGTCCGACCCGGCGGCGGCCGCGCGGGACTGGCTGGCGCGCGCGCAGCGGCTCGACTGGCGCACCGAGCCACATTGGGGCGTGTGGCTGGACCGGGAGCTGGTCGGCGGCGTGAGCCTGCGGGTCGACCACGCCAACCGGCGGGCGGAGATCGCCTATGAGGTGGCAAGCGCCCATCGAAGTTGCGGGATCGCCTCGGAGGCTGCGAGGGCAGTTATAGAGGCTGCGTTCGCCGGTGAACCGGACCTGAACCGCGTCGCGGCCAGGGCTGACGCGAACAACCGGGCCTCAATCCGAGTCCTGCAAAAGCTGCGCATGCGCTACGAGGGCACGCTGCGCGAGCATCTGGCGGAATCGGACCCGCCCGCGGACGAGGTGCGATTCGGACTGCTGCGCCGCGAGTTCGAACGCTCCCCGCAGGCGCCGAGGGGTACGGCGCGCGGCTGACCGCGCATGGCGATCGATCCGATCCGACTATTCGATCTGCGGCTCGCGGATTTCGTGTGCCTGAACACCTACTTTGTCAACGCGTTTCTGGACGACGAGCGCGGCAACCCGGGACTCATGCGCGAGATTGGAGATTGCCTCTACGCGGCGCTCAGGCCGCTGCCCGAGGCGATCGAGCACTTCTCGCAGGCCTCGCCCACCACCGAGGAGACCGCGTCAATATCGATCCGGCCAGAAGCAGTAGCCGTGACTGCGCGGGAACAGCGCGGCGAGCACCTCGTCGGAGACTCCGCGGACGTTGGCGTTGCCAGTTTCCCGAAGCTCGCGAAACGTCCGATAACCGAAAAGAAGTTGGGCGAGCCCGAGCCGAGCTATCGATAGCTCGGCGGGCGGCGCTGCGCCGCGGAGCGCAATCCGCCCATCGCCGATGTCGGTCCGAATGTGCAACGTCTCGGGGACCGGAAAATCGCTGGCGCCTGACCGGTTCACCAGCGCCGGCGCGCATTTCTCCAACACGGCGTCCAGGTTGACGATGCACGCCATGTAGCCGGCGTTGTCGGGGCGCGTGACGACGGCCGAGCCGCCTCGCCGCGTCAGGAGCGGTCCCAGCCCGGTCTTAGGGTGAAGGCGGGCCAGCAGACCCGACGCGCCGCGCGATCTTGCGATCCCGGCAAGCCCGTCGATCAAGTCCTCCGCGGCCGCCTCGCTGCTTGCCGCTGCGTCCGACACCGCCAGCCAGCCGTCCGTCAGTTCGTGGTCGACCACGGCATAGGCCACCAGCCTCCCGTGACTGTCTCGACTCACGAGGGGGCGTGGCGTTCGATACCAACCCGAGCCCAGCTTGGGGCCTTGCCACATGCCTTCCGGCCGGACAACCGAGCCGTCCAGCGCCGCGCAGACCGCGTTGTACCGACGGGCGATGCCGTCCCAATCGGTTGGACGGACCTCTTCGAGAGGGGCGGACGGACTCTTCGTACCAAGCACATCGAGCGCAATGCGAATCTCATATTCGGGACAGATCGTGGCGTATCCCCAGCGGTGATAGAAGTCCGAAATCCCGAACAGGGTGCAGATCTCGTACCCCCGGTCGGCGGCGAACCACTCACAGGCCTCCATCAGACGCCGCGCATGGCCCTTCATGCGATGCGGCAAGGGCGTCGCCACGCCGGCCACGCCCGCACTGCGCAGCGTGACGCCCCATGCCCGGACGGTGACGTCGACCAGCCACAGTTCGCTGACCATCTCGCCGTCCGCCTCCACCCAGAGGCGACCGACGGCGGGCTGGGAATTCCCCGGGATTAGCCAGACCTCGCGAAGCTGATCCCCGTCCCACACCTCCTCCCGGCGTGCGCCGGACCCCTGGGCATCGCCAGGCTCGAAATGCGCGTCGGGAAATCCCCGAATGTGAAGCAGGCTGCCGGGTCTTGCAGGGTGGGTTGAGTTTCCTGGGGCCATTGCGCCGAGCATAGCGAGCACTTCGCGCCGGGTTAGGGATCTTGATTAGTGGCATGGTCGCCGCCCGCATGTGCCACGATGCCGCCGCGTCGACGGTAGGGGACGCCCTCATGTTGAAAGGCATCGATCCGCTTCTGGGACCGGACCTGCTGCGCGTGCTTGCGGCTATGGGGCACGGCGATGAGATCGTGATTGCCGACGCGAATTTTCCGGCTGAAGCCAACGCCCGGCGGCTGGTGCGCCTCGATGGCGTCGACGCCACGCGGGCCGCCGAAGCGATCCTCTCGGTGCTGCCCCTCGATGAATATGTCGACGCTCCGGCTGCGGTCATGGCGGTGGTTGAGAACCCGGACGCTGAGGTTCCAATCGTTGCCGAGTTTCGGCGGATTGCCGCGGTGGCGCACCGGCAGCCGGTGACGTTCGAGCGGGTGGAGCGCTTCGCGTTCTACGAGCGCGCGCGCCGGGCCTTCGCCATCGTGGCCACGGGCGAGCGGCGGCCCTACGGCAACCTGGTCCTGACCAAGGGCGTGCTGTAGCCGGACCGGCTCGGATCACTCGACGCAACCTGGCGTGCCGTTCCGTCCCTGACGGCTGGCCTGACCTGGCCCTAGGCGATACCATCCGCGAATTGGGGATGGGTCCGCGAGCCTCCCAGAGCCTGCCACCGTGCAAATGAGGCCGGACGGCACGCGCATTGGCTCGGCCGATTGTTTCCTACAGATTGGACGGGCATTCGCACGTGCACGTTGACCACAACTCCATCGAATGCGCCGCAAACAGCCTGAAGGAATTACCAGGGGGAACTGCCGCATGTTGACTATGGCCAGACTGTCAATTTTGGCATTGACGCTGCTCGCTGTCGTTTTCGCGACTGCCTGCGGCCCGGACGACATGGTTGAGGAGAAAGCCCCCATCGTCTTCAGCGACCTGAATTGGACCAGCGCGCAGTTCCAGAATCGCGTCGCCCAATACATCGTTGAAAAGGGCTACGGCTATCCCACCGATCTGGTGTTCGGCGCCACGCTGCCGTTGTTGCAGGGTCTGCGCCGAGGCGACACCCAGGTAACCATGGAGATCTGGCTGCCGAACCAAGAGGATGCCTGGGTGGATGCTCTGGCAGCGGGCGATGTGGAGTTGGTTGGCGAAAGTCTCGGCCGAGACTGGCAGTCCGCCTTCGTCATCCCCGCCTACCTGCAGGAGCAATACCCTGAGTTGGACAGTGTCGAAGATCTGAAAGATGAGAAGTACAAGGCCCTGTTCGCCACCACCGAAACGCGCGGAAAGGCACGTCTCGTGTCCTGCGTCATCGGCTGGGTGTGCGAAGAAATCAATGCGCAGCAAATCGAGGCGTACGGACTTTCGGACCACATCCACATCATCAATCCGGGAGACGGCGCGGCGGCGAATGCCGACCTCTACGGTGCATACGAGCGACGGGAGCCGTGGCTCGGCTACCAGTGGGGAACCAATGACCCCGCGGCCGAGCTTGACTTGGTCCGTCTCGAGGAGCCTGAGTACACGGACGAATGCTGGGAGACGACCAAGGCCTGCGCCTACCGGTACGCGACGATTTCGATTGCCGTGCATCGAGATATTCCTGATAGGGCGCCGGAAGTCGTCGAGATGCTCCGAGCCTGGAATCTGGATCTCGAGCGCTACAAGGAAGTCGGCAAATGGCGGTTGGAGAACCGAGATGCCAGCATCAATGAAACAGCGCTCTGGTGGCTGAAGAGCCACGTGAGCGTATGGACGGCCTGGGTTACACCCGAGGCCGCCGAAGCCATCAAATCCGCGCTGGATGCCAACGAGATTCCCGACGGCTGGACGAACGAATAGCCGAACCGGCGCCTCTGGCTGAACGCCTAGATCAGCAGCGGCGCCAGAAACTGTTGGGCTAGCGTCAGCCCCTTCAGCGCGTCGTTCCTGGGATCGATCCTGGCGCTCCAGAACGGGTCCTCGTGCTCAACGACGAGAGGACCGTCGTAGCCGATTTCGAGCAGCGCGGTGATATAGGCGGGCCAGTCGATCACGCCGAATCCGGGAATCCGAAACCGGTAGGTTCCCTGGCCGATCCGCCCGCGCTCGGGGCCAATGACACCGTATTGGTAGCGCGCCTCCGGCAGGAACTCGGTGTCCTTGGCGTGGGCGTGATAGATGCGCGGGCCGAACTCCCGCGCCGCGCGCAGGTAGTCGATGCCCAGCCAGGCCAGGTGCGATGGATCGAAGCACAGCCCCAGCGCCTCGTGCGGCACCGCGTCGAAGATCGCCTCCCAGTGCGCCGGGGCATAGGCCAGGTTCCGGCCGCCGTCGGCCCAGTTCTCCATCACCAGGCGCACGCCCACCCGCTGCGCGTGGTCCAGTACCGGCGCCACGCCCTCCGCGAAAAGCCGCACGTTGGCGTCGAACCCGAGGTCCGGCGCCATCTGGTGGCCCAGCCACGCAAGCGGGATGTGCTCGGTCGCGGCGTAGTCCAACGCCCGGCGGGCCTCAGCCGCTTGCTCGGTCCGTGTCGCCGCGTCGGTGGCGATGGGTTGGCAGACCATGCCCGTGGTCGACGTCGGCTCCAGGCCGTGACGCTCACAAATGGCCCGGGCGTCGGGCTGGAACAGCGGCACGTCGATGGCCTGATAGCCGTTGGCCGCGCCCCAGCGCACGAACTCCTCGAAGTCGATCGGCGGAAAATGGCCGTTGTGGAAATAGCCGAGCTTCACGGCGCCCTCGCTGGGTGTTTCGTGTTTGGCAACATTGCCGCGACGACCGCGCTCGGATCGAGAAGGTGGTTGGCGCGCGGAAGGCGACCGCTCTTTTTCCGCACTTCATTATAACCCTGATTTTTCGGATTCTCGGCGGGAATCGGCACTGACGGCGGCGGCGATTGCCTCCAAACTCGTGAGGTTCCGGCGCCCCGGATTCCTTCACCCGAAATCGCCACCAAGCCAGAAGCTCCCAGAGCATCGGAGTCGGCCGCCATCGTGCGGCAGGAGCTTCGTCGTCGTTGGCGAACCATTGCACTGACGGTCGGGCTGATGCTGGCTGGCGCGGCCGTCGGCACTGTTCCGGCTCTGCTGGTTGGCGCTCTCGTCGATCACGCCCTCCCCGGCGGTGACCTCGGGCTGGCGGCGGCCCTCGCCGGCGGGATGGCCGGAGCGGCTCTTGTGCAACTCCTCCTCTCGTCGAGCGAGAGCTACATGCGGTTCTCGATTGGCGAAGCGGTATCGCGACGCCTCCGCAACCGAGCGTTCGATTGCGTCACCGCTGCCCAACTCGTGGAGCTTGAGCAGATCCCCTCTCCTCAACTGGTGTTTCGAATCACCCGATCCTGTGGGCGAATCGGTGAGTGGTACGTCACGGTGTCGCTGCTTCCTTCCGTTTCGCACGCTCTGGTTCTGGTCGCTGCGATGGCGGCCATGCTGGTGGTTGCCTGGCCGCTGGGACTCTTGGCGCTGGTGGCCGTGCCAGCCCTGACGCTGGGCGTCGGCCGCCTTGGGCCGCCGGCGACGCAACTCGAGCGACGGCTCTTGCGGCACCTCGAACGCGGCCAAGGATTCCTGCAGGAGGTGCTTGCGGGCATTCGCGTTGTCCGGGTGTTCGACGCCACGGCGCACGAGCGACGGCGATGGCTTCAATGGCTTGACGATCATTGGCGCGCCAAGGTCAAGACCGTCGTCCTGCACGATCTGCTGATCGCTCACGTCGGTCCGGCGGCCCAGGCGCTGGTGACGGCGGCGGTATTCGGGGTTGGCGCCGTCCTCATTGCGGGGGGACATCTGTCGCTCGGTGGGCTGATCGCGGCCGTGGCGCTCGTGCCGCGGATCTACGTCTCCGTGCAGAGTCTCCTGACCCTGCAAGCCAACCGGGCGCGGATTGAAGCGGAGTATGAGCGCGTGGACGCCCTGTTCCGCCTGGCTCCGGAGCGAGTTGGCGGCCTGACAGCACCGCGGCTACCGGCGGCTGATTCGGGATCTCGGATCGAGTTTCGAGAGGCCACCTTTCGCTATGCGCGTGAAGACGCGGGCGTCTTCGATGTCTCGTTCTCGGTCCGGCCGGGCGAATTCCTCGGCATCGTGGGGGAAACCGGCAGCGGCAAGTCGACGCTGCTGGATTTGATGATCGGCCTCTATGCGCCGCACGCGGGATCGGTGCATGTCGACGGCATCGACACGCGCGAGCTCGACCTCTCGTGGCTGCGCCGGCAAGTCGGCTACGTGCCCCAGGAGCCCAAGCTGTGGGATGCGACCATCGCCGACAACATCCGCTATCCAACCGGGGAGGCTGGTGCCGACGAGTTGGAGCAGGCGCTGCGGGATGCGCAGCTTGACGAATTCATTGCCAGGCTTCCGCACGGACTCGAAACCACCGTTGGCGAGCAGGGTCACCAGATTTCGGCCGGCGAGCGGCAGCGCATCGCCATCGCCCGCGCGCTGCTGAGAGACCCGCGCCTGCTGATTCTCGACGAAGCCACGGCCTCGTTGGACGTGGTCACCGAGCAAGCGCTGCGAGACGCCCTGGCATCGTCGAGACGTGGCCGAAGCCTGATTGTGGTCACCCACCGGATCGAAACGGTGATCGGCGCGGATCGGATCGTCGTGATGGACCGCGGCCGGGTGCTCGAGCAGGGAACGCCGGACGCGCTGCTTCAAGCCGGTGGCCGGTTCGCCGGTTTGCGCCGCGCCCAGGCGGGTGGGTCGGCGGTGGATCCAACGCGCTAGTTCAGACCGGCAAATCGCCCTGGATGGTGGTGCGGTGCATGTGGCGCGTGTATTTCGGGTCGAATCCGGTGGCCTGGTGCAGCGTGCAGCGGTTGTCCCAGAACACGATGTCGTGGAGCTGCCACACGTGCCGGTAGACGAACTCGGGCTGCGTGGCGTGGTCGTTGAGCTCTTGCAGCAGCGCCGCGCCCTCGGCGTCGTCCATGCCGTCGATTCCGGCCACGAGCGACGGGCTCACGTACAGCGCCTTGCGACCGGTCTCAGGATGCGTGCGCACCAGCGGATGTACGGCCGTGGGCACCTTGGCCGCCTGCTCCGCGGTGAGGGTGGGCCGCTCCATCGCGGATTCCTGAAACCGGCGATTGATGAAGTCGGCGTAGGAGTGCCGGAGGCGGAGCCCGTCGATTCGTTCCTTCATTTCCGGCGACAACGCCTCGTAGGCCGAATAGAGGTTGGCGTAGAGCGTGTCGCCGCCGGTCGGCGGGATCTCCAGCGCGTAGAGCAGCGAGCCCAGCGAGGGGAGTCTCATATAGGAGAGGTCGCTATGCCACTCGCGGCCCGCGTCTTGCAGCCCGACGGGCACGCCGTTCACCTGCTTGTTGGAAAGCACCAGGACCTCGGGCTGCTCGGGTAAAAGGAACTGGTTCAGCACGTGGAGCTCGAGCACGCCGAACCGTCCGCTGAACGCCGCGTGGTCCGCCGGCGAGATTTGCTGATCGCGGATGACGACCACGTTGTGGTCCAGCAGCGCCTGGTGAATGATCTCGAACTGCTCGTCGTCGTCCGGCTGCGTCAAATCGGCGCCCGTGATCTCGGCGCCCAGGGCGGGCGAAATCGGACTGACCTCAATCGCCATGGAGCCGTCTCGATCTCGGGAAGACCCGCACAACCTGCGGGACGTTGGGCGGCAATCGTAGCAGCGGCCCTGGCGGCGAGGCCGCTAGGCGGACGGCGCCTCCATGGGCGCCAGCAGCTCATCCGTAATGTAGCGGCCCAGGCCGAAGATCTTGCGGTCGGCGTACCACAGGATGCGCTCGCCCTGGTGCTCGGTGACGCTGGCGTACATCGACAGCCACTTCATATAGAACGGAAACACTCCGATGTTCTGGGTGTCGAACAGCAGTTGCGGCTGGCTGAACCAGATCGGCTGGTGGGCGTTGGGTCGATACTCACCCACGGCGACGAACTGCGGGCGCCGCGCATGAAAGTCGCGGGGGCCGCGCCCGCCGTAACCGTGGCCGTCATGGTTCTGCAACATGAGCAAGAACCGTCCGTCGTCCAGCGCGAAGATCGGACACGGGGATACGGGATTGAGCATGGGCGACCCGTCGTCCCGGTTGCGCAGCGGTTCCGTCGTGCGCCAGGTGACGCCGTCGTCGGTCGAAACCGTGTACCAGATCTGACCCGTCGCCGTGCGCGCCACCGTGAAGAGCCGGCCGTCCGGCAGCAGCACCGCGCTCGGCTCCTCGCAATAGGAATAGTTGCGCGAGGCCTCGGGCTCGTAGGGCACGGGCACCCGAATGGCCGTGTCGTCGTCCTGCAGCCAGGTGATCCGAACGTCACGCGGATGCGGTGACTCGTCGATGTTCTCGAATCGCATGAACTCGGCCTGGCTGTCGCGGCGGGACATGGTGAAGTCGTCCTCGCGCCGCGCCGTCTTGACGTACGAGTTCGTCCAGCGAGTGAAGCCGATGATGGGACGGTCCCGCGCGTCGCGGATGGGCTTTTGCCAGACCACGCAGTTGGCGCCGATGGAGCGGTCCGGGTGGTCGTTGGCGCTGGAGCGGTAGGGAATCACGACCTCCCCGTCGATCCAGGTTCGGCCGTCGTCGTCGGAGTACTTGCAGCGCAGGAAGCTGGTCTGATAGCTGTCGCCGATGGCCCGGCCGTGGTTGTAGTAGCAGTAGATACGACCCTGCCGGCTGATGATGGGGAACCCGAACGCGCTCACCTGTCCCGGCTTGTCGCCAGGGCCGTCGATGATGCCCACCGGCGACCACGTCCGGCCGCCGTCCGCGCTGCGTGAGTAGGCGACGCGGTAGTCCGCCCCGTGCGGCTGGCTGGCCAGCGCGAAGATCGCCAGCAGGTCGCCGCCCGGCGTGACGTCCACCAACACGTGATCCACCGCCTCGATCCAGTACGAGGGCTCCTTGGGCAGATAGAGCACCAGGTCAGGGTCGGTGCGCCGCCAGTCCTCGCTGAAGCATTGGTGGTCGCCGGGGATCGTCTTTGTCATTGCTTCACCATTGCGGGCTTGTCGCTGAGGCCATGGTCACAGCCTAGCGGCACGCCGCGACAACTGCCTCCGACCGTTGGACGGGCGAGCAGCGGGCTAGCTGCGCGACGGCTCGATCATCTCCTGGCGCGCCTGGCGGACCAGTTCAGGCAAGTGATCGTCGTTAGCGAGCCGTTGCTCCAGGTGCCGCATTCGGCGCGGGCCGGCCGTGCGGATCATCACGTCGCCGTACGCCCGCTCGGCCCAGAACCTGACGAGGGTCGCGACGTCCTCGCGCAGCTCATCGATGTCGTCGTCACGGAAGCGCTCGGACATATTGATGGTGAACATGCGCCGCCGGGTTCCGCCCCCGAACGACGCGTGCTTCAGGTCGTGAATGAACAGCACCATGTCGCCCGGTTGCGATTCCAGGGCCAGGTCGGGCACGTCGCGACCGTCGATGCCCAGTCGCTCCTGGACCGACGCCGACCGGCTGCTTGGCATGATCCGCTGCAGCGACTCGGCATAGTCGTCGCCGCGATGATGGCTGCCGGGAATCACCCGCAGGCATCCCGAGTCTCGCGTGACCGGGTCCAGGTAGAACGCGATCTTGATGGAGCGGTATTTCGATCGGGCGAAGCCGTCGGAGTGCCAGCGCGTGTCGCCCACGTAGAAGTTGCCGTCGCTCCCGGTGTAGTTGTAGTCGTCTCCGAGCAGCGCGCTGACGACGCCGTCCACGCGCGGATCGTCCAGCAGCGCGCTCAGATACTCGTTCTGGTCGATGAACGGCACCAGGGCTGAGCGGCGTTCATGGTCGTGCGCCTGACGGTTGTGGCCGCCGCCATGATCCGCCCACACCCGCTCGAACTCGTCGGCGATCCTCTCGGCTTCGTCGGCGAAGGCTCCCGGAAAGGTCAGGTAGCCGAAGGTCTCGAAGAACGCCAATTGTTGGTCGGAAAGCGTCATGGTGCCGGCCCGTCATTCACGCGATCGCACGGCCTCAAGTCTATCGACAGGGTGGCCCGACGAATCGCCCGTTCAGATTCGCGCTCGCCGCGCCTGCGCCAGCACTCCCCGCACAAACGCTTCTTTCCCCGCCGTGTACTCGCCCCGGCTGTCGGGAAACCGCCGCGCCAGGTCGAGCTTGAGCCGCTGGTACTGCGCCGCAACATCCGAATGGCTGCGCAAATGATCGCGAAAGAGCAGCATCGCGTCCCATGCCGGGTGGGTCACCTCCAGCATGTGCAGCTGGTGCGTGCGGCGGCCCCGGGCATTGAGCCGGCGAAACAAGTGGCGGCGGGGCATGCCGCGCTCGCCGCGAAACTCCCATCCGATCTCGGCCAGCGGCCCCAAGGTGACCCTCGCCGCGTCCCAATCCTGGACACCCACCAGGATGTCGATCGTTGGCTTGCCGGCCATGCCGGGGATCGAGGTGCTCCCCGCGTGCTCGATGCGCAGGATGTGCTGATCGATGCACGCGGCAATCTCTGCCCGTTCGCGCTCGTACATGGCCGGCCATTCCGGATCGTAGGGAACGACGACGAGGCGAGTCTCCGCCGGCACTCGAACTATCGGGCGCTTTCCCTCAGCCATCCGTCCTTGGCACTCGCCTGAGGAGCTGCTGCTCGGCCGTCGGCAGCGTCCAGTAGAAGGACTCCAGCAGCATCGGCGTCTCCTCGTTGGCCTCCAGCCGAAACTCGCTCTCCAGGTGGTACCAGTCGCGGTTGTAGACGATCACCGCGAAGGGACGCGGCGCGTTCGTGCGATTCGCCGTGCCCCGGTGCAGCGTGCGGGCATCGCTGATGAGCACGTCGCCCGCCCGGAGCAGCAACGGCGCGAGCTCGATCTCCCCGGCGGCCAGCTTCGCCCGCGCCTCGTCCCGGGTGAGGTGCTGCGTGCGTTCGGACGTGCTGTAGGGCCCATTTTCGAGAGTCATGTCCACGCTCGTGAACCGCACCGAGAGCGTAGGCGGCGGATAGCGCAGGTCCGGCTGCTCGGGAAACAGCGGGCGAATGTCCGAGTGCACCTGCTGGTCCTCCGATCCCGCGACCGGTGTGTCCGTGCCGTAGTAGGCGATGAACATGTTTTCGCCCAGGATGCGGCCAAC
Organism: Chloroflexota bacterium; assembly: GCA_022821905.1. Taxonomy (GTDB): domain Bacteria; phylum Chloroflexota; class UBA11872; order UBA11872; family UBA11872; genus JAJECS01. The sequence goes on along the minus strand of JAJECS010000030.1, from coordinate 30,850 downwards.
GATTTCGTTGACCGTGTCGTCGCCGAAGAACGCGGACTGATAGTACGGCGGGGCGAAGGGCAGGCCGATGGCCCAGCGGTTTGCCCGCCGGTTTCCCTCGGGAATGCGGGAGGCGACTTTCGCCAGCAGCGGCAGGAATCCCTCGTGAAAGGCGTCGATCGCCGCCTTGGGAAAGTGATTCGGCACGACGCAGTGCCCGACGTCCAGGATGTCGGCGACGCATTCGTCGATGTCGACGCTCACGAGGTCCCCTCACGCCAAGCGGCGTGACCGGCACGGCCCCAAACCGTAGCGCATGCGACCCCTCGGACAACTCAGCGGGCCTTGCATGGCGATAGAGCGGCCAACGCGGCAAAATAGAGGGTGAGTCGACGGTTGGATTCGGAGCTTCGGGCCATGTGGCGAGCAATCGTGATTGCGTTGGTCGTGGCGATCGCCGCGGTTGCGGTGGCCGCGTGTGGCGAGCCGGAACCCGAGGGTCCGCCGACGTTCGCGGCCGAGCCCGAGATGACGGTTGAGGAGCTTCGACCCTACAGCGCCGTGTTCACCACCAGCCTCGGGCGCATGACCTTCAACCTCGTGCCGCAGGAGGCGCCTCGGGCGGTGAACAGCTTCCTGTTTCTGGCCCAGGAGGGCTATTACGACGGCATGACGGTGCACCGCGTGGTCCCCGGCGTGCTCGTCGAGACCGGCGATCCCACCGGCACCGGTACCGGTGACCCCGGCTATACGTTCGAGATCGAGCCGCCGCAGCAGCCCTACCGGCGCGGCGATTTGGTGATGGCGAACTCGGGCGCGCCGAACTCCAATGGGTCGCGGTTCTACATTCTGCTCAGCGACGTGTCGGAAGACGAATTGCCGGCGAACGCCACAATCTTCGCGCGCGTCAAGGAGAACCACACGCCGTCGCAGACGACGCTGGACAAGATTGGCGGCGTCGCCCTTGGTGGAGACTCGGCGCCGCTGGAGGAGGTCACGGTGCAGACCGTGCAGATCAACTTCGGGTGCCTCCCCAGCATGACCATCTACAGCGGCTGCTAAGACCGCCGGTTCGGGGTCGGCGAGTCGACCATCTGGCGCGGCACTCCCGCGATGGACGGACCTGTGCGTAACCCTTCGTCATTCCCGCGAAGGCGGGAATCCACCCTTCACTGAACCTAGGGGCGGACAGGAATCGCCCGGTCATCCCCAAGCCCGGCTGGATTCTGCAGGGGTCTCCGACGGCCGGAATCCAGGCTTTCGATGCGTCCACGTGGCGCGGCCCTTCCCCACACGCCCCGGGCGCGATGGGCAAACGCGTTGTTCCAGGTGGCGAGAGCCAGAATCGAACTGGCGACACATGGATTTTCAGTCCACTGCTCGACCGACTGAGCAATCTCGCCATGCGCTCGGTCCGTGGCCGGAATCGGCGACGCCGGTGGGCTGGCTTGTCCCGTGCTACGGACTCTCGGGATGGAGATTGCGTCGTCGGCCGCTACCCATCCTCAAATTCGCGGCCGGGCCGGTTGGCACGGTGTTCAGGTCCGGGATCGGATGAGTCACCTGCCATGGCCGACGACGTTGTTCGCTAGCGGTGGGTTGCACGCTGAAGGGCCATGGCTGACGGTTCATAGGTCAGGAAATAACGCCTGTCGCTAGCGTCCGACTCCGACATCAAGCGCATGACGACCGGCGGGCTAAACGTCTGAACCTCAAAGTCAGAGCGGCCGTATGTCACTTTGAGCGCTGCCGGAAATCCTTCGCGAAACACATAGGCGCCGTTGACCGTGTTGGGCAGGCCCCCGGCAATTACGGTCGATCCCGTGGGTATGTCGCCCAGCTCCGCGTGAGCGCTCTGGACCAGTCGATGGCTGAGGCCGGCGGCAAACTCCCAGTCGTCGAGGCGGCCATGCGTCTGCCAGGCCAGGAGACCTGCAGCAACAAGCACCGGCGCCGCACCAACCGCCCGGGACCACGGCAGCATCCTGGCCATCGCGTGGGAACTGACCATCAGGGCGGCGACGCCTAAGGTCAGAACAAAGGCTGCCGGCAGATAGGCAAAGTGGAACATCGTTCCACCGAGCAGGACAAAGGGCGCTTCGAGGCAGAGCGCGGCGGCAACAGCCACGCGGGCCCATCCCGGACCGCGAACCGCAATCCAGCCAGCCGCGCCGATGACTGCGACGTGTGCGACAAGCACCGGCGCAAATCTCGCTGTCACCGCGAGGTCGGCGAGTGACCCGCTTCCATCGACTGCGGCAAGCAGTGCGCGGTGCACATCGAACAGTTCTGGCTCAGTGAAGGGGGCAACAAGAACTGCGGGGTACCAGAGCGCATTCAGCAGCACATGCGAACCGAGGCTATACCCATAGCCGCCGCTCCCGGCCGCCACACTCAGAGCGGCCGCCTCTATGGCGAGGTACGCGCCCGCTAGCGCTAGTAGTGGCAAGTAGACCCAATGCGCATTCCAGCGGCGTCCGGCTCCGCGAGCGGACCGCCAAAGGTCCAGCAGCACAAAGACTCCGATAATCGGCGCTGCCGTGGGGTTGGCGCCCAGCGCTAAGCCGTACATCACAATTGCGGTCCACGCCCAGCGCGCACGGCCTGATTCTCGGTAGTGCAGAAACGCAAGCACCGCCGCGAGCCCCAGCACGCCGGCGACGACTTCAGCGATCGAGCCGAACCACGCCACCGTCTCGACATGCGCGAAGTGGAGCCCGAACACCGCCACCACAGCCGCGCCGATCCAGGCACGGCCTGTGAGGCGGCCCGCCAGCATGCCTGCCAGCGCCGACGCCACCAGGCGTCCCGCAATCAGAATCGCGTGATACCCAGCCGGCGCACCAACCCCGAACAGGCGGAACAGCCCGTTGACGAGCAAGGCAGTAGTGGGCCGGTAATTCCACGTGAAGGGATCCGCCGGATCGACCAAGGCCGGGTCGGGCGGGGCCAGCACCGCCTGCACCGTCCCTGCCGCCGCTGCACGCGCGCCATACGTATACAGCCAGTCGAAGTCGTCGGATTGGAAGTAGTTGTCGAGTGTGCGGACGTACAGGGCGGCGATGACCACCAGGGACAGGAGGGTTGCTGCCAGGAGGGGCAGATGCTTGCGGGAGGTGACTATGGGTTAGCGGTTTGCCCCCGTACCCGCCAAGTTTACCCCAGGGTCTCGTGGGGCTTCGGGCAGCAACTGGTACGACGTGAGGACGGCGCTGGCGCCGGATGGCAACGCCCCGCAGGCAGCATCGCGTTCACGGAGGCCGCGCCGGAGTCCGACTATGGATCGCTGATGCTTGTCGCGCTGCCCTGACCATACCCTGCGGAGTTGCGCGCTTGAAATCGGTCAGCCGGCCTGGCAATCAGGCGCCGGAGAATCGGCGGGCTAATCCGGGGCGAGCTTCCCCCGACGGAGACGGCTTGGTGGCGAGAGCCAGAATCGAACTGGCGACACATGGATTTTCAGTCCACTGCTCTACCGACTGAGCTATCTCGCCATGCGCACGGCCCCGAAGGGCGATCGCGCGATGCCGGTGGGCGATGCAGGACTCGAACCTGCGACTTCTACGGTGTAAACGTAGCGCTCTCCCAGCTGAGCTAATCGCCCATCGCCGCCGGGTCGAGCCCGGCGGCATCCTACCCTACGGCTCGGTCGCTCCCGCCGGCGGTCAGTTCGATCCGAGCTCCGGGGTCCCCAGGATCACCGGCAACCCGGTTTCCGGGTTCGTGGGCACGTACACCACGCTGCCCGAGCCCATGTCGCGCAAAGCCTGGATGTATTTGTCCTGCAGCACGGCCGCGGTGAGCGATTCGTTGATGCGCCGGTTGGCTTCGGCGATACCGTTCGCCTCTTCGATCCGGCGCTGCGCCTCCTCCTTGGCCTCGTCGACCCGGAAGCGCCGTTCCTGAATCGCTTGCTCGGCGGCCAGCTTGTTCTCGATGGCCTGGGTGATCACCGCCGGCAGCGTCACATCGCGCAGCAGCACGTTTTGGATCGCCACCCCGCGCGGATTGAGGGACTCGTCGAGCTGCTGCTCGATGAGCGTGCTGATCTCCTCACGAGCCGTCGTATACAGCGCCTCGGCGGTGAACTGCGCCACCACGTCGCGAATGGCATCGCGAATTGCCGGTCGCACGATGATTTCCTGATAGACGCCTTCCGGCCCGACGTTATTGCGGACGCTCGGGGCATTGTCGAACGTGAGCACGAAGAGCGTGGTGATGTCGAGCCCGACGGACAACCCCTCCGAGGTGAGCGTACGGACGGTTTGGTCGGAGGCGCCCACCTCCTCGGCTCGCGAGCTCATCGTGATCGACTGCGTCCGCACGCTGTAGGTGTCCAGCGTCGCCCACGGGAGCTTCAGCAGCAGTCCCTGTGGCTTTGGTATCGGGTCCACGACGCCGAACGTGTGAATCACGCCGACTTCGCCAACGCCCACGAAGCGGACGCTGAACAGCCCGATGATGATCACGGCGATCACCACGATCACGCCTATGCCTAGGACTGAATTCCCGTATCTGCGCTGGGCCATGCGGACCTTCCTCTAGCGACGGTTGGTTGGGAGGCGCCAGCTTGGCGGTCGTCGGCGCCTCATCCCTGCCTTGATACCATCCATGCGGTCTGTACTCAAGGATACGTCGCACGTTGCCAGATTCCATGCCGCGCCAGTGGTCGCGGCGGCGATTGCTGACCCTCCTCGCGGCCGGAGCCGTCACCCTCGCCTGTGGCGAGTCCGGCGACAACGTGACCGAAGCGGTCACGGTCGCCGCACCTTCCGAGCCAACACCGACGCGGGCGGACCCCCAGGCCACCGCGGGCGTGCAGACGCCTCGAGTCCTCACGCCGAGTTCCGCCACGCCGAGCCCGGCCACGCCGAGCCCCGTCACACCGGCGCCGGTCGCGCCGAGCCCGGGGCTGCCGACTCCCGATCCCAACGACCCCGACGCGGCGCTTCGCCGTCTGGAGGGCTATGGCTTTCAGGCCCATATCTACAACCAGGACCGCGACTTCATTGTCGGCAAGACGCTCGACGCGGGATTCAACTGGCTCAAGCAGCAGGTGGAATGGAGTCAAACCGAGCCGATCGAGAAGGGCGGCTACGACTGGCGGGAACTCGACAAAGTGGTGGCGGCCGTAGCCTCCGCTGGCCTGAATCTGCTGCTCAGCGTGGTCCGCGCGCCCGGTTGGGCGCTCGGCGAGGGGGCGCACGGCCCGCCGGCCGACCCCCAGGACTTTGAAGACTTTATGCGCACTATCTCGTCCCGGTATCGGGGCGCGGTACAGGCCTATGAGCTGTGGAACGAGGCCAATCTCTCGCGCGAGTGGGGCTATGGCCGCATCAACGCCGGAGGGTTCGTGGATCTGCTCTTGGCCGGCCGCCGCGGCGTGCGCGCCGGCGATCCCGCCGCCGTGACCATTGGCGGCGCGCTCACACCCGCCGGTGACGTCGACATTCCCGACCAGCAGGTGCAGGCCGTGGACGATGTGTCATTCCTCCGCCGCATGTATGAGTACAACGATGGGATCGTGCGCGACGGCTTCGACGCATGGGGCATCCACCCCGGGGGATTCAACAATGCCCCGCGCCAGGAGATCGGGTCTCCCCGTGGGGACGGCTGGAACGGTCACGCGAGCTTCTACTTTCAGCGCTTCACGCAGCACCGGGCCGTCATGGAGGAATTTGGCGACGGGGCCAAGCCCATCTGGATCACTGAGTTTGGCTGGTCAACCGCCAATCAGGACCCGGCCTACGGCTACGGCGTCGACAATTCCGAGGCCGATCAGGCGGAGTTTCTCGTCGATGCCATTCGGCTCGTGCGCGAGCAATACGACTACATCACCCACGCGTTCGTCTGGAATCTCAACTTCCAGTCCGTCGTGGGCCCGGAAGACGAGAAGTTCCCCTTCGGCGTGCTGCGCCCCGACGGCACGCCCAGGCCCTCCTATGAGGCGCTGGCAGTCATGCACAAGGGCGCCGCCTAGCCGCCGAGCGTTCGGCTACGCGAAATAGTCCGCGTTGATCTTGGTGTAGTGCTCCCACTCATCCGGCACGTCGAAGTCCGGAAAGATCGCGGTTACGGGGCAAACCGGCTCGCAGGCGCCGCAGTCGATGCACTCCACGGGATCGATGTAGAGCATTTCGGCCGCCTCATGTTCGGGTGCGTCTGGTCCCGGATGGATGCAGTCAACAGGGCAAACGTCCACGCACGAGGCGTCCTTCGTACCGATGCATGGCTCGGCAATTACGTACGTCATCGACGGGGGATTCCTCCTGTGTCGGCGCAAGCGCTGTCCGACCGGACTGCCGGTCGGAACCGTACCTCAGGGTAAACGCTTGAACGGTCACTCACAAAAGGCGCGGCCATTGCACGACGCCCGCGCCTCAGGTCGCGCCGGCCGCCTCGCTCCAGCGAATCAGCCCGGCGTCGTACGGCCCGGCCAGCAAGGCATGGCGCGGGACTACCCGGACGGCGATGCCGAGGCGTCCGCTTTGGGCCAGCACCGCGCGTCCGGTGAACCAGTGGGCGCCGTCCGCCTCCGCGCTCGCATGCCCCGCCACCTCGGCCCGACCGCCGATCAGCGTTCCCTCGAAGTCCACGTGACCCACGAACACCTCGACCGTCACGTCATCGGGACTGAGGCCCGCCAGGGCCACCTGGGTCCGAATGGGCACCACCACGCCCGCGTCAACCTGGCTGGGTCCGTCTGCGTGCACCTCCAATACGCGCACGTGGGGCCACTGGGCCACCAGGTGGTCGAGCCAATGGGCAAGGTCGGTGGCCGCGCCGCCGTGGTGCTCGCGCAGGCTCCGGCCGAGCAGATGCGCGGGTCCATAAAACGACTCGACATAATTCTGGACCATTCGATTCGCGCTGTAGCCCGTCAGCGCCAGGGCCATTGAGCGTCGAGCCATTCGGATCCAGGCAATCGGTGTCTCTCCCGCGCCGACGTCGTAGAACAACGGCGCCACCGTGTGCTCGAGCAGGTCGTAAATGGCCGCGGCGTCGCTTGCATCCCGCTGCCGGTCGTCGTCAACGTCTGCCCGGCCAATCGCCCAACCCGCTTCCGGGGTATAGGCCTCGTCCCACCAACCGTCGAGAACGCTGGCGTTGAGCACGCCGTTGGCCGCCGCCTTCATGCCGCTCGTGCCGCTGGCCTCCTGCGGTGGAATCGGCAGGTTCAGCCACACGTCGCAACCCTGCACCAGGTCGCGCGCCAGTCCCATGTCGTAGTCCTCGACGAATACCAGCCGCCCGTCGAAGGCCGGATCGCGGCTGATGGCCGTGATTTCGCGCAGCAGGTCCTTGGCCAGATCGTCGTTGGGATGGGCCTTGCCCGCGAAGATGATCTGCACCGGTCGGTGAGAGTTCGCGACGATGGCCTTGAGCCGTTCCACGTCGTGCAGCAGCAGAGTTGGGCGCTTGTAGAGCGCGAAGCGGCGCGCGAACCCGACCGTGAGCACGTCGCTGTGCAGGGCGGCGGACGCCTGCGCCAGCTCGTGCGCGGCGGCGCCTCGATGCTCCGCTTGCGCTCGCAGGCGTCGCCGGACGTTGGCCACCAGGCGCTCGCGACGTTGCGTATGGACCCGCCAAAGCTCGTCGTCGGGAATGGCCGCCAAGCCCTCCTCGATGCCCTGCGGATCGGTGCGCTCGGCCCAATGGCGCCCCATGTAGCGCTGGAGCAGGCCGTTCAACTCTCGAGACACCCAGGTGCGCAGATGCACGCCATTGGTCACGTGGCCGATCGGAACCTCGCTGACCGGCACGCCCGGCCACAGCCGTTCCCACATCCGGCGGCTCACGGTGCCGTGAAGCGCGCTCACGCCGTTGCGCCAGGCGGACCCGCGCATGGCCAGGGTGGTGATGCCGAACGGCTCGCCATCGTTGGCGCCGTCCACCCGGCCCAGGGTCAGTGCATGCTCGACGTCAATGTTCGATGCCTCCAGGTAGGCGCCGGCATGACGCTTCACCTGATCCGCCGAAAACTCGTCGTGGCCGGCCGCGACCGGGGTGTGGGTGGTGAAGACATTGGTCGCGCGCACGATCTGCATCGCCGCGGCCTCGCTGAGACCGGTCTGTGCGCGGAGCGCCTGGAAGCGCTCGAGAATGAGAAACGCGCTGTGCCCCTCGTTCAAGTGCGCCACGGTCGGCGTGAGATCGAGCGCGTCCAACGCGCGCATGCCGGCGACGCCCAGCAGCAACTCCTGCCGAATGCGAATGTCGCTGTCGCCGATGTACAGCCGGGACGTCAGCTCACGGTCGGCCGGGCTGTTCTCCGGCGTGTTGGCATCGAGCAGAATCAGCGGCACGCGGCCCACGTCCATTCGCCACAGCCGAACCGCGATCTCATGCCCGTCAATCGGCACGCGAACCGTCAGCGGCTGCCCGTCGGCGGAGCGCAACGCAACCACCGGCAGGACCTCCACGTCGTTTTCCGGAAACTGCTCGCGCTGCGCGCCGGAGGGATCGATCGACTGCCGGAAGTACCCCTGGCGATAGAGCATGCCGACGCCGACCAGCGGCACACCGAGATCGCTGGCGGCCTTGAGCTGATCACCCGCCAGCACCCCCAGGCCGCCTGAATACAGGGGCACCGACTCCGCCACCCCGAACTCCATCGAGACGTAGGCCACGCGCAGTCCCTCGAGATGCCCGTGCGTTTGCTCGAACCACGTGGGGCGGCTCAGATACTGGTCATAGGCTTCAGCCACGCGGTCAAGGTCGGCGGTGAAAATCGGGTCCTCGGCCAGCATTTGGAGTTGGCCCGGAGCAGCTCGGGTGAGCACGGCCACCGGATTCCCCTGCGAGGCGTGCCAGGATTCGGCGTCGATGCGTCGAAACAGGTCCTGCGCCGCGGGCGTCCACGCCCACCACACGTTGTAGGCCAGATCGCGCAGGCGCTCGAGCCGCTGCGGAAGCGCGGGCCTCACGGTGAAAATGCGGCTTGGCCGGACCTCGGCCGTCATGCTCGGGGTTGCTCGCGTCGGGTGAAACGTCGGCGCATCGGCGCGGCGTGCGGCGACCGACGAATGGTCATGGGGCGGGGAATGTGCGACGGGCGGCTAGCCCGCCATCACCCACAAATTGTCGGCGACCGTGTCGTCAACCACGGCCGCCTGGTCGTCCACCTGCACCACGATATGCCCGGCCGGCGTCTTCTCCACCACATCGATCACGCGGCCGGGCACGAGTTGCTTGTCCTCGAAATAGTGCAGCAGGTCGCTGTCGTCCTCGGCGGGCTCCGAGAGTCGCACGACCCGCACTTTGGACCCGATGTCGGCCGACGACAGCTTGAAAAGGTTGCCCACGTCGGTTTCCGGGTAGTTGCCCGGGATCGGCAGCCCATGCGGGCAGGTCGGCGGATGGCCCAGCGCCTCCGAGATGCGGTCCGTCAGCTCGGGCGAGATGGCGTGCTCCAGGCGGTCGGCCTCGTGGTGCACCTCGGCCCAGCCGAGCCCGAGAGTCCGGATCAGCCAGTGCTCGATGAGCCGGTGGCGGCGGGCCAGCTTCTCGGCGGTGCGCTCGCCGCCAAGCGTCAGGTAGACCTCGCGCTGCGGATTGATCCACACATGCGCGTCGCGCACCAGCCGGTCCAGCGATGCCGACACCGTCGGGGCCGAAACGCCCAGGCGCTCCGCAAGACGGGCGGCGATGACAGGCCCGCCCTCGGCGCGCAACCCATAGATCGCAAGCAGATAGTCTTCAGCCGTACTAGTCAATGCCATAGTCCTGCATTCTGCCACGAAGGGCGGGGCGGGCGGCGCTCCGCCCCTCGACCGGACTCCCGCCCATGCCGGTTGTGGATTCCCACCGCCGTCCGCGCGACGCCTGGACCAGCGCAATCCCCGCCCGCGGCCGCCCGCTCCGCGCTAGGCCAGCCGCGGGCGCGCGGCTGGAGGCGTGACCGGGGCGCCCCGGCGGCCGCGCGCGTCTGTGCCAGCGCGCGTGAAGGCCACGACGTCGCCGTTGATTTGAATCCGAGCGCGCACGCCCTCTGGCGCGATGAACGTCGGTTCCACCCGGCACGCCACGACCAATCCCGAGTCAAGCCGTACGTGCAAGAGTTGGTCGTGTCCGAAGAACTGGCGCGCCTCGATCACGCCTTGCCCGTTGCGATCGCTGGTGACCTGCAACGCTTCGGGCCGCACGTAGAGATCGACCGGGCCGCTCATGGCGTCTTGAATTCGCACGGTCCCGAGCTCGCAGACCACCATCCGGCCCATCGCGGCGCCGTGGATGACGTTGTAATGGCCGATGAAATCCGCCACCACGCGGCTGACGGGATGGCAGTAGACGTCATACGGCGGCGCGACCTGAAGCACCCGGCCGTCGATCATGACGGCCACCTGATCGGCCAGACTCAGCGCCTCTTCCTGATCATGGGTCACGAACACGGCGGTCGCGCCGGATTCACGCAGCACGCGACGCACGTCATTCCGCAGGTCGTTGCGCAGCGCCGCGTCGAGGTTCGAGAACGGCTCGTCCAGCAGCACGACGCGCGGCTCCGGCGCCAGCGCCCGGGCCAGAGCCACGCGCTGCTGCTGCCCGCCCGACAGCTCGTGCGGCATGCGTGACGCCAGCGCCGAGAGCCCCACCAGCTCCAGCGTCTCCGCAACCCTGGCCGCGCGACCGTTCCGCCGCGACAAGCCGAACCCTACGTTGGCCTGCACGTCGAGGTGGGGAAACAGCGCATAGTCCTGGAACACCAGGCCAACCCGCCGGCGCTCCGGCGGCACGCTCACGTCGGGGCCCTGAACGACCGAGCCGTCCAGCACGATGGTCCCGGCGTCGGGCTGATCCAGGCCCGCAATCAGGCGCAGCGTCGTGGTCTTGCCGCAGCCGCTCGGTCCCAGCAGCGCCAGGATGGCGCCGGCGGTCACATGGAAAGTCGCGTCACCCACGGGCGTGACGGCGCCAAAGCTCTTGCTCAGGCCCTCGCAGTGCAGCGCGATCGGCGGCGCTTCCGGCATCATCCGCGCATCCTACCGCGCAAGCCTTGGCTAATGCCGAATATTAGCTAAGGCGAACGCGGTTCTTCCTAGGCGTGCGGCACCAGGGCGCCGCGCGTGATCCGCCCGGAGTCCTGCTGCGCAAACGCTTCGTTGATGTCGGCCAGCGGGAAGTGATGCGACAGCACCCGGTCGAACGGCAAGCGCGACACGTTGTCCTTCAGGAAATCCAGGGCATGCCGCAGGTCCTGCGACGTGTAATGCGCCACGCCGATGATCGAGATGCTGCGGAAGACGATCCACGACGGATCGAACTCGGTATGCCAGCCGACGTTGATGTTGCCGATCTCGAGATATCGACCGCCCGGCGCCGTCATCTGCAGACCCTCGGTGACCACTCCCGGATGTCCCACGAGCTCCAGCGTCACGTCGGCGCCCAGCCCATCGGTGAGCTCGCGCACGCGGTCCACGCGCTGCTCCGGCGTCTCGAACTCGCGCATGTCCACGATCTCGTCCGCGCCGAAAGAGCGGACCAGGTCGATGCGCTCATCCACGCCGTCGATGGCGATGACTTTCGAGGCCCCGTGGGCCTTGGCCACCGCCGCCGCGTAGACGCCGAGTCCTCCCGCGCCCTGGATGGCCACCGTTTCGTTGAACGACAGGCCGGCGCGGCGCAAACCGGAAATGACCTGCACCAACGCGCAGTTGAGTCCCGCCACCATGTCGTCCGTGAGGTGGTCGGGCACCTTGTACATCGTGTGGTTGGGGTGCAGGTAGTAGTACTGTGCAAACGTGCCCCGGAAGTGCGGCCACTCTTCCAGCCCACCCAGGCGATCATGCTGCCGCGTTGGACAGGCAAAGGTATAGCCTTTGAGGCAGGTGGGACATTGCAGGTCGGGGTAGAGGTATGAGAAGAGAACTCGATCGCCTTCCTCGAGCGGATCGCCCATCGAGTCGGTCGTCACGCCGGCGCCCAGCCGATAGATCTCGCCGGTGCCTTCGTGCCCCAGCGCCGCCGGCATCGGCCGGCCCATCTTCACCATGTCCATCTCGCCGCGCCAGTAGTGCATGTCCGAGCCGCAGACGTTCGCGAGGCTCATTTTGACCACGGCCGCCCCCGGCCCCGGGTCCGGGATCGGAAACTCGCGCAACTCGAAGGGCTTGCGCGAACCTAGGAACGCGGCGGCCACGCCTTTCTCGGCCATTGCCCTCACTCCTCCCGCTCGCGGCGGCGATTTGCGATGCGCGGGCCTTAGCCTATCCCATTGCCCGCTCTCGGGATGACCACGGAAGCGCGATGACAGCCGACGCCTGGATTCTCATCGGCGTGCTGGGCGGCGCCCTGGCGCTCTTCGCCAGCGAACGCGTGCGCCCCGACCTGGTCGGCGTGCTGGCGCTGCTGGCGGTGGCCTTCGCCGGCCTCGTCACGCCGGATCGGGTGTTCAGCGGGTTTGGCAGTCCCGCGGTGATCACGGTGGCGGGAATGTTCGTCTTGAGCGCCGGTCTCGTCGAGGCCCGGGTCCCGGCCGCGATCGCCGCCCTCATCGCGCGTCTCGGCGGCGGCCTGCGCCTGCGCATGGCGCTGCTGGTGCTGATCGTGGGCGTGATGTCGGCCGTGATGAACAACATTGCCGCCACCGTGATCCTGATTCCCGCGGCCACAACCCTTGCGCTCGGCGCCAAGTCCTTTCCCTCCAAGCTGCTCATCCCGGTCTCATTCGGCTCCCTCCTGGGCGGTCTGGTCACGCTCATCGGCACGCCGCCAAACCTGCTGGTGAGCGAGGCGCTCGCGCGGGCCGGCGAGACCCCGTTCGGCATGTTCGATTACGCGCCGACCGGCCTGGCGGTCATGGCGGTCGGGCTGCTCTACCTCCTGCTTGCCGGGCCGCGGCTCATTCCCGCCCGCGAAGGCGCCGACGTCGATCGAGAAATCGAACAGACGCGCGAGTTCATGGTCGAGCTCGAGGTGCCGGGCGATTCGGATCTCGCCGGGCGCACGTTGGCCCAGCTCCGCTGGCGGTCGCGCTTCGACATCGGCGTGGTTGAAATCACCCACCTTGGCGTCCGCAATCGAATTCCCGGTCCGTCGGACGCGATCTATGCCGGCGACCGGCTGATCGTCGAAGGCGAGCTGGAAGCCGTCACTCGCCTTGCCCAGTCCCAGCGCCTGCGTTTTGCCGGTGAGGACTCCGAGCTGACGCTTGACGACGCGAGCGAGCGAACCGCGGTGGTCGAGCTCGTCGCGGGGCCGGGATTCAGGTTTGCGCACCAGACGCTCGTCCAGATGAATTTTCGACGGCGATATGGCGGCGTGGTGTTGGGCATCTGGCGTCAGGGGCAGCGCTTGGGCCGTGCGATCCGCAATGTGCAGATCCGGCCGGGCGACGTGCTGATCGTCCGGGTGCCCGTCGAGCGCGTCAATTCCTTCGCTCGCTCGCCCGAGTTCATCCTGCTTGGCCGCCGGCCGGCGAGGCCGGCCGTTCGACCGCATATGGCCGTGGCGGTGCTCATTCTCGGGGCGGTCGTTGGCCTGGCTGCGGCGGGCATCGCGCCGATCGCCGTGACGGCTGCCGCCGGCATCATCTTGATGCTGCTCTTTCGCGTGCTGCCATACCAGCGTCTCTACACGGCCGTCGACTGGCGCACTATCGTGCTCATCGGCACGCTCATTCCGTTGGGCGACGCGGTCACCACCACGGGCCTGGCCGATCTCGCGGCGCAGTGGGCCGCGGAATATGTGAGCCCCATGGGGCCGCTGGCCGTCCTCGCCGGGCTGTTCGTCGCCACCGCGCTGCTGACGCAGCTCATGTCCAACGCCGCCGCCGTCGTGCTCATCGCTCCGTTGGCGCTCGAGATTGCCGCCGGCGCGGGCATCGCCCCGCAACCGGCCCTCATGATGGTGGCCATTTCGGCCTCGACGGCCTTTCTCACACCCATCGGCCACCAGGCCAACCTGCTCGTCTACAACGCCGGCGGCTACCGCTTCGTGGATTTCCTGAAGGTGGGCGCGCCGCTGACGCTGCTGATCCTGGTCACGTCGCTGATCGTCGTGCCGATCGTGTGGCCGGTCTAGCGGCTATCGAGTCGCGCCGTTCTCGAAGCGGCCCAGACGGAACATTTCGATGTCGTGCTGGGATTGGCCGTCCAGCGCCAACTCAGCCGCGATCTCACCAACCACCGACGCGAACTTGAAGCCGTGCCCGGAACACGCCGACACCAGCGTCACGTTTGGGTGTCGTGGATGCGCATCCATGATGAAGTGGCCGTCCGGCGTGCTGGTGAACATGCAGGTCATCAGCTCCAGCGCGCGGCCGTTGGCTCCCGGAAAGTAGGGAGCCAGGCACGTGCGCAACAGCGCCTCGTCCGGGTCGTCCGTCGTCCGCCTCAGCTCAGCTGGCGTGACGGCCGGTTGCAAATGGAACATGCGTCCAAGCTTGAGCCCCGGCGGGCCGTATCGAGGCAGGCCGTAGAAATACTCCTCGTCTCCCGGAGGTTGCAGCAGCCACACCGGCAGACGGTGCGGCTCGCAGAGCGCCGGGTCATCCGGCTCGAACCATCCGACGACCTGACGTGTCACTTCGAGTGGCAGCTTCAGGTCCGCCAGCAATTCCCCCATCCACGCTCCGGCCGTCAGAACCAGTCGCTCCGCCCGGTAAACGTGGCGCTCGGTGTGGACCTCCACGCCGTCGCTCGTGGCTTGCCAGCCGGTGATGGCTTCCCGCGTCCGCACCTCTGCCCCGTGCGACCGAGCCGCCGCCGCGTGCGCCAGAATCGCCCGCTCCGGGAGCAAGAATCCGGCGGCCGGATCGTGCACGCCGATCATGTCGTCCGAGAGATGAATGGCGGGGAACCGCTGGTGGACTCCGGCGGCGTCCAGCACCTCGTGATCCAGCCCAAACCGCTCGGCGGCCAACAGCGCGCCGCGCACCACGAGCGCATCGGGCCGCCCCAGCGAGACACCGCCCGTGTGGACAAACAGCGTCTCGCCGCTGATTTCCTCGAGCTCGCGCCATAGCGTTTGCGCCCGCTGCACCAGCGGCACGTACCCGGGGGCGTTGTAGTACGCGTGCCGCATGATGCGGGTGTAGCCGTGGGAGCTGCCCTGGTCGTGGGCAAGATCGAACTGTTCCAGCGCCAGCACGCGCACGCCCCGCCGCGCCAGGTGGAAGGTCGCGGCGCTGCCCATGGCGCCCGCGCCAACTACGATGACGTCCCAGTCAGACATGCGGGCAGTGCCTCCAGCGTTCGCAAGCTGCCCGCATTGTGCGAAAGGCCCCGCGCATGAGCCAGCCGCTGCGAATGGTGCTTCTGGGCACCGGAACGCCCGACCCGCGACCGCATCGCGGCGGGTCGTCCACCTACGTCGGCGTGGGTGACGCCGGCGTGGTCTTCGATCTGGGACCCGGGGCGACGCGGAATCTAGCGGCGGCGGGCATCGATCTCGCCACGATTGGCCATGTGTTCTTCACCCACCTGCACTTCGACCACTCCACCGACTACCCGCACTTCGCGCTGTCACGCTGGGATCAGGGCGCTGGACGCGGCGACGACCTCTCGGTCTTTGGCCCGCGACCGCTGGAGCGCATGACGCAGCGCCTGTTCGGCCACGACGGTGCGTTCGGTCCCGATCTCGTCGCGCGCACCAACCATCCCATGAGCCTGCAGGCCTACCGCAATCGGGGCGGCGTGATGCCCCGCCAGCGCCCGCGGTTCCACGTTCGAGAGCTTGCCGTCGGAGACACGGTCACAGCCGAAGGGTGGACGGTTCGCGTGGGGCATGCCCGGCACGCGCAGCCCTACCTCACGTCGCTGGCTTACCGGCTCGACGCCGAGGGCGGCTCGATTGTCATCTCCGGGGACACGCGCCCATTGCCGGAGATCGTCGAGCTGGCGCGCGGGGCCCACACGCTCGTCCACATGGCCATGGAGGTCGACGCGGCGCGCGAACGCTGGCCCGACATCTACGCCGCCTGCACCACGGCCCGCGGCGCCGGAGAGATCGCCGCCGCGGCGGGTGTCCAACGGCTGGTGTTGGTGCACGTCATGACGGAAGCGGACGAACCGGCGTATATGAACGCCATGATTGCCGAGGCGCGCGAGGTATTCGACGGCTGCGTCATCGGCGGTGCCGACGGTCTGTGCCTGACGTTTCCCGAGCCTGCCTAGCGCATCGGCCCCGCCGGTAAACCGCCGCCTGCCCGACTGTTCCCGCCGGCTACGCCGCCGTGGCCTGAGCTACCAGACCTCGTCCTTGCCGTAGAGAGACTTCGCGGGCCCGATCACCTTCGGATCGGGCTTGGTCACGCGCCGCGCGCCGTCGGGGTCGTACTCCAAGCTCCGCAGCAAGAAGCGCATGCAGTTTAGGCGGGCGCGTTTCTTGTCGTCCGACTTGACGACCACCCAGGGTGACGCCTTTGTGTCGGTACCCGCGAACATCAGCTTCTTCGCCTCGGTGAACTCGTCCCACAGCGGCAGCGACCGCATGTCGACGGGGCTCAGCTTCCACTGCTTGAGGCTGTCCTGGGCGCGGGACATGACGCGCCTGAGCTGCTCCTCCTGGCTCACCGAAAACCAAAACTTGAACAGCCGCAGGCCCTCGTTGATCAACATTTGCTCGAACAAGACGGTGTCGCGCAGGAATCGCACCGTCTCGGCCGGCGTGCAGAAGCCCATTACGGGCTCGACGACTGCCCGGTTGTACCAGGAGCGGTCGAAGAACACGATCTCGCCCTCTGCCGGCAGGTGCTGCACGTAGCGCTGGAAGTACCACTGGCTGCGCTCGCGCTCGGACGGGGCCGGCAGCGCCACCACGGTTGCGCCGCGGGGATTGAGGTGCTCCATGAAGCGCTTGATGGTGCCGCCCTTGCCGGCGGCGTCGCGGCCTTCAAAGAGCAGCACGACGCGCTGCCCCGTCTCCTTGACCCACCGCTGCATCTTTAGCAACTCGACCTGCAACTCCGCCTTCCGACGTTCGTACGCCTGCCGACCCATCTTGGTGGCATAGGGATAGGAATCGCTGATGATCTTTCGGCGGCCGGCGCGCTTGACCTTTCGCAGAACCTCCTTCGGAATCCCGTCGGTGGGAATCAGGAGATCGGAAAGATCGCGTTCTACGGTCGCTGTAGCCATGGAAATACCGTATTCGCGCCTCTCGGCCGCGTCAATCGCTACTTCCAACTTTGATTGTCAAGGTTGCGTAGCTGGTCTGCGGCGCGCTCCGCCCGAACCGATGCCGGCGGTCGCCCAGAGGTGGGAGACCAGCAGGCCGCCTCACCCGCCCCGCGCCTACAGCGCCGCCAGCACCTCGCGCTGCCGTGCGAGCCGCTCGGATCGGGCCTCCGCGAACCGCTTGATGCCGGCGTGGATCGATTCGGCGTCGAGATTCGCCTCGGCGATCACGTCCGGCTCGGTCCCGCCCGTGAGCCACTGGTTGTCCCAATCCGACCACAGGGAGTATTCGTCAGTCAGCGGCCCGAGGTCGCGCACCGGCGGCATCCGCCGCGTGCCCGTGGATACCACCATCGCGTCATAGCGGGATCCGGCCGGGATCAGGCTGTCGCGGTAGTCCTGCGACTGGCGCTCGAAAAGCTCCTCGCTCACCACGGCGATCACCCGCACGTTCACGCCCTCGGCTTCCAGCTGGGGCAGCACGCGCATCAGGTTGACCGTCGAGTTCGAGCCTTGCACGAACACCGTGCCCTGCGGCTCGCTGCCCGCGTCCCAATCGCGGATCAGATACATCCCCTTGGCCGCCGCCAGCGGATCGGAGTCGGCGAACGCGCTGCGGTCCGCCACCGGAAAGTCGGGCCGTGCCACTTCGATGGTGATGAGCCCAACCTTGGGATCACGCGCCGCCAACGATGCCGCCGCGAAATATCCGGGCGCCACGTCGTTGTAGTCCCAGAAACTCAGGTTGATGGCCTGGTCACGCGGGAACAGCTTCCACACCTGCGGCGCGAAGATGCCGAAGTGCGTGCGCGCGTCCGCGGCGGTCTCGGGTCCGGAGTGCCCCGCCAGAATGTGCAGCACGCCCATCCGGAACGGGCTGTCCTGGTTCTGCTGACTCCAGACGCGGGCCGGCAGATACATCAGCGGCGTGAACGCGCCGTAGGTGCCGCTCAGGGCCCAGACGCCCGCGTGCCGCTCGGGATCGAGCGACGCCGATTGGCTCACCAGCCCGATGGCCGATGAAGCGTTGCCGGCCTCCTCGATCGGGGCCTTCATGCGCGTGCCCAGCGGGTTGTCGACCGGGTCGTAGTGCCCCCAAATCGCGCCCTTCTCCACGTTGATCGAGCTGGACAGGTCCGCCGCCAGGGTGATGAACCGGTTGTCCGTGACGTAGTTGACCCACTTGATCAGCTCGGAGATGGCGCGCCGGGTTCCGGCAACCTCGCCCGGCTTCTTGGCCAGGTCGATGTCCACCGTCGCCGTCTCGCCGGTGAGTTCGTTGGTGACCTCGACCGACTGCGGCTCCAGCGGAATGTTCTCGGGACACAGCCGCTCGTCGAGAAACGGATTGACCGACGCGTCGATGCGCAGTGGCAGCTCGTCGTTCAGCGAGTCGCCGATCTCGACCAGCCGATCAGCCAGCCAGTCGCCCAAGCCGTTCTGGTTCAGCACGGACATCGCCACGTCGATGTTGGTCTTGAACTGGATCAGCCGCTCGCGCTCGTCGGCCACCGGGCCGTCGCGGATGCCGTCGAACTCCACGCCGTAGCGCCGCTCGAACGTCTCGGCCAGTGCCACGAAATACGGCTCGTTCATCTTCAGCTCGTAGGGATGGCTGTGATACCCGATGAGCTGCTCGCCGAACCCGGGAAGGTGTCCGTTGTCGGCGGCCGGCCACCAGCCCTTGGTCGTCGTCCCGACGACGATGATCGGGCGGCGGTCATTCGGGTCCCACTCTTCCATCGCCCGCAGCGCGGCCATGACTTGGTCGTAGTCGTTGCCGTCCTCCAGCGAAATCACGTTCCAGCCGTAGGACGTCCACTGGTCTTCGATCACGTAGCCCTGGGTGAGCGATGGATCGATGACGCCGCCGACGAGCGAATCGTCGATGCCGGCGTTGTTGTAGGAGAGCAGCACGCGCAGCCGCTTGCCCACCTGCTGCGCCAGCGCCTGCGTCTTCAGCTCCTGCGCGTGGCCCTCGGTCATGGCGAACTCGCCTTCGAGCGCGATCACCTTGAGCGAGTCGTCGGCGCCGACGAAGTCCCAGAAGGCCGCCTTGCCCGCCGCCGTGGCGACGCCGATCCCCGACGGTCCGCCGTTCACGTCGTTGGTCACGTCGGTGGTCTCGGAGTGACCGGCGAGCGAGCGGATACCGCGGATCTTGGCCTGCGCGAAGAGCGGGTGGTCCTCGAGCCCGTGGTCCTGCAGCAGCGTGTCCAGCGCGCCGCGACCCCGACGGAATCCAAGCGCATCGATCGGCAGCATGCCGGTGTTGGGGTCGACGGCATAGCGGTCGTCGCCCGTCGCGGCGTGCTTCTGCGCCATGGCCTCACCCATGATCATCCACAGGGCGTAGGCCGTCGGGATGTTGTGCCCCCCGGCCAGCATGAAGCGGTCGCAGAAGGGGTGCTTGGGCCGGCGGTAGTCGTAGCGGAGGGCGCCATTCTCGGGTCCGCCCAGATGCAGCGCCACGTTGTACGGCGTATAGGCGAGCGGGCCGCCGAAGTGCCCGGTCTGGGCGTAGTTGCCCAGGAGCACCAGCGTCATCGCGGTCATGAACCCGACGTCCTCGATCCGCTCGCGGTCGTAGGCCGGGACCTCAACCGTGTCGTCGATCGCCACCGTCTGCACCGCGCTCGCGCGGGCGGTGACGCCTTGGCTGCCGTTGCTGTGCGCCATCAATCGCTGCTCCTTGATAGTGGAGGCCGGGGAAGGGATTTCGTCAGTCTTCCCCGGGTGCGCCCGTCACGCGGCAAACGAGGCACGCCGCCTCGGCCGCGGCACGCGAAAGGCGCCTAAGAGGGTACCCGATGATCTGCCGCTCGATTACCTGAATTCGCCAAACCGAATGCCGTCGGCGGACGATTCGAGCGCCGCATTGATCGGTGAACTTCGCGAACCTTCGCCAACTCCTACGGCGGCGTTATTCCGTCGTCAGCATTTCCCGCAGACCCTCCGGATACAACGGGCCGTCGAGCGGTTCGGAAAGGTCGAGCCAAACGGCCTCGATGCGCTTGCCGCTTGACTCCGTCCCGTCGATTAGCTCGGCGCCGTAGAGCGACCGATCCACGAACCGTGCCTCGAAGAGAAATTCGATCTGGTGCGCGCGCTCGCCCTCCCGCTCGAAGATGTTCTCGACGGTGGTCAGGTGTCGCACCTGCTCGATCTCCGCCTCGATTTCCTCCAGGATCTCCCGCTTCACGGCTTGCGCCGCTCGTTCGCCGAACTCAATCGCGCCGCCCAGCGGTCGGTAGTAGCGATCGCCGTTGGGCGCGGTGTACCGCCGCACGAGCAGGCGCGACCCGTCGCGAATCACCGCCAGCGCCACCGGGCGGATGCGGGACCGGGACTTCCGCTTGTCAGACATCCACGTTCCGCCCGGTGATGCCGTCAGTCGCTGCCACCGGTTCGCGTCCGCGCCGGGCGCACTGCGGCGGCCGGACAGGCCCTATGGCGCGCCCTCCGGCGGAGGCGGAGGCCCGTCGCGCAGGTAATCGAGGCTTAGCGCCGTGCGGACGTGCTCCACCAGCTCCTCGCCGCGTCGCTTGGTCGCGGCCGTGCCGGCCGCCAGCACGTCGCGCACGTCGTCGGGACGCGCCGCCCAGTGCTCCCGCCGGTCGCGAATCGGCGCCAGGAAGTCGTTCATGGCGGTGAAGAGCCGGTCCTTGACCTCCACGTCACCCACCCGTCCGGTCCGATAGCGGGCCTTGAGGTCGTCCACCTCGTCCGTGTTTGGGTTAAAAGCGTCGTGATACATGAAGACGGGGTTCCCCTCCACGGTGCCCGGATCGGTGGCCCGCAGCCGCTTGGGGTCGGTGAACATGCTGCGCACCTTGGCCCGCAGCGTCTCCTCGGAATCCTTCAGAAAGATCGCGTTGCCGGCCGACGTGCCCATCTTGCCCTTGCCGTCGATCCCGACGAGTCGCGGCACCGCGCCGATCCGGGCCTCCGGCACCACGAACACGTCTCCGAACCGCCGGTTGAAGCGGATGGCCACGTCGCGCGTCATCTCGATGTGCGGCAGCTGGTCGTCGCCCACCGGCACGAGGTGCGCCAGCGGCAGCAGGATGTTGGCGATCTGCATGACGGGATAGTTGAAAAAGGCCACGGGCACCGACTTGGTGGTCGCTTCCAGGTCCGCCAACTCGGCCTTTAGCGTCGGATTGCGCTGCAGGTGACCCAGCCCCAGAAACCAGCTGAGATGCAGCGTCAGCTCGGCAAACTCCGGCACGCCGCTTTCGATGACGAAGTGCGACCGGTCCGGGTCCAGCCCCACGCCCAGCCAATCCAGCGTCACCTCCCACAGCCCCCAGCGAATCCAGGGCAGGTTGTCGGCGTAGTCCGAGACCTGGTAATCCGCCAGCAGGAAGAACGATTCGTACTCGTCCTGCAACTCCAGCCACTGCGAAAACGCACCGGCGTAGTGGCCCACGTGGGACGGCCCGGAGGGGCGCAGCCCGGTCAGGATGCGGCGGCGTTCAGCGGCGGGGGCGTTGGCAGGCTCCGACATGCGGGGTGACCTCGACGGCAAGCGGCGGCAGCCCATAGTGCCACTGCAAGCCGCCCGACCACGACGCGTGGCCTACTTTGAGTCCGTCATTCCCGCGGAGGCGGGAATCCACCCCCGCACGGCAACCCATGGTTTAAGTGTGCCCGCCGGTGCCGGGTCACCGTGCGGCGCACATTTGCGAAAGGCGCCCACTTCCGGAACGCGGCATCTGGCCTACCGGACCAGCTTGTTCACCCCGTTCAGCCCGGCAACCTTGTAGGCCTCGGCGAACGTCGGATAGTTGAAGATCGTCTCCACGAAGTAGTCGATGGTTCCGCCGAGCTGCATGACGGCCTGGCCGATGTGCAGCAGCTCGCTGGCCTGGTTGCCGAAGATATGGACGCCCAGCACCTTGCGCGTATCGGGATCGAACAGCAGCTTCAGAATGCCGAAGTCGTCGCCGATGATCGCGCCGCGCGCAATCTCCTTGTACCGCGCCACGCCGCTCTCGTAAGCCGCCCCTTCCATCGTGAGTTGCTCTTCGGTTTTTCCGACCAGGGCGATCTCGGGGATCGTGTAGATGCCAATGGGCAACTCGTCGTCGATGCTGGGGCAGTCCAATCCCAGGGCATGTCGCGCGGCCAGCCGACCCTGCTCGGCCGACGTGGACGCGAGCGCGGGCTGCCCGATCACGTCGCCCACGGCATAGACGTGCTCCTGCTCCGTCTGAAAGAACTTGTTGACCTTCACCCGTCCGCGGTCGTCGGCGGCCAGTCCGGCGGCGTCGAGATTCAGGAGTCCCGTGGCGCCCCGACGGCCAATGGAATACATCACCACGTCGCTCACCATGCGGGCGCCGGTTTCGAGCACCGTGACCGGACGGCCCCTGGGATCGAACTCCACGGTCTCCACCCGATGCCCAAGGCGCATCGTGATGCCGTCCTCGCGCATGCGGTACTTGAGCGCTTCGCCGATTTCCTCGTCGACGATGTCCAGCAGCTCCTTGCGCCCGTCGATCAGCGTCACCGCGACGCCGAGCGTGGCAAAGATGCTGGCGTATTCCGTGCCGATGATGCCGCCGCCCACGACGGTCAGCGACTTGGGAATTCTCGGCAGGTCCAGGATCCCGTCGCTATCGACGACGCGCTCGTTGTCGAAGGGGATATGCGGCGGCCGCGCCGGGCTTGATCCCGTGGCCAAAATGACCTTCTCGGCGCCGACCTCGATGATGGAGTTTTCGGTATGAATCGCCAGCGTCTTGGGGTCGACGAAATGCGCGACGCCGTTGAGCAGATCCACGTCGTTGCGCAAGAACCCGTCGCGGACCAGGTCCACCTCGGCCTGAACGACTTGGGCCGTGCGCAACAGCAGATCGTGCATCGTGACGTCGGCCATCACGCGGTAGGACTCGCCATAAAACGAACGCTGGCCGATGCCGGTGACATGGATCACGGCCTCGCGCAGCGTCTTGGAGGGAATGGTGCCCCGATGAACGGCCTGGCCGCCGACGTAGCGTTGGCGGTCAACGGCCGCTACGCGCTTGCCGCCCTTGGCGGCTTGAATGGCGGCCCGACGTCCCGCCGGCCCGGTGCCAATGACGACAATGTCGTAATGCGGCTTGTCGTTCGGCATTCCGCCAGCGCCGGAGTGTTGGATTGCCTGCATGCGCACAAACCGTTTACCACAACAGTTCTGCAGGCATCGTAGCGTGAGAATCAGCGCCGCATGTATGGCGGCGACCGTGACCGGATGGGTGAGCGCGCGTGTGCTGAGACATCGGCGTGGTGTGCCGGTTTCGCTGACGGCATGGCGCGCACTGGCTGTGGCGGCCTTGGCGGGAATGCTGGTGAGCGGCGCCTGCGCCCCGGTTCAAGACGACGAGATCACCGTCTATGCCGCCGCCTCCCTCCGCGATGCGTTCACCGATATCGCCCGGGCGTTTGAAGAAACCTCTTCCGCTGCGCCCGTGGTGCTCAACTTCGCGGGCTCGCAGGTGCTGCGGGCCCAGATCGAGCGCGGCGCCCCCGCCGATGTCGTGGCCACGGCGGACGAGGTCCACGCACAGCAGTTGGCGGCGGTCGGTCTGCTGGCGGCCTCGCCGCGCACCTTCGCCGAAAACGCGCTGGTGCTTGCCGTGCCCGTCGGCAATCCACGTGGGATTGCGCATCTGACAGACCTGGCCGCGCCGGACGTACGCCTCGTCATGGGCATCGCGGATGTACCGGTCGGACGGTACGCCCGCGCGGCATTGGAGCGCCATGCCGCGGCGGTCGGGCGCCCAGAGTTTCCGCAAGCCGTGCTCGACAATGTGGTCTCATTCGAGACCAATGTCCGCCTGGTGGCGGCGAAGCTGGAGTTGGGCGTGGTGGATGCCGGGTTCGTCTATCGAACAGATCTGCTCGCGTCGGACGGTGCGCTGGTCGAGATTCCGCTGCCTCCCGAGGCGGCGATCGCGGCGCCCTATCCGATTGCGGTGACCAAGCGCGGAGCCGACCGAGAGGCCGCCGCAGCCTTTGCCGACTTCGTGCATTCGCCGGACGGCCAGCGCATGCTTGCGTCACACGGCTTTCGGCCCACCGGCTGAAGTTCGCCGAGGAATTCCCGCAATGCGGCGCGCCCAGTCCCTCACGTGGAGCAGGCTTGCCCTTGCCGTGTCCGCCGCAATCCTCGTTGCCTTCATTGGCATCCCCGTGGGGGCGTTGATCGCCCGCGGGTTCATCCAGGGCGACGTGCTTGCGGCGCTGCGCAGCCCGGTCGCCACCACCGCGCTCTGGCTCTCGCTGGCCACCTCGGCCATCGCCGTTGCCGTGGCCGTCGTGTTGGGAACGCCGGCTGCGTACTTGCTCGCGCGCCACGCCTTCCCCGGCCGAAGCATCGTCGACACGCTCATCGATCTGCCGGTGGTGCTGCCGCCGGTCGTCGGCGGGCTGGCGCTGCTCGTGGCGCTCGGACGTCATGGAGTCATCGGCGGTCCGCTGGACGCCGCCGGCGTGGATGTCGCCTTCACCACCGGCGCGGTGGTGCTCGCGCAGCTCTTCGTGGCCGTGCCGTTCTACATTCGAGCCGCGCGCGCCGGCTTCGAGAGCGTCGATCGACGGCTCGAGGCCGTCTCCGCAACCCTCGGTGCCGGCGGCTGGCGCACCTTCCGGCGGGTGACGGTGCCCCTGGCGCTGCCGTCGCTGATCGGCGGCGCGGTCATGTGCTGGGCGCGCGCCCTGGGCGAGTTCGGCGCCACCATCATGTTTGCCGGCAACGTCTTCGGCCGCACCCAGACGATGCCGCTGGCCATTCTCGAAGCCATCGAAACCGACGTCGACGCCGCGTTGGCCATCGCCATCGTGCTCATCGTCCTGGCCTTCGCCGGGCTGCTGGCGTTCAAAGCCCTGGCGCGTCTCGGAGGGCGGGTCCTGTGATTCGGGCCGACATTCAGACCACGGTCGGCAGCTTCGATCTTAAGGTCGACCTTGCGGTGGATCGCGAGATCACCGTGCTCTACGGGCACTCAGGCGCCGGCAAGACGCTGACGCTCGAAGCCATCGCAGGACTGCTGACGCCCCGCGAAGGCCGGATCACCCTGCACGACCGCGTCGTGTTCGACAGTTCGGCCGGCGTCAACGTGCCGCCGCAACGGCGCGATCTCGGCTATCTGGTGCAGAGCTACGCGCTCTTTCCGCACCTGACCGTGGCGCAGAACATCGCCTATGGCCTCGGCCATGTCCGCCGCGCCGAGCGCCGCGACTGTGTCGAGCGCTTCGCGCGCATGTTTGGCGTCGACGACCTGCTGCACCGCCGTCCCGCGCGAATCTCGGGCGGTCAGGCGCAGCGCGTGGCCCTGGCGCGCGCGCTCGCGCGTGAACCGCGGGTGCTGCTGCTGGACGAGCCGTTCGCGGCGGTCGATTCGAGCAACCGCCGCACCATGCGCCGCGAGCTCCGGCAGCTCGCCCAGCGCCTCGACCTGAGCGTGGTCATGGTCACCCACGACCTCACCGAGGCCTACAACGTGGGCGACCGGCTGGCCGTCATCGATCGCGGGCGTGTGCTGCAGGCGGGTCCGCGCGACGAGGTGTTCCACCGCCCCGCCACGGCGCGCGCCGCGGAGTTGCTCGGCGTGCAGAACATCCTGCCCGGTCGGGTGGTGGGCGCCGACCGTGACCGCGTCCACGTCGCAACTGGCCTCGGCATGATCGAAGCGCAGGCCGAGTCCCGCCCCGCAACCGACCACGTCCAACTCGCCGTTCGCGCCGAGCAGATCATCCTCGAGCGGCCCGACCGGCCCTCGACCCATCGCGAGAACCGCTTTCAAATCACCATCGTCGACGAGGCGGCCTTCGGCTTCTCGCACACGCTGGTCGTGCAGGTTGACGACGCCGCGTCAGGTGCGCCAACCCTGGAGATCGACGTCCCGGCGCATCCCTACCAGGTGCTCAACGTCCCCGCCCACCGCGACTGGCGCATCCACATCCCGCCGGAGGCCGTGCGCGTCATCGCCGGATAGTTCCGCACGAATGAGTTAGTGGAATCGGATCAGTGGTGGTGATACCGTACAAAATACGAACGAAAGGCAGGGGCCTACTTGGACGAGTTTTCCCATCTCTATGAGGCCAGCGACGACAGCCTCCCGACGGCCGTGTACGGACAGCACACGCTCCAGAAAATTGCGACCGTGCGCTACTACCTTGAAGCATTCGATAAGGCGTGCACTCGCACCAAACTCTACGGCGGCTGGACGTTTGTCGATACGTTCGCCGGTTCCGGCCTCGTGCGAGTCCGCGACACGGAGAGGTTCTTCGAAGGATCGGCCTTGATCGGGCTTCGGAGCGGGGCCTCCATCGTCCACGCCATTGAGTTACAGGAGTCCAACGTCGCCGCGCTTCAACAGCGTGCGAACGACCGCGGAATCGGCGCGGCACTTCGGACGCGTGTGGGGAACGCCAACTCGATCGCCCCAGAGATCATCGCCCAGATCCCACCGTTGACGCCGGTTTTCGTGTTGCAGGACCCCGAGGGAATGGAGCTCAAATGGGAAACAGTCAAAGCTGTCGCGACCGGCAGCCGTGGAGGGCGCAGACGAAAGCCCGAGCAACTCATCAACTTCAATGATGGAGTCCTGAGGCTTCTCTGGACGGATCAGCCCATCCCGCCGGGATTGGAGGGCGCGCTCGACACGTACTTCGGAAATCCTGCGTGGCGTGAAATCGTGAAGAAACGCGCTTCGGGTCGCTTTGAGCCCTGGGAGACAATTCGGGCTGTGGTGGATCTCTACAAGCAGCAATTGCGGAATGACATCGGGTATGCCTACGTGCTCGATCGTGAGATTCGTCGTGACCATGTGACGCGCGGTCCGCTTGCATACCACCTAGTCTTCGCAAGCGACCATGACGCCGCTCCCGGGATCATGCAGGACGCGTTCAATAAAGTGCATGTGGGGCAGAGCCAGTTTCCGGGAATGCCGTTTCAGAAACGCGATGAGTAGCATGAGCCGCATCGAGTGGACCGACGCGACCTGGAACCCCGTGACGGGGTGCACCCGTACGAGTCCAGGCTGCGACCACTGCTACGCCGAGCGGATGGCCAAGCGGCTGCAAGCGATGGGGAATCCGCGATACATCAACGGATTCGACCTGACGCTGCATTGGGACAAGGTGTCCGAGCCGCTGAAGTGGCGACAGCCGCGTCGCATCTTCGTCAACAGCATGAGCGACCTGTTCCACGATGCGGTTCCGCCGGCGTTCGTTCGGGCAGTCTTCGACACCATGGCGGCCGCCCACTGGCACGAATTCCAAGTCCTCACGAAGCGCGCTCGGAGGCTCCCCAAGATCGCGGGGGACCTCAGTTGGCCGCCCAATGTGTGGTTGGGCGTCTCGGTTGAGTCGCGAGAATATGCGTGGCGCGCGGACCACTTGCGTCGCGTGCCTGCCGCGGTGCGCTTTCTGTCGGTCGAGCCGCTCGTGGGGCCGGTTGAAAGGCTCGACTTGGGCAACATCGACTGGGTCATCGTGGGCGGCGAAAGCGGACCCGGCGCTCGGCCGATGGACCCGCAGTGGGCGCGCGCGATTCGCGACCAGTGCGTGGCCGAATCCGTCCCGTTCTTCTTCAAGCAGTGGGGCGGCGTGCACAAGAGCCGCACCGGACGTGTGCTCGACGGCCGCACGTGGGACGAATTCCCAGTGGCGGCGGCAAGAACTTAGGGGCTACTCACCCAGGCGGATCCCCACGCTTACAAGCCAACCCCGTTCAGGCGGCGCCATGCCACGCGGATGGGCTGTAGTTTGTGTCTACGAATTCGCTTCTTCGAGGATGCTCGCGCGCAGGCCTCGGCGCTCGGCGAGCGCAATTGTCACTTCAACTAGGCGTTCTGGGCCTGCCACTATCAGCGCGGCCCTTGGCCACATTTCAGCCACGGCGCCGATGAATTCGTCCAGGAATGCGGGGCTCGCCAATCCGACCGACCTGAGGTCGAGCACCATTTCGTACGAATCGTCGCTCCGGCCGTTGAGCGCAGCTTCAGCCACCTCGCGCGCGCGGTCGCGGGTCGCGAACGTATTTCCAAATGCGCCCAGGTCAATCGAACGGCGAGTCACGGAGGCATTCTCCACCGGGGAGCGCCGGTCGAACACTGGACGGAGCGGAGTCCAATAGCAAGTCCGCCTCCGCTAGCTCGCCCCGTTGTTCAACCGCGGCATCACCTCGTTAGCCAGCAGCGACATCGAGTTCACCCACTGCTCGCGCGGCTGCCACTCGTGCGCCATGGCCAGCAGCACGCCGAACCCGCCCACGTCGTCGTAGAGCTTCTGCAGCTTCGCGGTGACGTCGTCCGGGCTGCCCACGATGAAGACGTTGTCCACCAGGTACTCGACCGTCACGTCGGAGTCCGGCATGTCGGTATCGATCTTCATCGCGTCCAGCATGCGCACCTTCGGCATGATGTGCAGGAAGTAGTGGCGGAAGTCGCGGGCCAGCGTGCCTTCCAGGGCTTCTTTCCGCGCCTTCTCGGTGGTTTCGGCGATGTAGACCTCGCGCGCGATGCGCCATTGCGAGCGGTCGGGTGTGCGGCCGGCCTCCCGCGCGCCCTCCTCCACCGATTCCCAGTGGGTCTTGATCACGCGCGTCGGCACCAGGTTGATGCTCATCGGAATCCATCCGCGCGCGCCCGCCAGCGTCAGCGTGCCGGAGTTCTCCGACACTCCCGCCACCCCGATTGGCGGATGCGGCTTCTGATAGGGCTCCATGTGCACCCGCAGGCCGATCAGGTCGTCCGGCTCGGGAATGTTGAAGTCCCAGAACGCCGTTCTGTAGCGCCCCGGCTTCGGATCGTTCCACAGCATGAGCACGGTTTCGATGGCTTCACGCGTCATGGCCCGGTGTTCGCCCGTCTTCGGATCGAAGCCAAACACCTCGAAGTCGCCGGGAAAGCCTCCGGAGCCCACGCCCCACATGAAGCGGCCCTTGGCCATGTGGTCCAGCTGGGCGATCCGGTGGGCGATCATGAACGGGTTGTGGTTGGGCATGCAGGTCACGCCCGTCCCAAACTTCATGCGCTCGGTCTTCGCCAGCGCGTGGGCGATGAAGATATCGGGCGCGGGGATGTTCTCCCACTGCGTCGTGAAGTGCTCCCCGATCCAGGCTTCGCTATAGCCCATCTGCTCGAGCGTGATGAGCATGTCGAGATCGTTTTCGAGCGTCTCGGTGACGTTCGACCCCGGAGGGTGCAGGGGCATGGCAAACAGTCCGACGTCCATCGCAACCTCCGTCCCGGATCGGGTCGGTGCGGGAGCACTCTGAGCCGCGATTGTCGGCCAGTGGCAGACATAGCGTCAACGCAGTCGCAGCCGCCAATCTGCGCCGCCGACGTCCGGGCCCCTCGTTGCTACTGTGGACCCTGCGAGCACGCAGCGTGCAATGGCCATGGCCGAGTGGGTAACCGAGCAGGGGCAATTGCTTCTGACCTTGCTCGAAGAGCACCAATACCTCGCGCTCGCCCTCGCCGTCGGTCTCGAGGCCGTCGGAGTGCCGCTGCCGATCTCGGCAGAGGTGGTCGTGGTGACGATGGGCTTTCAGGTCTACCGCGGCGAGGCCAACCCATGGGCCGTGATGGGCACGGTGGTGGCGTCCGCCACGGCGGGCGTGAGCGTCCAGTATTGGATCGCGCGCGGCATTGGCCGACCGCTGCTCGATCGCTACGGACGCATCCTGCGGATTCGCCCCGCGCACCTGGAGCGCCTCGAACGCTGGTTCGCCCGACGTGCCTTCCCGGTGGTCGTCATTGGCCGCGTCGTGCCGGCCGTGCGCCTAATCATTCCCGTCGTGGCCGGAGTCGCGCGCGGCGATTTCCGGCGTTTCGTGCCCGCGGCCGCTGCCGGCATCTCGCTCTGGGCCCTGCTCTACATGGGCATCGGCTGGGCATTCGGCGACACGGTCGAGCACCTCGTGACGACGCTGCTGGAGGACCCGACACTGGCGGTCATCGTGGGCGCCGCGGTCGGTGGCGTTCTTGCGGTTCTCGTGGCGCTCCGCTTCCGCCGTCGCCTGGCCCCGCTTGTCAGGGGCCCGGCGGCGCGCCTCGCCGAGCGCATCGGACGGCGCGGCTAGCGACCGTCCGCTAGTCGAGCACCGCCGTCGCCTCGATCTCCACCAGGGCGCCCGGAAGCGCCAACTCCACCCCCACGGTCGAGCGCGCGGGCTTCGTGTCGCCGAAGTACTCGATGTAAACCTCGTTCATGCCGGAGAAATTGGCGATGTCGGTGATGAACACCGTCACCTTGACCACGTCATTGAGCGATGCCCCGGCGGCCTCCAGGGCGGTCGTGATGTTGTCCAGCGTCTGCCGCGTCTGCGAGGTGATGTCGTCACCCACGAGCTTTCCGTCGGCGTCGAGACCTAGCATCCCGGCGGTCGTCACCACGTTGTTCTTGCGAACCACGAGCGTGTATGGAGCGATGGGCGCGGACATGCTGTCCGGGTTGATGCGCTGGATTCCCATGGGCGTTGATTCCTCAAAGCGACTCGATTCCCGAGGGTACACGGCGGGATGGTCAACTGCCGCGCATCGAGCCCGTTGCGCATCCCCTCCACCAGCGGCAGGACACCAGCCGCATCCCCTCTCCGACGGGCCTTGTTCGCTCTCCTGGGGGAGAGCAACTGTGTGGCCGGTGAAGGGTTTAGGTGGCCATGGCGGGGTTCCACGGGGCCTGCTGCTTGCAGAGGGCGTTGCAGAGCAGCAGGAGCTTGCGGAGACAGGCGGTGAGGGCCACCTTGGGCGGCTTACCGG
>JAJECS010000009.1 GCA_022821905.1 Chloroflexota bacterium | reverse complement strand
GCCGCGTCTGGCGCGGCTGGCCGTCATACTCCACGTCGGCAAATGTGCGTTGCGGCGGCATCCTGACCCTCACCGAGTGCCCATCCCGTGGGAGCATAGGCGGCGCCCCGGCCGGCTCGCCTTTTTTCAGAGGTTTCTTAGATTTCTCGCTCCGCTCGAAATGACATGGGGTGGAGTACGAAATGACACAGGGTGGTGAGCGAAATGACGGGGAGTGGGCTGCGAAGAGACTCTATGCGGGGCGTGAGGAGACGACACGGGATGCCTGCTTGTAGTCCATGAAACAGGCGCAAACCGGAGTGCGACCCGTTACGACTACCCGGCGAACTCGAACGCCGGGCGTCCCTGCACTCCGGGCCGCGCGCGGAACAGGCCGCCCGCGTGCGGTTCGCGCTCGAGCGCCTCGGCGTCGAGACCCCGCGCCCCGCTCGTGATGTAGAGGTCGCGCAGATCCGGTCCTCCGAAGGCGCAGCTTGTGACCTGCGTGACGGGCAGCGTGATCTCGCGGTCCAACCGTCCCTCGGGGTCGAACCGCCGCACGCGGCTGCTGCCCCAGAACGCCACCCAGAGATAGCCCTCGGCGTCCAGCGTCATGCCGTCGGGGAAGCCCCACGACTCCGGCACCTCGATGAGCGGGCGGCGGTTGGAGATGGCGCCGGTGGCAGGCTCGAAGTCGAACACGTCAACCCGCTGCACGAACGAATCGATGAAATACATGCGGCTGTAGTCCGCGGTCCAATCAAGCCCGTTGGATACCCAGAGCTCGCCGACCACGGGATGGAGCGACAGATCGGTGTCCAGCCGGTGGAGCACGCCAATCGGCAGGTCGTGGGTCATGCGCGTCGTGCCGGCCCAGAAGCGACCCTGCGGGTCGCATTTGCCGTCGTTCATCCGGTTGCCGGATACATCGGCCTCGACGGGCACGATCAATTCGAACCGGCCGTCGCGATCAACTGACGCAAAGCCGTCGGTCACGGCGGCCATGTATCCGCCGGACGCGCGAACGACCACGGCGCCCGGATACTGGGGCACCTCGATCTCCCGGTCCACGCCGGTTGCCGGGTCGAACTCGTGGATGCGCTTGCCCTCGATGTCGACCCAGACCAGGAGGCCCGCGGACGGGTCCCACACCGGACCCTCGCCGACGATGGCGTGCGCGTCGGCTACCAGCTCGACCGCGGTTGATTCACTCATTGCTTTCCTCCTGCGGCTGCGGGCGACACTCGCGACCCAACCTCACCGATCGTCGCATCGCGAATGCTCGGGCTCAGCCTGCGGGGCCTCGCCTAACGACCCGCCAAACCGGTCTTGCGTCATTCGATGTCCGACCAAGGCCAGGGTAACCGGCGCCACCACCATCAGCGGGAGGACAAAGGCCAAGCTCACGCCGATGGCCACCGCGGCGACCAGCACGAACGCGGTGGATGGCCCGACGCGGCCGAGCGCCATCACGAATGCGCCCACACACGCATGCGGTGGCGATACATCGTGGCTAACGACCAGGGGAAAGAGATACGCCTGCGCTCCGACCCAAACGAGCGTCAGGTACAACGCCACGAAGGCCAGCGCTTGCAGCGCGAGCTGCCCCGAGTTCAGGTAGAAGTAGAACCCGAAAACCAGCAGGTAGAGCAGGAGCAGGTCGGCGAAGAGCACCAGCCACCCAAGCGGCCAGAAATGTCGCAGCGCGCGCCAGAAGTCGGCGATGCCGATCTCTTCGCCCTGCACGAATCGGGCCGCGGACTGGACGAGCGCCAGTGTCGCGGGCCCCGCCGTCAGGCAAGCGGCGCCCGTGGCGCCAACCAGCGCGAGCGCCAGAAATAAGGGTGTTTGTGGGTCGTCGAATCCGCTCGCGGCCTGCTGCACCGTAATCGCCACGGGAATGCCAACCGCCGGGAGCAATGGCAGCGCCGCTAGGAACCACAGGAGATTCAGTCGCAAACCGAGCGTGCCGAAGTTGCGGACGACCTGCATCACCGCCCACCCCGTATACCCGAGCACGCGGCCCACCGTCAGGACACCGCCAAGCCCAACTCCCGGGACAGGTGCGTCCATCGCTCGTGGCCGTCGTCGGTAATCAGATAGGTGTCCTCGACCGCAAACGCGCCGTGCTCAGCGTCGTGATAGAGCGTCTCCAAGTTGATGACCATGTTCGGTTCCAGCGCCTGCGTGTTGCCGTGGATGAGCGCCGGACTTTCGTGGTGCTCCACGCCGATGCCGTGCCCCACGTGCTCCATTCGCGCGTTGGGCAGCGACTGCCGCAGGCCGTCCGCCGTGGCCGCGTAGATCTCGCTCGCGGGCACGCCGGGCCGCAGCAGGGCCTCGCCCTGGGTCTGGCCATTCATCACGGCGGCATAGCGCCGCTCCTGGGCGGCGCTTGGAGTTCCCCACACGTACGAGCGCGCGTTGTCTGCGTGGTAGCCGTGGACCAGCGCGCCGAGATCGAAGCGGATCAGGTCGCCCTCGGCGAGCCGGCGACTTCCGGGCAGCTTGTGCGTGATGATGCTCTCCGGGCCAAACCCCAGCACGAAGTTCTTGATGCCCTCGGCGCCCTGTCGTCCGACGCTGGCGCGATACGAAGCCGCCAACTCGGCCTCGGACACCCCAGTATGAGCAGCCGCCAGCATGTCGGCGGAGGCGGTCTCGAGCACGCGCGCAGCCGCACACAGATGCCGAATCTCATCGGCAGTCTTGACGGCGCGAATGCGCCGGATCAGCTCGCTGCAGTCGCGCACCGTGCGGTCGGCGCAGGCCGCCGTCACCTCGTCCAAGATCCACTTGGGGATCGCCTTCTCTTCCACGCCCACCGTCCGCGCGTCGGTGCGATCGGCGAGCGCGGTGCGCAGCGCCCGCCGCCAACCACCGGCCTCGGCACGGCTGCCCGGGGCGGCGTGCTCGGCGTAGACGACGACGGCGGTAATCCAGCTCGTCCGCACAAACGCCTCCAGGTTCCAGCGCGGAATGATCGCGACCGGCTCTATTGCGGGATCGGCGAAGAACAGGCAGATGGCCGGGCGATCGATGAACGAGAACGAGTTGACCTGCGTGAAATCCGAAAAATAGAGGAAGTTGTTGGGCTGCGTGAGGACGAGGACGTCGACGCCGTCCCGACCCATCAGCTCCAGGGCGCGCGAGTGGTTGAGCAGCACGGGACTGGCCTTGGACCTACAGACTGGCTGCCGTCGGGGGCCTAGCCCCAGATCCGCTCGAAGACACGGGCG
The DNA here is from genome assembly GCA_022821905.1 of Chloroflexota bacterium. Lineage (GTDB taxonomy): Bacteria > Chloroflexota > UBA11872 > UBA11872 > UBA11872 > JAJECS01. Next base: position 20,828 of record JAJECS010000009.1, on the reverse strand, counting down.
GCGTTTCCTCCCAGGATGCCCCGAATCTCGTCCTCCGCATACCCACGCTTCCGCAGGCCCTCGGGGATGGCCGGGAACTCGGCGTGTTTGTGGAGTCCCTCCACGTACTCGGTCTCCAGCACATAGCGCCCGACCATGTCGGGGTACATGCGCTTGGTGGCGTTTTCCCACTTCACCTTTGATTGCGGCGTGATGTCCGAGCCGATGGCCGCGTGCTCCGGCCCGACGAGCTCGCAGACGTAGTCGATGTGGCGGAAGAAGTCCTCCAGGTCCAGGGCGTCTTTGTCGTCCTGGTGGCAGAAGGGGGCATAGGACGCCAGGCCGACGACGCCGCCCGTCGCGGCCGTGGCGCGGATCTGGTCGTCGGTCAGGTTGCGCGGGTTGGGCGTGACGGCATGGGCGTTCGAATGCGTGAACATCACCGGACCGTCGTAGCGCTCGATGGCGTCCAGCGACGTGCGCACACCCGCGTGCGACAAATCGAGCACGATCCCGGCGCGGCGCAGCTCGCGCACCATGCGGATGCCCAGCAGCGTCAGCCCGTCGTCCCTTGGCTCGAGACAGCCCGCCCCCAGCTGGTTGACCTCGTTGTACGTGAGGGCGGCGACGCGCAGGCCGAGCCGATGAAAGATGGGAATGAACTGCGTGTTGTGACGGAAAACGTCCAGCCCCTGGAACCCAAGGATCAGGCCCAGCCTTCCTGAGGCGTTGGCCTCGTGAAGGTCCGCCGTGCGCTCGATCAGCATGAGCTTGTGGCCCATCTGGTCGCAGAGATTGAAGGCGTCGAAGAATTCGTCAAGCTGATGCTCGACATCGCGCGCGTAGAGCGCGAGGGTCACGTGGATGACGTTGACGCCGCCCTGTCGGACGTGGTCGCCGTAGGCCGCCGGCGCGTGACTCGGGGGGATGACGGAGCCTAGATTGCCGCCCAGCAGATCGATGACCGGCCCGTCGCACAGCACGGGTGGCGCGTCGCTGGGCCGCTGCGGAGTGGTGTCTGGCGCCATGGCGGTGCTCCTCGGTTCGCTGAACCAAGCATGGCAGATGCACCCCACCGACGTGGCCGCCGTTCGCGAGTGCCGCATAATCGTGGAAAGTCATGCCAGACAAAGCGATCGACCCGGCCACCTATGGCGAGCGGTGGGCCGAGGTATATGACGACCTCCATGCGGGAGCCGATCCCACGGCAGTCGCAGTGCTCGCGGACCTGGCTGAGGGAGGCCGTGCGCTCGAGTTGGGGATCGGGACGGGTCGCGTTGCTCTGCCCCTGGCGGCAACCGGCGTGGCCGTCGAGGGCATCGACGCGTCGGAGTCCATGGTGGCCAAGCTGCGAGAAAAGCCGGGCGGCGCGGACATTCCGGTCACCCTGGGCGACTTTGCCGACGTCGGACGCCCGGGACCGTTCGACCTCATCTTCGTCGTCTTCAACACGTTCTACGTGTTGCTGGAGCAAGCGGCCCAGGTGCGCTGCTTCGGCAACGTAGCGCAACGTCTCAAGCCGGACGGCGCGTTCGTGATCGAAGCGTTCGTGCCGGACCTCACGCGGTTTCAACGTAACCAGTCGATCAGCGTGGCTGGGATTGACGTCGATGGCGTACGAATGGACCTCTCACGACATGATCCGGTCGCCCAGCAAGTGACCAGCCAGGTCGTCTACCTGTCCGATGGCTCGATCGACATGCGTCCGATAAAGCTCCGCTATGCCTGGCCGTCGGAGCTCGACCTGATGGCCCAGCTCGCCGGCATGCGGTTGCACGCGCGCTGGGCGAATTGGAACCGGTCGCCGTTCGACGCCTCCAGCGCCAATCACGTTTCGGTCTATGTGCGCGACGACTCGACCGCGTAGCGCCATGTCGTTGGGCCGGGTGGACTAGACGGGAAGAGTCCCCGGCAGGTCGAACGTCGTGGTCGTCGGTAGGAACTGTCCGCCGGCGCTCGACTTGTGGACCAGGTCGATCGTCTCGAGGATGTGCAGCGCCTGACGGGCGGAGAGCTGCACCTCGGCGTCATCCGCGATGCAGTCCACCAGGTGCGTGATCGCGCCCGCGCGATCCACGACGTCCCAACCGTCGTTCGGCTCGCCCACCGCCTCCCAACGGCTCTCGCTGCCGCCGGTGACCGTGCGATAGAGCTCGATGTTGTCGCTACCCGTGCCGCCGTTCACGGCGAGGACCCCCGCGTCGCCGTAGTACTCGGTGTGCGGTCCGCGGAAGTTCGCCGGGAGATATCCCGAATAGACCATGCCGAAGCGGTCGTCGCCCCAGTCCAACAGCATCACCACGTTGTCGGGGGCCGTCGTGGCGAACCGCTCCCCGCTGGTGGGGCCGCTCCCGGAGACTCGCTCGGGCACGGCAATGCCGGCCAGCGCGCCCACGCGCTTGATCGGGCCCAGGAGTCGCGTGGGCGGAATGAGCTGATAGGGCGTCAGGTCGAAGAGCGGGCCGCCCTCACCGGCCTGGTACATCCAGGTCTGATCGGTAGGGGGCGTATCGATCCGCGCCAAATTGGGTCCGATCCGTCGCCACTCGGTTTCCCGGTCGGCGGGATTGGCGGTCATGTGCGTGCGCACCGCGGCCACTCGGCCGATAGCGCCTCCGGCGATCAGGGCCTCGGCGCGCCGCGCCACCGGCTCGAAGGCCATGGCCGGCGCCGCCGCCAGCTTGAGCCCCCGCGCTTCGGCAAGCTCAACGATCTCCGTCGCCTGCTCGAAGGTGGCCGCGATGGGCTTTTCGATGCCGAGATGCCTGCCGGCTTCGAGCACCTGCCTGGCGTGCTCGTAGTGCTGGCTGTGCTTGGTCAGCACCAGCACCGCCTCGACGTCCGTCGAGGCGAGCATCTCATCCAGGTCCGTGAACGCGGCCTTGGCGCCCCACTTGTCGGCGGCGGCCTGGGCTCGGCCTGGGACAACGTCGCAGAGCGCCGTCAGCTCGGCACGATCACCATGCTTGACGATGGCTTCCAGGTAAAACAGCTCGGCGACCGTCCCAATGCCCACGACGCCGACGCTGACCTTGCGCGCCAAAGGGCGACTCCTCGGATGTGCCCGCAGTACGGCAGGTCCGCATTGTACGGGGCCTCAGTTTCGGCCCAGAGCTGTTCGTTCGCAGCTAGTTGGCACCCGGCGTATACTCGCGCCGTCTGCCAGCGGGACTGGTTCGGGACCTCGGCAGCGAGTTCCCGTGACCGAGAGGGGTCCTGATCCGCAACGCAGCCGCGCGACAATCCAGCGCCGGCCTTGCGCCGGTGGGTGGTCGGGCGTTGCTGCGCCGTTGGCCGTTGCAGCCGGAAGCCGTGATCCGCGGTCTGGTTCTTCTCGTTCTGGCTGCCGTCGTGCTGTATCCCATTTTCTGGCTGGTCACCAACTCGATTCGGCCCAACGGGGAGATCTTCAAGCATCCGGCCGAGTGGCTGCCGCCGACGCCGACGCTCGAGGCCTACGGCAAGGTCTTCGGCAAAGGCCTTTGGCTTCGAATATTCCTGAATAGCTATTTCGTGGCCGGCGCCACCACCCTGCTCGCCATTACTCTTGGCGCGCTCGCCGCCTACGGCATTTCGCGCTTTGCCTTTCGCGGCAAGCGACTGCTGGAGTTTTTCGTGGTGGGCACGCAGCAGATCCCACCGGTGGCCATGATCATCCCCTTCTTCGCGTTGGTGCGGCAGTTCGGGCTATACGACACCCACCTGGCGCTGATCATCACCTATGCCGCGTTTGCCCTGCCGCTGGCCATCCTCATGTTGACGACCTATTTCGCCACCATTCCGATCGAGCTGGAAGAGTCCGCGTTCATCGACGGGGCAGGCCGGCTGCGCATGCTCTGGACGATCATGCGCCCCCTGGCCTTGCCGGGAATCGTCGCGACCGGGGTCTTTGCCTTCATTCTCTCGTTCCAGGATTTGCTGTTCGCCGTGCAGCTGACGGTGTCCGACGACATGCGCACCATTCCGCTTGGCATCGTCACGCTCATTGGACAGCAAAACGTGGACTGGCATCAGATGCTGGCCGCGTCCGTCATCGCCAGCATTCCGCTGCTCGTGCTCTACGCCCTGGCGCAGCGGTACCTGGTGTCGGGACTGACCCTCGGGGCCGTCAAGCAGTAACCGTGCACGTGAGGAGGTGGCGTATCGGGGACCGTTGATCGACTGCGGTGCTCGGCTCCGCGGGCCGAGCGCCCGAAACCACGTTGGACAGGAGGTGTGTATGAGTCCACGCAAATTCAGCCGGCGATCGTTGCTTGCTGCAGGCTTTGGCGTGACGGTAAGTGTCGCGGCGGCATCAGTGCTCGCGGCCTGTGGCGAGGACGAGGCCGAGCCCGAAACCATGACCGAGACCGCCATGGACAGCGGCGAGCGGGAAACGGTCACGATCGAATACCTGAACTGGGCATTCTCCGAGGTCGGAGAGGGCCCGGCCGCAGAGATCTTGGACGCCTTCCACGCGGCCATGCCCCACATCCATGTGGAGCCCCAGAACCTTGGCTTTTCACAGGCCCAGGACAAGATGATCACTCTGCACGCCGCCGGAGCCCTGCCGGACGCCATCCAAATCGGCTTCTGGCAGATCGGTGACTTCTGGGACCAGGGCATGATTCGCGAAGTCGAGAGCATGGCCAACGCGGCAAACTTCGACTGGTCGGACTACGCCGAGCCGCTCAAGAACCGGATCGGGAACGAGATCGTCGTCGTCCCGATGTCCACGATCACCGGGCTCACCCACTACAACGAGGGCACGTTCGAGGCCGCCGGCGTGGACGGGCCACCGGACAACTGGGACGAGCACATCGAGATCGGCAAGCAGATCACGAATCCGGACGCCGGCCAGTACGGCATCTCGCACGCCTGGAGCCTGGAGAATCCGCAGGTCTACAGCCACCTGTATCCGCAGATCTGGCAGGCGGGCGGAGAGGTTGAGAACGACGACGACCTCACCTTCGAGGCCAATACCTCGGAAGGCCTGGCGGCGCTGAGCTACGTGCTCGACATGGAGCTCAAGGAAGGCATGGTCGCGCCGGGAAGCCTGAACGGCACCGAGCAAACGCTGATCGAGAACTTCGGCTCAGGCTTGAGCGGCATGTTTTATGACAACTCGGCGCACTTCAACGGCTATCTGGAGCGCGAAGATCTCAGTTTCTTCGTTGGTCCGCCGCTGGAGGGCCCCGCAAGGCGGTCGGGCTTCACCTTCGGCTGGCGCAACAGCATCGCCGACCGCACGGAGTACCCGCAGGAGACCTTCGACTTCCTGGCATGGATCGCCGGCGTCGAGGGCAATTCGCTGCTCGCGGGGCTCGGCAACCAGGTTCCCGCGAACAAGAACGCGACGCCCACCTACTCGGAGGGCAAGATGAGCGGTCTTGTCAGCGAGGCGGTCAAGTGGGCCACGTTCGAAGGCGCGCAGGGCTCCGAGGGCCTGGGCGATGAGCGCCTGATCTTGGTCGGGCACATCCACGACGCCATCAACGGGACCACCTCCTATCAGGAGGTCCTGGACCGCACCGAGACGGAATGGAACGAATCGGTAAGCGGCTAGGCCGTCCGCTCGCTTTCGTGGCGAGCGCGGCCCTTGGGGGCGCGGGCTTCGTCCCGCGTTCCCCAAGGGAGTCGCGCGCGAGAGCGCTTAGGACTTAGCCTTCGCAATGGCCGACTCGGTATCCCCGTCTACGTCGCGCGCATCGAGCGGCGCGGGCTCAAAGCGTCGCGGGTCAATGCGGCGGGCGCTGCTTCCCTATGCGTTCGTCGCCCCGGCAGTGCTCGTGATGGCGGCCCTGATGGTCTTTCCCATGGGCCGCATGGTTCACATGAGCTTGTTTCAAGACTTGTTCTCGCGCGTCGGGGAACGATTCGTCGGTTTCGAGAACTACGCCGATCTGTTTCAGAAAGAGCTGTTTTGGATCGCGCTTGCGAACTCGATCATCTTCGTCGTCGCCAGCCTGATCATTCATCAGATCGTGGGCGGCGGCCTGGCGCTGTTGCTCACGTCACGCATGCGCGGGTCGCTGCGGACGTTCTTTCGCGCCATCTTCATCACGCCCTGGCTGATCATCCCGGCGGTCGTGGCCATCACCTGGGTGCTGCTGCTCGACCATCGCGGTGGGTTCAACAGCATGCTGCGGAGCCTCGGCATCGTCGAGTGCTGCCCGCCGCCGGAGTGGTTTGGCGACTTCAAGCTGGCCATGCCGGCGCTGATCGCCACTAACGGCTGGGGCGGCTATCCGCTGACGATGATCATGTGGCTGGCCGGACTCCAGAGCATTCCCAAGGACCACTACGAAGCGGCCTCGGTTGACGGCGCCGGGCGCTGGCGGCGATTTCGCCACATCACGCTGCCAGCCATGGGGCCCACGATCCTCACGATCCTGCTGCTGGACACGATCTACACGTTCCGCAACTGGGACCTGCCATTCCTGACGACCGGCGGAGGCCCCGGCGACACCACGATGGTGTTGCCGCTCCTGACCTATCGCGAGGCGTTCATCGGCTTCAACTTCGGCATCTCGGCCGCGTCCGCCGTGATGATTCTGCTGATTACGGCGTTCTTCGTGTTTTGGTTCCTGCGGATCCGCGGCCGGCTGCTGGAAGGCTGACCGTCGAGCGGGCCTAAGGCATGTTCCGCAGGTCCGCGGCCTTGAATCCGGGCGAATTGGCCAGGGCGCGTCGGCGCTCCTCGATTTCGAGCACGCCGGGACAGCGCTCCAGAATCTCGGCGCAATGTTCCGTCGGCAGCACGGCGACGCCGTTCACGTCGGCATGGATGATGTCGCCCGTGCGCACGAGCGTGCCGCTGATCGTGACGTCCAGCCCCGCCTGAACGATCTCCGGCGTGCCGTGCGCCGCCACCAAACCGGAGGCGAAATAGCGAAAGCCAAGCTCACGCACGGTTTCGAAGTCGCGCACGCCGCCGTCGGTCACCAGCCCAATGGCGCCCAAGGCGAGCGAAATCGTGACCATCACGTCGCCGCAATGGGCGGAGCGGTACCGGTCGGGGCCGACGTCCTTCAGCACGAGCACGGCCGGCTTGGGTGATTTCTCGACCAGCTCGAACCACTGCGGAAACCCATCGCCCTTCTGCGGCGAGCCGGGCACGGTGCTGCGGCCCGTCGCCGTGACGGCGTAGCCCACCATGCGTCCCATCTCCGGATACATGCAGCGAACATCCCAGCCCATGTAGCCGTCGACCGGGTCGCGCACCTCCATCTCTTCGATCGCGTTGCAGATGGTCGGCGTGTCGTATTCCAGCAGGCCGTCGAGGATTGCCGGGTCCAGCTTGGTCATGGCTTCGCTCGAATCGTGGTGCGGGTGCGGTGAATCCCCGAACCTACGCACGGTGGCAGCCGCGCGCAAGTTCGGCGCTTGGCTGTTCCAAGCCGCAGCTCTGGTACGCTCCCGGCCCGTCGCCGGAGCCGGAGGCCGGACCATGAAATACGAACGCTTGCGACCAGACGAGATCGAGGCCATCCGCGCAAGGGCGCCGGTAGCCGTGCTCCCGTGGGGCGCCCTGGAGTGGCATGGCTATCACGCGGCGATCGGCCTCGACGGGCTGAAGGCCGCCGCCTTCGCCGACGCCGTGGCCGACCGCATCGGCGCCATCTCGCTGCCGCCGCTGTACTGCGGCCACATGACGATGAAACCCTATGCCGGTTTCAGTCACACGATCGAGATCTCGGCGGCCACGCTCGAAGCATTGGCACGCGAGTACGTGGAGCAGCTGGCCGAGGAGGGCTTCGTCGTGGTGGTCATCATCTCCGGCCACGGCAATCCCGACCACCTGGCCGCGCTGGAGCGGGGCGCACGGCCAGCCGCGGAGGCCGCAGGGATTGCGCTCTGGATCCTGCCCGACAGCGCGGCGATCGATGACGAGGAGTACCCCCTGGACCACGCGGCGAAATGGGAGACCAGCGTGCTCTGGCACGTGGACCCGGAGCTCGTGGATCTGACCCAGGTCCGCTCCAATCAGGACCTTGAGTCTCAGGCAATCCTGGGCATTGACCCCGTCGAAACGGCTTCGCCCGAGCTCGGCGCCGCGGCGTTCGACGAGATCGTCGACACCATCGCGGATGGCGCGCTGGAGTTGCTGGCGGAACGATCAAGAGCCTAGGCACTGCTGATCGCCATCGCGGTCATCACATCGCAGAATCCGAGGGCACCGAACAGGTGCGGAGTCTTTTCCGCTAGTCCCGGCCGACGGTAAACGCGTAGAGCCTGGCGTTTTGCAGGTAGAACTTGAGGCGGATGTTCCTTCCCTTCAGTTCATCCAGCGAGCGCTTCTCACGCCAGGTCATCCGGTGGCGGACTGAGTCGCCGTCGAAGAGCGCGCACTCGTGCAGCGAGTACCCGCGGTGCTGGGTGCCGCTCTCGTCGAGGACCGCGACGCCGACCAAACCGCCGCGCGCGGCGGCATTGATCGTCAGGGGTCCACCGTCGCAACGAAACGGCCTGGTGACCAGCGTTCCGGTGTCGTCGCCCGCGTCCACCGAGACGAAGCCATCCTTGCGCAGCTTGGCCAGGCAAATCGGTCCGCTGCGCCCGGTGACGCCGTGCTCCACGGCGCTGGGCGAGTAGTAGAACCACAGCTCGTCGTCCACCGCCACCGGCGCGCGAGCCACGAAGATCTCGCCGGCGTCGTCGCTTCCCGGCGGGCCGTTGGGAATGAACGGCTTCCGATCGCCGGCCCGATGCCAGTTGACGCCATCCCGACTGGACGCCAACTGGACGTCGATGGGACCGAAGTTGCGGAAGTTGCGCTCGATGGGCTCTTCGGGCCGCGTGTGAAAGACGTAGAGCAGGCCCAGATAGTGGCCCTCATACCGGAACACCGGCATGCCGTAGAACTCCACTGCGGGCGGGTCGTGCTCGTCCGGCGCCAGCACGTCCTCTGGGTCGCTCCAGTTGACGAAATCGTTGCTCACGCAGCGTCCGATGCGGCGGGTCATGTTGCCCTCGCGCATGGTCGGACGGGCGTAGGCCACGTAGCAGCCATGCGATTCGTCCCAGCCGAAGAGCGTGTGGCTGTCGCTGGACCTGGTGATCACGGGATTGCCGGGATGCTTGGTCCAGCGCAGCCCGTCGGGCGAAAACGCGACCGAGACGCCCTGGTCGATGTGGAGGGAGCCCAGCGCTTGCCAGTCCGGGTCCTCGAAAAACAGCGACTTGTAGCGCCGGTTGGGGTCGGGGTCGCGGGGGTCCTCGATCACGTTGGCGAAGGCCGCGTTCGCAATCACGATGTTGTTGTCGGTGGCGCCGTTGAACTCGACCAGGCCCAGGTTGGGCCGTTCCCAGTGGATGCCGTCATGCGAAGTGGCATAGCAGATGCTGTATTGGAGGTTCCTCATGTCGAAGTCGAGGTCCGCCAGGGGAGTGCCCGACAGGTCCAGGCCCATGTCGGCCACGCCCATGCCGCCCATGCCCTGGTACCACATGCGAAAACTGCCGTCCGGGTCGCGCCAGACGGTGCCGAAGAGCTCGAGCCGGCCTTCCCAGGGATAAATCGGAATCATCACCGGATTGCCCACATACTTGGCTGGCTGGTTCAGACTCCGCGTGACACCGACGGCCTCGTCGATGACGAGATCGTCGATGAATAGCTGCTTCTGCGCGCCGAATTCCAAGGTCTGCATCAGCAGCCTCTCCTCGTCTTCAGTTCCGTACCCTCATTCTCCCAAGTCGAAGGTCTGCGAACTCAGTGCCGGGGTTGCTCACGTCGGCGCCAGTCGACCCAATCCCGAACCTTCGACTAGTGCGCGTCGGCCTCCGGGCGCACGAACTGCAAGTCGCAGAGGCACCGGTAGAGCTCGCAGCGCTCGTAGAGATCCTCGTGGCGGCCGGTGTCGAGCACCTGGCCCTCGTCGAGGACCACGATCAGGTCCGCGCGGCGCACGGTGGCGAGGCGGTGGGCGATGACGATGGTGGTCCTATCGTGCGACGCGCGGGCCAGCGCCTCCTGCGCCAGCCGTTCGGAATCGGCGTCCAGCGCCGAGGTAGCCTCGTCGAGGATGAGGATGCGCGGGTCGTCGGCGACGGCGCGGGCAATGGCGACTCGCTGTGCCTGGCCGCCGGACAACCGCAAGCCGCGCTCGCCGATCAGGGTCGCATAGCCGTGCTCGGTTGCCGTGATGAAATCGTGCGCGTTGGCAATCACGGCCGCGCGCTCGACCTGTGCCTCGGTGAGCTCTTCACGGCCGAAGTGGATGTTCTCGGCAATCGTGCCCTCGAAAAGCATGGGGTCCTGGAACACCACGCCGCACGCGTCCCGCAGCGCCGCGGGATCAATGCCACCGATGTCGCGGCCGTCGACCGTGATGCGGCCGGACGCCGGTTCGAGAAAGCGGAGCAGCAGGCTGATCAGCGTGGTTTTGCCGGCGCCGCTCGGTCCGACGACCGCAAGGGTTGCACCGGGTGCCGCGCGGAAGCTGACCTCGCGCAATAGGGTCTGGTCATCGTCGTAGCTGAACGCCACACGCTCGAAGCGCACCCCACCGTCCCGGATCGGCGGCGACGTGGCCGCGGCCCCGCTCGGCTCTTCAGGCGTGTCCAGGAAGGCGAAGACGCGACGCGCCGCTCCCAGCGCCGTCTGGATCTCGACGTACGAGGTCACCAAGCGGCGCGAGGGCGATTCGAGCATCAGGAAGTAAAGGCTCAGCGCGATTACGAGTCCCAGCGTGATCTGGCCCTCGACCGCCGGGCGGGCCAGCACGACCCAAATCGCCGCCAAGGAGCCCCAGTAGACGACCGTCTGGACCATGGCGACACCTCGCACGACCACCAGGCGTAGGCGTCCCCGCCACAGCCGACGTGCCTCGGCGCGCAGACGCCGGCCGGCCCAATCCTCGCGGTTGAAGGCCTTGAGGTCGCGGGCGCCTGCCACGAATTCGGTCAGCAGTGCCGACAGATTGGCCATGGCGTCCTGGACGCGCTGGCTGGCGCCCTGCACCCGGCCTTGCATCAGCACCGGCAGGAATGCATAGAACGGGATCAAGGCCGCGGCAAGGAGGCCGAAGCGCCAGTCCACCGCGAAGATGATGGCCACCACCGCCACCACCCGAAAGCTCGAAAGCGCGCCGTCCGAGAATACGTGCTGGTAGACCCCGCCGATGGCGGTGGCGTCGGAGGTGAAGTGCGCCACAACTTCGCCGGTCCGATGCCGACGCAAACTGATCAAGGGCAGGCGATGCGCATGGTGCAGGATGCCCGTCCGCAAGAGGTTCATGGCGCGTTCGCCCACGCGGGCATAACCGTACTCGGCGGCGTATCCCAGCCCGACAAGGACCGCCTCCAACGCCACCATGCCGACGAGCACCGGCGCCAGCAGCGCCTCATCTCCCTGGCCGAAGACTTCGTCGAACAGCAGCTTGAAGAGCCAGGGTCGGGCGAGCGCAAGCGCCGCGACGGCCGTGGCCGCCGCCGTGGCGAGCGCGCCGGTCAGCCAGTACGGGCGGGCATAGCCGAGCAGGCGCCGGAACGTGGACCAGGCGCCTGAGGCGCCGGCGGTCTCACTCGGGGCCATCGCGGCTGCCGGCGCGCTCATGGATTCACCGTGCCGGTGGAAGTCATCTGCAGGTCGCAGAGCTCGCGGTAGAGATCACAACGGCCGTAGAGCTCGTCGTGCCGACCGGTATCCACGACCTTGCCCGCGTCGAGCACGACGATGCGGTCCGCGCCGCGCACGGTCGCCAGCCGGTGCGCGATCACCAGCATCGTGCGGTCCTCGGCAGCCCGGTCAAGCGCCGCGTGCACCAAGCGTTCGGCCTCAGCGTCCAGCGCAGAGGTGGCCTCGTCCAGGACGAGGATCCGCGGGTCGGCGGCGATGGCCCGGGCAATCGCAATGCGCTGCGCCTGCCCGCCGGAGAGCCGCAATCCACGTTCGCCGATCTGGGTCGCGTAGCCCCGCGGCATGGCCGTAATGAAATCGTGCGCGTTCGCGATGGTGGCCGCCTCGACGACCCGCGCGTCGGAGATTTCATCGCGGCCAAAGCTGATGTTGTCGGCCACCGTGCCTGCGAAGAGCACAGGGTCCTGGAACACGACGCCCACCTGGCGCCGCCACTCGGCCGCGGTGACCGCGGCCACGTCATGTCCATCCACGAGGATGCGTCCGCCGTACGGCTGCAGGAAGCGCAGCAGCAGGTTCGCGACGGTGGTCTTGCCGGAGCCGCTGGGACCGACCAAGGCCGTGGTCCGACCGGCTGGCGCCGTGAAGCTCACGTCTTGGATCACGGGCGCGCCGCTCTCGTAGGCGGCATTGACGTGCTCGAAGTCGATCTCGCCACGGAAGTCCGGCAGGCCACGCGCGGCGTCCGGTTTCGCCGACTCCGTGGGCGTGTCGAGGAACGCGAACAGCCGTCCCGCGGCGCCCAGGGCGTGCTGGGTTTCGGCGTAAGCGCCCATCAGCGCGTATGCCGGCGCCAAGATATACGCCATGTACTGGGCCAACGCGAACACCACGCCAATCTTGATCTCACCGCCGAGGATGGCCCCAGCCAGGACCGCGAAGATCGCCACCCGAATCAGCTCGAAGATGAGCCTGAAGAAGAGCCGAGTTTGTCGCAATGCCGCCACACGCAGGCGAGCGCTAAACAGCCGGCGCAGATCGTCAGCCAGGCGGCTCGCCGCCCAGCCCTGCCGGTTAAAGGCCCTGATCTCGCGGGCGCCGGCGACCAGCTCGGTGGATAGCCCGCCAAGCGCGGCCATGGCCGTCTGCTCTCGCTCACCCGCCCGGCGTTGCGGGCGGCCGAGCAGCGCGGGGAGAAACACTTGCAGCGGTAGGACGCCAAGCGACACCAGGACAAAGCGCCAGTCGATGAGCCCGACAATCAGCAGCATCACCGTCAGCTCGATCAGGGCGGCCGGAGCGGCGCCGAAAGCCGCGCGATAGACGCCCGTGACCGCGACGGAGTCGGTGGTGAAGTGGGCCACGACCTCGCCGCTCCGCTTGCGCCGGAAGTAGGCGAGCGGCAGCCGCAGCGTGTGGTCCATAAGGCGCGTGCGGAGGTCGTTGATCGCCTGCTCGCCGGCGGTGGTGAACAGATAGTTGGACGCCAGAAGGAAAAGGGCCGTGGCCACGGCCGCCGCGACCAAGCCCGCGGCCGCCGGCCCGAGTAGGTCCAGGTTGCCGGCCCCCACGACATCGTCGATGAGAATCTTGGTTAGCCAGGGAAAGGGTATGTATGTGGCGACAACGAGGACCGACGCCATGATCGCCGCAGCCTGCCAGCGCCAGTGCGGTCGCAGGTAGGCCACCAGGCGGCGCAGGAGCCAGGCGGTGCTGGGCGCCGGCGCTGCCTCGATCATCGAGCCTCCCTCAGCCGAGAGTGCCACGGCCCAGGCAGCGCCGCATGCGCTGAACGCTCGCCTACGTTTGCAGACCGTTCAGGGCAACTGGAAACGCGTCCGCGTTGCGGAGGGTAGCGGCCCGATCTTGCACTTCAGGCGTTAGCCGGCGATTGGCGGCGAAGGGCACGGTCACCTCGTGCAGGCCGCCGTGGGAGCGGAGGCGGGAAGCACTCAGAACCGTGAGATCGTGTGCGCCCGGCGCTCGGCCCAGGACCGAGCCTCGATCGCTGAGCACGACGATGTCGCCGATGCGGTCGGTGGGAAGCTCGTAGGTCTCGGCGGCCTCATGGCGAGGCAGCGCGTCGTCAATGCGCGGGTCGTCGCGCAGTCGTTCGAGCGCCGCGTCCACCTGGTCGGGCTGGAGGTAGGCGGTGGCAAACGACCCCAGGCCGGCGTGGTGCGTCACGTGTGGGTCGGTTACGGGCAGCACGACGCGAAACGGCCCGGGGATTGCCGCCTCCAACATCGTTTCCAGGTAGACGATGTTGGGCGAGCCGTCGGGATGGCACTTGTCGTTCATGCCGTGGTCGGCGGTGAGCAGGATCACAGCGCCCAGCGCGTCGAGATCGGCCAGACGGCCATCGAGCGCGGCGTAGAAGGCGTCGGCTTCCGGCGAGCCGGGCGCGTAGGTGTGCTGCACAAAGTCCGTGAGGGATAGATACAGCAGGTCCGCCAGGCGCTCGCGCACCAGGTAGACGCCGCAGGCCATGACGAAGTCGCTCATGCGTCCCGAGTAGATCCCAGGATTGGCCTGGCCCATGCGCTGGGTGACGTTTGCGATGCCGTGTTCGTCGTCCGTGGTCTCATGGGCCAACTCGCCGGAGAAGCAGACGCCCTGCCAGCCGGTAGCCAGCATGGTGCGCAGCTTGTCCTTGGCCGTGATGGCGGCCACGCGGCGGCCTTCGGCGCTATAGCGGGTGAAGAGCGACTCGCACCGAAGGAAGCGCGGGTGGTCCATCATCACTTCCACCTCGCGCCTGGCGTCGTAGAAGTAGTTTCCGGAGATGCCGTGCGCCGCCGGTGGCTGGCCGGTCGCGATCGTCATGTTGTTGGGGTTGGTGAACGAAGGAATGGCCGCCGGGACGAGGTGATAGGCGCCCTCGCGCTGAAAGCGTGCGAGCGTGGGCATGCACCCGTGGTCGATGGCCGCGTCCACATAGGCCGGGTCGGCGCCGTCGGCGCAGATCACCACCACGGGCGCTGGAGTCGAAGGCACGATTAGCCTCGAATCGAGTTTCAGGTCTGAGGCCAGTCTAATGGCGCCACCAATTCCGGCCGCCCGTTGCCTTTGGGAGTCGAGGCAGCGCGCTTCGCGAAGCGCCCCTACGCCGGACCAGCCCGCTGCTTTCTTTGCGAGTGTTGCCGGAGCCAAGTCAGGCTCGCCGACCTGGCGCTATCCTCGCGGCGCTCGCGGTGTGATTGGTCGAGAAGGAGGGTTGCGATGGAGCCCGTACCCGAGGTCCACGCCATGGCGCTGCACCTCAAGCGCCTGGAATTGACCGGGTACACGCTTGTTCCGCGCGCCCTTTCCGCCCCGCAGGTCACACGAGTTCGGGAACGCCTCGACGGGCTCTTCCACAATCACGCCAACGTGCCGACGGCCGTGGAGGACTATCGCCGGACATCGCTTCCGGGATCGGGATCGATCGATATCAACCGGCTGTTCGAGCTGGACCCGGTGTTCGAGGACCTGATGGACCTGCCCACCGTGCTGCCGCTCGTCCAAGCCGCGCTGGGGCATGACGCCACGCTGTGCTGCGATGCCACGGGCAATTTCCGGGCGCCGCGCTCGCGGGCGGCAACGCTTTGGCATCGCGACGGCGGTCCGTACCTCCGCCTGACCTATCTCCTGGACGACATCACCGAACACAACGGCGCGACGGCCTTTCTGCCCGGAAGCCACCAAAGCCCGGAGCCGCCGCCGCCGTGGGCCAACCACGACGGTCAGCCGCGCCTGCTTCCCGGCATGGTGCACGCCACCGGCCCGGCGGGCGCCTGTCTGCTGAACAACACCAACCTCTGGCACACCAACACGCCGAACGAATCGGACTCGCCGCGCCGGGTGATCTGGCTGCTTTACAAGCCGTCGCAGGTCGAGTTCGCGGGTCACGACGAGATGAAATCCACCCCGGCCTACCTCGCGAGCCAAACGGACCCGGTGCGACGGGCCCTGATGGGTCTCGTGGATTAGCTTGAAGCACGGTCCGGGCAGTCTGCGGCCGGACGTGATGCGCTCGGAGTGACCGAGCGGCTCCAGCAGACCCGCTAGGTTGCCAGCACGAAGGTGTTGCTGAGGACCCCGTTGCCTTCGACTTCGACCTCGACGACGTCGCCGTCGTTGAGCGGCGTGCTCTCGCCGGAGGTGCCGGTGAAGAAGACGTCGCCCGGCTCGATGGTCATGTAGCGCGAGACGTAGCTGACCAACTCGTCGACGCCGTAGAACATCTTGGTCGTGCGGGTGTCCTCGACGACCTCGCCGTTCACGCGCGTGATGAGTTGGAGGTCACGGTAGTCGAGGCCGGGGGTGACCCACGGTCCGAACGGCGAGAAGGTATCCGATCCCTTGCCGCGGAACCAGTCGCTGTCGGCGCCGACCCACTCATAGGCGCTGACGTCGTTGGCGCAGCACACGCCGAGGATGTAGTCGGACACCTCGTCCTCGGCGATGTGGCGGCCGCGCTTGCTGATGACGACGGCCATCTCGCCCTCATAGGACACCGGCGTCTCGCGCGGCATGACGACGTTGGCGCCGGGGTCCGTGACGGACGTGCTGGGGGCCAGGAACGGCTTGGGGCGGGGCGGCTTGGGGGCGCCGGCCATGTGGCTTTCGTAGTTGCCGGCGGCGTTGATGACCTTGGACGGCATGGTTGGGGATTTGAGTGTGACCGCGTCGAGCGCCACAACTGCGCCGGTGCGCTGTCGGTCGCCGAAGAAATCGCCCTCGATCTCGGAAATCGAGCCGTCTTCCAAGATGCCGTGTCGAATGCTGCCGTCGAGTTCGTAGCGCACCAAGTGCATGTCGCCAGGTTCCTTTGTCGCGCCGCGCCGTCAGCCGGCGCGGAAAGCCGTGGGGGATTATCCATGATGCCCGTGGGCGCCGCCGAAGACCGGCGCGCGTCATCGTCGCCGGGATTTCTCGGGATCCCCGAAACGCCGAAGAGCCGGCGGTCGTCCGACCGCCGGCTCTTCGCTTGCCGCTCGTACCGCTGCTTACGCAGCGGCCTTGCGATGAGCGTCTACCGCTCTTCCCAATATGGGTCGATCCACACTAGGTTGATCGGCGACCGCACGGGAATGGCGTAGTTCTGCATCCAGAACGCGCCCTGCACCCGGCGGTGGTAGAGGTTCAGCAGCGACCCGCGCGAGAACTGGCCGTAGACCATCTCGCCGCGCGCGTGCAACCGCGTCGCCATCTCCAGCCACACCTCGCGCCGCTCCTCGGCGTTGGCCGCGCCGAGGACGGCGGCGTAGGCCTCGTCGATCCACGGCCGGTTGATGTTCGAGTGGTTCCAGCCACCCAGCTCATACAGCCGGTCGCTGCAGATGCGCAGGCACGCGTCCACGGGGTTCTGGTCGCCGCCCATGTTGGCGAACACCAGGTCGTGCACCCGCTCCTGGTAGAGCTTCTCGATCACGGCGGAACCGTCGATGAGCAAGAACTCGGTTTGGATCCCAACCTCGTCCCAGTAGGCCTTGATCGCCAGGTCGCGCGGCGCCGGCGCTCGCCACCGCATCCACTTGATGACCTTGTTCGAGTCCCAACCCGCCTCCGCGAGCAGTTCACGCGCGGCGTCCGGGTTGTAGGACAGGTCGCGGAAGGTGCCCTCGGGCGGATCCGACAGCAGCGCCACGTGCTCGAAGATGTAGTCCGAGATGAACCGCGTGCCGCCGTGCAGCTCGTTGTTCAGCTGTTCGCGGTCAACCGCCAGCACCATGGCCTCGATCAGCAACGACTGCTGCTCGAGGGTCATGTCCTCGAAGATCTCCGCCGTCTGGTTGAGGAACACGCCGGACGCGAAAGGCGAGCGCTGCGGGAACGGCCGCAGGTGCGCCTGCGCCGCCAACCGGGCGAAGGCCTCGATGCCGCCCGCCGCACGGTGGAAGTCGATCGGGTTCGGCTGCTCGTTGGCCTCGGTGGCCGCGTCGAGCGCCGCGCCGTCGCCATAGCGCACGACGTAGTCGTCCACATACGGCGCGCCGTAGGCCCAGTCCTTGTTCGCGGTGAGGTCGGCGAACTGCTGCGTGACGTAGCGCTCGAAGATCATCGGGCCGTTGCCCAAGAGGTCCACGGCTCGCGCCTCGGTTGCAATCGCCTTGTCCAGCCCCGCGAAGTGGTGGCGCGGCATCGCAAAGACCTTGCTGCCGGACGCCCACCAGTTGTTGTCGGGGCGCTCGATCGTGACCTGGACCGTCATTTCGTCGATCTTGGTCACGCCCGAGGCGTCCGTGATGCTCTCGGTCGGGTTCTCCGCCCAAGCCTTGACACCCTCGATGTCGCCCCAGGCCGTCTTGTGCTTGTTGTTGTTGTACGCCGGGTCGAACGCCATCTCCATGCCGAAGAGAATGTCGTCGGCGTCGACCACCCGCGTCCGGTCATGCCACCAGATGTCCGGGTTGAGATGGAAGATGTAGGAGCGGTCCTGCTCAACTTCCTCCCACCGGTTGGCCAGCGCCACGTCCCAGCTGCCCGTCATCTGCGGCGTCTCGCCCATGCCCCAGGTGTCGCCAATCCACAGCGGCTCATAGACGTAGCCAAACACGAATCCCTGGGTGCTGCTGACAGCCCGCAGCGGCGTAAAGATGTCCTGGGTGTTGGCGCGGCTGGCGCTGAGCGTCAGCGTGCCGCCGCTGAGCGGACCCTCCGGGATCATCATCTCGGCCGTGACTTCCTTGATGACCTCGACTTCCTTCGTCACGACCTTCTCGACGACGACTTCCTTCGGAACTTCCTTGATGACTTCGACTTCCTTGACGACTTCCTTCGGAACTTCCTTGACGACTTCGACTTCCTTGACGACTTCCTTGATGACCTCCTGCGTCACGATCTTCTCGACCGCGACTTCCTTGACCACTTCCTTCGTGACCACGGACTCGACCGGGACCTCCTTCACCACTTCCCTGGTGACGACGGTCTCAACCGGGACCTCTTTGATCACTTCCTGCGTGACGATCTTTTCGACGACTTGCGCCTCGCCACACGCCGCCAGCACGGCCGCGCCTGCGGCCCCAAATAGGCCGGCGGACGCACCGCGCAACAGATTCCGACGGGTCATGACCCGTCCCGTGACTTGCCTCATACCAGCCTCCCCTGCCGCCAATTCAGCGATCATGCACCGGTCACCGGAGCATCCGCGGCGGAATTGCGGCGGCTCAATTTTGAGACGTTCAGGCACCGCCACGGGCGACAAGGCTACCTGAATCCACGGCAGGCGCGCGAATCCCCCCTCTTTCATCAGCCTGGTGGCTGGGTCCAAATCGCCGCACCTCACAATTTCAGCACGACCGGTTCGGCATCCGGCAACGACCCCGGTGGATGCGACGATCTCGCCCGAAGCCCCTGCCGAAACTCGGCGCGTTCATGGGGAGTGCTGTATCCGCGAGACGCCGAAGAGCCGGCGGTCGAATGACCGCCGGCTCTTCGCTTGCCGCTCGTACCGCTGCTTACACGGCGGCCTCGCGGTGGGCGTCTACCGCTGTTCCCAGTAGTCGTCCAGCCACACTCGCTCGATCGGCGAGTGCACCGGCATGGCGTAGAACTGCATGTAGAACGCCCCCTGCAGACGCCTGTGATACAGGTTCCGCAGTGAACCGCGCCACAGCAGGCCGGCCACCATGTTGCCCTTGGAGTGGAGCCGCGCGGCGAACTCGAGCCACCGCTCGCGGAGCGCCTCGTTGTTCGGCGCCGCGAGCATATCGGCGTAGGCCTCGTCGATCCACGGGCGGTTGATGTTGGAGTGGTTCCAACCACCCAACTCGTAGACGCGGTCGCTGCACACGCGCAGGCACGCGTCCACCACGGCCTGGTCGCCGCCCATGTTGGCGATAACCAGGTCGTGGACCCGCTCCTGGTACAGCTTCTCGATCACTGCCGAGCCGTCCACCAGGAAGAACTCAACCTTGATGCCCACCTGCTCCCAGTAGTCCTTGAGCGCGAGGTCCGTCGGCGTCGGCGGCCCCCACTTGATCCACTGGATCTCCTTCTCGGAGTCCCACTGGGCCTCTGCGACCAGCGCGCGCGCCGCGTCCGGGTCGTAGGGCAGGGCGCGGAAAGTGCCCTCGGGCGGGTCCTGCATCAGCGCCACGTGCTCGAAGATGTAGTCCGAGATGAACAGCGTGCCCGCGTGGAGCTCGTTGTTGATCGTGTCCCGGTCAACCGCGCGCACCATGGCCTCGATCATCAGCGATTGCTGCTCGAGCGTCATGTCGGCGAAGGTCTCGGCGGTTTGGTTGAAGAACACGTGCCCGCCGAACGGCGAGCGCTGCGGGAACGGCCGCAAGTGACCCAGGCTCGCGAGGCGCTGGAAGGCCTCGATGTTGCTCGCGCGGTGAAAGTCCTGCTCGCCAGCCTCCATCGCTGCGTCCAGCGCGTTCCGCTCACCGTAGCGGACGACGTAGTCGTCGACGTACGGCGCGCCGTAGGCGAAGTCCTTGTTCGCCGTCATATCGGCGAACTGCTGGGTGACGTAGCGCTCCCAGATCATCGGACCGTTGCCCAGCGGGTTCAGCGCCCGCGTCTGGATCGCCGTCGCCGGGTCGAGGCCGGCGTAGTGGTGCCGGGCCATCGGCGGCAGGTGCCAGTCGCGGCTCGCCCACCAGGCCGTATCGGGCCGGTCGATCGCGACCTGCACCGTCATCTCGTCCAGCTTCGTGAGACCGGCAATGTCCTCCACGTTGTCCGTGGGATTCTCACCCCAGGCTTCGGCACCGTCGATCCGGCCCCAGGCCTTCTTGTGCTGGCCCGAGCCGTAGTTCTTGTCCAGCCCCATCTTGGCGCCGAACAGCACGTCGTCCGCCGTCAACGGCACCTGGTCGTGCCATGTCACGTCGGGGTTGATGTGGAAGTTGTAGACGCGGCCTCGTTCGACCTCGTCCCAGCTGCTGGCCACGCCTTTGTCCCACTCACCCGTCATGGCCGGCGTGTCACCCGGGCCCCACGTGTCGCCATACCACAGGGGTAGGAACACATAGTCGGTGATGTAGGCCTGCGAGCTGCTGACCTGCTTGAGCGGGTTGAAGATGTCCTGGTGGTTCGGGCCGCTGCCGCTGTGATTCAGCGTGCCGCCGCTGATCGGCCCCTCCGGGATCATCATCTCGGCAGTCACGAGCTTCTCGACAACGACTTCCTTGGTGACGACCTTCTCGACGACGACTTCCTTCGGAACTTCCTTGATGACTTCGACTTCCTTGACGACTTCCTTGGGGACTTCCTTGACGACTTCGACTTCCTTGACGACTTCCTTGATGACCTCCTGCGTCACGACCTTCTCGACCGCGACTTCCTTGACGAC
>JAJECS010000016.1 GCA_022821905.1 Chloroflexota bacterium | reverse complement strand
GCCGCGTCTGGCGCGGCTGGCCGTCATACTCCACGTCGGCAAATGTGCGTTGCGGCGGCATCCTGACCCTCACCGAGTGCCCATCCCGTGGGAGCATAGGCGGCGCCCCGGCCGGCTCGCCTTTTTTCAGAGGTTTCTTAGCGCGGTGGTCGCCTACACCGCCAGTCAGCCCTCCACCGATTCCAGATAGCGCGCCAGCTCGTCGCGGGCGAACGTGGGCAGGGGGGTGGCTGTGCCATCCACCGTGAACGTTGCACCGGCGACGCGGTCCACGATCCAGCCTATTCGCGCCGCGTCGATGCCGGCGCGCCGGAGCCTGGCGAGCGCGCCCTCGGCGGCAGCCGGATCAATCGCGGCCAGAAGCGCGCCGGATGCGATGAGTCCGAGCGGATCGAGGCCCAGGGCGTCGCAGATGATGCGGCATTCGGGGAAGACGGGAATGGCGTCGCGTTCGATCGCCAGGCCAACGTGCGCGGCCTCGGCCAGCTCGTGCAATGCCGTGACCACGCCGCCTTCGGTCGGATCGTGCATGGCGTGCACGACCGCTCGTGCTTGCAGCAGGATTTCCGCCGCGCGGCGCACCGCAATGCCCGGGTGTCGGCGTAGTCGGGCGGCGGCGGCGACGACCTCCGGGGCGACTCCGCGCGCTTGCAGCGCCGGTGCGTGCTCCTCGGCAAGGATGGCCGCGCCTTCGATGGCGATCCCGCCGGTGACGATGACCGCGTCGCCGACGCGCGCGCCGGCGGTTCGCACGACGCCGTCCCGCGGCAGCGTGCCCAGCAGGCAGCCGATGGCGATGGGGCGGTCCAGGCCCACGGTGATCTCCGTGTGCCCTCCGACCAGCGCCACCTCGTGCGTCCGGGCCGCCTGCGCCAGGTCGTCCAAGAGCCGACGGGCGCCGTCCGCGTCGATGCCCTCCGGCAGCAGCAGCGTGGTCACCAGCCAGCGCGGGCGCGCGCCGGTGGTAACGAGGTCGTTCTCGTTGACGGCGAGCAGATCCTGCGCGAGTTGGGCGCTGCCAAAGGTGATCGGGTCGGACGCGGCGACCAGAAGCTCGTCGCCGCCGAGGTCCAAGACGGCGGCGTCTTCGCCGATGGCCGCTCCGAGCACCACGTCGGGCGGCGGGTCGGGCGTCGCGCGCAGGAAGGGGCGGAGCAGCTCGGGAGGGAGCTTGCCGGCGGGCAGGTTCACGGGTGATGGATCACGGTGCAAAACCCGGTCGGTCGAAAGATGCCCGCGAAGACCCCGTCCGCCCCCTGGTCAGGTGCAGGGTGGATTCCCGCCTCCGCGGGAATGACGAACTATGGCGCATGGCTTTCGTCTCAAAGGAATGACGGATCCAACATTGCCCAGCGTCGATTCCCGGTCGACCGCCGTGAGCGTTAGGATTCGGCAGGGGGAGCCCATGCGCGATGCCCAACGGACCGGCGCGGGGGGCGCCATGGCGGAGGAGCCCGCGGCGCCGGCGCACGACACCCGCGAGAGCGCGCGCCTTCGCGAGGCGCTGGTTCAGAAGCTGTCGCATGAGGCCACGTTACGCGATCCCCGCATCACCGCCGCTCTCCGAGCCGTGCCGCGGCACGTGTTCGTGCCCGAAGCCAGCGTGGAACATTCCTACCAGGACACGGTGGTGCCGGTGAAGTATGCGGACGACGAGCTGCTGAGCACCCTCTCCCAGCCGTCCGCGATCGTGGTGATGCTGGAGCAGTTGCAAGTCGGCGAGGGCATGCGCGTGCTGGAGGTCGGCACCGGCACGGGCTATAACGCCGCGCTGCTGGCGGAGCTGGTGGGACCGCACGGCCGGGTGACCACCGTGGACATCGATGAGGACCTGACGCGACGGGCCCGCGAGGCGCTGCGGAGCGTCGGCTACGCGGCCGTGAACGTCCACACCGGCGACGGCTTCGACGGCGCCGCGGACGGGGCGCCGTACGACCGGATCGAGCTGAGCGCGGCGACGCCGGTCATCTCGCCCGCCTGGACCGAGCAACTGGTCGACGGCGGCTTGCTGGTGGGTCCCATCAACGTGAAGGGTCTGCCGTTTCTCACCCCGGCGTTCCGCAAGCACGGGACGCGACTGGTCGCCGAATCGATGCGGGCGTGCAGCTTCCTGTCGCTGCGCGGGTCCGCCGCGGCCGCGGGCGCAACCTTCCGATTGCCGGTGCGGCCCAAGCTCCGGTTCGTGTGGGAGTCGCCGGACGAGTTTCCCGCCGGCGTGCTGACGCGGGTGTTTCGCCAGAAGCGCCAGGTGCGGGACGAGGTGCCCATTGCCTGGGGAGCGGCGGCCTACGTGCTGCTGACAAACGCCGATGCGTTCGTGACCGAAGCCGGCGACGGCCGCGTGCGCGGGATTTCGCTGCTGGACCGCAAGTCCGAGTCGCTGGCGAGCATCATGACGTCGAGCGACGGGTGGGGCACGGCGGGCGTGGTGGTCTATGGAGGCAACGGCGCCCACACGCGCCTGGCCGCGTCGATCGACGAATGGGCCAAACGCGGGCGGCCAGCCGTCGAGGCCCTGCAGCTCACGGCGGTGCCCGCTCCGGGGCCCGAGCGACTGGGACCCGGCGAATACCTGGTGCGCAAGCCCTACTACGACCTGATTGCTAGCTACGACACGCCCCGCTAGGGCGCCGGCAACCTCCACGTGGCGGATGGCGGCCGTCGGCGCCGTCCCTCCGCTGCGGGAATGCGCGTCGAGCTTTGCCGACCTGCCGCACCTGGCGGTGCTCGACGGCGGCCCAGAGGACAACGGGCGATGGACCTATCTGGCGGCCGACCCGGCGGAATGCCTGGTGTGGGATAGACACGGCGGCGACGGCTTTGCCGGGCTCGCGGCCCTGCTGGGACCCGACGACCGGCACCCGAACTGGCCGGCGCCCTTTAGCGGCGGGGCCATCGGCTACCTGGCCTACGACGCGGTCTTCGCCCTGGAGACATTGCGCGTGCCGCCCGCGCCGGCGCCCGCGGGATATCTCTGGGCCGGCGTCCACGACCGGGTGATCGCCCGGGACGAAGCCACCGGCGAGTGCCTTGTCACCGCCACCGGCCGTTTCGGACGCGATCCGGAGCAACTGATCGCTGAAGCCCGCGCGCGGCTGGCGGCACCGCCCGCCAACCCGCGGGAGGTGCTCGCGTCCGGCGTCACCACGAATCTCGATCGCGCGGCCTACGGCGGCCGCGTGCGACGAGTGCTGGACTACATCGCGGCGGGCGATTGCTACCAGGTCAACCTGGCGCGGCGTCTGAAGTTCCAGTGCCTAGGATCGAGCCTCGACGTGTATCGACAGCTGGTGGATCGGCATCCGGCGCCGTTCGGCGCGCTCATCCGAGCGGGGCCGGTCGACATCGTGAGTGCCTCACCGGAACTCTTCATCCGCAGCGACGGCCGGCAGGCGACGGCGCGCCCCATCAAGGGAACCAGACCTCGGAGTCAGGACCCGGCCGAGGACCAGCGCCGGGCCCGTGCGTTGCGCGTCAGCGCCAAGGACCGCGCGGAGAACGTGATGATCGTGGACGTGATGCGCAACGACTTTGGGCGCGTGTGCACACCGGGAAGCGTGCGGGCGCCGATCCTGTGGTCGGTGGAGCCCCATCCGACGGTATGGCAGCTCGTGTCCGTCGTTCGCGGGGAGCTGGCCGAGGGGGCGACCTCGGTCGACCTGCTCCGCGCCTGCGCGCCGAGCGGCTCCGTGACCGGCGCGCCGAAACTGCGCGCCATCGAAATCATCGACGAGCTGGAACCCGAGCGTCGCGGAGTCTACTGCGGGAGCGTGTTTCGGCTCGGATTCGACGGCGCGCTGACCGCCAGCGTGGCTATTCGGACGCTGCAGCTGGCGAACGGGCGCGCCAGCCTGGACGTGGGCGCGGGGATCGTGGCGGACTCAGACCCGGATCTCGAATTCGACGAGACATCCGACAAGGCGCGCGGGATCCTGGCCGCGCTGGGCGCGCGCGAGTAGCCGCTTCATTGCGGCGGCAAACCGGCTAGGGGTCGAGATAGCGCGCCTGCACCCAGCCGTCGGGCTCCAGCTGGAGCCAAATGAGGCCATCCGAGGTTCGCTGCCGCCCGGTGAGCCGCACCTCGGTCTGGTAGAGCAGCACCCGGATCACGGCCGCCCGGACGGTGGGTTCGACCCGGACGTTGAGACCGTCCGTGGCATTGACGCGACGATTCAGCGCGGGCGTGGGCGTGGGCGTCGGCGTCGGGGTTGGGGTGGGCGTCGGCGTGACGAGCGGCATCACGGTCGGTGCGCCTTCGGGAGGCGCGACAGCCGGTCGCGGCACAACCGGGGCGCTGACCGCCGGCGAAATGACCACCGCCGACAAGTCCATCGGCGGACCGGCGAAGAGGAACCGCAGCACGATGATGCCGACCACCGGCACCGCCAGCGTGCCGAGGACGCCCAAGGCCACTCCGAGGTGGCCACGCAGCCAGCCTGCCCAGCGCTCCACGCCGCTTCGCCACCTCTTGGCCGAACGTGTCGGCTAACCCTAGCGCACGGCGGTGAGCAGCCCGTCGTCGGGCCTGCTCCGGTGGCCCGCTCCCATCGAGGGAGAGGGGGCCGAACGGTGGCCCGGGACTACTCGGAGGCGGGCTCTTCTTTGGGCCAGGGCGGCCAATTGCCGAAGGCCTTGGCGGTGCGGCCCGAATAGGCCACGGCCAGGGCGCCCCGAGCCTCGTCGCCGATGCCGATGAGCATGCCGCTCGCCCGACCGCCGGCGCTGATGGCGATGATGCCCTGCGCGTCACCCCCGCTGATGGCGATGATGCCGCTGGCCGATCCGGCGCCGATGGCGATGATGCCGACGGAGTTGAAGATGCTGACGGCGATCAGACCGACGGCCACGATCGGACTTAGCGCGAACGTCCCAACCGCCACCACGTAGGCGAGCGCCGTCCCCTCGAAAACGGTCCCCTCCATATCAACGACGCCGAAAGCGCCAAGCAGCAGGACCACGACGGTGGCCACTAGCACACCCACCGTGGCTAGCCCGGATACACCTCGAGCGACGTTGCCGACGTTCGCCTTGCCTGTTTCTGTCATCTGCACCACCTCCTGCGCCCCAGCGTGCGTGGTGGGCCGTCGTTGGTCAAAAGGGGGCCACTGAGCTGTGGTAGTGGGCGACGTTGAAGTCTGAGCGCCGCATGGTGACCCAGCACGGGCGGCGCCCGTCGATTCTTCGGCTGACCTGCGGGGATGGATTCCCGCTCCCCGCCTTCGCGGGGACGGGCTCCGCGGGAATGACAAACGCGCAGGGTCCGCCGCTCGGGCTGACCTGCCGTTGCAGAAGCGGCGCCGCGCCGCCTACAATCCGGGGCCGTCGATGGACGGTGTCCGCAGGGCGCCAGAGCTGGCGCCGCGGGCGGGATCGCGCCCATGCAGCGCTGCCGCTGCTGGGCGTTTTTTGTTTGGTCGAGCGCGCGGCGCCCGGCCAGGGAGGACAAGTCGAAATGGCAGAAGCCTCACAAGCAGACCTGATCCAGGCGGCGCTTCGCAAAGCGCGAGACGCCGACTGCCGCATCGTGGACGTTCGCTTCACCGATATCCCGGGCACGTGGCAGCACTTCTCGATTCCGCTAGACAAGCTGGACGAGGACGTGTTCAACGAGGGCCTGGGATTCGACGGATCGAGCGTGCGGGGGTTCCAGCAGATCCATGAAAGCGACATGCTGGTGATGCCCGACCCCACGACGGCGTTCGTGGACCCCACGCTGGAAATACCCACGCTGGTGCTCACGGGCAACATCCAGGACCCGGTGACCGGCGAGCCGTACTCGCGCGACCCGCGGCACGTGGCGCAGAAGGCCGAGCGGCACCTCATCGACAGCGGCATCGCGGATACGAGCTATTGGGGTCCGGAGGCCGAGTTCTTCATCCTCAACAGCGTCCGGTTCGACCAGAGCGCCAATGCGGCCTTCTACTTCATCGACTCCGAGGAGGGCATTTGGAACTCGGGCGCGGACGACGCCCACGCGCCGAACCTGGGGCACCGCCCGCTGCACAAGCGGGGCTATTTCCCGGTCCCGCCCAACGACAAGCTGCAGGACCTGCGCTCGCGGATCACGCTGGAGCTGATGAACGTCGGCATTGATGTCGAGTTGCACCACCACGAGGTGGCCACCGGCGGCCAGGCCGAGATCGACATCCGCTACGGCCCGCTGACGAAGACCGCCGACCAGATCATGCTCTTCAAGTACATCATCAAGAACGTGGCGCGCCAGCACGGCTACACCGTGACGTTCATGCCCAAGCCGATCTTCGGCGACAACGGCTCAGGCATGCACGTGCACCAGAGCCTGTGGAAGGGCGGCGCCAACCTGTTCTACGACGCGGACGGCTACGCGCTGCTGAGCGAGACGGCCCGTCACTACATCGGCGGGCTGCTGCGGCACGCCCCGGCGCTGCTGGCCTTCTGCGCGCCCACGACGAACTCGTACCGGCGGCTGGTGCCGGGATTCGAGGCGCCGGTGAACCTGGTGTACTCGCAGCGCAACCGCAGCGCCTGCGTGCGCATCCCGGCCTACTCACCGAGCCCGGCCGCGCGGCGCGTCGAGTTTCGCCCGCCGGACCCGAGCGCAAACCCGTACCTCGCGTTTGCGGCCATGCTGATGGCCGGCCTGGACGGCGTTCGCAACCAGATCGAGCCCCCGGCACCGGTGGACCTCGACCTGTACGACCTTGAGCCCGAGGAGGCGGCGAAGGTGCAATCGGTGCCCGGGTCGCTCTACGAGGTGCTGGATGCGCTGGAGGCCGACAACGCGTTCTTGCGCGAAGGCGGCGTGTTCACGCAGGACCTGATCGACACCTGGCTGGACTACAAGCGCACCGTCGAAGCGGACGAGGTGAACCTGCGGCCGCACCCGTACGAGTTCATGCTCTACTACGACGTGTAGGCAGTCGCGATGGGCGGTCTAGCCGCCCGTTGAGTCCTCCGAATCGTCGTCCGGGAACGCCCGGCCCAGATCGACCAGGGTCGGCGAAGCCTCGGTGTGCCGTCGGCGCACGGCCAGGAGGCGGTTGACGAAGCGCGCAATCCGCCTGGTGCCGACGGGCGGCGGCGCATGCCGCGGGGGCGGGTCGACGGCTTCCACGCGCGCGCCCACGACGTCGTCGGGTGCTTGAGCGGGCCTGAGCACGCGAAGGGTCGAAATGGCGGCACCCGGGGGAGCCGCCGTCCGTCCCACGGCGACGCGCGCCGTGCACTCCCCATCGTTAGCGGCGATCACGACCCGCTGCCCGGCCTCCGGCCGAAGATCGCCCGGGTCGAGCCACACCACGGGACCATTGCGGCGCAGACGCACGCCGATGACATAGCGAGCCGGCGGCGGGCCGTGGGTCACCGCGGCTAGCCGTCGGCGGCGGGCCGGAGCGCGAGGTCCTCGAACACCAGCTTGGGCGTGACGTTGTGCTGGATGTTGACCTGGGCGGCGCGGGCGCGCAGCATGCGCGCCACCACGGAGCGGAGCGCCGCTCGCGACTCGGTTGGCGCGTCGCCGGCGGCGGCCCGCATGGCGGCGCGGAGCTCCGACGCCTGGGCCCGGCTGATGTGCCCCAGCCACCCATAGGCGCGCTCCGCCTGCTCGAGGGGCCGACCGCGGCCCAGCAGCTCATCAACCGCCATGAAACGCTCGGGGGGCGTCGCGCGCTCGAAGGCTTCGGCCGTGGCCTGCCGGTCAGCAAATTCCCGCCAGCGGCTCACATCGCGCGCCATGCCGATCGCCCATCCGGCACGTCCACGCGCCGCGGCGGCAATCGCCTCGGCGGTCTCGGGATCGAGCCCGCCTTCGCCGACCAGGTGCGCGGAAATCAGTGCCGCGGGCACGGGCGCCAGCGCGATGTGATGGCAGCGGGATCTCAAGGTGGGCAGCACGCCGGTCGACTGCTGGGCGATCAGGATGATCACCGCATGCGGCGCCGGCTCCTCGAGCGTTTTCAGCAGGGCATTGGCCGCGGGAATGCTCAGCTCCTCGGCCGCGTCGATGATGGCGACGCGCGCCGTGCCGTGCGCCGGTTTGAGGTAGGTCTCGGCGGCAAGCTCCCGGATGCCTCGAATTGGGATGTCCCGAAATCCATCGCGACGGCGCAACACGTGCACGTCCAGGTAGGCGGTATGGACGTAGCCCGCGTCTCGCCGGTCACGCGGTGGGCGGGGATCGTCCACCTCGTCGGGATGGTCCCGCCGAACCGCCGCCTGCCAGAAGGGAGCGTCCGGGTCCACCGCGCGACACAGGCGACACGTCAGGCAGGGCCGCTCGGACTGTGCGCAGCGCAGCGCCTGCGCCATGCGGGCGGCGAACGTCCGCCGGCCGCACCCCGGCACGCCCGTGATGAGGTAGGCATGTCCCAGGCGGCCGGCACGGTGGGCGCCCTGAAACGCACGCACGGCCCGCTCGTGGCCCAACAGGCCCCAGGGGCTCATGCCGGAACGGGCACGGCGACGATGTCGCGGATGCGCATGCCCAGCTTCACCTGCTGGGCCAGGTCGAAAGTGTCCGTGTCAAAGATGCTCACGGTGCCGCCGTCGCCGGCGCCCACGACCAGCGTGCGGCGGCCGGCGTCCACCGCCAGCGCGTGGGGGTTGCCCGCCACGGGCAAAAGAAACGCAATGCCGAGGTCGGCGGGGGTCAGCGCCGTGATGGTGTCGGTCCAAATGTTGGCGACAAGCAGCGCCGATTCGTCCGGCAGCAGCGCAAGCCGATGCACGCCTTCCTCCAACTCGCGCTCCGCCGATATCTCCAGGGTGTCGGCGTCGAGGCGGGTCACGCTGCCGTCGCGCAGGCTGGCGACGAACACATTGCCGGCCGTGTCCGCGGTGATGGCCTCCGGCCACGACGGCACCTTGGCGGATTGCAACTCCTCGCCGGTGGCGACATCCACCAGGGCCACGGTCGAGAATGCGCGATTGGCGATGTAGACGGTCTCACCGTCACCCCGCGGTACGACATCGCCAACGCCGGCCGGCACGCGCCAGTCATGCACGATGCGCCGCTCGTCGGGGTCGATCACGAACAAATGCCCGCGGTCGAGGTCGGACCCGGTCACGTAGAGCAGTCCAGACACGGGGTCGACGGCCATGTCCGCCACGACGAGGCTGGTCGCCGGGGCCCGATCGTTGCCCGCCAACAGCTGCGGCTCGCCGCCATAGAACATCTGCGCGAAGTCCGAGTCCAGGGTGACGGTGGCGCGCGCCGTTTGGTGCGGCTCGATGGTGACGGGATTCGGCGACTGATGGACCGTGATGGGCCCCGCGGCCTCCGCCGTGCGACCGAGGCTCTCGGCGCTCGCCGTCATTGCGCTCACCACGTACGAGCTGCCGGCGATCAGATCGTCGAAGACCACGACGCCCGACGCGTCGGTTTCGCGCGCCCGCACCAGAACCTCGCTCCCGCGAACGCTCCACAGCAAGTGGACCACGGCGCTGGCGGGGGGCCGGTCGTCCTCATCGCGCACTTCGACCCGCAGACTGAACGCCAGGGGAATGGCTGCGGCGATCCGACCGGTCTGCACGTTGAAGACGCGGATCTCGGTCGCCAGCTCATCGGCGACATAGAGGCGTCCGCGCCCGGGATCGGCCGCCAGCGCCCACGCCGCGCCGGCGGCCTTGATCTCCGCGTCCCGAATCGGCGCCAGCGACGGCAGATCGATCACGGCCAGGGTCGGCGAATCCGCCTCGCCGCGTCGCGGGACGCCGCCGACGAACACGGAGCCTGGCGCGGCGGCGGGAAGCACAAACGTCACTTCGCCCGGCGTCTCCTCGCCGGCCTCCACCGCCGGCGCGCGCAGCGTGTCGTAGCCGGCGGCGCGCGCCGTGACCTGATAGGCCACATCGGAGGCCAATCCCTCGAATCGAGCAATGCCGTCCGTGCCGGTATGCCCGGCGGCCACCAGCTGCCCCTGCAGGCCGCGAACCTCAACCAGGCTCCGCGGCAGCGGATCACCGGAGGCATCGGCCAGCACTTCCACATCGAGCTGGCCGGGAGCGGGCTCGACCAGGAAGGTGGTGCGCCCCTCGCCGGCCGGCTCGCCGCCGCGATAGGCCGCGGCGCCGAGGAATTCGATCTGGGTGCCCGGCAGCAGCGGCACCGTGGTCGGCAGCTGGGTTTCGATGGTGAAGGTCCCGGCGCGGGAGATCACGACCTCGCCCACATACACGCCCGGCAGCGGCTGCTCGACAGTCTCGATTTCTCCGCCAAAGGTGATCTGCGGCCGCGCGACCTGCACGACCATCTCCAGCCGCAGCAGGGTGCCCTCATCCCAGCGGCTGCCGCGGATGGTCAAATCGCTGCCCGGCGGCCCGCTTTCCGGTTCGACACGCATCGTCGGCCCACTCTCGTCGACGAGCGGGAAGTCGCCGGTGACCGCCGAGCCGTAGAGGCCGAGGGCCAGAATGATGATGATCGGCAGCAGCGCGATGGACGCCAGAACGGCGGCGATGGTGACGGCGCGACCGGTGGGCATGCAGGCACTCCGGGCCCGGCGGCCTGCCTGACCGGACGTCGCCATCCTCGCGGCCTCCGCCCAGACGCCCGACACGAAGCGTCCGCGAGGATCCGGCAAGCCAACCGGGGATGCGCGAAATTGTAAGCCGCCCGGCGCGGGCGCACCCGGCGGCTAGCCGCGCGCGGTGAAGCAGCCGCTGCGGCGGGGAATGACGATGCGCCCTTGCGCATCCGCCGCCGCCTCGAGCGAGGCGCGCATGTGGGGCGCGAGGACGTCGGCCAGACCTTCGCGATCGGCCTGCGGCATCCGCGCAGGCACGCCGCGTGTGAAGAGCCCGGCGCGGTAGACCGCCAGCGCCTGCGCCGCGGAGTCGAACACCAGCGGATCATCCCGCCAGCGCACCGTCACGTCGGGAAAAACCCGGCGCAACTGGTCGGCCCCGTTCTCGAGCGTGAAGCGCTGTCTCGCGGTGGGCGCAAGGGCGCGCGCGGCCATGGCCTCCTGGCCGGCGCTCCGGCAGGCGGCCGCGTGCAAGTCGAGCAGGCGGCGACCGGACTCGGCGCTATTGGTGGCGGCGAGCAGCATACCGCTCCGCGACATCACGCGGCGGATCTCCCACAGCCAGCCGGCGAGATCGCTCGGGTAATACAGCACGTGACCCGCCACGACCAGATCGAACGATCCGTCAGGGTGAGGCAGGCGCGAAATGTCGGCGCGTACCGCATCGACGCCGCCGAACGATCCGGTGGCGCGTACGGCGTCGCGGTCGAGGTCAAGGGCGGTTACGAGCGCGTGGGGCGCCAGCCGCTCGCGCAGCGCCGCGGTACGCGTCCCGTCGCCGCAGCCGGCGTCGAGCGCGGCGTAGACCGCGTGCGGATCGACGGGCGCGAGCATCCAGGCCGTGTAGTCGCCGTGGCCGGGGCGAGGGTCACGGGAGGGGAGCACAGGAGCGTCAGCTACGGTGTTGGCCAGCCCAGCGGCGGTTGGCCGGGCCGCTTGTGATAAAATGAACAAGCCGCACGATGCGTGCATTTCTCCCGATCAACGGCTGTCGCGTAGTGTGGCAGTTCACAAGGGTGCGGCCAGGCGCGACGACGTCCGCTCGCCGCCGACGCAGAAAGGCATGGAGGCCGGTGCTCGTTCTCTCCCGCAAAGCCAACGAGACGATTGTCGTGGACGACGCCATCGAGGTGACTGTGCTCGAAATCCTTGGCGACCGCGTCAAGATTGGCATCAACGCCCCGCGTGACGTGCCGATCGTGCGGCAGGAGTTGCTGCATCAAGCCCGAAACAACCATCGTGCCGCGGTACCGCCGGCGGAGTCGCCGTCTGCGACAACCGAACGCGACGCTTGAGGCAGGTCCACGCCCGTTGACTCGCTGCTCTTCCCTTCGAACCGTGTCCCGCCGCACCGGCATTGGCCGCGCCAGGCGCACACTGCGCATCCACCGTGAGCGCGCGGAGCGTGGCGTATGAGCGACGCGCTCGTCCAGCTGCGAGAGAGCTTCCAATCGCCGGCCACGGACGACCGGCCCCTGGCGCTATGGCTCTGGAACGGCGAGCTGCACGAGGCGCGGATCGGCCGCCAGATTCGTCAGTTGGCCGACAAGGGGATGGGCGGCGTGGTGATTCGCGCCAGCCGAGGGCTGCGCACGCCGTACCTCGGCGATCGCTGGTGGGACACCATCGAGTATGCGGTGGGGGCCGCCGCCAAGGCCGGGTTGTCGGTGTGGATCGGCGACGACTACCGGTCGCCGAGCGGGGCAGCGGGCGATCCCGGCGAAGCCGACGGACAGACGCCGTCCCAGGTGCTCGCGTCCGGCCCGGAGCATCAGGGAAAGGCCCTGGTCCGGAGCGTGCTTTCGGTCGCGGGCCCAACCGAGGTATCGCTCGAAGGCCGCTACCCCGAGGGCGAGCCGCTGGTGCGCGTGGCGGGCCGGGTGGACGCCACGCATGGCCTGGACCCCGAGAGCCTGACCGAGATTCCGGACGAGCCAACGTGGGAATGCCCGGACGGCGAGTGGCAGATCTTCAGCTTTGCCGTGGCGCCGGTCGAGGATCGCATCGACTACCTGCGTCCCGAGACGGTGGCGCGTTTCATCGAAGCGGCCTACGCGCCCTACGCCGAGCGCTTGGGCGACGCCATCGCCGGATTCGCGTTCGATTCGCCGCACCTGGCCAGCCGACCCATTCCATGGACCGACGACCTGGCCGAGCAGTTCGCCGCGCGCAAGGGCTACGCCCTGCCGCCGCTGCTGCCGCAGTTGATCGTGCGTGCCGGTGACGCGACCGCCAAGCTGCGCTGCGACTTCTACGAGGTGCTGGCGGCGCGCTACGCCGAGTCCTGGTTCGAGCAGATTGCGGCGTGGTGCCAGGCGCGCGGCTACGCATGGATGGGACACACGGAAGAGCACCTGGCGGCGCATCCGGCCCGCCAGGGCGACTACTTGCGCACGATGCGCGCCGTGCCGCTGCCGGCCAGTGACATGCACGGCTTCCGCAATGCCCGCCCACGAGCGGCGCAACCTGCCGAGATCAAGCCCGCCGTATCCGTCGCCGCGCTGGCGGAACGCCCCCGGGTTGCGGTGCGCGCGTTCGGCGGGGCCGGATGGAGCGTGACCCTGGACGACGTGCGGCGGGGGCTGAGCCGCATGGCGGTGATCGGCGCCGACCTGCCGGTGATCCAGAGCTTCCACTACAGCATGGACCGCGCGGCTGCGGCCGACGATTGGCCCAACACGTTCTTCACCCAAAACCCGTATTGGCGCCAGTTTGGCGAGGTCACCTCGTACGCCGCGCGTCTCAGCGCGTTGGTGCGCCACAGTCACGCGGCCACAACCATCGGCATGCTGGCGCCCCTGACAAGCGTATGGGCGAACACGGCCGACGGCCGGCCCAATGCGCGCGCCCGGGAAATCGGCGAGTCCTTCGAGTCGCTGGTGGACGGACTGTATGCGCGCCGCATCGACGTGAATATCGTCGACACCGCATTCGTCCTCGGCAGCGAGCTCGACGGCTCAACGCTGCGCCAGGGCCGCGTGGAGGTGACGGCGTTGATCATCCCGCCGATGCCGGTGATGGAGCGCGCCATGGCGGCGCGCCTGGCCGACTTTGTGAAGGCCGGCGGGCGTCTGATCTGGGGCGGCGAACCTCCCAGCATCAGCTCCGACGCCGGCGCAAGCGACGAGGAGCTGCTGCGCCTGGTGAAGCCGCTGACCCCGGCCGGGGCCTCGACCAAGCGGGGCAGCCGCATGGGCAAGGGCCGCATTTTCACGCTCAAGGAAGACGCGGCGAACTGGCTGGATCGCCTGGCGGCGCGACTGACGACCGCCACCAGCCTGGCCTCGGACACTGACGGCGTCGCGCTCGCGGCACGCCGGCTGGACGGCGGCGAGGTGGTGCTGGTCGTCAACGAAACGCCCGAGGAGCAGAAGGTCGCCGTCAAGAGTCGCGCCCGGGGCGCCGCCGAACTGTGGGACCCGGAGAGCGGTTCGCACCAGGCGATCACCACCACCGGCGCGCGCACGCGGCGCACGTCGGAGTTCGTCATTCCGGGGCACACGGCGCGCGCCGTGGTCTTCGACGCCGACACCAAGCCCGTCCGCACCGCGTCGAGCCGCCGGGCGCCGCGCGTCAAGCCCCGGGAGCTGGGCTGCGAGTGGCAGTTTGCGCTGGAGACCGGGGTGCCCACCGGGCAGGGCACGGTGCGTCGCACCGAACTCCCCGTGATGCGGTTCCAGGACTTTGCGCTTGGCGCGGGCCGCCTGGAGCGGCTGCGCGACCCGGCCTACGACGACTCGACCTGGCGCGAGCTGTGGCTCACCACCGCCGACGCCAATGCCGTGGGCAACTGGCGCGCGTCGTGGATCACCGGCGTGCGACAGCCGGACGGCTGGGTGGTCCGGCCCGACAGCGAGGCCCACGACCGGCTGCGCTTCACCAAGTCGCTGACGATCACCGACCCGCCGATCAAGGCCTGGGCGACGTTTGTGGGCGTTGAGCGCGCCACCGTGTATATGAACGGGACGGCGCTGGGTGAGTCCGACGACTGGTCCAACCCGGTGACCTACAACATCATGCCCTACCTGCGGCTGGGCCAGAACACGATTGTGGCGGACATCGAAAGCACCTCAGGCACCCCGCTTTCGCTGCTGTTCGAGGCGCAGATCGATCTGCGCTCCGGGGAGTCGCTGGTGGTGGTGTCCGACGAGTCGTGGGGCGTGCAGGCGCCGCGCTCGGAGATGTGGACCGGCACGGCATTCGCCCGCGACGTGCCGACCGTGACCTGGGAGCGTGGGGGGCCGCCCGTTCAGCCGTGGGGCCACATTGTGCTGCTGGGCGAGCCCGTGCAGTTTCCACGCACCCTGATGTATCGCCAACGGCTGCCGACGGGCTGCGTGGGCATCGGCATTCCCTATATCAAGGGCGTGCACAAGGTCTATGTCGACGTGCGGGAACGGACGCCGGATATCAACGGCGTCTACAACATCACGACCGGCGGCGTGCTGAGCGTCGAGGTTCACGCGACGGACTTTTCCAATGGGGTGCTGGCGCCGTTGGCGTTGTTCATGCGCCCGACCACGATCAGCCTGACGCCGTGGGGTGAGCTGGGCTATGGGTGGTATTCGGGCTCCGCGGCCTATGAGCAGAGTTTCGAATTGACCAAGGCCGAGGCCGGCGGGACGGTCGTGCTCGATCTTGGGGACGTGCGCCACCACGCCGAAGTGATCGTGAACAACCGATCCCTTGGGTCGCGCGTGTGGCCGCCCTTCCGCTTTGACCTCACCGGCGCCGTGCAGGCGGGATCCAACACTGTGCGCGTCCGCGTAAGCAACCTGGCCGCGAACGAGATGCGCTGGCGGCGCGACGAAACGCGCATGGGCGATCCCTGGCACCGCTATTGGCACGAGGGCAACATCGAGCCGGAGCGTCTGGTGTCCGGCCTGCTGGGGCCGGTGCAGTTGGAGCTGTCGCCCTAGCCGCCGCCTGCTCCCGGACAGAGCTCGGCCGCGGGGCGGCTGCCGGAATATCCACGGACGAAGTTATAGACCTCGGCCTTGTCGTAGGCGCCCAGCCGCTGCATGACCAACAGGGCCGTGAGCACCACTTCGGAGTCGCCCAGGCCGGCATCGGGGTGCACGACCACGTCGTAGCCTTCCAGCTCTCGCGCCACCCGGTTCATCTCGGCCTCCAGCGCGGCGCCGCCAGACGGATTGAAGTGGACGATCACGTGGCCGGCGCACAGGTTGGCCACCTGGACCTCGTCGGCAATGGTCGAGAGGTGGAAGCCAAAGGCGGCGGGCTGGAGCGCCCGCGGGCCGGAGGTCGGCGGATCGGTGGCGTACGGCTCGCGAGACCCGCCGCTGTCCACGAGCGGCGATTCCTGCACGTCCTGCACGTCACCCGGTCCCTGGTTCAGATTGCTGAGGCAGAACAGGTTGAGCGGAATGAGCACAGCCATCATGAAGGCAAAGTAGAGCCAGAATCCGCGGCCCAATCCGGGGCGTGGCTGTGCGCCCGACTGCTGCCCGCGGCGTTGCCGCTTGGGCTTTTCGTCGGCTTTGGCGGGTGCGTCGTCGGCTGCGGCGGTGTCGGCCGCCGCGTCGCCAGGGGCGGGCCCGGCCGCCCGTGCATCGGATGCGCGGCGGCGCCTACGTCGTGCCATGGGGAAGGTCGATTGCTGCTTCGTGCCGTCCGCGATACTCGCGGCCGCGGACCTCTTGTAGCATAACCACGTTTTGAGCCCGGCAGGATTGCCCCGCGTGACGCCCACGACCCGCCGAGCGACGCGACGCCTGCCACGCCGCCGCCTGCTGGCGGCGGGCGCGCTGGCCGCCGCCGGGTTCACCCTTCGCTGGCCAAGCGTCCGTGGGCTCGAGCCCACCGGGGACGCGCGCGTCGTGGCCGTGCGGTACGAGCCAGAGCTGGGTCACAACATCGCGACGCTCTCGGTGACGGCGGCGGGTGCGCATCACCTGGTCGACTTCCTGGGTCACTACTTCCACACGGGCGGGCTGCGTCGGGCGGGACTGGCCATCAGCGAACCAATCGTCGAGGACGGCGTGCTGTGTCAGTACTTCCAGCGGGGCGTGATGGAAAGCCGCCTGACGGGCGAGGGCGTCGTGATCGAGTGGCGCGACCTGTGGACCGTGCTGGGTGACGGCGAGGGCGCGGCGGCGATCGCAGGCATCCCGGGCGAATCGGCGTTGACGAACCCGCACGCGGGCCGTGCCGTAGGGCCCTATGGCCACGTGGTGTCCAATCAGGCGGTTGACGGGATGCGCACGGGGTTTCTCGAGCTCTACGACGCCGTCGGCGGCGAGGCCAGCCTGGGCGCGCCGCTGACGGCCGCACGCCTGGAGACCGGCGATGGCCGTCCCCCGATCATTGAGGGGTTGGCGGCGGACTTCGTGCGGCAGTATTTCGAGGCCGGGGTGATGGAGGTTCACCCGCAGTCGCCGGGCGCCGCGAGTCTTGCGCTGGTGGGGGACTTCACGCGCGACTCGGCCTATAGAAACTTCAGTTGGACGCTCGTGCAGAGCTTCGACGCCAGACCCCCACTGGCCCCGGGGCGGCGGCTGCGCTTGGAGCGGACCGAGCGGCCCGCGGGACTGATCCACGGTGGCCCGCCCGTGCCGCCGCCGGGCTTCGAGATCTCGGAGTTTGCCAGCACGCGGCGCCTCGGTTTCCCCGCCGTGCTTCGCTTCGCCCCGGACAACCAGCTCTTCGTCGCGTTTTCGAATGACCAGATCGTGACGATGCGCGACTCAACCGGCGACGGGCGGGCCGATGTGATCGGCACCTTTGCCTCCGGTGACGGCGTCAAGGATCCGCGGGGGCTGGCGTTCGTGGGCGAGCACGTCTATGTGTCCGTCGAGGAGAAGATCATTCGGCTGCGAGACGCGTCCGGCTCGGGGGCCGCCGACGAGTCGGCGGACGTCGTCACGGGCCTGGAATTGGACACGAGGGTGCCATTCCACCGCAACAACGGCATCGCCATCGGCCCGGACGGCCTGCTGTACATGACGCTGGGCAGCACGACGAACGCGGGCGAGATCCGCGAGCGTCCGCTATCGGCCTCGATCTTGCGGTCGAGGTTGGACGGGACGGGGCTGGAAAAATTCGCCACCGGATTGCGCAACCCGTTTGGCCTGGCGTTCAACCCGGACGGGGAGCTGTTTTGCACGGACAACGGCCCGGACACCAGTGTGCGGCGCAACGACGATCCGCCCGACGAGCTCAACCACGTGATCCAGGGCGCGGACTATGGGCACGCGCGCTATTGGGGCACGCCGCCGCCGGACTCAGGGACCCGCGGACCCGTGGCAAATCTGCCGGCCCACGGTGCGGCCGCGGGCTTGACCTTCTTCACCGGGCCGCAGGCGGGCGAATTCGACGGGAACCTGTTGATCGCCATGTGGGGGCCGGCGGGGGCGCGCAGCTCATTTGCGCACAACATCCTGCGCGCGCGGCTCCGGCGACAGGGCGACTCCTACACGGCGCAGGTGCGGCCGTTCGTCAGCTCGCTGACGCGCCCGACCGACGTGGTGGTGGGCCCGTACGGCGACCTCTATATCGCCGATCACGTGGGCCGCACGATCTATCGGCTGCGGCGCCGAGGCCTGGCGCCGTCGGTGTTGCGGTAGCCCGAGCGCCGATCCGCGCGAGAGTGCCTCTCCGGACTGTGTCCAAGCTCCCTTCCTCGCGACGGGAATGGAGGAGGCCGTTAAGGGAACAGCGGGAACCGTCCGGAGTGCGTCTGTTCGGCCACCGCCAGGGACGGCTCGAAGGGAGATGCATCGGGCGACGGCGTTGACCAGCCTATGCGGTCAAGCCAGCTGCGGGGGCGCGAGTGCCGCCAAGATCGCCAGAGTGGCGAGGCTAGCGGTGATAAGGCCGCTGGTGAAAGCGGCGGGCCAGAGGAATTCACGCCATACCCGCCGCCGTGGGCCTGTCGACAGCCCGCCCCACGCAACGACGACGACGAGCACCCATAAGAAGATGTGCGCGAACACCTCGGTGAGCCACAACCAGTGCTGCGGCTCTTGCCCAAGCTGACCTTCGATGAGGTGTCCGTGCGAAACGACCCGCATGGCTAAATCGTCTCCGTACGGTGTCGGTGCGCCGCTAACCAGAGCTTCCCCGGCGGGGTACACGTCCTTCCCAGTGAGACCAAGGAATACATAGGGCAATCGGCCGCTCAGGACGCCGACCGCAAGCGTGTAGACCTTGCCGCGACTGTCGGGGATTGGGGCGAAGCGGAAGGCGGCCGTGTCGATGTCAAGGCGCCGGGCGTCGACGGTCGTTCGACTCTCGCGGATTGGGACGTCCGACCCTTCAGGCGTCAGTCGGGCGAATATCTCGGCGCTCGCCGGACTAGCGTCAGCGAATGCCCACACGTCGATCCGCCGGAGATGATCATGCCTCGCGCGGAACGGCTGCTCGACGAGCGTGATGGGCCCCGTCCACGACCAGGGACGGGAAATGTGCGAGCGGCTCTCCTCAATGATGGGCCATGTCGCCAGCAAAAAGGCGCTGCCGACGAGCAACACATCGACCACGGCTAGCCTTCGCCAAACGACATCGCGTCTGGGCGATGGGACCAGGTCGTGCGGCGCCACCAAAACCTCGATCAGGATCACCACCAGGGTGGCGCCAGCCATGATTTCCGCCCCTTCCTCGATGAGGTGCGCCCAGTTAGGAGGTGTCAGACGGACAAACTGGACCAGGGGTGACTGACGGATCAATCCATCGTCGGCGACAACGGCCGCGATGAGGAGGACGGCTGCAAGTCCGGTGAGTAGCCGGCGCGCTGGGCGCCCGCGCTGCGCCGTCCATAGGACCCAACCCGCCACCAGCAGCGGGCCGGCCATCAGCGGCGCAATCGCAACCGCCCACTTGCTGACCGGCGGCATCGCCTGGAGATAGGGCAGCCACTGCTTGAGGTCGTTGCCGAGATCGACCTTCCATCCGGCGTAGTCCTCGATGGCAATGAGCGAAGCCACCAACGTCACGCTCAGCCAGCCGATGACCTGTGCCCACCGACGCCGACCCGGAGGCCCAGGGCGGAGCAATTGGGCCAGTCCAAGAACGGCGACGGCGCCCCACAGGACCACGCTGTAGGTGTTGGCCCACGTTCCATCGATATCGGACCACAGATGCCCGATCCACTCTGTTCCTGGAGCTATCAACTCCAGGTGATTCGCGTCGGCCGCCGGCAGCAATACCAGGGCGAGGTTCGCGGCCAGGAATCCGGCCAGCAGCCGGGAGCGGGTCCGCGGGCTGATTGAGCGGCATGCCCGAGCCAGACGCTCGGCGAAAGATTGAACGCCGCCTAACGGTCCAGGCAGCGTGCGGAACTTGATACCGGCAGGCACTGTCACCGTTCCCATTATGCGCACCGCCAGGCGTGGTGGCAGGATGCGGCGCTCTCGTGACGTGTCGCCGCCAGCTCCTCCTGGGCGTTGACCGTGCGGCGCACGGCGGCGCGTGAGGGGCGGGTCACCATCTGCCCGGAACCCGATGCGAGCGACCGTCTTGGAGGCCCGCAATCTCACTGGAGCCTACGTGGGGTTCGTTTCGCCTAAACGCGAGCAGGTCGGACAGCCGCACGTCAACGGCCGGCGGGTCAGGCGAGGGGGCGGCAGCATGATCGGCGCGCACGGGTCAATGGACACCGGCAGGACCCGGAGATCAAATGTGTGGTCTCTACAGCTCACTCAACTCGGGCACGGCGTCGACCACTCCTGTGCGCGGCACGTCATTGGGTCGCCGGAGATTCCTCCCGGACCAGCATCACATGATCGAGCATCAGGCGCGGCCGGTCCCCAATTTCATTGTTGAAGATCTCGAGTTGCAACACCTTGCCGGCAACATCACGCAACGAAAACACCACCACGTCAAAGTCCCGCCAGTTGTCTCCACGCCAAAGGGCGACCTCTTCCCCATCGGCGAGTAAGCGCATGCCCACTTGGTCATGGGGTTCGCCGGCGATCAAAAACATCAAGTATTGGTTCTCACTGGCCATGAACGTCGGAGAATAGGCCCGGCCGGTGGGCTCCCACTTTCCGGGGTGGTAGGTCGTTAGGAATCCCGGACCAACGTGACCGAATACTGGCGTCGAGAGACCATAGAATACGATGTCTTTGTTGTTCGACACAGCTTTTTGGTCGCTTCTCCAACCATCGAGACCAGTCTCGAATTGCCCAATAAACTGCTCGCCTACGAATCGTCTACCATCGACAACCAGACTGTTGTCTTCAGGGATAGCCTGCGAAAAACGATTCACTGATCGCAGGTCAAAACCCGCAAACTTCTCGTTGACCCATTGATGGTCGGCCGCATCAAATGGCATCCATAGGCCCGGTCCGACCTCGACGGCATAGTTGGCTCTCGACAGCGCTTTCAATTCGCCTAGCCTGGCGCCGCCGACTCGAATGTTGACGCCTCTACGCTGAAGGTAGCCTGCGGGAGGCCCGCGATCGTGCGCCATTCGCCGCTGGCTATTTGAATCAACGATTGAATTACGCGCCACTGTCGCATCCGTCAGTCCAAGTGTATCGATCACCCTCAGGTCTGGAGCGTAATATGACGTGATACCTATGGTGCGCAATTCCATCACAGCGTCTGTAGGAATCACGCCTCGCTGGGCGTTTTCATAGGGCTGCCACTTTCGAAATTGATGGTCGGCGGACTCACGATGGATCGCGAAACTTGCACCGACCGCATGGCGGAGCGACACCCCGCGCACATCATTGGAAATAGCGACGAGCGCGGGCATCGCGGGCGCCGTCAGCAGCCACTCGGCGTTTTCTTCATCGAGCTCGATGTATCCGGTGTGACCAAGTCTGACCGTTGCGGACCCTTCAAAGAGGAGTGCCGCCTGAATCGCGCTGGCGTAAAAGAGCACCGGTACGAAGACGGCGATCGCCAGCGTTCGTGGTCCGGCCCACCAAAGGCGCTGGGACCAGCGTCTCACCAACCTAGCCAGCCCTCCTCCCAGTCGCGCAATGCCCTCCGCGGCCGGAACCGCCACCAACGGCCAGTAGTAGTCCAGGGGCCGGTATTCGAAATGGTCGCCACCGATTTCAAGCATGTAGATCATGTGGATACCGACGAGCAACAGCACAAGGGCATAGACCCCGTCACGGTGCTCCCGCCAGCGACCGCGCAACGCCACGTACGCCAACGGAATCAGCAGATACAGCCCGGTCTCGATCGCCGCGGCCGACAAGTAGCGATAGCCCGACTCGTACCACGAGTCCACGTGCTTCGCGTAGTAGGTATTCGGCAGCCATTCGCCGTAGTACCGAAAGCGCGCCAGAAAATGGCCGCCAATCAGGACTGCAAAG
>JAJECS010000011.1 GCA_022821905.1 Chloroflexota bacterium | reverse complement strand
CCCGCTGCCCGCCGGGACGGTGGCTTGCAGTTGTGGCCGCAAGCTCGGCTTGCGGCCCTGGTGCGGATTTCGCTGAAGTGGATCACCGATTCCGGGGATGTGGATCACGGATTTCGGTGAAGTGGAGCGCGCTCATCGGAGCGTAGCGACGTTCGTCGGTCAGTTGCCTCCCATCGGTGCCGTAGCGTCTGATCGATATCCTACTCGTGCTGTCGTGTAGGTGAGCATCGAGGAGGTTGCCTGTGGTTCCTGTGGGCGCCGCCGCCTGCGGCGGCGTCCAAGGTGCTGTGGGAAACGCGCATTTGGCGACGGCGCAGTTGTCGCCGCGCGGGTCGTGCGCGTTTTCCATGGCACCGGCAGGATCCACAGGCCGTTGGCGCCCGGCGGCCGCGTCGGGCGTGTCGCGGACGTGGTCATCATGTCGTCTCCTTCCGGCGGTTGGCGGGTGCGTCGTGTGTCCGTCTCATTGAGCGGCCCTTCAGGTCGATGCGGTGCGCGTCGTGGAGCAGGCGGTCGCAGATGGCGTCGGCCTGGTTGAGGTCGCCGATGACGGCGTGCCAGTCGGTCACGGGCAGTTGGCTGGCGATGAGCGTCGAAGCGCGTTCGGCGCGGTCCTCGATGACCTCGGTGAGGTCTCGCCGCTCGGTATCGCGCAGCGGCGCGAGCATCCAGTCGTCGATCGCGAGCAGGTCGAGCTTGGCGAGGCGGGCGAGCAGCCGGGTGTAGGAGCCGTCGCCGCGGCCGACGGCGAGCTCGTGCAGCAGGCGCGGCATGCGGACGTAGCG
This sequence comes from Chloroflexota bacterium, assembly GCA_022821905.1. Lineage (GTDB taxonomy): Bacteria > Chloroflexota > UBA11872 > UBA11872 > UBA11872 > JAJECS01. The sequence goes on along the minus strand of JAJECS010000011.1, from coordinate 3,103 downwards.
TGCGGCGAAGCCGCGGCGGCACGCCCGTTCGACGAAGGCGCAGGCGAGGAAGCTCTTGCCGATGCCGCACGGTCCGGTGACGATCACGTTGTGGCGCTCGGCGATCCACGCGCAGGCGCCGAGCGTGAGGGTCTGCTGGCGATTGAGGCGGCGCGGGTGGGTGAAGTCGACGGCCTCGAGCGTGGCCGGGTAGCGCAGCTTGGCCGTACGGAGGCGCCGTTCGAGCTTGCGCTGCTCGCGGGCCGTCCACTCGGTGTCGACGAGCAGGCCGAGTCGCTCCTCGAAGCTGAGCGCGGCGGCCTCGTCGGTGTCGAGCTGTTGCTGGAAGGCGTCGGCCATCGCGCCGAGCTTCATGGCGTTGAGCTTGTCGAGCGTTTGTTCGATCAGCATCGGTCCTCCTCCGAGGTTGCGGTCGCGGCGTAGTAGTTGGCGCCGCGGATGTTGGCGTGCATCGGCGTCGGGTTGGTCTCGGCCGGCGGCTCGAGGGGCAGCCGGTCCTGACCGGCGGCGAGGATGTTCCTGACGGTTCGGACGCGATAGGAGCCGAGCGCCAGGGCGCGGGCGCTGGCCGCCTCGAGGCGGCCGCTTCCGTAACGCCGCCCCAGCTGCATGATCCCCAGACAGCTGCGATAGCCCTGCTCGGGGTGGGGGCGGCTCTCGAGGATGCGGGTGACGAGCCGAGCGGTCGCCGGTCCCGCCTGTTCGGCCCAGCGGATGAGCCGCGACGGGGTCCACTCGGCGTGCGCGCGGTGGGCGCTGGGCATGTGCTCGGCCACGGTGGACGGCTGCTGGTCGTAGCGCCGGCTGTGCGAGGCCACGCGCTTGTCGCGATGGAAGATCTCGACCGTGGTCGTCGTGTAGCGGACCTCGACCTGCTCGCGAACCAGCTGATACGGGACGCTGTAGACGTGCCGCTCGAGCTGGACGTGGTAATCGATGTTCACGCGGCAGAGCTTCCAGTGGGCCAGGACGTAGCGCGCGGTGGGCAGCGGCCGCAGCGCCGGGCGGTCGAGCTGCTCGTAGAGGGCACGGCGGCTGACGCCCAGCTTCTTGAGCGGCCGGTCGTTGAGCTCGTCGAGCAGGACGCGGATGGCCCGGTTCAGCGCGCCGAGCTCGAAGAAGGTCTGGTCGCGGAGCCGGGCCAGAATCCACCGCTGGGCCACGAGCACGCTGGTCTCGACGAGCGCCTTGTCGCGGGGCTTTCTCGGCCGCGCCGGGATGATGACGGCGCCGTAGTGGGCGGCCAGGTCCGCGTAGGTGCGGTTGACCTCGGGCTCGTAGCGGCAGGGGCGGGTGATGGCGCTCCTCAGCTGGTCGGGGACCCACAGCGTGGTGGTGCCCCCGCAGTACTCGACCATGTGGATGTGGGCGTCGACCCAATCCGCCAGCTGCTGGGTGGCGGTCGCCTCGGCGTAGGTGAAGCAGCTCGCGCCGAGCACGGCCACGAACAGCTCGACAGGGCGCAGCTCACCCGTGCGCCGGTCGACCAGCGTCGGCCGCTTGCCCGAGAAGTCGACGAAGGTCTTCTCGCCGGCGCGGTGCACCTGGCGCATCGACGGCCGCAGCCGCCGCGCCCACTGCCGGTAGATCTCGCAGAACTGCGTGTAGCGGTAGCCTGAGGGATGGACCTGCAGGTACTCCTCCCAGAGCAGCTGCAGCGTGACCCCGGTGCGCTTGAGCTCGCGGTGGATGTGCGCGCAGTCGGGCCGGGTTCGGTTGGGTACCGGCGCCGGGCGACGAAACAGCCGGGCCTCGAGCGCCGCGTCGTCGAGGCCGGCCGGCAGCGGCCAGCCCAGCCCGTGCCGCGCCGCCCGCTGCAGATAGCGCGAAACCGAGCTCGGACCGATGACGCAGGCTTGGGCTACCTCGCGGTGGGACAGGCCCTGTTCGTACCTGAGTCGTAGAATCTCCCGAATCTTTCTCACCAGAAGCCTCCGCGCCGGCATCGCCCCGCCCTCCTGTCGAAAGGGCGAAGGATCCCGCGGTCAGGCTACCGATGAGCGCTCAAGACCCCCAAACGGGGTGATCCACTTCGGCCGAAAGCGATCCACTTCCGCCGAAATCGGTGATCCACTTCGACCGAAACAGGCGATCCACTTCCGCCGAAACGAGCGATCCACTTCGTCCGAAATACGCAGATTGACTGCCGCCGACCTCCATACGCTCCTCTCGCCAGACCCCACCAGTGTTGTTGGTGGCAAGGCCATCTACACGCTGACGCTAACCGGTACGACCGCCGGGGCCGTAGACGTCGGCGGCGGCACCATCGTGGTGGAGATGGACGCGGCTTTCGACACCTTGGATGCCTCGGACTTCATCCTCGGCTAGGCAACCTCTCCCTCTCAAGCCGGTCGCCTTCGGGCGGCCGGCTTTTCTTCGTACGGCGTGATCGGGCGACGCCGAGGCCCCTGTTTAGAGGCTGCCCAAAAAAGCCCGGGCACGCGGTCGACCGGGAAGGGGCGCTTGTAGGCATCACCGTGCGGTTCGCAAACAGTGCTCTAGCCCGCCTCGCTGACCTGCGGCTGTGTGCCGTTGGGCATGCTCGTCCATCGACCTCGTACGTGACGGCCTACGCCGGTGCCGAAACGAACGGATCAACGTCACACCGCGCAGACGCTCGCCACCCGCCGCGCGCTGCGCCTCCACATGGCTGGCAAACTCGATGCGGCCGTGGCGATTTACCGGGCCATCCTGAAGAAGCACCCTAAGGCCTGCGACTGCTGGTGCAATCTGGGTGTCGCACTTCGGGCACTGGGTCGCAAGAACGGCGGTCTGGAGGCGTTGCGTCGAGGACTGCGTGTCTGCCCGCAGCACGTCGGCCTCAATCGCAACTTGGGCAACGCCTTGGAAGACGCCGGCGATGAGAAGAGCGTTCTCGAGCACCACGGCCAGGCTATCGACCGCTATCAGGCGGCACTTCGAAGAAGTCCCGACAGCGCCGAGATCTACAGCGCGCTGGGGTGGTCACTCTTGAAGGTGGGGCAACTGGAAGCCTCCGCGACGGCTTACGGGAGGGCCATCACTCTCGAGCCCACTTCGACCGCCCATCGGCTGGAGTTGGGCCGCGTGCTCCCGATGTTAGGGCGACACGCGGAAAACGAAC
>JAJECS010000029.1 GCA_022821905.1 Chloroflexota bacterium | reverse complement strand
TCGCGCGGGGTCCCGCCGCACGGGATCCCGCGCTGACCCGACCGCCCAACCACCGCACTGTGCTCCAAGAGCGGCCGATGCGCCTCTCCATGCGCTCCAGCCCCAATTATTCAAAGGTCTCCCTCCGCGGGAATGACGGAGAGGCGTCATGAGAGACAGGCTCCGCGGGAGTGACGGAAGGGTTACGCAAGGGTCCCTATTCACGGAAGTGACGGATCTTGCTGAGGACGCGCCTTAAATCGCGCGCATGGAGCGCCTGGGCAGGTCGATGGGCTCACCAGGAACGGGAGCGGCTCAGCTCGGCAGGCGCTCGGTGAACTCGATGACGTTGTGCTCAGGGTCCTTGGCGTAGACCACGCGCTTCCAGGTGTCGGGCCAGTCCTGCGGCGATCCCCAGTAGTCCAGGCCCAGGCCCTCCAGGGCGGCGAGGATCGGGTCCAGGTCGTCGACGATGAAGTGGATGTGGTTCATGCCGTGGCCGTTGGGCCCCTTGGGCACGACGGCCGACGGGTGATTCGGATACTTGATCAACTCGACGCCGTTGGGATGTTCCGGCGTGCCCAGGATCACGGCCTGCAAGACAACCCCGGTCAGGCCGGTGATGCCGTCGATGAACGCACCCTCGCGGACGACGCGGCGGGTCTCCTGCAATCCCAAGATCTCGCCGTAGAACCGCTCCATGAGCGGCAGATCGCGCACGACGACTCCCGTATGCCCTATCGTGATTGCCACAGCGTTCCTCCTGCGCCCGTCTGCCGCCATTGTGGCGCACGCGGGCGGGATTGGCTTGCCTGATGGCCCTGTCGCGCGTGCACTTGCAACTTGCCGTCGAGGCGGCGGACCGCCTGAGCGGCCGGCTGCGCGCCGTGATTGACGACCACTTCGGTCACTACTGCGTTGGGGCCGTGGCCCCCGATGCGCGCGAACGCAACACCGCCGGACGCGCGAGCACCCACTTCTTCGAGTTTCGCGAGCCCGCCACCTGGGGCCGAGCCACGGCGGGGCTGTTCGCCGCCTGGCCCGACCTGGCGAGCCCGGACGACGTGTCCGGCGGCCAGGCAGCCTACGTGGCGGGGTATCTGACGCATCTGGCCGTGGACGAGGTCTTCGTCCTCTTCTGCGGCGAGCATGCACGGCGCGCGGATCGGGCCGCTACCGTGGGGCTCACCTACACCCTGGAGCGTGACTGGGACGATTCGTCGGGGGCGCTGGCGCGAGCCGCGGCGGTCGTGCACCCGTTCGATTCCGGGGGCATCGACCACATGGTCCATGCCGGACGACTGGCGGAGCTCACGAACTGGGCTCAATTGCTGGCGCGGGCGACGAGCCCCGCCGACATCGTGCGGGTGTTTGCCCGCGCCGACGGTCGCTCGGACGATTTGGCCGAGGCCGAGCGCATCGCCGCCGAGCGCCTGGCCACCGGGCGGTCGTTGTTCGGCGACGACATTGCGGAGCGCTTTGCAGCACGCGCCGCCGAGGAGATCGACCGACGCCTGGCGGCCTACGAGCGCGGCGACGGGGCGCGCTACGATTCGCCATCCCTGCGGGCCGGTTTCGAGACCGCGCCGCCAGCCGCATCCGGAGATTCCCGTGCATGACGTCGTGATCCGCAACGCGAGCATCGTCGACGGCACGGGCGCGCCCGGCTACCGCGGCAGCGTCGCCATCGACGGTACGCGCATCACGGCGGTGGGGCTGGTGACGGATCAAGGCGCGCGGGAAATCGAGGCCAACGGCCGCGTCGTGTGTCCGGGATTCATCGACGTGCACACGCACTCGGACCTGATGCTCCTGGCCGAGCCGGCGCACGAGCCCAAGGTCCGCCAGGGCGTCACGACGGACCTGCTGGGGCTCGACGGGATCGGCTACGCGCCCCTGGCCGACGAGTTGCAGCCGTCGTTTCGCGACTACTTCGCCGCCCTCAACGGTGACCCGCCCATCAGCCACGACTGGTCCACCGTCGCCGGCTGGCTGGACACGTTCGAGGGCGCCGCAGCGTGCAACGCGGCGCATCACGTCCCGCACGGCTGCGTGCGGGCGGCGCTGGTCGGATGGGAAGACCGCCGCGCGACGCCCGAGGAGCTGCGGGCGATGCAGCAGATCACGCACGAGGCGTTCCAGGACGGAGCGATCGCGCTCTCGACCGGCCTCGATTACAAGCCGTGCGCCTTTGCGGACACCGATGAGCTCGTGGCCCTGAGCGAGGTCGCCGCCGAGTACGGCGCGCCGTACGTGCCGCACATGCGCTACATCCTCGGCATGCGCGACGCCATTCGCGAAACCATGGCCATCGGTCGGCGGGCCGGATGCCCGGTCCACATCTCGCATTACATCAGCAGCGGTCAGCGCTGGTGGGAGAACCTGGACGAGGCCGACCGCGGCATACGTGCGGGCGTGTCGCTGTCGTTCGACACCTACGCCTATCCCGCGGGCAGCTCGCTGCTGCACTTCTCGTTCCCCGACTGGGCGCTCGAGGGCGGACCGCACGAAATGCTGCGCCGCCTGGAGGACGCGGACATGCGGGCGCGGATCGCGACGGAGATGGCCAACCGCGCCGGCGACAACGCGCTCGAGGTCGACCGCGCGCTGCTGTCGAGCATGCCGGCCGGTCCCAACCGCCACCTGGAAGGTCGGATGTTGGGCGAAGTCGCCGACGAGCGGGACCTGGAGCCGCATGCGTTCCTGGTCGATCTGGTGCGGGAGGAGCGCGGGCGCGCCGCATCGGTGTTCTTCAACGACCAGACGGACGACGATTTTGCGCAGATCATGCGCCATCCGAGCCACATGGTGGGCAGCGACGCCATCCTGCTCGGCGACGCTCCGCACCCGCGCACCTATGGCACCTATCCCCGCTTTCTGGGCCGCTGGGCGCGTGAGCTCGGGGTCGTTCCGTTGGAGGGAATGGTGCGGCGCATGACGGGCATGCCGGCGGCGCGCTTTGGGCTGGTGGACCGTGGAATCCTCGCCCCCGGCATGGCGGCCGACGTGGTGGTGTTCGATGCGGACACCGTGATCGACAACGCCACGTTCGAACATCCGCGGCAACTGCCCACCGGCATCGACTACGTGATCGTGAACGGCACACCGGTGATTGACGACGGCCGGCACACGGGCGCCACGCCTGGTCGGGGCCTGCGTCGAGGCCGTCCCGCCGAGTGAAGGACGCCGCGCCGGGCTACGAAGGTGGCGGATGGTTCATGCGCCTGTGGTGGGCCGCGTGGCGCCGAGTCCTCTCGCGGCGCTGTCAAGCGTGCGACGGGACCGGCCTCGCCGCCGGCAATGCCGGGCCGCTGCCCAGCGGCCGTCCCCACCGCTGTGCCCACTGCTTCGGCACGGGACGCGTCGCCTGGCCGTAGGTCCCGGATCGCGGGATCGTCACGGCCTGGGTGAGCGTAAACGTTGTTCAAGCGACCCATTGGGCGGTATAGTTGACATAACCGCGCCACCAGGCGCGACTTCCCTGGAGTAAGCGGATGTGCGGCATCGTCGGGTATCTCGGCCACGAGCCCGCCTCCGGCCACATCCTCACCGGCCTGCGCGCCCTGGAGTACCGGGGCTACGACTCGGCCGGACTTGCCGTCCTGGGACCGGAGGGCGTCAGCGTGCGTCGGCGGGCCGGGCGCCTGCACGACCTCGAGGCCCTGGTCAAGGCGGAGCCCGTTGAGGGGACCATCGGCATCGGCCACACGCGCTGGGCCACCCACGGCGCGGCGACCGACGCGAACGCGCATCCGCACCGCGACGGGTCCGGACGGGTCGTCATCGTCCACAACGGCATCACCGACAACTTCGCCGACCTCCGAGACCGGCTGCTGGCCTCCGGCCACGCATTCACCTCGGAAACCGACACCGAGGTCATCGCCCACCTGATCGGCCTTGAGCTGGACGCGGGCGCCGACCTGGCCAGCGCCGTCGGAGCCGCCGTGCAGCAACTCCAAGGGGCGCACGCCATCGTGGCGCTCTCGCCCGACGTGCCCGATTTGCTGGTCGCGGCGCGCCGGGGCGCTGCCGGGGGCCTCGTCGTGGGCCGCAACGGGGAAACGACCTGTATCGCCTCGGATCTGGTGGCGGTGATTCGCCACACGCACAAAGTCCAAGTCCTCGAGGCCGACGAGATGGCGGTGGTGCACGCCGACCGCGCGGCGCAGTTCAGCGACCTGCGGCTCCGGCCGCGCACACGGTCCACGATTGACGTCCCGTGGGACCCGCTCTCGATTGCGAAGGCCGGCCACAAGCACTTCCTCGCCAAGGAAATCCACGAGCAGCCGACAACCCTGGCCTCCGTGATCCGGCCACGCATCACGCTCGATCCAATCGAGTTGAAGTTTCCGTCCTTCCGGCTGCCCATGCCCGTCGCGGAGATCGAGCGCGCGGTGGTGGTTGGCAGCGGCACGGCCTGGCACGCCGGTTTGATTGGGCGGGACTACATCGAGGACTTTGCCGGGCTGCCGACGACCTGCGAGATCGCCTCGGAGTTTGCCTATCGCGCGAGCCCGCTGAGCCCGCGCACCCTGGTCATCGCGATCACGCAATCCGGTGAAACCGCGGACGTGCTGGCCGCCATTGGGCGTGCGAAGCGGGGCGGGGCCACGGTGGTGGGCATCGTCAACGTGGTGGGCAGCGAGGCGACACGTCAGGCGGACGCGGTGATGTACATGCACGCGGGTCCTGAAGTCAGCGTGGCCGCGACCAAGACCTTCACCTCCCAGCTGGCGTCACTCCATCTGCTGGCGTGCGACCTGGGCATCGCCCGCGGCGTGCTCAGCCGGGGGCGGCTGCGGCATCATCTCGCCGCGCTGGCGCGCGTGCCGGAGCACGTCGAGCGCGCGCTGACCTGCGAGCCGCAAATCGAGGCCCTCGCCCGCCGCTACCACCGCTTCCGCGACTTCCTCTACATCGGGCGCGGCCAGGCATTCCCCCTGGCGCTCGAAGGTGCGCTGAAGCTGAAGGAAATCTCCTACATCCACGCGGAGGGCTATGCCGCCGGCGAGCTCAAGCACGGCCCCATCGCCCTTGCCGAGTCCGACGTGCCGGTGGTCGCCATCGCCACCGCGGGTCCTCTGCGGGACAAGACCCTCAACGCCGTCGAGCAGGTGCGGGCGCGCGGCGCCCCGGTGATCCTCATTGCCACGGAGGGCGACGAGCAGGCCGGTGCGACGGCCGACGAGGTGGTGTACGTCCCCAAGACAGCAGAAGCGGTGGCGCCGATCGTGACGGCGATTCCGCTCCAGTTGCTGGCCTATCACGTGGCCGTATGGCTGGGAGCGGATATCGACCAGCCACGAAATTTGGCCAAGTCCGTGACGGTGGAGTAGAAGCCGTGGAGCGGCTGACCTAAGTGGCCTCGCGGACGCAGTTCCTGCTCCGATCCCTGGCGATGCTGGCCCTGATTGCCGTCCTGGTGGTGATCATCCAGGAGGCCAGCGGGTCATCCACCCAGCAGGTGGCGCAGCAGCGCGTCGAAGAGCTGCGGCAGCGGATCGGCGCCGCCGAGCTCGAGAATCAACGCCTCGACGAGCAGCTGCAATACGCCCGCTCGCTGCCGGCGTTGCGAGAGATGGCGAAGCGCGAGCTCGGCCTGGTGAACCCCGGCGACCAGGCCGTCGTGCTGCAGGGCCAGGTGGAGGACCGTCCCAGGCCGGCGCCGTTGCCCATACCGACGGTAACGCCGCCCGAGCCGGAACCCATTGAGTTCGGATATCTCGGCGGCTGGATCGCCCTCCTTTCCGGCGGCGATTGAGCGGGGCAGCCCCGCTAGACTCACCGACTATGCGCGTGCCCATTGCGCGGGTCGATCCAACGCTTCCGCTGCCACGCTATGCCACGGAAGGTTCCGTCGGCTGCGATCTCATCACTCGCGAGACCACGCGCATCGAGCCTGGGGCAATTGGCCTGGTCCCCGGCAACGTCATCATCGCCGCGCCACCGGGGTACATGGTCCTGGTGGCCGCCCGTAGCAGCACCCCCCGGCGCACGGGCCTCGTCGCGGCCCACGGCGTGGGCATCATCGACCGCGACTATTGCGGGCCCGAAGACGAGATTCACGTCCAGGTCTGGAACCCCACCGGCGATCCCATCGAGGTGGAACGCGGCGCGCGCATCGCGCAGGCCATACTGGTTCGGGTGGAGACGGCGGAGTGGGTGGAAGGCGAACCGGAGGGTGCGGAGAGCCGTGGAGGATTCGGCAGCACCGGCGACTAGCGAATCCCAAGACGCCGCGCCGTCAACCCGCCGTCAGGTCCGGCAGGTGCAGGATTGCGTCCGCGTGGCCCTGGCAGCCGCCGGCCTGGGTCCGGACGACACGATCGTTGCCGCCGTTTCCGGGGGACCGGACTCCATGGTCCTGCTCGACTGCCTGGTCGCCGCCCGGCGCCGGGGCGGCCCGGCCGTGCACGTGGCGCATTTGAACCACGGTTTGCGCGGCGAAGCCTCGAAGGTGGCGGAAACCGTCGTCTGCCACGCACGCGACGCGGGCTTGCCGGTGACGGCCGGCACGCCCCACGACTATCCGGTCGGCGGGACGGAGGGCGCACCGTCCGAAGACGCCGCCCGCCGCGCCCGGTGGACCTTCCTCAGAGACGTTGCGCGCAGCGTGAGCGCCGCGCGCATCGCCACGGGCCACACCCGCAACGACCAGGCCGAGACCGTGATCATGAATCTGGCTCGCGGATCCGGGCTGCGCGGGCTTTCGGGGATGCGGGCGGATGACGGCGAGATTCTTCGTCCGCTGCTGAAGGTTTCGCGCCGCGACGTCGCCGCCTATGTGAAGGCCCGGCAACTGGTCGTCGACCGTGACCCGTTAAACGAGACGCCGAGGTTCCGGCGCAATCGCGTCAGACACGAAGCGCTGCCGCTGCTGGACGACATCTATCCCGGAGCGGTGAACGCCATCGCTCGCAGCGCCGAGGTTCTGGCCGGCGAGATCGACGGGCTTCCGCTCTACGTGCAATCCGCGGACGGTCGGCGCATGCCGCTGCATCCGGAGCGCGCGGCGGTGCCGGAGGGTGTGTTCCCCGCGACCTTCGTCGCCGCCGTCCGTGCGATGGGCGGCAGGCGGCAGCTTGGGGCGGCGCAGTTCGGGGCCGTGGCCCGCGCGCTGCGCGAGGACACCCATGGACGCTGGGTCGATCTGACCGACGGGACGCACGCCTTTGTCCGCGACGGGGCGGTGGTGCTGTACCCGGAGCGTGTGCGCGACGGGAACTGGCGACCGCCGGTTTCGCTGACCGTGCCGGGCGAGGCGCGGGTGCCCGGCGGGTCGGTTATCGCCGAATTGGTCGAGGGCGAGAACTGGCGGGGGCGCCGCGGCGCGGCGGACGGATGCGCGCTCGACCACGAGCGGCTGCGGGGCCGCACGCTGACGCTGCGCGCACCGGCGCCGCATGAGCGCGTTCGCCCGGCTCGCGGCGAGGACACGCGCGATCTTGCCCGGCTGCTCCGCAGCCGTGGGGTGGCGGCGGACATCGCGTCGGGCATGCCGGTGCTCGACGTCGACGGCTCGGCCGTCTGTGTGCCCGGCGTCTGGCGGGATGCCGGCTTTGCGCCGCGGCCGGACGCACGCTTGGTCGTGGCGCTGCACGCGCGCTGGGACGTCATCCGCCCACCCGGAGCACGGGCGTGAATCCTACGGATGCCGGTTGGGAATTGCGCCAGACTTAGGCAGTGGCTGACCGCGCTAGGCATAACATTACGAGCCGCAGCCCTGATATACAGTAGGCTGGGCCGAGTACCTGCGTTAGCGCTGCGGCCCGTCGCACTCCGGCACGAAAGATTCTCGATTCATGAATAACCGACTCGTGCGCAACGGGTTCATGTATCTCGTGCTGGCCGTGGCGATTCTGGTCGTGCTGTTCGTCATGTTCAATCCCGGACAGCCGAATCAGCAGGTCGTGCCGATCAGCGAGCTGCTGAGCCGGGTCGAGGCCGCGGCCGACAGCGGCTCGCTGCCCCGGATCATGGTGAGCGACGCGCGCGTCGTGGCCAGTTTCGACGGCAGCACCACCATCAGCGCCGTGGTGAACGAACGCTTTGACATCGACCAGGCGCTCGCCAACCGGGGCCTCAACGTCAACGGCCAGCAGGTCGCCGTCCAATACGAGACGCCCAGTCCCGCCCCAACCATCATCAGCATCCTGACGTCGATCTTGCCGCTGCTGATTTTCGTTGGGCTGCTGGTGTTCATGATGCGGCAAGCCCAGGGCTCCAATTCGCAGGCGCTGAGCTTCGGCAAGAGCCGGCCCCGCATGGTGACGGGCAACCGCCCGCGCGTGACGTTCAAGGACGTGCAAGGCGTGGACGAGGCGAAGCAGGAGCTGGCCGAGGTGGTCGAGTTCCTGAAGTACCCCGAGAAGTTCACCAAGATCGGCGCGGAGATCCCGCGCGGGGTGTTGCTGGTGGGTCCGCCCGGCACCGGGAAGACGCACCTGTCGAAAGCTGTCGCCGGGGAGGCCGGCGTTCCGTTCTTCAACATCAGCGGCTCCGAGTTCGTGGAGATGTTCGTGGGCGTGGGCGCCTCGCGCGTGCGCGACCTGTTCGAGAAAGCCAAGCAGAACTCGCCGAGTCTGGTGTTCGTCGACGAGATCGACGCCGTGGGCCGGCAGCGCGGCGCGGGCCTGGGCGGGAGTCACGACGAGCGCGAGCAGACGCTGAATCAGATTCTGGTCGAGATGGACGGCTTTGACACGGATCAAACCGTGATCGTGCTGGCCGCGACCAACCGCCCGGACGTGCTGGACCCGGCCCTCCTGCGGCCCGGACGGTTCGACCGTCGCGTGGTGCTGGATCTGCCGGACATTCGCGGGCGCGAGGCCATCTTGCGCGTGCACGCGCGCGAGAAGCCCATTGAGGAGGACGTGGACCTGGGAACCATCGCGCGGCAGACGCCGGGCTTCTCGGGCGCCGACCTGAAGAACCTGCTCAACGAGGCGGCGATTCTGGCCGCGCGCCGCAACCGCACGACGGTCGGCATGTTCGAGCTCGAGGAGGCCATCGACCGGGTGATCGCCGGTCCCCAGCGCAAGAGCCGGGTGATGAGCGAGCACGAGAAGCGCGTCACGGCCTTCCATGAGATCGGACACGCGCTGGTGGCCCACCTGCTGCGGCGCGCCGATCCCGTCTACAAGGTCACGATCCTGCCGCGCGGCCAGATGGGGGGATATACCCGCTTCTTGCCCTCCCAGGATCGCCACCTCTTGACGAAGTCGGAGTTCGAGGACCAGTTGGCGGTGGCCATGGGCGGTCACGCCGCCGAAGTGCTGGTGTTCGGCGAGATGACCACCGGGCCCAGCAACGACATTCAGATGGCGACCGAGATCGCGCGCCGCATGGTGACGCAATACGGCATGAGCACCAAGCTCGGTCCCCGGGCGTTTGGCCGCCGGGAGGAGCTGGTGTTCCTGGGACGGGACATCGCGGAGCAGCGCAACTACAGCGAGGCGGTGGCCGAAACCATCGACCGCGAGGTCTCTCAGCTGATCGATGACGCGCATCACCGCGCGCAGGACATGCTGGCGCGCAATCGCAACCTGCTCGAAAAGCTGTCGGAGACCTTGATCGAAGTCGAGACGCTCGACGCCGAGGCCTTCGGCCGCTATGTCGACGAATTCCAGGGGCGTGCGCCGGCGGCGCAAAGTGACCCGCAACCCGCGCCGCCGGGTCCGACGACGGCGCCGGCAGCGCCCGCGACCAGCCCGGGCCCGCCGGCGGAGCCCACGCCCGCGCCCAAGCAGCGACCGGCGGAGGGCGCCGCCGGTTAGAGGCCGCGCGCCAGGGCGCGCGCCGTCGGCCGGCGCCCATGTCCGCGGCCGTCAGCCCTGCGGGATGCCGGTGCTAGGATTCCTCGATGCCTGAGACGGTCCTTGCCGCCGTCGCGTGGCCCTACGCGAACAGCGCGCTCCACGCGGGCCAAATCGCCGGCGCTTATCTGCCTGCGGATATCTTTTGCCGGTATCACCGCATGCGCGGCGACCGGACGCTCATGGTCTCCGGGTCCGACGTGCACGGCACGCCCGTCACGATTCGGGCCGAGGAGGAGGGCGTCACCCCCGAAGCGGTGATCGAGCGCGTCCACCCCTCTTTCCTGGACACCTTCGAGCGCTTCGGCATTGCGTTCGATCTTTTCACCTCGACCGGCACGGCGAACCACGCTGAGGTCACGCAGGACCTGTTCCTGCGGCTCTACGAGAAGGGCCACATCTACGAGGCCGAGATGACGATGCTGTTCGACCCGGAGGCGGAGCGCTTCCTGCCCGATCGCTATGTCGAGGGTGAGTGTCCCTACTGCGGCTACGACGGCGCCCGCGGGGACCAGTGCGACGAGTGCGGGCGCACGATGGACGCGCTGGAGCTGATCGCACCGCGCTCGCGCTTCTCCGATGCGACGCCGGAGCCGCGGCGGACGAACCACTGCTTCCTCAAGCTCAGCGACTTCAACGACCAGCTGCTCCAGTGGGTCGAACCGCAGACGCACTGGCGGCCGGCGGTGCGGAACTTCACGCTTGGCCTGCTGCGCGAGGGACTGCACGACCGTGCCATCACGCGCGACATCGCGTGGGGCGTGCGCGTACCTCTCGACGGCTGGGACGAGAAGCGCATCTACGTTTGGTTCGAGGCCGTGATCGGCTACCTCTCGGCGACCAAAGAGTGGGCGCAACACTCCGGGCAGCCCGACGCCTGGGAAGCGTGGTGGAAGGATCCGGAGGCTCGCATCGTCTACTTTCAGGGCAAGGACAACGTCCCCTTCCACACCACGATCTGGCCCGCGATGCTGCTGGGCTACGGCGGCCTCAACCTGCCCTACGACGTGCCCGCCAACCAGTACGTCACCATCTCCGGCTCGAAGGCCTCGTCGTCGCGCAACTGGGCGATCTGGATGCCGGACTACCTCGATCGCCACGACCCCGACCCGCTGCGCTACGGGCTGACCGCGATGATGCCGGAGACCTCCGACACCGACTTCTCGTGGGCCGAGTACGTGCGACGCAACAACGACGAGTTGGTCGCGCGCTGGGGCAACCTGGTGCATCGCGTGCTCACCCTGACCCGGCGCCACTTCGACGCCCGGGTCCCCGAAACCGGGGGACCGCCGTCTGCGGCGTCGGCGGCGCTGCTGGCGCGCGTCGACGAGGCCTTCGACGACGTTGGCTCACACATCGACGGGCTGCGCCTGCGGGCGGCGCTGGAAACGGCCATGACCGTCGCGCAGGAGGCAAACCGCTACCTCGATGAGCGCGCGCCCTGGGCGGCCGTGCGCGAGGACCGCGAGTCGGCGGCGGAGACGCTCTCGACGGCGATTCAGGCGATCGCCGGGCTGGCCTCGCTGCTCCAGCCGTTCCTGCCCTTCACCTCGCCGCGCGCGCGGGCGCTCGCCGGCTGCGAGGGCGAGATCGAGGCGGCGGGATGGACGCGCACGCCGGTCGCCCCCGGCACGGCCCTGCCCGAGCCCTCGCCCCTGTTCCGAAAGCTCGACGAGTCGCTGATCGACGAAGAAGAGGCGCGGCTCGGCCAGTAGAAGCGAGCGAGCGCCGTCGACTCGCGGAGACTCAGGCCGCCGTGGGTCGACGTCGCCATAGCAGCCACATCAACCCGTTGGCCAGCGCGTAGCAGGCGGCAGTGACCATGACGGCGACCGCCAGCGCCCGCTGCTCGGCCAACACGCCGCCGATGGCGGCCGCGCCGGCCCAGGCCAGGTTCCACGCCAGCAGCAAGCAGGCGTTGGTGGCCGGACGCGCGGCCTCGGTGACCCGCTCCATGTAGAGGGCGCCGCGCACTGGGGCCGTCATGTTCATGAGCGCGCCGCGGGCAAGAAACGCCAGGGAGCTTCCCAGCGGCCACGGCAGCAGGCCCATGGCCAGCAGCAGCGGAATCGAGGCCGACTGGGCGATCACGATGGCCGTGACCTTGCCCAGGCGCCGCGACGCGATCGGGCCGAACACCGACGCGCCGAGCCGCACCACCAGCCCGGCGCCGGCGAGCAGCCCGAATTGGGCCTCGGTCAAACCGAGCTGGCGGGTGAAATACACATTGAGGAACGGAATGGTGAGGCCGGCCCCGACGGCGATGACGACGTGCACGATGAGGAGGCGCGCGATCGCGTTGACCTGGCCGCGCAGGGCGCCGAACGCCGATCGATCGATCCGGGCCGCGGGCGCGCGCAGCGCCAACAGCGGAAAGAACCCCAGCCCGCCGTAGAGCGCGGCCCCGCTGAGCACGGCAAAGAACCCGAGCCACACCGGCCAGCCCGTCGCGTCCGCCAGCGCGCGCGGCGCCCATCCGCCCACGGCATTCCCGGCAAAGCTCATGCCGAGGAACACGATCGCCGCCACGGTGAACAGATAGCTTCGACCCTCGTCGTCGGCGCTGCCCGCGTAGAGCGGGGCGATGACGACGTTCCACAGCGCGCCGCCCAAACCTCCGAGCGCCGCACCGGCCACCAGGTAGCCGTAGCCGAATGGCGTCACCTGTAGCGCGGTCCCGACGCCAAGGAGCACGGCGCCACCGAGGATCACCGGCTTCGCGCCCACCCGAAGCGCCAGCAGTCCGGCCGGAATCGCCGCTAGCCCGGCGGCCAGGCTGGCGCTGGTGACCAGACGACCGGCATCGGCGGCGGTGAAGCCCAGCTCCAGCACATAGAGGTTGTAGGCCACGCGGAAGACGCCGGCGCTGAATGCCCCAAGCAGCGTGCTCAGCAGCAGGAGGCGCGCGTTGCGTGAGAAGCGGCGCATCTCCCGCGCATAGACCGCGCCGTCCGCGCCCAAGGCGCGCGCGGTACGCCGGACGTGCGCCGCCAGCCGCCGGGGCGGCGGCGGTGAGGCTAAGGGCCGGTTCCGCGGCGCTGGCGCCATAGGGTGCGGGCGCGCATGACCGGCAACTTGACCAGACTTCGAAACTGGTTGCGCGCGTGGTCGGCCAGCGCCGGGCGCGGATGCTCCAAGCCGCCGCGCGCCGGCAGCGCGGTGCGTTCGGCGATTGCCGCACGAAGCTCGGCGGCCGTGCGGCCGGGAAACAGGGTTAGTGCCCGGCCGAGATCTCCGAAGTGGGCATCGGTAGCGCCCAGGGCCGCGCCCACCCGCTCGGCGTGCATTTCCTGAAACCGGCGCGCTTCGGCCCGAGTGCGCTCCCGAAAGTACTGGTTTTCGGTCTCGATCCCGTCGAATCGGACGTGCGCCAGCGCGCGTAGGAGTCTCGTGGCGGAGATGGACGTGGGCACGCCCAGAAACGGGTGCGCCACGATGGCCAACCCGCCCTGCGCCTGAATGGCCTCGACGGTCTCGACCAGCGGGCGGAATATCGGGACCGGATGCTCAAGAAACAGCCCAACGACATGGTCCTGCCGCCGGGAGGTGACCTCCATGCCCACGATGATCTCGACCCGCGCGTTGGTGGCCGCCGCGATGTCGCGGGCTCGCCGTGCGCCGTCGATCGTGTCGTGATCGGTGACCGCCAGCACGTCCAAGCCAAGCTCGTCGGCCCGTTGGACCAGGGCGCCCGGGGACGGCACACCGTCGCTGGCCGACGTGTGGGCGTGCAGCTCGGCGATACCCCAGCCCCGGGCGGGGGGAGGAGGCGCGTCACGCGGGAAGACAGGCCGCGGATCGACGGGCAGAGAGTCTCGCGCCACTAACGTACGATCCGCATGTCGCGTTTCGCCCAGGTCGCCGCCCTCATGACCACCATGGAGCCTGGCCCCCCTTGGAACGTCGAAGATTGTCCCGGCGCATATAACGGCACGCCCATTGCCTGGGACCCGGAACGGTATGACACCGCGGCGATGCCCTTCATTGTGGCGATCAAGCAGCATTTCTGGTCGTGGCGCATCCGACAATTCGCGGTTCGCACCGGCGTGCTCGAAGTCGAGGTGGACCTGCCCAGCGTAGCGCCGGACGGGATGACGATGATCGCCTTCGAGGCGGGCGACGCTACACCGGCGGATGTGAGTCAGGACTTCGAAAAGGTCGTGGAAGCCATTGGCGGGGTGCTGCTCGACCACGTGTGGAGATTTCGTCTCGTTTTTTCGGACGGAACCCGCACGGACGAGTTCAACTGGCGCGTCGGCGGGTGAGCCGCCCATAGCCTCGACGTAGCCGCTCGGGATTCCCGCGAGCGAGTACGATGCCATGGTCCGCATCGTGCGGGCGATGCCTCGTGCGGGGCCGGGTGAAAGCACGTCGCGCGCCGTCGGCGCCCTTGGGTCGTGTTG
Organism: Chloroflexota bacterium; assembly: GCA_022821905.1. Lineage (GTDB taxonomy): Bacteria > Chloroflexota > UBA11872 > UBA11872 > UBA11872 > JAJECS01. The sequence goes on along the minus strand of JAJECS010000029.1, from coordinate 104,143 downwards.
CCGCCAGAGTTGGGCGCGCGCCGCTGCGCCTGCCGGGCATCGCCGAGTTGAACGCCGGGCTGGCCCCGGACGTGCGGCGCAACTTTCGCGCCACCCTCATTCACTGGATCCTGGCGGGAGTCTTCGTCGGCAGCGTCGGGAGCTACATGGCGGTCGTCGTGCGCCGGATCGGCGGCGACGAAGTCACCGTGGCGCTGACCGTTGCGGTGCAATTCATCGGCGGGATCGTGGCCATCGCCGGTCCCTATCTCCTCCGAGGGATCCGGCCCGAACGAGCGGTCGCCGCGCTCTGGACCGTCGGACGCCTGGTGTTGGTCGCCGCGCTGTTCATCGAGGAGGCGGGACCGTTCCTGGTCATGCTCCTGGTGTGGTCGCTCATCGCCATGATGGGCGTCCCGATCTACGTGGGCGTGACGCAGTCGGCATTTCCCCGGCGCGCGCGGGGCAGGCTCATCGGCGCGGCGCAGGCCGCCATGGCGGTGGTGGTGCTGCTGGTGTCGCCGCTCGCCGGGGGGCTGATGGACGCCGTGGGCTACGGCCCCGTATTCGCCGGCGGCGCCGTTGCCGGCGCGCTGGGGGCCCTGGCGCTGTTTGGAATCCGAGCACGGCCCCGCGCCCCGACGGTCCGCCCACCCCCGTGGCGCATGTTTCGGCAGACTCTGGCGAACCGCCGGTTTCGCAGCTATACCGCGAGCTCGAACGTTGCCCTGTTCGGCGACTTGCTCATCCAGCCAACCATCGCGGTGGTGCTGGTGGACACATTTGACGCCTCGTTCACCGTGATCGGCGTGCTGGCGATGATCCAGGGCGTCACGTGGGCGGCGGGGTATCTCCTCTGGGGCGCCGTGAGCGACCGGCGTTCCGGGCCCTTCGTCGTCTGGATGTCCACCCTGCTCAAGCTGGCGGTCGCGGCACTCTTCATCCTGGCCATCCGGGCGGACAGCCTCTGGCTGCTGGTGCCGGCGTACGCGGCCATCGGGCTGAATTTCGCAGCCGGGGACGTGGGCTGGCAGACGTCGCTGGCCTCGCTGGCTCGCCCCGAAGATGTGGATGCGTTCGCGACCAGCTTTTGGCTCATCCTCAGCATCCTGGGCATCGCCGGTCCGCTTATTGGGGCCGCCGTTCTGGTGGCCGGCGGGCCGGTGGCGGCGTTTGCCGCGGCGCTGGGACTGGCCGCGGTGGGCAGCGTGCTCATGGCTCGCGTGGCGCATGGCTTCGTGCCTGCCGACGAGCTGCCGCGCGACGCCGCGGCCAGCGCAGAGGACTCTCGGCTGGCACACTGAATCGGCCCGCTGCTCAGCCCAACAGCCAGGCCCCGGAGGCGCCATGAACACCATCGCAGACCTGAAGCAACGCGTGGCGGACGCGATCGACGACCGACAGGACGAGATCATCGCGATCGGCGAAACCATCATGGGACGGCCCGAGTTGGGCTTCAAGGAGTTCGAGACTGCGGCGCTGGTTGCGCAGACATTCGCCGAACTGGAGCTGGACCACCGCACGGGCCTGGCGATCACCGGCGTCTCCGCGCGGATCGAAACCGGGCGTCCGGGTCCCACCCTGGCGCTCATCGGCGAGCTCGACGCGCTGACGGTGCCCGGACACCCGCGAGAAGATCCGACCACGCACGCGGCGCATGCCTGCGGGCACAACGCGCAGATCGCGGGGCTCATGGGCGCCGCCGCGGCGCTCAGCGACCCGAGGGTTCAGCGTGAGTTGAGCGGCACGATCGTGCTCATGGCCGTGCCGGCGGAGGAGTATGTCGAAGTTGAGTACCGGTATGGTCTACAGCTGGCGGGTGAGCTTGAATTCCTGGGCGGCAAGCCCGAGCTGATCGCTCGCGGCGAGTTCGACGAGGTCGATCTCGCCATGATGATTCACACCCACGCCCAGCCCGACGCAAACGGGATGGCTGCCGTGACGGCCTCGAATAACGGCTGCGTGGTCAAGCAGATTCGCTATGTCGGAGTGGCGTCGCACGCCGGCGCCGCGCCGGAACGGGGCGTGAACGCGCTTTACGCCGCCCAACTTGGCATGGCCGGGATCAACGCGCTGCGCGAGACGTTTCGCGACGAGGACGCGGTGCGCGTGCACCCGATCATCACGCACGGCGGCGACCTGGTGAACGTGATTCCCGCCGACGTGCGGCTGGAGACCTATGTCCGCGGCAAGACGACCGACGTCATCGACGCGGCCTCGGCCACGGTCGACCGCGCCCTCAGAGCGGGCGCGATGGCCCTAGACGCCGAAGTCGAAATCCGCAGCTTGCCCGGCTATCTGCCGCTGGTGAACAACAGCGCCATGGCCGAGCTATTTCTCGCCAACCAGCGAGGGGTTCACGGCGAGGATGGGATCAAACGGCTCGGCCACCGCACCGGATCGACGGACATGGGCGACGTGTCGCACATCATGCCAGCCTTGCATCCCAGCATGGCGGGCGCCACCGGCACCAATCACGCCACCGATTGGGACATCGTCGATTCGCAAATGGCCTACGTGGAGCCGGCCAAGGCGCTGGCTTGGATGGCTGTGGATCTGCTGGGCAATGACGCGCGCACTGCGCGGCGCATCGTGGACGACTTCGAACCGCTCATGACCCGCGACGAATACCTCGCGTACCAGCGCGGTGTGATGCGCGAGGAGCGCTGGGCCCACGGCGGATAGCCGCCCGCGCGGTCCCGCGCCCGTAGGCGCGGGACCCGCGAGGGCCGATTCCCCTCATTCGCCGTCGGTTGCCGGCTGTTTAGGTCTTGTGGAAGGTGACGTCGTGCAGCAAAGGCCCTGTCATCCAGACCACCCAGAAACCGCTGCTGGTGCTGAGGCCGGGATAGTGTGCGGCGCGCAGTTCAAATGACGGGCACTTGAACACCGCCCGGTAGAAGCCGTCGACCTGCTTCCACTTGTCTTGCGTGCGGCAGTCGCTCGCCGGCACGTCGATTTCTTCGAGAATTTCGGCTGCCGACGAGGCTTCAACGCCGACCCAAAGCCGCCAGTCGCCCTGCGCGTCGACCTGAACGCCGTGAATCCCAGCCTGCGCAACAGTAATCGTCAATCTCGACAGATACGGAACCCTTGCGTTTTCGAGCGGACGGATTACCTCGCCGCTGGGTGTTCGTATGGTCACCGAAAGTGGAGCCCGCTGCCAGTTGCCGTACTCAATCATCATCGTCAATTCGGCAGCAGGCAGATCTAGCTGGCCACTGCCGCCGTTGAACCCCTTGATGACTTGATATGGAACCGTTGAATCAGCGGCAGCGAAGCTGGAACCCGTCGACGTCACGGCAAGGAACCTGTTGTCGCGGCGCCAAACCACCCAGAACTTCTTGTCGGTGTTGATGTCTGAATACGACGTTCCATCCAAATGGGCACCGCCACAGTTGTACCTCGCCTGGTGGATGCCTTCGTTGGTCTCGCGCCACTGCACAACGGTCTGACAGCCTTCGAGCGGCAGCGGCACGGATGGAAGTCCGGGCTCAAGGCCAATCCAGATTCGCCAGTCTCGGGGAGCCTCCACCCTAAATGTGTAAATTCCGGCCCGCGGCACGGAGATGTCAATCTCGCCGAAGTAGGAGACGCGAGCGTTGTTGAGCAAGTGGACCTGTGCGTCACCCGCGATCCCATAGACCACGGTCACAGGGCCGCGGGCCCAGCCGCCAAACTGGAGCTTGAGCGTGACCTCGCCCTGCGGCAGTTCGATGTTTCCACCCCCGCCGTCGTAGCCGTTGATTTCCTGGTAGCGCAAGGCGTCCGACGCTCCGGACGCAGGGGTCGCGGGCGTCGTGCCCACGGAAGACACGGCCGCCGGCAACTCTGCGCGCTGGAGACTGGCCACGGAAATGCCGTAGCGCGCCTCCCACGTGGGCACGTCGAGCACGAATCTCCCGTAGTTCGTCTCGTTGATGCCGAAGATTTCCACGTCGGGGATGGACTGGATGTGGAACAGGCGTGGCTGCGGCCATTCGGTTTCCCACTTGACGAGGTAGATCGGATCGCCCTGCTTCAAGAGACCGGCGGAAAGCCACGGGTCGCCCTTCGGCAGCGCGCGCAATCCCGCCAAGCTGACCTCGGTGCGGGCGTTCCAGTTGATATGTCTGCCGGACAAGGCGCGGGTGTCGCCGCCCCAGTGCAGGACGCCCTGGTCGTCGGCAATCCACAAATGCGGCGTGCCCTCCAGCGCCACCACGGCGCCAGGCACAAAGACCTGCTGCGCGTGCGCTACGGGCAGCGCCATGAAGGCGCCGACCACGATTGCCAGGACCATAAGGCTCCTGCGCCACCACCTTGGCTTCCGCATGCCAATCTCCTTTTCGCGCGGGTTCGAAAGAGCCGACCGGCACGACGGCTCCCGATCAGACTGATGGTGCAAATGCATCAGGTCGCTTCTCACCCGCACGACAGCACCCTCGCCGCTTCGGTAAACGCGAGGCTACCTTGGTAACGTTCTAGGGCAACAGTTTACACAGCAGTCAAACTACCATACGAAATTGCGGTTGGTCGTGACACCCGAGTCCCCGGAAGCGACGACATGCGGGGTCCGGAAAGCCCCCTTAGACGGCTAGAATCGCGGGAGTTAACCGGAGGCACCCAAGGGAAGCCATGACGGCCGTCGTCCGTAGCGTGTTGGCGCTGGGCGTCCTCGTCGCGGTGGCCTGTGGCGACGCTGGGGCGCCGACCGAACCCGAGTCCGAGCCGACACCCGGACCACTGGAGCGAGTCTTGACCTACGACGCCTATCCCGAAATGCAGATCGACCAGGAGACGCCGTACTCGGCCGTCGTGTCGACGAATCTCGGCCAGATGACCTTCGAGCTGCTGCCGGCCGAGGCTCCCTTGGCCGTGAATAACTTTGTGGTCCTCGCCCGCGACGGGTACTACGACGGCGTCGTGTTCCATCGGCTGATTCCCGGGTTCATGGCCCAGAGCGGCGACCCCACGGGCCTGGGAACCGGCGGTCCCGGATACACGTTTGCCATCGAAGCTCCTCAGCGTCCCTATGTCCGAGGCAGCCTCGCAATGGCCAATACGGGTCGGCCAAACTCAAACGGCTCGCAGTTCTTCATCGTGTTCGACGATCTCACGGCCCTTGGGCGCCTCTCGCCCGACTACTCGCTGTTTGGGCAGATGGTGGAGGGCGACGACACGCTGGCCAAGATCGAGGCCGTCCCGGTTGGAGTGGCCGGCACCGGCGAACGATCGCGTCCGCAGGAGACCATCACCATCACGTCCGTCGAGATTCGCGGCGGCTAGGACAGCCGCGCTGGCATCGGTTGCCGCCGGATGCCTGGGTCGCCAGCCATACCCTCAGGAGAGACCAGCGGCGCAGCCTATGGTCGATGACGAGCGAAGGACGGAACTCGGACTGGAATCGCCACGCGGCGCCGCACCGCAGGGACCGAATGGCTAGTCGCGCCCACGCGAGGCGTGCTCGCCTCGTGACTTTCGGCCTGGGTCTTGTCGTGACCGCCGTGGACCAGGCCATCAAGCTCATCGTGGACGCGGTGCTCCCATGGGGCGGGGCCACGATCGGGCCGGTGTTCACCTTGCAGCGGGTGAGCAATCCCGGCGTGAACTTCGGGCTCTTCAGTGACCATCCCGCGCCGATCCTGATTATCACCGTGGCCATTGGCGTGGGATTCGCCGCCTACGTCGCCGCCCGCCCGCCGCAACGGTGGTGGCTGGTGGCCGCCTTTGCGCTGCTGCTCGGCGGCGCGTTCGGCAACGTGATCGACCGTCTGCGCTTCGGCGCGGTGTTCGACTATCTCAACATTGCGCCGTTCGTCGGCTTCTTGAACTTCGCGGACCTGGCGATTGGCGCCGGGCTGATCGTGCTGGTCGCAGACAGCCTGCGCGAGCGCCGGCCCACGGCACGTCTCCCGGGCGACGACGACGACGCGGCCTTGCCCGGCTAGGCTGTGGGTACCCCCGGCGCGATTCGAACGCGCGCGCCCGGCTCCGGAGGCCGGCGCTCTATCCACTGAGCTACGGGGGCTGCGCTGCCATTCTAGACGGCGCGACTCGTGACGAAAGGGCCCGGAGCGCGTGGAGACGTGGCGGCTGCTGGTCGACCCGGCGGCGGCCGGCGCGCGGAACATGGCGGTCGACCAGGCCATCGCCGAGGCCGTGCAGCGTGGCGACGCTCCACCGACGCTGCGCTTCTACAGTTGGCGTCCGCGCGCGCTATCCCTCGGCTATCACCAGCCGCTGGACCTGGTGGACCGCTCGCTGGCGCGGCGATTGGGAATCGACGTTGTGCGTCGAGTCACCGGCGGCGGGGCCTTGCTGCATAGCGACGAGCTCACCTATGCAATGGCCGTTCCGCGGCGGCACCGATTGGTGCGCGGCGGGGTGCGGGCGTCGTATGCGGCACTCACGCAGGGGCTTGCCGCCGGGCTGGAAGCCTTGGGGCTGGCGCCGGACGCTGTCGCTCCCGAACCTGCAACCGAGGAAACGCTGCCGGGCCTCTGCTTTTGGTCACCGAGCGGACACGAGCTTTGGGTGGGTGCGCACAAGATGGTGGCCAGCGCCCAGGGCCGAGTGCACGGCGGCGTGCTGCAGCACGGCAGCCTGGTGATGTCGCACGACTCGGACATTCACCCCCTCACCCACACGTCGGCGCCCAACGCCGGTCCACCGGGTCTGCGCGACGCCTTGTCCCAGCCGACGACGCTTGGCGAGCTGGTGCAGACCCTCGCGCAGGGATTTGCCGACCGACTGCGCATCGCGCCGCAGCCCGGCGCGCTTACGCCTGGCGAGCGCCATCGCAGCGACGAGCTGGTCAAGGTACGGTACGCGCACGATGCCTGGCTCGCCCGCTGCTGACTCGCAATCTCAAGTGTCGGTGCTCGCCCGTGGGATGGCGGTGCTCCGCTCGGCGCGTCTCATCCTCGATGCGGGCTGCGCCGCCGGCCGCGCCACCGTCGAGCTAGCCGCCGGTGCGCGAGTGATTGCCATGGATCGCGATGCCGAAGCGCTGGCACGTGCGCCACGGCATCCCAACATCTGGTACGTGCGGGCTGACTCCGACCGGGTTCCGATCGCCACCGACGCGTTGGACGCCGTCTATAGCTTTGGACTGCTGCAAGTGCTCGGCGTCGATGGCAACGAGGACATCCGACGCGCGCTGCGGGAGTTTCAGCGCATGCTGCGACCCGCCGGCGTGGCGGTGATGGGTACGCTGGCGGACTTTAGAACCCATGACTCGCCGTTTCGCAGCCTCACCGGCGCCGAGGTGTCGCAGTGCATGCGCAACACCTTTAATCTGCGCGAACTCATTGGCCTGATGGATAGCGATGCCGCGGGGATTCGGTCGCGGTATTGGTACATCCACGCCGTGCCGATCACCGACCCGGCGCCCCGCCGGCGTCCGGGCAGCCCGCGGCAGGCTCGCGCTGCCGCCAAACGGCGCCTGTAACCGCGTCGCAGATCCACAAGCGGCCGAGCCGCAGCGTGAGCCCGTGCGGCTCGAACGGCTCGCCGCCGAGATCCAGGCGCTCGAGCACGGCGCCATCCTGCGCGCTGAGTCGCAGCACCATTCGATCGGAGGTGAAGGCGCACCACAGCGCGTTCCCGTCCCAGCCCAGCCCGTGGGCGCGATCCATGGGCACGGGGATGACACGGCGCGGCGCGAGCGATTCGGCATCGACCAGCGTCAGGGCGCGCCGATCCAGCGTCGTGAGCCACAGGCCCTCGGAGGTCCACTCCAGGCCATGCACGTCGCTGTCGTCGGGCGCGCGGAACTGGGCCAGCATCGCGCCCGTCCGTGGATCGGTCTTGACGATCCGCGTGTGCGCCGTGTCGACGGCCGTCGGCGGGCGCGTTTTGGGCAGGCCGTTGGAGCACATCCACAGCGTGCCGTGACCGAAGGTCACCCCGCTTGATTTTCCGGCGCCGGTGGAGAACGACCGGATGACCGCACCGTCGTCCGGCGCGACGAGAAAGGCCCGGCCCTGGTCCTGATCGGCGATCCACAGGCCCTCGTCGGTGGCCTGCAGCCCGTTGGGATGCGCCACCGGCGCCTGGAACGCGTGTTCGAAGCGGGGGGTCACGGCGAAGGTTCGCTAGCCAAAGCCTGGATGGCGCGGCGCCCGAGGAGGCGCACGTCGTCACTGATATGGCTGGCCCCAAGGTCCTCGGAGGAGAACCAGCGCTGATCGCTGTGCTCCGCCGCGGCCAACCGAGGCTCGCCGCCGACGGCGTGCCCGAAATAGATGAGGTCGATGTGGAAGTGCCCGGGCTCGATGGTCTCCAGCAGAATGGTTTCGGGTCGCGGCAAGCCCCGCACGTCGTCGTTGTCCACGGGCAGGGTGTCCGCCACGATCGCAATGTCGAGGCCAACCTCTTCGCGCACCTCGCGGCGCAGGGCCTGCGCGGGATCCTCGCCGGCCTCGATGTGCCCGCCGATGGGGAGCCACTGCTTGAGCTTGCGGTGATTGACCAGCAGCACCTTGGCGTCACGCACCAAGAACCCGGTGGCGGTGAAGTGCTTGTCCGGACGGGCAGGGCGGCTCACGCCGCGATTGTAGGCAGCGGCCGCCCCGCCATGGTGGAGATGGGGGCGAGTCGAACGCCCCGTCCAGAGGCCGTCACCCCGCCGCGTCTACAGGCATAGCCGATCGCTATGGTTCTCGCCGGCTTGCCCGCCGTTCGGCCACGAGCAACCCGACCAGTCCGCGTGTCTTAGCCGGCATATGCGGACGCCTCTGCCGGCGCAGCCTAGGGTGTTGGCGCCTGTTCCGGCCCGCTAGGCACGAGCCGGGCAGACGTCGCGGCGCTTAGGCCGCGAGTGGGAGCGCTTCTTGCTCGCCAGTTACTTGGTTTGCCGCCTTTTTTGCGAGCGTGACGGCATGCTCGACCTGCAGCAGCGGACCTCGGACTTCTGTCGAAACCCGGCATCCCCAGAGATTCAATGCTAGCGCATGCGCCGCGCGATCTCACGCGCATCGTCGCGGGCGCGAATCTTGTCCCGTTTGTCGTAGTCGCGCCGTCCCCGCACCAGGCCGATCTCGACCTTGGCCCACCCCTTCTCGAGATACAGCCGCAGCGGCACGGCGGTATGCCCCGCCTGGTTGGTGTGGCGCGCAAGCTCGTCGATTTCGGCCCGGTGGAGCAGCAGTTTTCGAGGACGGTCGGGATCGTGGTTGGCGTCGGCGGCAGGCTTGTAGCGCGCGATGTGCACGTCGCGCAGGTAGGCCTCGCCATCCTGAACGGCGACATAGCCCTCGCGCAGCGAGACCGATCCGGTGCGCAAGCTCTTGATTTCGGTGCCGCGGAGCTCCAGGCCGGCGTCAAACGTGTCCAGCACGACGTAGTCGTAGCGGGCCCGACGGTTTACGGCCAGGGTGCGATTGCGAGTGGTCGGCGCCGGCGTCGCCTGCCGCCGCCGGCGTTTGCGCGCCACGCTAGTCCGTGCCGCAGCGAGGGCGAACGTTGCCCCGCGGCGGGCTGGACGCCGAGTTAGCCGGCGGCCGAAGCGCTTCCGACCGGGACCATGCCCTCGAGCAACTTCTCGAGCGCCATGGTGTGGCTGCACGTCTGCCAAACCATAAAGAACTCGCAGTCACAGCTCCACGCACCGTCGGCCAGCCTGATCACATGATCGTTGTTGTCGCCATCGAACCGCGCGGTCAAGGCCTCGAAGTGGATGCGATGCGGTTCTTGAGCGTACTTCTGGGCTTTCTGGACCTTGCTGATCAGACTCGACTGCACGCGAGACCTCCTCTATACGTGACGCGCAGGCTGCCCAATGACTGCCGCGCACCAATCACCGTTTGCGAGCGACGGGGCGAGTGGCCAGGTGCCGGCTCATGCGGCCTGTCCTTCACCACGGTCGCGTCCATTGGCATAGGCCATACCCTCGATGACGCCTTCCACACGCGCCAGCCGCCGATCCAAGTCGCGCACGTCCGTCCGCAGGCCGTCGATGTGGGTATGCACCTGGCGAATCTCGGCGCCGAGTTCGGCGCGCACCTGGTGGACCTCGGCGCGCACCTGGCGAATATCGGCGCGCAGCCAAGCCGCGATGCCGAGAGACAGACTGCCAAGCCCGACCAACAGGACGGCACCCACGCTCAGAATGCCGATCAACTCCGGCGTCATGGCTTGCACGGTAGCACGCCAGCCCTTCAGAAACAGGACCGATTCCGCACCCGAACGCCACCTCCGCTACCACCCATATTGCAGGCGAACGGATAGCCGCTCCGGCAGGCCAAGGGCCACCATGAGGCGCTGGACCTGGGCGACGTCATAGGTCGCGCGTTCGACCTGGAGGGTGCGGGCCTCGGGATCGAACAGGGCAAAGGCCGCCCGCGGATCGCCGTCCCGCGGCTGACCCACGCTGCCGGGATTGACAATCAGACGATCGTCGTCAACCACGATTCGCTCCCCCGGCGTCGGGACCTCGGTGGTGAAGGCCTCGCTGCCGGTGGCCCCGCTGCGCCAGCGAAACACCAGCGGGACGTGCGTGTGCCCCACGAGGCAGATGTCGCTGGCGAAATAGCCGAAATTGGCAACCGCGATGCGTGCGTTGGTGATGTACTCCCACACCGGGTCTTGCGGACTGCCATGGGCGACCGCGACGTCGCCGAACATCCCCGCCGGCTCGAGCTCGGCGAGAAACTGGCGATTGACCGGCGTGAGCACCCCACTGGTCCACTCGCAGGCCGTGCGGGCGTCGGCGTTGAACCGCACCAGGTCGGCCTTGCCGATGGATCCCCAATCGTGATTCCCAACCAGCGACCGCAGGGGCAGCTCCCGCAGGCGCTCGACGACCTCGTTTGGCGACGGCCCATAGCCAACCAGATCGCCCAGACACCAGACCTCGTCGACGCTGCCGGCGGCATGCAGCACAGCATCGAGCGCCGTGAGGTTCCCGTGCACGTCGGCGATGACCAGGATCGTCAGGAGCGCGCTCCGTCATTCGGTGCGCCCGAGGCGGCGCTGGGGCCATTATGCGCGGGCCTCCCCGGTATGCACGGCGCCCGGCGGATGATTGATACTTAGGGCGCTGCCGTCACGCGCGGCAGCCCGCGTGGAGGTGGCGCCGTGCAGCGCAGTTCAGGACAGGTGCTCGTAGGGCTCGTCATCATCGCGGTTGGGCTGGCCCTGCTGCTGGACAACCTCGACATCGGCGGCAGCCCCTGGCGGTACTTTCCCTCGGTCATCATCCTGATCGGCCTCTGGGCGCTGGCGCGGACCGGCTTCCGCCAGCCCACCGGGCCGCTATTGCTCATCGCGGTCGGCGTGGCCGTGCAGCTCTCGATTCTGGATGAAGTGCCGGATGGCGTTCGATCGGCGACATGGCCGGTCCTCGTGATTTTCTTCGGTCTGCTCCTCATCTTCTGGCGCACGTCGCGGGGACGCACCACCCCTGACGGCGGCGCAAACTATGTCGCCGTGTTCCACGGGGTGCAGGACCGGGTGAACGGGCCGCTCGGCCAACTGCAGGCCACGTCAATCTTCGGCAGCGTGGAGCTCGACCTGCGCGAGGCCAGCATCGACCACCCACCGGCGACCATCGATGTTTCGTGTCTGTTCGGCGGCGTCGACATCCGCCTGCCACCGGATGCAGCCGTGCAAAACGACGTGCTGGCGCTATTTGGCGGCGTCGAGGATAAGCGCCCCGCCACGGGATCAGACGCGATCGCGATCAATTTGCGGGGCACCGCCATTTTCGGCGGCCTCCGGCTGCAGGACTGACGCCCAGCCAGCCGAGCTACGGACGCTCCGACCAAGACTCTAAGCCGCGGCCCGATCCGTTCGCCCTGAGCTTGTCGAAGGGATTGGGGCGCAGAAACGCCATCTCCGCCTCATTGTTCAGCAGATTCCTCGAGATCGCCGCGAGCCGCGGGTGTGAGTCCGCGCGCCTCGACCGCGGCGATGAACTGCGCCCCGCGGTCGAACTCGTGGGCAAATAGTCCGAACGAGGCGCACGCCGGCGACAGCAGCAGCGCGTCGCCGGTCTCGGCCATGTCGAGCGCGGCGGCCACGGCGGCGTCCATGTCGTGAACCGCCACGGGCGCCAACTCCCCCAATTGGGAGGCCAGGCGATCCGTGCCGGCTCCCGGAAGCAGCACGACCCCGCGTACGCCGGCGTCGCTCTCCAGGCGCCGCGCCAGCGCGCTGAAATCGAGCCGCTTGTCCGAGCCGCCGGCGATGAGCACCCAGGGGCCCGGAATGGTGTCGAGGGCCGCCAGGGTCGCGTCCGGAATGGTGGCGGTGGTGTCGTTGTAGACGCGGACGGAGCCGATCGTCCCGAGAAAGTCCTGACGGTGCGCCACGCCGGTGAAGCCGGCGACGGCGCGGCGCACTGCCGCCTCCGGCACACCGAGCTCTCGGGACGCCAGCGCCGCTGCGGCCAGGTTCGAGCGGTTGTGGGCTCCGCGCAGAGCGGCGTCGCTCCATCCCGGCGGCTCCGCCTCCGCCGGCGCCCGGACGACGCGTCCCCGCGCGCGGTGCGCGAACCAATCGCCCCAGCCCGGACCGGCGGGCAGCACGGCCCAATCGCCCGGCTGCTGGGCGCGCAGCAACTCGGCCTTGGCGGCGGCATAGGCCTCCATCGAGTCATAGCGATTGAGGTGATCGGGGAGCAGGTTGGTGACGATGGCGCCCAACGCGCGCACGCCGGTTCCCGCCAGGCCCTCCGTCTGCCAGCTCGACATCTCGAGCACCACCACCTCGTCGGGCTGAATCTCGTCGAGCTGCGTCAACGCCGAGACGCCCATGTTCCCCGCCAGCCGCGTGCGCCGTCCCCCGGCGCGGACCATCGCGTGGAGGGCGGCGGCGGTGGTCGTCTTGCCGCGCGTGCCGGTCACGGCCACCACCTGCGGCGCGGGACACCAGCGCAGGAACATGGTGAGCTCCATCTCGATGCGCGCGCCGGCCGCTCGCGCCACGGCCAGCGCGGGTGCATCCAGTGGAACCGCCGGGTTGCGCACCACGATCTCGGCGTCGCGAAAGTCCTGGAGGTCGTGACGCCCGAGGACGTAGCGCACCCCCTCCGTTCCAAGCTGCTCCAGGCTTGGGGCCAATTGGGACGCGTCGCGCAAGTCCGTCACCACCAGCGACGCGCCATGTCGCCGAAGGAACTGGGCGACGCCGAGTCCTCCGCCGTGCAGCCCCAGTCCCATCACCACCACCCGGCGACCGGCCAGCGCCCGCGGGCTGTCGATGGGCGGCCGCTCGGTCACGGCCCGCCTCCGGCTGGCGACGACGCTCGGCCGAGCGCCGGTCCGAGCCGCCTGTCACGACAAACGCTTATGACAAGTCGCGCGGCGTCTATCTGAAACAGTATCGAAGGGCCGCGTCGACGGCGGACATTGTTCGAACAGTTTGTCATATTTTGTTCCTTTATAAATTGTCGGCGCCGTTGATGCCGGACTCGCGGGCGGCAAACTCTCGGCGTTTCGTGAAGGTGAACTATTGACATTGGCGTGGTAAGTCTTACAGTGAGAGCAGCGTACGGCCTCGGCCGTAACGTTGCTGCATTTTCGGGCTTGGGGAGGCTCGCTCGTGGTCCGTCACTCCGACCGCTTCGAATAAGGCGCCGCCGTCGCCCATCCGTTTTGGATGGGCGATTGTCTTTATGTGGGCAGTCGGTCAGGGCAGGGTCCGCGGGCACAAGTTGTCAGGGGGAGGCAATCGATGGCAGCCGAGTGCACGAGTTTTAGGACCGCCCTCGCATGGTATACGGAGCAGCTCAGCCGCCGTCGGCGCCTGCCCGCTCGCGACGTGCGGCGCCAGATCGGGTGGATTGACGACTTCCGCACCTGCCTGCCCCGACGAACCAGTCCCATCGATGTCAGCGTACGGGACATCGTGCTCTACTTCGCCGACCACTGCGACTCGTTCGACGACCCGGTCGAGTGGTTCCACCGCTACAAGGCCATCGAGTCGTTCTACGAGGAAATGACCCGCGAGTTCAACCTGCCCTCCAATCAGATTCGCGGCCTCTACGACGAATCGGACCTCGATCCCGAGCTGCTGACGCGCATGCCGACCAGGCCGAGCTTCGCGCCGGTGGATTGGTCGCGCGAGGAGCGGTACGCCTACTAGCGACCGCGGCGCTGCCAAGGGCGTACCATCACCTCATGGCGCACGAGGCAGCTTCGAGTGAGGCCCCGCTAACCGCAAGCGGCTTCCGAGCCCGCAAGGGCGGGCCACCGCTGGTGTGCGTGACCGCCTATGACGCCCCGTTTGCCCGCCTCGCCGAACAGGCCGGGGTCGACGGGATTCTCGTTGGCGACAGCTTGGGACCCAACGTGCTGGGGCATGCGCGCGAGTTGCACGTGACGGTCGATGACATCGTGCACCACGCCGCCGCGGTCACCCGCGCCGTCTCCGCCACCCTGGTCATCGGCGACCTGCCGTTCATGTCCTACGCCACGCTCGACGACGCCCTGCACAATGCCGCGCGGCTGGTGCGTGACGGCGGCGCGACGGCGGTGAAGCTGGAAGGCGGGGCCGAAGTCGCCGGCATCACCGAAGGGTTGACGGCCCGCGGCGTTCCCGTGATGGCACACGTGGGCCTCACCCCGCAGTCGGTGCTCGCGACCGGCGGATACCTGGCGCAGGGCGTCAACCTGGCGGGCGCGCAGCGCGTGGTGGACGGAGCGCGAGCCCAGGAGGCCGCGGGCGCATTCGCGGTGGTCCTGGAGGCCATTCCGGTGCGTCTGGCCGCCGTTGTGACGGAGCATCTGTCGATTCCGACGATCGGCATCGGCGCGGGCCCGAACTGCGACGGCCAGATCCAGGTGCTGCACGATCTGCTGGGGCTGGCCGACCGACCGCCCCCGCGCCACACGCGGCGCTATACCGACCTGGCCGGCGCCGCGCTCGAGGCGTTGACGCAATACTGCGACGAGGTCACGCAGGGCGCGTTCCCGAGCGTCGAGCATGGATTCAAGATCCGACGCGGGGTGATCGACCGGCTGTCGTTCGACTAGGCCGTCTCAGCCGGCCAGCAGAATGCCGGCGTCGCGGGCGATCCGACGCCGCAGTCCGCGCACCCAGGGACCATAGGACGCCGCGTCGGCCACGACGGCGTTCGAGGTGACGATCATCACCGCCGCGCTGGCCGCGTAGCGCAGGGCCGCGCGCACCACGGCCACCGGGTCCACGATGCCCGCTGCCAGCGGATCGACGTATTCGCCGGTGGTGACGTCAAACGCGCGCGGCGGATCGGCAGCCGCCACGCCGTCGGCCACGACGGCGCCCTCGAATCCGGCGTTGCGGGCGATCGTCGCCACGGGAGCCGCCAGCGCGCGCCGCACCACGCGCCAGCCGTCGACCTCGTCCCGGTGCGTATCCGGCGGCGCGGTGAGGTCCCGCGCGGCGCGGGCCAGCGCGGCCCCTCCGCCGGCCACGATGCCCTCCTCCAGAGCCGCGCGGGTTGCGGCCACGGCGTCCTCGACGCGCTGCCGCGCCTCCTGGCGCTCGGCATCCGTCGGCGCGGCGACGCGAATCTCCGAGACCGCTCCGGAGAGATTCCGAATGCGCTCTTCCAGCTTCTCGCGGTCGAACTGGTTCTTGGCGCGGTCGCGGTAGAGCCACAGCAGCTCCGCGCGATCGGCGACGGCCTGCGGCTCGCCGCCTCCGCCCACGACCAGTGTCTCGGCCGTATCGCTGCGCACTCGGGCGGCGCGTCCGAGGACGCTCACGGGCACCGATCCCCATGGGTCGCCCGACTCGTGGGCCACCAGCGTGGCCCCGGTGAAGATCGCCAGATCTTCGAGCATGGCGCGCTGGCGTTCGCCGAACACCGGCGCGCGCACGGCGATCACGGACATTCGGCCGAGTCGGTGGTTTTCGACCAGCGTGGCGAGGGTCTCGCCGCCGATGGCTTTCGCCACCACGAGCAAGCGCTGCCCGCCGCCGGCTACGTAGGCGTCGAGGAACGGGAGCATCGGCCCCACGCCCGCGAGGTCCCGATCGGTGACGAGCACGTCGCAGTCTTCGAGCTCGGCGCGCATGCCGCCGCCCGTGGCCAGCTGGCGCGAGGCGAGCCCGCGCTCCAACCGCATCCCCTCGACGGTGCGCGCCTCGGTGCTGAGGCCCTGGCCAAGCTCGACGGTGACCGCCGCTGCCAGCCCATACCGGTCGAAGATGCCGGCAATGATCTCGCCGAGGTCCGCATCGTGCGCCGCCAGCCCGGCCACCCATGCCGTCTCGCGCATGGTGGTGATCGGCCTGGCCTGCTCGCGCACCGTCTGGTCGACGCGCAGGACGGCGGCCGCAAGCCCCCGCCGCAGCCGCATCGGGTCCGCGCCCGCGGCCACCAGCCGCTGGGCTTCATGCGTCAGGGCCTGCGTGAGCACGGCGGCGGTCGTGGTTCCGTCGCCGGCGGCAGCGTTCGTCAGGCGGCAGGCCTCCGTGACGATGGCTGCGCCGGTTTGCAGGAATCCGTTGCGGAGCTGGATGTCCCGCGCGACGGATACCCCGTCATGCGTGATCTTCGGCGGGCCAATCTCTCCCCGGTAGGCCACGTTGCGTCCTCGCGGACCCATGGTGCACTTGACGGTGTTGGCGACGATGTCGACCCCGGCCGTGAGCGCCAGCCGCGCCTCGAGGTCGTGCAGGATCGCGACGTCGCTCACGGGAGCGCCTCGGCGTCACCGTTCGAGGCCGGTGCGCACGAATGGGGACGCGCACCTTCCGGCCGGTCGAGATCGAAATCCGCCAGCTGCCGTCGCTGCGTGTCCGTGAGGTCGCGTTCGGACAGCAAGTCGGGCCGGCGGTCGAGCGTGCGCCGGAGCGCGTGCGCCCGCCGCCAATCCGCCACGCGCCCGTGGTCGCCGCTGAGCAGCGTCGGCGGCACGCGCCGACCGCGGAAGTCCTCCGGGCGGGTGAATTGCGGGTGCTCCAGCAATCCTGCGGCGTGCGACTCATCCCGCACCGAGTCTTCGCATCCGACGACGCCCGGAATCAGCCGCGAGGTGGCCTCGATGAGCACCAGGGCCGGCACCTCGCCGCCGGCGACGACGTAGTCGCCGATGCTGACTTCTTCATCGATGACCAGATCGCGCACCCGGTCGTCGACGCCCTCGTAGCGCCCGCAGACGAGGATGAGGTGTTCCCGCCCGGCCAGGCACCGCACAGCCGGCTGCGTGAGGGGCGGAGCCTGCGGCGAGAGCAGCACGGTCCACGCGTCCACGGTGCGCAGCTCCTCGACGGCGCGCACGATCGGCTCCGGCTTCATGAGCATCCCAGGCCCGCCGCCGTAGGCGTAGTCGTCGACCTTTCGGTGGGGCGGGTCCGCCCAGCGCCGCAGGTCGTGGACCTGGATGTCGATCAGCCCGCGTTCGCGCGCCTTGCCCAGCAGGCTTGCGGCCAGCACGGGTTCCAGCATGCCGGGGAAGATGGTGACGACATCGAAGCGCACGAACGCCCTCCGGCTCTCAGACCTAGCAGCGGTCGGTCAAGCGTACGCCGGAATCCCCCGGCGCCGCGACGCGCCTCCGCGGGACGCGAACGCCTAGCTCGCCTCCTGGATGTCCAGCGCGAGCCGCCGGCCCTGGCTGATGGGCGCCGCCTGCATGACGGCCCGGATCGCGATGGCCACCCGGCCCTGCCGCCCGATCACCCGACCCATGTCCTGCGGGTCGACAAACAGCTTGTAGACGTGCAGGTGGTGGCGCCGAAATCGCTCCACGCGCACCTCATCGGGCACCGTCGCCAGGTTCCGGCCGATGAATTCGATCAGCTCGTCCACCGGTCCGGTCTACTCGCCGTTGCCGGCGGGCGCGGCGGCCGCGGCCTCGCGTGCAATCGCCAGCAGCTTGCGCACACGCTCGGTGGGCTGGGCGCCCTTGCGGATCCACTCCTCGGTGCGCGGGACGTCCAGCACCACGGTGGACGGTTCGGTGAGGGGGTCGTAGTGACCCAACTCGTCGACGCGGCGGCCGTCACGACCCGAGCGGCGCTCGGCCACGACCACCCGATAGTGCGGGCGGTTTCTTCGACCAAGCCGCGCCAGGCGGATTCGCAACATACGACCGTGCTCCAAACGTAAAGGCGAGAAACGTCGAGCAGCCGCAAGGCTGCCCTGGGCCGCCATTATGCAACACGGCGGCTACGACTGGGCGGACGACTCCCCGTTGTCCGCCGGCGCCTCGCCGTTCTCGGGCGACTCTCCTCCGGGCGGCACGTAGTCTGGAATCTGGCTCGTGTCCAGGGAGCCGTCCTCGTTCGGCCCGACCTCCCAGCGCTCCGGCCAGGCTAGGAAGAGCGACGCAAACTGGTCCTTGAAGAGCACCTGGTCGCCAAGCGCCACGTGGCGGTAGATGACGGTCTTCATGCCCTCGCGGGCTGAGTCCGTTTGCTTGACCTCGCCCGGTTCGAGCTCGGGGTTGGCCACGACCACCGGTGGCGGCGGCTCGGCGAGGTCCGCGCGCGACGAATCGAGCGTGACCTGCCGCCCGATGGGCGCGCCGAGAATCTTGAAGCGCAGGGTCTGCCGCAGCGAATCGAACTCGCGTCGAATCAAGAGGTAGTTGGGGGTGTCGTTCGTCGCCCGCAGGTCCTGTCGCGGTTGCCAGATCGCGGCATCGAATCCGGGCGGGCTGTCCTCGCCCAGCTCGTAGTACCCCACGCGATAGACATGCTGCCAACGCTCATCGATCGGCAGCCCGGCCCAAAACAGCGCCCGAAACAGGGTGGTTGAAACCTGGCAGATGCCGCCGCCCACGCCGGGCTCGGTGCGCGTGGGCGCGATGACGAGCCCTTCCACGAAGCCGTTGTTGAGGGTGATCGGTCCGACCGTCTCGTTGAGGGAGAACGACTCGCCCGGCGGGATGATGGCGCCATCGATGAGCCGCGACCCATGGTCGATGTTGTGGATCCGGTTGTCCTCGGACCCCCAAAAGATCGACTCGCCGACGGCGATGACGTTGTCGAACTGCAGCGCCTCGGCGGTAAGGCGACTGACGTCGGGCTTGACGACGACGATCGGCGCCTGCACCGCCGACTCGCCGCTGGCAAATGCGGTTTTCACGCGCGACCAGAGTCCCTCCACGTCGACGTGCCGGCCCGTGCGGCCCTCGTCGAGCAGGACGACTTCACCTGACGCGCCCATGCGGATGCGCGGGTCGACCGGAGTAACGCGGAGTTGGTCCGCAACCTGGCGCGCGAGGCGCTCGAAGGACCCATAGTCGAGCGATATCTCGACCTCCGGATCGCTGGCGGGACCGACAATGGCGACGTCGGATACCAGCGAGTCCCGCGCCACCTCCCAGCTTGCCAACGACGTGGTGATTCCGATGTGTCCATCGAGCAAGCGAGCGGCATCGGCGGCAATTGGATCGAGCTGGTCTTCAACCACGGCCGGCGCGATGACCTCGGACGCCAGGTCGACGACGAGACGCGTCGGCGGCCGTAGATTGGCGGCCACGCTCTCCGCATAGCCGGCGGGCGCGAGCTGTCGGCCCTCGCGCGACGGGTCGACGACGAGACGGCGCCGGCCGGCCTGCTCCTCGATCCGCAGCACGCTGTCCACCGGGTCGAGGTACACGGAAACGGCGATGCGCTCCAGGTACGCCTGGAGTGCCGTCGGGTCGAAGCTGACGACCGTGTGCCCCTCGAAATCACTCGGTCCGGTGGCCGCGCGGCCGAGGACCTGATCGGTCAGCGCCGCATCGCGACGCCAGGCGTAGGCCTCGCGAAGGGGCGTCATGAAGTCCACCGAAATGCCGATCTCATCGGCGGACGGCATCCAGCTGCGCCCGCCGAGCCGCAGGACGATGGGACTCTCGATGTAGGGACCCCACCGAGCCCGCGCACGCGCCACAGCCTCGTCGAACGTCAGGCCGGCCAGATCCTCCCCGTCGACGACCGCGCCCTGGCGAAACCGGCCCGCGACTTTTGCTTCCCGCACGGCCACGAACGCGGTCCAGCCCGCGGCGGCAGCGGCGGCGGCGCCGATGCCGCCAGCGCCGGCGGTGAGGAGAATCTGGCGACGGGTCATGGAGCAGGTGAGCTCACAACGCCATGGATAAATTCAGTATAGAAACAATGCGAACGTTGGTGGTGATATTGGTGACGTGTCGGCCAGCATCGCGCCCGCCTTGTGGTAGGGTGGCGTCCCGCGCCCACCATGGGCGCAGCGGATTCCCGTGTCATCTCCCCGGCGGGTAGATGGCGTCCCGGCGAGCAGCAATTCCATGGCAAGCCTCATCGACGAGTTCGAACGCGCCCAACTGCGGGACGAAATTCCCGAATTCCAGGTCGGGGATACCGTGCGCGTCCACGTCACGGTGCGCGAAGGCGACAACGAGCGCGTGCAGGTCTTCGAGGGCACGGTGATTCGTCGACGCGGCGGCGGGGTGAATGAGAATTTCACCGTGCGGCGCGTGACGCATGGCCTCGGCGTCGAGCGCACGTTCCTGCTGCACTCACCGATCGTGCGGGACATCGAAGTGACGCGTCGCGGCAAAGTGCGCCGTTCCAAGCTGTACTATCTGCGCGACCGCGTCGGTCGCGCCGCTCGGGTCAAGGAGCGGCGCGCCTAGCAGCGTCCGAGGGGGTGTGTGGTTCCCGCCTCCTCCCAGCCTCGAATCCGCGATCTCTCCCACGAGCATGCGCTGTTGCAGCGCGGCCTCCGGCGCATCGCCGGGGTCGACGAGGCCGGGCGCGGGGCCTGGGCGGGCCCGGTGACCGCAGCGGCGGTCATCCTGCCGCCAGCCGCTTATGAGAACCGCCGACTCCTGTGGGGCTTGACCGATTCCAAGCAGCTGAGCGCCGCCGAGCGCCGTCGCTGGAGCGACCGCGTGCACGCCATCGCCGTCGCCGCCCGCGTGGCCTTCGTCTCGGCGCGCCTGATCGACCGCATCGGCATTGCCGCGGCCTCGCGCCTGGCCATGCTGCGAGCGCTGGACGCGCTGCCGGTAGCGCCCGATCACGTCATCGTGGACGCCTTTCCCCTTCCCGCCGATTGCCGCTACGCGAAGGCGCAAGACGCCATCGTTCGCGCGGACGCCACCTGCCTCTCGGTCGCCGCCGCCTCGGTGTGCGCCAAGGTCGCCCGCGACGAGCTGATGCAGCGCCTCTGCGTTCAGCATCCGGCCTACGGCTTCGGTCGTCACAAGGGCTACGGCACGGCGGCTCACCGCGAAGCACTCAACGCCAAGGGCCCGTCGCCGCTGCACCGCGCCAGCTTCCGGCCGGTGGCCGAATGCCGGCGCGTCGCACCAGCTGCTTAGCCCCGATCTCGGGTCGCGGGTCACTTTGCCTATCCCCCGACCAATTTCCCACCGTCGGCTCTGGTCCGATCCCCTCTCCCCGCCGAGGGAGAGGGCTAGGGTGAGGGGGTCTCCCCGTCGACCGCGTGCCGTCTGGACCAACATGACCCACCATCCAATCTCGGACCCGTGAGAGGCTTCCTCACCCAGGTCATCGCCAAGCTGCGCCGCGCCTACCCGGCCCGCCGGGCGCCCGTCGAGGACCGGGCCGCGCTGGGGCAGTGGGGCGAAGACCTCGCCGCGCGTGAGCTGCGGCGACGGGGGTATGAAGTGCTCGAGCGCAATCAGCGCGTCGGCCGCGGCGAGGTGGACCTGGTGGCGCGACACGGAGGCACCGTGGTCCTCGTCGAAGTCAAGACGCGCCGCGGCAGCGCCTTCGGCGAGGCGCGGGACGCCATCTCAACGGCGAAGGCCCGCCGGCTCGTGGCCCTGGGCCGCCGCTATGCCCAAGCCGCGGGCGAAACCGACTGGCGGATCGACGTGGTCGCCATCGACATCGCGCCCGACGGCAGCTACACGGTGGACGTCATCGAAAACGCGGTCGGAGGCTAGCGCCCGCCGGTCGCGGTCGTGGTCGGATTAAGATTCGGAGTCGAAATTAAACGCCGAATACGACAAAGAACTTTGTCGGCGATCCACCCGATGCAGATCCGACGCCTAGCCCGGATCAGTCGTTACCATCGCGGCATGGTCCGGGCGAGCGTTGCGCGTTGGTGGGGGCTCGTGGCCGTGATCCTGGGCCTGGCGGCCTGGGCCACGGTCGGGCCGGCGCTGGCTCAAGATGCGGACTACGCGGTGCCCGGCGGGCATGTCTACACCCAGGCCGCGGGCGAGGCTCCCGCGGGCGCCGGCTACCTGGTGAGCGATGCCGACGGCATTCCCTTCTGGACGCGCTTCCAGGAGCTGGGCGGTCCGCACGTCGTCGGCTTTCCCGTGAGCCAGCGCTTCGAGTGGCTCGGCTTCACTGTCCAGGTGATGCAGAAGCTGGTGTTCCAGTGGCATCCGGCCACGTCGCAGGTGATGTTCATCAACATCTTCGACGAGCTCCACCGGGCGGGCCTCGACGACGAACTGGCCCGTCTGCTCGTCCCGCGGCATCAGACCTTCCCAGAGGAGGAGGGGTTCTCCTGGAACGAGGTCATCGGCCGCCGCTGGTCCTTCATGGACGAGAGCCCGCCGATTCGGGACGCCTACTTCGGACCCGACGACCCCCTGCGCTGGTTTGGCCTGCCGACCTCCAGAATCGTCCACTACGACGGCATGAGCGCCATCCGCGCGCAGCGGGCGGTGATCCAGCTCTGGCACATCGACACCCCCTGGGCGCGCGCCGGCCAAGTGACCATTGCGAACGGCGGCGACCTGGCCAAGCAACTTGGGTTGTTTCCGGAATCGGTCCTGCGACCGCGCCGCGAGGGTGCTGAACCCGCCCCAACGGCCCCACCTACCCCAGCAGCCACACCTGCCCCGACGGCCACACCTGCCCCGACTGCCGCACCCGCCCCGACGGCCGCACCCGCCCCGCCGGTCAGCGTCAGCGGCGACGCGGTGGTGGACCGCATGAACGAGGTGCGCGCCGACCTGGGGCTGCCGCCGCTGACGGCGCACCCGGCGCTGATGCAGGCGGCGCAGGCGCACGCCGACTACTACGTGATCAACCGCAACGACCCCACGTCCGGCGGCCTGCACACGGAAGTGGCGGGGAAGCCCGGCTTCACCGGACGCACGATCGGCGACCGGGCGGACGCCGCCGGCTATCCGTTGGGCTGGGTGGACGAGACGTTCGGCTTCGTGCCGCCCGCGCGCACGCTGGAGTGGGCGCTGATTACCGTATTCCACCGCTACATGTTCGTGCACCCGTCGGCGGTCCACGTCGGCTACGGCTGGGCGTCCGCCGAGGGCACGCGCGCCGCCGTGTTCAACGTGGGACTCTCGCCGCGTCACACCGCCGACGTGCCGCTGCCGTCGGTAATGCCACGCGACGCGGCTGTCGACGTGCCCCACACCTGGGACGGCGCCGAATGGCCCGATCCGGCGCCCGGCGTGCCCCGACCGGTTGGGCCGCCCATCACGCTGATCTTCGGCCTCCGCGAACCTATCGTGTGGGGCCAGGCCACCGTGACGCCGGACGGCGGTGCGCCGGTCGCAGTCACGCGCTCGATCAGCGAATGGCGGCGCGCCCTGGCCCTGATCCCCAACGATCCGCTGGCCCCGAACACCCTCTATCATGTGCGGGTCACCGGCCAGCGCAACGGCGAACCGTTTGTCGTTGCGACGCATTTCACCACCGGGTCTTGAGAATCGAACTCAGCCGTAACATGCCCCGCCTCCGCCGTTTCGCTCACCGATGCAGCTGATTTCCGACCTCGCCCACTGGGTGCTGGACTGGGCCGACACTCCCTGGGGCGCGCTGGCGCTCCTGGTGCTGGCGTTCTGGGAGTCGAGCTTCTTCCCGATTCCTCCCGACGGCCTGATGATCGCGCTGATGGTGGGCAACCTGCCGTTCACATTCGGCTTTGCCGCCATCGCCACCGTCGGCTCGCTCACCGGCGCCATGCTGGGCTATTGGATCGGACTCCGGGGCGGGCGGCCGATCCTGAACCGGCTATTCGCGGAGGACCGCATCCTCTACGTCGAGCGTCAGTTCCAACGGCGAGACGTGTGGGCCGTGTCCATCGCGGCGTTTACGCCCATTCCCTACAAGGTCTTTGCCATCGGGGCCGGAGCGTTTCGGCTAAATTTCAAGCGCTTTCTGCTGGCCTCGCTGATCGGACGCGCCGGCCGGTTCTTTCTCGTGGGCGGGCTGATCACTCTCTTCGGCGATCCCATTGAGGCCGCGATCGACGAGTACTTCGATGTGCTGGCCATCGCCTTCGTCGTGGTGTTGGTTGCCGGGATCGTCGTGCTGCGGTTGGTCACACGACGGAGCCACGCGGCCTCCGAGTCCGCGGAGTAGCGTCGTGCCGCCGCCGCCCCGCTATCCCGTCGGCGCCGACGCGGTGATCGTCGCGCCGTTCGAGGACGGCGACCGGGTGCTCCTGGTGCGGCGCGGCAGCCCTCCGCCGGGCTGGGCCATTCCGGGCGGGTTCGTGGAGCCGCACGAGGACCTGCCGGACGCCGCGCGCCGCGAGCTCCGCGAAGAGACCGGCATTGCGCTGGACTCGCTGGTGCACATCGGCGCTTACGGCCACCCCGACCGCGATCCCCGCGGACGCATCATCGGCATCGTGTTCGGCGCCCGGCTGGATGCGCCGCCCGCCGTCACCGCCGGCGATGACGCCGCCGACGCGCGCTGGTTTCCGATCAACGAGCTGCCCGACGAGATTGCGTTCGATCACCGCGACGCGCTGCTGGACGCGATCGAGCAGCTCTGCTGCGGCTGCTGCGATCCCTAGTCCGTCGGTTGCTCCCCAGCGGCGTCCACGTGCGCCAGGAAGGCCTCACGCACTCGATGTCGGCGCGTTGCATCGGTGTCGGCGTCGCCGGACCGCAAGACGTAGAGCCGGGCGAGGCGCTCGGGCTGTCCGGCCGCACCTTGCAACGCCGAGCCCGGCGCGTCGGTAATCGGTCGTAGCTCTCCGCCCGGCTCGCCCACGAGCGGCGGGTCGCCGGCGTCGAGGTCGCCGTTGCCGCTCGATTGGCCTGTGACGACCTGGTCGGTGAGGAAGATGTCCGCGGCCTCCACGCCGGCGACGCGGGCGATTGCGCGCCTGGTCGCATTGAACGTCTCCAGCAATCCTGAATGCGCCTGACGCCGTCGAGCGCGCTGCTCCCAAGCCAGCAGCGGGGGCTGCCGATCGACCAGGGCCGAGGCGATGCGCGCCGTCATGCCGCGGCCGGCCGGATCGGCGCGGCGCGCGGCCTCGTGCCAGAGCCAGTGGTCGTCGAAGCTCCGGAACGTGCCGTCGTCGAGCGCTTGGTGAAGGCCGGCCAGGGAGGTGAACGGCAATCGGTCGCGCAAGGCCAGCGACACCCAGAACGCCGCGACGAGCACCGAAAACGCCGTGACGGTCTTGTGAAAGATCACCTGGCTGTACATGAAGCGGCGGGCCAGCAGGTAGTGCTCGAGCGCTGGCTGGCCGCGTGTCTCGACGTAGACCACATGATTCCCCGCGCCGTCGGGCCCCAGCCGCATGCGGCGAATCAGGTGCTCGAGCTCAACCCCGCCATAGCGCACGCCGGCGTTGTGCGCGTCGCGCAGCAGGTAGTCGAGGCGGTCGACGTCGAAGTGCGACGACACAAGCTGGCGGCGGTAGCGTGGACTGTCGCAGCCTTGCAGGAGCGCCCGCACCTCCGCGGCGGCGCCGGGCCGGCCCACATAGGCGTCGACGCCGCGCTGCAGCGCCGGATCGCGCCTGATGATCTCGGCGGCCAGGCGCTCGTGATGCATGTCGGACTTGGGGACTGGATGTGAGGCGGCTGTCGCCGCAAGCTGCAGCCAGTCCGACTCGCAGTCGGAATCCAATCCGAGATCGAGGCCGGTAGACGCGGACTGGTGCAGCCGCCCCGCGATCGGCTCGACGACGTGCGACAGCGGGTAGTGCCCCAGGTCGTGCAGCAGGGCCGCCGCTCGGAGCAGCCGCCCCTCGGCGGCGAGGTCAACGCCCGGCGGCGGATCCGTGGCCTGCAGCCGCCGCCACACCCGGCGCATAATCTCCTGCGCCCCGATCGAATGAGCCAGGCGCGTATGTCGGGCGCCGGGGAACACCAGCGAGGCCGTGCCCAGCTGCTCCAGCCGCCGAAGGCGCTGCATGGCGGGGTGATCCACCAGCGCCAGCAACGGCGCCTCGAGCTCGATCGGTCCGAGCACGTTGTCGTGAATCACCGTCGCCATCGCGTGCCGCACATCCCCAGCCGGTACCGCGTCCGCGTCAGGATATCGGCCTCTCGCCCCGCGTCCGTCACCACACGTTCGTTCCGGCGTTGCGAGTGCGGCGCGGTGGTCGTAGCGTAGGGGAACCATGGCCACGGCGACTTCGACCTTCAGCGTGGGCCGGATTGCGCTTGCCGGCGCGCTGCGTCGCGCCATCGGCGACGACTGGGTCATGACCGAGCCCGACGAGGTGGCCATCTACGCCTATGACGGCTCGGTGGAGCACGCGCTGCCCGACGCGGTCGTGTTCCCGCAGGACACTGCCGATGTTCAAGCGGTGGTGCGCATCGCCCACGAGCTCGGCGTACCCATCATCGGCCGCGGGGCGGGTACCGGGCTCAGCGGCGGCGCGATCGCCGCGTGCGGCGGCATCGTGGTGAGCACTTCGCGCATGAACCGCATCCTCGAGGTCGACTACCGCAACCAACGCGCCGTGGTGGAAGCCGGCGTGGTGAACGCGGACCTGAGCGCGCACACCGCGTGCTACGGGTTTCACTACGCGCCGGACCCGTCGAGCCAGGCGGCCTGCACGATCGGCGGCAATATCGCCACCAACGCGGGCGGTCCGCACACGCTGCTCCACGGCGTGACCACCAACCACGTGCTGGGGGTCGAGTTCGTGACCCTCGACGGCCGGATCGTCACCGCCGGCGGCGCGGCGCTGGACCATCCCGGCTATGACCTGGCGGGGCTCTTCTGCGGCAGCGAGGGAACGCTGGGCATCGCCACGAAAGCCGTGGTGCGACTGGTCCGCACGCCGGCCCAGGTGCGCACCATGCTGGCGTCCTTCGCCGAGGTCGCGCAGTCCAGCGCCGCGGTCTCGGGGATCATCGCCGCGGGCATCGTTCCGGCGGCGATGGAAATGATGGACCAGATCTCGCTGGAGGCCATCGCCCAGTACGTGCCGGCGGCCAACCTGCCCACCGACAAGGCCGCCGTGCTGCTCATCGAGCTGGAAGGCGTGGCGGCCGAGCTGGAGCCGCAGGAAGCGGCGATTCGCCGCGTGTTCGCCGAGCACGGAGCGGCCGAGGTGCGGGTGGCCGCCGACGCGCGTGAGCGCGCCCTGCTCTGGCTGGGGCGCAAGAGCGCCTTCGGGGCGATGGGCCGCATCTCGCCGAATTACTACGTGCAGGACGGCGTGATCCCGCGCACGACCATCACCGGCGTGCTGGCGCAGATCGCGGACGTGAGCGATTTCTTCAACATCACCATCGCCAACGTCTTTCACGCCGGCGACGGGAATCTGCACCCCCTGCTGCTCTTCGACGACCGCGAGAACGGCGCCCTGGACCGCGTGATCGAGTGCGGCACGTCCGTGCTGCAGGTTTGCGCCGACGCGGGCGGCATGCTGAGCGGCGAGCACGGCATCGGGATGGAGAAGCACCACAACATGGGGCTCGTGTTCTGCGACCACGACCTGGAGCGCATGCAACTCCTGCGACAGGTTTTCAACCCGCGCAACCTGTTCAATCCGGGCAAGATCTTCCCCACCGCGGTCTCGTGCGCCGAGGTGAACAACCTCCGCCGCGGCGTCACCGCCGACCCCCACCCATAGGCGCTCCGCCCGCGCCCAGGCTCTGCGCGGTCGTGCTGGCCGCCGGTCGCTCCGAGCGCTTCGGCTCGCCCAAGCCGCTGATCCGCTGGGGCGACGTTTCGCTGGTGGCGCACCAGGTGCGGACGCTCGCGGCACTCGATGAGGTCGTCGAGGTGCTCGTCGTCACCGGCCACGGCGCCGATGACGTAGGGGCGACGCTGGAGGGTTTGCCCGCGAGGACGGTGCACAACCCGGACTACGCGCAGGGCCGCGCCACCTCCGTCGCCTCCGCCGCCCGCGCTGTGCCCGAGGACTGCGCCGGCATCCTGCTGGTCAGCGTGGACCAGCCGCTGCACGCCGGCGCGCTCGCCGACCTGGTAGCTGCGTGGCGCGCCGCGCCCGGCGACATCGTCAGGCCGATATACGAAGGGCGGCACGGGCATCCGGTCATCTTCCCCGGCGACCTGCGCGATGAGTTGGCCGCCGTCGACGACGCCACCGAAGGCCCCCGCGCCGTGGTCCGCCGCCACGCCGAGCGCCTGCGCGACGCGCCCACCGGCTATCCCCACGTCCTCCTCAACCTGAACACCCGCGCAGCCTACGACGCCGCCCGCGCCGCGTTCGGCCTGCCCGACTCCGACGCCCCACCCGCCAGCGGGGCATAATGTCGGCCCCGGGGCCCATAGCTCAGTTGGAAGAGCGCCTCAATGGCATTGAGGAGGTCGTCGGTTCGAGTCCGACTGGGTCCACCAAGGAATTGCGACGAGAGTGGAGGCAATGAAGCCAACAACGAGAGCGGTGCACGAGGACAGACCGACCGCCATCGACCTGTTTTCCGGATGCGGAGGGTTGACCCTCGGGTTGAAGCAAGGCGGCTTCGAGGTGATTGGCGCCGTGGACAACGACCCACTCTCAATTGAGACCTACAAGGCAAATCACAAAGACGTCACCGTTTGGCCAACAGACATTAGGGAGCTGAAACCCGCCCAGATCCAATCTACATTGAATCTTGAGCCCGGCGATCTTGATCTCCTTGCGGGCTGTTCCCCATGTCAAGGGTTCTCAACAATGAGAACATTGAACGGTGCCCTTAGAGTCGATGATCCGCGCAACGATCTGCTGCTTGAGGTTCTAAGGTTCGTAGACGCTCTACGTCCCAAGGCCGTAATGATTGAGAACGTGCCCGGATTGGCAGACGACGAGAGCTTCCAGGTCTTTTGCGGTCGCATGGAGAACGGTGGGTACCACGGTGATCAGGATGTCCTTAATGCTGCTGAGTATGGTGTGCCGCAACGCAGGAAGAGGCTAATCTACATTGCCGGCTTGGAAATAAAAATACCGTTCGCCGAACCTGTCCAGGACACTTTGACTGTCAGAGACGCCATCGGAGACCTTCCGGAACCCGGAGAGAGCGGCGACCCGATTCACGACCTGCCGGAGAAACGCACGCCGCGGGTCATGCAATTGATTCAACGCATTCCTCAGGACGGCGGTAGTCGTACAGATCTTCCGGTCCAATTCCAGCTCGACTGCCATAAGCGCTGCAATGGCTTCAAGGATGTGTACGGCCGAATGGCTTGGAGCGAAGTATCCCCGACTATCACTAGCGGATGCTTCAATCCCTCCAAGGGTCGGTTCCTCCACCCTGAGGCGAATCGTGCGATTACTATGCGAGAGGCCGCCCTACTCCAAGGATTTCCAGGCGATTACAAGTTTCCGAAGGCAACCAGCAAGTCCTCATTGGCAATGATGATCGGCAACGCCTTGCCCCCAGCTTTCATCGCGGCCCACGCCAAGGTCATACACGACACCCTGAAAGATTCGGGCGGTGCGACCAATAGGGACTGAGAGAACATGTAGATAATGAGCATCGACCAAGCGTTGCGAGGCGCATTGACCACTGAACAATACGATGCCGTAGTCGATCCTACGGCGGGATTTGTGTGTCTGGCATGCGCCGCTTCGGGAAAGTCTAGGTCGCTAGCGAATAGGATATCGAGACTTCTCGCTGAAGGTGAGCCAGCGGACGGGATTGTTGCGTTCACATTCACCGAAAAGGCGGCCGAGTCAATCAAGAGGCCGGAGTCTCAAGCGCTTCAGGCCGCCAGCCTTGATCCAACCAGCATTGGGGCGATGTGCATCGGCACTATCCATAGGTATTTTCAACGGGTACTAGGAGATATAGACTCCACTTACCGGCAGTACGATGTGCTCGACGAGAACCGACTCAAGGTTCACTTGATACTCCGATATTACGACATGAGGCTCCATGACTTTCACAGCCATCCACGAGGCAACAGCTATATCGAAACCATCAAGCAGACTTCAGATGCTTGGAAGACAGTCAACGATGAGCTTCTGGCGTTGGTCGCTGTATCCGTTGAGAATCAGGCTCCCGAAGACTTGTTGCAGAGGATACGGCCTGGGCTTCGCGACGATCAGTTCATGGATTTCTCATTGAGGTCTGACTTCCCAACACGACCTCATCCGGAAAAGTGTGGCAAGTGCGACTTTAGACCAATCTGCCTATTAGCGCCTCAGAGCTTCAATGGGTCGTCGGGCGTTCGTCCCGAGTTCCATTTGCCAGATGGCAAAGAGATGGCTCGTGCGTTCAGCTTCTATAAGGATCCTTAGGACCATGCCAGACAATCTCACACGCGAACAAAGGAGCTACTGCATGTCCCGTGTTAGGGGTAGAGATACGGGACTAGAGACGCGTGTGCGTTCGGAGCTTCACCGACGAGGGCTGAGGTTCCGCAAGCACGTCAAAGAGTTACCCGGCAAGCCGGACATCGCATTCACGAAGGCGAAAGTAGCCGTATTCCTGGACGGCGACTTTTGGCATGGCTATGGATTCTCGACATGGCAAGACACGGTTTCTCCATTTTGGAAGGCCAAGATTGCCAAGACAATTGAAAGGGACAGAAGGTATAACCGTCAACTCCAGGTTATAGGTTGGACGGTTCTCAGGCTTTGGCAACATGACATCGAGAAGGATTTCGAGGCCAGTATCAAGTGCATCACCGCTGCGGTAAATGGGAAGTCGACCGTATCGATAGATCAGGCTCATCGTGACGACAGGGAAGAGAAGACCGTCGTCAATCGTGAACTTGTCCGTCTGGAGTTGCAGAAATGACCAATGCTATTCGCTCCGCCGAACATGGACGGGTGCTGCGGCTAAATTACAGCGGTCGCATCATCGACCACCTTGGCCTTCAGATGTACCAGAGTCCAGTAGCTGCGGTGGCAGAGCTAGTAGCTAACGCCTGGGATGCCGACGCAGACAATGTGAAGATCACGCTGCCTGCGGGATTGACGAAGGCAGCAGAGCTTACAGTGAAAGACGATGGTAACGGCATGTCTTTCACGGAATGTCAGGCTAGATTCCTGAATGTCGGATATGGCCGTCGAGGAAGAAAATCTACAGAATTGTCGAAGCGGAAGAAGAGGCGCATTCTCGGTCGCAAAGGAATCGGGAAGTTCGCTGGCTTCGGTATAGCAAAGCTGGTTCGGATTGAAACCATCAGTAGAGAGAATGGCGAAAGAACAGTCTTCGAGATGGACATCTTGAAGCTGCGTTCAGACGAATATGTCAATCGCGAAGGCACTGAAATCGACCTCATCACGTATGACGGCCCCGATGAATTGCGCCAACGGGAGCACGGCACCACGGTCCGTCTAAAGCAGTTGACTCTCTCACAGCGCCGCGAGCCCAAAACCTTCGCACGCAGTATGGCCAGGAGGTTCTTGCTGCATCAGACAGCCGCTGACTTCAATATCCTTGTGAATGACGAGCCTTTGCCCGATGCTGACGAACTTTTGCCAGTGCAGTTCTCGTTCCCAGTCGAATACCGTACCGAAGAGCGTCCTAGTGGCCTCGAGTTATCCGGCGAATGGGGCATCGAAGTCGTTCGCGGTAAACATGTAAAGTGGCGTGTCCGCTTCTATCATGACCCCATCGGCGAAGAGGAGTTGAGGGGGATTAGTGTGTTTGCGGGTGGGAAGATGGTTCAGACGCCGTTCTTCTTCAATCTGTCCGGCGGATTGCCGGGTCAACACGGCCAACAGTACATTTCCGGCCAGATTCAGGTCGACGCCTTGGATGAGCAGAAGGCAGACCTCGTTGCACCGGAGCGCCAGCGTGTCGACTGGGATCATCCGCTTGCTAGCCAAATCGAACGATGGGGGCAGGATCGTCTGAGACAACTCCTGCGTCTGTGGCGTAGCCGGCGCGGAGAAAAGCGGGAGCAGCAACTCCAAGCTCGCCTCACTGGGTTTTCTGCGCGCCTCGGGCGTCTCGGCAGCCGCGAGGAACGAACCGTTACAAGAGCCATAAGACGCGTGGCCCAAATTGACACTCTGTCGCAAACCCAGTTCGAGGATCTGGGGGAAGCGATGCTTACGGCTTGGGAGCAGGGGCGGCTACATGATCTCATAGACGATATTGCCCAAGCTGAAGAGCTCTCGGCTGACCAGCTCGTAGGTCTCCTTGCTGAGGCTCAAGTCTTGACTGCCCTGAATACTGCCGAGGCCGTCAGGACAAAGCTCTTGACAGTAGGAGGGCTAAAACGGCGTATCGATCATCAGGAATTGGAAAATGCTGTCCGAGACTATATTAGTGAGCACCCTTGGCTCGTCTCACCCAAGTGGGAGACTTTCGCGATCGAGTCAGGTGTTAAGGCAGTGATCGACAATGCGTTGTCTGAATCGGGCATTGCAGTTGACAATGACTTTAAGGGAAGGGTGGATCTCACGCTCTCAAGTGGAGAGCACTTGCTGGTTCTGGAGTTCATGCGACCGGGCCTCAAGCTCGATTGGGACCACGTGAATCGCTTTGATCGATATGTGAGACTTATCAGAACCAACTTAAGGTCCAATACGGGAGGCACGTTCAGGAGGGTTACAGGATACATTGTTGCTGATCAGTTGCAAGGCAAGGCTGATCTGGCAGACAGAATCGTTGCAATGGAAAATGACGATATGTTCGCCCTTGACTGGCCGACGCTCTTTTCAAACGCTATTTCTCAATGGCAAGATTTCTTAGTGATTCTGGCTGGGCGGGACCCCCAGGACGAACGCCTAAAGGGTCTCATCGCCGACTGATGAAGTTCCCCATAGGCCAAGTATTCCGAGTCCCCTTAGGCCGTGCCGACATGGAGCCTTTGCCGGACTACCCGAACCTCCACATTGTAACTAAAGGTCGCCATGACCGTGGCTTTGACCCACAAAAAGGGATGTTCTTCTACAAGCTCGTTCGTGATCAAGACGGTCACCACCGTCGCCCAGCGTTCATCTTCTATACGGCCAACTACAAGCGAGGTTCAGCATCCAACCCATGGATGGACATAATTGATGAAGACAGGGGCTTCGCGCTATATCACGGAGACAATCGTCACCCACTACGACCGCCGTCGGAGGCACGAGGTAACCGGCAGTTCATGGCGGTGGTCAATCAGTACTCAGATCCAGCGCTCCGCAGTGCAGCCCCTCCTGTTCTTCTCTTTGAAGACTATGTAGTTGATGGACCGGCAAAAGGGTATCGGCGATTCTCCGGGTTTGGCGTGCCGACCGACGTCCATGTTCAAGCACAAGCCTCACAGGAGGGGCACTTCGCCAATCTAGCAATCGAGTTGGCCCTTTTTGGCCTCGATGCAGAACAGGGCCTGTTCGATTGGTCCTGGATTGACGATCGGCGAGATGAGTTGCTGAACCTTGCTGATGCCAATCGAAGCGCGCCGAAGTCATGGCAAACGTGGGTGCACGGCGGGGGCTCTGAACTGGATAGAGTGCGCCGCAATGTACTCCGAACACGCATAGTGAGTCCGGCCAACCAGCGAGACATGTCCGTGGACGACCGAGCGATTCTGAAACAAGTCCATGCCCACTATTCCTCATCTCCTCACCACTTTGAAGGCCTCGCATCGCTGGTTGCTCAGCATCTCTTAGGACCTGATTGCACCCGTGGGTGGGTCACGAGACGGTCGGGCGATGGCGGGATAGACTTTGTGAGTCGCCTAGTGGTAGGAACCGGTTTCTCGACCGCAGCATTGGTTGTCCTGGGCCAGGCGAAGGTCCTGCATCCAGACAGCGGTACCGTTTCCGGACAAGATTTAGCCCGAGTTACAGCACGTTTGCAACGCGGCTGGCTCGGTGTGTTCGTCACAACCGGTACATTTACCAAGCAGGCGCAAGTCGAACTAGAGGTGGACGGCTATCCGATTGTGTTGATCAACGGGCAACGCCTGGCCCAAGAACTTCAGAAAGAGATGGCGGCAACCGGGCTTGGCCTGGAGATGCTCTTCGAACGCGAAGCCAACTGGTATACCTCGAACCTCAGTTCTCTACCTGCGGCGAACATCCTTCAAGATCGAAGGGCAGGGCATGAACTGTGGCGAATGGACTCCCAAGGCTGAGAAAGAGCGCACGGTGCTCTCGGTTGGTGGAGCCTCTATCCGGACGGCCCTACAGACTGCTGGGCTACATATCAAAGACGGTTCGGTCAATCGTCAAGAGAAGTCCACCACGCTTTGACATCGCGTACCGGGTGGTGGCGGACGCGGCGGTCAGGATCGGTTGGGAGCGGGAATCCAGCCGCGCTGGTGGCGCCAGTTGGGGTTGACGTTGGCGAATCGGGCCAGTCCTAGGCCGCCGATGTCGATGTTTGTTTCGCCGTAGAGCACCAGGTCGCTGACGACCTTGCCCGTGGCTGGGGAGATGCCGAAGCCGTGCGCCGAGGCCGTGACGACCACGTAGTTGCTGGGGGAGTCAAGGATGTCGATGATCGGCATGTAGTCCGGGGCCTGTTCCACCACCCCGGCCCAACTTCGAATGACCGGTGCGTCCGCCACTCCCGGCAGCAGCTCCGCGAGCCGCCGGGCGATATTTCGGATGAGCGGCGTGTTGGGCTTGCCGGGCTGGGTGGTCAGGTCCACGTCGGTCCATTCGTGGGCCCCGCCGCCAAACAGGAGGTTTCCCCTCACGGCCTGGTGTCCGTAGAGGCCGTTCCCCACCAGGGCGAGGGGAGAGAGAGGCTCGATGGGGGCGGTCGCCAGGATTTCCACCCTTGCCGGCGCCACGGGTATGTGCACGCCCACCAGCCCCGCCATCAGCCCGGTCTGGGGCCCGGCGGCGGCGACGACCATGTCGGCCGCGATTGGGCCGGCGGTGGTCTCGACCGACGTGACCCTGCCGTCAGCGACCTGGATGCCCGTGACGGCGGTGTGCTGATAGAGCCGGCCGCCCAGGTCTTGAAACGCCCAGGCGAACGCCTGCACCGCCAGCTGGGTGTTGGCGTGACCGCCGTCGGCAAAGAAGAGCCCGCCGAGCGTTCGCTCGGTGATGCCGGGAATCATGTCCCGGATGTCCGAGGGATCGACCATTTCGGCGCGTAGGCCGTGGCGCAGCGCTTCGTCCCGTTCCGCGAAGAGGGCGCCCATCTCCTCCTCCGTCACCGCGACCTGGAGCCGGCCCTCCTGGACGAACTCGGTGGGATAGCCCAGCTCATCGGCCAGCGTCTCCCAGGTCCTGGTGGCTTCCACGGCCAGCGGAATCAGCACCGGCTCGTCGACCCGCTCGCTGACCATCCCGCCGTTGCGCCCGGAGGCCTCGCCCCCGACGACTCCCTTGTCGACCACCACGACATCGCGGCCCGCCTTGGCCAGGCGATAGGCCGAGCTGAGGCCCGAAACGCCGGCCCCGATGATGACTACGTCTGCGCTATCCATGTGCCGCCGTCTATCCCAGCACCCGGTGCGTCGGGCTGAACCACTTGGGCCACTCGCTGCGCACCTGCTCCGGCTCGTCGTCGGGCCACATGACCCTCAGCGGGAGCGGCCGCACCGGCGGCCGGTAGGACATGACGGGTATTTCGGCGATGTCGGCGCCGGATTCCTCGGCCAGCAGCAGCGATACCTGCTCACGGCACAGCCGGCCCTGGCAGTGGCCCATTCCGGCCCGTGTGAGGCGCTTGACCTGGTCGGCGTTGACCGGGCCCTCCTTCGCCTGGGTCCGCACGCCGCGGCGGCTCGCCTGCTCCGACCCCTGCCTCAGATAGCGCGGCGGCTGCAAGCCAATGAGCTCGGCACGCGTGACCTCCTCGCATTCGCACGCATGGACATTCAGCCCACCGGCGTTGACGAGGGATCTATGCCATCGCTGCCAATCGGAGTGCGCGTCGGCGGGCGTGGCGTCGAGCGCCGCCGGCTGGAGTTCGTTGCTCCGGGCGAGCGCTTCGTCGGTGTCGATGGCGCCGAGCGACTCGGCGGCGGCGATTCCGGCCAGGCGGCCCTGGCTCCGCGCAATCTCGTCGCCCAGGATCATGCCGTCGTGGACGCCGGCGACATCCCCCGCGACGAACACGGATTCGACGCTGGTCCGCATCCGGTCATCGTGGTCCGGAGCCCACCCGCCGCGTTCGGACGCAAAGCTGAGGTCGCAGCCCAGGAGACCGAGGAGCTCCACGTTGGGAACCAGGTCGATGGCGAGGCAGACAGTGTCGGCGGCGATCACCTTGTCCGTTCCGGCAACCGGCTCGCAGTCGTCGTCGATCTCAACCAGCACAACGGACTCGATCTCGTCCGAACTGCCGACGGCTTCCTTGATCGTGTGAGAGGCGTAAATCTCCACGCCCGTGCCTTGCAACCGCGACACAAGAGCCTCGTCGCCGCGCACCGAGGCGGAAACGTCCACGACGGCGGCCACCTCGATACCACTGTCCAGGGCCATCCTGGCCGTGATGAGGCCCAGGTCGCCGGAGCCCAGGACCACCATGCGCCGCGACGTCAGCGCCCGATACCGAGTCATCAGCGCGTGCGCGCCGTTGGCGCCCATGGCGCCCGCCATCCCCGACCCGGGAAAGGACATCGCCAGGTCCCGGGCGCCGGCGGCCACGATGAGCCGGTCGTACTTGACCATCCACGACCGCTCGTCGTCGGCCAGCCCGAGCTGCGGGCCGTCGAGCACCCTGCTGGTGGCGGAATTGCTAAAGGCGCCCCAGACACACGTCCCAAGCTGAACCTCGACGCCGGCGTCCTGGGCTTCCGCCAGAGCATGATTGGCCGCGGCCACTCGCTCCAGCATTACGTCCCTGTCGGGCAGCGGGTCCGTGGCGCGTTTGCCGAAGAACTGAGGCACGTCCAACGCCATCATGGAAGCGCCAATGGGGTTTTCGTCGACGAGCATGACCCGCACGCCGGCGCGGGCCGCCTCGATGGCGGCGGCCGTGCCCGCCACCCCCGCCCCGACGACCACGAGCGGTTTCGATTCCAGTTGAAGTCCCTCCCGTCGATCCGGAGGTCTGCTCTACCTCAGAGGTGCTTGGAGATCTCCGGACTACGCGCCGTTTCGCGGCGATGCGATCCGGTCCGGCAGGGCGCCGCTCAGCGCCCGGGTGTACTCGGCGCCGAATCCACAGCAGGTGCCGATGATCTGGGCGCCCATTTCGACCCAGGTGGCGGCCTCTCGCGTCAACTCCGCCACAGAATGTTCGTTGGCAACGCTGCTGTCCTGCCAGGTCTCCAGATAGTCCTCCCGGCCAGCATCGGGATAGACCACGATGGGCCCAGACCACCGGTCGAGCATGACCCCCAGGGCCGCGGCGGTTTCATCAATCCGGCTGTGGAAGATCCCAAGCACGTCGGGACCCAGCGCCGCGATCTCGTCGATGCCGTCGGCCAGGCTCTTGTCGTCGTCGACCGGCCGCCAGCTCGATGTCCACAGGGGCATGCCGATGCCGGAGCTGTAGTCACGGTCCTCGCCGAAACTCATGCGCACCGCGTGACTGTCGTGCGCCACCGAGGCCGTGAAGGCCACCCAAACGGGTAGTCCCGTGGCCTTCGCCGCCTCCGCGGCAATGGCCCTTGACTCGTTGTCGGCCCATAGATTCTCAATCAGAAAGAAGTCCACGCCGGACTCGGCCAGGATGTTCGCCTGCTCTTCGGCGTAGGACCTCAATTCCTCCACGGAAAGGCTGGCGCCATACCCGTAGCCAGTGCCGCCCAACAGCGTTCCGGTTTTGCGGTCGCGGATGGGGATTCGGCACGAGATGGAGCCGGCGATCCAGACGGGCCTGTCGCCGGCGGCCCGATCGATTGCTTCGAGAGCGGCGTCCACGGCACGCACGTTGACTTCCCTGACCAACTCGCTATAGCCGGAGGCCTCCAGCGCAGGGCGCAGGGTGTTGAAGGTGTTTGTGGTGATGATGTCGGCCCCCGCCCGGATGTAGCGCTCGTGCATCTGTCGCACGGTCGCCGGGTGCGTATGGTTGCCGGGGCCGCACCACGCGGCGGGGTCCATGGGCACGCCCATGGCCTGGAGTTCGGTCCCGATGGCTCCGTCCAGGACGATCACCTCACCCTGGTCGATACGGCTCTTCAAGTTCTGGTAGTTGGCCATGGCCTCACGCTCCGTTGCGGATCGGAACTCAAACCGTCAAGCCCCATATTATCCGGCCTGGTCGGACAAGTGGGCGGCTACCGACCCACGCGGGGAATTACGGAATCGCCCCACTCATCCACCTGGATCGGATCCAGACGGGTGATGTCCGGCAGGCGGTCGAAGTCGGCGTCCACCGTCAC
This sequence comes from Chloroflexota bacterium, assembly GCA_022821905.1. GTDB lineage: Bacteria > Chloroflexota > UBA11872 > UBA11872 > UBA11872 > JAJECS01. The sequence continues at coordinate 65,938 of JAJECS010000029.1, read as the reverse complement.
GATCCGAGTGGCGCCCACGCGCTGCATGACGGCGGCGTGGAGAAGGTCGCGGGCGCTGATGCCCGGATTGCGGTCGGCCAGTTCCGCGGCTTCGAGGATGTTTCTGGCATGGACGGGTTCGATGCGGTCGTGCATGACCTCGGCGAAGCCGTGGAGCACCTCGCGACCCAACGCCCAGCGACCCGAGGCTACGTAGCGGTGGACGAGCTCCTGCAGGACCTCGGCATCGGTGACAAACGACCGCGGGTGCTCGGCGGCCAGCATGAGGACGCGAGCGCAGGGCGCCTTGTAGGGATGCTCTCGGCCGGCGGCGTAGATCGGGACGTTGGCGTCAATGAAGGCCGCCGGGCTCATGGGCCGCCTCCAGCTCGCGCGAGAGGGTTGTCGCGTCCGGCGGGTCCTCCACCTCCAGCTTGATCAATCGCTCGACGGCCTGTCGCCGACGCTCCCGCAAAACGTCGTCATAGGCGTCATCGATCAGGCCGCGCACGATATCGGAGATTGGCCTGGCGCTCGTTTCCGCAAGCTCCTCCAGCCGCCGTCGTTGCTCGGCGTCCAGCCGTACATCCAGACGGGGCATTGCCACACATCCTTGTACGGATACTTAGATACGGATGTAAGTGTGCGGCGAAGGGATTGCAAGCGTCAAACTGGGGCGGCTCTTGGCGGGTCGCCGAGGGCAACCACTAGGGTTGCCCCTACCCGGACGCCGAAGGAGGTGGGACTGGATTCCGGCCCCCGCCTGCGCGGGGACATGCTTCCGCTGGAATGACGGAGGGTTAGGCAAGGGTTTTCTCGAAGGAGATGGGACCGGACCGAAAGGAGCTAGTACAGAGACGGTCTAGCTCAGCCAGCGCTCGAAGAGGGCCGCGCCGCCGAGGGCTACGAAGGCGATGATGAGGTTTTTGATGAGCCGTCCGGCCCAGGAGGCGACGAAGAAGCGCTTCCAGCCGAGGCCGGCGGCGCCGGCGACCGCGCCGGCGATGTCAAACACGGGGTTTGGCGTGGCGGCGATGACGAACACGACCAGCAAGCCCCAGCGCTTGATCCAGCCCTCGACTCGTTGATAGGCGCCTTGCCGCTGGATCCAGCGCGACCCGGTGGCTCCCAGGAGATACGACACCATTTCGCCGATGACCTGTCCCGTGGTGCCCACCAGCGCCGGGAGCCACGGGTCGCCGAACACGATGGTGAAGGCGCCGATGCTGGCGAAGCCGAATCCGGGAAGCATGAACAGCGCGCCGGACTGCACCGACAGGAGGAACAGCAAGAAGAAGCCCGTCCAGCCGGCCTCGCGGATCTCGCCCGCGAAGGGGATGGCGGCGATGCTGCCGCCCATGGCGACGACGAGCAGCACGATCTGCAGCCACAGCAGGCGCCGGCTGGGCGGGCGGGGCGGGTCTTGGGCGGGGTTTGCCGCGTCGGGACCCGCCGGCCGCGGGGCGGGGTTCGTATCCTCAGCGGTCACAGCAATTGCTCAAGGCGGCCATGCCCGAGTTGCCCGAAGTCGAGACGATTCGACGTGATCTTGCCGCCGCCATTGTGGGTCGCCGCGTGGTGCGGGCCGAGATTCGCGACGCAAGCCTAGTCCACGCACCGTCGCCCGAGGGATTGAGCCGCGGTTTGTGCGGGCAGACCGTGCGGCACGCGGGCCGCCGCGGCAAGCATCTGCTGCTGCACCTGGACGACGGCGTGCTGGTGCTGCATCTGATGATGAGCGGTCGCGTCTTCCTGCGGCCGGCGGACGATCCGGTGGGGCATACGCGCCTGGTGGTGGCGTTCGACGAGGGACCGGCGCTGCACTTCGTGGACATGCGGCGCTTCGGCAGGGCCTGGCTGCTGCCGCCGCCGGCTGTCGACACGCTGTTGGCGGACCTCGGGCCGGAGCCGCTGGAGGCCGGGTTCGATGGGGGCACGCTGCACGCCGCGCTTCAAGGTCGCCGCCGGGCGATCAAGCCCACGCTGCTGGACCAGCGGATCGTGGCCGGCGTGGGGAACATCTACGCGGACGAGGCGCTCTGGCTGTCGCGAATCCACCCGGACACTCCCGCCGGGTCGCTGAGCCGCCGCCGCCTGAACAACCTGGCGCAGGCGATCGTCACGACGCTCCGGGCCGGCATCGAGCACGACGGGACGAGCTTTCTCACGCACGTGGGCAGCCGCGGCGAGCGCGGCCGGTACCAGGAGCAGCTGAACGTCTTTCAACGCACCGGCGAGCCGTGTCCGCGCTGCGGGCGGGCAATCAAGCGGCTGGTGGTTGGGCAGCGGGGCACGCACATCTGCCCGCGCTGTCAGCGGCGGCGGGGGTAGGTGTGGTTGCACTGACCGGGGAACGAGCACCCTTTGTGGTTTCAGGGTGAGGGAGGCTGGATTCCCGCCTCCGGAGACCCTTTCAAAACGGTCAACATTCCGCGCCCAAGCCTCGGATCTCCCTCACTCCTGTACTCGATACGGCGGTGAGGGTGCAGGTGAATGGCGATTTCGCTGCCCACAGTGCAAAGCCAGCAGAGTGGCCCACCACCCACGGCTTGCCTGACTTTCGATTGGGCGTGCTAAACATGCTCCATGCCTGCGCTTGAAATCCGAGGTCTGCGCAAGTCCTTCGCCGACGTCACGGCTGTTCGTGACGTCTCGCTATCCGTCGAGCCGGGCGAAATCCTCGGCCTGCTCGGACCCAACGGCGCCGGCAAGACCACCACCATCCGCTCCGTCATGGGCATCGTCACGCCCGACGCCGGGGACATCCGCATCCACGACCGCCCGCCCACCATCGAACTCAGGCGCCGCATTGGCTATCTCCCGGAGGAACGCGGGCTGCATCGCGGCGTGCGGACGCTGGACGCGGTGGAGTATCTCGGGCGGCTCAAGGGGCTCAGCCGCGCTCAAGCCCGCTTCCGCGCCGAGGCGTGGCTGGGACGGCTGGACCTCGACGAGGCGACTTCCCGAAAGACCGACGGGCTCAGTCGCGGCATGGCGCAGAAGGCGCAGATCGCCGCCACGCTGCTCACCGACCCGGACATCCTGATCCTGGACGAGCCGACGCAAAATCTCGATCCGATCAACGTCAAGCTGTTGCTCGACATCATTCGCGAGCGCCGCGACGCCGGCGCGGCCATCGTCATCAGCACCCACGTCATGAGCCAGGTCGAGCACCTGGCCGACCGCATCTACCTCATCGCCGACGGCCGCGGCGTCGTGGAGGGCCGCGTGGCGGACGTGCGCCGCGCCTATGCCCCCAACGCCGTGCGCTTCGCGTCGCCGGATCGCGTCGCGGACCTCCCCGGCGTCGCCGAGCTTCGCGACGAGGACGGCGCCTACTATGCCGTGCTCGCCGCGGGCGTCGCGCCCGAGACCGTCCTCCGTGAGCTGGTGCAGCGCGGCGTGCGCATCGACCGCTTCGAGCGCGCGCTGGCCTCGCTCGATGACGTGTTCATCCAGGCGGTGCGCGAGGCGGGCCACGATGCGTAACGCGGCGGTGGTGGCGTCCTGGGAGCTGCGGCGCACGATTGGCCGCAAGGGCTTCCTCATCAGCACGGCGGCCCTGCCCGTGCTGCTGGCGATCACGGTGCTGGTGTTCGTCATCTTTGGCGACCGCATCGGCGGCGCCGTGGCCGAGGCGTCCACGTCCGATTCGGACAACCGCTACGGTCTGATCGATTACGCCGGCGTGCTGGCCGGGCGGAATCTGCCGCCGGATTTCTCGCGCTTCGCCGACGAGGCGACGATGCGCGCGGCGCTTTCGCGGGGAGACGTTGACGGCTATTTCGTCGTCGACGCCGGCTACATGGCGTCCGGTGACGTGCGTTTCGTGGCCGACGAGTTCGGCACGTTCGGCGAGCGCGAGGGCGACGCGCGTCGCGCCATACGCTCGGTGCTTCTCGAGGCGCTGCTCGAGGCGCACGTGGCGCCCGAGATCGCCCCCCGCATCCAGCAGCCCGTCACGCTGCGCGCCGAAAGCGAGGACGGCTCGCCTCCGCCCGGATTCGGCGCCGGCATGATCTTCGATTCGGTCGTGCCCTACGTGGCGGCCATTCTGTTCATGGTCGTCGTCTTCACCAGCGCGGGGTACTTGCTGGAGGGCGTGAGCGAGGAAAAGGAAACCCGCGTCATCGAGCTCGTGCTGTCATCGGTCACGCCCGACCAGTTGCTGCTCGGCAAGGTGGCCGGTCAGGCCCTCGCCGGCCTCACGCAGTTGCTGGCGTGGGTGCTGCCCGCGCTCGCGCTGGTCCCCGTGCTGCTGGCGCAGTTCGACGACCTCGGCGACCTGACCTTCAACCTCGCGGTGCTCCCGCTCGCCCTGGCCTATCTGCTGCTCGGCTACCTGCTATTCGCGGCGTTCTACGCCACCGTGGGATCCCTGACCACCAGTTTCAAGGAGAGCCAGCAGCTCGCCGCCTACCTCATCCTGCCGTCCATCGTTCCCTTCATGCTCAGCGCGTTCATCCAGGGCGACCCCGACGGCATGCTGGCCGTGGCGCTTAGTTGGATTCCCATCACCGCGCCGATCGCCGGGCTGATGCGCGTGGCGGCCGGATCGCAGGACACGCTGTCACTCGCGATCAGCGTGGGGATTCTGGCCGCCTGCGTCCCGCTCGCGCTCTGGATCAGCACGCGGGTCTTCCGCATCGGGCTCCTCGTCTACGGCCGGCGCCTGCGCCTAGGCGATATCGTCCGCGCCGTGCGCGGCTAGCGCGGTGTAGCGCCAGTCCCGATCAGCGTTGAGTACCCCGCTGACCCGGGGGTGCTCCGTGAGCCGCTGAAGTAAGGCCTCGACCTGGGACGGCTCCACGGCATCCACGCCCGCAAGCACCGGCCACACGCGAGCGTTCGCCGGCGCGCGTTTGAGTCCACCGGCCGCATCCAACAGAACCCTGGGCATGTGCTCCATGCCGATCAGGCTGTCCTCCGGAAGCCCCAGCAGCGCCGCCACAAGCTCCGGCCGGTGCACGTGCTCGGAGTTGATCCGCTCCCCCACGGCCCGCAGGTTCACCACCGGCATCACCACCGCGGCGCTGCCGGGCATGGACGGCTCGTGCGCCGCGGGCGCCTTGATCCACCGACCCCGTGCCCCGTCGGCCTCCACGATCACGTGATCGGCCCTCGCCGCGTCGCGCAGCTCGGTCATCCGGTCCGCCGGCACGCCCTGCCAGCGATCGGGTCCCGTCGATCCGGTCACCACCGTCACCTCGCGTCGTTCGTCCAGCAGGCCCCGAAGCTCGGTCGCCCATCGCTCCGCCGGAACCTCCACCACGCCGGGACTCTGCGCCATCGTCGGTCGATAGATGATAGTGGACTTGGTCGTCAGCACGCGCCGCCCCGCCGCGGTCAGCGCGCGGCTGAGCGCGAACATGGTCGAGGTCTTGCCACCGGCGCCCACGATGGCGACGATGTCGCCAGGCGCCGCTATGCTCACCAAGTCCACCGGCCTGAGTTCCCGGTGGGGCATCAGCCGCGACCCAGCCGGGAGGCGGTCGGCGGCGGTAAGGTTCGCCGACCGGTCTCGGCGAAGGAGTGATCGATGGGCACCGCTTCATCCCCAGCGCAGCGATTCAGCGCGGACGATCTCCGCGCATTCACCGCCGCCATCTTCCGCACCGCCGGCGTCGCCGACAAGGACGCACGGGTCGTGGCGCACGGGCTAGTGGACTCGAACCTGCGCGGCGTCGACACCCACGGCATCACCCGCATTCCCATCTATCTCGAGCGGCTCAACGCCGGCCTGGTGAACGCCCAGGCCCGTCCCCGGATCGTCACCGAATCGCCCACCACCGTCGTGGTCGATGGCGAGAATGGCTTGGGCCACGTCGTCTGCGACTTCGCCATCGACGCCACCATCGAGCGCGCCAGGGCCAACGGCGCCTGCTGGACGGGCATCCGCGAGTCCAATCACAACGGCTCCCAGGGCTACTGGGCGCTGCGCGGCGCGCGCGCCGGTCTGATGACCTGGGCCTTCACCAACGGCGAGGCCATCGTCGCGCCGTGGGGCGGCAGTGAGAAGTTCGTTTCCACCAATCCCATCTGCATCGCCATCCCCACCGATCCGCCGGACGAGCTCGTGCTTGACATGGCCACCACGCAGGTCGCCGCCGGTCACATTTTCCTGGCGCAGAGTCGCGGCGAGACGATCCCCGAGGGCTGGGCGCTCGACGCCGACGGCAACGACACCACCGATCCGGCGGCCTTCCTCGACGGCGGCTCGCTGCTGCCGCTGGGCGGATACAAGGGCGCCGGTCTCTCGCTGCTCATCGACGTCATGGCCGGCATCCTCTCCGGCGCCGCGTCCACCGTCGACGTCGGCAGCATGTACTGGCAGCACAAAGACCGTCCCCAGCGCGTCGGGCACGCCTTCCTGGCCGTCGACGTGGCGCGGATGATGCCGCTCGAGGAGTTCAAATCGCGTGTGGCCGGCACCCTGGCGGCCATGCGCGGGGTCGCCCGCCGTCCAGGATTCGACCAGGTCTTCGCCCCCGGCGACATCGAGACCGCCAACGCCGCCGACCGCGAGGCCAACGGCTGCCCGCTCACCGACGACATCATCGCCACGCTCACCGAAACCGGCACCGCCGTCGGCGTGGAGTTTCCGAGTGCTATCGGTTCCGACTGAATACTATGGCCGGGTCGCCTGGCAGGCTGGCTAATGGCTGGCAGCACTTGAGGGGTTTCTCCAGATAACCGACACATACCGGACGGCGGAAAGCGTCGTCAACGCGGAGCTCGCTAACGCTCTCCGAGGCAAGCACCCGCGCTGGCGCAACCGCGTCAGCGCCGAGCAGACCGGCGTGCTGCGGAACGCGCCAGCGCAGCGTCCCGATATCGTGATTCGCCATCCCGGCGGGCTGACCGTGATCGTTGAGACTGAATTCCGGCCGGCGCGAGGCGCTGAGCGAGACGCCCGGAGCCGCTTGGGCAAGGTCATTGCGGAGACTGGCGATCGCATCGAGCACGTCATTGCCGTTTGCACTCCGTCCACGCTCCGCGGCGTCGACCAGTCACGCTTGTCCGAGCACATCGCCGCGACGGTGTTCGACTATTGCGTCTACACCGTGGGCCGCGATGGTCCGGTGCGCTGGCCCGGCACTGGCTGGCTTCGCGGTGGCGTGGACGACTTGGCGGACTTGATCGAGCAAACCGCGGTTTCGGAGCGCCTGATCGACCGTGGAATGCTGATCCTCGAGAACGTCGTCGGCGAGTCCGCGGGCCGCTTGCGCGACGACCTCCAGCGCGACTATCCCGCCGCCCTCCAACGAATCGCGGCTGCGCTCCATCAGGAAGGCGGCGAGCAGACGTTGCGCATGGCCATGGCCATCCTTACGAACGCGCTCACCTTTCACATCGCAATCGCGGCGGCGCACGGCCTGCCGATGCTCGACGAGCTTCGCGGCGCGCACGGCCTGCCGTTGAAATCCGACGTGCTTCGGAGTTGGCGCCGCATCCTCGATGAGGTCAACTACTGGCCGATCTTCAAGATCGCCGCGGAAGTGCTGGCACCGATTCCCAATGGGACGGCGCAGGTTGTGCTCGACCGACTGGCCGTGGGCGCGGCGCACTTGCATGGCATCGGGGCGGCCAGCACCCACGATCTCTCCGGGCAGATGTTTGGGCGGCTCATCACCGACCGGAAGTTTCTGGCCACGTTCTACACCCTGCCGCCGTCCGCCGCGCTGCTGGCCGAGCTGGCCGCCGCGCGCCTGGAGGTGGACTGGTCGTCGCCCGAGGCATACGGTGACCTGCGGATCGCCGACCTTGCCTGCGGCACGGGCGCGCTGTTGGCCGCCGCCTATCGCGCGGTCGCGGCGCGACACCGCCGCGCCGGAGGCGACGACGAGCCGCTGCACCAAGCGATGATCGAACGTGCGCTGATCGGCGCGGACATCATGCCGGCGGCCACGCACCTCACCGCATCGACCCTCTCGAGCTCCCATCCGACCATTACCTTCGAGCGGACCCGCATCCACACCATGCCGTACGGCACGCAAGACCCGAGCGGCGAAAGCGGTCGCGCGGCGGCGATCGGGTCGCTGGACCTCATCGTGAGTGACGAACAGCCTTCGCTATTCGGAACGGGGGCGCACGTGGTGCGGGGAGCTGGCGAGGAGATCGGCATCGACACGGGCATCGTCTATGGCCGCCAGGGTGACGAGATTCGGGTGCCGCACGGCTCGGTGGACCTCATGATCATGAATCCGCCGTTCACCAGTCCGACGAACCATGCGGCTGAATACGATGTTCCGGTGCCATCGTTCGCCGGGTTTGCCACGAGCGAAGACGAGCAACGGGAGATGTCACAGGCGCTTCAGCGCATCCGTGCGCAACTGGAGCAACCCGCCGGCCATGGCAACGCCGGATTGGCCTCCAACTTCATGGACCTGGCGCACGCCAAGCTGAAGCCGGGTGGCGTGCTGGCGCTGGTGCTGCCGCTCGCGGTGATCACGGGCGATGCATGGTCGTCGGCCCGCCGCCTGCTGGCGCGCGAGTATCGCGATCTAGCGGTGGTGACCATCGCAGCCGCCGGTGATGCGCATGAACGCGCGTTCTCGGCGGACACGGGCATCGCCGAGGCGCTAGTCGTTGCAGTGAAGCGCTTTGAGCCGATCGACGCCGATGAGTCGGATGCGAACGTGCTCTACGTGAACCTCAATTGCCGACCGCGTGGCATGGTGGAGGCGGCCGCGATCGCTCGTGCGGTCGGCAGTCTGGCTGACCGGCGTGGCGACCTCCTCCTGCTTGGCGGCGAGTATGTGGGCTGCGTCGTTCGCGCGAAGCTAGCCGACGGCGGCTGCGCCTCGCTGCGAGAGCCGGGTGTTGCCGAGACCGCGCTCGCGCTGCGGGACGGCATATTGCGACTGGCGCGCCTCCGGGATGAACCGCGCTTGCCCTTGGCGCGACTGGCCGACCTGGGCGAGCGCGGGCTAGTCGATCGTGACATCAACGGCCTGAACAGCGATGGAACCTCACGAGGCCCATTCGACGTGGAGGATATCCGTGACTCGACGCCCGCCTATCCCATGCTTTGGTGGCACGACGCGGCGCGCGAGCGACACCTGATCGTCCAGCCGGATAGCGCGGGCCGGGTGCGGGAAAACTGTGCAGATCAGGCGCTCGACGTCTGGGGCACGTCGACCAGGCTTCACTTCAATCGCGATTTCCGGCTCAACTCGCAGAGCCTGTCCGCCTGCTTGACTCCCGAGCGCTCAATCGGCGGCACGGCGTGGCCAAGTTTCCAGTTGCACGCCGGCGAGCGCGCTGAAGAGGCTATCGCGCTCTGGGCCAACACCACGCTGGGGCTGATCTGCTTCTGGTGGAAGGGAGGCCGTCAGCAGCAGGGCCGGGCGAGGCTCACAATCACGCAGCTCCCTTCGCTGATGACGCTTGATGTTCGGCAACTGAGCGACGCACAGCTTCAACGCGCGCATGACATCTTTGAGGACTTCCGCGAACGCGAGTTCCTCCCGGCCAATGAGGCCTACCACGACGAAGCCCGGCAAGCGCTCGACGAAGCCGTGCTCATCGACCTGCTTGGATTGCCGGACACGGTTCTTGAACCGATGGACCTGCTGCGCCGGCAGTGGTGCGCCGAACCAACGGTCCATGGCGGCAAGGCCACGCGGCCGACGTGACCCAGACTAGGTGCGAGAAGCTGAATCCAGTAAGAGAATGCTCCGGCTGTATGCTGTTTAGGTATTGCCCATCTTCGATGGGCCGGGCGGAAACTATGGCGTCGGCTCCACAGCCCGAGGGTTTACTAGCTGAACAGGTTCCATTGGTGTGATTTCAAATATATCCCATCTGGTGACCTCATAACACTGGCTTTCAATTGCTGGTATGCCTTGGGCTGACAAGCGAATCTTGAACCGATATCGATCCGGGATTAGGACTAGCGATTCGCGAACTTCGTGATTCGCTGACAGCACTCCAAGACAACCTAATCCTGATTGTGGTGAATCCTCGAACACACCAATCCAACGGGACGAACCAGCAGGTATTTTTGTCTCTAGCACGCCGGAGGTGTTTTGCTCTTGCGGGCTCCACTCAAGCGCTACTGGTGGGCTGAATATCGTATAGGGAGCAAAATCGCTTGGCCCATTTACCTGCTCAAACCATTGGTCGAGTCGTATCAAGTCAATTTGGACTGAGATCAAATCTTTATCGCTCCTATTTTCAACCGAAAAACCTGCGCGATAATACCCGGAGCTGTTTTCCATCCCTTTGATCACATCTTCATGGATATCTGGCGTGATCCAAATGTCTGGTCGGAGACGCCCTTTGAAATCTGACACCGCGCCTTCCAGAGAGACGATTTCGTCCTGGAGTTGTCGGTCGAGTTCTCCGGCAGATCGAATCCAATAGAGCATCCATAGACTAAACGCAGGAGCCCCAATATATGCAACCCACAATAGCCACCTTTCAAGCAGGAGATCCCATTCCGGATACGGATTCGCAGATACAAATATAATGAGTGAGTGCACGGCCGTGCCGATCACTGATAGGATGATCGAAGCTACGACAATTCGCCAGCGTCGTCCGGGTTCTGCTCCGAAGCGCTTGAGAGTAGAATCAGTGGTCCACTTGATTCTCCGATAGAGGTAGGATCTTGCTGTGTGCATTCGACGATAGTATCACAAGAATTCGGTGCTGAGGAGACTTTAGTGGATTTCAGGAAAGATATTGAATTCACTTGAAATGCATTGACGAATCGAATTTCACGTCACACAAGAAACCACCGAGTGTGATGGAACCAGTTTTCCGGTGGAGGCTACTTTAGGAAGAGTGTGGTGGCATATCGGGAGGCCAGAACCTGCGACGTATACTACGGACGCAACCGAGCATCGAGACACGCCACTGATGCCGACCGCCATCGTCACCGGGATCACCGGTCAAGACGGCTCCTACATGGCCGAGTTTCTCCTCGAGCGCGGCTATCACGTCGTCGGGATCGTGCGCCGCACGAGCACCGAGAACAACGGACGCATCGCGCACATCCAGGACGACATCACGCTCGAACCGGGCGATCTGCACGACCAGTACTCGCTGATCGAGATTCTCAAGAAGCACCGGCCCGACGAGGTCTACAACCTGGCGGCCCAGTCGTTCGTGCAGACCTCGTGGTATCAGCCGGTGCTCACCGGCGAGGTCACCGCTCTCGGCGCCACGCGCATGCTGGAGGCCGTGCGCGCCGTCGATCCCGGCATCCGCTTCTACCAGGCGTCCAGCAGCGAGATGTTCGGCGCCGTGCAGGAGTGGCCCCAGAGCGAGTCCACGCCGTTCTATCCGCGCAGCCCCTACGGCGTCGCCAAGCTCTACGCCCACTGGATCACCATCAACTACCGCGAGAGCTTCAACATGTATGCCTGCTCGGGCATCTGCTTCAACCACGAGTCACCGCGCCGCGGGCTCGAATTCGTCACCCGCAAGATGAGCTACAACGCCGCCCGCGTGCGCCACGGCATCATCGACAAGGTGCCGTTCGGCAATCTCACGACGACGCGCGACTGGGGCTATGCGCCCGACTACGTGCGGGCCATGTGGCTGATGCTGCAGCAGCCGGAGCCGGACGACTACGTCCTCGCGACGGGCGAGACGCACTCCGGCGAGGAGTTTGCCGAGCTCGCCTTTTCGCATCTCGGGCTCAATGCCCGCGACCACATCTACACCAGCGAAGACCTGTTTCGACCGGCCGAGGTCGACCGGCTCATCGGGGATCCGACCAAGGCACGGGAAAAGCTGGGCTGGGAGCCAAGCGTCACCTTCAACGAGCTCGTGACCATCATGGTCGATGCCGATATGGAGCTCGTCGAGAGCGAGCTCGCGCACGCGCAAATCATGGCGTCGCGGCACGGCGCGTGAAAGAGGCGGTGGCGGCCGACGGCTCGTGGGACGGCGCCCGGGTGCTGGTCACCGGGGCTCGCGGATTCATCGGGCGGCACCTCGTCGCGGGCCTGGGGGCGGCCGGCGCTGAGGTCGTCGCCGGCGACCGCGGCGGCGACGCCGACGTCAAGCTGGACCTGCGCGACGGTGACACCGTCCGTGAGGCGATCCGATCCTCGAAGCCCGCAATCGTCATCAACCTCGCCGCCATTGCCGATCCGCGTCGGGCCGAGGCCGATCCCCTCGCCGCCTACGACGTGAACGTCCTCGGGCAGCTGCGGATCATCCTGGCCCTGCGCGAGCTTGCTCCGGACGCTCGCCTCGTCGTCGTAGGCTCGGCCCTGCAATACGGCCGCGATGGCCACGACCGTCCCGTTCGCGAAGACGATCCGCAGCGACCCGATGGGGTATATGCCACGACCAAGGCGGCGGCGGACTTGCAGGCCGTCCAGCATCATCGCTCCGACGGACTCGACATCGTCCGGCTACGCCTGTTCAACGTCATCGGCCCCGGCCGGCCCGAGGAGTACTTCCCCGCGCCCCAAACCAGGCAGGCTGCCGAGATCCTGGACCGTGGCGCCCCGCCGGTCATTCGCACCCTGAGCCTGCGCGACACCCTGGACTTCGTTGACGTGCGGGATGCTGCCGACGCCATTCAGGCCGTTGCGGCGCGTGGTCGGGCGGGGGCCGCCTACAACGTCGCCTCCGGGTTGGCCACGCCGCTGCGCTCGGTGGTGGACCGGCTCATCGAGATCGCCGGCATTCAGGCCGAGGTTCAAGAGGGCGGGTCGAATGCAGCGGCGAAAGGCCGCGTCGTCGTGGGCGACCCGTCCCTGATGGCCCGCGATACCGGGTGGCGCGTCAGCCGGACTCTCGATGATTCGTTGCGAGATGGTCTGACCGAAGTGCGCGAGCGCCTCGCCTCTTGCGTGCCGATCGTCGCGTGAGCCGCGCCGTGCTCAGGCAGATATGACCGCCGAAACCATCCGCTTCGGCACCGACGGCTGGCGTGCGGCCATCGCCGATGAGTACACCTTTGCCAACGTGCGCCGCGTCGCCCAGGGTTTTGCCCACTTCGTGCGCCGTGAGTGGTCCTGGCAAAACGGCATCGTCGTCGGCTACGACCGCCGCTTCGGCTCGCCCGAGTTCGCCCGCACCGTGGCCGACGTGCTGGGCGCGAACGGCATTCCGGCATTCCTCGTCGACCGGCCCTGTCCCACGCCTGTCGCGGCATTCAGCATCGCCGGCGTCGGTGCGGCGGGCGCCGTGATGATCACCGCCAGCCACAATCCGCCCAGCGACAACGGCTTCAAGATCCGCACCGCCAGCGGCGCCGCTCTGCCGCCCCCGAGCCTGGAGAAGGTCGAGGCGGCCGTCGCCCGAGTCACGCCCGAGGCGATTCGCAGCCTCGGCCCGCCGCAGGCCGGCCAGGTCAGGACGTTCGACCCCGGGTCCAGCTATCTCAGGCACGTGCCAAACCTGCTCGACCTGCCCGGACTTCGGCAGCGCGACCTCCGCGTGGTCGTGGACGCCATGTACGGCTCGGGCGCCGGCTGGCTGCCGCGGTTGCTTCAAGGCGGCAAGCTCCGGGTTGAGGAGATTCATTCCGAGTGGAACCCGGCGTTTCCGGGTCTGGCGCGACCCGAGCCCATCCCACCCCAAACGGACGCCCTTGGGGATGCCGTGCGACAGGCACGGGCCGCTGTGGGACTGGCGGTCGACGGCGACGCCGATCGACTGGGCGTGGTCGACGAGCACGGTGAATTCGTCGACCAGCTCCGCACCATTGCCCTGCTGGCCTACTACATGCTCGAGCATCGCGACGACCGGCGGCCCCTCGTCAAGACGCTCACCACGTCCGCGATGCTGGAGCGGCTCGGGCGGCTCTACGACGTGCCGGTGCACGAGACCGGCGTTGGCATGAAGTACGTGGCCCCAACCATGCGCGACACCAACGCGGTCATGGGCGGCGAGGAGAGCGGCGGCTATGTGTTCGGCCTGCACATGCCCGAGCGAGACGGCATCGTCGCCGGCCTGTTCTTCCTCGACCTCATGATCTGCGAAGACAAGAGCCCGTCGCAGCTCGTGCAGATGCTCTTCGAGAAGCTCGGACGCGAGTACCACTACCGCCGCCTGGACCTGCGCTTTCCCGCCGCGGAGCGAGAGGCGATCATGTCCCGCATGGAGGCGTGGACGCCCGAGACCATCGACGGCACCCCGGTGGCCCGACGCGGCGACTTCGACGGCTTCAAGTTCTACCTGGCCGACGAAAGCTGGCTGCTCGTGCGCTTCTCGGGCACCGAGCCGCTCCTGCGCATCTATTGCGAGACGACCTCCGCCGACCGCGTCGATCGTCTGCTCGACATTGGGCGGTCGGCCGCCGGGGTCCCATGAGCGCGCCGTCCGACGCCGTCACCATCGTGGACAAGCCCTGGGGGCGCGAGATCATCTACGCCAACTGCGAGCACTACCTGGGCAAGGTGATCGAGATCAGCGAGGGCCACCGGCTCAGCCTGCAAGCGCACGTGGAAAAGGACGAGACGATCTACGTGCTCGACGGACGACTGGCCCTGACCGTCGGCTCCGCGCCGGAAACCGTGCAAACACGCGACATGGAACCCGGCGAGGCCTTCCGCGTTCGAGCCGGGACCGTGCATCGATTCGCCGCCCCCCACGGCCCCGTGCGCGTGCTGGAAGTTTCCACCCCACACCCCGACGACGTGGTCCGCTTCTCCGACGACTACGGCCGCTCGCCCGAGTAGGTACTCGTCCCAACTCCGTTCGCGGTGAGCCCATTCGTTCGTGGTGAGCCTGTCGAACCACGCCCCTGCCCGCCGGCTCGGGAGTCGCCCTTCGACTTCGCTCAGGGCGAACGGATTGGAGGATTCTCCGGCCCCCGCCGTGCGAGCAGCGCGGCCTCCCCGACCAGGTAGACGAAGGCCAGGGCGTCCGCCACGAGGACAACGGTTACCACCTGGCGCGCGCTTTCATGCGCCACGCCAAATGCCACGAGGGTCCCCGCCACCAATACCGCCAGGGGAATCCATACCCGCAGATTGGACGCACCGATGTGGAGACTCGCCGTCATTGTCGCAATGGCCAGCATCGCCGCTGCGGCCACATACATCGGCAAGAGCGTCGTGTCGAGCGTGTATTCGTCCCGGAACGCCACGCCGTAGACGAACTCGGGCCACAGCAGCACGACGAACGCCGTGATCGACCCGGCAAACACCATCAGTCCCACGCTGATCAGGTAGGCCCGCACGTAGTCCTCGCCGCGCGTGGCGGCCTGAACCACAAAGGGCAGCAGCACCAGCCCAATCGTGATCCCGCTCCAGTACACCATCCGGCCGATCACCGCGAGGACGGCGTAGTCGGCGGCGACGTCTGGGGGATGGAACACGCGCATCGCCAGCCCGTCCAGGTGCAGCATGGCGACCATGATGGTGACGATCAGGCCGACTCGAATGTGCACCCACGGCGGCTCGCCTGAACGTGACCGGTTGGCCGGCTCGGAATCGCCGCGCAGGAGGCGTCGGAGCGCCACCACTCCCGTGCCTATGGCGGCGAGCGCGCCTCCTGGGCCTGCCAGCAGCGCGCCGGTCGATCCACCCCCGGCCACCACGCCGACGGCTCCAACGCCGAGACGGCCAAACCCATGCATCGCCACGACGGCGCCGTGCGCCACGAAGTCCCTCGCCCCTTGCGTGATGCCGCGGAACAGCGGCTCCACCAGCCCCAAGCCGGCCCCGACCGCGGCCACCAGCATGGGCCACGGGCTGGTCAGTTGCAGCGCGCGCACCAGCAGTGGTGTGAGCGCGGCAAGGATTGCGGTGAGCAGGATCGCCGCAATGGTCAGTCGCCGGCCGGCGGTCCACGCCGCCAGGCGCATATCCGCCAGCCGCTCCAACGCAAAGAGCCGCGCGCTGCTCCGCGCGACGACCGTCTGGATGACCAGGGTGGACGCCCCCAGAACCGAGAGAACGCCGAGCACGACAAACGTCTCGCCGTAGACCTCTTTTTCGAGGGTGCGCGAGAGAAACACCTGGAAGCCGGCGGCGGCAAGCCCACCCGCGGTGACGAAGGGAATGAGCGTCAGGTTGTCGCGCAGAATCTCGATCGTCGCGCGCGACATGCGCCGCGTGACGCCGCCGGATGTGCTCAAGCGGCTGCGTCCATCGGCCGCAACGCCGGTTCAGGCGGCATGAGGGGCACGGCGAAGAAAGCCGGGGCTAGTCCTTGTAGTCGTCGCGCGCCGGGTTCCAAATCTCGATCACGAAGCTCGGCTCGAGGGCGCGCGCCGCGTGCGGTGCATTGCCGGGAATCACCCAGGAGGTATTGGCCTTGACCACCGTCGTGTCGTCGCCCACGTCCAGCTCGAGACTTCCGCTGATGCAGTAACCGATCTGCTCGTAGACGTGATCGTGCCGCGGCACGGCGCCGCCGGCCTCGAAGTGAATCTCCGCCAGCAGCATGCGGTCGCCCCACACCATCGTGCGCCGCTGCACGCCGTCGCCCATGTCGATGATCGGACGGCCGTCTCGGTGGTTGATGCTCATCGTCACTGCTCCTTGTGCCTCGGATGGGTTGTGGGCGCGATCAGCGCCCGGTCGATGTCGATGCTCGCCATTGTGTCGCAGTTGCGCGCCGATCACGACCCACGGTCAATCGGCCGCTCGCGCTAGTCCCAGAGGTCGGTGCTGAGGTACTTCAGTCCCGAGTCGTTGATGATCGTGGCCACCGTGCCGCCCTTGAATTCGCCCTGCAGCAGCTCCAGGGCCGCCGATACGTTCGCCCCGGATGAAAAGCCGGCGAAAATGCCTTCCTCGCGCGCCAGCCGACGCGTCGTCTCGGTCGCCGCCTCGTCGTCGATGGTCAGAAATCCGTCCACCACCTCCGACGGAATGTTCGCCAGCTCCGACCGCGAGTAGCCCGCGCCTTGGATGCGGTGGTCCGCGTTCACGATCGGCTTGCCTGCCAGCACCGCGGCGCCGACCGGCTCCACCACGTAGCACTTGACGCCTGGGATGGCCTTCTTGAGCGCCGCCGACGTCCCGCCCACCGTTCCGCCCGAACCCGCCATGTCGCAAAAGGCGTCGATGTCCCCGTCCGTCTGCGCCACCAGCTCCGGACCGGTCGTGTCGCGATGCGCCCGATAGTTGCTGCGCAACCGGAACTGGTCCGGTCGAAAGGCGCCACGCTCCCGCACGATGCGCTGGGCCTCGGCCTCCACCAGGTCGAGATCCGCGCCCGAGACCTGGCCCGGCGTCGACTCGGGCAACTGGTCCACCAGCACGACTTCGGCGCCCAGCGCCCGCATCATGCGCGCCCGCTCCTCGGAGTTTCCCCGAGACATCACCGCCACGAAGTGATAGCCCTTCACCGCGCACACGATGGAGAAGCCGGTGCCGGCGTTGCCGCTGGTCAGCTCCACCACGGGCTGTCCGGGCCGCAGCTCGCCGCTGGCCTCGGCGTCCTCGATCATCCGCAGCGCCACGCGGTCTTTCTTCGAGAATCCGGGCTGCAGGTAGTCGAGCTTCACCACCAGCCGACCGGGCAGATCCCTCGTAAGACGCGACAACTCCACGACCGGCGTGTTGCCGATCGCGCCCAGCACGGAATCAAGCGGTCGGTTGGGTTGAGTGGCGCTCATCGCTTATCCAACCCACGGCGCGGCCACGCCGTACCCCTTCGCGACCTCAGCCAACGGATCGAGCACGCCCGCCGGAAACGGAATGCCCGCCGTTACACGCTCGTCGTAGAGGTCCCACTCGATTTGACCCGGCATGCTCACTCGCTCCACGCCTGCCGCCGGTTCGAGGTCGTTCACCGCGTCGGTTTGCGCGTCCATGGCCGTGGTGAAGTCCGCCAGCGGCATCACCGCCGCAATGTCCATGGCCATGAAGAACAGGCCGCCGTCCAGCGGACCGCCGAGCACCAGCGGCTCCTTCTGCAGCGCCGATCCGCCGCCGGTCAGCGCGCCTACCAGCACGTCGTGCACCACGGCCAGCGCATAGCCCTTGGGGCCGGCGGCCGGCGCCACGAAGGCCACCTTGGCCGGATCGCGGGTTGGCCGGCCCTCGGCATCCGCCGCGACGCCCTCCGGGGCTTGAAATCCGCCCTCGCCCAGTGCCGCGATCTTGCCCAGCGCCACGGCCCCGGTCGCCATGTCCAGCACCGTGGGACGGTGGCGCCTGCCGGGGAAGGCCCAGGCCAGTGGGTTGTTGCCGGCGGCCCCGCCGCGGCCCCCGGTCGCCAGCAGCACGGGACCGCGCAGGTTGCTGGCGCAATAGCCCATGCAGCCCGCCTCCGCCGCCATGATGACCCAATAGCCGGCTGCGCCGAAGTGGCCGGTGTTGTCGACGACCGTCATTCCGACGCCAAACTCGTGGGCTAGCTCGATCGCCCGGCTCATCGCAATCTCGGAGGCGATCTGGCCCATCCCGTTGTCTCCGTCGAACGTCGCGTGGCCGGGGCCGCTGCTGACTTCCCGCACCGTCGGCCTGGGATTCAGGGAGTTGCTCGCCAGCGTCCTCAGATACAGCGGCAGCATCCGCACGCCGTGCGAGTGCACCCCGCGCAGGTCCGCGTGCACCAGCGTTCGTGCCGTCAGGTCGGCGCCCGCCGGGTCCACTCCCACGGCTTCCAGCAGCTTGCTCGCGAAGGATTCCAATTCTCCCCGAGCGACCACCGGGCCGCTGGTGTCGTAGGAGACATGGGTCGCGGCGGTCATGGCGCATCGCTCCAGAATGGCGTGACGCCGAGGCCGAGTGCGGTGTCGGCCAGGTCTTCCAGCAGGCCGTCCGGGTACTCGATGCCGTCCGCTAGGGAGGCCTCGCGCCGCCGCCACTCGGGCTCGCCCGGAGCCATCACTCCGTCGGATCCCTCCGCCGGCGGAATGGCGTGGATCCGGTCGATGGTGTCGTCGACGTCCGCGCGAAACTCCGCCACGGGCCGGAACGCGGCAATGTTGATCGCGCCGAACACCTGCCCCACCGGCTGCGGATCGTCGGGCTTCCGGTTCACTCGGGCCACCGCGCCCGCCAGGATGCCCGCCAGCGTCTCGGTCACGATGCCGAGTCCGTAGCCCTTGGGTCCCGCAAACGGAATCAGGTTGACGAGCGCGGCCGGGTCGGTGGTCGGATTGCCGTCTGCATCCACGCCCCAGTCGTCGGGAATCGGCGTGCCGGCCGCCCGCGCCACCCGCACCTTGCCCATCGCGGCCGCGCCCACGGCCATGTCGGCCACGAGCGCCGGATGCCTGCTTGCCGGCAGCGCCCAGGCGATGGGGCCGTTGGTCAGGGCCACCTCCCGGCTGCCATAGGCCAGCACGCCGGCCACGCCGCCGCCGTTGCTGGAGCAGAACCCGATGCAGTCGTGCTCGGCCGCTCGCAGCGCCCAATGCGCCGCCGGACCGAAGTGGGTGCCGTTCTTCACGAAGACGAACGCCGCGGCGCCGGCGAGGGCAAGCTCGACGGCGCGGTCGACGCCGCGCGCGGCGGACACTGGGCCGAGGGCTCCGTCGGCGTCCAATACGGCGACCGCCGGCCCCGAAACAACCTCCCGAATCTCGGCGCCGGGGCGCATGCGGCCTTCGCGAATCCAGTCGGTGTAGAGCGTCAGCCGCATCACGCCGTGCGAATACAGGCCGCGCAGGTCCGCTTCCACCAGCACGTCGGCGACGCTGTCCGCCTCCTCGGCCGAACATCCGGCGGCGGCCATCACATCGGCGGCGAACGTCCGCATGGTTTGGTGGTCCATGCGAGGGCTGCCGGTCATGTTGGTTCAGTCATTCCTTCGCGCGGCTCCCCCTACCCTTGCGGAAACCTCGGCACAACCCTTTCGTCATTCCCGCGAAGGCGGGAATCCACCCATCATTGAACCTGGGGGCGGACGGGATTCGCAGGCTCAGTCTTCGTCTGCCCGAATTACTCAAAGGTCCCCTTGTGGGAGAGGGTTGGGGTGAGGGGTTTTCCCCGCCACCACCTCGCCCAAGATTTCCACACCTCTCTCGATAGCCTGCGGCTCAGTGTGACTGAACGCCAGCCGAATGGCGTGGCGCGTGTCCCCGTCCACCCGAAACTCCGCGCCGCTGCGCACGCGCACGCCGCGCTCGGCGCACTCACGCACGATCGCCGCCACGTCGAGCGACGGGTCGAACGTGATCCACACGAAGAAGCCGCCCGCCGGAGTCTGCCACGTCGCCCGATCCTCGAGATGGCGGTCGAGCGACTCCATGATCAGGTCCCGCTTGTCCCGATAGAACGCCCGCACCCGCGCGATCTGCGACTCCATGTGGTCCTGCATGAACCGCGCCGCGATGGCCGAGGCGAAGGGGCTGGTGCCGCTGTCCGGCTTCAGTCGCAGCACCCGGTCGATCAGCGGCGCCGAGCTCGCCATCCAGCCGAGGCGAATGCCGGCCCCGAGAACCTTGGAAAACGTGCCCGTCCGCACCACGAGGCCGCTGCCGCCGTCCAGCTCCAAGAGCGACGGCACCCGCTCGCCCTCATAGCGCAGCTCGTAGTAGGCGTCGTCCTCGAGGATCGGAACGCCCGCCGTGCGGCAGACTTCGAGCAGCTCGCGGCGGCGAGCCACGCCGGTGGTCAGGCCCATCGGGTTCTGAAACGTCGGCATGGTGTAGTACACGAACGGCCGGTCGAGCGCACGGGCATGCCGGGCGACGGCCTCCGGCTGCGGTCCCTCGTCGTCGAACGGAATGTGGTCCACGCGACCGGTCAGCCGGCGTGCCGGAATGGCGCCGTACGACACGACATCCAGCGCCAGCGGTCCATCGAGGTCGGTGAACGTCCGCAGCACCAGGTCGATCGCCTGGCTCGAACCGCTGGTGATGGCGATCTGGTCGCGGTCGAGGTCCAGTCCTTCGTAGTGCCGCAGCTTGGCCCGCACCACGTCGATCAGCTCCACCGCGCCCTCGGTTTGCGTATACAGCAGCGCCTTGGAATTGCCGGGCAGCGCCGCTCGCGCCGCCTCCGCCAGCTCTTCTAGCGGCAGCACCTCAACCGCCGGCTGACCCACCGTCAGGTCCGCCACCATGGGACCGCTCGACCGCCCCGGAGAGACCATCGCGCTGCCGCGCCCGCGCCGCCGACCGGCGGCACTCAGCGACGGCTCGAAATCAAATGGTTCCGGCAGCAGGGTTCGCCTCAGGTGACAGCACAGCGCGCGGCGTCATCGTGGCACACGGGCGGGCTAGTCCCCTCTCCCCATTCGAGTCCGGCTCCCTCTCCCTCGGGGAGAGGGTCGGGGTGAGGGGGCGCCCCAATCCGGTCGATTGCCCGTGCGACAGGCGCAGGGCGAACAGATTGGGGCAGGAGTTTTTTGCATGTTCGGGGTTTAACTTCGTCAACGAAGTAAAACCCGTAGTCCAGCGGCAGGGGCGACTCATGCGTCCCCCCAACTACCAGACGCTGATCGGTCCACAATAACCGCGCGGGGTAGAATCAGCCTCGGCTTCCTTGTTTACCGAGGCTTGTTGCATTGCCCAAACGCACGATTCTGCCCTCAGGCACTGTGCTCACGCCGTGCAAATCCTGGGACGAGTTTATCCAGGAACTCAGGCCGACAGCCGCTAAGGGATACGGCCAACGTATTTTCCGCGGCCACGCTGATCCAGACTGGAAGCTGTCGTCCACCTGGGAACGAAAACTTAACCGCTACGGTTATCCAACCCGCTCTGCCACATACAGATCGCGCATTGAGTACGAAAGCCACCGCGACCGACCCCTCAACCAATTCAAACACATGGCTAGGACAATGCCCGACATGCCACCCATAGCACCTAATGAGGACAACGACTGGTGGGCCTTGGGCAGGCACTACGGCCTGGAGACGCCGCTGCTTGATTGGTCACGCAGCCCATTCATTGCTGCCTTCTGGGCATTTGTCGAGAGGATGGAATTTGAGAGGCGTTACAATGATTTAACGTGGACACTCGGCAATCTACATTCAGATAAACATGTAGTTGTATGGGAGCTGGTGTATGATCGCGAGCTGGCGCGTGGAAGTTCAGAACGGATAAAGGTATTTTCGGAAGGCGAGTTTGATCTCATTGACAATGCAAGATATGATCTCCACAGACAACGGGCCCAGCAGGGTGTATTTACCCGCCTCGAGCACGACGGACATACTGATGTGGAAGAATATCTGTCGTCGAAAGATATTGTCGGCACGCTAGAGCGGTATGAGATTCCATGTTCAAATATGCAGGAACTTAGTGCTCCGCTTTCCGATCTTGAACGCATGAACATTCATTATGGGACTGTGTTCCCAGATCCTCAGGGTGCCGCACTCCAAGTGAATATGGAGCCCGATTGGCGGTTTTTTAGGAATGAAGGTTCGTTCGGTGCCCCATCAACAGGGTACCTGTTGCCCAGGGACCATTAGCCAAGAATGCCACCCCCAAGTCCCTTCCGCGTATACGTGCGGGAGCTGCGTGACAAGCTCGACCTCGGCAATGCCACGGAGCACACGCACCGGCCGGCCCTGGAGCGGCTGCTTGAAGCTGCCGACCGCGATGTCGAGGCAACCAACGAACCGCAGCACATTGACTGCGGCGCGCCGGACTTCGTGGTCACCAAGAAATCCGCCGGCCATTCGACCATCGGTTACGTCGAGGCCAAGGATATAGGCGTCGACCTGAGCGCCATCGAGCGGGACAGCGACCGGCGCAACCCGAGCACACCAAATGGGCAGCAGCTCAGGCGGTATCGGGATTCGCTACCCAACCTAGTGCTGACAAATTACACCGAGTTCCGCTGGTATGTAGACCGCGAGCGCCTGAGAACTGCCCAACTAGCGGAAGACACGATCGGCGGGCTGACCCTGGATCGGCGAGGGGAGCAGGAGACACGCGAGCTCCTTACCGCCTTCTACCAGCGGCCCATAGAGCCGGTGGGCAACGCTCACGAGCTGGCCGAGCGCATGGCGCGCATTTCACACATGATCCGCAGCATCGTGGGGGAGGGGTTCAAGCAAGATCAACTATCGCAGGGCGTGCGCGACTTGTACGCCGCGTCGAAACAGGCGCTGGTTCCCGACCTGGCAGAAGACACCTTCGCCGATATGTTCGCCCAGACTCTGGCCTACGGCCTGTTCGCCGCGCGCGTGAACCACGCATCGGGTCCGTTCCGCTGGCAGGACGCTGCCCACGACATCCCCGCCGCCAACCCGTTCATCCGGCAGGTCTTCGCCGTGGTGGCCGGCCCTGACCTGCGAAGCGAGCCCTTTGCCAGCTTCGTGGATGACCTGGCGCAGCTTTTGGGAACCGCCGACCTAGAAGCAGTGCTGGCGGACTTCGGCCGGCGCGGCGTGCGCCTAGACCCGATCATGCACTTCTACGAGACCTTCTTGGCCGCCTACGATCCGGCGCTGCGGAAGGGGCGCGGGGTGTACTACACGCCGGAGCCGGTGATTTCCTACATCGTGCGCTCAGTTGACCACCTGCTGCGGGAGCAGTTCGACTGCCGCGAGGGCCTGGCGGACCACGAGATGACGCACTATTCGGACCACGACGGCAATGAGCGCGAGGCGCACCGCGTGCTGGTGTTGGACCCCGCCTGCGGCACCGGCTCGTTCCTCTACGCCGTCGTCGACCACATCCGTGACTACTACGAGGCCCGTGGCCGTGCCGGTATGTGGCGCGGCTACGTCAAGGAACACCTGCTGCCACGGTTGTTCGGCTTCGAGCTTCTTATGGCGGCCTATGCAATGGCCCACCTCAAGCTGGGTATGCAACTGGCAGCCTTGGACATGCCTCAGGCCGCGCGGGCCGACTGGGCCTATCCCGTCGACGCCGGTGAGCGCCTCGGGGTGTACCTGACCAACACACTGGAGCCTGGCGAGGACCAGGCACCGACCATGTTCGGCCCGCTCCGGGCCCTGACCGCGGAGGCCCGCGCCGCAGCCAGCGTGAAGCGCGACCTGCCGATCATGGTGGTGCTAGGCAATCCTCCGTACTCCGGCAGTTCGGCCAATGAGAGCCGCAGGAATGGCACGTTGACCTGGATTGGCAAACTAATCGAGGACTACAAGATAGTCGATGGGTTGCACTATGGTGAGAAAAGTCGCAGCTGGCTTCAAGACGACTACGTGAAATTCATTCGCTTCGGCCAGTGGCGCATCCAGCAATCACGTGCGGGTATCCTGGCCTTCATTACCAATCACAGATATCTAAACAACCCGACTTTTCGCGGCATGCGTCAGCAGCTGATGGACGCCTTCACCGACATATATGTGCTCGACTTGCACGGAAGCGTCAAGCTGCGCGAGCGCACACCCGACGGCGGCGTGGACGAGAACGTATTCGACATTCAACAAGGCGTCGCCATTGGAATCTTCGTTAAAGAACCGGGCAAAAGGGGGCCGGCCAGAGTCCGCCATGCCGACTTGTGGGGTGAGCAAGAGGGCAAGTACGCAGCGCTGGCTCAGTCGGACATCACCACGACCACCTGGGAAGAACTTGAGCCTGCTTCACCCAACTACCTGTTCCAGCACTGGGCTACAGATCTGGAATCAGAATACGGGAATTGGCCTAGAATCACCGAGATTATGTCCGTCAACTCGACCGGCGTCTTAACTGCTCGAGATAAGCTGACGGTTCAGCACACATCCGCTGAAATGATGAAGGTCGTCCGCGACTTTGCTGTACAACCGCCAGAAATCGCCAGATCTAAGTACCGACTTCGACAGGACGCTGGTGGATGGACCGTTCAGCTAGCTCAAGACGACCTTAATAATTCAAGGCTCGAAGATAGGCTTGTAACACCTATACTTTACCGTCCCTTCGACACACGGTACACTTTCTATACAGGGAACAGTCAGGGTTTCATTTGGAGACCTCGCAAAGAAGTGATGCGGCATATGATTTCAGGGTCAAACATAGGAATGTCCACTACAAGATCACTTGAAATACAAGGCGGTTTCGAGCACGTCTTCATTAGCAGGAATATTGTTCAACACCATACTGTATCGCTCAAGGAAGTGAACTATCTCTTTCCTCTATATCTTTATCCATCGGAACAGGAAATCGAACAGGGTCTCTACCAACGCGGCGCGCGGCGGCCGAACTTCGATCCAAAGTTCACGGCCGAGTTGGCCGAGCGCTTGGGGCTGGAGTTCGTTTGTGACGGGCGCGGCGACCTGGAATCCAGCCTTGGCCCCGAAGACGTGTTCCACTACATCTACGCGGTCTTGCACTCTCGCAAGTACCGCGAGCGATACGCCCAGTTCCTGCGCGCCGATTTTGCGCGTGTTCCCTCGCCGAGCGACCTGGGTCAATTCCGCGCCTTGGCTTCGCTGGGGCGGCAACTCACAGGCGTCCATTTGCTTGAAGTCCCCGTGCTGGACGCGCCAACCCTCGGATTTCCGGTTCCCGGCGACAATGTGGTACAGCAGGGGCATCCCAAATACGTCCCGACCGGCACGACTCCGAGCGGCGAGTCGGAGCCAGTTGCGCAGGGCCGGGTATACATCAACACCAGCCGTCGCGCGAGAGGTGCCCGACCGGCCATACGCGGCCAGTACTTCGACGGCATCGCCCCCGAGGTCTGGGAATTCCGCATCGGCGGATACCAGCCGCTGCACCAGTGGTTGAAGGACCGTAAGGGCCGCGAACTCAGTTTCGACGACCTGCACCACTACGGCCGCATCGCCGCCGCCCAGCGCGAGACCATCCGTCTGATGGCAGCGATCGATGAAGTGGGCCTGCCCTTTCCCTCGGTGGAGTCCTCCTAGCGAGACCTCTGCAACTTGCAATAGGGGCGACCCCTCACCCCGACCCTCTCCCTCAGGAGAGGGAGTCGGACGGCGGAGTGACCGAAAGTGTTGTCCGCCGAACTGGATTCCCGCCTCCGCGGGAATGACGGAGTCGGACGGCGGAATAGCGGAGGGGGATCGGCGCTTTGTCTGAGGTTTCCTAAAACGGCCCGCGCGAGGCGGCGGGGCGAGGCGTTCGGGGGACCGGCACGGATCGTTTCTCGCAGACTATGGCGTCGGTGGTTAGCACCATTTGGCCCACGCTGACGGCGGCTTGCAGCGAGGAAAGTTTCGTCGCCAGCGGATCGAGGAGGCCGCCGGTGTAGGCGTCCACGTATTGGCGCTGCAGCGCGTCCCAGGTTCCCCATGGCTCCATTCGCCGCACGCGATCCAGGACCACCGATGGCCGCTCACCGGCGTTTCTGGCGATTCGCCGGAGCGGCGCTTCCAGCGCGTCGTGCAGGGTGCGCGCGCCGGTGGCGGCGTCCCCGGTGAGCGCATCGGCTTCGCGCGCGACGGCCTCCTGCGCCCGCAGATAGGCCGCGCCGCCGCCGGGTACCACTCCGTCTTCGCGGGCGCGGCGCACCGCGGCCACGGCGTCGTCGGCCTTGTCCTTGCGCGCCCGGCGCTCCTGCTCGGTGATGCCGCCGACCAGAATCATGCCCACCGCTTCGCCCAGGCGCGCCACGCGGCGCTCGAGCCGCCGGCGGTCCACGTCGGTGTGCGCCTGCGCGATCTGCGCCCGGATTTGCCGTTGCCGGTCCCGGATCTCGGGCTCGCGTCCCTCGCCTTCCAGGATCACCGTGGTCGTCCGATTCACCACGGCGCGGCGACAGCGGCCCAGCCATTCCAGCGGCACGTCGTCCCAGGTCGCGCCCAAGCCTTCCGATACCACGGTGGCGCCGGTCAGCGCCGCCAGGTCTTCCAGCATCTCGCGCATCTCCGTGCCGAACGAGGGGGCCTTGACGGCGATGACGTTGAGTCGTCCCTGGGCGCGGTTTTGCAGCAGCAGGTGCAGCGCGCGGTCCCGCACGTTCCGGGCCACCACCAGGATCGTCGCCGGTCCGCTGGCGCGCACCTGGTCGAGCACCGGGACCAGGTCGCGCTCATGGTCCAGGTCGCGATCGGTCAGGAGCACGTAGGGCTGCTCCAGCGTCACCTGGATGCGATCGGCGCCTTCGTTGAAGAGCGGCGAGAGCCAGCCGCGGTCGATCTGCATGCCGTCGATGTACCGGGCTTCGAGGCGCTTGGTACCGCGGTGATAGTCGGCCAGGATCAGTCCGTCCGGACCCACCGCCGCCGCCACGTCGGCAATCATGCGTCCCATCGGCGCGTCTTCCGAGGACACCGTGGCCACGTGCCCCAGCTGCTCGGTCGACTCCACCGGACGGGCAAGGTCGCGCAGCGCCGCGGCCGCCGCCTCGAACCCGCGCTCCAGACCCTCGCGCAGGCGCGCGCCGTTGGCCCCGGCCGCGATGTTGTAGAGACCCCGGTGAACGATGGCCTGGGCCAGCACCACCGCGGTCGTCGTGCCGTCGCCGCCCCTGTCGTCGGCCGTCTGCGCCGCGCGGCGCATGAGCTGGAGGCCGAGATCCAGGACCGGATCGCGCACCTCTTCCAGCTCGTTCGCGATGGTGGCCCCGTCGTTGGTCAGCCTCGGGGCGCCCATGCTTCGCGCGTAGGCCACGTTGCGCCCGCCCGGGCCGAGCGTGGCCCCGATCAGATTGGCGGCAAGGTCTACGCCCGCTCGCAATGCCTCGCGAGCGGGCGTGCCAAAGCGAACCAGCTTCGGCCGCGCGGTGCTAGGGGAAGCGACCGCTACGGCCTCCGCGGAACCGCGGGCTAGCTGAGGACCGCCAGCAGGTCGCGCTCCGCAATGATGAGAAGGTCTGAGTCATCGATTCGAACTTCGGTGCCCGAGTACTTGGCGAACAGCACCAGGTCGCCTTCCTTCACGTCCACTTCGACCACGGTGCCGTCGTCGGTCGTCCGACCGCGGCCGACCGCCAGCACCTCGCCCTCCATGGGCTTCTCTTTGGCGGTATCCGGCAGAACCAGCCCGCTCTTGGTCGTTTCCTCACGGCTCACGGGCCGGATCAGGATGCGGTCACCCATCGGGCGGACCTTCGTCGCCACTTCAGACATTCAGATCTCCTCCGTACAACACGCTGACGTTCCGGGACGGCGTCGCGCGAACGCGCAATCATGGTTGGGTGGTCGCCGAACCGGGCAAGTGCCAATTCTAGCCAAGACGCGTGGCTGGCTCAATGGGCAAGCGCGAATTCCGCACTTCCGCCGCCCAACCCAGCGTTAAGTCTCGTCGAGATACCGGCTGGCGGCTGTGAATGCCCGCGCCAACTCGAGCGTTTCGTCGCGTTCCATGTGGATGACGATGCCGCGGTCGAACAGCTCCACGGTGATCGTCTGGTGGGTCGTCTCCTCGGAGATCGCGACCGTATCGCTCTGGTAGATCTCTTGGAAGATGTGCTCGTGGGGCTCGTCAGCCACGGGGACAACCTCTCGTGGGGTGCGCGCGCCGCGCCGCTCGCAGTCTACCCCTTGGCCCTCGCGCACATCTGGCGCGAGGGCCGGGTGACTCTGATTCCGTCATTCCCGCGAAGCATGTCCCCGCGAAGGCGGGGAGCGGGAATCCATCCCCGCTTGCCAACCAACGAATCGATGTTGCCCGGCGCTTGTGCGGTACCCGGGATCCGTACGGATGAACGCTTCGTAGGATCTGACAGACGGCGGCACCGGTCGTCGCTGGGGAATCGAGGTCCCAATCAATGCCCGTCACCAGTGACGACGACCTGCGCGAAATCATCGAGCACGCCCGCCGCATCGCCGTCGTCGGGCTTTCCGGCAATCCGGCGCGGCCGAGCAATGGCGTGGCGCTGTTCCTCAAGGCCAACGGCTTCGACATCGTGCCGGTCAATCCCAACGAATCCGCCGTGTTTGGGGCGGATTCGGTCGCGGACCTTGGGCTGATCGACGGCCCGGTAGACATGGTGAATGTGTTCCGGCGGCCCGAGTACTGCGCGGACATTGCGCGGGCGGCGGTCGAGATCGGGGCCGGCGTTCTCTGGCTGCAACAGGGCATTCGCAACGACGAGGCGATGGCGATTGCCGAGGCGGGAGGCTTGAAGGCGGTGCAGGACCGCTGTCTGCGTGTCGAGGTCCAGCGGCTGCGCCGGCGCTAGGGATGCTGTGAGTCAGCCCGTTGGCGGTGACCCAAGCCGTTCGGTCGACCATTCGAAGAGCTCAGGGCCTACCGAACAGCTTCTGTTAGTTCTGCGCCGAGGCCATCTGCTCGTTCAGCGACCTCTGAACAAATAAGAGCCCCTCGCCGACATGCGCCCCCATCCGTTCGGCAACTCCTTCGACAAGCTCAGGACGAACGGATGGGGGCGCGGCCGACAGACTTAGTCAGAGTTTTTCGAGCTCGGGCGGCTCAGGCTGCCCGCACGTAGGGGATCGTCTCCGGTCCTCGCGGCAGCACGCACACGCGGCCCCCGCGGCCGGCCAGCTCCTCCACCCGCTCGGCGATGTCGGGGCACGGCTCGCAAAACGCCTCGCGCACCGCCGCATCGTCCAGGCCGTCGGCGTGCAGGTGCACCGTGGCCCGGTCCAGGACGCGCGCGAAGATCTGGTTCTGCCACTGGTCCACCTCGTGATGCCCCGGCGCCACGATGCTCGCCAGCATCTCTGACGGAGCCTTGTGATCACGCAGCATGTGCACGAAGGCTCCGTGGCCCGCGCCTTCCCGGCACTCCGCCGCGCACACCACGTGGCCGCCGTCGCGCACGATCTGGGCGCCCGCGTCCATGCCCTTGACCGCCTGATACAGGTTGAGATCCAGCGGGAACCCGCCGTTCGTGGTCACCACCACGTCGTAGGGCTCATCCACGCCGCGCATCACCTCGTGGGCCAACTCGCGGCAGCCGGCGTCGTGCGCCGGCTCCAGCGCGCCGGCATAGATCCCGGTGATGTCGCGTGCCGGATTCACCGTGACGTTCAAGGTGAACTCGCAGCCGGCCAGGCGCGCCGCCTCGCGTTGCTCGCGATGGATGGGGTTGCCGCCCAGCTGGCCCCAGCGCGCCATGGGGTCGCCGATGAGCGTGGCGTCGTGGTTGCTCATGATGCTCCTGGCCGCGGCCACGCCCGGCAGCACCAGCTTGGCGCCGCCGCTGAATCCGGCGAAGAAGTGCGGCTCGATCAGCCCCGCCGTGATGCGCAGGTCCGCGTCCAGGTAGGCGCGATTGATGGCCACCGGTCGCCCGGACGACGTGTGACCGATTTCGCGGCACGCGTCCTCATCCTCCGCGGCGTGATTGAGGACCGGATAGTTGTAGGCAATGTCCGCGCCGAGCATGCCTTCGATTTCTTCCCGCGTGCACGGCCGGTGCAGGCCGGTGGCGATCATCAGCAGGATCCGTTCCGGCGGCACGTCCTGCAGCTCGTGCAGCAGCGCCCGGACCATGGCGCGGTTGGGCGCGGGACGGGTGACGTCGCTGATCACGATTACGACCCGATCGCCCGGCCCCGCGAGTTCACGCAGTGGACGGGAGTCGATCGGGTGGCGCAGCGCGTCTCGAAGCGCCACCTCCGGGTGCTCCACGAGCTGACGGGCCGCGGGCTCGATCACGTCGACCGGGCGTCGAAAGTCCACCGGCAAGCCGGTGGTCCCATAGGCCAGCGTTACGCGCACAGCCGATCCTCCGCCGAATGTTGGGAGATTGTATGCCCCGCTTGCACGGTGTCCGCCTGCGATTGTGTTAACATAATGTCCCCGTGGGGGATAGCCCGCGGCGGGGCGAACGCGGGCCCTCGGACCACCGCCTCGAGATGCCCCCACTTTGCTGAAAGCGGTGCGATGGACGCCACGATCGAGGACTTTGTCGAACACCTGCGCATCGAACGTGGGCTGTCGGCCAACACTCTCTCCGCGTATCGCAGCGATCTCAACCAGTTTCGCGAGTACATGGCTCGCGCCGAGCGCGGCTCGTGGAGCGTGCCTCCGACCTTCGTGCGTGAGTTCATGAATGAACTGGTGCAGCGCGAGTACGAACCGTCGTCGCAGGCGCGCAAGCTGGCGGCGCTCAAATCTCTGTATCGCTATTTGCTGAGCGCTGGCGTGGTCAGCAGTGATCCCACGGCGGGTCTCGACGGGGCGCGAGTCAAGAAGCGCCTGCCGCAGACGCTCAGCCGGGCGCAGGTTGAACGCGTCCTTCAGGAGGCGGCCCGCGGTCGGGAGCCTGAGAATCTGCGGGACCGCGCCATGCTCGAGGCGCTTTACGCCACCGGCATGCGCGTCTCCGAGCTCGCGGCGCTCGACCTTGCCGACGTGGATCAGGCCAAGGAAACGATCACCCTGGCGCGCAACGGCGCCGGCGAACGCCGCGTGCCGCTCGGTGGCCGCGCCCTGGCTGCCGTCGAGGACTACCTCGCGGCCGGCCGCGCCAGACTCAAGCCCAGCGCCGACGAACCGGCGCTTTTTCTCAATCACCGCGGCGCCCGCCTCACGCGCCAGGGGTTCTGGCTGATTGTCAAAACCTATGCCCGCCGGGCCGGAATCAAGGCCCACATCACGCCCCACACGTTGCGGCATTCGTTTGCCGAGCATCGACTGCGGGCCGACGGCAACGTGCGGCAGATTCAGCAGATGCTCGGGCACGCCAGCCTGGCCACGACCCAGATCTACGCCGAGTTGGCGGCCGCTCGGCCCAAGGACCATGAGGCCGCGGCGGACGCCGGCTAGCGGCGGTCCTCGTCCACGATCTTGGTGGGAAATGCCGCGGGCGCTGACGCTCGCAGCCGCTAGACTCGGATGAAGGTCCGCGCCACCGGGTCCCGCATGTTGGAACGCCAGTCCCTGCGTGCAGCGGGTGATCCCGCATGAAAGCGGTGGTCATGGCCGGCGGCGAAGGCTCCCGCCTTCGCCCGCTCACCCTCGAACGACCCAAGCCCATGATCACCCTGGGCCACGCCCCGGCCATCGAGCACATCCTGCGGCTGCTCAAGCATCACGGCATCACCGACGTGGTCATCTCGCTCCACTACCTCGGGTCGGTCATCGAGGACTATTTCCGCTCCGGGGAGGAGCTCGGCCTCAACATCACCTACACGCACGAGGACCGGCCGCTCGGGACCGCCGGCAGCGTCGCGCTCGCCCGCGACGTGCTCGACGAGCCGTTCCTGGTGATCTCCGGCGACGCGCTGACCGATGTCGATCTCTCCGCCTTCGCGAGGTTCTTCACCGAGCGGTCCGCGCAGGCCGCCCTATTGCTCTATCGAGTGGAGAACCCGCTCGAATACGGCGTGGTCATCACCGACGACGAGAGCCGGGTGCGGCAATTCCAGGAAAAGCCTTCCTGGGGCGAAGTGCTCAGCGACACCATAAACACCGGCATCTATGCGCTGCATCCCTCGGCGCTCGACGACATTCCGCCCGGGCGCGAGGTGGATTTCAGCCTCGATGTGTTCCCGGCCATGCTGCGGCGCGGCGAAGCCGTCTACGGCTTTGTGGCCGACGGGTACTGGACCGACGTCGGCATGCTGGACGCCTACCGGCAAGCCAATGCCGACCTGGTCAGCGGCCGGGTCCGCGTACCACGCGCGCCCGGCTATGGCCCAACGCGCCCCACCATCGATCCCACGGCCCGCGTGGATTCCTCGGCCCGGATCGAGGGTGCGGTTTACGTTGGCCGGGAGGCCGAGGTTCGCGCCGGCGCCCTCGTGCGCGGCCCCGCGATGGTCGGCGACCGCACGCTGGTGGACGAGCGGGCCGAGGTGCACGAGTCCACCGTGCTCAGCAATGCCTACATCGGCGTCGGGGCCAATCTCGATCGCTGCGTCATCGGGCGCCACTGCCGACTCGGCCGAGCGGCCGCCGTCGGGCAGGGCGCGGTGGTCGGCGACGGGACCACGCTCGGCGCTGAAGTCAACGTGCGCGCGGGCATCAGCGTCTGGCCGCGGAAATTCGTGGAAGACCGCGTGGTGATTGACCGCAATCTGGTCCACGGCAGCCGAGCGCGCCGCACCATCTTCGTGCACGGCGGCGTGGCTGGACTGGCCAATGTCGAGCTCACCCCGGAGTTTGCCGCGCGGCTCGGGTCTGCCTGGGGCTCGGCGCTGGCCCCCGGATCGACCGTGGCCGCCAACCGCGACGAGACGCGCCCGGCGCGCATGTTCAAGCGAGCGCTCATGTCCGGCCTGGCGTCGGTGGGCGTCCGAACCGTCGACATTGGCGCCATGCCGTTTCCCGTGGCGCGCTTTGCCACCCAACAGTTCGACGCCGCCGGCTGCATCCACATTCGGCGCTCACCCTATGACCCGGACGCCATCGACGTGCGCTTTCTGGACGAGCGCGGCATCGACATTCGCCCCAGCGACGAGCGCAAGATCGAAACCACCTTCAGCCGTGAGGACTTTCGCCGCGTCGGCGCCGCCGAAATCGCCGAGATCACGTTGGCCGATCCCGTAAGCGAGTACGGGGACGCATTGCTGAGCGAGATTCCGCAACCGCTCGAACGGACCCTGGGACTCGTCGTGGACTACATGGGCGGCGCCTGTGGCGAAGTTCTGCCGACGCTGCTCGCGCGGCTGGGAGTTCGCGAGACAGCCATTGACGCCTCATCGAGCAGCGCGTCCCTGCCCACGCTCGCCGACATCGAGGCGCGGCGCGCCCGGCTTGGGCGCATCGTGCCGGCCGTCGGGGCGGCGTTCGGGGCCCTTATCGATGCGGACGGCAACCGCGTCTGGATTACCGATGAGCGTGGCCGGGCGCTGGACGCTCTGGAGGCGGCCGGTCTGGTGGTGGCGGTGCTGCGCGAGGCCGGGCTCTCGGGCACGGTCGCGCTCCCGGTCACGGTGCCGGATAGCGTGTTCAACCACGCCGCGGACCTGGGGTTTGCTCCGCACCGCACGCCCACGAACGCCGCCGCCATGATGCGCGCGGCGATGCAGCGCGACGCCGTGCTCACGATCAACGGGCGCGATGCCTTCGGCTTTCCGTCGCTGCACGCCGGTCCCGACCCGATGGCGACGGTTATTCGCCTGGTGGCCGGATTGGCCGGGGCGGAGCGGCCGGTGAGCGCCTATGTGGCGGCGCTGCCGGCGTTCACCGTCGCCAGTCGCGAGGTTCGAGTGGATTGGGAACGTCGCGGGGCCGTCATGCGGCGCCTCAACAGCCACAGCCGGCGCCGCGACGAGGGCCCGCTGGACGGCGTCGTGATCGGCGCCCCCGGCGAGCGTGCGGTCGTCGTTCCGGATGTCGACGAACCGGCGTTTCGCATTCTGGCCGAAGCCGGCACGCAAGCCCTGGCCGAGACGCTGGCCGATGAGATCGGCTCGTTCGTGGAGCACGCGGCGCGCAACGGTGCGGACGGCCGCCCCGCATGACCAGCGCCGCGACGACGGCGACCGGTTTGCGACGGGTGGGTGAGCAGGCGCTGGGCATCACCTGGGCCGACGGCGCCGAGTCAACCTTGCCCTTGCGTGAAATCCGCCTGGCCTGTGGCTGCGCGGTGTGCGTGAACGAGGTCACGGGCGCCCCGCAGCTCGATCCGGACACGGTCCCGGCCGACATCGGCGCGGTGCGCATCGCGCCCGTCGGTCACTACGCCCTCACCTTCACGTGGACCGATGGCCACGCCACGGGCATCTATCCCTGGGAGAACCTGCGCGCCCTGGCCGACGGATTTGGCGCCACGCAGGACGGCGGCGCCTAGTCGGCTGGCGGCGCGCGCCCAGCGGCCTTCGCGATCGCGTCCGGCAACATCCGCGCCAACTTCGGATTCCTTGTGGCGAGCGCCTGGCGAGTTGCCCGCAATGCCAACCGCCGCCGCGCGGAATCCCCGGACTGTCCCAAGCTGGCCGCCGCCGCGCATGGGTCGCGCGTCACGGCCGCTGCCAGCGGGATCGCCAGAGCGGCGGTAGCCGCCGGATCGGCGCAGAGATCGGCCAGTTCAATGACGCGGCCGGCGCAGGTGGGTCTCTCCCGTACCAGCGGCGTGAGCACGTGCGGACCGACCATGCGAAGGGATGCGTTGGGTGACGCGAGCAACGCCGCTGCCAGCGCCAGCGCGGTTTCGCCGGATTCAGCCTCCTGGCCCAGTGCCTCGGTGATGGCGTGACCCAGGTGTGTCGCTGCCTGGGGGCTGATCGCATCGGTTCCGCGGCTCCGGAACTCGGGCGCGTACGCCGTCCGACTAATCTCGCCCAGGGCTTCCTGCGCGCAGCCATTCGCCCACGCGCGGGCCGCAGCCCGACCGGCGGCGTGGAGCGCCTGCAGCGCGTCCCGATCGATTCGCACCGGAATCTGGCGACCGGCTAAACCAGCGCCGCGTACTCGTCAATCATCGCGTCCAGCCCCACGTGCGGCACGCGCGACCCCTGGCCGGCCATGCCAAACGCCTCCATGCGCGCCAGGCACACCTGCTTCATCGCGTCGCGCGCGGGCCCGAGGTATTTGCGCGGATCGAACTCGCTCGGGTCTTCGTGAAACACCTGGCGAATGGCGCCGGTGATGGCCATGCGGTTGTCGGTGTCGACGTTGATCTTGCGCACCCCGTGGCGAATGCCCTCTTGAATCTCGGCAATCGGCACGCCATAGGTTTGCCGCATTTCGCCGCCGTTTGCGTTGATCACGTCTTGCAGGTGCTGCGGCACCGACGAGCTGCCGTGCATCACGAGATGGGTGTTTGGCAGGCGGCGGTGGATTTCGCGAATCCGGTCCATTACCAGCACGCCCGCATCCGGCTTGCGACTAAATTTGTAGGCCCCGTGGCTCGTGCCAATGGCCACGGCCAGCGCGTCCACGCCTGTCGCGGCCACGAAATCCTCGGCCTGTTCGGGATCGGTGAGCAACTGCTCCCGATCGATCGGCCCCTCCGCGCCGTGCCCGTCTTCCTGGTCGCCCATGCCGGTCTCCAGGCTTCCCAGCACGCCAAGCTCGCCCTCGACGGTTACGCCCTTCGCGTGGGCCAGCGTCACCACCTCGCGCGTCACGGCGACGTTGTACTCGTACGAAGCCGGCGTCTTGCCGTCCGCCTCGAGCGAGCCGTCCATCATCACGCTGGTGAACCCGTGCTCGATCGCGCTGGCGCAGGTCGCGGGGCTGTTGCCGTGGTCCTGGTGCATCGCGATGGGCACCTGCGGATAAAGCTCCGCGGCGGCCAGCATCAGGTGCCGCAGGTAGAGGTCGTTGGTGTACTCGCGGGCCCCGCGGCTGGCCTGGATGATCACCGGCGCGTCAGCCTCGTCGGCCGCCTCCATGATGGCCTGGATCTGCTCCATGAAATTCACGTTGAAGGCCGCGACCCCGTAGTCGTTGGCGGCCGCGTGATCGAGCAGCACGCGCATGGGCAGCAGCGCCATCGGACCGTCTCCTCTCTCGCCCGCCGCAACGACCCGCCGGCCGGCTGCCGGCTGCGACGCCCGACCAAGAATACGCCGCGCTCGCGATGGCTTGGGACGGTCCGCGGCCACGAGTGCGGTAGCATGCCCCGCACCGCTGCCGGAAAGTGATGCCGTGGCCCAGTCGAGGAACAAACGGCCCGTGCTCCTTGGTCCCAGCGGCCAGCCGCTGCCGGCCGCGCCCTCGCCGCCGCCGGAGCCCGCGCCCGCCGCGGAGCCCGAGTCGCCTCCGGCTGCCGGGGCTCAGCCGGCTGAAGCGCCAGGGGCGACCCCCGAAGCCCAGAAAGACGCCGAAGCTCGCACCCAGCCGTCGCCGCCCTATCAGGTGCGGGTGGCGCTCGACGTCGATCCACGGCAGGTGCCGGCCACGCTGGTCGTGCTACTGCCCTTCGATCCCACGGAGGCTTACCGCACCCGCATCGAGGCGGCGCGCGACCAATTCTTCAAATCTCGCGACACGCTGATCGCCTCTGCCGAGGCCAGCATTCGGGCGCAGGGCGTGAACGTGAGCGATCCGCGCCGCGCCGCGGCCAGCATGATCGAGCGCCAGTTCATGGCCCAGGTGTGGGATTCCGCGTTTGGCGCGGTGTCCGGCGCGCAGGTGGGGTTGGTCTTTTCTGCCGCGCTGTCCGGTGGCGAGCAGGCCATCGGCACCATGCTGGTGTCGCCGTTCGACGGCGGACGCATGTGGGTCACGTCCCGCGCCACCCTGTTGGGCGACCGGTTTGGCGCTTGGGCTATGCCGATACAGAAGCGCGACCAAATGCCCGCAACCGCGATCCTCAACCGTGATGCCCTCGCGCCGTTGCGGATGAACTTCGCCCGCATTCGGGTCTAGGCCCAACCCGTCAGTTGACGCGGGAATCCAACGTGAGACAAACTGACCCACCAGTCAGTTTTGGTGATTGGCCGTTGCAACTTCGCCTCCCTGGGGCCCGTCGCGGGACCAAGCGAGACGCCACGCGGCGCGCGCTGCTCGAATCCGCCCTCAACGTCTTTGGCGAAAAGGGCTATCACCGCGCCGCCGTGGACGAAATCGTGACCCGCGCCGGGCGGTCCAAGGGCACGGCCTACTTCCACTTCCCGAGCAAAGAGGCCATTTTCCGCGCGTTGGTCCGGGAGTTGGCGTCCTATCTGGTCGAGCGCGTCGATCGGGAACTCGTCGACGAGCCCACCGCCATTCACCGGCTCGACGCCGCGCTGCTGTCGGTCATCGACATTTTCACCAAACATCGCACGCTGGCGCGCGTCACGCTGGTGGAGGTTGCGGGCGCCGGACGCGCCTTCAGCGACGACTTGCTCTTCGTCCGGCAGCAGTTTGCCGCCTTGATCCGCCGGCACCTGGATGCCGCCGTCGCCGAGGGCACCCTCGAACCCTGCGACACCGATCTCATCGCCACTGCCTGGTTCGGCGCCATCAGCGAGATCGTCGTCCGCTGGCTGCACGATCCCGACCGTGGGCCGCTGCACATGACCTATCCGGCGCTGCGGCATCTGCTGCTGCAGAGCGTGGGCATCGACATCAACCAGCTCCCGGCGGACAGGACCCCGGCCCATGCCTGAGACGCTGACCGCTCCCGACATGCGCTTCCGCGACGCCGCACTTGAGCCCATCTGGACGAGCGTCCGGGAAGGACGCCGGCTCAGCGCGGCCGAGGGGCTCCGCTGCCTCCAGACGCCGGACATCGTCGGCCTGGGGCGAATGGCCGATTGGGCGGCCCGCCGTCGCTCCGACGACCGCGTGTACTTCACGCTCAACGTCCACATCAATCCGACCAATATCTGCGTGCTGTCGTGCAAGTTCTGCGACTTCGCCGCCAAGCACGGCGATAGCCACGCCTACGAGTACTCGATCCCTCAAATCCTGGGACAGATTCCACCCGACGTGCACGAGGTGCATATCGTCGGCGGCCACCATCCCGACATTCCGTTCGAGTGGTACGAGGACCTGCTGCGCGCGATCAAGGACGAGCGCCCCGCCGTCCAGATCAAGGCATTCACGGCCGCCGAAGTCGACTATTTCCATAAGCGTTTCAAGCTCCCGGACGCGGAGGTCCTGGAACGCATGATGGCCGCGGGCGTCAGCTCCATGCCCGGCGGAGGGGCCGAGGTCTTCTCGGAGCGGGTGCGACGGGAGCTGTTTCGCGGCAAGGCCGGCGCCGACCGCTGGATCGAGATTCACCACCTGGCCCACCGCATGGGGCTGCAATCCAACGCCACGATGCTCTACGGCCACATTGAGACGCTGGAAGAGCGCATCCACCACTTCGTCCGCCTGCGCGAAGCCCAGGACGCGACCGGTGGATTCCTCTGCTTCATCCCGCTCGAATACCAGCTCGGCACCACGAACCTCGTGCCCCGCCACGCCAGCGCCATCGATGATTTGCGCATGATCGCCACCGCCCGGCTGATGCTCGACAACTTCCCGCACATCAAGGCCTATTGGGTGATGACGGGCGAAGAAACCGCCTCTATCGGTCTGAACTTTGGCGCCGACGACCTGGACGGCACCATTGGCACCGAGCGCATCGCGCACGCCGCGCTGGCCGACAGCCCGGTCGGCGTCGCCCGCACGCGGCTGGTGGGGCTCATCCGCTCGGCCGGCAAGGTGCCGGTGGAGCGCAACGCCACCTACACCGTCATGCGCACCCATGCTGCCTAGTCTCGGGCGCATCCCCTATCTGAATACCGAGCCGTTCTTCGGCGATGATCCGGTCCGAGCCGGGGCGCGCACGGCGACGCCCCGGGCCATGATCGACCTCGTGCGCGGCGGTCAGGTCGACGTGGCGCCGCTGCCGATCGTCGCCGCGTTCGACCATCCGGACCTGTTCGTGCCCGTGGGCGACATGGGCATCGCCACCCAGGCTGACGCCAAGTCCGTGCTCCTCTTCTCCCAGGCGCCGCCCGCCGACTTGGGCGGCCGGTGCATTGGCGTCATCGACGACACGGCCACGTCAGCCCGGCTGCTGAGCGTGCTTCTGCAATGCCACTACGCCGTTGGCGGCTACCGGCTGGTGCCCTTGGACGCCCCGTCCGACGCCGTCTTGCTCATCGGCGACCGCGCGCTGCTGCAATCGCCGCAAGATTCCCGCTATCCCCACGTCACCGACCTGGCGGCGGCATGGCACGAATGGACCGGTCTGCCCTTCGTATTTGCCGCTTGGATGCAGCGTGCGGGCGTGGCCCCGGCGAAGGCCGCGGCGGCGGTGGACTACCTGGATCGCCAACTCACCGTCAACCTTGCCGATCTGGGGGCGCTGGCCGCGCGGCGGCCGGATTGCGGCCTGGACGCGGCGGCGGTTCGCCGCTATCTCCAGACGTTCGAGTACCGCTTTGGACCGCGGGCCTGGGCGGCCGTCGACCGCTTTCGAGAGCTCGATGCACAGGTCAGCGTCCAGCACGATGCCGCATGATTCGGGCGATTGAGGCCAAGGTGCGCGAGGGCCGGCGGCTCTCGACCGCCGACGCGTCCTACCTGCTCGGAGACGCGCCGCTCATGGACCTGGGGGCGCTGGCCAACGAGGTCAGGTTCCAGCGTCATCCCGAATCCGTCGTCACCTACGTGGTCGACACCAACCTCAACTACACCAACCTCTGCGACGCCTATTGCTCGTTCTGCGCCTTCTATCGGCCGCACACCAGCACCGCGCCCGACGCGTACACGCACACCGTCGACCAGATGCTGGAACGCATGGCGGCGGCGGTCGAGATGGGCTGCACCACCGTGCTCATGCAGGGCGGCCTCAACCCCGAGTTGCCCTTCGAGTACTACACCGACATGGTGCGCGCCACCCGCGAACGATTTCCCGGCCTCACGCCGCACTTCTGGTCGGCGCCGGAGGTCTACGAGATGGCCAAGGTCTCGGGACTGAGCTACGACGAGGTCATGGCCGCCCTATTCGCGGCCGGCCAGCGCACGTTTCCCGGCGGCGGCGCGGAGGTGCTCACCAACCGCGTCCGCGATGCCATCAGCCCGCTCAAGATGGACGCCGACGAGTGGATCGCGGTCCATCGCGCCGCGCACCTCGCCGGCGTGCGCAGCACCGCCACGATGATGTACGGACACGTAGAAACCGATGACGACCTCGTGGAGCACCTGACGCGCGTGCGCGACCTGCAGGACGAGACGGGCGGGTTCACGGCCTTCATTCCCTGGAGCTTCGCCCCCGGCGGGACGCCGCTCGGACGCAAGCTGGAGGGCAAGCGGGCGTCGGCCAATCGCTATCTGCGCATCCTGGCCGCGTCACGGCTGTTCCTCGACAACGTGGACCACGTGGACGCGTCGTGGTTCAGCGAGGGCAAGAAGGTCGGGCAGGTGGCGCTGCATTTCGGCGCCGACGACTTTGGCGGGACCCTGTTCGAGGAAAACGTCATGCAGGAAGCCGGGCACTACGCGCGGGTGAGCATCGCCGAGACGCAGACCATGATCCGCGAGGCCGGATTCGTGCCTGCCCAGCGCAACACCTTCTACGAGATTCTGCGCACGTTCGACGGGGCGCCCGCCGGCGTCTGATCGCCAGCCTGTCATGACGCGGGTGACCGTGGGCCACAGCCCCGACGCCGACGACGCGTTCATGTTCTACGCGCTGGCCCACGGCAAGGTCGCGGTCGAGGGCGTGCCATCCGGTGGCTATTCCGAGGTCCACGCCGACATCCAGGCGTTGAATCGGCGCGCCTTCGCCGGCGACCTCGACATGACCCAGGTGTCGGCGGGCGCCTATCCCTATGTCGCCGACGCGTACCGCATCACCTCCTGCGGTTCATCCATGGGCCTCAACTACGGCCCAATCGTCGTTGCGCAAGGCGCGGAGACCGATTTCCGCGGCGCGCCCGTGGCGATCCCCGGCGAGCACACCACCGCCTATCTCCTCGGCCGGATCTTCCTGCCGCCGTTTCAGCCGGTCGAAATGGCCTTCGCCGATGTGCTGCCTGCGGTTCGGGACGGCTCCGTGACGGCGGGAATCGTCATTCACGAGGGTCAGCTCAGCTACGCCGACCATGGCTTGATCAAGCAGGTCGATCTGGGCGAGCGCTGGTTCGCCTCGACGGGTCTGCCGTTGCCGCTGGGTCTTAACGTGGTGCGGCGCGGACTCGGCGAGGCCCGACAGCGCGCGCTGGCGTCCGCCCTGAGCGCCTCAATCGCCTGGGCCGATGCGCATCCCGAGCCGGCGCTGGCCTACGCCCGCGGCTTTGCTCCGGAAGTTGACGCCAAACTCACCGCGGAGTTCACGCGGATGTACGTCAACGACTTGACCCGTGACATGGGAACGCAAGGGGCCGCCGGACTCGAAGCGCTGTACCGCCGCGCCGTTCGAGCCGGACTGCTGGACGCCTTGCCGACGCTGGACATTCTTCGCGCCTAGCCGCTCGCTACACTCACGCACGACGGCATGGCTCCCGAGAGTCTGACCATGAATGACGTTCGACCCTTCTTCGACACCACCACCCTCGTTGGCGACCCCGACGATGCTCGCAGCCGCTTTGACCAGGATGGTTACCTCGTCGTTCGCGGCCTCTTGCCGGCGCCGGTGGTCGAGGACTTGCGCCGCCAATTCCTCCCCGTCCTGCGGCAGGCCGGCTGGATCGCGACCGACTCCCCAGCGACCGACCAGATTGCCGATCCGAGCGCCTTCGCCGTCGAGCCCGAGCCGGCCTATCAGAAGGTCTACAACCAGCTCTACAGCCTCCCCGCGTTTCACGCCCTGCAGCACCGCTCGGAGCTGATGGACCTCGTCGGCGCGCTGCTCGACGCCCCCGTCATGCCACATCCGCGGATCATCGCCCGCGTGATGTTCCCCGATCACACGGCCCACACCACGCCGGCGCACCAGGACTTTCCACCCATTCAAGGGACCGCCGACACCATCACGGCCTGGATACCGCTGACCGACCTGCCGGCGGAGATGGGCGGGCTCGAGATCGCGGCCGGCTCCCACCGGCAGGGCGTGTTCGACTTCGTACCGGCGCTGGGCGCCGGCGGCACCGAAATCACCGACCCGCTGGACGGCGCATGGGTTGGCGGAACGTTTGAGCAGGGTGACGTGCTGTTCTTTCACAGCATGACCGTCCATCGCGGGGCCCCGGCTTCAGGCTCTCGGCTGCGCCTGTCGGTGGATATGCGCTTTCAACGGCTCGCCGATCCCATCGCGCCGGGCAGCCTCGGGCCGCATGATCCCGACATCTCCTGGGAGCAGATCTACGAGGGCTGGGCGCCGGGGCAGCACCAGTACTACTGGCGCGACTGGGACCTCAATGTCGGGGAGTTCGATACGCAGTACAACGATAAGCGCGATGCCATGGCCTTCGAGCTGGCCGCCAAGGGGGACGTTGAGGCCCGAGCCGCCCTGCTTCGCATCGTCGCCCGTAATCCCGACCCGGAGAAGCAGCGCAAGGCCGCCGAGGCGCTCGCCACCCTCGACGCCGACACCGCATAGCGCGTGCGGCAGCGTTGGAGTCGGCGCTCGCTACACTCACGCACGACGACACGGCTCCTGAGAGTCTGACGATGAGCGACGTAAGGCCATTCTTCGACGCCACTAGAATCGCGAGCGACGCTGCCGAGGCCCGCGGTCGCTTCGACCGTGACGGCTACCTCTTCGTTCGCGGCCTTCTCCCGCCGCCCGTGGTCGAAGACCTGCGTCGCCAATTCCTCACCGTGCTGCGGGATGCCGGCTGGATAGCGGGCGACTCCCCGGCGACCGACCAGATCGCCGATCTGAGCGCCTTCACCGTCGAGCCCGAGCCCGCCTATCAGAAGGTCTACAACCAGCTCTACAGCGTGCCCGCGTTTCACGCCATGCAGCACCGCTCGGAGCTGATGGACCTCGTCGGAGCGATGCTCG
Source organism: Chloroflexota bacterium (assembly GCA_022821905.1). GTDB lineage: Bacteria > Chloroflexota > UBA11872 > UBA11872 > UBA11872 > JAJECS01. Next base: position 23,042 of record JAJECS010000029.1, on the reverse strand, counting down.
ACGCTCCCGTGATGCCGCAGCCGCGGGTCATCGCCCGCGTGATGTTCCCCGAACGCACGGCTCACACCACGCCGGCGCACCAGGACTTCGTGCCCGTGCAAGGCGCCGCCGACACCATCACGGCCTGGATACCGCTGACCCACCTGACGACGGAGATGGGCGGGCTCGAGATCGCCGCCGGGACTCACCGACAGGGCGTGTTCGATTTCGCCCCCGCACTCGGCGCCAGCGGCACGGAAATCACCGATCCGCTGCACGGTGCCTGGGTGGGGGGCACGTTCCAGCAAGGCGACGTGCTGTTCTTTCACAGCATGACGGTCCATCGCGGGGCGCCGGCCACGGGTGCTCGTCTGCGGCTATCGGTTGACCTTCGGTTTCAGCGGATGGCCGATCCCATTTCGCCGGGCAGCCTCAGGCCGCATGATCCCGATGTCACCTGGGACGACATATATGCCGGCTGGGCTCCAGGCCAGCACCAGTACTACTGGCGTGACTGGGACCTCGACATCGTGGCAATTGATACGCAATACAACGAAAAGCGCGACGCCATGGCCTTCGAGGTAGCCGCCAAAGGCGGCATCGAGGCGCGCGCCACGCTGCAGCGCATCGTCGCCCGCGATCCCGACCCGGAGAAGAAGCGCAAGGCCGAGGAGGCGCTCGCGGCACTGGACGCCGAAACCTCCTAGCTCGTGCGGCACCGCTCGTCATCTGCCGAGATCTGAGATGTGCAGCCGTGCCAATCAGACGTCAAGGTTGTTCCACTGCGTGACTCGCGGCTCCGGCTAGCCTCCGCGCTCCTCGGCCTGGTCGGCCTGGGGCTGCTGCTGAGTCTGCTGCCGCGCACGAGCTTCGTTACCCGCCCCGCCGGCGAGATCGTCGATGCCGTGGGCCCGGTTTGGCCCGAGCAATCCGTCGAGCAGGTCATCGAAGACGTGCCTGGCGTCGTGTCGGAGATTCGGATTTGGGGCGCGGCTGGGGTGGGACGCGGCGAGGCGCCGGTGGTGGCCGCGCTGCTGCAAGGGCCGGACCGAGAGCTAGTCCGACAGGAGCGGGTCGGGATCAAGGCGAGCCACCTGCAACAGCCATACGTAATTGAGTTTGCGCCCTACCATCCGGCGCCCGGCGAGGCATTGGTCCTGCAACTGTGGGTGTCGCCAGAGAGGAGGAACCACGCCATCTTCGGCACGATGGAGCCGGGCGCCGACCGAGCTGGACCGACCCTCAATCTCAATCCGACCGAGCAGGGACCGCTGGCGTACGAGGTGATATGGCGGGGTGAGGGCTGGCGGGCGGCGCTGGAAGGATCGTGGCACGATCGGTTGCGCCTCGCGGGCGGCATTGTCGCCGCGGTGGCGGCCGTGTTGCTCCGGACCCCCGTCGCACGCCGTCTGACCCAAGCGCTCGGGCGATTGCGCGCTGCGGTGCTCGCGACAGGTGGGGTAATCGCCGGCAGGCGGACAGCGGTTGGCGCCTGGCTCGGGGTGACGCGCCCGCCAACCGGGCCTGAACCGAGGCGCCGGGCCTTCTACATCTATCCATGGCTCATACCCGCGTTCGCCATTTTGCACTTTCTTGCTACAAATCTGCTTCTCATTCGAGCACACGAAGCGATTGTTCCGAGCATTGTCATTATGGCTGGAGTTGCAGCTGCATTCATAACGTTTCGATTTATTCTCAATGGAGCGGCGCCGGCAGCTTTATTCACGGGACTGCTTGGGGTTCTCTTCTTTTCCTATGGTCATATTTATATAGCCGATTCTGAGCAACCAGACCTGAGGCTTCTCCTCGGCATTGGCCCCCCGGCGCTCGTGGGGATAGGCATGCTACTAAGAGGCCGCGTTGATTTTTCGCACAAGATCGGTCGCATCCTCAATTTTGGAGCTCTCGTGCTTGTCGCATTCCCGATATTTCAGCTCGGGGAGATTCTGGTCACCACCGCCTCTCAGCCGGATCGAGACACTGAAATCCTGGCGAACCAAGCGGTGAGTGATAATGGAGAGAGCCGGGTTCGGTCATCACCTAACGCCGACGATATGCAAAACGATATTCTGGCTAACCCGGTTATGATTGATGCGAGCTTGAGCCAGAAAGCGGCGTCAATTGACCCCAACGACTTAAGGGACATCTACTATATCGTCCTAGATACATATCCTCGCAGCGGATCGCTGGAGTCGTTTGATAACAGCGCATTTGTCGCCGAGCTCGAAAAGCGAGGTTTCTATGTGGATCCGCAAGCGCGCAGCAACTATACGTGCACCGTGCATTCGATCGCGTCGGCTACAAATATGAGCTATTTCAAAGGTGATAATCCATGCGGAACATCCCAGATCGATCACGCAACGATTTACAATGTGGCTCTGAGTCATGATTTGGGAAGAATCCTAAAGAGTCTGGGATACAACTATGTCCATGTGTCGTCAGGGTGGACGATGACGGCGACCAGTCGAAGTGCCGACCTGATTGTGGATTTCACACCCGAAGGACGCGTCGAATGGAGACATGACGAATACGAGGCGTACTTCCAATGGCACCGGGCGTTTGAAAGAGGCGTTAGCATGTCTAGTCAATTTATGGTGAATTTTGGTGAAACGACGCTTCTGAAAGCACTTTGGGAGTTTGGCGACTATGATGCAGACCCTGGCAATTTGTATGGACCATGGCATCCGTATCGCGCTCAGGACTGGCTAGACTATATGAAAGAAGGCAATCCCAGTGATGCACCAAGATTTCTATTTGCGCATTTGTTGAAGCCGCATGAGCCATATTCTTTCGATCAGGATGGAAATATTGCTTTTGGACAGGGATGGACAGATGAGCATGATGCACGAGTGGCGTCCGCCTTTCACGGTCAGGTGATGTGGTTGAATGGACGCATGCTTGAGGTGATTGACGGCATTCTCGCTAATTCTGATAGGCAGCCGATTATCGTCATCACGAGTGATCATTCTCGAGCGGACTGGGGATTTGCGACCGGCGACCCGACAGCAATCCTGGCTGCCTATCTGCTTCCCGAAGGAGGAGAGAAGGCGATATATCCGTCGATTACATCTGTAAATGTGTTTAGAGCGATATTGGACTATTACTTCAGTCTTGGGTTGGGTCTATTGGAGGATCGCGTGTTCGTGCGCGCGGGTTGACGCCGGGGTAGCGCTGGAGATTCTGGCCAAAAGGCGGCGCATATAGCTATGGAGGCTACGCCCGCACCCGCCGCGGCTCGCTGCTGAAGCCGTCCCGCATTGGTCGTTGGCCGCCGACCAGGCCGCGCCAAAGCCATGCGCGATGCGGGATGCCGTCATCGTCCCGCTCCACCTCGATCCGAACGCCTCGGCCCCACATGGCGTCGATGCCGTGCAGGCGTTCCACCGTCGCCTCAAGCGCAAGACGCAAACTGCCGACGGCGTCGTCGGAATCAACCGGGACGGCGTGACGGCGGTTCGGATGCGCGTATAGCGCGCGGACCACGGCTTCCATGGCGGCATCGTCAAGTGCGGGCATGTCGATTTCTCGGTCGGATCAGCGGCGATGATCGTATCAACCCAGGCCCGTCTGGCCAGCGGCCCACCGGTCTACGTGAGTGAGATGTGAACGGTCGCCGGCTTCGATCCATTGCCAACCCACGCCTGACGTACGATTCTGAGGCGTCCTGCATTCCCGGAATCGGCCACGCCATGCCGCCTGACGAATATGTGCGTATTCCCGAAGCTGACCTTCGCCGCTTCGACGTCGCGCTTCTGCAAAACCTCGGACTGAGCGCCGACCACGCCGGCATCCTGGCCGACAACCTCATCGCCGCCGACATGCGCGGCGTCCGCACCCATGGCCACGTGATGCTGCCGAAGTACTGCAAGGAGATCCGGCGCGGGTCCACCAACGCCAAGGCTCAACCGCGCATCGTGAGCGAAACTCCCGCGACGGTTCACGTGGACGGCGACCGCGCGCCAGGCGCCGTCGCGGGCCACTTCACCATGCAGGCGGTGATTCGAAAGGCCAGCGCCAGCGGGGCGGCCACCGGGTTTACCAAGGGGAGCAACCACTTCGGCGCGGCCGCCCACTTCGCCATGATGGCGCTGCCGCACCGGATGATCGGGTTTGCCGCCACCAACGCCGGGCCCACGATGTTTCCCTTTGGCGGGCGGAAGCGCATGGTTGGCAACAACCCCATCGCCTTCGCCATTCCCGCGGCTCGGGAGCGCCCGGTCGTGCTGGACATGGCCATGTCCGTCTCGGCCAACTCGCGCGTGGCGATCGCCGAACGCTTGGGGCAGACGGTGCCAGACGGCTGGATTTTGGACCGCCACGGCCAGCCGAGCAACGACCCCGCCGATCTCGCCGAGGGATCCGGCGTTTCCATCGGAGGGCCCAAGGGCATCGGTCTGGCGCAGGTCGTCGATCTCCTGGCCGGCGTGCTCGCCGGCGCCAGCTTTGGGCCCAGGGTGGGGCGGCCGCAGCCTGATGGGAGTCACGGCGCTACCGGCCACTGGTTTCACGCCATCGATGTCGCGGCCTTCATGCCGCCTGACGCGTTCACGGCCCTCGTCGATCAGCAGATCGAGATGTTCCACGACTGCGACCGCGTGGACGGCACGTCGCGCATCTTCGTGCCCGGCGAGATCGAGTGGGAGCGCTTCGATGAATCGCGTGAGCTGGGTGTGCCGCTGCTGCCATTCGTGGTCGATGACCTCAACGCGCAAGCCGAGCAATCCGGCTCGTCCGAGCGGCTCTAGTCCGGCTCGCTTCCCCCGTTGGGGACCGAGATCGCCGGCTCGTAGGCCTCCACGAACTCGATCACTTCGCGGGTCAGCCGTGCCGGCGTTGAAGCCCCGGCGGTAATCCCCACGCGCTTCGTATCCACGAACCACTGCAGGTCGATTTCCGCGACGGTGTCCACCAGATACGCCGGCTTGCCCTTGATGTCACGCACCACCTCGACCAGACGCCGTGAGTTGGAGCTGCGCTCGCTCCCCACGACCAGCACCAGATCGCACTCGTCGGCCGCGGCAACGGCCGCTTCCTGGCGATCCTGGGTGGCCAGGCAGATGTCGTTGTGCACCTCGGCGTCGGGGTATTTGTCCAGAATGCTGGAGATGATGTCCTCGGTGTCCCAGACGCTCAGCGTGGTTTGCGTCGTCACGGCGATGTGCGCCGCATCGAGATCGAGCTTGGCGACGTCGTCCATCGACGAGACCAGGTGCACGTGATCGGGCGCTTCGCCGATCGCCCCTTCAGGCTCGGGATGGCCCGGCTTGCCCACGTAGATGATCTGGTAGCCCTTGTCGACCAGGTCGATGATCAGGTCGTGCGTCACGTAGACGTCGGAGCAGGTCGCGTCGATCACGGTCAGCCCGCGGTCCATCGCTCGCGACTTCACCGCCGGCGACACGCCGTGCGCCGTCAGGATCACCGTGCCGCTTTCGATTTTCTCCAGCCCGGCAAACCGATCGTCAAGATCGATGAGCTTCACGTTGTACTGGGCGAGCTCCTGCACCACGTGGGCGTTGTGCACCAGATAGCCCAGCATGTACACGGGGCCCTCGTGCGTTTGACCGGCCTCTTGCGCCAGGCGGATGGCGTCCACCACGCCATGGCAGAAGCCCCGCGGCGTTATTCGCAGAACGTCCATCGCAGCCCCCGACTTCGCTGTTGCCCCATCCTACCGGCCCGGCGCTATCCGGCCAGTTGCGCCGTCAGGCCGGCGGCATCCGTGACCGGCAATTCGCAGGCGAAATTGCGGCACACATAGGCGGTCGCCGCCCCATCGACCGCCGGCCGACCGGCCAATAGCGGTACCGCGGTCGACTCGGAAGGCGCCGCCGCCGCGACCACCTGGCGCGGTCGAAACCCGCCAAATGCGGCGTCGATCAGCCCGCGCATGCCCGGATCCTCGAGGTCGCCCACGATCGCGACCTCGTGCGCGCCCGCGAGCGTGAAATCGGCCGCGCACAACCACTGGCCGAACCCGGTGGCATGCTCGCCGGCGAATCGCCCAACGAGCAGCAGCGCCTGCGCCACGGCGCTGGCGAACCGTGCGTCGCCCGTCAGCGCCGCAAGCTGCGCCAACACCGTCGCCGCCATTGCGTTGCCCGATGGCGTCGCGTTGTCCTGCACGTCTTTCGGTCGGGTGATCAGCGTCTCGTGGTCCTCGCTGGTGTCGAAAAAGCCCCCGGCGGGATCGGCGAAATGCGCCAGCATCGCGTCTGCCAGCTCACACGCCGCCTCGAACCACCGGGGATCGAATGTCGTCTGGTAAAGCTCCACCAGGCCGGATGCAAGGCACGCGTAGTCCTCCAGATAGCCGTTCAGCTTGGCCTGCCCGTTGCGCCACGTGCGCCAGAGTCGCCCGTTGGGTCGGCGCAGCTCGCGCAGCGCAAACTCGCCCGCGCGCACCGCCATGTCGCGGTAGTCGTCGCGATCGAGCACCCGCGCCGCGTCGGCCACCGTCGCCAGCATCATGCCGTTCCACGCCGTCAGCACCTTGTCGTCCAGACCGGGTCGGATGCGGCCTTCGCGCCGCTCGAGCAGCGCTGCCCGACCCTGTGCCAGCCGCGCCTCGATGTCCTCGACCGCCAGACCGTGCATCGACGCCAGCACGTCGGCGTCCCGCACCCGCCGCAGGATGGTTCTTCCCTCCCAGTTGCCGTTCGGCGACACGTCGTACGCATCGCGAAAGAGAGGCGCGTCGCCGCCCAGCAGCTCATCCACCTCGTCAACGGACCAGACGAAGAACTTGCCCTCCTCGCCTTCCGAGTCGGCGTCCTGGGTGCTGAAGAATCCCCCGTCCGGGTGCGTCATCTCGCGCGCCACGTAGTCCAGCGTCGCTTCGACCACTTCCCGGTATTCGGATTTGCCCGTCACCTGCCAGGCGTGCAGATACACGCGCGCAAGCTGGGCGTTGTCGTAGAGCATCTTTTCGAAATGAGGCGCCAGCCACTCGGCGTCGACGCTGTAGCGGTGGAAGCCGCCGCCCAGCTGGTCGTAGATGCCGCCGTGCGCCATCTTCGTCAGCGAGCGCTCGACCACCTCCAACAGCAGCCCTTCGCCCGTGGCCGCATGCCGACGCAACAGAAACTCGAGCGCCATGGGTTGCGGGAACTTGGGCGCCGTACCCCAGCCGCCGTGTTGCCGGTCGTGGCTGGCCGCCAGCACGCGGCTGGCCTGAGTGAGCGTGTGCTCCGTGAACTCGCTCGTCGATGCGCCCACTTGCACGCGCTGTAGCGCCTCGGCGAGCTGCTGGGCGCCGTTGTCCAGGTCCTCGCGCCGAATCACCCAGGCTTCCCACACCTGCCGCAGCAGTTGCAGAAACGACGGCATGCCGTAGCGCGGCTCGGGCGGGAAGTAGGTGCCGCCGTGGAAGGGTCGCCCGTCGGGCATCAGGAACACGGTCATCGGCCAGCCCCCGTGCCCCGTGATCGCCGTCACCGCGCTCATGTAGATCTGATCCAGGTCGGGCCGCTCCTCGCGATCCACCTTGATCGACACGAAGTGCTCGTTCAGATAGGCCGCCGTCTCCTCGTCCTCGAACGATTCGTGCTCCATCACGTGGCACCAGTGGCAGGCCGCATAGCCGATGCTCAGGAATATCGGCCGGTTCTCGTCGCGCGCCCTGGCCAGCGCCTCCTCGCCCCAGGGATACCAATCCACCGGGTTGTGCTGGTGTTGCAGCAGATAGGGGCTGGACTCGGCGGTGAGGCGATTCGGCACGCTGTGACCCGTCGGTGAGCCGCGCGGCGGTCCGGGCGGCTCCCGATTCTCACCCGGCGGCCGGCTCGCCGCCAACGGCGGGCGCGTACCATGCCGCTCGAATGAGGCGGATCGAAGGAGTTCCTGCAATGACGCTCAGCGGCAAACGCGCCCTGGTGACCGGAGGCAGCCGCGGCGTCGGCGCCGCCACGGTCGAGATGCTGGCCGAGCGCGGCGCCTCCGTCGCCGTGAACTACGTGCGATCGAAGGACCGCGCCGATGCGGTCGCGGAAAACGCCCGCGCCCACGGCGTAACCGCCGTGCCCATCGCGGCGGACGTGAGCTCGCCGGACGCGGCGCGGACGCTTGTCGCCGAAGCGGTCGACGCCCTGGGCGGTCTCGACATCCTGGTCAACAACGCTGCGGTCACCCGCTTCAGCGACATCCTGAACCTCGACAGCGTGGAGGACGAAGCCTGGGAGGTCATCTTCGCCACCAACGTCCAGGGGCTGTTCAACGTCACCCGCGCCGCCGCGCCGCACCTGCGCGCCGGCGGCTCGGGCGTGGTCGTGAATGTCGGTTCGGTCGCCGGTATCGGCGACTCCGGCAGCTCGATTCCCTACTGCGCCTCCAAGGCGGCGGTGCACAGCCTCACCCGCACGCTCGCGCGGGCGCTGGCTCCCGACGTGCGGGTCAACTGCGTCGCCCCCGGATTCATCAACACCGAGTGGCACTACGACCATCCCGACCCGACGTACGCCGACACCAACCGAGAGCGCGCCCGCACCGGCACCTATCTCCAGCGCGTCTGCGAGCCGGAGGACGTGGCCGACGCGATCATGGGCTTCGTGGTTCACAACCGCCTCGCCACCGGCCAGGTGCTCATGGTCCACGGCGGGAAGCCGGTATGAGCGAATGATCGGCTAGTCGCTACCAGCGATCCGCCTGCTAAGGCATCCGGGACAAAGGCACGTTTGATGATCTCGGGAAGCGTGCCAGAGGCCATGGACGATTCCAGCGTTCGCATCGAAGCGCGGAGCGATTCGGTCAAAGTGGCGCGCATGGCCTGTGGCGTATCGAGCATGTACCGCGTTCGCACACAGGTCGGCGAGCTGAAGCATCCGAGAGTTGGAGGCGGAGGTAAACAATGGGACTTCTGCGAGGTTCCGAAGCTCGCCCCACCGTGTGCCCTGTTGTTGGATCCTCAGTGCGAGGGTCTCAATCCGTGCGCGGAACTGAGACTCGGCGACGATGATAATCCCCCGTTGCCAGTTGGATTCGAGGCGATTCATCCGTTGCAGGCACCCGTCGAACCGCCGGGCAATGCTCTCGAGAGCGAATAGGTATTCGTTTTCGCCCGAAGGCAGCCACCCTCGTTCAATTGCTACGCCGAATAGAACGGTCCCGCTTTCCCGGATGACCTCGTAGGTCTCGTCGAGCAGGTCGTACCGAAGCCTCTTGTCAATCTCGTCCCACGGTGAATCGGCTCCGGCACGAATAGCCGTTGCACGTAACGGTTCGGCTTGCGCGTGTGACGAAAGTCGCGCTTCCAAGAGATTGTCGACCGCAGATGAGAGCGAATGCGATTGCGTCTCGTGTACGGCAAGGCCAGCGAGTACGAAGTAAGGGCCTTGATGGAGACCCGACTCATCGAGGTATAACAGATACATCGCGCCAGTCTCCGAAAAAGAACGTGACCAGGGGGACGAATCCCACGGGTCAGTTAACCGTGACCCTCCTGGTCAAGCCCAAGTATACACCGCAAGTGCTGCGCTTATCGGTGCCGCACCGGCCTGCCTACGCCAGCAACCCCCGCATCTGATCCCTCAGCAAGATCGTCTCCGTCAGCACGTCCATGTGGTTGAGGCCCAGCCACGGTGTCGTCGCCAGCTCCAGCGCCATCACTCCGTCGTAGCCGTCGTGCTTCAGGTCGGCCACGATCCGCGGGAAGTCGATGGTGCCCTCGTCAAAGCGCAATTGCAGCTGCGACAGCGCCGCCTGGCGCACGTGCCAGTGCGTCCCGTGCGGATGCATCAGCGCGATGTGCTCATAGGGCATGCCGTGGAACACGAAGTGCGAGTGATCCAGCGTTAACGACAGGCCGGGCATGTCGTCCAGCATGCGCAGCGCCAGCTCCGGTGACCAGGTCACGCTGTCCGCGTGCGGCTCGATGCGCAGGCGCTTCGCCAGGACAAATTTCGCTGCCCGCACTGTAAGTCTTCTTACAAAATCGCCGGAGCGCTTCGCCACCGCGTTGCGGAACTCACACTGGCGCGGTCGATGCGCGCCACACACTGGTCTCATCTAGCATGCGGCGTCTAGCGCCGCCCTCTGCGATTCGAGAAGCGCGATGCCCACTTCGGGGGCGCAGCCGCTTGTTTCGCACCAGCCACGCGCGGCTCTGGCATAGACGGGACCTGGTTGGAACCTCGCCCGATCGAGCGCGACCCGGCGGCGGATCGATGAGGCGTTTCGTTCGCCGATTGCCGAGCCTTGGTGCCGCCGGCGGCCTGCCGATTCCCGAGCTCTCGCTGGGAGGACTTGCCGCCCATTGCGCGCGCCATCCGTGGCGCACAATCATGATCTGGGCGGCCATGCTGCTGGCGGCGAGCGCGCTGGTCGCGACGCAGCTGGGCGGCTCGCTCACGACTGATCAACGGATCTCGAACAACCCCGACTACGTGCGCGGCGATCGGATCATCGCCGAGCGGTTCAACCGTCCGGGCGGTGTCACCGAGCTGGTGATCGTGCAGTCCGAGGCGAGCACCGTGGACGAGTCGACCTTCCGCACCGTGGTCGAGCGGTTACACGCCGATCTCACCGCGCTCGGCCCGGCAACGGTGCAGGGCGTGTTCAGCTACTACCAGACCGGCGATCCCTCGATGGTCTCGCGGGACCGCCGATCGCTGCTGCTGCCGGTGCTCATGGGCGGTGACCTGGAGGACGCGATCGTCAACGTCCACCAGGTCCACGCGGTCGTTGATGACATGCAGACGGAAGGCTTCACGACGTATGTGACCGGGCGCGCCACCGGCGGCCAGGACTTCCGGGAGATCGCCGAGCGCGACCTGCAAAAAGGCGAGCTGGTGGCCCTGCCGATCGCCTTTCTGATTCTTGTGCTGGTGTTCGGCGCCCTTGCCGCGGCGCTCCTCCCGATCATCCTCGCCGGAGTGGCCATCGTCATTGCCCTGGGCGTGACCGCACTGATCGGCCAGGTGTTCGATCTCTCGTTCTTCGTGGTCAACATGGTCACGATGATGGGCCTGGCCGTTGGCATCGACTACTCGCTGTTCGTCGTCTCCCGCTACCGCGAGGAGCGCCGCGCGGGCCGAGACACTGTCGATGCCATCACGACCATGGGAGCCACGGCCAGCCGTGCGGTGCTCATCAGCGGCCTGGTCGTCATCGTGGCCCTGCTCGGGCTGCTGGCAATTCCCGTAAACGTGTTCCAGGGATTGGCGGCCGGTGCGATCCTCGTGGTTGCCGCGGCGGTGTTCGCGGCGCTCACGCTGCTCCCGGCGGTGCTCAGCCTCATGGGCGATCGCGTCGATGCCCTGCGCCTTCCGTTCCTGGGACGCCTCGCCGCCGCGGCCAACCGCCGGCGGGGCCGCCCGCTGTGGGACAGACTGGCCTACGCCGTCATGCGCCGGCCGGTCGTCAGCCTGGTCATCGTTGGTGGCCTGCTGGCCGCCGCCGCGGTGCCCAACATTGGGATCAACACGGGATCCTCCAGCCTTTCGAGCCTGCCGCCGGGGACGCGGACGCATGAGGGACTTGCCGTGCTACAGCGTGAGTTCCTCGGCGGCCTGGTCTCACCGGCCCAAATCGTCGTCGACGGCGACACGTCGGCTGCCGACGTGCAGGCGGCGATCGCCCGACTGCAAGCGGCGCTCGCCGACGACCCGGCATTCGGTCCCTCGCGCCTCGAAGTGAGCCCGGACGGCACCGCCGCGCTCATAACGGTGCCGCTGGTCGCCGAACCCACCAGTGACGCCGGCGCCGACGCCGTTCGCCGTCTGCGCGACGAAGTCATTCCGCGGGCGTTGGCCGATGTCGAGGCCAGGGCCTACGTCACCGGCGTCACGGCGCAGAACGTGGCCTACTTCGACGTGGCCGCGCAATACACCCCGGTGGTCTTCGGCATCGTCCTCAGCATCAGTTTCGTCCTGCTGCTGGTGGTCTTCCGCTCGCTGATCGTGCCGGCCAAGGCGATTCTCATGAATCTTCTGGCGGTGGGCGCCGCCTATGGGCTGATCGTGCTGGTGTCCCAAATGGGCTTCGCCGCCGACCTGCTGGGCTTTCAGAAGGTCATGGCCATCGAGGCCTGGGTCCCGATTCTGCTCTTCGCTGTGCTGTTTGGGCTTTCTATGGACTACCACGTGTTCCTGCTCAGCCGCATTCGCGAGCGCTTTGAGCGGACCGGCGACAACGCCGAGTCCGTGGCGTTCGGCCTGCGGCGAACCGGCGCGCTCATCACCGGCGCCGCCCTGATCATGGTCGCGGTATTCGGCGGGTTTGCCTCGGGTGACCTCGTCGTCTTCCAGCAGATTGGCTTCGGGCTGGCGGTCGCCGTCGCCATCGACGCCACGCTCATTCGCTCCATCCTGGTGCCGGCCTCGATGAAGTTGCTCGGGTCGCGCAACTGGTGGCTGCCGCGACCGCTGCGCTGGCTGCCCCGCCTGCGTCTCGAAGGCGCGGTGGCGGCTCCGTCCAATCCCACGCCCGTCGTTTGCAAGCGCCGCACGCGCTAGCTCCGGACTCAACGCGCTTTCGGGCGTCTCGTCGCGGGTTTTCTATTGCATCCCGCGTCCCGTCCCGTCACCATGCCTTTCAGAGGAGGCCTGCATGCGCATCGACCGCCTGGACGTCTACTACGTCCGAATGCCGCTCATCTACCCCTGGCGCACCGCCTACGGCGAAGACCACGACATCGACTCGGTGCTCGTGAAAGCCACCAGCGGCGATCACGAGGCCTGGGCCGAGGCCACCCCCTTCTTCGCCCCGCACTACGTGAACGAGTGCGCCGGCGGCGTGTTTTACCTGGTGGCCGAGGTGTTCGGGCCGCATGTCGTGGGGCGTGAATACGACACGGCCCAGGACCTCCACGACCGGCTCGCCTTCGCCAAGGGCAACGGCTTCGCCAAGGCGGCGGTCGAGCTGTGCTGGTGGACATTGGAGTCCAAGATCACCGGCACGCCCGTCCATCGCCTGCTCGGCGGCGAGACGCGCCCCGTCATCGCCGGCGCCGACTTCGGCGTGCAGGACTCCATCGACATGCTGCTCGGCAACATGCAGCAGGCCGTCGACGCCGGCTTCCCGCGCACCAAGCTCAAGGTGCGCCCGGGCTGGGACGTCGACATGCTGCGCGCCGTGCGCTCGGCATTTCCGAAACACCTCATCCACATCGACTGCAACTCCGGCTACACCCTCGACGATCTCGACACCTTCGAGGCCATCGACGACCTGGGACTGGCCTTCATCGAGCAACCGCTGGGCTGGAACGACATCATCGACCACGCCGAGCTGGCGCGAGCGATCGAGACGCCGATCTGCCTGGACGAATCCGCCCGCGACCTCGAGATGGTCCAGCAGGCCATCCGCATCGGCGCCTGCCACTACGTCAACATCAAGCCCGGCCGGGCGGGCGGGTTCACCAACTCCGTCGCCATGCACGACGTTTGTCGCGACGCCGGGATTCCAGTGTGGATCGGCGGGATGCTCGAAAGCTCCGTTGGGGCGGCGCTGTGCGTCGAGCTGGCCACGCTGCCCAACTTCACCTATCCGGGTGACCTGTTCCCGTCGTCGAAGTTCTACCGCCAGGACTTGGCGGCGCCGGCCCTGGAGCTCGAACCCGATCTCACTTTCGCGCCGGCCACCGAGGGCCTGCCCGAACCCGATCCCGAGCGTCTCGAACGCATGTCCACCCGCCACGCCACCGTCACGCCGAAGTAGCTACGCCGACACCGCCGCCGGCTGTCCCCGCACCCGGTGCGTCTCGCGCACCAGCAGCAAGAAGATCAGCCCGCTGGCGAACCCCGCCGCCGCCAGGTAGAACGGCGCCGCGTCCGGACCGGCGGCATCGGCCACTACGCCGACGATCAGCGGCCCGCCCGTCATGCCCGTGTTCCCCATGAACTGCCAGACGCCCAGGAACGGCCCCGGCGACTCGCGGGGCGCCAGGTCCGACCCCAGCGTCAGCATGGCGCCGGATCCCCATCCATTCGCCACGCCGGCGAAGAGCCCCACCACGATCAATCCCACGAAGTCCTGCGCTAGCGGCAGCACGGCCATGGATGCGCCCAGCATCACCATCGACGGCGCGTTCGTGAACTTGCGCCCAAACCGATCCATCACGTAGCCCGCGATCGGAAACAGCGTCATGTCGATGGCCGCAGAGGCGCTGACGACCACGCCGATCTCGGCGGCGTCCAGACCCAGCACAAACGCGCCGTAGATCGGAATGATCACCTGTCGTCCCGCGCGGACGGCCGACGCCAGCACGTGCCCGGTGCCGGCGGTCGCGAGATCGCGCCAGTGGTCTCGCAGCACCGCCCACAGGCTCGACGGCGCCACATGCCGCGCGGGCACGCTGCCCAGCGGCCGCTCGACGCGGTGCCGCATCAGCAGCATCGGCAGCACGCCGACGGCGGCAAAGAGGCCCGCCACTAGGAAGCACACCTCGTAGCTCACCAGCTCGGCCAATGCGCCGCCTATGGCGGGGCTGGGAAACAGGCTGATGCGCATGATCCCGCCGAATAGCGACATCGCCCGCCCGCGGTGGTGCTGCGGCACGGCGGCCACCAGGTGCGACATGCGTGAGATCGTCCAGGTCGCCATGCCGATCCCGGCCAGCGCCCTGAAGACCACAACCAGGGTGTAGTCGCGCGTGAAGCCCATCGCCAGCGTCGCCGCCGCCACCGCCAGCAATCCCACGATCGCCGAGCGATGCTCGCTCCAGCGCGCCTGCAGCAGACCGGCCGGAACGTTCCAGAGCAGCGTGCCCAGGCCGGTCACCGCCACCGCCAGCGTCACCAGCGTGTAGTTCACGCCCAGCTCCGCCGCGAACAGCGGCAGCGTCGGCGTCAGCATCCCGACGCCGAAGAACATCAGGAACGCCGGCAGATACACGCCGGCGATCAGCGGGCGCAGGGTTTGGAGCACGTCGGGGATGCGCACGGGCCGGAATATAAGGCACGCGCGTCCCTGCCCGGCCGCGCCGCGTCCTATGCTGGCGTTTTCCCGCCGCAAAGGAGTCACCCATGAAGGCCATTCGCGTCCACACGCCCGGCGGCATCGAGGCGCTCAGCTACGAAGACATCCCCGACCCGTCGCCCGCGCCGAACGAGGTCCTCGTGCGCACCGAGGCCGCCGGGGTGAACTACATCGACACCTATCAACGCACCGGCCGCTACCCGGTCGAGCCCCCGTTCACGCTGGGCATGGAAGGCGCCGGCGTGGTCGTGGAGGTTGGGTCCGACGTGACCACGCTCGAGGTCGGTGACCGCGTGGCGCACGGCACCGAGATCGGTTCCTATGCCGAAATGCAGGCCGTCGCGGCCGACCGCCTGGTGCGCGTTCCGGAATCGCTGGACACCCGCACCGCCGCCGCCGTGATGCTCCAGGGCTGCACGGCGCACTACCTCACCGCGTCATCCTTCCCGCTGCGCGCCGGCCACACCGCCCTGGTGCACGCGGGCGCCGGCGGCGCCGGCCGCCTGATCATTCAGATGGCCAAGAAGGCCGGAGCCAAGGTCATCGCCACCGTCGGCACGCCCGCCAAGGCTGAAGTCGCGCGCGACGTGGGCGCCGATCACGTCATCAACTACACCGAGGAGGATTTCCTCCCCAAGGTCCGCGAGCTCACCGATGGGGCCGGCGTGGACGTGGTCTATGACGGCGTGGGGCAGGCGACGTTCGACCGGGGGCTCGATTGCCTCAAGCCGCGCGGCTACATGGTGCTCTTCGGCGCCGCCAGCGGGCCGGTGCCGCCCATGGACCCGCAGATCCTCAACCAGAAGGGCTCGCTCTTCCTGACGCGTCCGAGCCTGGGGCACTTCCTCATCACCCCCGAGGAGTTTCAGTGGCGCACCTCGTCCGTGCTGGGCTGGGTCGCGGACGGCTCGCTCGAGCTCAAGATCCACGGCGAATACGCCATGGCCGACGCCGCGCAAGCCCACACCGACCTCGAAGGCCGCGCCACGACCGGGAAGCTGCTGCTGATTCCCTAGCTAGGACCAGTTACCGAGGCCCGGCTCGCGCCCAAACGCCTCCAGCTCGGCCTGCGCGCCCTGCAACACGTACAGCACGTCGGCGCCCAGGGTCACGAAGCGCGCGCCGTGTTCGATCCAGCGTTTGGCCGAGTCGGGGGGACCGGCGGAGATCCCCGGAATCTTGCCCTGGTTCCGGCAAGCCTCGAACACGCCGACGACGCAATCCGTGTGCTCGGTGCTGCCCTGGGCGTGACCGATGGACGCGGCCAGGTCGGCCGGGCCGACCCACGTGCCATCGACGCCGTCCACCGCCATGATCTCGTCGGCCGCCTCGGCGGCTTGCTTGGACTCGATCTGGACCATGATGAGTAGCTCGTCGTTGATGCGGCTCATGTAGTCCAGCCCGTGCGCGATGGCCCCCGACGCACCGATCGACCGCCCGCCCGCGGGCGGGTAGCGGCAGGCGTGCACCACCTGCTCCGCCTCCTCCGGCGAATCCACCATCGGAACGATGACCCCGGTGGAACCCTCGTCGAGAAGGTGCCCGATGGCCGTGAACTCGCTGCTGAGCACCCGCGGAATGGGCACCGCCCCACCGGCCCGAGCCGCCATGAACGCCGCGGACGTGGACTCTCGCCCCCACGTGCCGTGCTGGTTGTCGATCAGAACCCAATCGAACCCCTGCCGCGCGAGCAGCTCCACGATGTTCGGATTTCCGAGCGCGCACCCCACGCCCAGGGCCACCTCGCCGCGTCGCAGCTTCGCCTTCACAGGATTGGTCAATGAGTCGATGCGTGCCATATCTCGCTACTCCCGCAAGCTCGCCAGGGCGTTGAACTCCGCCGCCGCGCTGGTTCCCACATAGATCTTGTCGCCGCCGGCGCTGACGAACGTGCAGCCGGCCGCCACCCACTTCTCGACCTGTTCGACACTTCCCGCGGCGATGCCCGCGGCCTTCCCGTGCCGCTTGCAGGCCGAAACCATTTCCATGACCGCCGCGTCATGCTCGGGCGTGTTGCGCGCGTGACCGAGGGAGTTCGCCAGGTCGGCCGGTCCGAGCCAGCAGGCGTCGATTCCCTCGACCGACATGATGGCGTCCGCGTTTTCGATGGCCTCCCGCGACTCGAGTTGGATCGCCACCAGGATCTCGTCGTTGGCCCGCTCGCGATAGCTGGGACCGAGCACGCTCGCGCCGCTCACGCCGTCCGAGCGGCTGCCGATGGGCGGATAGCGGCAGGCCTGGACCACCCGCTCCGCCTCCTCGCGGTTCTCGACCATCGGCACGATCACGCCCAACGCGCCCTCGTCGAGCAGACGACCGATGGCGTAGTAGTCGTTCTCCGGCGCGCGCACCATTGGCGTCGAGCCGCCGGCCCGCACGCCCATCATGGCCAGGGAGGACGATTGCCGGTCCCACATCCCGTGCTGGTTGTCGATCATCACCCAGTCGAACCCCGCGCGCGCCAGGATCTCGGCGAGAAACGGCGCGCCCATCCCGCAGCTGACGCCGAGCGCCACCTGGCCGCTCTCGAGCCGTTGCTTGGCAGGGTTGCGCAACATCTGGATCAGTCCCTCACGCACACACGTTCCGCGGCGCGACGCTACGCGCCCTGCCGCTATCAGTCAACAGGTAGTCGCTTCACGCCCATCCCGACCCCGTCGCCGACCTGCACGATTGTCGAGTCCAGCCGCGCGTCGGCCAGAAAGGCCTCATTGAAGGCGCGGATGATGGGCGTCGACTCGCGATGGAAGTCGCTGTCCTCCGGCTCGTGCGCCGCCTGGCCCAGCCACAGGAGGTTGTCGAGCGCCACCACGCCGCCCGGCCGCAGTCGCTCGATGACTGCATCGAGGTACTGCGGATACGAGCCCTTGTCGGCGTCGATGTAGGCGAAGTCGAACGGTCCGTCGATCCCAGCAATCGTCTCGAGCGCCGGCCCGGTGACCAGCGTCACGCGATCCCCGACGCCCGCGCGATCCGCGTTGGCGCGCGCCCGCTCGTGCATCTCCGGGTCGATGTCCAGCGTGACCAGTTCGCCGCCGTCGCCCAGCGCCGAGGCGATGGCGATTGCCGAGTAGCCGATGTTCGTGCCGATCTCCAGCGCCCGCCGCGCGCCCATCGCGCGCACGACCAGGGACAACAGGCGCGTGCTCGGCCGTTCCGTGATCGGCAGGCCGTCGCGCTCGGCCTCGTCCTCCATGCCGAGCAGCACCGACCCAATGTCCGGGTGGATGCGCTCCAGGTAGGCGCTGTCGCGAATGTGCCGTTCGCCGGAGTGGCGGTACTCATGCGCCATTGGGCCGCTCCTTCCGCGCGCTCAGTCCCACGGATCCCGGCCGTCCGTCTTGTCGGGCCAACGCGTGATCACGACCTTTGGATCGGTGTAGAACCGCACTAGCTCGGTGGACTGCGCGTGGATGTCGCCGAAGAACGACTGCTTGCGTCCGCCGAAGGGATAGAAGGCCATCGGCGCCGCCACGCCCACGTTGATGCCGACATTGCCGACGTTCACCTGCCGCGTGAACTCCCGCGCCGCGCCGCCGCTGTTGGTGTAGAGCGTGGCCGCGTTGCCGAAGGGGCTGGCTTCCACCATGTCAATGGCTTCCTGCAGCGTGTCGGCATGCATCAGGCTCACCACCGGACCGAAGATCTCATCGCGCACCACGGGCATGTCGGGCGTCACCTCGTGCAGCACGGTTGCGCCGACCCAGTAGCCGCCCGGCAGCTCGTCGACGGTCGCCCCGCGACCGTCCAGCAGGAGTTCGGCGCCGTCTTTGACCGCTTGGTCGATATAGGTGAACGCGCGGTCGCGCGACTCGGCGGAAATCACCGGACCCATGCCCGTATCGGGATCGAGCCCGTCGCCCAGGCGAATCGATGAGGTTGCCTCGACCAGCCGCTCCGTCAGCTCCTCGCGCACGCTGCCGACCGTCACCACCACCGATCCGGCCAGGCACCGCTGGCCGGCGCAGCCATAGGTCGAGCCGCAGATGTTGGGGATCGCGGCGTCGAGGTCGGCATCCGGCAGCACCACTAGATGATTCTTCGCCCCGCCCTGGCATTGCGCCCGCTTTCCGTGCCGCGTGGCCGTCTCGTAGACCGCCCGCGCCACCGGCGTCGAGCCCACGAACGACACGCCGGCCACGTCCGGGTGAGCGCTCAGCGCCTGCGCCTGCTCGCCGGCGCCGTGCACCAGGTTCATCACGCTCGGCGGGAAGCCCGCCTCGGCGGTCAGTTCCGTGAGCAGCGTCTGGCTCAGCGGCGTCTTCTGCGACGGCTTTGTCACGAAGGTGTTGCCGCAGGCCACCGCCAGCGGGGCGAACCAGAAGGGCACCATGGCCGGGAAGTTGAAGGGCCCGATCTGCGCAAACACGCCCAGCGGCTCGCGGATCGAGTGCTCATCGATGGCCGCCGAAATGTCGCTGGAAAACGAGCCCTGCTGCAGGGTGGGAACGCCTGCGGCCACTTCGACGTTCTCGACGGCCCGCAGCACCTCGCCTCGGGCCTCTTCCAGCGTCTTGCCGTTTTCAATGGTCACGGTGCGGGAAAGCTCCTCGAACCGATCCCGCATCAGCGAATGCAGCCGAAACAGCACCCGTCCGCGGTCGACCGCCGGGGTGTCGCGCCACGCGGGGAAGGCCGCCTTGGCCGTCTGCACGGCCGCGTCGATCTCAGACTCGGTCGACAGCGGGACGCTGGCGATCACCTCGCCCGTCGCCGGATTGTCGGCGTCCAGACGATCGGTGCTGGCCGACTCCACCCACTCGCCGTTGATCCAATTGCTCAGCCGCCTGACCTCAGCGCCCATGGCGATCCAACCTCCGACCATCGGTGACGTTCATTTGCGGTGCTGTTCGTTCGATTCGTAATCCGCGTATCGAACGGTACGACATCCGCCGCCCAGTCCACTCCAAGCCTGCATAGCGGAACGTACACTGCGACCAGCGCAGGACCGCGCCGAAAACCCATGACGTCCGAACCCGTGCTCTCCAGCCGGGAGCCTTCCGCTGCCATCGGTCGCGCCGTGGTCGATCTCGAAACCCCAGCACTGGTGATCGACCTCGACGTGCTCGACGCCAACATCGCGCGCCTTATTGCTACTGCGGGCAAGGCGGGTGCCAGGCTGCGCCCGCATGTCAAGACCCACCGCATGGCGGCGGTCGCGGCGCGTCAGCGGCAGGCGGGCGCAGAGGGCATCTGCTGCGCCAAGCTCGGTGAGGCCGAGGCCTTCGCCGACGCCGGCTTCGACGACATCTTCATCGCCAACCAGGTCGTAGGAGCGTCCCGCCTCATTCGCCTTGTAGAGCTTGCCGAGCGCACCCGCCTCGCCGTAGGCGTCGACCATGCCGAACACGTGCGGGCGCTCGGCGCCGCCCTCTCCGCGTCCGACGCAACGATCGACGTGGCCATCGAGATCGATACCGGCCAATGTCGCACCGGCGTTGCGACCGCGGAAGCTGCCGTTGCCCTTGCGCAGCAGACGCTCCGCACGGATGGCCTCAATCTTCGCGGCATCTACACCCACGAAGGCCACGACTATCAGGCGGCCGACCCGGCCGGCGTCCACACTGCCGCTGAAGAGTCCCAACAACTGATGACCAGCATCGCCGCGGCGATCCAGGCCGCCACCGGAGCGGCGTGCGAGGTCAGCATGGGCTCCTCGCCGTCATTCCTGCTGGAATCGTTCCACGCGCCAATTGACGAATTGCGACCCGGCACCGCCGTGTTCAACGATGCGTCGCACGCGAATTTGCTCGGTCACACCGATTGGTGCGCGGCAACCGTGCTGGCGACGGTGGTGAACCTGCCCGCGCCGGATCGCGTCGTCATCGACGCCGGCGCCAAGGCGCTCACGTCCGACCGCCGCGGCCCCAGCGTGCTGGAAAACACCGGCCACGGCATGGTGGTGGGCCATCCCGAAGCCGTCATCACCAGCGTCTCCGACGAGCACGGCGTGATCGCCGCGCCGGACGCGAGCGCCTTCGCCATCGGTCAGACGCTGCGCGTCATCCCCAACCACATCTGTCCCTGCGTGAACCTCTACGACCATGCCTTCGCCGCGCGGGAGGGTATCGTTGAGGCCGTTTGGCACGTCACCGCGCGCGGCCGCAGCCAGTAGCGGCCCGTAGTCGCCACGGCGGAGGGACGCATGGGACGGTTGGACGGTCAGGTTGCACTGGTCACGGGAGGCGGAGGCGCTATCGGCACCGCCGCCGCCCTGGCGCTCACGCGGGAAGGCGCGCGGGTGGCGCTCACCAGCCGCCGCCCTGATCGCCTGGCTCGCGCCGCGGCCGCCGTAGAGGCCGCCGGCGCCGCCGATGTCCCCTCCTACGTCGCCGACTTCATGGACCCCGCCCAGGTTGACGCGCTCGCGCGCTGGGCGGCGGAGTCGTTGGGCGGCGTGGACGTGCTGGTCAACAATGCCGGCGCCAACTCTCCCCACCGCAGCTCGGCGACGGCGGATGCCGCGCTCGACGAGCTCTTCCGCATCAACGTCACCGCCGCGTCGATCCTTTGCCGCGGACTGATTCCCGGCATGATCGAGCGCGGCGGCGGCACGATCGTGAGCGTGTCGTCGTTCGCCGTCTACAGCCCCGGACCGCTCGGCGGTGCGGCCTATGCGGCGTCCAAGGCGGCGCTGCTCAACTACATGGGCAGCGTGAACGCCGAGTTTCGCAACCGAGGGATCCGCGCCTGCACCGTCCTGCCCGGCGAGGTCGACACGCCGCTGCTCGGCGAGCGACCGCGTCCGCCGACGGCAGAGGACCGCGCCACCATGATCGGTGCCGACGACGTCGCCGACGCCATCGTCTTTTGCGCGGCGACGCCGGGGCGCACGCTCATCGAGGAGATCGCCATCCGGCCCACCGTGCTCCGCGACACCACCGAAGACGTGCGTATCGCCCTAGGGCAAGACTGACCGCGACGACCGTCCCTTAGGCCGGCACCGCCTGCCGCACGCCCAGGTCGTCCAGGACCGCATTGATCACGAGGCGTTCCTCGTTGTTGACGCCGCGGAACGGCGGTCGCGCCGGTCCGCCGTGCAGACCCACAAAGTCCTGCGCCGCCTTGATGATGGCCGAGTCCTGCAGGTCGTTCCATCCGGGGCCGCCCTCGCTCTGGTGCAGCGACATGTAGGGCCCGATCTTCGCGTGCCAGCGGTCCGCGCCGGCGAAGTCGCCCGCCTCGAGCAGCCGGAAGAACTCCAGCTCGAACTCCGGCCACCAGGTCGCCGGACCGGAGATGTATCCGGTGGCGCCGTGCATGTAGGCCACCGTCGAGGTGTAGCCCAGCGAGTTGTCGATGAAGGCGAAGCGGTCGGCGTACCGATCCAGCGCCTCGACCATCGGCTCGATGATGTTGGGCGCGCCGTACTTGAGCGACACGATGCTCGGAAACTCGGCCAGCCGCCCGATGAGCTCGACGCCCAGCGACGTGCCGATCTCCTGCCGCCAGGATTGGTCGTAGATCATGATCCCGGCATCCAGCGACTCCGCGAGAATCCGGTACCACTCGTACATACCCTGCTGGCTGATCGGGTAGTAGCAGGGTGGCGAGATCATCACGTACTCCGCGCCGGCGTCCGCCGCGCCCTGCGAGAGGGCGATCACCTCGTCCAGGTTCAAGCTCGCCGCGCCCGCCACCACGGGGATCTTGCCCGCAGCGGCTTCGACCGACGCCGCGACCATGTCGCGGTGCTCCGACGGCGAAAGGCTGAGGTATTCGCCGCTGCCGCAGGGCGAAATGATGAATCCCTTGCCGGTCTCCAGGCCCGCGTCGAGCATGAACTGGATGTTCGAGCGCAGGGCGTCCAGGTCGAGTCGCAGATCATCATCGAACGGCGCCATCACCAGCGCGGCGGGACCACGCAACTCGCGCAGGGCGCGCTCACTGCTAGGGGGCATAGGATTTCCTCCGGGAGAGGGATATCGGCGGTCGCTGCGGACCGCGCGTTGCTCGTCGCTCGCGGAAAGAATAGCGCCTGCGCGGCATCGTGGGTCCGGTCCCCTCTCCTTGGGGAGAGCAACTGTGTGGCCGGTGAAGGGTTTAGGTGGCCATGGCGGGGTTCCACGGGGCCTGCTGCTTGCAGAGGGCGTTGCAGAGCAGCAGGAGCTTGCGGAGACAGGCGGTGAGGGCCACCTTGGGCGGCTTACCGG
>JAJECS010000012.1 GCA_022821905.1 Chloroflexota bacterium | reverse complement strand
GTCGCATGGGCGAAGGGAAGAGCCGCCGCGAAGCCGTGCGGGCGTTGAAACGCCATCTGGCCCGCAGCATCTTCCGCACCATCAAACGGGACCTCGCCACTGGCCAGACTTGCTTCGCCTTGACATAGGAGTGTCGAGCCGCAGGCGAGGAATCTAAGGAGCTGGCGAAGGGGCACAACGCCGGTCAGCTCCTCACGGCCGTGACCCCTCCGTCATTCCCACGAAACATGTCCCCGCGCAGGCGGGACCGGGAATCTAGCCGCCACCCACCCTCGCCGGGTTCCACAGACGGCGCCTGACGCGAATGGGGCGGGCCCCGCAGGGCCCGCCCCACATCCGTCGAACGCCGATCCGCGACTAGGTCGCCGCCTCTGGCGCCGGCTCCGCCTCGGGCTCGACGTCGTCGTGCGTATACGTCGACTCGCCGTGCTCCGGCAGATCCAATCCGCTCAGCTCCTCCTCGCGTGAGGCGCGCAGGCCGACCGTCCGCTTGAGAACGTTGAACAGCAGCAGCCCGGTCGTCAGCGCCCACGCGACGGCCACGATGGCCGCGATGAGCTGCGCGACGAACTGCGAGCCGTTGCCCGCAATGAACCCGGACACGCCGCCGTAGGTGCCATCGGCAAAGATGCCCACGGCCAGCAGGCCCCACACGCCGGCGGTGCCATGCACCGACGACGCGCCAACCGGGTCGTCGATCTTCAGCCGGTGCTCGACCACGTGGACGCTCACCAGCATCAGCACCGCCGCGATTGCGCCGATGATCACCGCCGCCCAGGGCGCCACGAAGGCGCAGGGCGCCGTGATGCCAACCAGCCCGGCGAGGGCGCCGTTGCTGGTGTTGGCCGCGCTGATGCGGCCCGTCCGTACCAGGCCGAGGTACGCGGCCGTGACGGCGCCGGTGGCGCCCGCCAGGAAGGTGTTGGTGATGATGACCGCGATTCGCAGGTCATTCCCCGCCACCGTGCTCCCGCCGTTGAAGCCGAACCAGCCGAAGAACAGCACGAACATCCCGATCACCACGTAGACCATGTTGTGGCCCGGAATGCTGCGCACTTCGCCGTTGGGCCCATATTTGCCCAACCGCGCGCCCACGGTGGCCGCGCCGGCCAGGGCCAGCACGCCGCCGATCGTGTGCACCACGCCCGATCCGGCGAAGTCCACGGCCGCGGCGCCGACCCACGATTCGAGCTGCTCGCCGCCCAGCCAGCCGCCGCCCCACATCCAGTGACCGTAGATGGGGTAGATCAGCGCCGTGACGAGGAAGCCGTAGGCCAGGTAGGCCGTCACCTTGGTGCGCTCGGCAACCGCGCCGGCAACGATGGTGGCCGTGGTGGCCGCGAAGACCATCTGGAAGAACCAGAAGCTGGTGGTCGACACGTCATACGCGTCGCGCACCAGGAAGAACCCGGAAAAGCCGATGAAGGCGTTGCCTTCGGCCATTCCCGGCAGACCCGAGCCGCCGAACATGAAGGCGTACCCGAACGCCCAGAACGACAACCCGGCGGCGGCGAAGTCCAGGATGTTCTTCGTCAGGTAGTTGACGGTGTTCTTCGCGCGGATGAGGCCGGCGCCCAGCAGGGCGAACCCGGCCTGCATGAAGAACACCAACGCGCCGGAGGTCAGCGTCCAAACGAAGTTGACCCCCGCGTCGTGGTCGGCAGCGAGCGTGGCGTCTCCGGCGGGATCGCCGGCGGCCAGCACGACGCCGCGAACAATGAGAAACGCCGCCAGCGCCATGGCAACGGCGGCGAGAATTCGAAAGGTCGCGACCCAGCGGGGCTGGCCGCGCGACCAAAGCAATGTCATAGGGCAAACGCTCCTGTGAAAGTAAAACGACGCTTCCGACCCAGCGCCGATGCTCGGGTCACAGGCCATTGCCGCGCCGACAAAGGGGGAGCGCCAGCCGCGGCTGCTCGTGGCGGCTCCCAAGGGATCGCGGGGGAATCGTCGTCGGCCCCGCGGCATCGTCACATGGTCAAGCCCTCCGCCCGGCCGGGCATCGGCCGGAGTCGATTTCGGGCCATAGCATAACCACTTGGCGGACGGCGTGTGGCGCCCGCAAGTTCGTGGCTATCCGGCGAGGTTTTCGCCGCCGTCGACGCCGATGACGTTGCCCGAAATCCAGCTCGTCTCGCGCAGCGCCATGGCCGCGATGGCCTGCGCAATGTCCTCGGTGCGGGTGAGCCGGCCGCCGGGATTCTGTCGCTCGGCATTGGCCACCAGCTGTTCGTGCCCCGGGATCTTGCGCAGCGCGGGCGTGTCTGTCACGCCGGCGCGCAGCGCGTTCACCGTCACCTGCCGCGGCGCCAACTCCACGGCCAGCCGGCGCACGTGGGCCTCCAGGACGGCCTTGGCGGCGCCAACCGCGCCGTATCCCGGCCAAATGCGATCCGAGCCGGCGCTGGTCATCGCCAGAATCCGTGAGCCGGCGCCCAGCAAGTCCCGCGCCACCAGGTCCTGGGTCCAATAGACTAGGGAGTTCGCCATCACGTCCAGCGTCATTTCCAGCTGCCGCGCCGACATGCCCGGCTCGTCGCCCTCGCCGATGAACGGTCGCAGCGTGCCGAAGGCCAGCGAGTGCAGCACCACGCGCACCGGCGGCTGATGCTGCGAGAGCTCGCCCGCGACCTCGTCCAGCACCCGCTCGCGCGCAGCGGCGTCCGCGGCGTTGACGTTGAAGAACCTGGCCTGGCCGCCGGCCGCCTCGATGTCGTCGCGCACGGCATCGGCGAGGTGCTGCGTGTTGCGGCGGTCGAGATGCACGCCCACCACGTTCATGCCGCATTTCGCCAGGTGACGCGCCGTGGCGGCGCCGAATCCGCTGGACGCTCCCAGGATCAGAGCCCAGCCCTCAAGCCGCAGGGCTTCGCTGGCCATGTGCGCTCCGCAAGTCTCGCTGTGCTGCCCGCCGCATCGTAGCGCGGTTGACGCCACGCCGGTCTGGTCGCAGATTCAATGGCTATGGATCGCCCCGTGCGCGTCGCTGTGGTGGGCGAAGGCCCCGTGGCGCGGCGCTACGCCGATGCCGCGGCGACCGTTGCGGACGTGGAGCTCGTTGAGCACCCAAACGCCCAGGCCCTCGTCATTGCCGAAGCCTCGGCTCTGCCGGAACCGGCCGCGAACGCCATCGCCTCGTCCGGCCTCCCGCTGCTCATCGATCCCAGCGCACTCGTGTCGCTGGGCGCCACTCCGCAGTCGCGGGCGGCGCTGCGCACGGTGCCGACGCCGGCGCTCGCCGCGTTGCCCTGGCGAAGCTCGCCCGTCGTGAGGCTGGCGCGCCGGCTGCTCGGGTCGCCCAAGTTCATACATGCGCACGTCACCGCGTGGGGCGTTGACTCTCTGCCCGTGGCGGCCTTCCACACGCTCGATATCCTGACCCACCTGATGGACCGATCGCCGAATCGCGTGTACGCCGAGTCGACGGATGGGACGTCAACCGATCCCGGCGCGCCATCCACCGTGGCCGGCACGCTGGAATTCGGTCGTTACGACAGCGCGGCGTTTGCGGTCAGCCGCCTGGACGGCCCGTCCGACGGGCTCGCCGCCGACGTGCAGCTCACGGACGGCCGGCGAAGGGTGGCGCTGGCAAAGGGCTTCACCACGGCCACGCTCGCCGGCTTCAACGATGCCGAGGTCGACGAGGCGGACACCGCATTCTCATTCCAGGCGGTGGGTCGTTCGCGCGCGGCGACGGTGGATTGGCGTCCGGCGGACGGCCTATCCGACGCGGTGCGCGACCTGGTGCAGACGGTTCGCACCGGACAAGCGCCCGCGGAGTCGCCCAACCTAGTCAGCGCGATGCGCAGCGCGGCGCTCGTGCGCGCGGCCCTTGCCGCGGCGGGCAGCGGCAGACCGCGCCAACTCGTGACGCGAAAGGAGACCCTTGCGTAGCTCCTCCGTCATTCCCGCGGAGGCGGGAATCCAGCCCCGCTCGACAATGATCGTCGTCCGGTGCTGCTTCGAAGTGCTGGGCTTAACCGAGCTAGGCAAACGGCTCGGGTAGCGGGCCCATGCGCATCGGACTCCTCGGCGGCACCTTCGATCCCGTGCATTGTGGGCACCTGGCCGTGGCGCGGCAGGTCAGGGACGCCGAGACGCTCGACCGCGTCTGGCTCATTCCCGCCGCCCGTTCCCCGTTTCGCGGGACACCGCACGCGTCCCCGGCCCACCGCCTGGCCATGTGCCGCTTGGCGGTGCGGGATCGCTCGTGGCTGGAGGTCCTGGACCTCGAGCTGTCGCGCCCCGCACCGTCCTACACCATCGACACCCTGCGAGTGCTCACCGAGACCCATCGCGACGCGGTATTCACGCTCATCGTCGGGACGGACGCCCTGGAGGCCATGGCGGCATGGCGCGACACGGATGCCATCTTCGCCATCAGCGAAGTCGTCGCGGTGGCTCGGACCGGCTACGCCGCGGAGCTCCCCGCCGGCCTGCTCCGCGACCATCCCGCAGCCGCGACGCGGGTTCGCATCCTCCACGACACGGCCAGCGAAGTCGCCGCCTCGGATGTGCGGCGGCGCATTGCGGCGGGGGATTCGCTCGAAGGACTGGTGCCCGACGCGGTAGCCGCCTACATCCAACGCCACGGGCTGTATGCGCAACGCTAGCGGATCACCTCGAGTCCGTCATTCCCGCGAAGGCGGGAATCCACCCCCAAGGATCAACGGACTAATCGAGGCCGCCGGCCGCCGCTGGATCATTGCGCGACAGTCAGATTCCAACTTCGCCCACTAGCTGTGCCTCGGGACCTCGCCGACCGTCGGATATAATCACCGCACCTCATGATGCCTGAGCACAGCGCACGCTGATCCCGCTGGAGCGCGCGCGCCGTGTGGTCGAAGTGTTGGCGGAAAGGGGCGCCACGGATGTTGCCCTCTTGGACCTGCGCGGGCTCACGATCATTGCCGACTACTTCGTCGTGTGCACCGCCGGCAGCACCGTCCAGATGCGCGCCATCCGCGACGCCCTCGACCGCGAACCCGTGCCCCCGTCCGCCTCACATCCGCAATTCGAGGGCGAAGTGACCGACGGGTGGCTGCTGGCCGACTTTGGGGGCGTGGTGGTTCACGTGTTCGCGCCCGAGGCGCGGGATTATTATCGCCTGGACGAGCTCTGGAGCGACGCCCCCGTCGTGGCTCGCTTGCAGTAGGTGGGGAAAGGCGCATGTCGCGAGGTTTCGGCACCGGACTCGGCATGGGGCTGGTCGTCGGCGGCGCCCTGGGCGTGACCGCGTCGGTCCTGGCCTTCGCCGCGCGCCATAAATCCGTGCGCCGCGCCCTAGCGCGCTGGCTCCTGCGCCGCGAGCCCAAGGTCGAGTTCGAGATTCTGCAGCAGTAGCGCCGCTTCCGCTGGCTGTTGGCGCTTCGTTCGTGGTGAGCCCTTCGGCAGGCTCAGGACGGGCCTTGTCGAACCACGCCCCTTCGACCTCGCTCCGAGCCTGCCCCGTATTCGATACGGGGGCGAACGGGTTGGGGCGCTTAGGGCTACTCGGCCGCGCGCTGCTCTAGGTATCGATCCCGCAAAACTGAAAGTGGTTGATCGCGGCCGTCGGCGTCGGTGAACTCCCAGAATGTCCAACCGTTGGGGCCGACGTTGGGGCCTCCACGCAGCACTTTAGCCGCGCGTCCCGCTCCCGACGGTGTCGTGTAGCGGTTGCCTTGAAACGTTACCGCGCCGTCGGCCTCAATGCGCGCGGTTAGGCGAGGTCCCTTATAGGTCGTGTGAATCTCAAGTGGCGGCGTCAAGATCCCTGCCTCGATGAGCTGCCCCATCGAGACTCGTGAACCGCGTAGTCCCGGAGACGGGCTTGGAGGTTCTGCGTCCGCCCCGCTCCCTTCGAGAAACCTCTGGCGCAAGACGCCGAGCGGTTTGATTTGGCCGTCGGCATCGGTGAACCGCCAGAATTCCCAGAAAGCGGTGGGTAGGGAAATGCTCTCTGGCGAAGCGGCGGCCGCGACCCTACGCGCCGCCTGCGTTGCGCTAGCCATTTGCAAGCGCTGACCTTGGAAAATCACATTCCCGTCGGCATCAATGACGGCGGAAAATCTGTGTCCTTGCACCTCTACGTGGATGTCAAGAGGCGGCTGTATGAATCCTTGCGTGAAGAGCGACTTTAGCCTGACCCGCCGCTGAGGTTCTGGCGGCGCTGGACCGACTGGATCAACTGGAGGCGTCGGGATATCGGGCGGAGGCTCGGACACCGCCGAAAGCTCAAACCGCACGCGCGCCCGGCGCAGGCCGTCTCTGACGTCCCGCGGTGACAACTCGCAGTCAGGCCGGTTTCGTAACAGCCGCACGAGCGCCTCGTTCGGCGGATCTTGATCGATCAGGGTTTGCAACATCGTCTGTAGCTGCTGGTTCACGCGCTGTAGCCGCCGGTTTTCAAGCTCGACCTGCCAGCGCGCGTCCAGGAGGTTGTCCCGCACCGCGCTGCGGGACAGCAGTCCAAGCGTCTCGGCGGCGTGCGGATCCTGATCGCTCACCCGGACCGTGTGTAAGAGCTTGTCCGGGAGCGGGACTTCGCCGTAGGCGTTGTAGATGCGGTACTCGTCGCCATTGGCCAGCACGGCCCATCTGACGCCGGTTCTGAAGGCGTAGCCGGTGAGTTGCTCGGCCGACTTGGGATCGTCGAGGTTCGAATCGAGCGCCTTGGCTTCGATCAGCAGCCGCGGCTGGTCCTCAATAAGCAAGGCGTAGTCCACGCGGCCGCGGGTGGATGAGTATTCGGGATAAACTTGATGCAGGTCCTCGGTGTCCCAGTCCAGAGCGCGCAGCAGCGGGTTCAGCAGAGCAGTCTTGGTAGCCTCCTCACTAATGCGCCGCCCCTGATGCAGACCGATCCGTTCACGGATGTTCTCTAGAGCTTGGTCAAGCGCGCTCACGGCGATGTGTGGATCCTTAATTCTGTCGACGCGATTTTAAGCATAAGCCAATTGTTGGAAGCTAGACGCCGCCCGCCAGCGCGACGACGGTGACGCCGGCGCCGCCCGCGGTTGGCTCCGCGTCGGATAGGTTCACCACGCTTGGATGTTCGCCCACGTGGCCGCGGATCGCCCGGCGCAAGGTCCCGGTGCCGATCCCATGGACCACCCGCAGGGCAGACGCCCCCTGCAGCACGGCGGCGTCCAACGCCAGGTCCACTTGCTCCAACGCTTCGGCCACGCGCTCCCCGCGGACGTGGACCTCGGCCGGAAGCGACGTCCCGCGCCGGCGTGCCCGCGGCCGGGGTTGAGGCTGCGGCGCGAGCACTTCCTGCACATGCGCCCGCGGCACCCGCGCGCGGACGTTTCCGGCGCCGATCACCGCCTCGGCATCCTCCACCGCAACCACGACGGCCTCGCGGCTGTAGCCTTCCACGCGCACGCGGTCCCCTTCCCGAATCTCAAGCAGCGGCGCCGCACGCGGCAGCTCGGCGGGCGGACTCGTCGCATCGAGCTTTTCTTCGAGCTTCCGCATGCGCCGTCGCGCGGCGTCGGTCGAGGCGCCGGGCGCCTGCCGCGCCGCCTGCTCGGCCTGCCGCAACGCGGCGCGGGTTTGGCGCAGCAGCGCGCGAGCTTCGCGGCGGGCGTCGCCCACCACGCGCTCACGCTCGGCCTCGACACCCGCCAACCGCTCGTCGAGGTCGTGCTGCGCCTCGGTGAGCCGTTCGGTCTCGTCGGCCACGCTGGCTCGGGCCTCGGCCAGCTCGCGGCGATCGCGCTGGAGGGCGCCAATCAAGCCTTCGACATCGCGGAACTCCGCGCTGAGCTTGGCCCGCGCCGCCTCGACGATCTCGGCATCGAGCCCCAACCCGGTGGCGATGTCGAAGGCATTGCTGCGACCGGGCACGTCCATCAGCAGGCGATAGGTCGGACGCAGGGTGGCGGCATCGAACTCCACGCTAGCGTTCCGGGCGCGAGGGTGCCGATGGGCGAAGAGCTTCAGCTCGGGATGGTGCGTCGTCACCACCGCCACGGCGCCGGCGTCGAGCAGCCGTTCGAGGATGGCCTGGCCCAAGGCGGCGCCCTCGGTGGGGTCCGTGCCCGCGCCAAGCTCGTCGGTCAGCACCAGCGCGCGCGGTCCTGCCGCCCGCACCATCGCCACCAGGTTGCGCATGTGCGAGGCGAAGGTGCTCAAGCTCTGCTCGATGCTCTGCTCGTCGCCGATGTCCGCCAGCACGGGGTCATAGACCGCCAGCCGGGCGCCGGCGGCCGGCACGTGCAGTCCGCAGGCCGCCATCAGGTGCAGCAGTCCCACAGTCTTGAGCGACACCGTCTTGCCGCCGGTGTTCGGTCCGGTGATCACGATCGCCTGCGACCCGCCGGCCGGGATTTCGATGTCGATCGGCACGACCTCGCCCTCCAGCAGGGGATGCCGCGCCGCCTTCAGCTGGAACCCCGCGTCCGGTGCGATGCCCGGTTCCACGGCCGCGTGCGCATCCGCGTAGCGGGCCAGCGCCAGCAGGCCGTCGAGCACGCCCAGGCCGTCGACCCCCGCCACGATGTCGTCCCGCAAGTTGCCGACCTCGGCGCTCAGCGCCCGCAGAATCCGGTCGATTTCGTGACGCTCGGCCGCCTCCAGTTCCCGCACGCGGTTGTTGGCCGGCACGGCCGCCAGCGGCTCCATATACACCGTCGCCCCGCTGGCCGAGGTGTCGTGCACGATGCCGGGAAAGCTCCCCTGGTGCTCCTGCTTCACCGGCACCACCTGCCGCCCGGAACGCTCTGTGATGAGGGCCTCCTGCAGCACGCCGCGAGCGGCGGGTGACCGGAGTTGCTGCTGCATGATGGCGTGCACCGCCGCCGTGGCCTGACGCAGCCGGCGGCGCAGCGATTGCAGCTCGGGGGAAGCCGTGTCGGCGACGCGGCCCTGCTCGTCGAACGTCGCGTCGATGCGCGAGCCCAGGTCCGGGTGGTCCGCCAGCGGCGCGACGATCCGCCAGAGCGCCGGCGTGTCGGCACGGTGCGTTTCTACGGTGCGGCGGGTCAGGCGCACGGCGCGCAGCTGCGCCGAGACTGCCTGCAAATCCGTTGGACTCAGGCGCGATCCGCGGGTAGCGGCATTGGCGGCCGGCCGAACGTCCTGCGCGCCGCCGACGCTGAATCCCGGCGCCTCTCCCAGCAGCCAGCGCGCCTGGGCCGTCGCCGCCAGCCGGGCTCGCGCCTCCGCATGGTCGGTGGTCGGCCGCAGCGCGAGAACGTGCTCACGTCCCGGATCGAATCCGGCGAAGGCGCTGGCCTGCGCCAGGATCTCAGGCAGCTCGAGACGGTCGGCGGATAGGTCGGAGGCGAGCATCAACGCAAGCGGCATACCGCGCGCATGCGCGGCCGCCGGTGAGGCGGACGGGCTTAGGTCAGGGTAGCGCCTGGCCTACTCCTGCAGCCGGAATGGCGGGTACTCGTCCACGATCGACAGGAACCACGCGCTGGTGCGCAGATTCCACCGCAGCACGCCGACCTGGAAATCGAAGAGCCCTCTCGGATACCAACCCGTGACGATGATGGCGAGGTAGCCGACGAACCCGGCTAGGAACGCCACGATCGACAGGAAGTACAGCACGATGACGTGCGGGATAAGCAAGATCCCCTTGATCAGCACGATCAGCCCACAGAATGCAAGCAATCGCGAGCTGCGCTCCGGATACTCGGCAGTGACGTTAACGGGATAGGGGGATGGATCGACCATGCGTCAGCCCTCGATACGTTGCCGTGCCCGCTCACAAGGCACGATGCGGCCAGTGTAGAAGGTGATTTCCAAATTCTTCGCGCTTCGGACGCGGGTCACATCGAATCAGGCTAGGGCTGCCGCCTCGCGCCGCCATGCCGCCAGACTCCTCTATGGGGTCATTCCGAGCGGAGCGAGGAATCTAAAGGGCATGGGTATGGCACACGCGCGACCGATGCCTCAAGGCCTTCAACCATCAGGCCGGGGCGGTACGACGGCGGGGCGTCGGCCAAGGTGTGTCTATCCGACGATCAATCTTGACTAGCCTGCCGCCTAGTTCAGGCGCGAGTTCTCCCGCGCCTCCCGGAGGTCATTGAGGTCGCGCAGCAGCCGCCGCATCAGCTTGGCCTCGCGGGCCAGCAGCTCCTCGACGCTCGGTGACTCGAGCAAGTTCTGGCGGGTGCTGACCGTGGCCGGCAGAGCGGATGCGGCGAAGTAGGCGAAGCGCTCCGGATCGCGCGGCAGCTCCTCGTGGGTGCCGAACGCGCCCTGCAGTTCCAGCGTGAGCCGCAGCGCCTTGCGGTAGTCATCGCGCACGCTCGACGCCAGGGCCGCCATCTCGCGCGGGTCCGTCACCGGCATCGCGTCCAGCGTCACTGACGCCGTCAGGTGCGGCTCCTGCTGCTCCAGTGCATCGATGCGAAAGCGGTCCTCGCCCACGACCTCGATGTTCATCCGGCCGTCGGGCAGCGTCTCGTGCTCCGTGATTCGCGCGGTGGTCCCCACCGACTGAGGCTCCGCCGGACCGCCGACCTCCTCGCCGGAGCGGATCAGCGCCACGCCGAACGGACGCTCCTCGTCGATGCAGGCGCGAATCATCACGCGGTACCGTGGCTCGAAGATATGCAGCGGCAGCCGCATCTGCGGAAACAGCACCGTGTGAAGCGGAAACAGGTCCAGCCGCATGCCCGAGTCTAAAGGCTGGAGACACCAGGTTCTGGTGCCGCAGACGACTTCACGCGAAACTGGCGCCTGGGTATTGGGACTGCACGGTCCAACGGCGCAATGTAGAGTCGCTTGCGATTGGGACTGACGCCTGCCTCGTCGGAGGATTCTCCAATCTCGGCACTGTCACCGCGCACGATGCTCCGCCCATGACCGACGCTCCACCCATTGTCACCGAGGCGCTGTCGAAGTCCTATGGCAGCGTGCGGGCGCTGACCGATCTGTCGCTCACCGTGGAACAGGGAGAGATCTTCGGCTTCCTGGGGCCCAACGGCGCCGGCAAGACCACCACGGCGCGGCTGCTGCTGGGTTTGATGCGGCCCACCAGCGGCTCCGCGCGGATATTCGGCACCGACGTGCATGCGGAGGGGCCGGCGACCCGTCGCTCCGTGAGCTACCAGCCGAGCGCCGACGCGCTCTATGAGTCCACGCAAGTGGCCGCCTATCTGCGGGCGTTCGCGCGCATGGGCGGCGTGCCCGTGCACCGCACCGACGAGCTCATCGAGCGGCTGGATCTCGACACCTCGCGCCGCATCAAGGCCCTCTCGACCGGCAACCGGCAGAAGGTCGCCATCGTCCGCGCCCTCCAGGCGGACGTGCCGCTCTACCTTCTCGACGAGCCCACGCGCGGTCTCGATCCGCTGGTGCAGCAGGAGTTTGGGCGCATCCTGGCCGAATACCGCGACGAGGGCCGCACCATCTTCCTCTCCACCCACATCCTGTCCGAAGCCGAGCACCTGTGTGACCGGGTCGGCCTGCTGCGCGAGGGGCGGCTCGTGGCCGTGGAGCGCGTCGACGTGCTGACCGAAAGCCGGGTGCGGCGCTTCCACGCCCGTTTTGCGGGAGCCACGCCCACCCCGGATGACCTGAAAGGCGCGACGGTGGTATCGCGTGCCGACGACGCGATCAGCTTCGAAGTGACCGGGTCCGTGGACCGGGTGGTCAAGACGCTGGCGCGCTTCGAAGTCACCGATCTCACCATCGACGAACCAAGCCTGGAAGACGCGTTCCTGCGTTACTACGACCGGCAGGACGAGGCGTGACGCTGCACCTGCTGCTGCACACCCTGCGGCACCGGCGCCTGGCGATTTTCTGGTTCACCGTCGGGTTGTTCATTCTCGCGCTCTTGGTCATGGCGCTCTGGCCGTCCTCGCGCGACCTGGACCTCGACGCCTTCCTCGACACCATGCCCGAAGCGGCGCGCGCCGCCTTCCTGGGCCGGGGCTTTGACAGTCCCGCCATCGAGCAGAGCGCCTTCCTCCAATACCTCGGCTCGCAGCTCACCACCTGGTTGCCGATTCTCGCCGCCTACTTCGGCATGTGGGCCGGCGGCGGCGCGATTGCCCGGGCCTACGGTCGCCACACCCTCGACGTCCTGCTCGCGCAGCCGATCACGCGCGAGCGGTTTCTGCTCACGCGGCTGGCGGCGGTTGCCCTGGGCGCGGTGATCATCGTCGCCGGCTCGATGGTCGGCCTGCTCATCGGCGTGTCCGCCTGGGCCGGCGACACGCCAATTCCCGCGAGCGACATCGTTCTGGTGCACGTGCAGCTTTTGCTGTTCGCCCTGGCCTGCGCGGGTATAGCCGCGGTCGTGGCCACGATCCTGCTGGAGCCGGGCCGCACCTACGGCATCAGCGCGCTCGTCGTCGTGGCGATGTATGTGCTGTATCTGGTGTCCGAGGTGGTCGAACCGCTGGAGTGGCTGGGCTATCTCTCGCTGTTTCGCTATTGGCGGCCCTTGGAGCAATTCGCCACCGGAGAGTTCGCCGGGACTGAAGCGGTGGTGCTGATGGCAATCGCCGCCGTCGGCGCCGGGCTGGCGGTCGTACTATTTCGACGCCGGGACATCGTGACGTAGGAGTTCGTCATGCCACGCGCGAAGGGCTCGACGACGCTCGCCATCGGCGAACCCGCGCCGGACTTCGATGTCCACGTCGGGGGAACCGGCACGCGCACCGCGTTGCAGGACTATGCCGGTCGCTGGCTGTGCCTGGTCTTCGTCCGACATATCTGGTGACTGAGCTGCCATGGATATATGGCGCGGCTCGAGGTCGAGCTGGACGAGTGGACCAGGCGAGGCGCAGACGTCGCCTGCATCTTTGCGCAGGGCTTCAAGGCCGTGGACGCCTTCGCCACGCGTGAAGGTCTCCCCTTCCCGATATTCGCCGACCCCGAGCGGCGGATGGTCCGCGACTACGGCGTCTACGTCCGCATCAACTTCGAGTCGTGGAACATGGCGCGGCCTACCGTGGTCCTCATCGATCCCGCCGGCATCGTGCGCGAGGTCTTCGGCGGGCGGCACTCGCTCGAGTGGCCGGACAGCAAGGATCTCTGGGCGTTGATGGAGCGTCAGGAGGCGGCCGGCTAGACCGAGATGTGCTGGGGCCGGGCCGCGAGGAAGAGGCCCCGCGGACGCGGCGGATGCAGCGACGCCGGCGCTTCGCGTCGCTCTGACAGGCGGCGATGGCAGGGGATTACGCCCAGCCTGCCGGAGCGACGATGCTGCCACCGCGCGCGGGACCTCCTCACACGG
This sequence comes from Chloroflexota bacterium, assembly GCA_022821905.1. GTDB lineage: Bacteria > Chloroflexota > UBA11872 > UBA11872 > UBA11872 > JAJECS01. The sequence goes on along the minus strand of JAJECS010000012.1, from coordinate 49,065 downwards.
CCTGTGAGGATACCATACAAAAAGCGAACAACGATTCCTGAACCTGTGTCGTGCGTGCGGCCGAAGATGCGAACTCTAGATTCCTCGCGTCCGCTCGGAATGACTGAGTGGCTGGCGTCGGGTCCTGCCCCCGCCGCCTACCCCTCCCACGGCTCCTTCAGAAAGTCCCGATCGACAACCCCGAAGTCCTCCGTGAAGTCCGACTCGGCGTAGAAGGCCCCCGTGAACTCCCGCGGCTCGAGCCCCATCACGTCGAACACCGGCGATGGGCGAAACTCGACGACTCCGTCGCCCGCGCGGCTCACGTGGACCACCGTGTCCGCGCCCTGGCGTCCGCCGGACACCAGCTGCAGCACGTCCAGCCCGTGGCCGTCGGCGCGGGGAATCACCTTGAGTCGCCACATCGGCGTCAGGTCGGGCAGATCGGCGGGTTCGCACGGCCGGTGCGCCGTCGAGCGCACGGCGGCGATATCCACGCCGCCGACCGAGGCGGTGGTGGCCATCACCCGTTCCGCCTGCTCCACGCGCATGTCGGCCCAGACCTTGGGCGTGCCCCAGATCTCGCGGCCCGCCGGAATGCTCCCTCGAGAGTTCACGTACTGCACCACCACGTAGAAGCCCGCCTGTCCTTCGAACCGGCACCCCGCCGCGACGACGATGGCCTGAAACGCGCCGTAGTGGCTCGACCAGGGGGCGTCCACGCCGATGGCGGCGCAGGCGCCGTCGGGCGCCGGCGCCAGGCACTCGGGCAGCAGATCGGCCACGCGGTTCGGGTCCGCCTGGAACAGCACGGTCTGCGCGCGCATCCCGCGATAGCGCGCGGGTGGACGCGGAAAGTAGGGCGAGGACACAGGCATCCCGTCGATCTGACCCATAGGAATCGGCATGCACGGGCTCCCGTCGAACGCGCCGCCCCGCATTGTGGCCAGCGCCTCACCTAGCGGCAACCGTCGCCGAGCGGCGCGAATCTGTACCATCGGTGGGCCGGGCGGCAGCTTCGTCCGGTTGTGGCGCACGGCCCTGGGGGCCGATGGGGCGCCCGCCACCCAAACCAGGAGGCTGCTTCGTGTCGGATGCAGATAACGACCCTCGATCGGGCTCGCTGGCCGCGCTCGGGATCACGAATCACGGGCAGGTCTTCTGGGATCTCCCCACGAGCCAGCTGTACGAGCACGCCGTGCGCGCGGGCGAAGGCCAAGTCGCGCACCTGGGTCCCTTGGTTGTGCGGACGGTTCCGCACACCGGGCGGTCGCCCAATGACAAGTTGGTCGTGCGCGACGCGGAGCGCGCGGACGCCGTGTGGTGGGGCAATCACAACAAGCCGTTCGAGCCCGAGCGTTTCGATGCGCTGTTCGCGCGACTGCGCGCCTACATGCAGGGACGAAACTTGTACGTCCAGAACTGCTTTGCCGGCGCCGATCCCCGCTACCGGCTCTCGGTGCGGGTGATCAACGAGCTGGCCTGGCACAACCTCTTCGCCCGCAACCTGTTCATCGTTCCCACGGCCGACGAGCTTGCCGACCACGAGCCCGAGTTCACCGTCATCGACATGCCGGGCTTTCAGGCAAACCCGGACGAGGATGGCACCAACTCCGGCACGTTCATCGTGGTCAACTTCGCCGCGCGGCTCATCATCATCGGTGGCACGGCCTACGGCGGGGAGATGAAGAAGTCCATCTTCACGATCCTGAACTACCTGCTGCCGCAGCGCGGCGTGCTGTCGATGCACTGCTCGGCCAACGTCGGCGCCGAAGGCGACGTGGCGCTGTTCTTCGGCCTCTCCGGCACGGGCAAGACCACGCTTTCGACCGATCCCGAGCGGCCCTTGATCGGAGACGACGAGCATGGCTGGAGCGACACCGGCATCTTCAACTTCGAGGGCGGCTGCTACGCCAAGACCATTCGCCTGTCCGCCGAGAACGAGCCGGAGATCTACCAGACCACGCGGCGCTTCGGCACGGTGCTGGAGAACCTCCCCTTGGACGCCGAGACGCGCCGGCTCGACCTCGACTCGGACGAGATCACCGAAAACACCCGCGGGGCCTATCCCATCTCACACCTGCAGAACGTGGTTCCCGGCGGCATCGCCGGACATCCCCGCAATATCGTGCTACTGGCGGCTGACGCCTTCGGCGTGCTGCCGCCGATATCGCGGTTGACCACCGAGCAGGCGATGTATCACTTCCTGCTGGGCTACACCGCGCGCGTGGCCGGCACCGAGCGCGGCGTCACCGACCCGCAGGCGACCTTCAGCGCCTGCTTCGGCGCGCCGTTCCTGCCGCTGCCGCCCCCGACCTATGCGGCGATGCTCGGCGAGCGACTCGAGCAACACCAGCCCCACGTGTGGCTGGTCAACACCGGCTGGCTGGGCGGTCCCGCCGGCGAGAGCGACCGGGTGCAGCTGCCGCACACCCGGGCCATGATCCGCGCCGCGCTCAGCGGCGCCCTCGACGGCGTGCCGGACACGGTGGAGCCGGTGTTCGGGCTGCGCGTGCCCAGCATGTGTCCGGATGTCCCCGGCGACCTGCTCGACTCACGCGGGCAGTGGTCCGATCCCGCCCGCTACGACGCGCAGGCCGTGCAGCTGGCGCAGCGCATGCGCGAGGCCTTCCAGCCGTTTGCGTCGACCGTGTCGGCTGAGGTGTTGGCGGCGGAACCTCCGGCCGGCGCCTAAGGGACGGCGCCGACGAACGCCGCGCCGATCACGCCCGTGAGGATGGCGCCCCCGATCACGATGATGATCATGAGGTAGGCGATCACGCCGCCGACCATCGTCGCGATGGCCTGACCGTCGGTGAGGCGCATCGACTCGCGGATCGCGAAGAAGCCGGTCACGAGCAGCCACAGCAGCACCGCGAGCTGCACCAGGAATCCCAACACCGGAATGAAGCCCACCACGCCCAGGACCCCGGGCGCTTGCGCGAATCCCGTGGCCCGCGCCACCTCCAGAAACTCCACCGGTTGCATCCCGGGGGCGATCAATCGCGTGCCGATGAACCAGGCGACGCCCGACCAGGCCAGCCACCCGACGATGCTCACGATGGGCGTGAGCACGAATCCCAACACAAATGCCGTCCCGAGCAGCGAATCCTGGATGGCCTGTGCGGCGCTTTCGTCGAGGCCAAGCCACTCGGGATCGGGCGGACTGACCTGATACCCGATGAACGTTGCCAAGGCGGACGCCAGGGCCGCGATCACGACCACCTGCAGCGCCGGTTGGGTCGCGGTGATATCCCCCGCAACCTCCGCGTAGAGCGGACGTTCCAGTCGCGACGCGCGGATCATTCGATTGACGAGCTGACGCTCCGGGGCGTCCTCCATCAATCTATGCCGCGGCGCGGCTGCCGGCGGTCGAGGTCAGCCGCAGTCGCTGTAGCCGCATGAGATGCATTTGAGGCATCCCTCCGCCGACACCAGGTGGCTGCTGCCGCAGGAGGGGCAGGCGCCCGCGAACGACATGCCCGTCGCCGACATCGTCGACTCCGCTTCGGCGTGTCCCATCGACGCCTGGCTCACCGCGGCTGCAGGGGCCGCCGCGGCGGCCGGCACGTGGGCCGACCGGTCGCCTTCCAGCGTCACGCTCGGCGGGGCGTAGGTGCCCTCGCCTTGCAGGTCGACCATGGGCACGTAGCCCTCGGGCTGCGAGCTCATGCGCAGCGCGACGACTTGCGCGATCGCGTCGCCGCACGAGAGCACGCGGGTTGGCCCGAAACCGGCCGGTCGGTGGCAGGTGATGCCGCGCAAGTGGCTGTGGACGACATCCACGGGCGCGCCCGAGCGCAGCGCCAGCGAGACGAGCCGTCCAATGGCCTCGGTTTGCGCCGCGGCGCACCCGCCGGCCTTGCCCAGCGTGGCGAATAGCTCAAACGGAGATCCGCGCTCGTCGTCGTTCACGGTCACGAACAGCGGCCCGCACCCGGTGCGGATGCGCGTGGTCGTGCCGCGGATCTGGTCCGGTCGCTCGCGTTCCTGCGCCGCAATCATCGGCAGCGGCTCGGGCGAGGCGGCCGGCGGCGTCGGCGCAGGTGCCGGCGCAGGTGCCGGCGTGGGATGCCCGTTGGATGCCTCGGCCGGCGCGGCGGCATGGCCATTCGTGGCCGCCTCGACCATTGGCGCCGGCTCCTCGGCCGGCGCGTCGTCCCGCCGCGTCTTGTCGCCGGTGTCGCTCGTGGTCAGCACCTGCAAGTCACGGCTGCCGTCGCGATAGACCGTCACGCCCTTGCATCCCAGCGTGTAGGCCAGGCGATAGCCGCGGTCCACGTCCTCCCGCGTCGCCTCGTACGGGAAGTTGATGGTCTTGGACACGGCGTTCTCGGTGTGACGCTGGAACGCCCCCTGCACCCGGATGTGCCAATCCGGCGTCACGTCGTGCGCCGTCACGAAGATGCGGCGGGCCGCCTCGGGAACCGCCTCCAGCGCCGCGAGCGCCGAGTCCGGCGTGTGCTCGGTGATGCGCAGGCTGCCGTGGTTGTCGGTGATGGCATCCAGCAGCGCGTCGCTGTAGAACCCGCGCGCACGGGCGTACTGCTCGAACTGCGGGTTGACGTAGCGCAGCGAGGTGGCCGCGTTGTCGTCCCCGTCGCGCATCACGTTCTTCCAGAAGATGAGCGCGAAGAGCGGCTCGATGCCGCTGGAGCAGTCCGCGATCATGCTGATCGTGCCCGTCGGCGCAATGGTCGTGACCGTGGCGTTGCGGCGGGGCGCGTGGCCCTGCGAGTCCCAGAGCGAGCCCTCGAAGTTCGGGAACGCTCCGCGCGCCTCGGCCAGCGCCTCGGAGGCGCGCCGGCCTTCGTCATTGATGCACTGCATCACGCGCTCGCCCAGCTCCTCCGCTTCGGGGCTGTCGTAGGCGATGCCCAGGGTGAACAGAATGTCCGCCCAGCCCATGATTCCCAGACCCACGCGGCGGTTGCCGTGCTTGACGATGGCGTCGATGTCCTCGATCGGGAAGTTCGAGGCCTCCACCATGTCGTCCAGGAAGCGGATGGACAGCCGCACGTCGCGGCGCAGCGCGCTCCAGTCGATCGCGGCGCCGTCGGCGGTCAGGTGCTTGGTGAGGTTCAGGCTGCCGAGCACGCACGCCTCGTAGGGCAGCAGCGGCTGCTCGCCGCAGGGATTCGTCGTGTCCTGCCGCGCGACCGACGGCGTGGGATTGGTGCGCTCCAGCCGGTCCAGGAAGATCATGCCGGGTTCGCCGTTCAGCCAGGCGCCGTCCACCAGCTTGCGCCAGATGTCGGGCGCGCTGGCGCGGGCGGGAGTCTCGGTGACCGGGTCCACGTGGGTCTGGCCCGTGCGCGGATTCACCAGGTCGTAGTCGCCGCCAGCCTCCACCGCCGCCATGAAGGCGTCGGTCACGCCAACCGAAATGTTGAAGTTCGCAATCCGCCCGTCGCTGGTTTTGCAGCGAATGAAGTCTTCGATGTCGGGGTGGTCGACGTTGAGGATGCCCATGTTGGCGCCCCGGCGCGTGCCCCCCTGCTTAATCTCGCCGCAGGAGTAGTCGATCATCGACATGAAGCTCACCGGTCCGCTGGCCACGCCGCCCGAGCTGCGGACGAAGTCACCGCGCGGCCGGATGCGCGAGAAGTTGAAGCCCGTGCCGCCGCCCGTCTGGTGAATGATGGCGGCGTTCATGTCCGTGGTCTTGATGCTGCGCAGGTCGTCGTCGATCGGCAGCACGAAGCACGCCGCCAGCTGGGCGTAGCCGCCGGGCTTGCCCGCGTTCATGAGGCAGGGGCTGTTGGGCACGAACCGCAGCCCGCGCAGCAGCCCGTACATGTCGTCGAAGAGCTCGCGATGGCCGGCGTCGTCCACCCAGTCCCGCTCGCGCTCGATGTCGATCACTCCGCGTGTCACGCGCTCGAAAAACTGGTCGACGTCTTCGATGGGATGGTCCACGCGGTCCTTGAGGAAATAGCGCTTCTTCAGCACGGCCAGAGCGTTGTCGGACAAGGCCGGCCATGCCGCAACGCTCGGCGGCGTGGTCGGAGCGATGGCCCTTGTCTCTAGCATCCTTTCCCTCTCCCCCATTCGACCGGAGACCCTGCTCCGGCGGAAGCGACGATGGCTTCCCTGTATTTCATTGGTGGACAACAAAGGCGCTGCCTCCGCAGCGCCCCTACCGAAAGACGAACTACGCCCGATGCGGGCGTCGCGGCATGGAAATCCGGTACGTCGTTCCGCTGGCCGCCGAGGGCGCCTCGATGAGCGAGCCGTCCTCTTCGACCCCGTGATCCAGTTGAGCGCGGACATGCGCCAGTCCCTCGCGCACGAGAAAGTCGCGCGCGCCCCACGCGCTCATCGATTCCTCGGGAAACGCCACCGTCATTGAGAAATCCTGCTCATCCCGCCGCAGCCCGAAGAGCACGAGGTCGTAGGCCCCGGCCTCCGGAATGAACTCGGCGTAATCGATGAAGAAAGATCGCCCGTCTCGAGTTTTATGCATCTCCCCGATGATCTGAATCATGGTTGCCCCGACGTCCCGGCCACATGCCCGAGACGAATACCCACGCCTTTCACTACGCCTACGGCGCGGCTGCCCCCCGCGCCGGCCGCAAGATGCGACTCGGTAGGGCGCATGCTACAGCTTTGGGCCCACAATGCACAACATCTTGGGGAGCCGCCAGGCGGCAGTCGACATATGGTAGACGATTGACCGTCCATGCACCATTGTGGACAGCGTTCGATCACCAGCGACGTAAGAGGTACCAGCCGAGCGAGGCCTCGACTCTTGGACCCGACTTGAAGACGCGCCGGCCGGCTCAGCTAGGCGCGGAATAGCCCGTCCAGGGCTGTCCACCGGCTATCCACAGGCCGGAGGATTTATTCGTCGCCGGCGCTGGCGTCCACGATCTGCGCCAGTTGGTCGTCGCGCCCCACCACCACGAGCACGTCGTCGTCTTGCACCCGGTCGGTCAGCTCCGGCATCACCACCAGCTCGTTGCCGCGCTTGATCGCCAGCACGGCGGCGTTGTACCGCCCGCGCAGGTCCATGCTGGCCAGGGTGCGGCCGGCGAAGGCCGCGGCTGGGATCTGGGCGATGCCCAGGTGCGGCAGCAGTTCGAAATAGTCCATCGCGCGCGGGGCCTCGACCGACTGGGCCAGGCGCACGGCCATCTCCTGCTCGGGAAAGATCACGCGGTCGGCGCCCACCCGCTCCAGGATCGTGCGGTGCACGTCGCTCGACGCTTTGGCGTAGACCAAGGGCACTTTGAGGTTTTTGAGGTGCGTGGTGATCAGGACACTCGCCTCGACTTCGGCCATGGCCACGATTGCCAGTTGCACGTCGGGCGCCCCGATTTCGAGCAGCACGTCCTCGTCCGTGGCGTCCCCGGTGACCGCGGACTCGATATCCGGGGCGATGTCTTGCACGGCCCCCTCGGACTCGTCGATTGCGACCACGTCATGCCCCAGGCGCGTCAGGGTGATGGCGAGGTTGCGGCCAAAGCGCCCGAGGCCGGCTACGAGGATGTGCATGCGGGTACCGCTCGCGGGCTGCTAGCCAACTTTGATCGTTTCCTCCGGAAACCGGATCAGCTCGGGCCGCTCGCGCGTCACCAACGCCTGCGCCAGGGTCAGCGCGCCCAGCCGGCCGACGAACATGGCGATCACGAGCACCGTCTTTGAGACGACCGAGAGGTCGGGCGTGATTCCGGTCGAGTATCCCACTACCGCAAACGCCGAGATCGACTCGAAGAGAAGGTTGCCGAGCGGGTGGCCCGATTCGCGCTCGGCCACGCTCATCACCAGCGTGGCGAGAAACACGGCCATCGCCGACAGCAGCACCACGGTGAGCGCACGGGTCACCGTGACGGTGGCGATGGTGCGACCGAAGGCCGTGGGCGAACGGTGCCCCCGAATGTGGGAGACCGCGGCCACGGTCAACACGCCCACCGTATTGAGTGTGACGCCGCCCGCCACCGACGCCGAGGCGCCGCCGATGAACATGAGCAGCATGATCGCGGTCCACGCGTCCAGTCCCAGCGCGCCCAGATCGACCGTCGTCAGGCCCGCGGTGCGGTTGATGGTGTGAAAGGCGGCCGTGACCGTCCGCCCGCCCAGGTCGTCGTCCGCGATCGCGCCGCCGAAGGTCGGCGTGAGAATCCACAAGACCACGAACCCGACCAGCGACACGACGAGCATGGTGGCCAGCACGAGCTTGCTTTCCAGGGAGAGGCGGCGCCACGAACGCCGGCGCAGCCCGTCGAAGATCACCGTGAACCCCACGCCGCCGAAGACGCTGAGGACGCCAAACGCGGCCAGCACGCTCGTGGCGTCCACCAGGCGCCCCATGCTGGCGGTGCCCGGCTCCACGTTGAACCCGGCATTGGTGAAGGCCGAAATCGCGTGGAAGGCGGACCACCACAGCGGATTCTCGATCGACGTGTCGCCGGTCGCGTACCACAGCACGAAGCCGAATCCGATGGCCTCGGCGAACAGCGTCAACGCGGCGACGCGCCAGATCAGGCCCAGCATCCCGCCGGGCTGATCCAGCCCCAAGGGCGTTCCGAACAGGAGATGCTCGCGTGACGAAGTGCGCCGCCCGGCCACCGTCAGGATCACCACCGCGCCGGTCACGAATCCGAGCGCGCCGACCTGAATCAGCACCAGGATCACGCCCTCGCCGAACGCGGTCCAGTGGTCGGCGGTCGACACCACGGTCAAGCCCGTCACGCAGACGGCCGAAGTTGCCGTGAAGAGCGCCGTGATGAAATCGGTGCCGCCGCTCTCGCTGGCGAAGGGCAGCATCAGCAATACGGTGCCGACGGTGATCAATCCCGCAAAGCCCGCGGCGAGGGTCACCCCCGGACGCGAAGTGCCGGGCGCCCGGGCGCGCCTGCCGGCGCGCAGTCGCTGCGTCGCCCGGCGACGCAACGTGACCACGCGGTCCGACAGCCCCAGGGGCTCGGGGATCCCCGGCGCGCCGCGACGGCTAATGCTCATCGCACCCCCAAATCCGACGCAGCGTAGCGGCCGTCATGGTCCGCATGATGTATCGCGCCGGACCATGATGCGCCCTTTGACGCACGGCGTCTCTCGGGTGCCGGCGTGGGCGGCGGTGGACGGGCTCGTCGCGCGCCGGGCGTACCCGGCGATCCGCGCGCGGCCTACTCGAAGGCGAAGTTGGCCCGCACCACGGCGCGGATGATCACCTGGCCTGGAGGAGTCGCGAAGGCGGCGAGCTTCGCCTGCGCCGGGTCCACTTTCTTGGCAATTGCGGGGAGCACGTCGACCTCTTCTTGAATGTTGATCAAGCCAGCCACGCGCCCCTGCAGCGCCTCCGCGATGGCCCGTGCTTTGTTGGCGGCGGAGATGGTTGCCAGACGCAGCGCGTCCTCGGTGTGCGCCCCCTCGTCGGCCAGGGTGTAGGTCAGCGAGTGCAGGGTGCCGGCGCCGGCCGCGAAGCCCGCGTCCACCACATCCGCCGCGCGATCGAGCTTCGCGACGCGGATCCTGATCGTCATTGTGGCCGTGTAGCCGTCCGGCGTGCCGACGCGCTCCTTGGTCTGATTATTGGGCGTAAGGGCGACGCCGCCGATCTGAACGTCATGGTCGTCGAGGTCAAGGTCGTCAAGGTCTCTGACGGCCTCCACCACGTCCCTGGCGGCCTCATCCGCGTTGGCCCCCGCAGCTGCGGCCGAGGCCGCATTGGCCTCGACGCCAAAGACGACGATGGCCAGATCCGGCGTGCGCACCAACTCCCCCACGCCGATGACGTGCACACCCTGCGGCTGCTCCGGCGGCAAGAACTGCGGCAGGCCGCCGACGTCGACGGTTGCCGAGACTTCTTCTTCCTCGGGTGCGGCTCCCGCCTGGAACTGCTGCAGCGCCAGAAAACCCAGGATCACCAGCGCGGCCACCAGCACGATGATGAGGCCGATCTGGTAGATCCACGGAAGCCGCCGGAACAGCGCAAACACGGGCTAGGCCTGTCGATTCGGGGGCAATGGCGGCCGGCGCCGCGCGGCGAGCATAGAAAGGCGCGGCGCGCGGGGGCAACTCAAGTTGTTGCCCCCGCGCCGCCGAACGTCCGCCTCAGCCGCCGAAGCGGCGAGCGGCCTCGTCCCAGTTCACGACGTTCCACCACGCCGCGATGTAGTCCGGCCGCTTGTTCTGGTAGTTGAGGTAGTAGGCGTGCTCCCACACGTCCAGCCCCAGGATCGGCGTCCCGGAGCCGTCCATCAGCGGGCTGTCCTGGTTGGGCGTGCTGGTGACGGCCAGCGAGCCGTCCGCCTGCTTGATCAGCCAAGCCCAGCCGGAGCCGAAACGGGTCGTCGCGGCCTGGGCAAACTCCTCCTTGAGGGCGTCCAGGCTGCCGAAGGCGCTGTCGATGGCCGCGGCCAGGGCGCCGCTCGGCGCGCCGCCGTCCGGGCTCAGCACCGTCCAGAACAGGCTGTGATTGGCGTGCCCGCCCGCGTTGTTGCGCACGGCGGTGCGGATGCCTTCCGGCACGGCGTCCAGATCGGCAATCAGGTCGTTGACGCACATCCCGGCCAGGTCCGGGTGGTCGGCCAGCGCGTTGTTCGCGTTCATGATGTAGGTCGCGTGGTGCCGATCGTGGTGGATCTCCATCGTTCGCGCGTCGATATGCGGCTCCAGCGCGTCGAAGGCGTACGGCAGCGGCGGCAGTTCATAGGCCATGCGGGACTCCTCGCCAGGCGGGCACGTGGACCCAAAGCGGGTCGGATGCGGTGCGAATCGTGACCAATCGTAGCCTGCCGATAGAGATGGACGAAAACCGGCGCGGCGTCCGTATACTTGCCGCGGCGCCGTGCACACGCCCCGGTCCAGACCCCAGCCCTCGTGCGGCTCCGGTCGAGCGGGGAAGTGTCGGAACTGGTAGACGAGCGTGATTTAGGATCACGTGGAGATTTCTCCGTGAGAGTTCGAGTCTCTCCTTCCCCACCTGAACGCCCCGCCGCCCGTCGCGGGGCGCGTTGGAGCGTGTAAGCACCCATGCAAGCCACCGCCAGCAAGCTCGAGGGCAGTCGCGTCCGCCTCGACGTCGAAGTAGGCCCCGAGGATCTCCAGCGGGAATACGCGCGCGCCATTCGTCGCGTCTCGGGCCGGGTGAGCATTCCCGGCTTCCGCCGCGGCAAGGCGCCGCGCCCGATCGTGGAGAGGTACGTGGGCGCCGAGGCGGTCATGCGCGAGATGGTCGAGCACGTGGTCCCGCGGGCCTACACCGACGCTGTGGAGCAGACGGGCGTCGAGCCGCTCGATCAGCCCGAGCTCGATCTGCCCGATGTGCCGTCCCTCGACGCGCCGCTCGTGTTCTCCGCCGAAGTCGCCGTCGCGCCCGACGTCGAGTTGGGCGACGTGGCCGCCCTCGAGGTCGAGGCCGAAACGCCCGAGGTGTCCGACGAGGACGTTGAATCCCAGGTGACGGAGCTCCGGGAGATGCGCACCACCTGGGACCCCGTCGAGCGCCCAGCGCAGCTCGACGACGTGGTCGGCGTCGAGCTGTCCATCACCGCCCCCGGACTCCCCGAAAGCGAGGCCCAGGTCTACTCCGTGCGGCTGGGCCAAAACGGCTTTCCGGCCGAATTCGACCAAGAGCTCACCGGCACGTCGGCGGGCGATGAGTTCGCCTTTGAAGCCGAAATCCCCCTCGACGATCCCAACACCGAATTGCGCGGGCGGCGCGTGGCGTTCAGCGGCGCCGTGGAGAGCGTCAGCGAGGCGCGCCTGCCGGACCTGGACGAGGCCTTCGCCCAGACGATGTCGGGGCTCGAGACCATGGACGCGCTGCGCGACGACATCCGCGAGCGGCTGCTGGAGCAACGCCGCCTCACGGCCCAGGGCAAGCTCGAGGACGACGTGCTCGACGCGCTCGTGGACGCATCCACCTTCGAGGTTCCCGCCGTGCTCGTGGAGCAGGAGCACGGCGCGCTCCTGGAGCGGGAAACGCAGGCTCTGGTGTCGCGCGGCATCGCGGTCGACACCTATCTCGGTTCGATCGGCCAGACCCGTGACGAATGGGAGCAGCAGGTGCGCGAGCAGGCCGTATTGCGCGTGAATCGCGGCATCGTGCTCGAGCACTACGCCGAGGCCGAGGAGATTCAGGCGGACGACGACGAAGTCGTTGCGGAAACCGATCGGGTTGCCGCCTCGTACCCGGAGGCCCGGCAGGACACCGTGCGCCGCTCGCTGGCCGGCGATGACGGCCGCGCGCGTATCGAATCCGCCATTCGAAATCGCAAGGCGTTGGCTAAGCTTGTTGAAGCGGTCACCGGCCAGGCCGGGCCCGCGCACGACCATCAGGCATCGCACGAGCCGGACCCCGACGTTGCAGCCGTGGCGGACGCCGCGGCGGCGGAAGCCGAACCGAGCGAAGCCGCCGAGTCGGAATCGACGACACCCTAGCCAACGGCAACAGAAAGAGTCACCGGAATGGGTTTTCTCGTCCCCTACGTCATCGAGACCACCGACCGCGGCGAGCGCGGCATGGATATCTACTCGCGCTTGCTCCGCGACCGGATCATCTTTCTCGGGACGCCGATCGACGATGCGGTGGCGAACACGGTCATCGCGCAGTTGCTGCTGCTGACCAGCGAGGACTCCGAGGCCGATATCTACATGTACATCAACTCGCCGGGCGGCAGCGTGGCGGCCGGCCTCGCCATCTACGACACCATGCAGCACGTGCCAAACCAGGTTTCCACCTACTGCATCGGCCTCGCCGCCAGCATGGGCTGCGTGATTCTGGCGGGCGGCGCCAGCGGCAAGCGCTACGCGCTGCCAAACAGCACCATGCTGCTCCATCAGCCCGCGCAGGGCATCGAGGGTTTCGTGCAAGCCACCGATCTGGAAATCCGCACGCGCGAGATCATCAAGGTGCGCGAACGGCTGGAGAACATCCTCGTCGAGGCGACCGGGCAGCCCAAGGAGCGCATCCACCAGGACACCGACCGCGACTACTATCTGACGGCGCCCGAGGCCGTGGAGTACGGGATCATCGACGACATCATGGCGCCGCGCGAGGCCGCCGCCGAGCCATCCGCCGACGGTGCCGAATAGCGTATCGCCGAGGCGCGCCCCTCGGCCGCACGGGAACCTCTAGTGGCCCGCGGCCGCACGCCCCGCACGAGCTATAGCTGCTCCTTCTGCGGCAAGACGCAGGAGCAGGTCCGCCGCCTCATCACCGGGTCCGCCGGCGTCTACATCTGCAACGAGTGCGTGGACTTCTGCACCAGCATCATAAACGACGAGCAGGCGGGCACCCCCGGCCCGCGGCCGCTCGCCGGCGGGATTCCCACGCCCGAGCGGATCTTCGAGCAGCTGAGCGAATACGTCATCGGCCAGGACCGCGCCAAGAAGATCGTCTCCGTCGCGGTCTACAACCACTACAAGCGCGTGGCCGCCGGTCCCATGGCGGACGACGTCGAGTTGCAGAAGACCAACGTGCTGCTCGTCGGGCCCACGGGCGTCGGCAAGACCGAGATCGCGCGCACCCTGGCCCGCCTCCTCAACGTGCCCTTCTGCATCACGGATGCCACCGCGCTCACCGAGGCGGGCTACGTGGGCGAGGACGTGGAGAACATTCTCCTGCGGCTGATTCAGACCGCCGACTACGACATTGCGCGCGCCCAGACGGGCATCATCTATGTGGACGAGATCGACAAGGTCGCGCGCAAGGCCGACAACCCGTCGATCACGCGGGACGTCTCCGGCGAGGGCGTGCAGCAGGCCTTGCTCAAGATCATCGAAGGCGCGGTGGTCAACGTGCCGCCGCAGGGCGGGCGCAAGCACCCCCACCAGGACTTCATTCAAATCGACACGCGCGACATCCTGTTCATTTGCGGCGGCGCCTTCGAGGGCTTGGACCGCATCATCAGCCGGCGGCTGGGCCGTGGACCGCGAATCGGCTACGCCGACGGCGAGAAGTCCGGCGAGGCCGAAAGCGTGGTGCACGAGGTGATCGCCGACGACTTGCTCAAGTACGGGCTCATTCCCGAGTTCGTGGGCAGGCTCCCGGTTGCCGCGGCGCTCGACGCGCTCGATAAGGAGGACCTGGTCCGAATCCTCACCGAGCCCAAGACGTCGCTGGTGCGGCAATACCAGAAGCTGTTCTCAATGGACAAGGTCGAGCTGCAATTCACCGACGCGGCGCTGGAGGCCATCGCCGAGCGCGCCATGGAGAGCAAGACGGGCGCCCGCGGACTCCGCACCACGCTGGAAGAGCTGCTGCTGGACACGATGTTCAGCCTGCCGTCGGAGCGCAACGTGCGCACCGTCGTCGTCACGCCGGAGGCGGTCAACGATGACGCCGAGCTCATCCGCGTCACCCAGGCGCCCGAACCGGCCCGCGCCGCCGAGGAATCGGCCTAGCGGCAGGCTGACCGCCGTCCAATTGCCCCCAAAATGTCATTCCGAGCGTAAGCGAGGAATCTAAGGGGCGGCGGGAAATCTCAGCGCCCCTCGACTCCTCGCATCGAATCAACAACGTGCCCGGTGGCCCAGGCTGCGTGCAGCCTGGGAGCGGTCCGCCGCCCAAGGCACCGACGGACGACCCGTTGGTGGTGAGCCCTTCGACAGGCTCTGTCGAACCACGCTCCACCGCCCGTCCGGCACAATCGGCGCAACAGCCGCTCCCCTGACCGGAGACCAGCATGCGTCGTTCCACCCGCCTGCGCCGGCGACTCGACCGCGACGAGATCATCGTGCTGCCGGGCGCCTACGACGCCCTCTCGGCCACCCTGATCGAGCAGGCCGGATTCGAGCAGTTCTTCACCACCGGGTTTGGTCTGGCCGCGAGCACCCTCGGCGTGCCCGATATCGGACTGCTGACGCAGACGGAGATCATCGAGCGCTCCCGGCGCATCGCCAGCGTCGTCGACATCCCCCTGGTGGCCGACATGGACACCGGCTACGGCAGCCCGCTAAACGTGATTCGCACGGTGACCGAGTGCGTGCAGGGCGACATTGCCGGAATGATCCTGGAGGACCAGGAGTGGCCCAAGCGCTGCGGTCACCTGGAAGGCAAGCGCGTCATCCCGCGGGAGGACCACGTGCAGAAGCTCCGCGCCGCCGTGCATGCCCGCGGTGACGACGATCTGGTCATCATCGCGCGCACCGACGCCCGCGCGGTCAACGACATGGACGACGCCATCGACCGCGGTCGGGCCTACCACGCCGCCGGAGCGGACGTGGTGTTTATCGAGGCGCCGCGCTCAGTCGACGAGCTGCGCGCCATTCGCGATGCCTTCCCACCCGACGTGCCGCTCTTCGCCAATATGATCGAGGACGGCGCGACGCCGTTCCTGTCGGCGTCCGAGCTGCAGGATCTCGGCTTTCGCATGGTGGTCTATCCGCTGTCCGGCCTGTTCGCGACCGCCGCCGTGCTGCGCGGCGTTTTCGCGGCGCTGCACGCTTCCGGCACGACGACCGGCGCGGGGCCGATGACGGGTCTCGAGGAGTTCAAGACGCTCATCGGGCTGGACCGATTCAACGCGCTCGAAGCCCAGTTCGCCTCGAACGGCAGCGAGGGCTAAAGCACCGTCGGTCGGAAGCCTCTTGTCACTGCGAGCGACCCAGGACATTTCGGTCACACCCGGATCATTGCGGCCACACCTATGTCATTTCGAACGAAGTGAGAAATCTAAGGACGTTGTTGCACGCTCCGCGCCCCTTAGATTCCTCGCTGCGCTCGGAATGACATTCGGGGTGGCTCGAATTGTCCGGCGCGCGCTACGCTTGGCTTAACCCCGCGATCAGATCCTCCGCCAGCGCGGTGTAGAACCAGCGTTCCAGGTCCAGGATGACCGCCCGCGTCAGGCTGAGACTGCCGATCGTCGCCCGCGTCTCGATCGCGCTCGTGGCGTCCCGCAGCAGGATCGGGGAGTAGCCCCGGTCACGCATGGCGTGCAGGCCGTAGTCGCGAAATCGAATGCAGATGTTGGTGGCGAAGCCCGCGTAGATCAGGTGCACCAGGCCGCGCGCCTTGCAGGCCGCGTGCAGCTCCGCGCCGGTCGCCACCACCACGTCTCCCGGCATCGGCGAAATCGACGGGTCGATGCCGTGAATGGGGAACCAGTCGGGAATGGGCCCGTCGTAGTCCTCGGGTAGCTCCCCGGGCCGCTTGCGCAGCGAGCCATAGCGACCCGTGGTGTCGCGGTACTCCTGGGGCGGCCAGTCGTCGACGTCCGGCGCCAGCGGTGCGGACTCGCGGCTGTCGTGGCGAAAGGACTCGAAGTCTGGCGCGACCCGCGGCGACGGGGCGTAGATCACCGTCGCGCCGGCGGTGCGCGCCGCGTCCAGCAGGGGGCGAATGCGCGTGCGGCAGATCTCCCCGGTGCGTTCCAGGTGCGACGGCATCGGATGCCCCGCCCAGGTGTCCACCAGCACGATGGCCATCTCGGCCACGTCCAGGTCGACGGTGGCCGCCGCGTGCACGATGTTGGCCTCGACGTTGTCGTCGGGGCCGGTGCTTTCCATCACCTGATAGCGCACGGGAAGCTGCATGGACCCCTCCAGCCGGCGGCCGGCATCTTACGCTCCGCAGCATACGCCGACGCCCGCGCTGGCTGCGCTTGGTGGGATAGACTCCGCGTCGCGGGCGTTTGCATCAACGGGGCGGAATACATGAGCACTGCGCATGGTCGCAACGGAGCGTGGCGCTGGGTGACGCCCGGCGTCGGAATGATCGCCGCCGTTTGCACGCTGCTGCTGGCGTTCGCGGCCTGCGATGGCCAGGGAGTCGACGAAGCGGACCTCGGTGTCACCGTGGTCGCCGCGATGGCCGGGCCGGACGGCGTCTCGATGGGAACCGTCGCGCTGACCCAGGGGCCGAACGGCATGTTGGTCTCGGCGGACCTGACCGGCTTGACCGAGGGCTGGCACGGCTTCCACATCCACGAGACCGGCAGCTGCGCGCCGGACTTCTCGGCGGCGGGCGGCCACCTGAATCCCGACGACAAGGGGCACGGCTTTCTCCACGGCCCCAACCATCCTGGTGACATGCCCAACATCTACGCCGGGGCCGACGGAACCGCGCGCGCCAACGTCTTCAACACCCAGGCGTCGCTGAAGTCCATCTTGGACGACGACGGCGCGGCCATCATCGTGCACGCCAAGCCGGACAGCTACGGCGCGGACCCCGGCGCCGGCGACCGCGTCGCCTGCGGGGTGATTAACCGGAATTAGAGGCGCTGGCCAAGCCCCACTTTACCGACGTACTCGGTAGCTCCAGAACGCTAGACGCCGTGTTGGGCGGGCGGGCGCGGGGAGTCCAGGCAATTGGCTCGGCCGCACGCGGTCTCGCGGGAGTGTCGTTCGTTTTATGTTCGGTTTGATACCGTAGCGCGTGATGCAGATCCGCTTCGTCCACTTCGCCGACGTGCACTTGGGCTTCCGGCAATACGGCCTGGCCGAGCGCGCCGAGGATTTCACCCGCGCCTTCGGCGGCGCCATTGCGTATTGCCGGGAGGTGCGGCCGGACTTTGTGATCCTGGCCGGCGATCTGTTCGACTCCAAATCCATCGACCCGCGGACCTACGCCGACGCCGACGCCGGACTGGGGCTGCTGGCGCAAGACGGGATCCCGGTGGTCGCCGTCGAGGGCAACCACGAGCGCTGGTTTCGCCGCGGCGAGCGCTCCTGGCTCTGGCAGCTCAGTCGGAGCAACCGGCTCCGCTTGCTGCAGCAGATCGACCCCGAGCGCGAAGGCCTGGAGTGGCGGCCCTGGACCGCCGCGCGCGGCCACGGCACCTACACCGACATCGGGCCGGTGCGCATCTTCGGCGTGGAGTACTTGGGCGCGCGTCTGGCCTCGCACCTGCCGCAGGTGATCGAGGCCGCGCAGGCGACGCCCGCCGACGGCGTGCAATTCCGCATCGGCGTGCTGCACACGGGTGTGGATGAAGAGTCGCCGGGGGGGCGGGGCGGCATTGGCGCGGCCGACGTGCTGAAGCTCCGCGGCATTGCCGACTATCTGGCGCTGGGGCACGTCCACTACCGCTACGAAGTTCCCGTCGAAGACCCGTGGATCTTCAATCCCGGCGCGCTGGAGGCCCACAGCATCACGGAAGGGCTGGTCGGCGAACCCGGCTTGGCCGGGGCGGGACGCGAGCGCGGGCTGTACGACGTCACGGTGCGCTTGGAAGACCCGCCGAAAGTCGAGGCGCGGTTTCGCGACGACGTGGTCGAGCGCCGGCCGTTTGTGCGACTCGCCATTTGCGTCACCGGAGCCGAGAGCTTCGCGGCGCTGCGGCAGCGTGTCGTGGAGGCCATCGACCCGCCGTCGTCGCCGGCCGGTCCGCGTCCGCTGGTCGAAATCCTGCTGCGCGGCGAGCTTGGCTTCGAGCGCGCCGCGCTCGACCAGCCGGCCTTGCTCGAGTTGGTGCAGGACCACTACCAACCGCTGCATGCGCGCGTGACGGTGGACGTCGAGCGCACGCTGGGGGCCGGCGTGCGCGTCCGCGGCGGGTCACGGGACCAGATCGAGCGCGACGTCGTGCGCGAGTTGCTGGCCCAAGACCCGGCACTGACCGCCGATGCCCATACGCTGGCCGAGCGGACGCTGGAGCTCAAGCGCTCGGTCCTCGAAGGCCAGGACGAGAACGCGCTGGCCTCGATCGTCGCGGGCACGCTGGCCTGACATGCTGATCCACCGCGTCGAGCTCACCAATTTCAAGAGCTTCGCCTCGGCCGACATCGAGATGGCGCCCGGCCTCACCGCCATCGTGGGCGACAACGGCGCGGGCAAGACGGCGATTCTGCAGGCCATCGGCCTGGGCGCGTTCGACCTTCGTCCACGCCCGCTCGCCAGCGTCATGCGCCACGGCGCGACGGACGCCGCGATAGCGATCGAGTTCACCTCCGGCTTCGACGACCGGCGCTACCGCGTGACCCGCAGGCTGCACCGCACGCGCGCCCGCGGCACCGGGGCGCTGTCGTCGAACGCAACCATGGACTCGGAGATATTTGACGTCGAGCAGGGCCGCGTGTTCGAGGAGCGCGCCGACGACATCGAGGCGTTTCTCGCGCAGCACCTGGGCGTCGCGGGATTCACCGGCCCCGACGAGGTGTTCGACCGCGTCGTCGGCGTGCCGCAGGGACGGCTCACGGCGGATTTCCTGGATACTCCGAGCCTGCGCCGCGAGCGCTTCGACCCCATCCTGCGCGTCGATGAGTTCAAGCGCGCGGTCGATGGCCTCCGCCCGCTGCTCAACCACGTCGACAGGCAGCGCGTCGCCCACGAATCGAAAGCCGGCGAGCTCGGGATCCAGTTGGAGCACCGGCCCGCCGCCGAATCCGCGCTGGCCGAAGCGCAGCGCGAGGCTGCGGAGATCGCGCAGGACCGCGTTGCGGCGCAAGCCGAGCTGGACCAGGCGGAAGGGGCCGCGCAGCGCCACGACGCGCAGGCCCAAGCCGCCGAGGCTGCCGTCACGGCGGCCAAGCTCGCCGACAGGCAGCTCCTCATGTTCCAACAGTCCGCGCGGGACGCCGAAGACCACCTGGCCCAAGCGCAACACGCCGCGGAGCAGCTGGATGCGGCCCGTGCCGACCACGAGGCCCATGCGGCTGCGGGAGAGGAGATCAAACAGCTCGGAGACGTGGGGACCGAGCGAGACGCGTTGCGCGAGCGGCTCTCGGCGCTTCAGGCGGACGAAACCCACGCCGCCGTTGCCCGGGACCAGGCCCGGCAGTCGCTGGCGGAGGCCAAGGCGGCGGCGGACGGACTCGCGGAGCTGGAGGTGGCCGCCGCGGCGGAAATGACGGCCACCAAAACGATCCAGACGTTGCGCGACCGCTTGGCCGCCGCGGCCGCCATCGCCGGCCGTGCCGACCGGGCGCAATCGGATGCCGCGACCGCTCGCCACGAATTCGCGGCAGGTCTCGGTGGTTGCGCGGCGGACGTCGAGTCAGCGTCCGCGCAGGTCCGGCGACTCCAGATTGAGTGGGACGAAGCGGCGGCCTTGCAGCCGCTGGCCGATCAGCTCGCCACGAGACACGAAGCCTTGCAGGAGGTGCGCGCCCAGCGCGCCAGCGTGAGCGCGGTCATGGCGGCCGACAACGAAGCCGCGTCGCTGTTGGAGCGCACCAAGGTCTGTCCCTTCTTCGATTCGGAATGCCGCAATCTGGCGGATGTTCCGGACGTGGCATTGGTCTTCGAGCAGCGCGCCTCGGGGCACCGGCGCGACCTCGAGCAATTGGAAAACGGTGAGGCCACGGCGCAGGCGGCGTTGCGCGAAGCCGAGGATGCGCGGCACCGCGTGGGCGATCTGCAGGCACGCCGCGGCGCGCTCGAGGCCTCGCAGCACGAGCATGCGGCCGCGCAGGTTGTGGTTGAAGCCGTGCGTCCCCTGGCGACCGCGGCCGAGGGCGTGGACGCGAAGGCGCTCAGAGAGGCCATCGAATCGTCCGAGGCCACGCTTCCCCCCGCGTCGCGCCCGGATCACGTCATCGCCGCCGCGCGACGGCTGGTCGCCGCGCTCGAATCGCTGGCCGAATCTCGGCAAGCCGCCGACGAGGCGGCGCGGCTGACCGGCGAGCTCCAGGATGCGGAGAAGGCCCTGCAACCCCACGTCGGCGCCGGCGGCAGGTTGGCGCAGGCGCGGACGGTGGCCGGCGATCAGGAGGCCAGACGGCAGGCGGTGCGGCAAGCGGACGCCGACTTCGAGGGCGCCGTCGCCGCGCGGGCCGCTGCCGACGCCGCGCTGCGCGAGCTTGGGCCGCGCCTCGCCGAAGCCCAGGCGGCCCAACGGAGATTGGACGACTCCCGCGCCGGCCACGAACGCTATCTCCAGCACGAGCGCCTGGCGGGCGAGTCCGAGCAGCGCGCCGAGCGTCTGCAAGCCATCCAGGCGCAGGTCCGCGAAGCCGTCGCGGCGACGGCGGACGCCTGGGGGGTGGCAGCCAGACTGGGCGCGGCGGCAGATCCCGCGGCGCGAGAAGCGGCGCAGCGGTCTCGCGACACCGCCATCGCCCGCAAGACCGCGCTCGACACCCGCGCCGAGGCCCAGGCAGCGCGGATCGCGGAGCGGCAGAAGGAGTTGGACGAGCTCGCGGAGGTCGCGCGTCGCCTGGACGCCGAAAACCGTGCGGTCGCCCGAGCGAAGGCCCTGCGCGAGCGCACCGAGCTCATGCGCGGCGTGCTGCGCGCCGCCGGGCCGCTGGTCACCGAGGCGCTGCTCGCCGACGTAAGCGAGGCGGCGGACGAGATCTTCGGCGAAGTGCTCGGCGACCGCGCCGGACGCCTGCGCTGGACCCCGGACTACGACATCGTCCTCGAGCGCGGCGGTCACATCCGCAGCTTCACCCAGCTCTCGGGCGGCGAGCAGATGACCGCCGCGCTGGCGGTGCGTCTGGCGCTGCTGCGCGAGTTGCTCCACATTGACGTCGCCTTCTTCGACGAGCCAACGCAGAATCTCGACGACACCCGCCGCACCAATCTGGCCGAGCAGATCCTCCGCGTGCGCGGCTTCAAGCAGCTGGTCGTCATCACGCACGACGACAGCTTCGAGCGGATGCTCGACCACGTGATTCACGTGCGCAAGGTCAACGGCGAGAGCCGGGTGGAAGTGGCATGACGCTGTCGCGGACCAAGGTGATCGAGGCGCTCGAAAGCCGGCGCGACGACTTCCTCACCCTCGACCAGGCGTTCGCGCACGAGCTCGACGGCCTGCGCCGCGGTGCCGGGGAATTGCGCGGCCTCACGGCCCAGGCGCTTGGCGATGCGCTCGGCAGTCCTGACCAGGCGGAGGGCGCGCTTCCCACACACGAGTGGGACACGACGCCGGACGGGACGTGGTGGCGGCCGTTTACGGCCAATGCCGGGGACACCCATGAGTCCTGGCGCGCCTGGGCCATGCGCACGCTCACCGGCGTCACCACCTGCGCCGTGGACGGGAGCCAGATTTATCCGTCGTCCGAGTGGTCGATCGACGTGGGCGCGGTGCAGATCGGTCGGTTCGTCAACGCGCATGCCAAGGACGCCTACTCCAAGGACCTGCGGTTCGAGGCCATCCCGGCCACGGACCTCTACGGCGTCGACAACCAGGAGAGCCATCCGCGCGAGCTGGTGGACCTGCGGCGCTTCGAGGCCGAGTGCGCCGCCCTGACCGAGTGGATCGAAGACTCCGGCGCGGGATCCGAGCGGCTGGCGATTTTCGACGGCAGTCTGATCGCCTCGTTCGTCAGAATCCCGCACCTGCGCCAGGGCTACGTGGCGGCGGTGGTGCGCCTGCTGGAGGCCTCTGAATCAAATGCGGTCCCGGTCGTGGGCTACATCGACGCCAGCCGCGCGCGAGATCTCGGCGCCATGGTGGCGGCGGTGCGCAACGTCGAGCCGCCGCGCCGCGTCACCGACGGCGTCTGGCTGCCGCGGGCCTCGTGGGGCGCTCGCACGCCGGCGTTCATCAGCGCGCGGAGCACGGGGCTGGAGGGCTACGGCGAGCACGCGCGCTCGGTCGCCTTCCTCTATCTGCGCGCCTCGTCCCGCCGCCGCCCGGCACGGCTCGAATTCCCCCGCTGGGTCGTCGAGGCCGACCGCACCGAATGGATGACCGACATCGTCCGCGCCGAAGTCGTCGCCCAGGCCGATGGCTATCCCTACGCCGCCGAAACGGCCGACGCGCTGGCGGTGCTGACCCAGGCCGACCGCGACCGGTTCCACGCGCTGTTCCAGGAGTTCGCCGACCGCAACGGCCTGGACGCCTACCTCTCCGGCAAGTCGGCGAGCAAGCGGCGGCGCCGATGAGACTCGCGAGGATCGTGAAATCCAACTCGCACGTGGAGTACGTGGCGCAGGTCATGCGTCCGGGCGAGGTGGACCAGGCGCCCGCGCCCGCCGACTACGCCTTTGGCACGTTCGTTGCCGTGCCGAGGATGGATGGGACCGTGGCGGTCGGCGTGGTCTTCGACACCACGCTCGTCAATCCCGAGTTCGGCACGCTCGGTCCCCGCCTGACGTCCGGAGCCGAGTTGCACACGCTCGCCCCCGATCAGTTGCCGGAAACCGCCACGCTCATCGGCGTGCTGCTTCTCGGCTCGCGTTCGGCCGCAGGCGAGGTGACCCAGGGCGTGGTCGCTCATGCCCTCAGCGTGGGCGATGCGGTCCAGCGGCTGGACGACGACGAGTTCGAGTCATTCCACAGCGCCGACGACGGCCTGCGGGCGGCCTATCTGCCGCTGCTGCTGGCCCATGGGCATCCGCTGACCTCGGAGCTGGCCCTGGCCATCACCCAGCGCCTGGTCGCAGCGTTTCCCGCTCACGCGGGCGCCGTGGCCGTGCTGCGCGACTCCATCGCCTGGCGCACGCGCATCGAGGCGGCCGGATGAGCAGCGCCGTGCCCGTCGGCACCACCAAGGGTCCGGGTGAGTCCCCGCATGCCTACACGCTGGTCGCCCCGGACGCCGACGACCAGCTCAAGATCGGTGAGTTTGTGGCGTACGACGCTCGGGTCGATGGGGAGCTGCGCTCCGTGCTCGGACGCATCGACGCGCGCCGCCCGCTCAAGCTCTATCCCGACGCCTTCATGGCCGACCCGCAGGTGCCGCCGAGCCGGGTGGCCGAGCTCATCGGCTTCGATCACGCCACGCCGGAGCTCTACGAGTTCGACGTGGCCGTCCTGGGCTACTTCGACGACGCGCTGGGCTTCGTGAATCCGCGGGTGGCGCCACGCGCCGGGCGGCCCGTCTATCTGGTCCCGGACGACGTCTTGGCGCACGCCCTTTCCCGGATTTCACACGGCCTGCCCGGCGCGGCGCACATCGGCAGTCTGCTCACGCGCCCCAGGGATCGCGTGCCCGTCACGCTCGACGTCAATGAGTTCGCCAGCACGCACCTGGCCATCATCGCGGGCACCGGCGCCGGCAAGAGCTACCTCGCCGGCGTGATCGTCGAAGAGCTGATGCAACCGTCGGTTGGCGCGGCGGTGGTGATCGTCGACCCGCACGGGGAGTACGGCACGCTCGAGGAGATCGCCAATCACCCCGGCTTCCGCGGTGAGGGCTATCGCGCGCGGACGCTGGTCGTGCGCCCGGAGCAGATCAAGATCCGCCGCGACCTCCTGCACCCAAGCGACATCTATCAGCTTCTCGGGACGACCCACGGCCTGTCCGGACCGCAACGCGAGGTCCTCAGGCTCGCGCTGCGCGCGGTCGGCGTCGGCCGCGACCGCCGCTGGACATACCGGCAACTCACGGAAGCCGTCAACGACGTCGAGCTGAGCGGCGCGCGCAACGCCGACGACGAGGGCGCCGACTACGCGCTCGTCAAGCGCGCGTTGATGTGGCGTTTGAACGCGACCCTCGGCCGCCAGGACGGCATCTTCGATGACTACGAGCACACGTCGCTGCAGGAGCTGATCCGGCCCGGGCAGTGCACCGTCGTGCAACTCAACGAAGTGCCCAGAGAGGAGCAGCAGATCATCGCCGCCACGCTGCTGCGCCGCTCGTTCGACGGTCGCGTGGGAACCGCCAAGCAGCGCATCGGCTCGGACCACGAGCAGTATCTCCCGGCGCCGGTGTTCACCCTCATCGAGGAGGCCCACCACTTCGCGCCGGCCGGCGAGGAAGTGCCCACCACCAACCTGCTCAAGCAGATCTTGGCCGAGGGTCGAAAGTTTGGGTTTGCCGTGGGATTGATCTCCCAGCGTCCCGGCAAGCTCGATCAGGACGTGCTGAGCCAATGCATGACCCAGTGCATCCTGCGCGTGGTGAATCCTGTCGATCAGCAGGCCATCGCCGGCGCGGTTGAGAGCGCCGGGCGCGAGCTGCTCGCCGAACTTCCGGCGCTCAGCAAGGGACAGGCGATCGTGGCGGGGGCGGCGATCAACACGACGGTGCTATGCCGGGTGCGTCCGCGGCTTACGCCCCACGGCGGCGAGTCGCCGGATGTTGTGGACGCATGGCGGCGGGCGCGGTCACAATTGCCGCCCGTCGATCGCTCGCTTGAGGCGGCTGACCCAGAGTCCGCGCGCACGCCCGAGGAACGGTTGTTCGGCTCGATACAGTGATCGCGGTCGCGCGGAGCCTTGAGGCAGTGCTCGATGTCCACACCTGTCGCCTTGCTGGCCGCTGCTAGCCAGGGGGCCTCGGGCACGGCGTGGCGATGATGCCCAAGCTGACCCTCGTCATTCCGGCGTACAACGAGGCGCGACGCCTGGGCGCCTCCCTCGACGCGCTGTCGGTCTTCCTCGCACAGACTGACATCGACGCCAACGTCATCGTGGTGGATGACGGCAGCACCGACGCCACGGCCGACGTCGCGTTGAGTTACGTGGTGTCGGACCGCCCCGTCGATGTCATCACCCTCACGGGACAACGGGGCAAGGGTGCGGCCGTCCGCGCGGGGATGCTGGCCGCGGATGCGGACGTGATCGGATTCGTGGACGCGGACCTTTCAACCCCGCTCGACGAGCTGCCCCGGGTGCTGGAAGCCTTCGACCGCGGGTACGACGTCGTCATCGGTTCGCGCGCGATGTCTCGCAGTCGCACCCTCCGCGCCCAGTCCACGGCCCGCCGGGTCGGCGCCCGGATGTTCCGTGCGATCACGCCGACAATCGCCGGGCTGCGCGGATTCCCCGATAGCCAGTGTGGATTCAAGTTCTGTCGTCGGGAAGCGGCCAGGGACCTGTTCGGTGGCACGGTGATCGAGCGCTGGGTGTTCGATGTCGAGATGCTGCGGCTCGCTGTGCATCGCGGATACCGCGTGGCGCAGATTCCCGTCGCCTGGCGCGATCATCCCGGATCGCGCCTGCGGCCCTCGCTGGTCGCTTTCGGCGTCTTGCGGGATTTGGTTCGCATTCGGCTGCGGTTTGCCCTCGGGAGGTATGGAGCCGCCGGACCTGCCGCCTAGAATGTCCCCGTCGCGGCGGCCGCGCGTAGACTGAGCGGCCTCACCCCAACAGCGTGCGTCCCGGACGACGTGCACGCGCGCAACGGCAGGAGATCGACTGTGGTGTGGCGTAATGCGAGTGAGCGGGGCGTTGCCCGTGACACTTCGAGTCGAATCGCGGCTCGGCCGGTTGGCGCCGCCCGGGCCTCGGCACCCGGTGTCAGTCGGCGCTAGGCGTGCGCATGCAGGTCGAGATGTCCGTTCGCCGGGTCGGGGCCTTGAATGGCTGAAGGGTTCGATGCCTTCCGTGAGGCCCTTTCGGCCTTCCTGGGAGTCAGCCAGTACCTGGGCCTGGCCCTGTATGTGGGCATCGAAGAGGTTGGCATCCCCTTCCCGGTGCCTGCCGACACCCTGCTGGTGCTCATGGGCTATCAGGTGTCCCGCGGCGAGGCGAACCCCCTGCTGGTACTGCTGGTCACCGTCGGATCGGCCACCCTCGGGGCGTCCATTCAATATTGGCTGGGTCGGTACTTCGGCACTCGATTGATCAACCGGCTGCGGGGCATTTTTCGCCTCAGCCACGAACGCCAGGAGCGCATCGAGGTTTGGCTCCGCCGCTACCAGTTCTGGGCGGTGATCTTGCTGCGCCTGGTCCCGGGTTTTCGCGTCATCTTGACGCTGGTCTGCGGCGTGTCGCGCGTTGATTTCCGGCTGTTCGTGCCGTCAGTTGCCATCTCGGCCACTATCTGGGCCTCGATATTCGTGGGCCTCGGATGGGCGCTCGGCGATGAGTACGAGCTTCTGGTCGAAGCCATCGAGGAAAACGTGAGCATCGGGATCATCCTCGCGGTCGTGGCCGGGGCGGTGCTCCTGGCCATCGGGCTCTTCCGACTCCGGCGGCGCATCTTCCGCCGCACGTGACCCCGACCCGCGGCTCGCTCGCTAGGACTTCTCGCGCGCCTCCGGATGCATGCGATCCGCAGCCCGCTTCACCAGGCTGACCCACGACGACGTGCCCTGGCCGCGCCAGTCCAGGTCGTCTTGCAGCTTCATCAGCCGGTCGACGCGCCCCAGGCGCTCCGCGCGTTCATAGATCCGCAGCCACACACAGGGCATCGACGGATCGGTCTCGCACATGCCATGCATGTCGGTCCCGCCGCATGGCCCGTCGCGCAGTCCCTTCGGGCAAGCCATCGGACAGATGAACGCCGTGTCCTGCAGGATGCAGTGCCCGCACATCTGGCAGCCAAACAGCGGCCGCTTGACCGCACGCTCGACGAGCGTCAGCGCCTCCATCGGAGCCTGGCGGACGGCGCGCTTGATGACCGTTGACGTGATTGACATGGTTTCGCCGGCGGGATTCGGGCAACGCCCAATTATAGAGATTGGTGCTTCAACCTCTACGGGTGGCCGGTCGTGGGTTACTCCGAATCCGTCATTCCCGCGAAGAGCCTGCCCCGTACTCGATACGGGGCGGGAATCCACCCCCAAATTGCCAACCGACGAAGCCAGAGCGTCCGCTAGCGCTGGAACGGGAGGCCGCTCCCACATTTCGAACAAGCCCGCTACCGGGTGGGCTGCATCAGCCCCGGGTTGTGCCCCGCGTGCCATGCGGACGTCCACGCTGAGCCCCAACCGTCGTCGCCGCCGTCCTGACTAGGGCGATGGGCGTGCCGTGGGGGGCGTGATCTGGCGCTCGGGAATCCTGAGCGGTCGGCCGACGAAGAGCTGCGACGGATCGGCAATCTCATTGATATCGGCCAGGTCTTCCACCGTCACCCCCAACTCCTGCGCGATGGCAAACAGGGTGTCGCCGGCCTTCACGACGTAGACGTCGTCCTCGGACCCCGTTGGCGCCGCTGGCGTCACCCGCTCGTCCGGCTGGGGAAGCTCGAGTTTCTGCCCCGCGAAGATGTTGTTGGGATCCAGAATGCCGTTTTTGGCGGCAAGGTCACCGATGGTGACGTTGAAACGCTCGGCGATCAGCGCCAGCGTGTCGCCGCTCTGCACGGTGTAGGTCTGGGGCAGCGGCGTCGGCGTGGGAGTTGGGGCAGGGGTGGGCGTGGGCGTCGGCGACGGCAGCGGCGGCACCGTGACGCCGGGGGAAGCCGCGTCGGACGGGGACTCGTCGCCGGAACCCGGGAAGCTGCCGGAAGCTTGCGTCACCAGGACGACCGCGACGACAGCGAGAATGGCGAGGCCAAGCGCTCCGAAGATCAATTCACGGCGTGCATCGGTCACGCGCGCCACTCTCCCGGCTGGCGGCTCACCCCCATTGCCGATCCGCAGCGGGGTGTCGGCGCGGAGTCTCGCTCGCGGTGTCGCCGAGTATAGCGGCGCACGCGTCCGCGCCTTCGGCCGGCGCTATCATCGGCGGCATGCAAGCGTTGATCCTCGCGGCCGGCTGGGCCACGCGCATGGGTGATCTCGCCCGCGCCACGCCCAAGCACCTGCTGCCCATCGGTGGGCGCTGTAGCTTGGATTTCGCGGTCGAGCGTCTGGCCGCCATCGACGATATGCGGCAGATCCACGTCATCACTCACGACGTCTTCTTTCCCCAGTTCGTCGACTGGGCCGCGGCGCACGCGCTGGCCCCGCGCCTGACGCTGCACAACGATCAGACCACCAGCGAAGCGACCAAGCTGGGCTCCATCGGCGACATTAAGTTTTTCCTGGACACCGCGCACCCTGACGACGATCTCATCATCGTGCTCGGCGACAACGTGTTCGACTTCGACCTGCGGCCGCTGGCGGCCCGAGCCGTCAGCAACATCGTGGTGGGGCTGTACGACGTCGAGTCGCTCGACTTGGCGTCGCGCTACGGCATTGTCGAGCTGGACGCCGATGATCGGATCGTCTCGTTCGTCGAAAAGCCGTCGGCGCCCCGTTCGACCCTGGCCGGAACCGGCATCTACGGCTTCCCGCGCGCAAACCTGGTCGACTTCGACGCCTACCTGGACGACGGCGGCAGTCCCGACCAATTCGGGTCGGTCATCGAGTGGCTCCACACCCGCCGCACCGTGATCGGCCACGTGTTCCACGGGCGCTGGTTCGACATCGGCAGCCCCGACGAATATGAGCGCGTCAATCGCGAGTTCGGCGGCGACCCCGCCTGAGCGGCCGCGGTGCCGGGGGTGGGAGTCGAACCCACACGACCGAAGTCCCGGGATTTTAAGTCCCGTGCGTCTGCCATTCCGCCACCCCGGCAAGGGCAACTTGCAGAGTACGGCCAGCGCTTCGGTTCCGTGTAGGGATGGCCCCTCTGGCCGCCCGAAGGGTTGCCCGCGCGCAGCCTCCCGCCGTCATTCCCGCGGAGGCGGGAATCCACTCCACCGACAGCACCGCGCCTGGAAATCTTGGCGCCGCCCCCGCCGGATTTGGCAGGGACCGACATCGGCGAGGACCGGGACCACGGAGACCGGCCAGCCCTACGCCGCGTGCTCCCAGCTCGCGATGAACTCGTCGACGGTGAAACCCCGCTCCATCCGCTCCAGGGAGTAGGGAATCGGACCCGACTGGTAGCCGGGCACGTAATCCTCGCCGTCGGGCGCCAGCAGATGGTCCTCGACCGCGCCGAATCGCTGCCAAATCGTGTCCGCCTCGGACTTGGCGAACCGCTCGGCGAACGGCGGCCCCCAGTTGAGCGAGATGCCGTGACTCGATTCCGCGCGGCGGCGAAACTCGGGCGGCAGGGTCGCGTAATCCGGCCGTTTGAGGTTGTGGATGTGCATGGCGGCCTTGCAGAGCCAGATCGTCAGTTGCAGCTTGGTGGCCGCTCCCGCGCCCGGTCGCAGCGCTTCCAGTGCGTCGGCGTAGGCCCCCGCGTCGCCGTCCAACACCCCCCGCAGCGCGCGCTCGGTGTCGTCCTGCAGCGTCGCCGTCCGCGCGGCCCACAGCTCGAACCACCCGCGCGCCTCTGCCGAGAGATGCCGCGTGAAGCCCAGGTCTTCCCAGTGGGGATAGATCGTGTGACCGCCGTGCAGGGTGCGGCGCTTGGGCTCGCTCATGTAGCGGCTGCCCCAGTGGATCAGGTAGTTGACGTAGACCAGCACGTCGCCCGCGCGCAAATGGACCTGCTCGCCGCCGGGTATCGGCACCCGGGCATCCTCCAGCAAGCTGCGGTTTTCGGCCTCGGTGTTGATCCGCGTGTGGCTGCCGGGAACGATCCAGAACACGCTGTCGTCGTACAGCGGAATGTTCCACTGCATGTAGTTCGGCCCGTCGTCCACCAGGCTGTCCTGCATCGACTGCATCGGCCCCATGTCGATGGGATGAATGTCGCGGTGCCAGGGCGCCGGACCGTAGTCGAAGGTGGGGTTGCACATCATCTGCATCGCGCTGATCCCGGCGTGCTCGTCGGCCAGCAGCTCCGCGGCCAGACCGCGAATCGGCTCGGAAACCCAGATTTCCACCGCCTCGGCCGTCTCCGCATCGATGAACGTCTCGGTGTTGCCCAGGCGCGGCTGCATCGCGGAGTCCCAGAGACCGCCCGGCGGGTCGTCGGGCCCGCGCTCGCGCCGCCAAACGGCTCGCTGACGATCGAGCAACGTCTCAAAGGTCACGCGCAGCGACGCCAACTCGCTCGGCGGGATCACGTCGCGCTTGACCAGATACCCATCGCGCATCAGCTGCGCCCGATTGCTGGATGTCATAGCCATCACTCCCCAGCACCGCGAGGAACGGCCCCATCGTGGCACCCAACCGCAGTCCGGGCCAGCGGCCGCGCCGCGGGCGGGTAGCCCCTTGGGCCAAGCCGCCTTGCCTTCCGCACCTCGTCAGTCACTCCGACGATTCGCCTTCCCCCGTCCGTCATTCCGGCGGACGCCGGAATCCAGGCGGGGTCTCGGGCGTATCAGGCGTTCGCTCTCCACCGCCGGAATTGACCTTCCGGGTAGGGGCGGGCCTTGTGCCCGCCCTCCGGTCCTGGGCCGGCGTCTCTACTCGGCGATCGAGTCAGTCTCGAATCAGCCGCACGTCGGCATCAACGTCAAGCTCGGCCCAGGCCCGATCCGCCGTCACCGCCGGCAGCCCACGGCGCGCGGCCAATTCCAGGCAGGCCCGGTCGCCAACGGAGAGGCCGCGATGGCGAGTGGCAGGGCGCATGCCTGCGGTGGCAAGGGCCTGATCCGCGTCGAAAGACACGATGTCCAAGTACAGGTGGGCGATGGAGCGTTCGACTTCGGTGAGCGACAGGCCGAGATCGACGAGCCGGGCGGCGGTCTCGGCGACGTTCACCGCCGAGGCCAGCGCATCGCCGCGATAGCCGTCCACAATCTCTCCACCGGGTTCACCGCGCACGAACGCCACCATCGCCGACGCATCCAGCACGGCACGGCTCACATGGACTCCTCGGCGGCGGCCTCACGGCGGCGCTCTTTGATCAGCTCGTCCACCAGGCTCACACCCTCGGGCACATAACGGGCGATCATTTCACGAATTCGACGGGTTTCGGTCGCGTCGCTGACGATGTGAAGGTCCTCGCCCTCCAACCGCATGATCACGGCGTCGCCTTCCTTGATGCCGAGGGACGCGCGGAATGCCGCCGGGATCACCACCCGCCC
The DNA here is from genome assembly GCA_022821905.1 of Chloroflexota bacterium. Classification (GTDB taxonomy): domain Bacteria; phylum Chloroflexota; class UBA11872; order UBA11872; family UBA11872; genus JAJECS01. The sequence continues at coordinate 17,721 of JAJECS010000012.1, read as the reverse complement.
GCCGGGACCGATCGTGGCTCGCACTTGCTCGGGCGGCGAGTCCCCGGCTGTCGCGGCTTCGTTCCGCATGGGTCGGCTTAGCTGGGTTTCCATATAGCCCGACTGCACGAGCACATTGCGGACATGCTGGTAGCGGATGCCCAGGCTTCGGGCAATCTCGGACCGGCTGTATCCCGCGCGGAACAGCGCGCGAATCTTGTCGGACTTGGTCGTCAGGCCGACCACGACCTGTTCCGCAGGTTGACGATCATAGTCGTAGGTGTGAGTTGCCATGAGCGAAGCTCCAAGATTTCATTGGCAACAGTTAGACTGTCAGATGAACTAGTCTCTGTCAATCAAACAGTTTGCCTATATTGCTCGATTGTCTCGGTGTCCAGTCTCGGCCAACACGAACCAGCGTCCACGGACGTCGACCATGCCTGCTACTCCCGCCGCTCGGCTAGCCTGGATCAAGATGCGCAACGAGCCCCCGCCACTTCCCGCCAGCCTGCAAGACCACTACGAGTGGTTGCTGGCGCGCGCCGCCGCGCCGCCGTCGCGCCTGCTCGATATCGGCGCCGGGCAGGGACGGCTGCTCGGCTTGGCCCGCGAACTTGTGCGCGAGCGGCTCGTGGGGATCGATCCCAAGCATCCTGCCGGGCGCCCTGATCATCCAATCGCGCGCGTGATTGGCGATGGCCAAAGGCTCCCCTTCGCCGACGACACTTTCGACTTCGTGGTCGAAACCGAGACCCTCGAGTGGGTCCGCGACCCGGTGGCGCTGCTCCGCGAGGCCGCGCGCGTCTGCACGCCCCGCGGCCGCGTTGTGTCCGACGACACCGACTGGGACACCCTCGTGTTCGCCGGCGGCGACGGGACGCTGGGACGCCGCATCCTGCGCGCGTTCTGCGACTCGGGCCCGAACGGCTGGATCGGCCGCACGACCCCGTCGCTCATGCGCCGCGCTGGCCTGCGCAGCATCGAGGTCAACGTCCGCGTGATCGCCGAGCACGAACTCAAGCCCGGCACCCTCGGCTACTGGCAGATCCAGGTCATCGACGAGTGGCTCCGAGCCAAGGCCCTCGCAACCGCCCAAGAGCTCGACGACTGGCGCGCCGACCTCCACCAAGCCACCGACCGCGGCGACTTCCTCTTCAGCGCCAACCGCTACGTCTGCGTCGGCCGGCCGTAGATCAAGGGATTTTCTGGCCAAGTCGATGGACGCCTCCCCAATCCGTTCGCCCTGAGCTTGTCGAAGGGTCCGCCGAACGGATTGGGGCACTTAGAGGCCTACGCACAGGTGCTCGTTTGGGAGTCCCCAAGGGTCATCCGGCAAACTGCTCACCCGGACGCACCACTCAACCGGTTCGGCCCTCTTCAGGCCGCCCGGATTAGGCGGTGGGCTTGGTCGCGTAGCGCGTGCACGCGTTGGGCCAATCGCTTGACGGACGCCAATACCTCATCCAGTGTCCCGCCCAGGTCCAGCGCCGTGACTTCCAGTCGCTTGCCCGCGTGGCGGACCTGGTATTCCGCGATGTCCGCCTCGCCCTGGGCGTAGACCAGCAGCCCGCCCGGCAGGTCCAGCGCGGTGGCGTAGGCCAGCAACTGGTAGAGGTCGGCGTTAGGGACGCCGTGCGCCCGCGTGCGTTTGTACTTGGCATCGCCCACGAACGTACAGACGCCTCCGTCCCACCACGATAGATCAGGCTCGATCCGCACGCGACCTTGCGTATCGAGCGGCAGTCGATGCTCGGAGCGGAGCACGCGGTCGGACACACGCAACTCCTCCCTCAGCGCCTGAGTCACGAACTCCTGGAAGAGCGTGTTCATGTCGATCAGGAACCCAGCGGCGCGCACGGTCCCTCGGCTGGACTGAAAGGCGCTGTGCCGCAGGATCAGCCGCGACAGCCCCACCACGTCGCGATAGTGCTGGTTTAGCCGGTCGAAACTGACCTCTGGCAGCTTGTTTGGCGGAAATGCAACTAGTGAGACGTTGTCGAGCAATCCCGCGATGCGCCCCAAGTCTCGACGCGCTTTCGGTGAACGAAACCGCATTCCGCCCAGCCGCGCAACCGCCGCCTTCACCAGACGGTTGGCCAGGATGTCGTCTGTGAACTCGTCGTATCGGACCTCAACCGGCAGCGGCAGGCCAAACCTGCGCCGCAGTTGGTCGTCGAAGCGAATACGCCCGCGCACCGTGGGCAGCGCCTCTTCGTGGGTCAGATAGCCATGCAGCAGTCCGCGCGCAAAGGCCCGCCGGGCCGCGGCTGCCAGCGCCATCGCCAGCGTGTCGGGCAGCGCCGACTGTCTCTCGAAGTCGAACCAGCGCCGCTCCTGATGCTTGAACATTCCCATGGCGTAGCAGGCCAGCGATAGCAGTTGCGGGATGCTGATCTTGGGCTCGATGAGCACCGACAGGCCGCCGAATTCAAGCGCGCCCACTGTCGACCCTGGCGTCAGCCGGTAGTCAGCGCGTTCGCCCACCGCTGGTTCGATTGACAGCGAGGGCAATGCGTCCGTTAGCTCGTCGCGCTCCTGAATCGAGAGCCTGTAGGGTTCGCTCGCTTCGTACTCGCGCAGGTCAAGCTGACGCATTGTCGTCGCTGGCCGCCTCGTTGCGTTCGTCTGCCGGGCCGTCAGTCTGTTCAGCCTCACCGGAGACCTCGGCGCGCAAGGCGTTGAGGTCGAAGTCGGCAAGACGATCGGATTCACCAAACAGCCGTTCTTCGATATAGGGAAGGACGTTGTGCTCCCAGGTCAGGCGCACCTTTTCCTTGTTGAGGCCTGGGTTGCCGGACTCGTCGGATTGCATGAAGTAGCTCGGCCCGATGGCGGCGTCCTCATCGGCGAGCTTCTTGTTTGCGAGATCGACCACGCCTTCCACCCACGCCATCCCCGACGCATGCTTGGCGAGCCAGCGCCCTAGTAGCCCCTGCACCGGCGCTTTGTCGGGATGGAACTCCACGAAATGGAAGCGGCGGCGCAGCGCCAGGTCCACCAGCGCGATGGAACGGTCGGCGGTGTTCATGGTGCCGATGATGTAGAGATTCGCGGGCAGCGAGAACGGCTGGTCCGAATACTGAAGGCGCATCTTCTCGTCGCGGTACTCCAGCAGGAAGTACAGCTCGCCAAACACCTTGGCCAGGTTGCCGCGGTTGACTTCGTCAATGACCAGGAAGTGCTTCTCGTCTCTCGCCTTCTCCGCCGCCTCGGCCATCTCGATCAGCGGCCCATTCTCGAGATTGAAGCCGAGCTGTCCCCCATCGCGCTGTGGGCGGAAACCCTGCACAAAGTCCTCATAGGCGTAGGACGGATGGAACTGAACCAACCGCACGCGGTCTTTGGAACCGGCCAGACACTCCGCCAGCTTCCGCGCCACATAGGTCTTGCCGGTGCCCGGCGGGCCCTGAAAGATGATCTGGCGCTTGTCGTTGAGGCTCAGCAACATTTCGATCTTGCGAAGCTCGCCAACGTCGAACAGGATCTCCTCGGCTAGCTTCTCAAGCGGATCAGGGGGCGGCGGTGGGTCGCCTTCTTCGTCGTCGTCCACTTCCGAAACTTGTGCTCGATAGTTCAAGAAGGCTTCGTGCTCCTCCTCGGGAAGGACTTCCTTGTACCAGTCGCCTGAGCTCGTGACCGACCAGGATGCACATTGCGCGTCTAGGCGGTCCCGCAGTTTGAGCCCGCGCTTCAACGCTTCATCAACTACGGCGTCCAGGAATCCAAGGGCGTGGCCGTAGGTTGCGGCTGCGTCGCTGCCGTCGTCAGGCAGCGGATATCCGGTCAGGTTGTACGCCTTGGTGTACGGACTTACGCGGTATGGTGGGCAGTGGTGCGGGTCGACCACCATCACCAAGAATGCCGCCAGGTTTGTCCTGGTGCCCTTTCCGGTGACGACATCCGCCGGAAGTCGATGCTGCAGGAAGCCTCGTACCGCTTCCTCGATATCGTCTTCTCCGCTCCACAATTCGAGAAGTGCGCCTCGCGCCTCTAGCTCGTGGTCGATACACCATTGAAGAAATCTACTGAACGTTACATGGTGAACGAGATTGCTACGAAATGTGAACGCGCGCTTTAGTCGGGCATACCAGTCGTCCGATCCAGCCTCAACAGCCTTGCGCGCCTCCTGAAGTCTCTCCGCAATCGCGAGCTTGTAGTTGCGTTCCTCCTTCTCGAAGTCTCGATGCTGGACGAAGCGGCGTGCCCAATGGATGAATTGATCCCACCTTGTGCGTTTGCGTACGTGATCCCATTGAGTCCGAAGATGACCGTCGTAGAAATCGAATTCCTTGCCATAGGTCTCTGATAGCTCCTCACGGATTGCGAGCAAGCTACGGTCGAGATCTTCAGAGGTTTCGTGCTGGTAGTCAGCGAAGGCTCGCACGATGTCTGCCTTTTGATACTTCGGAAGGACACGCTCAAAGGCATCTGGAAAAACCAGATGTAGGATAGCGGAGGTTTGAACATACGTTTGCGGCTCGTTTTCTTTCCACGCTGCCTGCTTAAACTTCCACGGATCGTCGATTGCTGCTATGCGCTGATCTTCGGTTTGCTGTTTAAGGTTCTTGGCTAACGTTGCGATTTGCCGTAGTTGCAAGTGGCGGCGGGTGCCGAAATGCAGTCCAGGATTGCAAACGCCGGCATCGAGCGCGCTATCTAGTTTCTGCGGAAGCGGAGCGTCGCGCCCGGCCCAACCCAGGACTTTCAAGATCTGGTCTCGCTTGGCGGGTCCGCCTATGGCGCTGTTGATCAAGAAATGCACATAGAGAAGCTCGGCTGCGAGTTGGATTGTGGTGGGTGATGCGCTGGCGAGGCAGTCTTCGTACCGGCCGATGAAGGTGCCTTGACCGACGGATTCGGCGTCGACTCGCTCGAGAAATTCCTCGATGGTCTGCAAGCACCAGACCGGCTCGCCGGGTGTGAAAAGGGAGCCATCGTTGCGCAGGGCGGCGTCGACCCACTGCTGTGCTGCTGAGTAAATCCCGGCTTCCTCCGCCTTGGCTAGCCTGGCCATTGCGCCCTCGCTTGTCTATCTAGTCTCTTCTGCAGATTCCGGCGCCCAGATGGTATTGGGCGCCGGTATGACCAGCACCGTCATCCCTGTATTGCGGCACGGGGCAGGCTCGACGCCAGGCATCGGGCGCGCCTCGAAGTTCGACCGGACTGGATTCGGGCCTTCGCCGGAATGACGGAAGGGGCTGTCGCTGCGACTGAGTGACGGCGGGCTTATGCAAACGCCTCATTTGGAGAGGGGGCCGGACCCGCTATCCGGCGGCTCGAAGTCGTCCAGCGTGAACACGCTGGCTGGGGGGACGCCGATTTCATGCATGGCGGCTTCGAAGCCGGCCAGGCGGTCGACCAGGGCGATGGCCAGGACTACCTCGAGGTGCAGGCCGGCTTCTCGCAGGCAGCGCGCCGTGTAGACCAGTGAGCCGCCGGTGGTCGCGGCGTCGTCGACGATGACCACGCGCATGCCGCGCTGCAGCGGGCCTTCGATGACGCGCTCGGTGCCGTGGTCCTTGCGCTCGCTGCGGACGAACAGCCCGGCCAGCGGCTGTTCGGTGCCGGCGCTCAGGAGCATGGCCGCGGTCACGATGGGGTCGGCGCCCACCGTGGGACCCGCGATGGCGTTGGCGTCGGGCGCCCGCTCTCGAATCAGCTCCAGCATCGCGTTGCCGGCCAGATGCGCGCCGGCGGGATCCAGGACGACCTGCTTGCCGTCGAAGAAGTACGAGCTGGTTTGGCCGGACGACAGCTTGAACGTGCCGGTGATGAAGGAGCGCTCTTGCAGCATGCGGCGTAGTCGCTCGCGATCGGAATCGGCCATCGGCTTCACCTCCCCGGCGCCGGTCACGAACGGGCGCCCACAAGGGACGCCCCTACGCGGAAACACAGTCGTTCGCGATTGGCGCTCACCAGCCGTATCCCCCAGGCGCTGGTGCTCAAGGGGCACCCACAAGGGGCGCCCCTACGCGGAGTCCGGAACACGAGGGCCCGGCGGACGCGCCGCGGCGGCGCGAATCGGGGCATTATGCGTCAATGGCCCTTCAACACGACCCTTAGGCATGAGGAGCTAGCGCAATGGCCTCCCTCAAGGCGGCGGTGATCGGACTCGGCGGCCACGGCAACAACCACCTTCAGATGATTGCCGACGCGCCCGAGATGCGGCTCGTCGGCGTTTCGGATCTCGACGAGCAGCGCCTGGCCGCGGCGGCTGCCTTCGAACCCGAGGTCGCCGCTACCGACTACCGCGAGATGCTCGATCGTGCCCGCCCGGACGTGGTCTACGTGGTCACGCTGCCCGGGCACCTGCTGCCCATCGTGCGCGAGTGCCTCGAGCGCGGCATTCACACCTCGGTCGAGAAGTCGCCGGGCAACACCAGCGCCGACACCGCGGCCATGATCGAGGTCGAGGCCGCCAGCACCGCCATGGCGATCGCCTCGTTCAACCGGCGCTACTTCCCGCAGATTCTCGCCGTCAAGCGGCTGGCGCTTGCCCGCGGCGGCCCGGTGCACGCCGCCGCGACCTACAACAAGAACCCGAGCGACAAGGTGGTCGAAAACATGAGCCGGGGACTCATGCCGCCGGCCCTCATCTGCGACTCGATCCACCACGTCGACCTGCTGCGCTGGCTGGTGAGCGACTCGATGGAGACGACCGGCGTGGTCACCCACGTCCACGCCGAGACCTACCGCTCCAGCCCCGCGCGCGAGCGGCACAACGCCGTGATCACCTTCGCGAACGGCGCGCGGGCGGTGCTGATGTCGCACTTCGGCGTGGGAACCCGCATCCAGCGAGCCGAGCTGCACGCCGAGGACTTCTCGGCCTACATGGACCTCACGCGCATGAGCCCGCCGGAAGAGGCGCACCGCCCCGACACCTTCGAGCTGTTCGCAGACGGCGATCCCTACGAGGCGCCGCTGGACCTCGCGCCCGAAGGCGGTCCCTATTTCAACGAGACGCGCCACTTCGCCGATTGCATACTCAACGGTCGCCGCCCCTGGAGCACGCTGGAGGACGCCCTGGTGACCATGCGCCTGTGCGAGGCCATCTACGCCGGCCATAAAGGCTCCTTCGCCGAGGCGCCGTGATGCCCTCGTTGGACCCCGCGTGGCTGCAATTGCCCGAGCATTTCACCCCCGCGCGCGTCACGACGTACCAGGCCCTGCCGCCCGACACTCCCGTCACGCTGGCCCAGCTCGACGGCCCCGGCTGCATCCGCCGCATCTGGGCCGCCAGCGTGCGCCGGCCTACGCCCGCGCACCAGCGCCAGATTGTGCTGCGCATGTTCTGGGACGGCGCGGACGCGCCCGCCGTCGAGGCGCCGCTCGGCGACTTCTTCGGCCAGCTCCACGGCTTGCCGCCCTACTCGCTCGACTCGCGCTACCTCACCATGCAGGCTCACGCCGGATACACGGCCACGTTTCCCATGCCCTTTCAGCGCGCCGCGCGCATCGAGGCCGTGGCAGGTCCGGACGTGGGCGACGACGGGATTTTGCTGCAGACTGATTGGCACGCCTATCCGCCGGAATCCTTCACGCAGCCGCTGCGCTTCCACGCCCAGTTCCGGCGCGAAAACCCGTGCGAGGCCTTTGGGCGCAACTACCTGGTGCTGGATGCGGTCGGCCGCGGTCGTTTCCTGGGCTTCAACTACGGCGTGGCCGTGCGCGACGACCGAGCGCGCTGGTCGCACGCGGGCGCCGAGAACATCTACGTCACAAACCCCGCCGACGCGCCGGAGGGACCGTTCGCCCATCTGCGCGGCGCGGGCGGCGAGGACGCCTTTGGGGCCTCCAACGGCGGCGTCCTGCACCGGCCCTCCACGCATCTCGACCAAGGCGTGCCCTACTACGCCCAGGAAGACCTCGGTCCCGCCCTCGCCCGGCACACACTGGCGGCCTACCGCTTCTTCGAGGCAGACGCCATTCCCTTCGGGCAATCGCTTCAGATTCGCTTCGGGTCGATGGCCAACGACATTTGCAGCACGGCGTACTGGTACCAGGAATCGCCGCACCGGCCGTTCGCTCGCATGCCGGACTGGGACCAGCTCCTGCTCGGCACCGAGCTGCCGTACGACGCCACCGGCGCCCCGGACCCGGAACCGCGCTGGCAGCTGCTCGGTCCGTTCCATCCCGATCACGAAGCCGCGCTAGACGCAGCCGCCGACCGTGCCGACGCCGCTGATCGCTTCGCCGAGATGGGGTACCCGCCCGATTCGCCCTGGCGCCACGGCGAGCGGCACGTCGCCCGCTGGGCGCCGGCCGCCGACATTCACGGCTTCGTCGATTTCACGCTGTCATTCCGTCCGATCACCGCCGAGAACTCGTTGACCTATCCGGCGGTCGGACTGGCGGAAACGTGGCTGCACGCTGAAGCGGACGATGCGGTAACGCTACAGGTCGGCTGGGTGAACGAGTTGCGGCTGCGCGTCGGCGACGGTCAGTGGGAGTCACTCGGCCGCCACGCCTACTTCCGCAATCGGGAGCATCGGCTGGCGCTGCGGGCCGGTTGGAATCGGCTGCAAGTCAAGCTCGACAACCCGGACGACGGGCTGGCGGGGCAATCCTGGGGCTCCTGGGTCTTCGCGCTGCGCGTGGTCGACGGCGACGGACGAGAGCTGGCCCTGCATCCGGAGCCCGTTCGCTAGCACTTCGGAAGGGCGCTTCGCGAAGCGCCCCTACGCAGCTTGCCGACACATTTCGACGTAGGGGCGGTTCGCGAACCGCCCTTCCACTCAGCCCGGGGCAATCGTGGTCATGTCCCAGCCGCCCAGGGTGCGGAGGGGAATGGTGGGGTTCGCCAGGCTCGGCTCGCCCCCTTGCCGCCAGGCTTCGATCTCGTCCCGGTGACCCAGCCGGCGCAGCGCATTCCAGTGCGACTGGTGGTTGGCGCGGAACCACGAGCCCGCGCAGTCCCACACGAACAGATGCTCAGCCCCGGCGCCGTAGAGCATCGAGGCCATGCGGCGGTAGTCCTCCGCGCTCAGATCGCGCGGCATCAGGTTCGGCGCCATCAGGCACGGCGTCCCGCGCACCGCCTCCACGAAGGGCTGGATCTGCTCGCCCGAATTCCAGGTATCTTCGGCCACCGGCAGGGCCAGCGGCGCGGGGCTGTAGGGAATCAGCGTGTCGATCAGGCCCTCGCGCGCCCAGGTGGCCACGTCCATGCCGAAAAAGTCGTTGTCGGCCTCGGTGCCTAGCACGCACACGGAAATGTCGATCCGCTTGCCCTGGCGCGCGGCGCTAGCGGCGTCCATCTCGGCACGTACCCGCCGCATGAACGCCGTGAGCACGGCGGCGCGGTGAGCCAGCCAGCGGGGATCGCGCTCGTCGAGGTCGTGCGGGTCCTCCCCGAACTCGCGCGTGAAGCTCTCGACCAGCGGCGCCTCGTAGTCCAGGTACGGCGGCCGCCGGTTGAACAGCAGCGCGATGCCGTCGACCGGATAGGCCGCCATCTCCCGCAGCACGGCCAGGCAAAACTCCTGGGTTTCCGGATACGCGTATGACAACCGCGGCAAGACCCGCCCCTCGCGGTCGATGCAGTGCAGCTCCGGATGGCGCTCGAAATACCCGCCCTTGAAGAACCCCTCCATGGTGGTCGGCGGATAGGTCCACGCCGCCAGCCGGTAGCTGGCGTGGAACTCCATCCCCAGGTCGTGGGTGTGCCGCAGCGCCACGTCCACCGGATCGATGCCCTTGCGCCGGAACTCGCGAAAGCTCTCCACTAGCAGGCGCTCCCCCAGCCGGCTGTAGCCCCGCAGGTCGAGATCGGCCGGATTGCGACCCACGGCGGTGTCGTAGTAGAGCTCGTCCCCGCCGCCGACCTCCCAGTAGATGCGCCCAAAGTCCGTCTCGCGGTAGGGCTCAACCTCGCGCCGGATCTCCTCGGCGGTCGTCGTGCGATAGGTGTAGGGATAGAACGCGTCGTTGTGCCCGAACAGCCGGCGCGTGGAGGCGTCGCGGAGGTCCCGCTCGTGCGCCGCCGCCTCGGCGTCCGAGAGCGGCACGAGCTTGACGTAGGCGATCTTGGTCGACTCGCCCTGAATAGTTCCCGGGCCGTCGCCCGCCGCCAGGCGCCGGGTGATCTGCTCGAACACCAGGTCCTGGCCGTCGAGCTTGGCCACGCGCCAGAACAGCTCCTCGAACCGGAGCCGGCGCGTGTGCCCGTCCAGCCCGCGCGGCGGCTCCCAGCGCAGCATCGAATAGGTGTCGTCGCCGCTGAGCTTCACCAGCACTTGCCCCAGCCAGCCCTGGTCCTCGGGGGTCGGGTGAAACCCTACGGATATCGCATGCCAGCCGCGCCGGCCGAGTGGATAGCTGACCGCCGGCGACTGCGACTCGAAGCCGGCCCATAGCAGCACCCCGTGCAGGTCCTCCGTCTCGTAGGGCAGCGTCTGCCAGGTGTTCGGACGCAGATCGTGCGCCAGCGCCGACGCGGGGGTGGCGCGGTCCAGGTCCGTCAGATAGACGGGATCCGCCGCATAGCCGCGGTCGGCCAGAAGATCACGCACCGGCGACATCGCAGCCCCCTTTAGTAGGGGCAACCCTCGTGGTTGCCCGATTCCGATTCACCGCTATCGCTATCCGCTCTCCGTCGCAATGCCCGGCCCCTCGTAGAACCCACGCCGCCAATACACCAACGGCTGCCCCTCCCGCATCGACCCGTCGACGACCTCACCCACCACGATCGCGTGGTCCCCGAGCACCGTCGTGCTGATGCGGCGGCAGACAACCACGCCCAACATGTCGTTCAGGACCGGCAGCCGGTCGTCCCAGCGCGTCCACGACACCTGGTCGAACTTATCGGTGGCGCTGGAGGCAAAGAGCTTGGCCACGTCGGCCTGCGCCGCGTGCAGCAGATGCGCCGCAAAGTGGCTGCCCGTCGTAAGCGCGGCATAGCTGTTGCACGTCTCGTCCACGCAGACGATCACCGACGGCGGATGGGCGGAGTACGAGGCGATCGAGGTGACCGTGAGCCCCCGCGGCGACCCGTCGGCAGCCGTGCCCGTCACCACCGCGACGCCGGAAGCCAGGGCCGACATCGAGGCTTTGAACAGTGCTTGGACGTCCGGGGCTGGCGTTGGCGGCACGGTCATCGCAGGGCCCTCGAGTCCGTCGGGTGGCGCGCCGGTGCCACGATACTACTGCGCGACGGCCATGCGATTGTGTATGGTTGAGAAAGCTAGAGGCGCCCAGCGCACCACGTAGGGCGCGGGCCGCAGATATCGATCGGCCCACGGCGGGCGCCAGTTGCTGCAGAAGGGCACCCGCTATCGAGAGTTTCACCGCGCTGCGCGTCCGACCGGATCTCGTCGACGCGCTGGCGGCCGACGAGATCACCAGTCCCACCCCCATCCAAGCCGCCTGCATTCCGCACCTGCTCGAAGGCCGCGACGTCGTCGGGCAAGCCCGAACCGGCTCCGGCAAGACCCTGGCCTACGCCATCCCGATCGTCGAAGGACTAGACCCCGATCATCCGCGCGTCCAGGCCCTGGTGCTGGCGCCGACCCGCGAGCTCGCCGAGCAGATCGGCACCGTCATCGATCCCTTGCTCGGACCAGACGCCCCGCCCTCGGTGCGCATCGTCGGCGGGCTCAGCTACACCCCACAGCGCCAGGCGCTCGCCCATGGCGCGCAGGTCGTGGTGGGCACGCCGGGGCGCGTGCTGGACCTGATCGAAAGCCGTGACCTGAACGTCGACGACCTGCGTATGCTCGTCATCGACGAGGCCGACCGCATGTTCGACATCGGCATGGCGCCGCAGGTCGAGTCGATCCTGCGCTACTCGCCGGCCTCCCGCCAGACGGCGCTGTTCTCGGCCACCGTGCCGGGATGGGTCGCGCGACTCACCCTGCGCCACCTGCGCGACCCCGAGCACGTGGCGCTGGACACCCGACCCGAGGACCTCCCCGAAATCGACCACGAGATCTGGGTCGTGCCCGAAATGGAAAAGGCCACCGCCGTCGAAGGCATCCTGCAGCAGTCCCCCGGCGTGCCGACCATCGTGTTCGGCCGGACCCGCCGCGGAGTCGACCTGCTGCGCGACCGATTGCGCCGCAGCGGCCTGCGGGTGGACGCCATCCAGGGCGGCATGCCCCAACCCTCGCGGCAGCGCGTCATGGACCGGTTCCGCCGCGAAGAGATCGACGTGCTCATCGCCACCGACGTCGCCGCCCGCGGCCTGGACATCATCGGCCTGGCCCAGGTGATCAACTACGACATTCCCGATCACCCCGACATGTTCACCCACCGCACCGGCCGCACCGGCCGCATGGGCCGCGCGGGGCGATCGGTCACCTTGGTCAGCGGCGCCGGCCTCGACCGGCTGGCCTCGATCGAATACTCCCTGGAGCGCCGCATCCCGCGGCGATACTGGGACGAGCTCAAGGCCGAGTTTCTGCCGGAAGGCGCCGAACCCGTCGAGCCCGCCGAAGCATCCGCCGGAGCCAACGGCCGGCGCGTAATGCCCGGCGAACGCCTGAGCGGCGGCAAGGCGAAGGCGAACGGCGCGAATGGCGGCGGACCTCGATCGAACCGCCGTCGCCGCCGTCCCCGCAGATCGGGGGCTGAGGCGGCCGGCAGCCGGTAGCCGTCGCGGGGGCCTGGGGCGGCGAGGGCATGGCACCCCGCAGGCCGCTGGTCATCGCGCATCGTGGGGACACGTCGGCGGCTCCGGAGAACACGCTGGCGGCCTTTGCCGCCGCGATCGACGCCGGGGCCGACGGCATCGAGTTGGACGTCCACCCGAGCCGCGACGGGGCGCTGGTGGTTCATCACGACCACTACCTCGACCGCACCACCGACGGCGCGGGGCTCGTCAGCGACCACACCCTGGCGGAGTTGCGGAGACTGGACGCCGGTGCGTGGTTCGACGAGAAGTTCGCCGGCGAGACCATTCCCACGCTCGAGGAGGTGCTGAGCCTCGCCAACGGACGCGCGCGCCTCGAAATCGAGCTCAAGGGGACCACGCTGTCGTTCCTGGAGCGGGTGCTCGAAACCATCCGCGCCGCCGACGCCGTCGCGTCAGTCGAGCTGTCGACCCCGCACGGGCCCCTGCTCTGGCACATGCATCGCCGCGAGCCGAGCATTTCCACCGGCATGTTCTTCGAGCCGTGGCCGGCCTGGATGACGCCGGAGTTGGGCCGGCGGCAGGTCATGGACCTGATGTCGTTGGCCGGGGTGAGCGTCGCGCACCTGCCGATTGATGTGATCGACGCGGCGTTCGTCGGACGGCTGCACGACGCCGGACTGCGGGTGCACGGCGCCAATCTCAACGACGCCGATGCGATCATTCGGGCCATCGAGAGCGGCGTGGATCAATTCACCACCTCGCGGCTCGACCTTGCGCAGAGAGTGTTGGAAGACACCGTTGCCCGGTGACTGGCGGCATATGGTGTCGGAGATACACACTACGTCCAATGGAATCTGCCCTCGACAGTCGCACGTAAGGCTGTACGAAGGAGGCTGACATGACTCGACGACGAGTGCTCATCGGCGGCGGAACGGTCGGATTCATCGTGGCGGTGGTGATTGCCTATTGGCTGATATCGCCGCTCTTTCGCGACACCGTGGTTGACGAGGCCTTTCCATTCGAGCTGCCGGAACCGGCTGCGATGGAGACCATGACCGAGGAAGAGAAGCAGGAGATGGCCGCCGAGTTCGAGGCCGCCATGCCCACCTTGATGGAGATCGAGGCTCTCGCCGAGGCGGACCGCATGGCCGTCCAGGAAAGGGTGATGGAGGCGGCCGCCGTCATGCCCGACACCGTGATGGATGAGCCGATGCCTCCCATGCCGGCGCCGGAAGCTACGCCAACGGCGGAAGCCACACCAGCGCCCGAAGCCACGCCAACGCCGGAGGCCGCGCCGCAGCCGGAGGTGTTGCGGATGGGCCAGTTCCAAGGCGCTGACGACTTTCACCGCGGCTCCGGAAGCGCCACCGTTTTCCGCACGCCCGACGACAAGCTGGTGCTGCGCCTCACGGACTTCATGGTCACCAACGGTCCGGCGCTGAGCGTGCTGCTGTCCTCGGCGCCCGCGCCGGCGTCGAGCCAGCAGCTGGGCGACTACATCGACGTGGGCGCGCTGAAGGGCAACATCGGCAACCAGAACTACGAGATTCCGGCCGGCACCGACCTCTCGGCGTACAACAGCGTCGTCATCTACTGCGTACCGTTCCGCGTCGTGTTCGCCACCGCCACCCTTCCGGCGTAGCGTGCGCCGCCGGCGCGCCGGTCGCTGGATGGCGCGCGCGGGGCGCGAGCCTGTGCTGATCGGCGCCCTGGCGGGAGCCGCGGCGGCGCTCGTGTTCCTGGTTCCGGCGACGCCCATGGGCGGATTCGACGGACTGCTCGGGTCGCCCGTTGACGGCGCATGGCTGGCCGTGCATTTGGTCATCGGCGCCGCGACGGGCGCGGCGTATGCGCGCGTGATTCCGCTGCGCCGGCGCGGCGAGCACGCGTCGCGCATCACGCTGGCCCTCATGACGGGGCTGATCCTCTGGATCGTCGGTCCGCTCACCATCGGCCCGGCGCTCGACGGCGCCGCCCCCACCTGGTCGGTCGAGGCCGCGTCGCGGCACTTTCCCAGCCTCATCGCGCACCTGATGTTCGGCGGCGGCCTCGGCGTGCTGCTCGCCCTGGCGGCTCGTGCGGGGGCCGGCCACGGCGCCGAAGTTCAAACGGGTTCCCGGGAGTCAAAGCAACCGCTGCGAGTGGTGATCCTCGGCGGCGGCTTCGCCGGCATGGGCGCCGCGCAGCGCTTCGAAGAGCTGCACCGGCGGGACATGCCCTTGGACGTGACCCTGGTGAGCCGGAGCAACTTCCTGCTCTTCACGCCGATGCTCGCGGAGGTCGCGTCGAGCGGCCTGGACGCCCAGGCGATCTCCGCCCCGATCCGTGTCGCCTGCCCACACACGCGCTTCCGCCACGCCGACGTCCAGGCGGTCGACGCCAGCGGCAAGTGCATCACCGCGATCCCCATGGGCTCCGACCGGACGGAGCAACTGGATTACGATCACCTGATCGTGGCGGTCGGATCCGTGCCCGCGTTCTACGGTCTCCCGGGGCTGGCCGAGCACGCGTTCACGCTGAAGACCCTCGAGGACGCGGCCCGCCTGCGCAATCACGTCATCGCGGCTCTTGAAGCTGCCGAGCAGCAGAGCGACGGTCCCGCGCGGCAGGGGCTGCTGACCTTCGTCGTGGCCGGCGGCGGGTTCGCGGGCACCGAGTCCATCGCCGAGCTCTTCGATCTCGTGCGCAGCGTGCGCCGCTACTACCCCGGCATTGGGCGCGACGAGCCGCGGTTTGTGCTGGTGCACTCCAGCGACCGCATCATTCCCGAGCTGAGCCGCGAGCTGGGCGACTACGCCCGCGAAAAGCTGGAGCGCCGCGGCATCGAGTTCGTGCTCGGCAAGCGTGTGGCCGCCGCCGATGCGGAGAGCGTGACCCTCGACGACGACTCCCGGCTTTCCACGCGCACCCTGGTCTGGACGGCCGGCAACCAGCCCAGCCCGCTGCTGCGCGATATGCCCTGTGAACGCAACCGGCGCGGCCAGCTTGTCGTCGAGCCGACGCTGCAGGTGCCCGGTCTCGACGGCGTGTGGGCCTTGGGCGACGGCGCGCAGGTGCCCGACGTGCATCGGCCCGGTTCCTTCCACCCGCCCACCGCGCAGCACGCGATCCGCCAGGGCAAGACCGTGGCCGACAACGTGGTGGCCGTCGCGCGCGGGCAGGCGCCGAAGCCGTTCAGCTACCGCGCCGTCGGCTCGCTGGTGGCGCTCGGGTCCCGCACCGCCGCGGCCGAAGTGGCCGGCCGCAAGTTCTCGGGCTTCGTCGCCTGGGTCATGTGGCGCACGATCTACTTCACCAAGCTGCCCGGCATGGACCGCAAGGTGCGGGTGGCGCTCGACTGGGCCATCGATCTGCTGTTCCCGCGCGACATCGTGCTGCTGCCCGGACCGTCGGATGCGGCGGAGCCGAGTGCTGGCGCACGTGACGGCGAGGCCGATCCCCGTCGCGCACCCGGGCCTGTGACGCCGGCAGGGCCGGACGCATGATCCGCTCCGACCGCCTCGCGGCATGGCTGCTGACCGGCGCGCTGGCCGGGCTGGTGGGCGGCGTGGTGCTGGCCCTCGCCATGCTGAATCTCGGAATGATGGCCTCCATGGCGCTGATCGTCACCGCCCGTGAGTCGCTGGGGGTCGGGCTGCTGGTGCACTTCGTCCTCTCGGCGGTCTTCGGCGTCCTTTTCGCGGCCCTCGTGCGCAACCAGGCGCGCCGCAACGACGCCCTGGTCTTCTGGGGGCTCGCCTACGGCGCGGTGGTGTGGTTCCTCGACCCCCTCACGCTCTACCCGCTGACGGCCGGCGAACCGGTCACCTGGTCGCTGGCCGCCGCGCAGTCGTCGTTCGACCTGCTGCTCGGCTTCCTGCTCTACGGCGCGACGACGGGCCTGGCGCTGCTCGTCCTGAGCCGGCCGGTTGTGCGCCGGCCCTCGCTCACGGGGATCGGTCTCGGGGCGGCCGCCGGGCTTGCGTCGGCGGCCATCGCGGCCGGCCTGCTGAACGATCAGGGACGAACGCCCGCATTCGCCGCGCTGCCGTCGGACACCGCCGGGCCGGCCGCCTGGCTGGCCGCGCTGGTCATCGGCGCGGTCGCCGGCGCGGGATTCGCGGCGCTGGCCCAACGTCCCAGCGACAGCTCCGGGGCCGGACTGGTGCGCGGCGCGATGTATGGCTTCCTGCTCTGGGTCGTGCTGCGGCTGACGATCCTGCCGCTCATCCTGGACGGCGGCCTCCCCTGGTCGGTGGCCGCCGCCGCGGAGGCATATCCCGCGCTGCTCGCCTATCTCGTCTTCGGCGGCGTGCTGGGGTTGGGGTATCAGTGGCTGCGCAAGCTCTGGCGCGTCCTCTTCGACGAGGTCGACAGTAGCGACGACGAGGAAGGCGTCGGAACACGCGGCCTGCGCGCCCTCGGCCGCGGCATCGCCGCCGGGGTGGTCGGCGGACTCCTCTTCACCTACGTCATGGTGCAGGTCGGGGCGCTCCGCGGCGTGGCCGGCCTCATGGGCGGCGATACGGAGATCGCGGGCCTGGTCATCCACCTTTTCATCGCCATGCTCTTTGGCGCGGCCTACGGCCTGCTCTTCCGTCGCCAGAGCTACGACGCGGGCTCCGCCGTGGGCTGGGGGGTCTCCTTCGGCTTCTTCCTCTGGATTCTCGGCCCGCAGATCCTCATGCCCATGCTGCTGGGCGCCACGCCCGCCTGGTCGGCCGCCGGCGCGGCGTCATTGACCGCGAGCCTTGTCGGTCACCTGGCCTACGGCGCGGGGCTCGGGCTGACCTATCACTGGTTCGAGACCCGCCACAACCCCTGGTGGATCGCCCGCCGCCAGGCCGACGAGGCCCGCCTGCAACGCCGCCGCGAGTCCCTCCAAAGCGCCGCCCCCGCCCTCTGGGCGCTCGTGCTCGTCGTGGGCCTCACCCTGCCCGTCATCCTCGGCGCACCGGCATAGCCCGCGCTTCCCACCTGACTGGTCGCAGAACCCGCTAGGCAGAGAGACAAGAACTTCGTTCGTGGTGAGCCTGTCGAACCACGCCCCCCTCCGTCATTCCCGCGGAGGGAGACCTTTGAATAATTGGGGCTGGAGCGCATGGAGAGGCGCATCGGCCGCTCTTGGAGCACAGTGCGGTGGTTGGGCGGTCGGGTCAGCGCGGGATCCCGTGCGGCGGGACCCCGCGCGA